>JBCCDJ010000010.1:0-173779 GCA_039030855.1 Pseudomonadota bacterium
GACCGGCACGCCATTCTCAGCCTGCTTCAGGATCGCCATGATCTGCGCGTCGCTGTACTTTGATTTCTTCATCAGAATCTCCTCTTCCATCTTCGAGAAAATTCTACTTCCGCAAACCCCTAATTTTCGGGGGGATTACCCATGGACCCCGCCATTTCCTTGAGCACTGCGTCTTGCTCTTCCGGCGTAGCGGTCAGGATTTTGCGGACCTCGCCCAGTGTTCGGCGCCCATCATAGGTGGGACCACTCGCCACATAGAGGATCAGCCCTTGCAGGAGGGCTTTGGCCTCTTCATCCCAAAAGCTGTCTTTGTGATTGCCGCCGATCACCAAAGCATCGGCTAGAAGCATGGCGTTTTCGGTGATGTCGGGATCACGGATATCCAGCCAGTCGAGGGGATTGAACTGAGAGGGTTCGATCCCCTCAACAGATGCGATCCCTCAAGGATCAACGATGTGGACCTCTTGGCCCATCTCCTGCCGACGTTTGGCTGTGATCAATGCATTCTCGCCCTTGGGATCAATGACCAGCATCGACCCGTCGTAGGTCAGCAGGTTGGGAATGATCTGGGTTGTGCCTTTGCCGGAACGGGTCGGGGCGACGGTCAGCAAATGCCGATCCCCTTTGTAGGAGATCAGCTTCTCCGATGATCCATCATGGGCATTGCCGATGCGAATGCCTCCTTCGTTAACGAGCTTTCGCTCGCGCACATCATCCGGCGTGGCCCATCGACTGGAGCCGAAGGTGGTGGGTGTTTCGAAGAAACTCTTTGCCGCTTTGGCAACCCAGAAGCTCACCCCTGCGAAGAAGGCGATAACAGCCAAAAGCCACGCTATCGACCAGCCTAGTGCGTTGTTCATAAAGACGGCGCACAGCACCAAGGCGGTTGCGATCACCCACATGACCGTCCGGCGCAGCCCAGCCGAATGGGGTGACAACAACCAGCCAATGAGAAAGCCGCCGCCTCCGGCCAGCGCCACCATCAGAATACGGGCGAATGCTTCGCCAAAGGCGTAAATGAGTTCGTTCACTTTGAAATTCCTTTAGGGGGCTAGCGAAGCAATCAGCTTGCTAGAACGCTTACTTTGAGACCTGCGTAATTTGTGCGACCGTTGAGGATGTCGATGAAAACCTCGTTCCTTTTTGCCGCGCGGTCCTTCAATCTATCGAACGCAAGGACCTCTATCATCATGTTTCGGGTGCTGTAGTAGCGATATGCCATAGGCCCACCGAAGTTCGAAATGATGAAATCATTGTCCCCGAGATACCGTTCAAGATCATCATTCCAGTCTGCTATGATGTAGCCTCTGATCATATGTTCTTTGGAGACTTCAATCTTGCGGTTCCCAGTAGTTGTTACGCCACCAAAATCGCGAATCTCTCCAATCTGTGAGACAAGTTGTTGAACAGGATTGTCGGTCGCTCTTCTGGCTTCTTCTTCCGTATCAAATTTCTCTTTCTGAGGGCGTTTCATTTCAACTAGAAGAAGCTCATTCTGATTATTTACTAAGATATCGTGTGCAAACGAACCTTTCTCGCGCTTTGCGCCCTTAGGCGTACGATCACTCGAAATATATTCTGCATAGGCAAGATCATCGTCGATCAGCCATAAATTATGGGATGAGTAATCGATCTCGTCACTGTCATGATATCGGGGGTAAATCAGCTCATGAACAGCATCTTCCTTAGCAACAGCTCCACCTTCATCCCGGTTCAGCATCTCTGCCAAGACTTTTATGACATCGTTTCGATAAGCAACGTATATCGCCAATGCTTCCTTAGCATCTGCTGGAATTCTATCGCGAACTACTTTCTGTAGTTCACTGAATGGCATCTTCGAATTTATTTTTCGGAAATCAAACTTACTTCTTAATCTCGCAACAAAAAGGTCTTGCGCAAGCTGCTCTCGAGACTCCGTGATACCACGCTCAGAGACGAACTCATCGATACTCATGTTCCCCAAACCCCGACGCAGCATCGGGTCAAGAGCAATTAGGTCCTCAACATTTTTCCGAATAGTACTGCGCCTGCTGCCCGTATAGCTGGGCTCAAGCGTCAGAATATGAGCTTTAGCCTCAGCAGCTAAAGCGTCTTTCAATGGTTTCTCATTTCCATTGTGTTCAGTTTTCACACCGAGATTCGAAATACGATCACGAGACTGCGTTGCCTTAAAGTAAGGACTCGTCACAGCTACCAGGTAATTATAGCGCCGTCCCTCATCATCTTCGAATGAGTTATCTTTTAAGCCTTTGGCGATATTTTCGAGATCGCTTGTGGCGCGGTTATCGGCGTAAAAATATAGACTGTGCCGCTTGGACTTTTCTGCGTCTATCTGCATGAAACGAAGGTTAAAGTCTGCTTCTTTGCCATCGATCTCAAAAGCGATGTCGGACTCATCCTTTAGATTAACGCTTTCTGAGAAATACTCAGACAGATTAAAAACTGCCCCACCAATCTCGCATATAAAACTCTTCGGCGTTTTTCCTTGAATGAATTCAAGCAAGAAGTGATCCATAATCGCAACGAGAAGTGTTTCTTCACTATATTCATCATCCGATGAAAAATTGAAATATCTCTTATAATCTTCGAGAGGCTTATGAAATGCAACAGTGAGTCCAGTTTCAAAGCGATGCTCCGGGATCAGCTGTGCGTCATCGATTTCAACGAGATTATCTGCCTCGTTTAGAGGGAGGTATTCGAAAGTGGCCTTTCGATTTTCGGTCTCGTTAAATTCAGTATTTGAGGCGTAAAAAACTCTGCTGAATATTTTGAAAGATATAAATCGGCCAAAGCCCTTTCCGTTTCGACGGAGTTTGGTACCCGTGAATGGAGTTAAGAACGCATTCAGATTGACACGACTAAATCCCTCTCCATTGTCTTCAACACGAATGATTTGCGCATCAGGATCGAAGAAAATCTTAATACGGCCGTTCTCGTGAGCTTGCTCGCCAAACTTATCTTCGATTGAGTGAAGGGCATTCGAAATGGCTTCAAAAACAGGATACAGAAATCCCTCTACGTGCGCGGGCAAGGAAGCTCGCTTGATCTCCGAAGCCAAGTCTAAAGATTTGTGTTTCATAACCGACCTCCGAGGCGCAGCGTCTTGACGCCCTTCACTATGCCTGAACGCAATTATCCAACGAGAATGGATGATTCCCCATCGGACAGTGAAAACGACCTTTGGCTAGATTGAAAGATCGACCTTGGGTTGTCGGGTATGCGGCTGAACCCACTTAGGCTCGTCTCGACTTGGCCTATGGACAATTTGCTGCGCCAACAACCTCCGCTCTTCGCGCTGCTTCTGCCGTAGAGCATGAAAGCGGAATTGAAGTGTCTGCCTCTCGCGCATCTGCGCTTCGATCATGAAGGTGCGTTGCGCCTGATCACGAGCGGCACATTGGCGTGCTTCCAGCAGGTTTTCGGCTTGGGTCGCTTTCGCCTTCCCCGTGAGGCGGTCGAAGAGGCCGCGCATTCCGGTGTTGAGCCGTGCGGATCGGGCCTTGGTTTCTTTGACCCAGCGTTTCTCTTGGCCCTCTCTCAGCTTTCTCCGTTCTGTCGCATGAGCTTCCTTCATGGACCGATGCTCATCACGGAGCGGAGCCAGTTGCTCTTCATGTCGGTCTTTGACCTGGGCGATGTATCCCCGCATCTGATCCGTCACCTTGGAGCGGATCATCGCCTTGGCCTCATCGATGCTCGCAAGTTGATCGGGCGAGCCGAGTTTCGCTTTGACCTCTTTGGCTTTGATGCCCGCCCATCGACTAAGGGCATAAACCTCGCCTTGTGTATCCAGCACCACGAAGCCCCGCCGATCCCCACAGGCGAGGAAGTAGCCCTGATCCTCTAAGGCGCTTTGCAGGCCCTTGAGGGAGTCGGAGCGCTCCCATGCGCCCTTGATCGCTTGTTTGATTTCTCTCGGATCAATCTTCTGGCGCTTGGCCTGTTGCCACTCCGCCAGCGTGAAGTTGAGCGGGTTCCGTCCGCCGTGGGTTTTGAGGCCGTTGGGCAGTTCCCATCCATGATCGAAATACAGATCACGGGAGAGAGCATTCAGCTTTCGTTTGAAGTGCGACATGGGGATGGCCTTCATCGCTTCCCCATCAATGCGCGACCATACCACATGGGCGTGTCGTCGTCCTTCCTTCTCATGCACCACGACGACGCGGGGCTGATCAGTCAGCCCTAACGTTTCTTCGGCCCGGTCAATCGCGCTCAGAAATTCTTTCTCGCTGGCCACATAATCCTTGGGCGGATTGAGGCTCAGCGAGAAAAGATATTGCCTGCACCGTGTCGCTTTCGAGATCGCATAGGCTTCCAGCAATGCACCGCCCAGATCATCGGCCATGAAGCCACGCACTTCGATCACCTCCACATGATCGTTCTCCACTCCATTGAGCAGATGGGAGGAGAGCTGTGCGGCTCCTGATCGTTGCGAGGCTTTCAGGATCATGGGCGCTTCACACCCAGCGCCTGCATCAGCGTCAGACGCATCCACACCACATCGACCACGGCTTGTTTGAGGTCGGCTTCCAGAGCCTCATCCACAACCAGAGTGCCTTGGTTCAGGTGCTTGGCGATTTGATTGAGATTGTTGGCCGTGCGCGTCTGACCCAGACGGGCGAGCAAGTCAGCCAAGAGCTGTTGCTCCGCAACAGGTGGTTTTCTCCGACTACGATATTTGAGGTCTTCGTCGGATAAAACCACGGCCTTGATGAACGACCCAAGCGGCATTGATCCGGCCTTAGCTTCTATCTGCTGGCGTTCATCTTCAGTCAGTCTCAGTGAAAAAGGCGCAGGGCGGCTCATGGTTTCGGCCCCCGCAGCTCTTTCCTGTGATGCACAAGCACCGAGTTCCAGCGTTCGAGTTCATCGAAGAGCTGTTCAAACTCCTCAGCGTTCAGTGGTTCAAAATCAGCTTTGGCGGAGTTCGACGCGGTTTGCGCCTCCTGCACCACCAGTCTCTTAGTATTGCCAGGCCGCCACACGAAACCGCATCGTTGACGGATGGCGTGCTGTCCGGGAGGCTGGATAGCCAGCGCGAACCGATCGCGATGGGACGTAAGCGGCGGCGGGTTTGTTACGGGACCGTTCGTTTCGCTCTCAAGCCGCGTTTCATCTGACGTAACGCCTTCTCTCAAAGGCACTACAGGGCAGGCATCGGCCCGATGCTTCCGGCTCAGACCAGCACCATGGATCCTTGTTCTGCCTATCGTTGCCAATGCAACAAATCGATTGACGGGTTGGTGCATCTCGCCAAGCATGACATGCAGAAAACAATGGGAGGAACAAATGTATAGAAAGATCCTTGCCGGGGCGCTGGTCGCCGCCGCAGCATCAGCTTCGCCCGCGATCTCGCAAGTCAATCTGACGGCCGAAACGGCATCCGCCGGAGGTGCCACGCATCTCGCCCCCAGTCATCTGACGCAGGTCGTCGGCACGGCGGGGATCGCGAACATCCAGCTCGCCGAAGGGCAAACGCTAACCAATTCGATCCAGAATGTCGCCGAGGGCAAGACCGATATCGCCAGCGCGCCGCATATCCTCCCTTTCCTGATGAGCCGCGGCGTCGGTCCCTATGGCTCGCTGGGGGCCGAAAAGGGCGCGGAGCTCGCGTCGAATCTGCGGTCGATCTATCCCTACACGCTGGGCATCTTCTTCCTGCTTGCCTTCGATTCGAAGGATGTCGGCGGCTGGGACGACCTGGAAGGTCGCACGATCTTCAATGGCCCGCCCCGCGGTGGTGCCCTGACCAACGCTCGGTCGATTATCCAGATCGCGACCGGGCTGGAAGATGGCAAGGGCTATACCGGTATTCAGTCCAACTGGGGGCAGGCGGCGACGGTCATCATCGGCGGAGAACCTGACGCCGTCGTTCTGCCGGAGCTGTTCCCAAACACCCGGATCTCGCAGATCGGCGCTGCTGGTAACGTGACGGCCTGGTCGCTACCTGTCTCAGTCTATGAGAGCGAAGCAATGCAGAAATACATGAAGGCACCGGGCAGCGCCCCGGCTGAGTTACAAGTCGCTGACCTGCAAAAGGCCCTGGGCGACAGCTGGACCTTCGTGTCGGAAGACGAGACATTTCGCGGTATGGCAACCATCGGCGGTGATGTCGTGCACAAGGACATGGACGAGGAACTCGTCTATCAGCTGGTGAAGACCTATGTCGCCACGCTGGACGACCTGAAAGCCAAGGCACCTTTCGGCGATACCGTCAATTTCGACAATCCGGCCCTCGGCATGTGCGGTCTGAACCCGATGAAATATCATCCCGGTGCCGTGCGCGCCTGGGAAGAGGCCGGCTATGATATTCCCGATTGCGCCGAAGAAGGCTCCTGAGGCGCTGAAGCGGACGGTGCCGCCGCTCCGGCCAAGGGGCGGCACCTTCCTTCGCGCAGGAGACAGCGCCCGGCATGTCTGACACCATCGAAGAGCCGACGACCATGACCGTCTTTCCGAACAGGATGGTCTATGCTCTGGCATTGCTCTTCGTCTTTGCGGGCATCCTCAATTCGATGCCGACGATACCCGGCTGGGACGATTTCTGGCGCGATCTGGCAGGCGTGGAAACGCTGAAAGTGCGCAGTTTCGCAACCGAGTGGTTCTATCCCCTCGTTTTCTTCATCATGATGTGCGTCGTTGCCCTGCGCCATTCAATGTGGCGCGCCTGGCAAGGAACTGCGCGGGCCGGTTTCGGTCTTTTCATGGATGTCGCGCTGGTCATTGCGGCGGCGGCGATCTCGCTGACCTATCTCGTTGAAATTGACAGCGTCTGCCTGATCGACACGATCAGCGGAGAGCGCGCACGCCTGATCGCGGAGACATTGAAAGCGGAAATCGCCTTTGCCAACGATATGGGTCTGATACCGCCGGATACGGTTGATGACCCCAAGTGCGTCGCGACAACCGGCGTCTGGCTCGTGGCGATTGTTGGCGCGGCGATCCTCGTGTTCCTCGGCTACAACATCAAGGTCTGGGGCCTGCCGCTGGTCCTCGTCTCGGTGTTCGTGGCCATCTACACGATGAGCACGGTGTTGGTCTGGTATTTCCATGGGCCGGACGACATCAACAAGTACCTGATGACCAAGCTTGGCGGAGAGCCGCGCAGCTTTCTCGACGGGCGGCCCAATGTTCACGATGCCCTGGTCAACAACGCGTCGGGCATGCTGGGGCGGTTCATGAATGTCATCATGAACATGGTCTTCCCCTATATCATCCTCGGCGCGATCTTTGGAAAATCGGCGGGTGGGCAGGCGCTGATCAAACTTGCCTTCCGCTGGACGCGCAAGATGAAGGGCGGCCCCGCCCATGCGGCGATCGTCTCGTCGGCCATGTTCGGAACGGTCACCGGCGGGCCGGTTGTTAACGTGCTGTCGACCGGGGTTCTGACCATCCCGATGATGCTGAAACGCGGCTTTTCCCGCGTTTTTGCGGGCGGGGTGGAGGCGGCAGCCTCCTCCGGCGGGTCGATCATGCCGCCGGTAATGGGAGTGGCCGCGTTCATCCTCGCAGCGCTGACGGCCGTGCCATATCGCGACGTCATCGTGGCCGCCACGCTACCGGCCATCGCCTATTTCTTCTGCCTGTTCCTGTCCGCCGTGTTTCAGTCGCGCAAGCAGGGCATCGACGCGCTGGGCGAGCTGACTGAGGACATGCATTTTTCGCGGACCGACCTCCTCCATCTTTGTCAGATCTTTCTGCCGATCCTGCTGATCCTTGTGCTGTTGCTGACACCCAAAGACGGCATCGGGTGCGGCCCTTTCGGTTGGCTGTTTGGAGTCGAGCGGATATTTGATGGCGACAACTGCCGGGCCGTCAATCTGCCCTGGACTTTCGAGCTGTTCCAGAATGCGGCAGGCGATGCGGGTGCGACAGGCTGGTGGGCGGCGGCCTTCGTGACGATGCTGCTTTTTCTCGACAGGACATTCCGCGCAAAACCGCGACTGGTGCTTGATGCACTGGCGGAGGCCGGGATCACCATATCGACCCTTTATCTGATGTTCCTTGCGGTCACGGTCATTGATGTCAGCCTGAATTTCACCGGCCTCTCAAAATTCGTTGCCGTGGATGTGCTGGGGGTCCTTCTCTCGCTCGATCTCGGCGGTGGCGGCTCAGCCTTCTTTCTGTTCATCGCGCTTGCAATCACCATGCTTCTGGCTGTGCTTCTGGGCATGGGAATGCCCGCCGTGCCTGCCTATATCAACGTGGCGTTGC
This sequence comes from Pseudomonadota bacterium, assembly GCA_039030855.1. GTDB lineage: Bacteria > Pseudomonadota > Alphaproteobacteria > Rhodobacterales > Rhodobacteraceae > Pikeienuella. Next base: position 8,215 of record JBCCDJ010000010.1, read on the forward strand.
TGATGGGACCGCTGCTTGTCGGCCTCGGCATCGCGACTTTCACGGCGCATATGTTCATCTTCTACTTCGCGGTCGCCTCCGCCATCACACCGCCGGTGGCGCTTGCCGCCTTCGCCGCTGCCACCATCACCAAGGCGGACCCGATGACCACCGGCTTCAGCGCGGTGCGATCAGGCATTGTAATGTTCGCGATCCCCTTCATCTTCGCCTTCTATCCGGAGTTCCTGCTGATCGATCAGGCGCTGATCGACCCGTCGAGCCCCAACGGCGCGCCGCTGCCGGGTTATGAGAATGGCGTTACGTTCACGCAGCTTCTGTGGCTGCTGACCCGGCTTATGGTCGCGCTTTATCTCGTCGCCAGCGCGCTGGCGCGGTTCGATGCACGCGCGCTACCGCTACCATGGGTGGCCATTCGATTGGCACTGGCGGCCATGATCATGATGCGGCCAGAGACGATCCACGTCGCCGCGCTTCTGGCGGCCGTCGCCGTGCTTGTCTGGCATCGGGTGCAGGACGGCGGCAGTGCCACCGCCTAGGCCGTATCTGAAGGAGCATGCCCGTTGAATGATCGTCCAAATTTTCTGTTCTTCATCACCGACCAGCAACGGGCGGACTGGCTGGGCTGCTATGGGCATCCGGTTCTGAAAACACCGAATATCGACGCCATCGCGGCCATGGGCACAAGGTTCGACAATTTTCACGTGGCATCGCCCGTTTGCATGCCAAATCGGGCATCACTGCTGACCGGCCGGTACCCCAGCGTCCACGGGTTGCGTTACAACGGCTGTCGCCTGCCCCTGGCGGCCAACACGTTCGTCGGGCAACTCGCGGCGGCGGGGTATCACACCGCCGCCATCGGCAAGAGCCATCTGCAACCCTTCACCGGCATGCCGCCCATCGGTGTCACGTCCAATGATCCGGCGGATCGCCCGGATGCCTGGAAACCCGGCGAGGGCGACTATGGGCAGGAGGAACCCGGTCGCTACAGCACCGATGGGCGGTACGAGTTCAAGACGCCCTATTATGGATATCAGCATGTCGACATGGTCACCTCCCACGGTGACAAATGCGGTGGTCACTATCATCAATGGTTTCGCGAAAATGCCGGGGACTGGCAGGCCCTGCATGACCCAGCCAACCAGCTGCCGCACAATTATTCCTGCCCGCAAGCCAACCGCACGCCGATCCCCGAGGATCTGTATCCGACCGCATATATCCGCGACCGCGCCATTGCCCATCTGGACAGCCGGGTCGGTGACGATGCCCCGTTCTTCACCTTCGTCTCATTCCCCGATCCCCATCATCCTTTCAACCCGCCGGGCAAATACTGGGACATGTATTCGCCCGACCAGTTCGATGTTGCGCTGCCTTACGATGCGCACAGGAACCCGACACCCCCAATGCGATGGCTCCACGATAACTGGAAGGGTGCGGGCGGACAAACGACGCCTCAGACAGCGATGATGCTGGATGACCAACAATTGAAAGAGGCGATGGCCCTGACCGCGGGCATGATGGCCTTCGTCGACGACGCGGTCGGTGACATCATGGCCTGCCTCAAACGCAACGGCCAGTACGACAACACGATCGTCTGTTACAATTCCGACCACGGCGATTATCTTGGCGATTTCAATATGCTGCTGAAGGGTGCGCTGCCGTTTCGCAGCATCACCAGCGTTCCCTTCATCTGGTCAGACCCGCAGCGGCGCGAAAGGGCAACATCGACTGCACTGACCTCCACCGTCGATCTTGCGGCGACGATCCTCGGCCGGGTGGGGCTGAAGCCCTTCAACGGCAATCAGGGGCGCAGCTTCGGACCCGCGCTGAAGGGCGGCGACGGCATTCGCGATGAATTGCTGATCGAATACAATGATGGCGGCAAGCGTCTCGGATTTGCGGAGCCGGCCCGCGTGCGCGCACTGGTGACGCCGGAATGGCGCTATACGATCTACAGGGATCAGGACTGGGGCGAATTGTACGACCTGATCAATGACCCCGGCGAGACACATAACCTCTGGGACAGCGCCACCCATTTCGCAGCCCGCGCAGCGCTGGCCGAGAGGATGAACCATCATCTGACTGCTCAGATGGATGAAAGCCCGCTTGCGGACCGGCTCGCGTAGATGCGGAAGATGGCCGCCAATCCAGTCGCGTTCGATAGAAGACTGCGTCACTGCACGTGGTGACGCCGTCCGCCCAGAATTTCACCTCATGGGTGCATCATTCGGCACACCCCCTTTCTTTGGGTTGATATTTCACATATCACTCATGTACTTTATGCTGCGGGAGGCTGCCGGACCTGCATCATGAGTAGCCGCATAACCATCCAGGGAGACTTTCATGGGCCAATCGCATCAGGTCGTCATCGTCGGTGGTGGCGCAGGGGGTATCGCTGCGGCCACAAGCCTGCTCAAACGGGACAGCTCGCTCGACATCGCGATCATCGAACCTTCGGATGAGCACTTCTATCAACCCGGCTGGACAATGGTCGGTGCCGGCGTCTTCGAAAAGGAACAGACCCGCCGCCCCGTCAGGATGGTGTGGCCCGTTGGCGTCAAACGGATCGAGGGGTCAGCAGCCAGCTTTCAGCCGGAGGACAATCAGGTCACCTTGTCGGATGGCGAGGTGATCTCCTACTCCACCCTGATCGTCGCCTGCGGGTTGATGCTCGACTGGGACGCGGTGGAAGGGTTGTCCGAAAGCCTCGGCAAGAACGGCGTGACCTCCAATTACCGCTACGACCTTGCACCCTACACCTGGAAACTGGTGCAGGAGATGTCCGGCAAGACCGCCATCTTCACCCAACCGCCGATGCCGATCAAATGCGCGGGTGCCCCGCAAAAGGCGATGTATCTGTCCTGCGATCACTGGCTGAAAACAGATCGGCTGAAGAATATCGAGGTCTCGTTCTGCAACGCCGGGCCGGTGCTGTTCGGCTGTGCGCCTTATGTGCCGCCGCTGATGGAATATGTGAACAAATACGGGATCAGCCTCGATTTCTCGCATAACCTGATCAAGATCGACGGTGCCGCGAAGAAAGCATGGTTCAAGGTCACCAAAGAGGACGCTGAGCCTGAAGTGATCGAGCGGTCATTCGACATGATCCATGTCTGCCCGCCCCAGCGCGCGCCGGATTTCATCAAAGACAGCCCGCTTGCCGACGCGGCAGGCTGGGTCGATGTCGATCAGGCGACGTTACAGCACAAGTCCTACCCAAATGTGTTCAGCCTTGGCGATGTTTGCTCGACACCCAACGCCAAGACAGCGGCGGCCGCGCGCAAACAGGCACCGATCGTCGCCCAGAACGTCATCGCACAGATCGGCGGAAAGTCGCTAAAACCGCTTTACGATGGTTACGGATCGTGCCCGCTGACGGTCGAGAACGGCAAGATCATCCTCGCCGAATTCGGTTATGGCGGAAAACTGCTGCCGACGTTCCCGTGGGATTCAACGGTGCCACGCCGCTCTGCCTGGTTTCTCAAGAAAAGCGTTCTGCCATCGGTCTACTGGAACGCGATGCTAAAGGGCCGCGAATGGTTGGCACAGTCGACGGGCGGGCAATAGGCGATTAAGTGATCACCTTGTCGTCCTTCAGGACCGCGATGTCCGCCTCGGAATAGCCAAGCTCCGCCAGCACCATTACGGTATCGCCGCCCGGTTGCGGCGGCGGTGTCGGGATGGCGGGCGGCGTACGGTCGAACCTTGGGGCGGGGGCCGCCTGATCGATGCCGCCGGAGGAGATGAACGTGCCGCGCGCCGCAAGATGTGGATGGGACGGTGCCTCAGACCAGTCGAGCACCGGGCCGACGCAGGCATCGCTCGGCGCAAAGATCGCAGCCCATTCATCGCGCGTCTTCTGGCGAAAGATCACCTCATAAGCCGCATGCTGATCGGGCCAGTTCTGCGGATCGCCGCGCTGCACCTTGTGATGCTCCGGCAGCGCGGCAAGCGCAACCAGTTCGTCGAAAAACTGCGGCTCCAACGCGCCGACAGAGATGTATTTGCCATCCTTCGTTTCGTAATTCCGATAGAAGGGCGCGCCGCCGTCCAGCAAGTTGCTCTCACGCTCGCCCGACCACATGCCGCGCGCAATGAACGTATGGATCAGGGACATAAGCGCAGGCGCGCCATCGACCATCGCCGCATCCACCACCTGCCCCTTGCCGGATGTCTGACGCTCAAACAGGGCTGACAGAACGCCAAGCAGCAGGAACATCGTTCCCCCCGCATAATCCGCGCCGATATTCAGCGGCGGGATCGGCGGTTCGCCCTTTCGGCCAATGGCATGGAGAACCCCGGTGATACCCAGATAATTGATGTCATGGCCGGCAGTCTGGCTGAGGGGCCCATCCTGCCCCCAACCGGTCATGCGCCCGAAAACCAGACGCGGATTGCGCGCAGCGCAGGTGTCGGGGCCGAGGCCCATCCGCTCCATCACGCCGGGGCGGAACCCTTCGATCAGAATGTCCGCGCGTTCCACCAATCGCAGCGCCGCTTCGACACCTTCGGCGGCCTTCAGGTTCAGCGCGATGGAGCGCTTGCCACGATTGGTGATGTCGGTCGGATCGGCCTTGCCCGATTTACGGGTGATCAGCGTGACCTCTGCGCCGAGATCGGCCAGAAACTGCCCGGCCAGCGGACAGGGGCCGAGGCCCTGCATTTCGATGACCTTCAGACCCGCCAGCGGCCCCGCCATCAGGCGGCCTTCGCGGTCTGGCGCAACCGGTCCAGCGCCTCTGGCCTCACTTGGAAACGCTCACCATAGGCCGCCTCCAGCGCCTTCGCGCGAGCAGCGAATTCATCGATGCCGACACCCCGGATGAACTGGATCGCGCCTCCGGTATGGGCGGGAAAGCCGATGGCGAAAATACCGCCGAGATTGGCTTCGACCTCGGTGCGCAGCACGCCCTCATCAAGACAGCGCAGGGTCTCTATGGCCTGTCGGTAAAGCAGCCGATCCTCCGCGTCCTGCATCGTGATCTTGGCATTGCCCTTGGCAAACTGCCCCAGCCCATCCCAGAGGCTCTTCGTCCCGTCCGGCGCATATTCATAGAACCCGCCACCATAGTGGCGCCCGCCCCGTCCCAGCGCGACCATCTCATGCGCGACCGCCTTGGTATGCGCGCCTTCCGCGGGGAAGCCGTTGCTGACACCCAGCCGTTCATCCAGCGCCACATGGGTGTCGTGGACCTTCTTCGACAGAACCATAGACACCTCGTCATGGACCGCCAGCGGGCCGACCGGCATGCCGATCTTCCATCCCGCACGCTCCACCGCCACCGGTGCCATCCCGTCGATCAGGAGGGCCTGTCCCTCGTCCAGATAGGTGCCAAAGACGCGGGAGGTGAAGAAACCGCGCGCGTCATTGACGACGATGGGCATGTAGCCGATCTGCTGAACATAATCATAGGCCTTGCGCAGCGTCTCCTCGCTGGTGGCCTCACCCATGATGATCTCCACCACCTTCATCTTGTCGACGGGCGAGAAGAAATGCAGGCCGATGAACCGCTCCGGCTCGGGGCAGCTTTTGGCCAGCAAAGAAATCGGGAGGGTGGACGTGTTTGAGCCGTAGATACCGCCCTTCGCCAACCGCCTGAACGTCTCTGGAATGACCTTTTCCTTCAGCGCGACGTCCTCGAACACCGCTTCGACGATCAGATCGACACCGTCGAAATCGGCATCATCGGTGGTTGGCGTGATAAGGGAGAGAAGCGCATCCTTGTCATCCCCGCTCATCTGCTTGCGCCCGATGCGCTTGTCGGCGAGGGCGGCGGAATAGGCCTTGCCCTTTTCCGCCCCTTCCAGCGACATGTCCTTCAGCACCGTCGGCAGGCCGCGCGCGGCATGTGCCCAGGCGATGCCGCTGCCCATCATGCCGGCACCCAGAATGGCCGATGACGTCGCCTTCCAGCGATCGCCATCGGGGCGTACCTGCCCGCCCTTGATCGCCTGCATCCCGAAAAAGAACGTGCCAATCCCGGCTTTCGCCTGCGGCGTCACCATCAGCGCGCAAAGCCCCCGGCTTTCAACCCGGAGCGCCGCATCGAAGCCCATCCGCATCGAATTGACAGCAACATCGAGGATCTTTTCCGGCGCAGGCATCAGGCCACGGGTTTTCTTCACCAGCATGGCAGGCGCGATCTGGATGACCTGCCGCACCTTTGGCGACAGACTGTCGCCGCCGGGATAGCGAAACCCTTTCCGGTCCCAGGGCTGCGCATGGGCATCGGGGTTTGCCTTGATCCAGGATTTGGCCGCCGTGACAAGATCGCCTGCGGTCGGCACCACCTCATCCACCAGCCCTGCCATCAGCGCCTTCGCGGGTTTCGAAGGCTTGCCTTCGAGGAGAAACGGCAGCGCCCGCTCCAGCCCCAGAAGCGCGGTCAGGCGCACGACGCCGCCCGCACCGGGCAGAAGGCCGAGCGTGACCTCGGGCAGACCCACGATCGCCCTTGGGTCATCCGCGACGATCCGATGATTGCAGGCAAGGCACAGCTCATACCCCCCACCAAGCGCGGCGCCATTGATGGCGGCCACGACCGGCACCGGCAGCCTTTCGATATCGCGGTAGGGGCGCTTGTTCTCTTCGACATAGCGCAGCGTCTCCGCGTCCGCCTTTTCGACGGCACCAAGAAGGTTCAGGTCGCCGCCCGCGAAAAAGGTCTTCTTGGCCGAGGCATAGATAACGCCCGCCAGCCCCTCCTCGGCCTTCAGGCGCGCCATGATCGCGTCCATGCCCGGCACGAACCGCTCATTCATCGTGTTGGCCGATTGCCCTTCCATATCGAGGGTCACGGTGACGATGCCGTCGGCGTCCTTCTCGTAGTGAAAATCGCTCATCGCTCAGACCCGCTCGATGATGGAGGCGATGCCCATGCCGCCACCGACGCACATGCAGATCAGCGCGCGCTTCTGATTGCGCCGCTCCAGCTCGTCCAGCATGGTGGAGACGAGGCAGCCACCAGTGGCCCCGAGGGGATGGCCCATCGCGATGGCACCGCCGACCACGTTCAGCTTCTCATCCGGCACATCGAGGTCGCGCTGCAGCCGCAGGGCGACCGAGGCAAAGGCTTCATTGATCTCGACGAGATCAATGTCATCCAGGCTGAGGCCCGCTTTCGCCAGCGCCTTTTTCGACGCGGGGCCAGGCCCGGTCAGCATGATCGTCGGATCGGTCGCCGTCAGCGCGATGGAAAGGACCCGGCCGCGGGGCGTCAGACCCAGATCCTTTCCGACCTGTTCATTGCCGACCATGATCAGCGAGGCGCCATCCACGATGCCTGATGAATTACCGGGCGTGTGGACATGATCGATCCGCTCCACCTCCGGATACTTCGCCAGCGCAACCGCGTCAAAACCCATCGAACCCGGCATCGCGAAACTCGCATTCAGCGCGCCGAGTTTCTGCATGTCGGTATCGGGCTTGATGAAATCATCACGCTCCAGCACCGCGATGCCGTTCTCGTCCTTCACCGGTACGACGGAGCGGTCGAACCAGCCTGAATCCCGCGCATGGGCCGCGCGTTTCTGGCTTTCCATGGCGAAAGCATCGACATCATCGCGGCTCCACCCCTCGATGGTCGCAATCAGGTCGGCACCGATGCCTTGCGGCACGAAACCGGTGGCGAGCGATGTTTCGGGATCCTCGGCAAACGGCCCACCATCGGCCCCCATCGGCACGCGCGACATGCTCTCAAACCCGCCAGCACAGACCAGATCCTCCCACCCGGAAGCAACCTTGGCGGCAGCCGTGTTGAACGTGTCGAGACCGGAGGCGCAGAACCGGTTGACCTGCGCGCCCGGCACCGTCTCATCCCAGCCCGCCTTTTGCAGCGCGACCTTGGGCAGGACCGATCCCTGCTCCATCACCGGCATCACGCAACCCAGCATGACATCATCAACGCGCGAGGTATCCAGATCATGGCGCTGCTGCATTTCATCGAGGAGCGTGGTCACGAGGCTGATCGGTTTGACCTCATGCAGCGTTCCATCCGCCTTGCCCTTAGACCGGGGGGTGCGGATCGCATCATAGATGTAGGCAGCGGTTGTCATGGCCGGTTTCCTCTAACTTCTCGTCTTGGACCCAAACCTCACTCAATCAGGGCAGAATTCAAGGTCAGTTTCGCGCCATGGTCTGTTTCGCACCTCAATTAGTGCTGGCATGGTCCCCGATCAGCCCTGTGATATGCGGCAGATGGCGGGGCGGCAGGTCATGTGCCATTCCTTCCATCACTTCGAGACGCGCTCCGGGGACGATGCGGGCAATATCGCGCCCGCCCGCGATATTCACCAGCGGATCGGAATCGCCGTGGATCACGAGGGTCGGCACAGTGATCTGACGGGTATAACGCCTCAGATCACCCGTCTCGATGATTGCCGCCGTCTGACGCCGGATACCGGCGGGCGACATGGACCGCTGGACACCGCGCGTCACGCGCGCCAGCAGGTCTTCCTCCGTCCCGCCGCCATCGACGGTGGAGATCAGCCGCCACATGGCCATCGACCGCTCAATCGCCTGCGCTTCGGTCCGCGCGGGTGGGCCGGGATTGGTCAGCAGTTTACCCACATCGCGGCGTGGGCCGGGCAGGCCGGGTGCATTGGTTGATGTCATGATCGCGGTCAGGCTCGACACCCTGTCGGGCCGCGTCGCGGCCAGGATCTGGGCAATCATGCCGCCCATGGAGACGCCGACCACATGGGCGCGCTCCAGCCCCAGCGCGTCCATTACACCGGCAGCATCCGCCGCCATGTCAGAGAGGGTGTAAGAGCGGTGGCGGCGGAGGCGAAGCCGCTTCATGATGACTTGCGCGATCACACCCGGCACCCGCACGCCGTCCATCTTCTCCGAAAGGCCAATGTCCCGATTATCGAACCGGATGGTGCGAAACCCGGCAGCGTTCAGATCATCCAGCATCGCGTCGGGCCATGCGGTCAGTTGCGCCGCCAGCCCCATGATCAGCAAAATCGGGACGCCGTCGCTTGGCCCGCTTTCCTCATATTCGATGTCGATACCATTGGCGCGAAGTGTGGGCATTGCCTGTTCCTGGCCTGATCCTGAATGACTGCCGCGCAACTATTCCGGCGAATCGCGGCACAGAAAAGGCTGTCGCAACGTCAGTGCCCGAAATAGGCCTCGGTCAGGGTCGGATCGGCGCTCAACTCCTCCACCGTGCCGCTCCGCCGGATCACGCCAGTTTCCAGCACATGGAGGCGCTGCGCAAGCGTCAGGGCAAAATTCACATTCTGCTCGGTAATCACGATGGTGACGCCAAATTCGCGGTTCAATCGGCGCAGAACCTCCGCAATCTCCAGACAGACCTTCGGGGCAAGACCAATGGTCGGCTCATCCACGATCAACAGGCGCGGGGAGGTCATCAGAGCACGCCCGACCGACACCATCTGCCGCTCTCCGCCCGATTGGGTGCTGGTTTCCTGCGCGGCGCGTTCCTCCAGCCGGGGGAAAAGATCGTGCACCATCGCGAGGTTGCGCTCGATATCACTGCGCGCCGTGTAGGCCCCGACCAGCAGGTTGTCGCGCACCGACATATAGGGGAAGAGATTGGCCCGCTCCGGCGCATAACCAACGCCCATGGCGACGATGTCCGCGGTCTTACGGCCCGTCAGCTCATCCCCGCCCAGATGGATTGAGCCGGTGGTGGCGGTCATCCCCATGATACTGTCGAGGAGCGTGGATTTCCCCGCGCCATTCGCCCCGATCACACCAACAATCTCACCTTCCTCAACGCTGAAGCTGACATCATGCAGCGCCTGCGCCTTGCCGTAGAAGGCCGAGAGGTTGCGGATCTCCAGCATCGCCATCGCCTCAGGTCCCGAGATAGGCCGACCGCACGGTCGGGTCGGCAATCACATCGCCATAGCTGCCTTCGGCGATCATCGCGCCTGCGGTCATGGCAACGGCGCGGTCGATCAGCGGCTCCAGCGAGCGCAGATCGTGGCTGACGATGACGAAGGTCATACCCGCTGCGCGCTTCTCGTTGATCAGGGCGGAAATTTGCGTGATCTCGCCAACGGTCAGCCCGGCGAAGACTTCATCCAGCAGGACAACCTCCGCCCCCGTTGCCAGGGTGCGCGCCAGTTCCAGCTTGCGCAGATCACCCATCGACAGCTCGCTCGGCAGACGATCCAAATCGGCGGCCTCGAAGCCGACCGCCTCCGCCAGTTCCCGCTCCCGCGCGGCATCGGGGCCCTTGAGGATCATGTCGATCAGGCTGTCCGGGGTCAGGCCAACGCGGATGTTCTCAGCCACGCTCATCTCGGCGAAGGGACGCGGGACCTGATAGGTGCGGGCGATGCCGCGCTTGATGCGCTCATGGGTCGGCAGGGTGGAAATCTCCTCACCTTTCAGCCGGATCGCCCCTTCGTTCAGGCGATGCTCGCCCATGATCAGGCTGAAGATCGTGGTCTTGCCCGCGCCATTGGGGCCGATCAGACCCAGGCTCTCACCGGTCTCCACACGGGCGGAAAACCCGTTGGTCGCCGTCAGCCCACCAAAGCGTTTCACCATCCCGTCGAGTTCCAGAATGCGGGTCATCGAAGGCCCCCGCCGCCCGGCAGCCCGGCGCGCAGTTTCGCGGCAATCTCGAAGAGGCCCTTCGGCTGATACATGTAGATCAGGAGCGCCACGAGACCGTAGACAAAATACCGCTCCGCCCCCGGCAGCCAGGGCCGCAGATATTCCAGCAGGAAGGTCAGGAAGAACGCACCAAACAGCGGCCCGACGATCGTGCCCGCCCCGCCGATCAACGCAGCGACGATGATCGTGAAGACGAAATTGATGTCAAAAAGCGCACGCGGCGCGATGGAGCCGAGATAATGCACGTAAAACGCCCCGCCGAGCCCCGCAACCGCCGCGCTGATCATGAAGGTCGCCAGTTTGAGCTTCGTGGTGTTCAGCCCGCTGCCGGTCACCGCGTCCTCATCCATCCCGATCGCCGACTGCGCCGCCCCAAGCCGCGTGCGCGTCAGCAGCCAGAGGACCAGCGCGATCACGAAGGTCAGCGCGGCGGCGAGGTAGAACCCGTTCACAGCGCCCCGCGTCAGCGTCTCGATCCCCGAGATCCCGCGCGTGCCGCCGGTCAGGTCCGGGCGGATCACCTGCACCAGCTGATACATCAGCTCCATGAAGGCGAGCGTGACCAGCGCGAAATAGCTGCCCCGAATGCGGAGCGCCGGCAGGATGAACAACGTTGATCCGATGATCGTGATGACGACGGCAGCGGGGATTGAGACCGCGACCGGCACGCCGAACCGATAGGACAGGATCGCGCTCGCATAGGCCCCGATGCCGATCAGGAACGGGTGCCCGAAGCTGATATACCCGGTGCGCCCCGACAGAAAATCCCAGCTCATCGCGAAGATGCCGACATAACAGGCGAAGATAGCCGTGCGCAGGGTCCCTTTGGAGACAAGCTCCGGCAGCGCCAGAAGGCCAGCGGCCAACAGGACCCAGAGCACGGCATGACGCCATGTCATCAGCCCGGTCAATGGATCTCCTCCCGCCCGAACAGCCCCTTGGGCGAGACGACGAGCACGATGATGATGAGGAGCATGGTGAAGACACCGCGCAGTTCCGCCGCGATCAGGGTGGTGGAGATGATCTCCATAAACCCGATGATATGAGCGACAACCAGCGTTCCGATGATCGAGCCGATGCCGCCCACGATCACCACGGCGACCGCGATGATCAGCGGGGCAACCCACATGGAGGGCGAAAGCTGCGTGTAGGAGGCGAAGAAAACCCCCGCCAGCGCGCCAAGCCCGCCGGAAATGGCCCAGGTGATCATGTTCACCCGGTCCGGGTTGATGCCGGAGATCGCGGCCCCCTTCTGATCCATCGACACCGCCTGCATGGCACGACCGAGATGGCTGCGCCGGATGAAGAGATACAGCCCAATCAGCACAATCCAGCTGACCACGGTCGCGAATAGGATGTTGAACGTCACCGATGCCGACCCCACCCGCCAGACGCCGGGAATGATGGAATGCAGGATCTTGGTGCTGTCACCGAACAAAAGGATCACCCCCGATTGCAGCACGACCGCAAGGATCAGCGTTGCGATCTCCACAGGGACCATCTCGCCCTTCAGCGGCTTGACGATCAGGCGATGTTTCAGGAGGCCCGCAAGCGCCCCCAGCGCCACCGCTGCCAGCACCCCGATCAGTTTGGGCGCGCCAAGGGTCTGGCTGACATAGAAAAACGCATAGCCCCCCAGCATCAGATAGGCCCCATAGGCGAGGTTAAGCACGCGCCCAACACTGAAAATCAGTGTGAAGCCCACCGCGATAAGCGCATAGAGACCGCTCAGCAGAAAGCCCTGGATGAGGATCTGAAGCATGGAAGCGCTGACTTTCGCAGGAGACTGCCGCCGGGCGCGCATGGCACCCGACGGCGGATCAGGTTCTTACTTGACCCAGGACGGGACCTTGAACTCACCGGTCGCGTATTTTTCAGGATAAACGACCGCGTTGGTGCCGTCCTCATACCACTGGATCACCACCATGGAGGGGGAGCCCTCGTCATAAGGGGCGGTGATATCGAAGCGAGCATTATGGGGATAGGTGCGGCCTGTCCGCTCCTCCACCTCACCCGGCTTCCAGAAGGCATAGCGCAGCCAGGGCTGGCCTTCGAGGTCCAGTTTCAGGTCCTGCTCCAGCATCGCATCGACCCAGGTTGTGTTGTTGAACTCACCGGCGACCGCTGCGGCTGCGAAGGCCTGTTTCAGCCCGTGATAGGCGTTGAAGCCGTTGAAATGCGGGAATTTCGGGCGGGTATCATAGGTTTCCTGATAGGTCTTCACGAAGGCCTGTGAGATCGGGTCGAGCGTGAAACCGACCGACGGGACGGGCGAGAGGGTGGAGATTCCGCCAGCGGCCCCGCCGGTGTCTTCCCAGAATTCCTGCCCGAGGGCGGCGACATTCACCCCAGTCATGCCCATCGGCACCTGCAATTTCACATATTGCGAGGAGACGACCTGCGAATTCACCGAGGAAATCAGGTAGATGAAGTCAGCGCCACTATCCTGCGCCCGGCTGAAGAGCGGGGCGAAATCGACCGTGGTCACATCGTAGACAATGGTATCCACAACCTCGATCCCGGCATTCGGGGCCAGCGCCTCGGACACCAGCCCGTTGATTGCACCGCCGAAGGCCGTGTCTTCCTGTAGAATGACGACCGAAGACCAGCCCATCTTGTCGGCCAGAACATCCTTGCCGAAGTCGATATAGAGCGTCGCCAGCGCCTCGTCCGAGGCGATGTTCATGAAATAGGGCTTGTAGTTCTCGTAATCGTTCACGAGGTTGTCGATGATGCCGATATAGCTGGTCCATGTGTCCAGCGTTGGGATCTGATATTCGACCATACGCGGCAGCCAGCCGAGCGAGACATCGTCGATGGAACCGGAGATGATGAAGTCGACCTCCTCCGTCTCCGCGAGGTATTCGTAGGCCTTGATGCCCTCTGTCACGTCCTCCGAAGTGTCGGCGGTCACCAGCGTGATTTGCTGTCCGCCGAGCACGCCGCCCCCCGCGTTCAGTTCCTTGATCGCGATCTCGGCACCGCGCAAGGTGGACAGGCCAGTGTCAGAGGACGTGGAGCCGATAAAGCCCACCTTGATATCGGCGAAGGCCGCGGCAGCGGTCAGGCTGATCGCCCCCGCAACAGCGAAACCTGTCAGCGTCTTGAAGGTCAAAGACATCCCAGAAGTCTCCCAGTCAGTTACATCTCAAAGCGTTAATCGTGTTCTGTATACTGTATACAGTGCATATCTGACGGCACTTGGCAACAGTTGTTGACCACGGCCCAGCACCCCGTCCCGCGGGGCGCGGAGTGGCTGGCACACAGTTAGGAAGCGGTAATGCTGCTGTGCAGCAACCGCCGGATATGCGCCTGATACTGTTCCTCACTCCACCCGCTTTCGACGGTCAGTTGCTCCCACGTGCGGATGGACACAAGGGTCCAGAGGAGATCGACCGCGATGTCCCGGTCCAGATCAGCGGACAGATCCCCGGATGCATGCAGCAAGGCTACAATCTCTGAACAGATCGCACGAACGGCATCCATCCGATCCTGCCATGCCAGTGCGGCCGCCTCGTCTGTTGCCCGTATGGCGAGGAGTGCCTTGGCCACCGGGTAGATACGCGGGATGTAGCTCCCCCAGACCTCCACAAACCCGTCCAGCGCCGCGCGGGCACCACCTGATGCGCGAGCCTCTTCGATCTGTTTATCGATGCCGTAGACCTCATCGAGGTGCTTCGTCGTGGCGATCAGCAATTCAGCCCTGTTCGGAAAATGCAGATAAACCGCTTGGCGGCTGATACCGGCTTCCTTTGCGATATCCGACATACGGGTCGGCGCGCCTGGTGCTTGCTCCAGGAGCGCCCATGTCGCCTTCAGAATTCTGACGCGCGTATCAGGCTCACTGCTTGACATCATGTCAATCTATTGCCACTTGACATCGTGTCAAGTCAACGAACCCAGGCGGAAAGAACCGAACATGCCCCTCGAAATCACCATCGCACTCGGCGCGCTGACATTGGCCACCGCTCTGGTCGGGGGCGTCTTCATGGCTTTTTCCGACTTCATTATGCGCAGTTTTGCTTTTGCGGGCCCGACCACCGGAACGGATGCCATGCAGGCGATCAACCGCCAGATCATCCGGTCGGTCTTTGTCCCCCTGCTGATCGCGCTCGCCCCCTTATCGGTCCTTTTGGCGCTCTATGCGGGGGTCGCGCTCAACACTCCAGCGGCAGGCTGGATCGTTGCTGGATCAGCGATCTATGTGGGCGGTGCTTTTATTGTGACGATCACCCGCAATGTTCCGATGAACAACCGCCTCGATGCCTTGTCCGCCCCCGATGCCGCAGACTATTGGCAGATCTATCTGCGTGACTGGACCCGCTGGAATCACGCCCGTAGCGGTGCCTGCGCCGTCGCTGCGACCTGTTACTTCATAGCCAGCAATGTTGGCTAGAGGCGGGCAATGCTGCCATCTTCGTCATGGATGACGGCATCAACCTCGATCTCCACCACCATGCCGGGCTGGTTCAAACCGCATTCGACACCGCAGGTCACCGGGTCAATACCCTTGAATATCTCGCCATGGGCGCGCACGAACCCGCCACCATGTTCGGAAAGCGACGTGAGGTAAGCGCGGGTGCGCACCACATGGCGCATATCGGCCCCAACCGCCTTTAGCGCGGTCTCGATGCGGCCAAAGATATAGACCGACTGCGCATAACCATCATTGGGTGCATGCAGCTTGCCCGACGGCTCAATCGCCGTGGTCCCGGCGACGAAGACAAAGGGACCGACGCGTTTGGCGCGGGCGTAGCTGCCGATATCCTCCAGCCGCCCGCCGGATTTGTGGGTGATCAGGGTCATGCCTCTAACCGCGCGCGGATCGCGGCGGCGGCGGCCTGCAGGGCGCTCGCCTCATTCTCAGTCAGACCCAGTTCCTCCACCGCGACGAGACCTTGCGCACCCAGATGGCAGGGCACGCCGAGGACCACGCCATTTATGCCATATTCACCATCCAGCATAACCGATACCGGCACAGTTCCGGTGCGTGCGCCCCGAATGTGATCAATCACCTCGACCGAGGCATGGGCGGGCGCGATGGTGGCCGATCCGGTCTTCTTCAGCGCCACCACCTGTCCGCCGCCTGTCACCGCATCCTTGGCACAGACATCGATCTCTGCGGGGGAAAGGAATGCCTCCACCGCACGGCCCTTGATCCGGGCGAGCGATGTGATCGGGGCCATCTCGTCCCCGTGGGAGCCCAGCGTGATCGCCTCCACATCCGCCGCATCCACACCGGCGGCGCGGGCGAGGGCGTGGCGAAAACGGCTGCTGTCCAGCGTGCCTGCCATGCCGAGCACCTGTTCGCGCCGGAAACCGGTGGCGCGCAGCATCTCGAACGTCATCTCGTCCAGCGGGTTGGTGACGACGATCACCACCGCATTGGGGGCTTGTGATTTGATCGCCTCTGCCGCCGCGCGGATCACGCGGCGGTTCACCTCGATCAGGTCGGCGCGGGTCATGCCGGGCGTGCGGGCGCGGCCTGCCGTGACAACAACAACCTCCGCCCCGGCGACCAGCGTCATATCCTCGCCGCCGGACAACCGCGCGCGGGACCGGGTGATGCCGCTGGCATGGTTCAGATCGAGCGCGGTGGCCGTCGCCACGCCCGGTGCGATGTCGATGAGGACAATCTCGTCGGCGATGTCCCGATTGGCGGCGAGATGCGCGATATTGGCACCGACGCCGCCCGCCCCCATCAGCGCGATCTTGCCGAGCCGCCGGGCACCGCGCGCCTCCGTCGGCTGCAGCGCGACCCAGCGCGAGGAGCGGCGGTAGAGCCCGCGGCGCAATGCTGTCGCGCCATCGGTGCGGTGCGATGATGGTTTCGGGATCGGACCATCCAGCAGCCGCACCCCGAGCCGCGCAGCCGTTTCTTCGGCCATCGATGTGACGATGTCACCGGGCAGGACCTCGAACATGTTGCGGCCCTTGGCGCGCGCCTCGACGATATGCTCCGCCCCGATGACGCGCTTGCCCACCATCAGCCGGGCGTCCCGTCAACCGTCTCGATGGCGCGTGTGGCCGCATCCATCGCAGTCTGGACGGAATTTTCGGTGCCAGAGATGAAGAGCCGCCCAAACCGACCCACGGCGCGCACCTCCACAATGTCGATCTCCGCCGATTTCTCGGCTTCATTGGCGGCGATGGAGATATAGGCGGCGGGCGCGCATTCCAGAATGCCGAGCGTCTGTCCAGGGATCAGAAGCGAGCCCTTGCGCCACTTGTTCAGAAGCTGCGCCTGGAACGGCTCGACCGAGGTGATGATCTGCGTCGAGGCCACGGACGGCTTGATCCGGTCGCTCATCGAGGCACCCAGCTCCGCCAGGATCGCATCGCGCGCCGCCGTGACCTCCGCATTCGATGGCGAGCGGAGGATGAAGAAGCCGAACTCCCGCTCCACCATCTGCGTCGTCGTCTCCACCGAGGATGCCTTGAGCGCCCGGTCGATCAGCGAGAAGACGCCGTTGCCGGGCGCCAGCTCACCAATCAGGATCGTATCGCCCGACATGGGGACGGAGCCTTGCACCGTCGCGCCGTTATAGGCGGCGAATTTAGGTTGTAGATTGTCGATCTGCACCAGCGCGCGGATAGTCGTGTCGCTCATCTCAGTGATCCTCGCGTGCTGTGATCTGAACGGGGAGGCCCCGGCGCAGGGCCGGGGCGGTGGTGCCTGTGATCATGCCCCGTACTCCTCATAGATGTCGCGCCAGGGGCGGTTCTGCCAGGCGACGCGCTTGATGTTGATCAGGTGGAGCGCGGTCACATTGTCCGAGGTGATGGAGCCGGACCACGTACCCGTCCCCAGCATGAAGCTCGGCTCCAGATCCGTGGAATAGCCCATGCCGCCCATGATCGCGGGCGTGTTCACCAGCACCCGGCCCGTCGGCACGGCGGCGAAGCGGGCGACGATGTCGGGGGCGTTCGCATGAATGACGGAGGAATGGCCCCAGCCTTCGAATCTGGCGATGCCGAGGCTCAGCTCAATCCCGTGATCGTCGTCGCGCGCATCATAGAAGGCCAGCACGGGATTCAGTTTCTCCGCCGAAAGGGGCCGTTGCCAACCGATCTCGCTTTCCTCCGACACCAGGCACCGCGTGCGCGGCGGGATGGAGAAACCAGCCGCATCGGCCAGCGCCTGCGGCGATTGCCCAACCCGTTCTGCATTCATGGCCTGTTTGCCGGTGAAGATTACCTTGGCCAACCGGTCAGCCTCGGCGGGCGTACAGAAATATGCGCCGCATAATTTCATCTCATGGCGCAACTCGCGCGCAATCGTCTTGTCGGCGATCACCGCCTGTTCGGAGACGCAGGCCGTGCCGTAGTCGAAGCTTTTTGAGGTGACGATCATCTCTGCCACTTCACCGATCTCTCCGGCCATCGATCCGTGCACATAGCAAGGCACGTTGCCTGCGCCGACCGCCAGTGTCGGCTTGCCGCTGGAATAGGCGGCCTTTACCATCGCAGGGCCGCCCGTTGCCATGACAACGGAGGTGCGCCGGTGTCGCATCAGTTCCGCGGTGCCCTGGATGGTGACATGTTCGAGGCACTGGATCAGGCCCTTCGGTGCGCCCATCTGTTCGGCCACATCGGCCATGATGCGCACGGTTTCCTTGCCGCAATTGATGCCGCGCGGGTGAGGTGCGCAGATGATCGCGTTGCCGGCCTTCACGGCAGAAAGGATCTTGAAAATGACGGTCGAGGTCGGGTTGGTCACCGGGATAAGGGCGGCGACCACGCCCATCGGCTCCCCCACCGCCATGACCTTCGCGGCGTCATCGCGCCAAAGGGTGCCGAGCGTCGTGACATCGCGCAGGAAATCAGCCACGGAGAGGGCGTTGAAAAGGTTCTTGACCCGCTTGTCCGGCACATTGCCATAACCGGTCTCGTCCACCGCCATCTGGCCGAGGCGCTCGGCCTCCGGCTCGATCGCGCGGGCCATGGCATCGACAATGGCGTCGATATGGGCGGGGTCGGTGCCGAGAAAGCGCTGATATGCATCGAATGCCTTTTCGGCGGCTTCGCGGGCAGCGGCGATGGATTTGAGGTCGGCATCCATCAGGCGGCTCCCTTCGCGATCTTGTCCATCAGGCGGCGCGCATCGTCGATGTCATCGGCCCTGATGCCAACCGTCTCCAACCGGCGGCCGGCGGGGGAGAGATCGGCACCGAGCGTGGCGGAGATCATGCGCAACGTCGCCTCGGTCAGCTTCGCCTCGCAGCCCGCGACGCGCGCGGCGGACAAAAGCGGCTCCAGCGAGCCGATGGCAGCGTCGCGCAGCAGTTTCTTCGCCTCATCGCGCGACGGGACCGGGCGACGACCCGCGCCGGATGCGGCACCCGCATGGATGTTCATCCACGCATCGGCACCTGGCAGATCACGCACACCGAAGCGACAAGCCACATTGTGACGTTCGCTCGCCAATTGGCGGATGATGTCGGCCTGTTCGGGCCCGATGAGGTTGCGAAAACTTTCATTCTCTTCCAGCGGCGTGCCGCCCATGGGCAGCTTCGGCCCGCCCGCCATCATGCCCGCACCGCCAAGCAGCAAGGCAGGCGCTTCGACAAGGCCGGAGCCATCGGCAAATCCGCTGGCAAGCACGCCGGCGACCGGGTCGAGATTGGGCAGGTAGCGTTTCAACCCCTCCAGTACATGCGCCCGCCCGCTCGGCAGTGTCGCCGCCGCGACGGGGACGGCGGTCGACAGATGCAGGGTCGAGCCTTCGGCGCGGGTCCAGAAGGGCAGGCCCTGTGCCTCTACCAATGTGACATCCGCCGTGGCCCCCCCGACGCGCAGCAGCCACGCGGCCTCCAGCGCTCCCATGGACCGGCCGGGTGCCAGTACCAGAACCTGCCCATCGCAGAGGTGGTTGGCCAGCACCATCGCGTAGGTGCGCTGCTTGTGGATCGGCCCGGTCAGAAAGATAACCTCCGCGTCGCTGACCGCCGCATCCAGCTCCGCCGTCGTGCGGATCGATGGCGCGTCCTCGCGGTTCACCTGATACGATCCGACCGGCCCGTCGCCGCGCAAGGCCACGCCGGATGCCATCGCAGCCAGCTCAGCCCCATAGGCGGAGAAGAGCGTCACCTCCGCCCCCTCCGCCAGGCAGAGGGCCGCGATCAGGCGGGCATCGTCGCCGCCGCCAAGGATCGCGATGCGCGACAATGCGGGCGCTTCGGGCGCAGCATTCATGCGCCGCGCGCCGGCCATCGCATTGGCAAAGTCACTGAAACCAGTGCTCATCGGATCAGCCCTTTGTCAGCTACAGGACCTCAGGCCGCCGATCCGGGGCCGAGCGCATCGAGGATCGCTTCAAGCTCATCATGGGGGCGCGGGATCACGTGGACGGAGACGACCTCGCCGATCTTGTTGGCGGCCACCGCGCCCGCATCGGTGGCGGCCTTCACCGCGCCGACCTCGCCCCGCACGAGGGTGGAGACGAGGCCGCCCCCTGCCTTCGTCTGCCCGACGATGGTGACGGACGCCGCCTTGACCATGGCGTCAGCCGCCTCGATGGAGGCGACGAGCCCCCGCGTTTCGATCATGCCGAGGGCCATCTGCCCTGCTGCCGGTTTTGCCATGGGAGTATCCTTCCTTGGGTGAATTCTGAGTTATTTTGAGACGGTGACGCGGTCGACGACCGCGATAATGGTGGCATCTACCGGCGCGCCGGAGGCCTTGGACGGCATCCGCGCGGCTGATCCAGTGGTGATCAGTACCTGATCGCCCACCCCGGCACCGCTGGTGTCGATGGCGACAAGAGCCGGCTCCAAAACCTTGCCCCTGCCGTCGATCACATCGGCGAGCAGAAGTTTCTGACCCGTCAATGCGGCGTCCTTGGCCGTCGCCTCGACAGTACCGGTGATGCGCGCGAGCTTCATCAGAAGCTCGTCATGTAACGGTCGATCTCGACCTGGGTGACCTGCTGGGCGAAGAACTCCAGTTCCCGATCCGCCTGCTGCATCTGGAATTCGTGGACCATCTCGCCCATGACGCCCTTCAGCCAGTCGCTTTCCTTGGCGAGCGCAACCGCCGTCGCAAGATCGGTCGGAAGCGGATCGGCAGAGGTATTTTCGTAGCCGTTCCCCTCCTCCTTTGCGCTGGGCGGCAGGCCTTGCTCAATACCGTCGAGGCCCGCCGCGATCTGGGCCGCCATCAGAAGATACGGGTTGCAGTCTGCCGCGGCGTTGCGCTGTTCGATCCGCACGGCGCTGTCCGATCCTTCGATCACCCGCAGACCAACGGTTCGGTTGTCGCCGCCCCATGTGTTGTTGATCGGCGAGAAGCTATACGGCTGAATGCGGCGATAGGCGTTCGGCGTGGTTGCGGTGGTGATCGATGCCTCGACCATCTTCGACTGCAAGCCGCCAAGGTAATGCATACCCAGCGCGCTCAGCTTGCCGCCATCCGCAAAGACGTTCTTGCCGTCTTTCCAGAGCGAGTGGTGGACATGGAACCCATTGCCGCTTTCCTCGAAAAACGGTTTGGCCATGAAGGTCGCGTGGTATCCGTGGGCGATGGCAAGCTGCTTGACGAGCGAGCGGAACATGACAACCCGGTCTGCGCTTTCCAGTGCCTCGCCGTAGCGAATGTTCACCTCCACCTGACCGGCGGCATATTCGGGATTGGACTGCTCCAGTGGAATGCCACAGGCATCGATGTACTGGCGGATCGGGCCAAGAACATGCTCCATCTCCGCCGCACGCCCAAGGCCATAGACATCGATGCCCTTGTCACGGGGCTTCATCGTTTCCGGGTCGAGCAGATAGAATTCCAGCTCCGCCCCAACATTGATCGTGTAGCCCATCGCGGCAGCACGCTCGACCTGCGCGATCAGCGCATTGCGCGGATCAATCGGCACGGGCTTGTGGTCCATCCCCTCGGCACGCGCGAAACAATAGGCGACGCCTTCCTCCCACGGTGACGCGACAGGTTTTGTAAGGGGGAACATGTGAAAATCAGGATAGCCGTTATCGAAATTAACATAGGGCGTGTCCCAGACATCGCAGGTCATGTCGATGGCGAACAGCGCTACCGAATAGGCGTTACCGCTCTTGCAGATATTGTCCCAGTGCCCTGCCGGGATGCGCTTGCCACGCATGATCCCGTTGGCATCGCCAAGCCCCATGACAATTGTATGCGTACCTTCCGGAAGGCTGAAATCCGTCTGACCCATCTTTAATCTCCCTGTTTTTCGTGGCCGCTTGACGGACTCTGTATGTTGTATACTGTATACAGCATACAATAAGCCGATCAAGGTGTTTTCATGCTAGGCGCAAATGGGCGATCGACGGAAGCCATTGTCGTGGGGGCTGGTGTTGCCGGGGCCATGACGGCGTTGGAGTTGCGCCGCCGGGGCGCAAGCGTGACCCTGATCGACCGGTGGGAGCCGGGCCATTGGCGTGCCGCATCGACAGATTACAACCGCATCATCCGCGCCATTTCTGGCCGCGATGAATTCTACACCCGCTGGGTGCGCGAAAGCCGCCTGAAATGGATGGAACTGCAGGCGGAAACCGGCCAGAAGCTCTATTATGAGAACGGCGCGCTGATCCTCGCCACCGCCGGGCATTGCGATTGGGAGGATGCCACGCAGGAGACGTTTGATCGCGTCGGCGTCCCCTACCAGCGGTTCAAGGCCGAAGACGTGCCGCTGCATTTCCCGCAATTCAAAACAGACGACATCGCCTATGCCATCTACGAGCCCGAGGCCGGGATGATCATGGCCCAGCGCGGCGTGCAGGCCGCGGTTGGTCTGTTTGAACGGCTCGGCGGCGTCGTGAAACGCGGCCGCGTGACCACCGACGGGGCTGAGCGGTTGATGCTGGATGGCAAGCCGCTGGAGGCTGACCTGATCGTCGTCGCCACCGGCGCGTGGATGAAGGACATGTTCCCGCGCACGATCTCCCCCATTCTGTCGCTGGTGGGGATGAGCGTCCTTTACACCTCCACCCCCGATGGCGATGACGGTTTTGATCAAAGCCACATGCCCTGCTGGATCGACCACGGGCAAGGGTCTTTTGGCCTCTCCTCAGTCGAAGGATCAGGTGTAAAAGCAGCCGTCGTCATCCCCGATACGATTGACCTCGACAATGACGAGCGGATCATCAAACGCGAAGCGTTGGGCCGCACCAGATCCTACATCGCCAGACGCTTTCCGGGTCTGGTCGGGCAGCGCGTCGTGGACACAAAATTCAACGGCATCTCCCTCACGCCCGACACACATTTCATCGTCGACTGGCACCCAGCGCATTCCAATGTGCTCTTCGCCGGGGGCTGCTCCGGCCATCTCTACAAGCATGGGCCGGTCTTCGGGGATTTTGTGGCCGGCGTCGGCATGCGCGAATACGGCACCGCAGAGAGGTTCCGTATCGGTGCCCGCAAGAAACTCAGCCCGAAGGAGAGCCCGTCGGGGCGGTGACCCTATCGACGCATCTCTGCGGCGCTTGCCGTGAGTGTCAGCTCAATTACAAACCCGCCTTCCGGTTATCCGGAAGGCGGGTCAGTGCTATCAGGCAGTCACGCGCGTAATGGCACCGTCGATGGCCTCGACCACTTCATCCAGATCGGACTTGGTGCAGATCAGCGCGGGGCTGAGGCAGAGCGTGTTGTTGAGCCCCGGCAATGACCGGTTGGTCACGCCGATGATGACAGCGGAATTCTGCATGCAGTCGGCAACGATGGCCTGGGCAAGGCTTTCAGGCACGGCCTCTTTCGTGGCCCGATCCGCGACCAGTTCAGCGCCGCAGAAAAGGCCCTTGCCGCGCACATCGCCGATGATCTGATGCTTGGCTTTCAGGCCTTCCAGCTTCTCGATCAGATATTCGCCCATCGCGGTGCAATTGCCGAGCAGGTCTTCACCCTCCAGCACATCCATGTTCGCCATGGCTGCCGCCGGGCCGCCATTGCAACCCGCGAAGGTGGAGATGTCGCGGAAGTAGCCCATCGGATCATCCGGATTGGCCTTGAATTCGTTGAACACAGCCTCGGTCGTCACAGTGCAGGAGATCGCCGCGTAGCCGGAGGCAACGCCCTTCGCCATGGTGACGATGTCGGGCTGCACGCCGTAATGCTGGTAGCCGAACCATGTGCCGGTGCGGCCCATGCCGCAGACAACCTCGTCGATGATCAGAAGGACATCGTATTTCTTGCAGATCTCCTGAACCCGGTCCCAGTAGCCCTTGGGCGGCTCGATCACGCCACCACCAGCAGTGATCGGCTCAAGGATCAGGCCCCCGACCGTGTCGGCCCCTTCGCGCAGGATAACCTCTTCGATCGCGTTGGCGGCGCGGATGCCGTAATCCTCCACATCGCCCCATTGGGAGCGGTATTCGAGGCAATGGGGCACGGAGACGAAGCCAGGCGTGTAGGGGCCATACTGCGCCTTGCGCTCCTCCTGCCCGCCGGAGGAGAGGGCGGTGATCGTGGTGCCGTGGTAATCACGCTCCCGATACAGGATCTTGTGCTTCTTGCCGCCGTATTTGTTATGGGCGATCTGGCGCACGATCTTGTAGGCTTTCTCGTTCGCCTCTGAGCCGGAGTTTGACATATAGACGCGGCTCATCCCCGGCATCTTGGAGATGAGGCGTTCCGAGAACAGCGCACCGGGGATCGAACCGGCGGAATTCGCAAAGTAGTTCAGCTTGACCAGCTGATCGCGCACCGCATTGGCGATGCTTTCGCGGCCATAGCCGACATTGACCGTCCAGACCCCGCCGGAGACGGCGTCGAGATGCTCACGCCCCGCAGTGTTCCAGACCCGCATGCCCTTGCCCTCGATGATGACGAGGGGGTCGACGGTCTCGTATTTCTTGTGCTGGCTCATATGATGCCAGACATTGGCCTTGTCGGCCTCGATCACATTGCGAAAGTCGTTCTTGCCAGCTTGGACGTTCATCGAAAACTCCCGGGTAAAGCGGCCAACGCGTGTTCAATCCACTTCGTCGCCTGCATTTCGTTCGGCGCATTATCCTCGACAACGCCTTGCGGCGGACAGCGCCAGTTGTGACTATTTGGATGAATCCAGATTGGCGCGGCATAGCGATCAGCCAGCGAGGCCTCGCAACTGCAATTCGAACCCTTCCTGAATATGGGCGGTGAAGGTTTCCAGTGCGTGGGATTTGTCGCCCGTTTCAATGGCCGCCAGAAGGTTCATGTGATCGCCGAGCGATTGGGAGAGGTCTGCGTTTTCGATGGCAGCGAAAAGCTGGAAGCTGACTGCGCGGTTCCAGACACTATCGAACATCTCCAGCAGATAGCGGTTCGACACCAGTTCCACGAACCGGCGGTGAATCTTGCGGTTGGCTTCGAAATAGTCACGCACCGTGGGCGAAGCGATATTCTCCTCCGTCTCGATGGTTCGGCGCAGCATCGCATTGATCTGCGGATCGTTCATATGGGCAAGGATACGGGCCGCCTGCCCTTCGATGGCGGCGCGGGCCTGATAAAGCTCTTTCACCTCACCCTCATCCATGCGGTAGAGGACAAATCCGCCGCGAGCGGAGGTGGCCAACACCCCCTCCTGTTCCAGCCGCAGAAGGGCCTCGCGGATCGGGGTGCGGCTGATCTGTAATTCGGCGGCAAGGCGTTCCTGCACCAGTCTGTCGTCGGGACCGATCTCGCCCTCCGTGATCGCTGTCAGAAGCTGATCATAGACTTCGTCTGCCAGGCGGCGACGCTCCGATTTGATGCTTTTGAGGGCCAAAACTCACTCTACCTCTGTTGCGTGCTGCGGCACTTCTTGCTCGCAATCGGGGCAAGTTTCAACTTGCTCGTTTTTTGGATACTGTATACAGAATACACAAACCAAGGGAGGAAGTCCATGTGCGGCATTGCAGGACGGATTTTGAATGCACCGGGCAGGGTCGGCCACGATCTGGTGGAGCTGATGGACGCGCAGGAACATCGCGGTGCCGACAGCACCGGTTTCGCGATCTACGGCGCACCGCGTGATGCCGGGTATGTCCTGCGCGGTATGGGATTCGACAAGGCGGAAATCGACGCGGACCTTGCCGATTTTCGTGATCGGCTGAAAGCACATGGTGCGGATTTTACCGAAGAGCCGGCGATCCTGACTGACCACAACCGCCACTACTGCTTTCGCATGGTCATCAGCGACCCAGCGGATATCGCCGCATGGATCAATGACGCTGACGACATCGCAGGCCGCATCGAGGTGCAGTCCTGCGGACGCAGCCTTGAAATCATCAAGGATGTGGGCGGCGCAGCGCAGGTGGCCGACAAGCATGGCGTGCGCGACCTGATCGGAACCCACGGGCTGGGCCATGCGCGGCTCGCGACCGAAAGTTCGGTTCTGCCCAATGCCTCCCACCCGTTCTGGGCGCGGCCCTTCCCGGATGTGGCTATCGTGCATAATGGTCAGATCACCGACTATTTCACCTGGCGCGAGGCATTGCAGCGGCAGGGATATCGGTTCCTGACCGAGAACGACAGCGAGCTGATCGCTGTCTGGGTTTCCGACCAGATCAGCAAGGGACTGACCGTGGATCAGGCGCTGCGCAAATCGATCTCCTCCATCGACGGGGTGTTCACTTACATGCTGGCGCGGCCCGAGGGGATCGGATTTGCCAAGGACCGTTTCGCCATGAAACCGATTGTCGCCATCGAACAGAATGGCGAGCTTGCCGCCGCGACGGAGGAGCAGGCCGTGCGCCGGGTCTTCGCCGACGAATGCGATGTGATCAATTATGACGGCCCCTCGATGATGGGCATCTGGGGCGTCGGCAATCGGAGCCTGGTGGCATGACCACTATCGAAGTCGGCAAACGGCATATCCGCGACATCAACCGCGAGATCCTTGCGGCACTGAAGTCGGGTGATGAGGTGACGGTCACCGACACCCTGTCGCGCCACAACCTTGGCATCGGCCTGCCAGAAAAGGGCAAGATCCGCTTCGAGGGCTCCGTCGGCTACTATTGCGGCGGCCTTAATACCGGTGCCGAAATCGAGATTGAACGCAACGCAGGTTGGGCCGTGGGTGAGGGCATGTCGGATGGCAAGATCACCGTCGGTGGTTATGCGGGCATGTCTTGCGGCGCGGCCATGACAGGCGGGCTGATCCATGTGAAGGGCGATGCCGGACCCCGCTGCGGCGTGGCGATGAAGGACGGTACCATCGTTGTTGAGGGCAAGATCGGCTACCAGTCCGGGTTTATGTCTCATCGTGGCAAGATCATCGCCCTCGGCGGCGCGGGGGAAAGCTGCGCAGATGCCCTTTGGGAAGGTGAGGTCTGGGTCGCCGGGCCGATTGAAAGCCTCGGGACCGATGTGAAAGTCGTCGAGCCCACCGCCGAGGAGGTGGCGGAAGTCGATGCCCTTCTCGACCCGCTCGGCCTCAAGGACACATCGCGCGACTGGCGGAAAATGGTCTCCGGCCAGCGCCTTTGGTATTTTGAAAGCCGGGATGCCTCGGCCTGGTTGATGATTTGAGGGCCGAGACATGAGCGAAGAGAAAAAAGGCTATGAGTACCCGTTCGAGATGGCCTCGGAAGAGGAAATCAAGTTCGGCGAGGGTGCTATTGCGGGCCGCCCGGCGGGCGTGCCGTCCTCCTATGCGGAGGGGGGGTCGACACGCTGGACGCCGGAGGCGATTTCCGAGGTACACGCACTGGCCCAACTCGGTCGTTATCAGGTGCGCGGCTACAACACGTTCAACAAGCGGATGCCGACCTTCGACGATCTGACCTTCGTGCCCGCGACCATGACCCGGTTACCGCTGGAAGGGTATCGTGAGACCTGCGAGACGAAGACGATCCTCGGCGGCGGACGCGGACTGGTCGAAAAGCCGGTCGAATTGCAGATCCCGATCTATATCGCCTCCATGTCTTTCGGTGCCCTGTCAGCCCCTGCCAAGGCCTCGCTCGGCTATGGCGCGAGCCGGGTCGGCACCATGACCTGCACCGGCGAGGGCGGGATGCTGGAGGAGGAGCGCGAGGCATCCTCTACCCTGCTCTATCAGATGTCGCCCGCGCGCTATCGCATCGATCTCGACCATCTGCGCCGTGCAGATGCGTTGGAGATCGTGGTGGGACAGGGCGCGAAGCCGGGCACCGGTGGGTTGCTGTTGGGGATGAAGGTGTCCCCACGCGTGTCGGACATGCGCACCCTTCCCGAAGGTGTCGATCAACGGTCCACCATCCGCCATCCCGATTTTCTGGGAGCGGACGATCTCGCGGTAAAGATCGAGGAACTGCGCATCGCAACGGATTATCAGATGCCGATCTTCCTGAAGATGGGTGCGACCCGCCCCCGGTTCGACGTCGCTGTCGCCGCCAAGGCGGGCGCCGATGTCGTTGTGGTCGATGGGGCGGAGGGCGGCACCGGGGCCTCGCCCGAAATGTTGCTCAACCACACTGGCATCCCAACCATGTCGGCAATCCGTGCGGCGCGCGAGGCACTGGATGAATGCGGCATGACCGGCAAGGTCAGTCTTGTTGCGGCGGGCGGCATCCGATCCGGTGTCGATGCTGCGAAATGCCTCGCGCTTGGGGCGGATGCGGTGATGATCGGCAATGCCGCGATGATCGCGCTCGGCTGCAATTCGCCGCGCTATGAGGAAGACTATGCCGCACTCGGCACATCGCCCGGCGCCTGCCACCATTGTCATACGGGCCTCTGCCCGGTCGGCATCGCAACGCAGGATGAAGAGCTGCAAAAACGCATGAACCCCGCCGCCGGGGCGGAACGCGTTGCACGCTACCTGACCGCGATGACGATGGAGGTAACCGCGCTCGCCAAGGCCTGCGGCAAATCCTCGGTCCACAATCTGGAGGTCGAGGACCTGCGCGCGCTCAGCTTCGAGGCTTCTGCTTTCACCGGGGTGAAGATGGCCGGTATCGACCGCGCGTTCGACTGGTAAGGTCGCGTCGGGCATGCCCGGCGCATCCCCGAACGGCACGGGCGGACTGCTGCCCGGATCGAGGATTTCCCTTCAACATTCCCTTGCGTCACCGCCACGCCCGCGTCTGACAGAATGCTTGACTGTCGGTCTCAATATGCGACGTTCTGACCACAAAACCAAAAAACAGATCAGCGGCTCATCCGCGGATCACTAAGGGAGACGTCATATGAAACGAACATTAAGAGCTGCGGTTTCCGCAGTTGCCGCGCTGACTGTCAGTGCCGGCGCTGCGCTGGCAGCGGGTCACGAAACGATCAAGGTCGCATTCATCGACCCGCTGTCCGGCCCCTTTGCCAGCACCGGCACGAACGGCTTGCATCAGTTTGAATATGCAGCGGAAAAGCTGGTCAATGAACAGGGCGGTCTGCTCGGTGGCACGAAGATGGAAATCGTGCCCTTCGACAACAAGATCAGCCCTAAGGAATCGCTGATCCAGCTTCAGGTCGCCATCGACCAGGGCATCCGCTTCATCGCGCAGGGCAACTCGTCCGGTGTGGCCAACGCGATCACCGATGCGGTGGCCAAACACAACCGGCGCAATCCTGACAGCCGGGTCCTGTTCCTGAACTATGCGGCTGTCGATCCGGCGCTGACCAACGACAAATGCAACTTCTGGCATTTCCGTTTTGACGCCAATGCCGACATCAAGATGGACGCCCTGACCGACAGCATCGCGGCCAATGAGGACGTGAAGAAGGTCTACATCATTGGCCAGGACTATTCCTTCGGTAAGGCCGTCGCTGCCGCCGCGGTAAAAAATCTCGGCGAAAAGCGTGCTGATGTCGAAATCGTCGGGAATGAGCTGCATCCGATCGGCAAGGTGAAGGACTTCACACCCTATGCCCGCAAGATTGTCGCATCGGAAGCTGATGCCGTGATCACCGGTAACTGGGGGTCCGACATGGTCGGCCTTGGCAAATCTATCGTCGAGAACGGCTATACCGGCCCGATCTACACCTACTACGCAGCCGGTAGCGGCATCACCGGTGCCTTCGGCGAAGCTGGCAAGGGGACGATCCGTCTGGTCGGCGAAGGCCAGATCAACCCGCCGGTGTCCGACGCAGCCGTGGCATATTACGAAGGTTTCAAGGCCAAGCATCCTGACGGCAATATCGACCAGCCGCGTATCGCCAACACCATCGGCATGCTGGCCCAGGCGATCGAAGCCGCCGGCACCGCCGATGACGTTGTCGCGATTGCGACTGCATTGGAAGGCATGGAATATGATGCCCTCTTCGGCGGCAAAGTGCTGATGCGCGCTAGCGATCACCAGGCGATCCAGGATGTGCATATCAGCGAGCATACCAACGAAAACCTGACCTTCGACTATGACAATTCAGGTTTCGGGGTCTCTGTCGTCAAGACCGTTGCCATGGCAGCAGCTGACAGCCCCACCACATGCGAAATGAAGCGCCCCT
The DNA here is from genome assembly GCA_039030855.1 of Pseudomonadota bacterium. Taxonomy (GTDB): domain Bacteria; phylum Pseudomonadota; class Alphaproteobacteria; order Rhodobacterales; family Rhodobacteraceae; genus Pikeienuella. Next base: position 38,150 of record JBCCDJ010000010.1, read on the forward strand.
AAGCGCTTCTTGAAGACACGCGCATTGGAAAAGATGCGCGTGTCTGGCCACCCAAAGACTTAACTCTGGCAGGGGGAGGCGCTGGGTCATGGACCTTATTCTCGTCAATCTGATCGACGGGCTCGTGACGGGCCTATTGCTGTTCATGCTCTCTGCGGGGCTGACGCTCATCTTCTCGATGATGGGCGTGCTGAACTTCGCCCATGCCAGCTTCTATATGCTGGGTGCCTATTTTGCCTATCAGGTCAGCCTCTACATGGGCTTCTGGATGGGCCTTCTGATCGCGCCGCCCCTTGTCGGGGTGCTTGGCGCGCTGGTGGAACGATATGGCCTCAGGCGCGTCCACAAATACGGCCATGTGCCGGAGTTGATCTTCACCTTCGGCCTCGCGCTCCTCATCGAGGAAATCGTGCAGTTCTTCTGGGGCAAGAACCAGCTGCCCTATGATGCGCCGGAGATGCTTCAATTCACGCTCTTCTCCATCGCAGGCAATTCGATCCCGGCCTACAAGGTCTTCATGATCTTCATCTCAATCGCGATCTTCATCGGGTTGCTGATGATCCTGACGCGCACCCGCGTCGGCATGGTCATTCAGGCCGCGCTCAGCCATCCCAATACCGTAGAGAGCCTTGGCCATAACGTACCGCTGATCTTCATGGGCGTCTTTGGCGTCGGCACGGCGCTGGCGGGTGTTGCGGGGGTGATCGCGGGGCCGGTCCTCGGGACTTTTCCGGGCATGGCCTTCGTCCTCGGCTCCATCGTGTTCGTGACAATCGTGGTCGGGGGGCTCGGCTCCCTCTGGGGGGCGCTTGTCGCATCACTGCTGATTGGGTGGATCACGACATTCGCGGCCTCCTATAATGTGGGGATGGCGGATGTCTTCATGGCCATCGGCATGACCCCGCCGGAGGATCTGTCTGAAAGCGCGTTCCGTGATGCGTGGACGCTGACCCTGCCGCAGATTGGGCCGATCCTGCCCTATCTTCTGATGGTCATGATCCTTGTCTTCCGCCCGCAGGGCCTTCTTGGAAAGCGCGATTCATGAGCACTCTTGACCAAGCCACCCCGCGCAGCATGGGCACCGTGACACCGGCGCGCATCGCGCCCTGGGTCATCGCCACCGTGTTCCTCCTGTTCATGCCGTTCATCTTTACGGAAAACAGCGCGATCACGATCATGAACCAGATGGCGATCACCATCGTCTTTGCGCTGGCCTACAATATGCTCTTGGGCCAGGGGGGCATGCTGTCCTTCGGTCACGCGGTCTATATGGGCCTTGGCGGGTTCATGGCGATGCATGTGATGAACTGGGTGGAGGCGGACAGCCTGCCCTTGCCGCTGCCCCTGTTACCCCTGATCGCGGGTCTCTTCGGAATGGGCTTTGCGCTTATCATCGGGGCGTTCTCCACCCGCAAGGCGGGGACGGTCTTTGCCATGATCTCGCTTGGCGTGGGGGAGCTGATCGCTGCCTGCTCCATCATCATCGTCGCCTTCTTTGGCGGTGAGGAAGGCATCAGCGGCGACCGGACCTATGGCCTGCCGGTCCTCGGATATGAGTTCATCCAGCAGATCGAGGTTTATTACCTGACCGTCTTCTGGCTCATCCTCTCGGCGCTGGCGATGTATCTATTCTCGCGCACGCCGGTCGGGCGCATGGCCAATGCGGTGCGTGACAATCCCGAACGCGCGGAATTCCTTGGCTATTCCGCGCGTTGGGTGCGGTTCTATTCCTTCATCTTCTCGGGCTTCTTTGCCGGTGTCGCCGGTGGGCTCTTCGCGATCAATTTCGAGATCCTGACGGAAGAGAACCTGAACCTCGTGACCTCCGGCACGATCCTTCTGGTCACGTTCCTCGGCGGTGTCGGGTTCTTCTTTGGCCCGATCATCGGTGCCATCGCGTTCACGCTTTTGCAGACTGTGCTGAGTTTGGAGACGGAGCTTTGGGCGCTTTATGTCGGCTCGCTCTTCCTTCTGACGGTCATGTTCTTTCCCGGCGGTCTGGCAGGGCTTCTGGCCATGCATGTCCCGGCGGGCAATATGGGCAATCTCGGCAAACTGGTGGTGCCTTACATCAAGACCCTCGTGCCGGGTGCCATCGGGGTGCTGGGCCTTGCGGGGCTGGTGGAGGTTCTCTTCCACGCGCGCCATTCCTCGGTCGGTGATGATGAGATGACGCTCTTCTGGACGACGTTCTCCCATGGCGACATCCTCCCTTGGGTCGTCTTCATCGGGGCCATGCTGGGCGGGTTCTATGTCGCCCGCCTGATGGCACCGGAAATGAAAGCCGCCTGGGACGAGGCGAATACACCGCCGGGAGCCGCATCATGACCGCTGCCCTCGACATATCCGGCCTGCGCAAATCCTTCGGCAAGACGGAGATCATTCGCGGCGTCGATCTTTCCATCGGCAAGGGCGAAATCCATGCGGTGATCGGCCCGAACGGCGCGGGGAAATCCACGCTCTTCAACCTGATCACCGGGCGGTTCCCCAAATCCGAAGGATCGATCAAGCTGCACGGGCAGGACCTCGACGGGCTGGCCCCCTACGAGATCAACCGCCTCGGCCTCAGCCGCTCATTCCAGATCACCAATATCTTCCCCAACATGACAGTGTTCGAAAACGTGCGCTGCTCACTTCTGTGGTCGATGGGGTACAAGTATTCCTTCTGGAACATGGTGTCGCGATCCCGCGCCCTGACCGAGGGCGCAGATGCCATTCTGGAGCAAATCAACCTGACCGCCCGACGTGATCTGCCCGCAGGCGTCCTGTCCTATGCCGAACAGCGCGCGTTGGAGATCGGCATCACCATTGCGGGCGGCGCCGATGTCATCATGCTGGATGAGCCGACCGCGGGGATGAGCCATTCGGAAACGGATTACATCATCGATCTGATCCGCACCGTGATGAAGGGCAAGACCCTGGTGATGGTGGAACATGACATGGGTGTGGTCTTCGGCCTTGCCGATCAGATCAGCGTGCTGGTCTATGGCGAGATCATCGCCACAGGCCAGCCGGAGGCCGTGCGCGGCGATCCCAAAGTGCAGGAGGCGTATCTCGGCGCCGCGTTGGAGGCGGAACACTGATATGCTCGAAGTCAAAGACCTGAACGCCTATTACGGCAAATCGCACATCCTTCAGGGTGTGAACATGAACGTGCAGAAGGGCGAGATCGTCGCGCTTCTGGGCCGCAACGGGGTTGGCCGCTCCACCACCTGCAAGGCGATCATGGGCGAGGTTGCGCCCCATGGCTCCGTCATGTTCCAGGGCGCGGAAATCTCCGGCAAGAAATCCTTTGAGATCGCTAATCTCGGCATAGGATATGTGCCCGAGAACCGCGATATCTTTCCTGGCCTGACCACGCGCCAGAACCTGATCCTCGGCCTGAAACCGGGCCAGAAGGACGGCGTCGGACGCTGGTCGATGGAGAACATGTTCGAGCTCTTCGACAATCTGCGTAACCGCGCGGATGTGGAGGCATCGGTTCTGTCGGGCGGTGAGCAGCAGATGCTCACCATGTGCCGCACGCTGATGGGCGATCCCGATTTCATCATGATCGACGAGCCGACGGAGGGGCTATCGCCGCAGATGACCCAGCGCGTCGCGGAGCTTTTGCAGGAGATCGCCCGGCGCGGTATCTCCACCCTTCTGGTGGAGCAGAAACTGGCCATCGCCATGGATATCGCCGACCGCGTCTACGTCATGGGCCACGGCAAGATGGTGTTCGAGGGTACACCGCAAGACCTGCGAGACCGCGAAGACGTCCGCAAGGAATGGCTGGAGGTCTAGGCACTTAACGTACCCGCAAAGCTGCTTATTGCGGGCCGGGTCTCCGGCGGCGAGATTTACGGCTTTGGGTATCAAGTGCACCAAGTGGTGAGAGATACCAAGTGAAGTGTTGCTCCGCCTTCAGGGGCGCTCTCACAACCCCATCTGGCGCACCGCCAGATCGCGCATGATCTCTTCCGATCCGCCACCGATGGCCATCACCTTCACCTCGCGCCAGCACCGCTCGATCCGGTTGCCGCGCAGATAGCCCGCGCCGCCCATGATCTGCATCGCTTCGGAGGCAACAAACTCCAACGCCTTGGATCCAAAGACCTTGCCCTTGGAGATCTCCGCCACCGGATGCAGCCCCTCGTTCATCGCCCAGCAGATCTGGTTCAGATAGGCCTCCGTCGCATCAATCCGCATGGAGATATCCGCGATCTTGTGGCGGATGACCTGATGGCGAATGAGGGGTTTGCCGAAGGTTTCCCGTTCCTGCGCCCAGGCAATCGCATCCTCCAGACACATTTTCATCGCGCCGAGGCATCCGGCGATCATGCAGGTCCGCTCAGTGTTGAAGTTGTTCATGATGGCGAGGAAGCCCTTGTCCTCTTCCCCCATCATGTTCTCCGCCGGGACGCGGCAGTCATCGAAATAAAGCGTCGCCGTGTCCGACGCCCACCATCCCTGCTTCTGATCGATGGAGGACCGGGTGAAACCAGGTGTGTCTGCCTCCACGAAGAATAGCGAAATCCCATCGAGGCCACTGCCGCCCGTGCGCGCGCCGATGACGAAATAGTCTGATTTCATGCCGCCGGTGATGAAGGTCTTTGATCCGTTCAGCACAAAGTGATTGCCGCTCCGCCGCGCCGTGGTTTTCATCGCGGCCACGTCCGATCCGCCGCCGGGTTCCGTGATACCGAGCGACGATCCCTTTCGCCCTGCCAGTACATCGGGCAAGACCTTGGCGCGGATTTCATCCGACGCGAGATTGGCCAGCGGCGCGATGGAGATCATGCGCCCGTTCACCGCCGCACCGATCCCGCCGGAGCCACATCTGGCCAGCTCCTCGTTATAGCTGCAGCGCATGAACATATCGTCGAAGCCAAGCCCACCCCATTTTTCGTCCACACCAAAGCCCCAGACACCAAGCGCGCCCAGTTTTTCATGCAGAGGCCATGGCGTGTCGCCCGCCTCGTCCCAATCGTTCACATGCGGCGTAACCTCGCGCGCCACGAAATCGGCGATGGTCTGGCGCCAGGCGGCGCGCTCCTCGGTCTCGAATGGGTTTTTCATCCGTCCTCCCCTTCTGCGCTGCCGAGTGAAGCGGAGCCCGCGCTGCCGGGCAAGAGGGTGCGTGGCGGCAGCTTGTGATTCCCCTACGTCCAGAAGCAAAAAAGGGCGCGACAATCGCCGCGCCCCTTCACATCCACAGGTCAGTTCGGCTTATTCGGCCAGACCCCATTTCACAGCGGTCGCATCGAAGAAACCGCTCAGCTTTTTCAGCTTCACCCAGTTGTTGACGTAGTTGATCCACACCTGGTCGCCCTGCGGCAGGATCATCGCGATCGGTGCCGGGGACCGGGGTGTTGCGCCAGCGACGCGGGTAACCGGGAATTTCTCGACCAGCGTTGCGCCTTCGATGTTTGAGGTTACGAACACATCGGCACGGCCGGCGACGACCTCCTGATAACCGCGTGCGGGGGCCTCAACCACGGTGATTTTCGCGTTCGGAAACCACGCCTTGACCTGCTTTTCAAAGGTCGTGCCCAGTTCAGTCGCGACGGTCACGTCAGGCTGATTGATGCTGTCCCAGCCAGAAAATTTCTCTGCCTTGTCGGCGGTGGTGAAGGGAAAAATCTCCACCTGGACATAGCTTTCGGAGAACCCCGCAACCTTCATCCGGGCCGCGCTGATCGAGGCCGAGCCAGTCATGTGGTAGGCACCGGCGGTGACACCGTTGACGAGGGTTTTCCAGTCGGTCGGGACGAATTCCAGCTCCACGCCCAAATCGGCGGCCAGCGCTGTCATCACGTCGATGTCGTATCCTTTGTAGGAGTTCGTCGCGGGATCGCGCACGGACATCGGGTTCCAGTCGCCGGTGGTCCCGACCTTCAGCGTGCCGCTGTCGAGGATATCGTTCAGGGCAGACTGCGCCTGCGCCGCGGGCGGCGCGGAAATAAAGGCGAGGGCGGCAGCGAAGGCCGCGGCAATGGTGAATTTCATGGGTAGGCTCCTATCAGGCAGCACCGGATGTGCCGCTTCAGTTCGCGATCCACATCGCAAAATCATGTCGGTGATTAAATCTTTTTGTGCCTGGGGGTTCCACTGCTAATTTTTGCGGTGCACGGTAATCTCGCAAATAGAATTCAAGAACTGACAAACGGGACGAATGTGATGGCGGACAGTAATGCAAGCCCCGCCATTTTGATGACAGATGTCGACAAGTGGTTTGGTGATTTTCAGGTCCTGAAATCGGTGAACCTGCGCGTGATGCCGGGCGAGCGCGTCGTCATATGCGGCCCGTCCGGATCAGGCAAATCGACGGTCGTGCGTTGTATCAACCGGCTGGAGGAACACCAGAAAGGCCGCATCATCGTCGACGGGGTGGAGCTGACCGATGATCAGAAAAGCGTCGCCTCCATCAGGTCAGAGGTTGGTATGGTGTTCCAGCAGTTCAATCTTTTTCCCCATTTGACGGTGCTGGAAAATCTGACGCTTGGGCCGATGAAGGCGCGTGGCCTCAGCCGGTCGGAGGCCCGTGACCGCGCGATGTCCTATCTCGAACGCGTGCGCATACCAGAGCAGGCCGACAAACGCCCCGGCCAATTATCCGGCGGTCAGCAGCAGCGCGTCGCCATCGCGCGCAGCCTCTGCATGGAACCGAAGATCATGCTCTTCGATGAGCCGACATCAGCGCTCGACCCTGAAATGATTTCGGAAGTGCTCGATGTCATGGTCAGTCTGGCAGAGGACGGGATGACCATGGTTGTCGTCACCCATGAAATGGGCTTTGCCCGAAAGGTGGCCGACCAGATGGTGTTCATGGACGCGGGCGAAGTGGTGGAGACTGGCCCGCCATCGGCGTTTTTTGCCGCCCCCAAATCGCGCCGCTGCCGCGATTTCCTCGACCGTATTCTTCAGCACTGACCCATGAAGATACGCGTCCTCCTCCCGCTCCTCGCCGTTCTGGTTCTTGCCGGTTGCTCGTCATCATCGAATGTGTGGGGCTGGTATGTGATCGACCCCTCGACCGAGCAGGGCCAGACCAATATCCGCTTCCTGATTGGCGGGTTCTGGATGACGATCCAGATCTCTGTCATCGCCGCCGTGATGTCGATCTCGCTGGGTTTGCTGATCGCGCTGCCTGCGCTCAGCGCCAATCGCTGGGTGCGGATGATCAACCGGGTCTATGTAGAGTTTGTCCGCGCAATCCCGCTCCTGCCGATGTTGTTCTGGGTTTTCTATGGACTGCCGCTGGTCCTGCGCGCGGCGGGTATCAACATGCCGATTGACCCCTTTTGGGGCGCGGTGATCACGCTCGCGGTGTCAGACAGCGCCTTCACGGCGGAGATTTACCGCGCCGGCATTCAGTCCATCGCCCGTGGTCAAACCGAAGCGGCGAAGACGGTGGGGCTGAACTATACCCAGACGATGCGCTACGTGATCCTGCCGCAGGCCATCCGGCGCATCCTGCCGCCGCTGGCCAATCAGTTCATATACATTCTGAAGATGAGCGCCTTCGCCTCCGTCATCGGGGTGCAGGAGCTGACGCGCCGCGCGAACGAGCTGGCAGTGACGGAGTATCGCCCGTTGGAGCTTTATACCTTCCTGATCCTCGAATATCTCGTTCTCGTCCTCGTCATCTCCGCCGCCGTCAGGTGGCTGGAGCGGCGGATGGGCTCGGATGAGCGGGGCTGAGGCGCGCAGGCCTGCGAATCAGTCGAGCGGCGGGATGCGGGCGACGAAATGGCCCTTCACCGCCTGCGGCCACTGGCGAAAGGGGACAGCACCTGTTTCGCTGATCTGATGACCTTGAGCATATTCGACGATCCCCGCAGCGGCGTCTGCGGTCGGGTCGAACTTGCCCAGCACGTAGGTCAGCTTGCCGGGGGCGGAGATGGCGATATTGCAGGCCCGCTCGCAACCCATCAGACAGGAGACCTGGCGCACCTCGATATCCGTTGCCGCCGCTGCCGCGTGCACCTCACCAAGCAGGGCTTCGCCGCAGGAGGCTTCCTCCTTCAGCTCTTTTCGCTCGGCCTGACGGCAGGTGTCGCAAACGGTGATGACTGTGGTCATGACGGCCCCCTGTTGTTGCGCCTGACCTAACTCCCTACGCGCGCCGGTTCAATGGCCCGGTCGTCAGCGGATGAACTGCGGGCTGAAACCGATCCGCCCGCGTGCGGCGGGTGCCAGATGACGGTTCAACCGGCGATTGGCCCAGCCGAAAAGGCCGATGACGATAAGGGTCAGCAGAACGAAGTAGATGGCAACAATCGGATAGGCGACAAAGGGATTGAAGGTTTTCTCGGCAAAATACTGAGCATAGTAGAGCGCATCGCCCGCCTGTTGCCATGCCGGAAAGCCGGAGAAGAACACCAGCGTCGTGGCATGGCCCATGAAAATCGCCTCATTCGTGTAGCTTGGCCAGGCGAGCCGCAGCATCGTCGGCCAGATGATCCGACGGAATTTGCGAAACCCCGACATGCCCGCCGCGTCCGCCGCCTCCACATCGCCCTTCGGGACGTTGCGGAGCGCGCCATAGAAAATCTCCGCCGAATAGGCGGTGGTGTTGAGAAAGAGAACGATCAGCGCGCCAAGCCAGGCGCGCGTGAACCAGCGTGTCTCGACCGTCAGTTCGACAAATCCAAGGTCGATGGCGCCGGCAACCTTCGGGATCAGAACGAAGGCTTCGTAGAACAGAAAGAACTGGATGAAGAGGGGCGAACCGCGAAAAACGAAAATAAAGGACTTCGCCGGAACGGCGGCGATCGGGTTGCTGCTGGCCTTGCCGAGGGCGACCAGCGTCGCCGCGAAAAAGCCGAGGATCAGCGCGACGACTGTGAAGTAGATGTTCCAGATCATACCTGATCCGATCAGCGTGATCTGCTCGCACAGCGTGATCTCGCCGCGCGGTAGCAGCCGCTCCCCATACCCGATGGATCGCAAGGCGTAGTCAGAAATGGTCTGGACGCAGCTCATGTCAGAACGCCGGCACCGAAGCGGCCGGTGAGGCGCGCAAAAACGTTCTCGCTGACCCAGGTCAGCAGGAGGTAGAATACCAGAAGCACCATGAAATAGCCGAGCCGCCAGTCAGGGTGCGGATAGGCGAAACGGCTGGTCTTGGCCCCGCCAAGCTCCCGCGCCCAATAGACGATGTCTTCAATGCCAAGGAGGAAGAGAAGCGGTGTCGCCTTGATCAGGATCATCCAGAGGTTCGACAGACCCGGCAGCGCATAGCGCCACATCTGGGCAAGATGGATGCGGCGGAAAACCTGCCCCTCTGTCATGCCCACAGCCTCGCCGGCTTCGAGTTGACCTTTCGGAACAGCGCCGAGCGCGCCATGGATGATGTTGGCTGCAAATGCCCCGAAAACGGCTGTGAAGGCGATGAGCGCCAGAATGAAACCGTAGGTGTCGTGTGCCGATTGTGGCGCGGTCGTCAGGGGCAGTTTCGCCGCTGCGCAGACCACGAAATCATTACCCTGTCGGACAGGCTCCGTCACGTCCGGACAAAGAACCCGGTGGCGCGTGTATTCGAACAACTGGTCGAGCGCGATGGGCACAAACAGAAAGAAGACGATGTCGGGAATACCCCGTACCATCGATGTGTAGATATTGCCAAACCACCGGATCGGCAAAACGCCGGAACGCCGCGCCAGTGCGCCGAGGATACCCAGCATCAGGATCAGCGGGGCCGCGAGAGCAAGCAGGAACAGCACTGTCCCGAAGGAGGCGTAGAAGCTGACATGCTTGGCCGTGGTCAGGTAGCAGAACCACCATTCCCATCCCTGCAATGCGGCAGGATCAGCACACATCCCTCAGCCCCCTCCGGATCAGGCATCCCGGCATGTGGCCGGGATGCGCCACGTATCAGATCAATAGCTGTTTTCCCGGCCATCGAACCATTTGTCGATCATCGCATTCAGCGTGCCATCTTCCTTCATGGAGGTGATTGCCGCGTTAAGCTTGTCCTTCAGTTCGGTATCAGATTCGCGCACACCGATGCCGATACCGCCACCGATAGCGACGTCCGGGCCGACAAATTTCAACTCGCCATTGCTGCCATTGACGATGTCCTCAAGAAAGGCGCGATCCGCCAGCACGGCATCCGCTTCGCCGTTCCGGATAGCGGCGATGGTGTCGTCCGGAGTTGCGAATTCGACCAGCGTTGCGCCAGAACCGGCAATGTAGGACGCCTGGATCGTGGCAGTTTGGGCGGCTACGACACCTTTGACTGCATCGTCACCAGCATCCGCCAGCGCCACATAGGCGGACGGATCGGCAGGAAAATACTCCTGCGTGAAATCGATCACCTCGTCACGCTCCGCAGTGATCGACATGCCCGCAATGATGGTGTCGTAGTTGCCGGAGACGAGGTTCGGGATGATGCTGTCCCACTCGTTCTTCACCCATGTGCATTCCAGCTGCGCGCGGGCACAGATCTCATCCCCGACATTGCGCTCGAACCCGTCGACTTCGCCGGCGTCATTGATGAAATTATACGGAGGATAGGCACCCTCCGTCCCCATCCGCACAGCGTGGCCGCCGGCAGAGGCTGTTCCGGCAACAAAGGCACCGAGGGCAAGCGCCCCGGCAAATGCAGCAAACTTGGTCATCAGATATCTCCCTGTTGATGACAAATGATCAGAGTGCACTGGCGAGAAACGCCTTGCACCTGTCTGATTTCGGATTCTCGAACACATCTTTCGGCGCGCCAGCCTCCTCCACCACACCCTGATGGAGGAACAATACCTTATTCGACACCTCGCGGGCGAATCCCATCTCGTGGGTGACGACGAGCATGGTCCGCCCTTCGTCCGCGAGGTCGCGCATCACGCGCAGAACCTCGCCCACAAGTTCGGGATCGAGCGACGATGTCGGCTCATCGAAGAGGAGCGCCTTCGGGCGCATCGCGAGAGCACGCGCGATTGCAACCCTTTGCTGCTGCCCGCCGGACAATTGCGCGGGATAGGTGTCCGCCTTGGCCGCGATGCCGACTTTGGCCAGTACATCCATCGCCTCGTCGCGGGCCTCCGCTTTCGCACGGCCCTGGACCTGTATCGGCCCTTCGGTGACATTTTCGAGGACGGTCATATGGGACCAGAGGTTGAACTGCTGAAACACCATGCCGAGCTGTGATCGTAGCCGCACGATCTGTTTGCGGTCGGCGATGACAGGGCGGCCGCGCTTGTCGCTGCGCATGACCACCTCTTCGCCGTCGAGCACGATCCGGCCACTATCAGCGGTCTCAAGAAAGTTGATACAGCGCAGGAATGTGGATTTGCCGGAGCCGGAGGAGCCGAGGATCGAGATCACATCCCCTTGGGATGCCTCTACCGAGACGCCCTTCAGGACAGAATTGTCACCAAAACTCTTGTGGATATCTTCGGCAATCAGGGTTGGTGCGCTGGTCATCAGGGTCCCTTGAACGAACAGCCTGAAGATAAGCTTGATAATCCACAGCAGTGCAAGCAGTCGAACGGATTTTTTGCCGTATTTGACGCCACGTCTGAGGTTCAGTGCCCGTCAGGCCGACACTCTGCCGTCTATTCCCGCAGGTTGACCGAACACTGCGCGCTGGCTTCGCGATGGAACGCCTCGTTCGCGTCATACAACGCCTCTGCGCCTGAATGTCCGCGCTCCGCCGCGATGAGGGCCACATCCACCCGCTTGCCGAGGTGATCGACGAGCAGACCATGCAGGCCAGGGCGGACAGTATCATCCGCCACCTTCTGGATGCAGGCGCAGGCGGCGGCGTTGGCCATCTCCTCCTGCTGGCATCGTTCCGATATCTCTCCCGCACCGACAGCGACGGGCATGAACAGGACAAAGGCGATCAGAGCAGGTTTCATATCACGAACCGGGGCCATTCCCGATCAGCCCCGCGCCAACACTGCCGTGATCGCCACCTTGATGTCATGGGCGAAATCCCGCGCGGTGGAGCGTGGCGTGTTGATCAGATAATCCGGCCCGTCGCCTGTACGGGCGATCATGGCACTGATCTGCTGCATGGACGTGCGCGCCACACTGCCTGCGGGAAATGCCTCTTCGTTGAAATCAAGGGATGACATCCGCATCAGCACGTCCGGTGCGCGCGGACCTGCCAGCGTCAGCGCGGTATATCCGTCTGACTGGTCGGTTACCGATGCCATGTCTGCCACGACCTTCGCGGTTTTGGCGAGGTGTGCATCGCCCTCCGCCGACAGGAACCACTGGTCAGGCCCGGACCATAACGCGGTGATGCCCTTGGCCATCACCATCTGACCGGCATCCGGCAGGTCGAGGTCGAAGGCCTTCGCGACGGCACTGCGGAGCGCATCGGCCTGACCCTTCCGGGCTGCGAGGGACAGGAGAGTACGCGGTGCGGCCTCATCAAAAGTGACACCCTCCGCCGCTACCCGGCAGCCGCCAATGGCATCAAAGACGGAGCGGGGTTTGAGTTCGAAATCAGCCACGCAGGCGTTCCCCCTCTGGATCGATAAAATGCGGGCTGGTGATCTCCACCTCGATATCGGTGCCGCGCACGCCGTCCCATGCACGCACCGTCTCGCCCATCCTGACCTCGCCATTCTTGATGAAACCAAGGCCAATATAGCTTTGCAATTCCGGCGACCATGCGACCGACGACATCCAGCCGAGATCGTTGCTCATCCGCGGCTCCGCCGTCTGGTCGATGAAATGCGCCCCGGCGGTCAGCTGGGCGTTGGGGTCCTTGGGGCGAAACCCCATCATCACAGCCCGGTCCGCCGCCAGCAGTCCCTCGCGCCCGGCCATGGTCTTACCGATATAATCGCCCTGCTTCTTGGACCCGAGCCTACCCATGCCAAGATCGCCCGCCGTTGTCCTGCCGTCCAGTTCGTTGCCCGCCGCATGGCCTTTCTCGACCCGCATGACGCCCAGCGCCTCCAACCCATAGGGCTCCACCCCAAATTCCGCACCTGCTTTCATCAGGACGTCGAAGAGATCGTGGCCATAACGGCAAGGAACTGCGATCTCATAAGCAAGCTCGCCAGAGAAGGAGAGGCGGAAGAGACGGGCAGGAACATCGCCACAAACCGTAACCTCGCCGCAGGCCATATAGGGATACGCTTCGTTCGATATGTCGTGATCCTTGTCGACCAGTTTACGTAAGAGGTCACGTGAATGTGGCCCGGCCACTGCATACTGCGCCCATTGTTCGGTGGTGGAGATCAGTTGCACATCGAGATCGGGCCAAAGACACTGGCGGCAGAACTCCAAATGCCGCATCGCAGGCCCTGCCTGCGCCGTGGTTGTGGTCATCACGTAATGATCGTCCGCAAAACGCGCGCAGGTGCCGTCATCCATGACGATCCCGTCGTCGCGCAGCATCAATCCATAACGGCAGCGCCCGACTTTGAGGGTCGAGAATGCGTTCTGATAGACGCGGTCGAGGAACGCCCCTGCATCCGTGCCTTGCACATCGATTTTGCCGAGCGTCGTGACATCGCAGATGCCGACCTTGGATCGGGTGGTGATCACCTCCCGATCCACGCTGTCGCGCCAGCCCTTTTCGCCCGATTTGCGGAACCACTGGGTGCGCAGCCAAAGGCCGCTTTCGATGAAGTCGCCGCCATGGGCCGCCGCCCAGTCATGGGACGGGGTAAGGCGCGTAGGATGAAAATGCTTGCCCCGATGCCGCCCGCCGAAGGCCCCAATGGGCACGGGCGTGTAGGGGGGGCGGAAGACTGTTGTTCCGGTCTCCTCGATGCTTCTCCCCGTTAGTGCGGCCATCAGGGCAATCGCCGGCACATTCGCCGTCTTGCCCTGATCGGTTGCCATGCCGAGCGTTGTGTAGCGCTTCATGTGTTCGACGGATTTGAACCCCTCCTGATGGGCAAGGGTGATGTCCTTCACCGTCACGTCGTTTTGCTGGTCGACCCAGGCGCGCTTGCATCCTTCGACCTTCCAGAAGGGGGTGATCTCAGTCGGCCCATCCTCGGCATGCGGTATTTCTGGCCCGGTGGTCAGATCCAGAGCTGCGATGGCAGCCTCCGCGCCCGCCTTCAGGCAGGCGGCGGTTGAGTAGTCGCCATTTGCCGCCCCCGCGACGCTCATCCCCGGTGGCAGGTTCGGGCCAGGAACAAAGGCGGCAATATCATCGCGCCAGAGGGGTTTCGCGCCCTGATGACAGGTCAGATGCACAGCAGGCGACCACCCGCCGGAGACGGCGATCAGGTCGGCGACGACGCTATCCTCGGTCCCCGAGTGATGGCGGAGCGTGGCATGGTCGACGCCGTGACGACCGACTGTGTCGGCCACGGCCCCGCCGCGAATGACGCGAAACCCGTGATCTTTTAGCGGGCCGGGGCGGCTATCAACCATCGCGACCACATCGGCACCGGCGGCGCGCAGATCCCGCGCCGTGCGCCAGCCGTCATCATTATTGGTGAAGACAACGGCGCGGTGACCGGGCGCGACAGCATAGCGGTTCAGATATGTGCGCACCGAACCCGCCAGCATCACGCCGGGGCGGTCGTTGTTATCGAACGCAATGGATCGCTCGATGGCCCCGGCAGCGAGGACCGCACGGCGCGCGACGATCTTCCACATGCACTGGCGGGGCAGAGCGTCTTTTGGCTTGGCAATATGCTCGCTCACCCGCTCCAGCGCTCCATAGACGCCACCATCATAGGCCCCGAACACCGTGGTACGGGGGAGGAGCGTGACATTCGCCATCGCTGCCAGCTCAGCTACCGCCTGCCGCGCCCAGGCAGAGCCGGGCATATCGCCGACCTGATCGCTCTCGCCATTCAGCCGCCCGCCCATGGTGAAATCCTCATCCGCCAGCACGACCCGCGCGCCCGCGCGGCCCGCTGTCAGCGCCGCCATCAGGCCCGCAGGCCCTGCACCGATGACCAGAAGATCGCAGTGGCGGACGCCATGCTCATATTCTGCCGGGTCCGCCTCACCCGACAGGGCACCGAGGCCCGCAGCGCGGCGGATGATCGGCTCATAGACCGCTTCCCAGAACTTCGCGGGCCACATGAAGGTCTTGTAATAGAAGCCCGCACCGAGGAACCGGTTAAGCATATCATTGACGGCCATCAGGTCGTGTTTCAACGAGCCGACATGGTTCTGGCTGCTTGCGGTCAGCCCGGCGTAAACCTCCTGCACCGTGGCGCGGGTATTGGGGTCCGCATCAGCGCCGGTACCGATGGTCATCAGCGCATTCGGCTCCTCCGCCCCGGCGGAGATGACACCGCGCGGGCGATGATATTTGAATGAGCGCCCCATCATCCGCACGCCATTGGCGAGCAGGGCCGAAGCGAGCGTATCACCCGCAAACCCATCATAGCTGTTACCGTCAAAAGTGAAATTCAGCGGTCTAGCCCGGTCGATCAGACCCCCGGCGGTGAGGCGGCTGCTGGTCATGATGCCCCCTTGTTCACAAGCTCGGTGCTGAAAATCTCATGGGTGGTCGTGTCGCGCTCAACCACCAGCCAGGATCGGCAGCCCTGCTCGTGATACCAAAGCTCACGATGTCGTCCGGCGGGATTGGTGCGCAGATAGGTGTATTCGTAATCCGCGCCGGTTTCGGGCCGGTTCACGAGGTCGGCGTCGCCCATGATGACGAATTCCTCGACCATCCGCAGGCCGCAGCAGGGGCAGGTGATCCTCATCGCGCAGCACTCCTCAATGCAGGTTGGGCTGCGCGCCCATCCCTTTTTCGTCAATCATGTAGCCCCGCTCAAAGCGGTCCAGCCGCATTTTCGTGGCTGTCTCATATGGCTGATCGGTGGCGATCAGATGAGCGAAACACCAGCCCGAGGCAGGCGTCGCCTTGAATCCGCCATAGCACCAGCCGCAGTTGATGTAGAGGCCGTCCAGCGGCGCGCGGTCGATGATGGGTGAGCCGTCCATGGACATGTCCATGATCCCTCCCCAGCTGCGCAAAAGCTTGGCCTTGCCGATAGCCGGAAAGACCGCCATGGCTCCCTCGCATACATCCTGCACCACGGGCAGATTTCCGCGCTGGGCATAGGAATTGTACATGTCGATATCGCCACCGAAAACGAGGCCGCCCTTGTCCGACTGGCTGACATAAAAATGCCCGGCACCGAATGTGATGACGCCAGGGATGATCGGTTTCAGCCCTTCGGAAACGAAGGCCTGCAGCACATGGCTCTCGATCGGCAGCCGCAGCCCCGCCATCGCCGCCACCTGCCCCGACCGTCCGGCAGCCGCCATTGCGACCTTCTTGGCGCGGATCGTGCCGCGCGTGGTCTCGACGCCCACAATGCGGTCGCCCTCGCGGATCATGCCGGTAACCTCGCAGTTCTGGATGAGGTCGACGCCCCGCGCATCCGCTGCGCGGGCATAACCCCAGGCGACAGCGTCATGGCGCACGGACCCGCCGCGCTTTTGCAAAAGACCACCGGTGATCGGGAACCGCTCGTCATCGAAGTTCAGGTAGGGGGCCATCGCACGCACGGCTTCTCGGTCCAGCAGTTCCGCATCTGCACCGGCCATCAGCATCGCATTGCCGCGCCGGGCATAATCATCGCGTTGCGCGTCCGAATGGCAGAGGTTGAGAATTCCGCGCTGCGATACCATCGCGTTGTAGTTGATGTCCTGTTCCAATCCCTCCCATAGCTTCAATGACTGCTCGTAGAACGGCTCGTTCCCCGGCAAAAGATAGTTGGACCGGATAACAGTTGTATTACGACCCACATTGCCGGAACCGAGGTAACCCCGTTCCACCACAGCGACATTGGTAATCCCGTGATTGCGCGCGAGGTACCAGGCGGTGGCCAGACCATGTCCGCCACCGCCGATGATGATGACATCATATTCGGCCTTGGGCTGCGGCTCGCGCCAGACAGGGGCCCAGCCCCGGTTGCCTGTCAGGCCTTCCTTGAGGATCTTGAAAACTGAATACGACATTGGGCGGCTCCGCGGTGGTGACCCACACTATGGAGCGTGATTAGCGGAGAGCCATCCCAAAAATCAGACATCTTGCGCTAAAAAATGTCGCGAACCAAATGCGGGTATATCGAGAGCGTGTTTCGCCCCTTTTTGATACACACTTGGTCCGGCTGTCCGTTTCAGGCCGCCATCTTGGTCTCGATGTCTCCCGCCGGGACGAAGATGTCGGGTGCCTGGCCACCGGCCGGCAGACCGGCCTTGCGAGCAAGCGTATCGCAGAGCTCTTGCGAGACTTCCCACAGCACCGCGCAGATCTCACCCTCGTCGCTGTCGGCGCGCCCGATCACCTCGGGCGGCCAGCCGCAGAGCTTGAAGACGCGCAAGAGATGCGCGCCCGTGACGCTGGCATAGAAATCCACACCCGACTGCAGGCCAAGCGCGCAGCCGGCCCACATCAGCGCGGGCGCGACCCGGCGATGGGCGCGGTCGGAAATGAAAAAGCGAGTCGTCTCCCATACCGCGGCCGAAGAAATCGCAACGCCGTCTGTCAGATGGCTGAAATGTTCACCGAGCATGGTGCGGCCCGTCGTCGGCATCACGCGGGAGGAGCCGAGATGATTGCCTTCATCATCGTTCACAATGACATAAAGCGGGTTCAGGTCATCATACTCATCGCGCTCACGACCTTCGGTGTCGGTATCAAGTTCCCAGCCGAGCCTGTCCTTGAACTGGGTGCCCCTGTCCTTGAACATCTGGTTGGTCAGTTTCGGAAATTCAGAGAGGTCTTGGCCATACACGAGGGTGAAGTTCATCGTTCGCTCCATCAGTTGTGCTGACGGAGCGTTCTAGATCAAACCTGTAAAATTTAACTTAAACCCGATTGTTATTGTGGCGAGATGAGCCCCTTATGGGTTGCCAGAGCGATCGCATGCGGGATGTTCAGAGCCCCCAATTTATGCCGCGCGCTGTCGATATAGACCCTGAAAGTGTTCTCCGAAATTCCCAGGAATCCGGCGGCCTGTGCCCGGCTTTTCCCTTCTGCAATCAAGCTGATAGCGTCTTTTTCGCGGGCCGAAAGAGGGCGATCGGCCACCGTGGCGGCTTCTTCGAACAGGGTCAGCGCCTGCTGATGTACGAAATTGGCCAGTAGCATGAAGTCCCCCCTATGTTCGAGCAACAGCTTGGCCCAAAGGTCCGCGTTGCATGTCTTGTTGATCGTGAAGGCGGCGAACTGTCCGTTGGGCCCGCGTACCGGCACAGTATAACCCTGATTCCCGACGCCGGTATCATAAGCTTCGTTGAAGAACCGGCGGGACCCTTTCTCAGACCAGTCCAGTTGGCTCCAGTCCACCGGAGCGAACTGGATCGCAGCCTGGCGCATCACCGGGTCAATCAGTTCGAGACGGTCGTCGGCATAGTGGCCGATCCAGTCGTCTGAATAGGAAAACGCACCGAGCGAACGTCCTTCCCGTCTCCAGGTCCCAACTCCCTCCGATAGCCAGCCCATCTGGCTTTCGCTCAAGGATCTGACATTCAGCCCCATCGAGAGGGCGTAGTACGTTACGTGGTCTACATCATAGGCGGCTCTGATCGCTTCAATGATACCGCCCAGTTCGGACAAATCGGGGATAGACGACAACCTCTCCACGATCTCGTTTAACTTCGTCGACATTCAATGGCCCCGTAGCGGCGCTTTCACGCCTTGCGATTTCCTCCGCAGCGATCAAAAGGGCGATGTCCATTTCCTCCGTCAGGTTCACAAAGCCATTTTCGGCGGCGTAACGTCTGACGAGCATGAGCGTATCCACAATTCGATCCTGCATGGCCATGTTTCCTTAATGAAAGTTAACGGAAGGTTACTGCACATTAAGAGTCTCATTTATAAGAAAATTTTACCATTCGCAGATTCTGTCTCCCCGAAAACTGTGAGGCACGGACCAATTTATTCAATGATTTCGAGGGGTGATTCGCAGCGGGCGAATCGTCGGATCGCCAAGGCCGCCGCGAATCGTGGCATCCACGAAGCTATAGGCAGCCATCCACGACCTGCCGATCAGGGATCACATAGCTTCGTCACCGAAACCTTAATTTTCAGCGCCGGGCACCATGTTCAGCGGTCGATTTCGATGACCCCGCCGGGCTCCTTCGCGCGAGACGAGCAGAGGATCATCTCCGTCTCGCGCTGCGTCGGCCCAAGAACAAAGTCACGATGTTCGACCGCGCCGGACCGGACGCCGCATTTGCAGACACCGCAGATACCATCGGAACACTTGACGTCGACATGGACGCCGAGCCGTTTCAACGCGTCTGTCGGGGCCTCGTCGGCGGCGACCAAGACTTCGCGCCCGTCTTTCAGGCGGAGGGTGAACTCGTGGTTCTCCCATTCCGGCTGTTCGGGGACGCTGAAATATTCCCGGCGCAGCGCATCCTCCGGCCAGCCGAGCCGCGCGCCGGTCTCTAATACCGCGCTCATGTATCTGTCCGGGCCGCAAGCATAGAGCATTGCGCCCTCGTCATAGGCCTTCAGCACATGGTCGAAATCGGCGCGGGTGCCCTCGTCGGAAAAGTAGAAATGAACGTGCTCGGCCCAGGGCGCGGCAGCGAGGTCCGCCAGATACCCCGCGTTGGCGCGTTTCGAGCAGGAGTAATGCATCTCGAACGGCGCACCGATGGCGTGCAGACGATGGGCCATGGCGATCATGGGGGTGATCCCGATCCCGCCGCCCATCAGGAGGGTGCGGCTGGCGCTTTCTTCCAGCGGGAAATGGTTGATCGGGCGACCGATCCAGACCTTGCGGCCTTCATTGAATATCCGATGCATCTGTTTCGAGCCGCCGCGACCATCATCTTCCCGCAGCACACCGATCTGATACTTTGATCGGTCGGCAGGATCGCCCGACAGCGAATACTGACGAAAGAACTCGGGCGAGACGACGACATCGATATGCGCGCCTGCCTCCAATGGCGGCAGCGATGCGCCGTCGATCGTCCGGAACTCGTATTTGGTAATCTCTGGCGTCATCTTCTCGGCGCGCGCCACTTCCACCTGAATGACAGGCGGCGGGCCTTCGGGCATCCGGAAGTCGTGAGCAAGACCGACGGTTTCGCCTCGTGCCAGCCGCGCCCGGTATTCCGCCGCCGGGATCATCGCCTGGTAGGCGGCGATCCCCTTTTCGCGGTCCATGGGGAACGGAAACGGATAGGGCGGCGGCGCAAGGTTGGCGGGGTAGACCGCCAGCACCTGATCCTCGTATTTCAGGTCGAGTTCGGGCTGCAGGTTACGGGCATTCACTTCCTTTTCGGTCAGCGAATATGGGCCCTCATTTACCATCTCCAGATCCCACCACCACTTCTTGGTGATGTTCAGCGCGCCATTGCCAAGCCTGTCATCGAGCGCCGCAAGATGTCTGGCAGCCTTCGGAAAATTCATCGCCGCCCAGCGAAAGGGTTTTTCCGCGAACAACCCTTCGAGGTTCCACGGACAAGTCTTCATGCAACGCCCGCACATCGCGCCATTCTGGACCGTAATGCGATACTGCGTGCAGCGCTGGCTATCGGATTTCCAGATCTCGTAGCCGTTGAACATCAGCTTTGGCCCGGCGGTGATGGCGCCGGAGGGGCATTCGCGGGCGCATTTATTGCAGTTTTGGCAGAAATTCTGCAGGCCGAAATCGATCGGCTTGTCATGGGCCAGCGGCATATTCGTCGTGATTGCCCCGGACTTGAGGCGCGGCCCGAGAAACGGGTTCAGGATCACCTCGCCGATGCGGCTGACCTCGCCCAGTCCCGCGAGAAGCAGGAGCGGCGGTTGCAACACCTCTCCATCCATTACCGTATGAGTGCGAGCCGTGTAGCCGAGACGACGAATCTGTTCCGCGACAATTCCACCCAGCAGAGAAAATCTGAGATAGGCTCTCATCGATTGCGCACAGGCGACCCAGTCATCGCCCGATGCCCCCTCCATCGTCTCGTGACCCTGATCGACGATCACCGAGATGGCATTTGCATGATAGGCAGGCAGAGGCTCCCCAGCCGCATCATGGGAGTAGTAGGCCCAGTCGGGGCAACGACTGATCCCGACGGCATCGGCACCGAGAAAGTAGAGCGCGGCCTTGATGTTCTCTGCATTGCGCACTTCGTCCGACATGTCAGGCGAAAT
The DNA here is from genome assembly GCA_039030855.1 of Pseudomonadota bacterium. Taxonomy (GTDB): domain Bacteria; phylum Pseudomonadota; class Alphaproteobacteria; order Rhodobacterales; family Rhodobacteraceae; genus Pikeienuella. The sequence continues at coordinate 59,187 of JBCCDJ010000010.1, forward strand.
TTCCGGCGCGGCGGGGCCGTCCTGCATCAGCACAAACGCGCCCAACGGTTGACGAAAAGCGAAGGCGAGCGCGGATTTGCGCACGTAGTTGCCCATCTTCGCGCCGTCCTGCACAGCCTTGCCCATATCGCCAAACTGCGCGCGGGCAAACATATCGGTGCGTTTCGGAACGCGGGCGACGCGATCCTCGTCGATATAGGTTGTCGGCTTATCGACCCGTTTCAGCGTCTCGAACGGATGCGCGCCGTCCACATAGCGGCGGTTGGCGAATGCCTCTCGGTTCAACGCATTTTTTGCCTGTGCGCCCATCCCGTACCAGCCGGGCCCGTGGCTGGTTAGCCGGTCGGCAAGACCTGCGGTCGCCAGCGGCCGGTCAGCAGCGATTGCGAATGTCGTGGTGATCGCGGTGATGCCGAAACGCCGCCCGAGATAGGGGTTCACCAGCATGCCATCCTTTACCTCCGCCAACCCGGCGGCGACGCAAAGCTTGTTCAGGTCGATATCCGTCGCGGTGGCATTGTGCGCGCGTGCCTCGTAACCCAGAAGGCGGATATAGTTGGCGATGATGGCACCGACCTCGGCACCACGCAGGCAGGCCCGTTCTGCCTGCGCATCGGTGATCCAGCTCGCACCGGGTTCATCCGGTTTGGGATCGCGCGGGTATTCGAACAGCAGAACCAGCGCATGGCTGTGGTGGGTGACGGTGCTGGGCGGTCGGCTCATCGCGTCTTTCAGATCAGCCATGATGACATCGATGCCCGATGCCAATGTCTTGGTCTGGCGCGTCTTCATATCCTCCGCAAGCCGCGCAACGTCGGGGTTCACGACAGGCGTATCGAGGAACATCTCGGGTGTCAGGGAGCAGGTGCCCGCCTGCGAGGCGTCACAGTAATACCCGAAGGATTTGAGGTGATTGGCTCGCTCTGTCAGATCTTCCGGCAACACGCCTTTCGTTGGTTTCACAATGCCGTCGCGGATCGCATCCAGAACGGCCTCATAGTCGGTCATTGCGTTGATGACCGAGGCAGGTTCCGCCTCGCGCTTCATGGTCAGGGGCCGGAAGGGCGGCACATTGGTGAGGTCAGGATCATTGCCGCGTTTCAGCCGCTCAAGCGGATAGGGGCCAAGGTGAAAAGGCCGCTTCCTGTAGGACCGAAGACGCATCGGTCAGTTTCCGTCCATGTCTTGCAGGGCACCGCGTGCCAGTGCAGCGGATGGGCCGCCGGGGGCGAGGTCGATGGCCTTCAGCCATGACCGACGCGCACCGTCCTTCTGCCCAAGCGCGGCCTGCACCATGCCCAGTTCGAACCACGCCGCTGCGGACACGGGTCTGATCTCGATCGCGGCCAGCGCATCGATGTTGGCCCCGTCGAGATCACCAAGCTGGCGTTTGGCCGATGCTCTCAGCGTCAGCGCCTCCTCGTTGCGGGGTGCGCGGCTGACGGCCCTGTTGAGATCGTTGAGCGCTGCCGTCCACTCGCCCCGTGCCGCGGACAGGGCGGCGCGATCCATAAGAAACTCAGGCTCCGGGGTGATCTTGATGGCCGCATCGATCGCCGCCCGTGCTGCTGTCGCGTCGCCATAATCCTTCCATAGCGTGGATAGCTGAGCGTAGAGGGATGCGCGCTGTTCATTCTTGATATCGGGCGAGATGATGATCTCATCAAGCAGCATTGCCGCTGTTTTCAGCGCGCCAAGTTCCGCCAATGCAACGACCTCGCAATGGCGGGCCGCCAGATCACCGGTTTCCTCCCACCATTTCCGGGCTTCGGCGGCTGCCCGTTCCGGATCGATCGTCGCCTGGTCGATGCAGATCTCGTAATTCAGTGGTGCCGCCATCGCCGGATATGCAATGCCGAGAAGTGCAATGAAGGGCAGAAAGGCTCGCATCAGGTCGATCCCATGGTGTAAAGACAGCAAACATTAACAATCTGTAGGCATAGACGAAATGGCTGTTTCACCCACCCTCCTTTGCGCCGGTTTCGGGTATTCGGCACGGGCACTGGCCCCTCGTCTGCTGGCACGGGGCTGGCATGTGCTGGGGACGACCCGTTCCGCAGACCGCATGGGTGCGATCCATGACATGGGCGTCGAGCCGTTTGTCTGGAATGAGACGGAAAAGCCAGATGCCGACATGGTCTGTTCGGCAAGCCACATCCTCGCCTCGGCAGCGCCTGATGACAGTGGCGATCCGGCATTGCGCGATTTCGGCGATGCGATCCGGCAGAGCAAGACATTGCGCTGGGTCGGATACCTTTCGACCACCGGTGTCTATGGCGACCGGAGGGGCGAATGGGTCGATGAGGACAGCGCCCTGCACGCAACGACGCGGCGTGGCCAGATGCGCGTGAAGGCAGAGGCCGCGTGGCAGGCCCTTGACCTGCCGCTGCATATCTTCCGCCTTGCGGGCATCTATGGTCCTGGGCGTGGCCCGTTTTCCAAGGTCCGAAAGGGCACGGCCCGGCGGATCATCAAGGCGGGTCAGGTGTTCAGCCGTATTCATTGCGACGATATCGCGACGGTGCTGGAGGCATCCATCGACCGGCCAGCCCCCGGTGCGATCTACAATGTCTGCGATGACCTCGCCGCGCCGCCCCAGCAGGTGATCGAATACGCGGCAAAGCTGCTGAATGTCCCGCCGCCGCCGGAGATTGCCATCCAGGATGCCGACCTTTCCCCGATGGCCGCCAGCTTTTACGCGGAATCGAAACGCGTTTCCAATCGACGCATCAAGGATGAGCTGGGCGTCGCGCTGGCCTATCCCACCTATCACGAAGGTCTGGCAGCCGTGCTGGCGGCGGAGAAAGCGCACGAGCCGGAGTAAGCGACCGGACGCGCTCGCGTGGATCAGAGTGTATTTTTCCTGACCGCACCGGGTGTCGTGCCTAGGATTTTGCCGAAAACATCCGTCATATGGCTCTGCGATCCGAAACCGCAATCGATGGCGATGGCCGCTATCGGATCATCGGAACGTTTCAGCCGCTGCTTGGCACGGGCGAGGCGTCGTTCGATCAGGTATTGGTGTGGGCTTCGCCCGGTCGCCTTGCGAAAAACGCGCGCAAAATGATAGGGGCTGACGCCCGCAATGTCCGCGAGATCCGTGAGGGAAAGCTGCTCTCCAAGGTTATGTTCCACATGATCGAGAACGGTCTGTACCCGCTTCGAAGCTGACGCAGTCTTAGGAAAGCGGACGTCATCGCGAAGCAGGTGATGCGACGCGCGGGTGATTAGCAAGAGCACAATGGCGTCGAGATGCGCGGGTTCAGGCTCCGGAATGTCATCGGACCACACACCGGTGAGGAGTTGCGCCAGACCGATGAGCGCTTCGTCTTCTCCATGGCAGATCGCGCGCAGGCCTAGCCGTCCGGGCTCTGACAGAAGCTTATTGGGCAGCGTGATCATGTCCTTCGCAAAACTGAGTTGGACGCTCCAGCCTGATCGCGTCGCTTGTATCTCCCGCTCTCCATTGGCTGGCAGGAAGACGAATGTCGATGGCGGCGATTCGCGACCAAATGACTCCAGCCCGGCGATCTCGTAGCTACCCTTGGACTTGCCAAGATAGATGTCGATGAAATGCGCGCCCGCCGGCACGGTGATCCTGCACCCTCCGGGCGGCCGGACCACAAGGCCATAGGTGTCCCCGGCGTGGTGCAGACCCGCAAGCGCGTCGTGATCACGCCAGTACATGTGATTCCAAACAGGCAGCTTTTTTCATTGCGGGGGTTTGGCACGGGCGATGCTTGAACTCTTTCAAGCAGATTTACGATTTCAAGTTCTTGCAAACAGGCCAACGGGCGGCGCGCAGCTATCGTCCACGATTCCGCAGGATGGTGAAAGACGGTCGCAGTCTGGGTCTGTTTGCTGACATGCAGAATGATCGGCGTTTCGGCCCGACGCATCGATGGCCAGTTTGCGACCGATTTGCACGACACCGAGGGAGATGTCCGAATGACAACGAGCATCCGGAGGAACCACGAACTGGCCCATGATGTTGCCAGCCTCACACCCGGGCTTCTGACGGCGGTGGACCGCCTCAGGCACGGTCAGGGCGGCGGGGTTGCCGACGAGGCAGGGTTCATCGCGTCATTGTCGTCAAGGATTGACGATCTGTGCCGCGCTGAGCTGAAGCCCGTCCGCGCGACACGAACGCATACAGGCGAATGCATCGGCAAGCTGTTGGCGGAGATCGATGCCTTCGTCGCGCCGGAACGAAAGTCATTCGATGATCCCTTTGCGATCCGGTTTCAGATTGTCGGAGAGATCGATTTCGATTGCTGTGGGCCGGTGCTGTTTCGTGTCCTCCACAACCTGATCAATAATGCCGCATCTGCTTTGGCTGGGCGGCCCGGCGCACGGATCGATGTTCTCGCCACCCAACATGCCGGGCGGCTGGTGCTTCAGGTTGCGGACAATGGGCCGGGGCTGCCGAAGGAGACGGAGGCATGGTTCGCCACCTCGCGCCTGCGCCAGTTTCTTAACGGAGCGCGGATCGGGATGGGCCTGTCCACCGTTTGTGCGCTGCTGGCGCGCGAAGACGGCGAAATACGGCTGCTTGACACCGGTCCTGATGGCACCCGCTTTGGACTGTCATTGCCGGTGAGGAGAGCAGCGGACGGGTTCGCCGGAATGTTCGGAGCGATGAAAGCCGAGGTCGGCTGGGCGCATCCACTGAACTCGTCAGATAGGCCGGGGTAGCTCGGTTGGCCCTCAGATGAGGGTGATGTGCCGACCCGGTCATGGCACGAAGCTATGGTCGGCAACGCGAACACCAAGACATGACCCGCAAGAATCTGAAAGAAGGGTCCACTGTTGAAAGACAGACTGTGCTGATGCGGTTAGAGCCCGCGTTTCGTTTTGTCCCGCGACATTCCGCACTATGTCGCAGGTGAGAGTCGGAGGAGGACCTCAATGACCAAGGCAGAAAGTTCGCCGTTCGTGGACGACACAGGTCTGGTCGAATTCCTCCGCGCCGAGACGGCTTCGGCGCTCGATAGTACCAGTACCAATCTGGGCTGGTCGGGGCTTCAGGCCTCCATCTGGGAACAGGGTGACGATGCTTTCACCAGTCCGCCTCTCGACTCTCATTTCATATCGCTTTGCCTGTCGGGATACGCGCTGGCCGACATTCGCATGGGTTCTCTGACTGGTTCGCGGTTTTCGATCGTTGAGCCGGGGTCGATCTGCTTCATGCCCGCATGCGATACCGCCGATTTCCTTGCGGTCGGCCGGTTCGAAGCCGCGCATGTACTCCTCTCTCCCCACGTTATTGATGCGGTAATCGCGGAGCGGCACGAAGGCGATCCAGCCCAGGTCGCTTGGCAGGGCTTTCACGGCCAGCGCCATCAGGATATCAGTCAATCGATCGAGGGCATTGTCGCGGAAATGCGCAATGCTCGTGATCATCTGGTCGCAGATCGTCTCGCGATCCGGCTGGCGCATCACATCGTCGATCACGCTTGCGACTTCTCTGCGATGCGCTGCAACACGGACGAGCCGGTTGTCGACCTGACCACGCTTCAATTCGTGAAGGCCGTCGACTATATCGAAGCGCGCCTGGATCAGGATTTCGGGCTGGACGAGATGGCCGCCTATGTCGGCGTCGATCCATTGCGCCTGTCTGCCGGTTTCGAGGCGGAAGCGGGTGTTTCCATCGATCATTTCCGAACGGAACGGCGGCTGGACACGGTGCGCGACTGGCTGGCTGGTCCGGCTGCCAAATCCCCGGCCCGCGAGATTGCCGCCATGATCGGCTTTCCCAGCGTTGCGGCGCTGGACGCCGCCTTCCGGTCTCATATTGGGATCTCCTTTGCGAATTATCGGCACGGGAGATTGGCATGAAAGATGGCAACATCCCAACCAACCTGAAAGCGATGGAGAAGGTCTTATCGGGCCGGGATATCATCGACGTGTCGCGCCAAATCGGCGATGCTGAAATTGCGTGGACAAAGGGTGAAGAAATCGTGACATCCCAGTTCACGATCGGCACGCACAGATCCACGATGGACGCGTCGCGCTGGTGCGAACTCGTCCTCTCGACGCAGTCGCGGGGGGAGCTGGCACTCGACATAGATGGCCAGACACACGAAGCCGCCATCAACCCGGGTGTATTGACCTTTGTGCCGTCTCTCATGGCGCACAAATATGATTATCGCGGCCATACAACGAACACGGTTCTGGCGATCGATATGGGGTTGTTCGAGCGGGTGGTCGCCATGGACCCCGACCTCGGGTCGGTCGGTGCACTTGAGGTGCGCATGGCCTGGACCCGGCCGGCAATCAACCGGTTGATTGAACAAATGCATCATGTGCTGACAACGGGCGAGGCTGGATGGCGGGTGCTTGGCGAAGCACTGTCACTCAGCATCGCGCATGAACTGCTGACGACGTTTAACGGGAAGGAGCAAAAGCCGAGCGCCCCGCCCCCCCTGTCGCAACCGGAGATCGACAAAGTGGTCGATTTCATCGAAGCGGATATGGAGCGCAATTTCGACCTGTCAGACCTGTCTGCCGTGCTTGGCCGCGATCAGTTCGCGTTTTCCCGCGCCTTTCGCGCCGCAACCGGTGAGAGCCCTCACCAATATGTCATCCAGCGCCGCCTGATGAGGGCGAAGGACCAATTGGCTAACTCTGCCAACTCCCTCGCCGATATCGCTTATGCCACCGGGTTTGCCAGTCAGTCGCATATGACGGCGACGTTTTCCAAACATGTCGGGATGCCGCCTGGAGCCTATCGCAAGGCGGTGCAAGAATGAGCGGGAGTTTGATCAAACGGGACGATATGATCAACTGGATGACGGCCGAGGGTAACGCGGCACTGACGGAACAGCCGCGTGCCGACTGGCGACAGCTGAATACAGTCCTGATGGATCAAGGCAGTTGCGAGTCAATGACCGGGAAAATGGATTTCCATCTGTTCGAACTTCTCCATGCCGGCCAACATTACATGGAGGGCGAAAGCGCCTATGAGCAGGGTGACATCCACCATGGATCGGCCGTCAGCGGGTGCCTGAATTACAATCAGTCCAACACCGACATAAAGCAGTCTGCTGAAGGAACAGCTTCCATCCAGCAGATCTACATCGATGACAGCATTTTCACGGGGGTTGCCGCCGGATTGGCAAAGGGCGATCCCGATAATCTGAAACCGCTCGGCTTTATCGGCGTTTTCGAGCCGCGCCTGCGGCAGGTGGCGATGGCGATCCTTGATGAGGCACGCAACCCAACCGAGGGCAGCGACCTTTATGCCGATCTTCTGGCACAGCAGATCGCGACCCTCATTCTGCGCCGGCGGCTTGGCAATGCAGCCGGTGCGGAGGGGGCAGTGCACCCCCTGACCGCCACCGAGATAGCGCGCATCACAGATCATATCGAGGCGGACCTGACCGAGGCAGGCGGGCTCGACACCCTCGCCGCGCTGGTCGACCGCGACGTCTACAGCTTCGCCCGCGCTTTCAAGGCCGTTACGGGCGAGGCCCCGCACCAGTTTCTGATCCAGCGACGGCTTGACCGGGCCCGCGCCCTGCTGTGCCATTCTCAGGACAGTCTCGCCGATATCGCCTACGCGACCGGGTTTGCCAGCCAGTCGCATATGACAGCGACATTCTCCAAACATGTCGGTATGCCGCCGGGTGCTTATCGCAAGGCGGTGCGAAGATGAACGGGGACTGGATCACACGCGCGGACATGGCGGACGCCATGGCCCGCCATTACAATAGCGAGGTGACAGAGAGGCTTGGTCATGATTGGCGCAGACTGAATACGGTTACGATCACGCAGCGCGACACAAGCATCGTCGGCGATGGCCTCGACTTTCACCTGTTGGAGCTGTGTCTCGACGGTGTGCATGAAATTGATGTCTCGACTGAGATGGAGATGGGCGACCATGGGCTGTTCAGCGTTCGACCCGAGACGCTGAATTACACACAACCCGAGGCCAGATGCCATTGCGATCTCGAAGGTCACGCCCGGCTGCAACAAATCTATATTGACGATGCGGTTTTTCGGGAGATGGTTCCCGGCCTGACAAAGGGCGATCCTGAGCAGTTCAAGACACTCGGTTTTCAGGCACTGCACGAGCCGCGCCTGCGCAAGCTTGCGCTGTCGTTGCTGGAAGAGGCACGAAATCCCGGTGCCGGTGGCGATCTTTATGCCGAGGCCATCGCGCAGCAGATCGCACTGATCATTCTGCGCCGCCGTCTTGCCGGTACTCTCAAGGATCCCCGGACCTATCGTCTCGATCCAACGCAGATCGCAAAGTTGCAGGACCTTATCGAGGCGAATCTGGATGCACCGCTGGGGCTTGACCTCCTGTCGGCCGAGGTGGGCATGGATACGTTCAGTTTCTCCCGCGCCTTCAGGGAAGCTACCGGCATTGCGCCGCACCAGTTCGTGATCCAGCGCCGCATCAGCCGGGTGAAGGCACTTCTGGCGCATACCGGTGACCCGCTGGCTGATGTCGCTTACGCGACCGGGTTTGCGAGCCAATCGCACATGACGGCGACATTCTCGAAACATGTCGGGATGCCTCCGGGTGCCTACCGAAAGGCGGTGACGGGATGAGCCAGGAAAACAAACCGGGCGGAAAGCGGGTGAGGATTCCCACACTCGACGGGTTCTTGGGAGATCTGGAGGAAAGCGAAGCCATCGCCCGCTTTAATGAGGCGCAAAGCTTGCCGATCATGGTGCTGACCGCGCCTGACCGGTTCTCGCCCCTTCGATTTGTTCATATCAATGACGCGTTTGCAGCCCTGACCGGATACGGATTCGCAGAGACGATCGGCCAGACCACCGCTATTCTGCAGGGCGATGAGACAGACATGCAGGCCGCTCGCGCATTCCGCGACGATGTGGAGCGGACCGGCAGCGGCTTCACCACGCTGGTGAACTATCGCAAGGATGGCTCTCCCTATGAGGTATTTCTGCTCGGCTCGCGTCTGGCAAGCCGGTACCTGGATGGCGGCGATCCAACGGCTGTCTACGCGGCCTATGTCTATCACCTCCGCGATGTGGCGACTGTTCTGCCCATGGTGCGACCACCGGAGATCACGATGCCGCAGTTGCGGTCCTGACCGGTTGACCGCAAACGGCACCGCTGAACAGTGCCACGCTCGAAGAGTTTACCGCGCTTCGCAAAGATCTGATGCGCGCATCGTAGACAGAGTCGGCCAGATCGCATCTCTTTGCCTCGTGCAGAATCTGGCCCGAAACCGGAGTGACCCATGAGGATCTGGCCCCAGAACCATGTTCCCGACTGGCTCGGTCGCGTTGTCATGCAGACTGGCGAGAACTTCTTGTTTGTGGCGATCCGGCTTTGGCTCGCGGTGATCTTCTTGACTCACGGGCTGAACGGCCTCCTGCAACCTGGTGGAGATGACGGCCGGGCGGTGGTGGAAATCGTGACAGCGATCCTTCTCGCTGTCGGCCTTGGCACGCGGGTCTCCGCGCTTATCATCGCGTATCTCTCGATCTTTGTTTATGTACGCATCTTCGATGTCAGCGGACATCTATTTTGCGCGCTGCTGGCCATGGTGCTGGTCACCCACGGTGCGGGCCCCCTGTCGGTAGACGCATCCATTGCAAAAGGGGTCAGGATGGCACCGCTTCCGATGGTGCGCACGTTCAGCTGGCTGATCGACATGCTGGACCGGTGGATGGAGGCGGCGCTCAGATGCCTTCTGCGTCTATGGCTGGCGCTTCTGTTTGCGGTGGCCGGCGGCATTGACCTTCCGCCCGTGCTCGCGGCGTTGGTCGGTGATGAGATCGTCAATCCCGTCGTCATGCAGACGCTGGCCGAGAATGCTCCATTCCAAGCGGTCTGGCTTGTCGGGGCGGCATCGTTCATCCTCGGCTTCGCTGTCCGGCCTGTGGCGCTCATCCTCCTGGTGCTGGTCATCAGGGTCTGGGCAGTTGGCGCGGGCTTGCCCGAACACCTGATGATGGGCTTGATCCTGTTCTACCTCGTTGCAGCTGGCGCGGGACCGGTTTCGCTGGACCGCGCGATGACACGCTGGCGAACACAGGACAGGCCAGCGGCACCGCGCCCGTCGACGTCACGCATCGTGATTGTCGGGGGCGGGTTCGGCGGTCTGGCGGCGGCACGTGCACTGCGATCACCCGGAGTGTCAGTCACCCTGATCGACCGACGCAATTATCATCTCTTCCAGCCGCTTCTTTATCAGGTGGCGACCGCAATGCTGTCACCTGCAGAAATCGCCGTGCCGATCAGGGCGTTGATGCGCGACCGTCCGAATGTCGATGTACGCTATGGCGAGGTCAGTTCGGTCGACACCGAAAACCGGAATGTCATGATCGGCACTGACGCTGTGCCTTATGACTATCTCGTGCTCGCAACCGGCGCACGACACGACTATTTCGGAAACGACGGCTGGGATCGCCTGGCCCCCGGATTGAAAAAGATCGAGGATGCAACGGATGTACGCCGCCGCATCCTGCTCAGCTTCGAGCGTGCCGAGAATGCCCGCTCCGATGAGGAACGCCGCCGCCATCTGACATTCGTCATCGTCGGTGCGGGGCCGACAGGGGTGGAACTTGCCGGGGCCATCGCCGAACTTGCGCACAGAGGTATGGAGCGTGACTTCCGCCGCATCGACCCGTCGGAGGCGCAGGTGATCCTCGTCCAATCGGGCAAGCGCATCCTGCCAGCCTTCCCCGAAGATCTGGCCAGTTTTGCGAGCCGCCGCCTTGAGAAGGCCGGAGTGACGGTCAGAACCGGCTCGCGGGTGATGGAGATCGACCAGACAGGCGTCGATATCGGCGGCGAGCGGATTGCGGCTGGCGTTGTCCTCTGGGCTGCGGGTGTGCGGGCATCGCGTGCCGCGAAGTGGTTGAACTGTAGTGCCGACCGCGCCGGGCGCGCCATCGTCGGGCCCGATCTGAGTGTCCCCGGCCATCCGGATGTGTTCGTCATTGGCGATACAGCCGCGATCCGCGCCGATGACAGCTTCGTCCCTGGCCTCGCCCCCGCGGCCAAGCAGGCCGGCAGCTACGTCGCCAGGGTCATCCTGTCCCGGATCAAGAACCAGCCAGCACCAGAGCCCTTCGTCTATAATGACCTCGGCAATCTGGCGACCATCGGCCGCGATGCCGCGATCGCGGATTTCGGCCGCATCCGCCTTGCCGGGCGGTTGGCATGGTGGTTCTGGGGCGTGGTCCATATTCTGTTTCTGCTGGGCGGGCGAAACCGCTTGGTGGTCCTGCTGTCATGGGCCTGGTCCTATCTGACCTTTCGCCAATCGACGCGGCTGATCACCGGCCCTGCTGACGCGCCGGTTGCCGAAGCGCGGCGGAGCCCTCAGCCGTCGCATCCAGGCGAGGCGGCGGCATTAAACCCTTAGGTTGAGACAATCAGGGGTAGATTCGCGCCTTACGCGAACACTGCCGCATTTCTGACGGCTGATACCCAGCGACAGCAAAGTGTCGATAGGCCAGTTGCCCAAGTTGTAGGCAACGCGGAGCAGTCACCACCGAAGATTCAGCAGGATGATGAAAGACCTCGCCATGCGTGACACCTAAATTCACATCACACAACAAAGTCATGAGCGAGCGTTTTCGAACCGGACGCACTGAAGTAACGGGAGACAACACTGTATGTACGATCATGATATTCGAATGCGCGGTGTCGCGCACGACATCAACGGTCTGATGGCACGCGCATCACTCGTCGCCGAACAGCTTCGTCTGTATAATGATGCCCGCGTCAAGGACCGCGCAGAGCTGATCGTTCAGGCCATCGACCGGGTGGCGGAGATTTGTCGCCTTGAACTCAGTCAGTACCTCCGCGAAAAGGACGAGGTCGTCCAGCAATCGACATGTATTGACAAGCTGTTACGCCAGATCACCAATCTCGTCAGCGTCGAGTGTCTGCTGGGCGAAAACCAGATCATGTTTCACAACAGTATTGATGAGGATCTGCGGTTCTACTGCCACTCACCATCATTGTTCAGGATCCTGTTCAACCTCACCCTGAATGCCGCCAATGCAATCAACAAGTCCGGCGGCTCGTGGATTGAAATTGCGGCATCTCAGCACTGTGGACGCGTCTATTTCGACATCTCGGACGATGGGCCGGGCTTGCCTGATCATGTGCTGGCTTACCTCTACCCGCGGATGAACGACGCCATGGCACCGCAAGGGCCGATCGGTTCGGGGCTCCTCACCTCTGTCACGTTGGCGCGTGAATTGCGGGGAAGCCTCAACCTCGTCAAGAGCACATCCTCCGGTACATCTTTCTGCCTCACCCTGCCTGAGAAACCACCGAAAGACGTGCAAGCAAGGGAGGCAAATCTTGTAAATATGAGAGCGGTGAACTGAAGATCGGCGCACAGCGCCCAAACTACGACCCGTGGCGATCGAAGCACTTCTTCACAGTGCTTCTCACCCTCTCCACACCCTGCCACGGGCCGAAGAGGCGGGCGGCGCCCCACACGCCCGCCTCTTGCAACCCCGACCCCTGCAAGCGGAGACATGAACATGATCAGCAATGAGAGCATCGCAGATGAACGAAAACGGTCGCGACGCGACGCGGCAGCGGCGGTTCCATGAGTTCGGGCAGTACTAACCTCGGACCGCCGCAGGATGTGGGCGCGCTGATTGAGGGGCTCAACCATGTACTTGGCAACACATGCCGGATTGCGCGAACGACGCGCAGTTTTGCATGGAACATAACCGGCGCTGGTGGCTGCATGGCCATAAGGTGCTTTAACAATCAGTCGGACGAACTGAGCGGCTCGATCGAGCCACTGGCTCTCCATATTCTCGGTCTGGGTGGCCCTGCGCTTCTCGATTACACGGATGGCGTGGTTGAGGTGAACCCACCGACCGTCGCCGCCATCCCGTCCAAGGCTTCGATGATTGACCGGTTGCGCGAGGCCCATCGACGCGCAGAAGCATCCGCCCGTGCGGCGCTCGACGTGGCGCTGGATGATCAGGAATGGCCAACTGTCGTTCATCTTTCCGGTCGCATCGATGCGCACCGCGCCCATGCGCGAGAGCTGGCCACTCTCTTCTAAGTCTCCCGCCGATCTGCGGGTCTATCAAAGCGGTTTCGGGCTCATGCGCGTTGCGCCAGCCCGAAACCGTGGTCAGAAGACCCCATGACTCTGGATTTTCGCGCCGATGCCTATTGGCTCAGCGTGAACTGCTCGATCCCGGCGGCGACACCAATACCTTCTTGACCCGAAATCGCGGCGGGCTGCAGAGAGATTGAGTCTTCGAAACCGCCAACAAGGACCCGCGCCCCGATCCCGGCCCCGGCCGCAGCGTCGGCGGATGCGCCGAAATAGTCACCTGCCAGTGCGCCTTCGACCGGGGCGGAAGGGGCAAAGACATACCAGACCATCGTCTCAACCTTGCTGGAGGACAGATCGACACCGATCTTCGCTACAGATCCGCGATAGGTCTCGTTTCCACCTTCAACCGGGTCGAAAACGCAGGAAAAGGATGCTTCGGAGAAGATGATCAGGTTGGTGCGATCAGTTTGCCGGCAGGTGAGCTGGCCAATCTCGATGGACGCTGCTGTGGCAGCAACTGGCGACAGCATCGCCGCGGCAATCGTAGCGGTTAGGGCAAGTCGATGTTTCGATAGGGTCATTAGAGCGGCCTTTCGTTGCTCAGGTGAGGAGGTTTGGGCAGTTTCATCCCGCAGATACGCGTGCGCGCGGTTGGTCGCGCAGCCAGTGCAGCAGGTTGTCGGCAAAGACCGGGCTTGCTGTTATCTCGACATGCTCGCCGGGGAGGAGAAGCGTTGTGCGATACCGGATAGGGCGCGATGGGCCGGTCCCGACATGTCCCCCCTGATTTTCGTCGCGTAGTGCACTTGCACGCAGTACGACGCCGTCGCCTTCTTCCTGCGCGCTGATCGTGGCGGTGCCGCTGTCGCGATCGACAGTCGCTGCAGCCGGTGTGTCGAGCCCGGTGCCGACAACGAGGAACAGATCCGTCAGCCGCGGCGTGCCCGGCACGTCGAGCGCCCGATGCAGCGCCTCGGCCCGCCCGAGAACGCGTGTCATGTGCCTTTGGGCGATGTCTTGCCGCGCGGCAGGGCTCTTTGCATCGGGCATGACGAGGGAGATGAATTCCTCTTCGCCCGACGCGAACAGACCCCAGCCGCGTTGCCGCCAGGTATCTGCATCGTAGATGCTATCCACCGGGCTGCCATTGCCCGACATGGTCACACGCTGATGGCGATCACGCGGCATCAACTGGTAAAGCGACGGCAGTGTGGCGAGCAGAGCCGGGCGGTAAAACGGCTGTAGCGGCCCGAAAGAGCGTCCGGTCAGCAAGTTGTCGAAGGCGGAAATCGACCCGAGATTGGGTGGCGCAACGAATACCACGCAGGCGGCCCGCCTTGCCCCCGCCCAGGTCAGTTCCGGCAGGGAACCATCTGCGGGCAAATCCTGCCTGCCATACATTAGCCAATAGCGCAGAACCAGTCCGCCCATCGAATGTGCAACGAAATCGAAGCGCAGTTCGTCAGCCGGAACAGAGCGGCCGAAGCGTTCGCGGCGCACGCGTTCGATCTGCACGGCCTTGCGCTCGATGAAATCATCCAGCTCTCGCGCGCTCTCAACGATGTCGCGGCGCCAGTCATAGGGAAATTCCAGCGATCCGGGGTTCTCGCCTTGCCTTGCCCGCTCTTCCTCTAGCGTGCGGCTGAATTCATAGCCGCCGGAATTCAGCGCCGTGACGAGGTTGCTATAGATCTCTTGCTGCACTTGGGCGAAGAGGACCTGCGCACGGGCCCGCCGCAAGACGCCCGCCGGCCTGATCTCATCGCGCAAACTGGAGAGAGGTTCGGTTCCGTCACCAACGGGTAGCGCCAGCAATCCGGCACCCCGGTCATTACCCGTATCAATCGAAATACGGTTAGGCCCACCCCAGACGAATTCCCCGTCCTTGCCAACCCGGAGACGCGATCCGAGCAGACCCGGGATCGTAACAAGCGGTCGGCGAAGCGCGGGATCGATCTCGTTTGTATAGCGGTAGAGCTGCCCGATATCGGGATCGCGAGGTACCACACCGCAGCTGCTCGTGGCGCAGAGCGCCGCGGCCCCGACGACAAGACTACGGCGGGTTGGCGTGTCAGAGCCCACGACTGCCACCCTGCATCTGACGTCCGGTTGGAAACGGGTCCGGATCCATCGGCTCGTACCTCCCATTTGCAGCGCGGCGGTCTTGGGTCGGCACGCCACGAATTGCCGGAACAGATAATCACTGCCGGGATGGAAGGGTATTCCATAATCTTGCGGAATTGCGGCGTGCGCGGTTGCTGCCCGTCGCGTAAGGCGGATCAAACGACCCCACGCGCATCGCGAGTGAACGCCAAGCCCGTGCCGAGGCTGGAAGTTGTGACGCCTCTGGGGATCTCCGTGCCCTCCGCTTCGTTTGCTGGCAAATATGTGGTGGGAGGCGTTCAGCTCGGGCCGATGATCGGCGTGGACGGTGACGGTGGCGGGAACCTACCATTTGCAACTTAGTCGAGCGAACCAGCCATCGGTACAGATCATCTCGGCCCAGAGGTGGTCTGCGCATCAATGGGATGTACCGGGCGGGTGCATGGTCACATGGTCAGCCCGCGACACCGCCTTCGCCGCAACAGCGCGGCCGAGACCGAGGCCCAGGAGTGCCAATCGGCGTCCATATGCGCCGCTGTTTGCCACCCGCCCGGACCACATGCTGATCTCTGAACTGTCTTGCCTTGGCACCTGTGGCATCGACGCGGTGAGAAACTGTACCCAAGATCCTGGACGTCCCATTCAACCCGCCGGAAGGGACAGAATTGGGCTGCCCGCCTTTCAGTTAAGCCGTGATCCGGTGTGCAATTGATCGGAGGCTGCGATCCAGAGACGACGAGGCACCAGTTTTTAAGCGTCTGACCCGCACCGCTCAACGCGTCCGGGTGATCGGGTCCAAGCTGCTCCGAAACCGCTCCAAACCACTCAAGACCACGTCACGGGCATAAGCGACGCGCGGATGGCGAAGCGACGACTTGGCCCAGACGAGGTAGAGTTTGTTGCCGGGAGCCGGGCTCGGCCCGTCGATTGGCACGAGACGTCCTGCCCTGATCGCATCAGCGCAAAGGTAATCGGGGATCACGGACCATCCTACCTCCGTCTCGACCATCGCGCGCAAGAGCCTCAGATCGGCGGCTGTGACGGAGGGCTGACGGGTATCAAGATCAATCTGATTGGTCGCGCACCATTGCCGTAGGAGCGGACGATCCATGTCATAGGCGACATGCGGCTCACGCTTCAGCGCCGCCGCCAGGTCCGGTTGCGATGTGATCCGGACGGCCATCGCGGGGGATGCAACGGCCATCAACAGCTCCGTGCCGATGCTGGTGGAAGCCAGCCCGGCATCGGACGGCTCGGACGCCGTGAAGGCAAGATCCACCTCACCCTTCAAAAGCGCATCGTAAAGCGAGACTTTTCCGCCCAGATGAATGCGCGCATCGAGACCGGCCTCCACCAGGTCGCGCATCAGCGGTGCGATCCGTTCCGCCATCAGCTCCGGCGGTCCAGCGATATGCACGACGCCCGACAGGTCCGACGATCGCGCACGCATCGTTGCCAATGCAGCCTCGGCCCGGTCAAGCCCGTCTCCGATCTGTGCGGCGAGATCCCTCGCAAAGGCCGTGGCCACAACCCCGCGCGGCTGGCGTTCGAACAGCTTTCTGCCCAGTTGCGCTTCCAGTGATGCGATGTGTTGGGAGACTGCCGGTTGGGTCAGGCCGAGGTTATGCGCAGCTTCGCTCAGCGATTGGCAGCGGAAGGCTTCCACAAAGGATCGAAGATTGCGCAGCGACATCGTGACGTGCATAAATTTATTTATCGGTATTGGCAAATTGCATTTATTCTCATGATGCCAGCCATCCGCTATCCGACACTCTGAACTTCGACGGAGACTCGGATGACACAGGCACACATTCTCATCATCGCGACCTCAGCCTTGCGGATGACCAATGGCGAGCCGACCGGCGCGTGGCTCGAAGGCCTGACAACACCCTTCTACCGCTTCCAGGACAGCGGAGCCGCCGTGACTGTCTCATCTATCGCAGGTGGTGCCATTCCGATCGATGCGCGCAGTGTCTCGGCCAAGGGAGAAAACGATGCCTTGGTCGAACGGTACCTGACGGATGATGCAGCCCAATCGGCTTTCGCAAACACGCCGGCATTCACCGAACTGGATACGGCACCGTTCGATGCGGTGTTTCTGCCGGGCGGACACGGCACGATGTCCGATCATCCGGACAACCCTGCGCTGGCGCATCTGATCGAGAAGTTCGACAGATCGGGCCAGATCATTTCAGCCGTGTGCCACGGTCCGGCCGCTTTGGTGTCTGCTTTGGCAAGTGATGGCCACCCGCTGGTGAGGGGCCGGAAAATCGCGGCCTTCACCGATAGTGAGGAGCATGCGGTTGGCCTTCAGGACGCGGTGCCCTTTCTGCTCGCGACAAAGCTGCGCGCGCTCGGTGCGCTGCATCACTCCGGGCCCGACTTTCAGCCTTTCGCCATTCGCGACGGCAATCTGGTGACCGGCCAGAACCCCGCCTCGGCCAGCCGAACAACGGCGCTGGTCATCGATGCCGTTCAGGCGCGCGCAACTGCCTGATCAACGCCAAGAAGGACAAGACCATGTCAAAAGTCATCTTCATCACTGGTGCCTCCTCCGGTATCGGCGAAATCTGCGCCCGATATGCGGTCCGGGCTGGGCACAGGGTCGCGCTGGCCGCCAGATCACTCGACAAACTGGAAAGGCTGGTTGCTGAGTTAGGGTCGGACAATGCGATTGCCCTGCGCTGCGATGTCACCAACGCCGCCCAGCAGGAACTGGCGATCGCCGCCACGATCGCCCATTTCGGACAACTCGATGTTGTCTTCGCCAATGCGGGGATCGGGGCATCGGCGCGCGGGACCGAGGCGGGAGACCCCGAAAGCTTTCGTCAGATGATCGACATCAACTGTCTTGGCGTGACCTATACGGCGAAGTATGCGCTGCCGCATCTGAAGGCATCGAACGGTCATCTGGTGCTGGTCGGCTCGCTGGCGGCGCAGGGCACTGTATGGGGCTCCGTCTACTCGGCAACAAAGTGGTTCATCCGCGGTTACGCAGACAATCTTGGCGCGGAACTGGGCGACGCCGGGGGCCGGGTCACCTGCCTGCATCCGGGCATGACCGACACGCCCTTCTTCGATCAGGAAAAGCCAACGGCCCTGCGCCCGGACGACATCGCGAAGGCCTTCATGTATGTGATCGAGCAGCCGGGTAGCGTGCTCATCCCGCATCTGCCCATCTATCCCCGCCCGCAAAAGCCCTTCTCGGACCAGCATCACTGACCAAGGTACGGCCAGCCCGGTCAGCATGGCGCATGGCGTGCCAGGACGTTAGGGAGCGTTTCGTCAGGCCGGACGCGACGCTGCGATGCGCAGTACGTCCCAATAATCGCGCCCGATTTGCATGCGCGGTCCATGCCCTTTTTGCAGCATCAGGTCGTGCACCCTTGGCAGGGAATGGCAGGGAATGTGCATCACGAGGTGATGCTCCAGATGGTAGTTCACCCAGTAGGGCGCGAGGAGCAGGCGCATCACCGGCCCGGCATGGGTCGTGCGCACATTGCGCAGGGGATCATCCGATTTTTCCACCGCGCCGTGTTCGGCGATATTGCGCACGCGCAGGACCAGCTGGAACCAGGTCAGCAATGGCAGTGCCCAGAAGGCAAACCACCACCACCATTCGCCAACCGCCCACATCACGGCGAAGATCACCGCGTTTGCGATCAGCGCGCGCGCCAAGACGGGCCCTGCGAAGGCTTGCGCGAGGTCCTGCGATGACGGCTCCCCCTCAACCTCTCCCGCCATCTTGAAAGCGAACATGATCTGCTGACTGCGTTGCTTGATGCCGGTCTGGCCGGTGATATCGCGGATCAGCTTGCGCCGAAGGCTCGCCCATGTGGTGGGAAATGGGGCGGAGAGTTTGAGATCGGGATCCTTGTCCGTCTGGGTATAGCGGTGATGTTGCAGATGGTAGGTGCGGTATTCGTACATATCCGCCAATATGGGCCGACCGCAGAGCCATTCGCCGACAAATTCGTTCAGCGCGCGGGTCTTGAACATCGCGCTGTGGGCAGCCTCATGCATCAGGATCGCCAGCCCGAGTTGCCGTGAGCCGATCAGGATGACAGCGGCGATAAAGGTCAGCGGGTTCGGCCAGATCGCAAAAAGCGCGAGCGCGGCTGCAATGACGCCCCAGCAATGGACGATCAGCCAGAGGCCCCAAAGATCGGACCGCGCCGCGAGGGGTCGGATCTCCTCCGATGTGAGGAAGGCTTTGCCGGGTGTCATGCACGATCCTCCTTCTTTTGCTAAGCAACCATCCCGGCCTTGCGCCGGGATCTCTCCTTCATCTCTGCGCGTGGCGGTCCCGGCGCGGGGCCGGGACGGGTGCGCGTCTATCCATGAAACTGCGCCTTTCGTTTTTCCAGAAAGGCTGTCGCGCCTTCGATTCCGTTGGGGCTGCCAAGCGCGGTGGCGATGCCGATGGCCTCTGCTTCAAGCTGGGCTTCGAACCCGGCTTCCTCCGCCGCTACGATCTGGGCCTTGATCGTGGCCATCGACGCCGCGGGCCCGTCTGCCAGTTCCGCCGCCCAGGAGAGGCCGTCTGCCACCGCCGCGTCGGACAGGCGGTTCACCATGCCGAGCTGATGGAGCCGTTCCGCCGGGACGCGCCCGCCGGTCAGCGCCATTTCTGCCGCGAACTGGCGCGGCAACGCCCGTGCAAAACTCCATGTCGCACCGCCGTCAGGTGTGATCCCGATCTTAACATAGGCAAGCATGAAATAGGCGTCCTTTGCTGCGATAATCAAATCGCACGCTGCCGCCAGCGATGCCCCCGCACCCGCAGCGCCGCCTTCGACAGCGGCGATGATGGGCTTCGGGCAGTTGCGAATGGCGCGGATCATGACATGCAGACGGTCTACCCCCTCGCGCCTTGTGGCGAAATCAAGCTGGTGGGCGACGGCGAGGCGTTTGACATCGCCCCCCGCGCAGAAAAACCCGCCCGCGCCCGATATGACCACCGCGCCCACATCCGGGTCAGTGCCAGCGCCATCGATGGCGGGGATCATCCCGTCATAGAAATCCATGCCAAAGGCGTTGCGCTGTTCCGGCGCGTTATTGATGATGTGAAGGACGCGGCCCGTCCGTTCTGTCAGCACTCTGGTCATCTGGCGGATGCCTCCGGCTCAGTACTTGGCGATATTATCGAAAACACCTCTTGCCCGATTGATTTTCTGCAGGGCGGGGATATTTCCGAGACAAATGCGTCAGGCGGCTTCGAGCCCCATGAAACGGGCGAGATGGAAATCCTCGTCGCCCAGCTGGTGATCGATCATGGTCAGGCGTTTGGCATAATGGGGCGCGGAATATTCCCATGTCATTGCGATCCCACCATGGAGCTGAATGGTTTCCTCGGATACCAGTCGCCCGACGCGGCCCACCATGTTCTTGGCGGCGGACAGGGCGCGTTCGCGTTCCGCCCGCGGCGCGGTCATCATCCCGGCGGCCAGCATGGTGAGGGAGCGTGCCTGCTCAATGGCGATTACGACCTCCACCATCCGGTGCTGCAGCGCCTGGAATTTCGACAGGGGGACGCCGAACTGCTTGCGGGTCTTGAGGTAATCGACCGTGACCTCCTTGCAGACCTCCATCGCGCCGAGCGCTTCGGCGCAAAGCGCGAGCACACCGCGGCCGAGAACCTCCTCCAGCTTGGCAAACCCGTCAGCCTCGCCCGTGAGGGGGGTGCCGGGGGCATTATCAAAGGTGAAATCGGCAGCATGGCCGCCTTCAACGGTTCCGTATTCGCGCTTGCTGACGCCCTCGCCGGTCGCATCGACGAGGTAGAGGCCGATGCCAGCCTCGTCCCCCACATCACCCGATGCGCGGGCAGAGACGATCAGTTTGTCGGCTGTGCCACCATTGATCACGACGGTCTTCGCGCCAGTGATATTGCCGCCCTCTGCCTTGCAGGCAACGCGGGCAATCTCGAACCGCGCACCGGGTTCGGTATGGGCGAGGGCAAGGTGCACAGCGCCGCCGATCACTTCCTCCAGCAATTCATCATTGCCGGTACCGATCAGGGCGGAGGAGCCGAGCAGCGTCGCCAGAAACGGCTCCACGACGATGCCGCGGCCGAGCGCTTCAAACACGACCATCAGGTCTTCGCCTTCGCCGCCAAAGCCGCCTGCATCGGCGGGGATCAGCGCACCGATGGCACCAAGCTCGGCAAACTCGGCCCACATGGCAGGGTCGAACCCACCCTCCATCTTCGCTGCCTTGTGGCGGGTGTCGATGTCGTATTTCTCACGCACAAACCGGTTGAGGGTGTCTGCCAGCATCTGGCGTTCTTCGGAAAGCTGGAAGTCCATCAGAGGCCCAATCCCATTTTGGAGATGATGTTTTTCTGGATCTCGTTGGACCCGCCATAAATCGAGATCTTGCGCATGTTGAAGTAGTTGTTCGCTTGCGGCATTGCCCCTTCGGGTCCGATCGGCTCCTCATTCCAGCCATCATCGAAGGCTTCGGGAACGAAGGGCATCGCGTGCGGGCCAAAGGCGCGGCGCATCAGGTCGGTCAGTTCCTGACGGACCTCGGTACCGCGAATTTTCAGCATGGAGCTTTCGACGCCGCCTGCCGAGCCGCCTTCAGCAGCGGCGACGACGCGCAAGTTGAAGATATCCATGGCCATCAGATCGATCTCCACCTGCGCCATGCGGGCGGAGAAAAACGGATCGTCCTTCAGCGGACGGCCATTGGACTGCATGCGCCCTGCCACCGATTTCAGGTGATCCATGGCCTGCTTGGAATAGGCGGTGCCTGCGATCCCCGTCCGCTCATAGGTCAGAAGGTATTTGGCAAGCGTCCAGCCCTTGTTTTCCTCTCCGACGAGATTGGCGACGGGGACGCGCACATCGGTCAGCCAGACCTCGTTCACCTCATGCTCCCCATCGAGGGTGATGATGGGGCGAACTTCGACGCCCGGCGTATCCATCGGCACCAGGATGAAGGAAATCCCTTCCTGTGGTTTGCCCTCTTTCGAAGTGCGGCAGAGGCAGAAGATATGGTCGGCGATATGACCGAGGGTCGTCCAGGTTTTCTGGCCGTTGATGACGTATTCATCCCCATCGCGCACGGCAGTGGTCTTCAGCGACGCGAGGTCGGAGCCGGAGCCGGGTTCGGAATAACCCTGACACCACCAATGCTCGGACGTCAGCATCTTGGGCAGGTAATGCGCCTTCTGTTCTTCACTGCCATACTTGATCAGAACGGGGCCAAGCATGTTCACACCGAAAGGGATGATCCGTGGGCCGTTGGCGAAGACAATTTCCTCGTGGAAAATATGCGCCTGCACCGGGGTCCAGCCGGTGCCGCCATGTTCCACCGGCCAGTGCCAGGCAAGCCAGCCCCGATCGTTCAGCAGCTTGTGCCATTCGCGCAGGTCTTCCGCGGTCAGGCGCAGATCGTTGGCGACCTTGTTTGCAAGCGCCGGGCGCAGGTTTTCAGCCAGGTAAGTCCGCACTTCGTCGCGGAACGCTTCTTCTTCAGCGGTGTAGTTCAGGTCCATGAGGCGTCTTTCCCTTTTCATCCGGCGCACGCACGCGGTTTACGCCAGATTTTACGGCACCACGTGCATTCTCGCCATAGGAGGCTTGCCTAACCTGACGTCATGCGGCGTCCGGATCGGCAGATATGAAGGAGAGCCTAGCCTGACTGGCCAGCAGATCAAATATGCTGACCTCGCCGAGCCAAGGTCAAGACGGACTGGCGGGCCTTCGCGGACCGTCGCATCAGAAACTGATGCGAAGCGAGCCGCTGATTGCACCAACGAAATCATCGCCAAAGGAATAGGACAGATCATTAGCCGGATCGAGCGTATCGACGCCTGAGGACGACCCCGATGTAAGGATACCCGCAGACGCGCCGAGCGATGCCTGAATGTTTTCGCGCTTGTAGCGCAGCCCGATGGAGGCTGACCAAGTATCGGTCTGAAACCCAAACGTTGTCGATGTTCCCTTGTCAAACCGCCCCGCGATACGTCCAGACAACCCCTCAGCCAGTTGGGTGGCGACGCCGACCTCAATGGTGATGCCGTCCTCGTAAAGCGGCTCAAACGCAATGTTGGTGGATGGTGTCCCCGTAACCGGGCTGATCACACCGGCGATGGGGATTGAGCCAAGCTGGCTCCAATCCTGCCATTTGAAGGATGCATCGGCGAGAATGCCAAGCGATGCGATGGGGGCCTGCATCTTCACTTCCACCGATTGCGGGATCTCGGTCTCAGCACTGACTGGCGATACGGGAAATGCGAGGGCGGCTGGGGTGTTGAAGGCGGATGTATCGACCGTACCATCGAGATTCAGCTTGTATCTGGACGAATAGATCGCAGAGATCCGAAAGCCCCGGGCCGCATCCGGGACCGGTATCTCATAGGCGAACCCGACGCGGAACCCGAATGCGTCGTCGCTGAGGCTGAAATCGCCGACACCGTCGGTATTCAGCCCGGCCAGCCCGGCAGGCAGAAACGCCGCAGGTATTCCGGCGAAATCGGCGAAGGTCTGGCGGCCCTGCGTGCCCCTGAGGTCGAGATATGACACCCCTCCGATCAGGCGCAGACGCCCCCTGGTTTCCGGAAACCCTTCGAAATTGAAAGTCCCGATATTGAAATTGGCCGAGCAGGTCAGACCGATATCATCCGATTCGACTTCGAACGCCACCGAGGATGCCGAATGGGCATTGTTCAGGCCATAGTCTGCATCGGCACCAAAGGGCTGGCTATAGGTCGCCAGACAGTCGGCATGCTGGCCGAGACGGACCTTGAAGCCGACCCGGGGGACGAAGAAATCACCTCCGACACCAACTGTTACAGAGGAGAGCGGCGCACCTCCGGCCACATTCACGTCGCGTATCACATTGTCGAGTGTCCGTTGCGGGAAGACATAAGTGCCTGTCGCCTCTCCCGCGAATTGTGATCCGTCGAACAGAAGATCGATATTGACCCCTCCACGATCAAACCCACCCGCCATAGCGGCGGTCCCGGTGCTAATGGTCGTCAACACGAAACCAATGATCGAAATCTTCATGACTATCCCCCGTCTTACCTTGCAATTGGACGCTAGGCACAGGTTCAAGTTATTGCATATAAACAATTTTGTGATGCTGCAGGCGCGAAAGCACTTCGCAGTCGCACCTGCCGGTCATGGCCGATTATTAGCCCAAAAATAACAGGGACGACCACCGGACCGCCCTGCCATGCTCTCATCCAGAACGGCGATGCAAACGGGCAGCATGATCGGGCTGGCCGCGCATTGCGTCCTGTTCAGACTGCCACACGGCCCGGGGCGGAAACGAGATCCGCACAGGGCCCTGATCGTGGTGTCAGGCGACCTCGAAGAGGCCGGCTGCGCCCATGCCGCCGCCAACACACATGGTGCAGACTACATATTTGGCACCGCGCCGTTTCCCTTCGATCAGCGCGTGACCGACCATGCGGGCACCGGACATGCCATAAGGATGGCCGATGGAGATCGCGCCGCCATTGACGTTCAGGATCTCATCCGGGATGCCAAGCACATCACGCGAGCGTATGACCTGAACGGCGAAAGCCTCGTTCAGCTCCCAAAGACCGATATCCTCCATCTTCAGGCCAGCCGCCTTCAGGAGTTTCGGCACCGCGTAGATCGGGCCGATGCCCATCTCATCCGGCTCACAACCCGCCGCGACGCAGGCGCGGTAGTACCCGAGCGGCTGCAATCCGCGTTTCTCCGCCTCTTTCGATTCCATCACGACAGAAGCAGATGCGCCGTCCGAAAGCTGCGAAGCGTTGCCGGCGGTTATGAACTTGCCTTCCTTGATGGTGATGCCGTCCTTGAAGACAGGCTCCAGCCCCTGAAGGCTCTCGAACGTCGTGGAAGGGCGATTGCCCTCGTCCTTTTCCAGCACGACATCGCGATCAAGGATCTCCTTGGTTTCCTTGTTCATGAACTTCATGGTGGAGGGGAGCGGCACGATCTCATCGTTGAACTTGCCGGCCTCCTGCGCAGCCGCCGTCCGCGCCTGGCTCTGGGCCGCGTATTCGTCCTGGGCCTCGCGACTGACATCATAGCGCGCGGCGACCGTCTCCGCCGTTTCCAGCATCGACATGTAGAGCGCGGGCATCTTTTCCTTCAGCGTCGGATCAGCGACGAAATCGCGGCGCATCTGTTCGTTCTGGACGAGCGAGATGCTTTCCCCACCGCCGCCAACAGCGATCTGCACGCCGTCATTGATGACGGATTTCGCAGCCGATGCGATGGCCATCATGCCGGAGGAGCACTGGCGATCCAGTGTCATGCCCGCGACAGTCACGGGCAGACCAGCGGCCATCGCCGCCTGGCGCCCGAAATTGCCGCCGGTGGACCCCTGCGTCAGGGCGTTGCCCATGATGCAGTCTTCAATCTCCGCCCCGTCGACGCCGGCGCGCTCAACCGCGTGTTTGATGGCATGACCGGCAAGCTGTTGACCGGTAGTGGCATTGAACGCCCCGCGATAGGCCTTCCCGATCGGGGTGCGGGCGGTGGAGACAATGACGGCTTCTCTCATGGGGATCACTCCTGTTCGCCGAGGGCCGCAACGGCCTTTTCGGCATATTTCTGGGTCTGTTCAAATGCGCCCTGAAGGGGTTTTGCCCCCTCCATGGAGCTGATCGTTTCGAACTCGGCGGCGACACCTTCCGGCGTCAGGTCCTCTCCGGTGAGGAGCACGCCTTCCGTCTCATGAAGATAGGTGCGCGCGAAGCACCCGCCACCTGCACACAGGATTGTGCGCTTGGGGCCGTCTTTAGATGCAAGGAACAGAACACCCGGCGAGATGCTCTCAGGTGTCAGCAAATCCTTGGCGGGGCCTGAGAACAACTCCTCCGTCATCCGCGTGACGGCTGTGGGCGAAAGCGTGTTGACGGTGATCCCGTACTTGTCACCCTCGATCTGCAGCACATTCATCAGGCCGATCATGCCGGTTTTCGCGGCACCGTAATTCGACTGCCCGAAATTGCCGTACATACCGGAGGAGGAGGTCGTGAAAACCAGGCGTCCGTAATTCTGATCGCGCATCACCGGCCAGACGGCACGGGCGCAATTGGCGGTGCCGACGAGGTGGACGTTGAGGACCTTCAGAAAATCCTCCATCTCCATTTTGGCAAATGATTTGTCGCGCAGGATGCCCGCATTGGCGACCAGCACATCGACCCGGCCCCATTTGGCAATGGCCTGCGCCACCATGTCCTCGACCTGCGCATAGTCGGAGACATCGGCACCATTGGCAATCGCTTCGCCACCAGCGACCTCGATCTCCGCCACAACCTGATCTGCGGGGCCAAGATCACCGCCGGTGCCGTCGCGGGCCCCGCCGAAATCATTGATCACGACCTTCGCGCCGCGCGCTGCGAATTGCAGGGCGTGGGAGCGGCCAAGACCCGCGCCCGCGCCGGTTACGATGACAACCTGATCGTCAAACCTGATGCTCATGATTTTCCCAAATAGACGCGGCCGATCCACTCAGCAGCGAGGGCGGGCTTGTCGCTGCCCTCGATCTCCACCGTGACGGCCTGTTTGTAAGTGACTTCGCCGGGTTTTGTTTCGTCGAGTTCGGTCAGAACGAAGCGGCCCCTGATTTTTGCGCCCGCCTTAACTGGCGAGAGGAAGCGGATCTTGTCGAACCCGTAATTCACGCCCATGACGATGTCCTTGAGGCCCGGACCGGCCTCATAAACCATCGCCGACAGCATTGAGAGGCTGAGGAACCCGTGCGCGATTGTGCCGCCAAAGGGCGTCTTGGCTGCCATTTCGGGGTTCACGTGGATAAACTGCCAGTCTTCGGTGACATCGGCGAAGACATCGATCCTCTTCTGATCGATCTCATACCATTTCGAGACACCGAGCTCCTTCCCGAGCAGGGCGCGCAACTCTTCCAGGCTGCGCTTTGGCGTGTGGGTCATATTTCCTCCGAATCCGCTCTTTGGAGCGCTTTGTGCGATATAACCAGATGTGACGCGGGGTGACGCAAGCGTAAAGTGCGTTGCAAAGGAAAGAATCGCCAAACCCGGGCTGTTTTCCAAGGCAATAACGCCACCGGTGCGCCCTGCTCACCAAGATTAACGGCGCATTAATTCTGAACTCCTAAAATCTTAACCTTCGGGAGTGTGGAGGATGACATGCCGGTAGAATCACAAAAGATGCCTGGTGCAAGGCTGTGTGTGCGGGGTGTTACGCCGTGACGATGCACCAGTTCAATGATGCCGGGCAAGCATCGGCGGCGGAAGGCGTCGACATTCGCCAGGTGCTTGGCGCGATCTGGCGCGGGCGCTGGCTGATCGCGGTCCTCTCCGGGCTGATGGCCATTGCTGCTGTCTTGGTGGTCACCCGCCTGCCCCCGGTTTACGAGGCGGCCAGCAAGGTCCTTCTGGATACCCGCGACCGCCGGGTGGCCAATGTTGAAAATGTCGTCGGCGCGCTGGATGTCGATAATGCCGCTGTCGCGTCGGAAATCGCGCTGATCCGTTCGGAGGATGTGCTGGGCACAACGATTGATCGCTTCGCGCTCGACAAGATCCCGGAATTCGGTGCGCCTCGACAGTCGATCAAGACCCGTGCGATTGAATGGGTCGCCGGCCAGTTGCCGCAGTTGCAGCCTTACTTGCCGGTCACGCGGCAGCCCGATATGTCGCCCGAAGCTGCGCGTCAGCGTGCGCGCAACCGCTTGCGTGCACCCCTCATCACCTCGCAGGAAGGGCGATCATTCGTCATCCGCATAGCCGTGCAGGCGGGCACGCCCGATCTGGCAGCCGCCGTCGCCAACGGGATTGCGGGCATCTACGTAGAACGCCAGCTCAGCACGAAATCCAATGCGACGACCCGCGCTTCATCCATCCTCTCGACCCGGCTTGCCAGCCTGAAGGCGGAGGTGGAACAGGCTGACGCCGCAGTGGAGCAGCGCAAGCAGCAACAGGCCGATGGTGACGGGCAAAGCGTGCTGGTCACCGATCAGCAACTTGGCGATATCAACCGCGAACTGGTCAGCGCCCGCGCTGCGCGGGCAGAGGCTGAGGCGCGCTATGGTCAGATTGAGCAACTGATCGCCGCGCGGGGCAGAGGCGCGGCAGCCGATATCCTCTCTTCCCCTCTCATCCTGACCCTCCGTCAGCAGCGGGCGGAGGTGAAGCGGCAGGAGGCGGAGCTGTCCACCCGCTACGGCCCGAAGCATCCCCGGATGGCCAATGTGCGGGCCGAGTTGAAAGATCTTTTCGGTGCCATCGCCAGCGAGGTGTCAAAGCTGGTTGCAGGCCTCCAGAACGATGTGGAGGTCGCCCTGGCGCGCGAGCGGACGCTGGCCGATGCCCTGGCGGAGCTGGAAGCCCGCAGCGCTGACCAGTCCCGCGCTGCGGTCGGGCTGAGGCAGTTGGAGCGTGAGGCTGATGCCTCCCGCCGGATATATGAGAGCTTCCTCAGCCGCTGGAAGGAAACCACCGAAACCGCCAGCCTCCAGGAACCCGATGCCCGCATCATATCGGAGGCCCTGCCCCCCGACCAGGCGCTTGGCCCAAAGGCGGAGATGATCAGCGGTCTGGCAGGTGTCGCCGGCCTTTTCGGCGGACTGACGCTGGTATTTCTGGGCGAGCTGATGTGCAACACATTTCGCACCGGGGCAGAGGCGGAGCGGCTGCTGGGCCTGCCCCTGCTCGGCCGTCTGCCACGCCTCAAACGCGCCAGCAAGCGCCGCGTCGTGCTGGCCCATCTGGCGCGCAGCCCCAATTCGGCCTTTGCAGAGGCGGCGCGGGGGTTGCGCAACGCGCTGGTGTTGTCATCACCGGACCAGGTACCACGATCGGTGATGGTCACGTCTGCGGTGCCAGGCGAGGGCAAGACGGCGACCTGCGTCGCGCTGGCTAACATGAGCGCACTGGCGGGGAAACGCGCGGTGATCGTTGATTGCGATCTGCGTCGGCCCCAGCTCGGTTCTGCCATCGACAAGGCTCCGGCCTCGCCGCTCGGTGCGGGGCCTGACCTGATCGATGTGCTGCAGGGCGCAGCCAGTATCGAAGAGGCGTTGCGCCCGTTCGGGCCCGACGGGTGCGCCGCCTTGCCGATCCTGCGCCCTTCGCCGGAAAGCGCCGATCTCCTGTCCGATGCCGCGTTCGTGGATCTGATGGCCGAACTGTCGACAAGGTTCGATCTGGTGTTGCTGGATACGCCGCCCGCACTGGCGGTCGCGGATGCGGTGGTTGTCGGTCGGGCGGCTGAAGCCTGCCTGTTCCTTCTGCGCTGGAACGCCACACCGCGTCAGGCCGTTCAGGAATGCCTTCGGCGGTTGGCCGCGCACGGTATCAGTCCCACAGGGTTTGCCATGTCGCTGGTCGATCCGCGCCGCGAGGCCGCCTATGAATACGGGGCGCATCGAAAGGGCGCGCCGGATTATTCGTCCTATTACGCGGCGGCACGTTAGCTGCGTCAGAACCGGTAGCCGACCCCCAGGAACAGAAGGTTGGCACTATGATCCTCGCCGGGCGCGGAGGACCGCTCCCGCACATGGCGATATCCGGCGCTCAGAACCGCGCCGCGCCTGATCTGCCATTCAGCGCCGATACCGATGCTGACCGCGTTGTCGGTCCGCGTGGTTCCGCGAAAATCGCGCCGCTCAAACACCGCATCGGCAGTCAGGTCGAGGGTGCGGCGAATGTCCCAGCGCGCAGCCACCCGCCCCGACAGCACATCGATGCCGGAGGCGGGGGCGATGGTGGTCTCTTCGATCCGACGCGCCGCGATGGTGTTGATTTCGATCAGGCGCGTCGGTTTCCATGTCATGCGGCCCTCGACAACAGGACCGGAAAACCCGGTAAGCGCAGGGTCGTCATAGCGCCTGCGCTCAAACCCGGCGGCCAGTCGCCACTGGATCAGGCGTGACATGTCCCAATCCACGCCCGCCAGTAGGCGCACTGATGTGTTGTCACGGTCGAACCCTGACCGATCAGCCTCATCGTCGAAATCGGTAAGGGTTAGCGAGCCTTCGGCGAAAAGCTCCGTCTTGCCGCTGTAGCGCCAGCCGATCAGCGCCCCTAGGCGGATGCTGTCCCGGTCCCGGTCGTTCTGAAATCCAGTAAACTCAATCCGCTCCACCCCCGCCGAAGGCTGTAGGCGAAGCCGTCCGGGCGCATATTGCCCGGTCAGCATCGCGCCGATGCGCAACAGCTCCACCGGGCCATTCAGGGTCAGCGGGGCATCGTCACTGCCGCGTTCCTCATGCTCCCGGCTGATGTCCAGATTGAGCCGCGCGCGGGTTGCGCGGGTTGCGTCCACCGTGCCTTCGAACCCGAAGGAGCCGTCGATGTAATTGTCCTCAGGCGAGGACAGAAACCGACCAATCTCTGCCTCGCCGGCCAGTGCGATGCTGTGGCGACGCCAATCAGATGCGATCTCGGCAGCAGGGGTGAAGCGCAGGATCAGGCTGTCGGTCGGGTCACCCTCCTCGCTGAAGATATTGTCGTTGTAGCTGAGCGATGTATCGATTGTGGGGGACAGGATCAGTCCGCCAAGCCGCGTACCGCGCTGGTCACGGTTCTCATCTGTCTGTGCCCAGCCCATCGTGCAGCAGATCAGCACCAGCAGACAGGCGCAGACCAAGTCCCGCGCTGCCAAACCATGCTGCATCGGCTGGTGTCTCATCGGCCCCATCCACTATCGTTAATCCGGGGTTAAGTGAGCCGCAGAGACATTAAGTTTTGATTAAAACTCTTTTATAACCCGATGGATCAGCCGCGCAAGAAGATCGCTCCGGTGGCTCTGAGACCGCTGAAAGTGATCATAGTCCGGATACCGGCAGCCATCTCTGCCAGTGCGGGACGGAGGCTGGGGAGCAGCATCGGCGCGAAGACTGCCGCGAAGACCAATGAGAGCGGTGACATCGCCGCAATCATGATGGCCGAAGGCCAGAAGAACAGGAGTGCGCAGATCGCCGCCTGACATGCCGATGCGGTCAGTCGCGTGATCAGAAGATCGCGGCGATGGCCGTCGAGCCCGGCGGTGAGCTCCGTCAAACGCCAGATCGTCGCCAGCCCGATCACAGGCGAAAGCCAGCTCAGTATGACCCCGCCCCCCGCTGCTGCCGGTCCGTAGACAAGAGATAGCACGGGTTGGGCAGCGACGAGACATGCGATGACCGCGCTGATCGATGCCACAACAGCCGTGGCACCGCCTGCCTGCAGTGCCTCTCGCCGCGCGTCACCACCGGTGGATATCGGGCCGATCAGCGACTGGCATAATGCATTCGGGACCAGCATGAGACCGGTCAAGATCTGCATCGCGAAGGCCAGCGGCAAAAGTGTATCCGCGCTCAGAAAAAGCGCTCCTGCCAGCACCGGCGCGCGCCAGAACAGCGTCGATGCGACCATTGCCAGCATCAGCGGGACCGCATCTCGCAACAGTTCTGAGCGAAGCCGCGCCGGTCGAAGCCCCCGCAGCAACCCTGCCCGCAATGACAGCAAAACCCCACCGCAAAGCGGCTCGATGGAGAAACAGAGCGCGGCGAGCAGGAGGTCGTCAAAAATGAGCAACGCTGCGATGCGTGCCGCCACGCCGAGCAGAGTCACAGGTATCAAAACGCCCAGCGCTGTCCGCCATCTGTCCTCCGCGATCAGAGGGGCGGAGGCGAGTGATAGGGGTGCCAGCAAGGCATGCAACAAAAGGGCTGCTGCCACCGGATGCCCTGCCGCGACTTGCCATAGTATCATCGCGCCGATGAAAACCACGGCGACCGTGACCATCAAGAACCAGATGGCGCAGAAACCCGGCACCCCCTCCCGATGCCAGAGCTGGATCGCAAGCGGCTGACAGGCGTTGGCGAAGAGCGGCTGAAAGAGGGACGCAAAGGCGAATGCCGCAATAAAGTAAGCAGCCTCCATCGTTGGCACCGCGCGCGCAAGGCAGGCCATGAACAACAGCCCGCCGCCCTGCGAGATGACGCGGTCCGTCAGAAACCACACCGCACGTGATCGGCAAAGCGTCCTCACAACTCGACAGCGCGCGCAGGGGACAGCCGCCCACGCATGAGGTCCGTGAGCGCCATCACATTTCCCGCCAGCCTGCCCGTGCGATCCGTCCAGGGGTCTTCGCGACCGAGCCGTGCGCCGAGCGCACCGAACAGGTTGGCTCCGATATTGCGCAGCATCAGTTTTGCAAGATACCAGCGCGGCGCGCACGGCGCGGCCATCAGATGAACAGGATTGGCAACCTGCGCATATCCGAACCCCCGCTGGGGCAGTCGTGCGGACCGTACACCGCGATGAACGCCGCCAAAGCGGGATGTGCGAATGACGGCACCGCGTGACCTGAGCCGTGCGCCGAAATCGAGATCTTCCTGCCAGCCATAGAGCGGAAGCGCCTCGTCGAACCACGTATCCCGCGCGGCGTTGACGCGTATCGCCATGTTGCAACCGTAAAGACCAACAACCGGTACCTCGTCGTCCAGGCCGGTGCGGTCTGCATTGATCATGGCGCGTGCGGCGGCATCACTGATCGGCTCACCACCGATCCCGTCGGCGATCACACGGCCCGTCGCGGCAACCACGTCGTCGCGTACTGAGAAGAGGGCTTCGATCTCTTCCAGCGCGGATGGCACCGGCACGAAATCATCATCGAAGAAGACGATGATATCCGCGCGTTTGGCAACGGCCTTCAAAGCCCTGTTGCGCTGGGCAGATACGCCGGGGCTGCCGAAGATCCGCTCTCCCATTGTCAGGTCGCCGAGGTCGGAGGGGCGTTCGGCCGAAAAGACCAGCATGTCGGCAGGCCGGGTCTGGGCGGCAAGATGCGGTATCAGCTCCGCCAGTGTATCGGCGCGCCCCCTTGTGGCGATTGCGACGGCAATAATCAGGCGGCGCATGATGAAAACTCCGGCTCCAGCGCGGTGAGATGGTCGAGCAACTGGCCCGCAGCGCGGTCCCAGGTGAATGCGGCCGCATGGCGACGCCCGAGCGCGCCCCGCTCCGCCCGAAAAGCGGCGGATGGGCCAGAGGAGCCGGCGAGCGCGCATATCACGTTCACCCATTCCGCGGGTCTGTGCGGCGATGACCAGAGCGCGGCCGTGCCCAGAACCTCCGGCAAAGCGCCGCAGGGCGCGGCGATTACAGGGGTGCCGAGCAACATCGCCTCCAGCGGCGGCAGGCCGAACCCCTCCGTCAAAGACGGGCAGGCGAAGGCGAGGGCGTTCTGCATCAGGCCATAGAGGGCCGCCTCGCCCAGATGGCCGGTCGACATGACGTTGGGCGGCGCGTCGGGCGCAATCTTTGCCACCGGGTCGCGCCCGACGAGGACAAGGACCACGTCATGCAACCGCGGATCGCGAAACGCATCAATTAGCATCGCTATGTTCTTGTGAGCCTGCGCATTGGCCAGCGCAACGACATAACGCAGCGGTGCCAGCCCCCGCGCCCGCGCTGCCGATCGGTCGGGGGCCGTGCGCATCACATGGTCCACCCCGTTGTGAATGACCGTGATCTTACTCTCCTCCGCAATGCCGTGGCGCACGAGGGCAGCGCGCGAGTGCGCAGATACCGTAAGGACGGAGCGGTGCCGCCTGGCGATGATCGGCAGGACAGTCCGGTAGTAGGTTCGAAAGGCCGGGCTGTAGGAGTGCGGGCTGTCATGCACCTGCGCATCGTGAATCATGGTCACCGCGTCGCGCCGTGCCACCGGGCCAAGATTGCAGAGGTTGATCATCATCCCCGGCCCGGCAAATCGCGGCAGGTCCGACTGTTCCCATATTTGCCATGTGGCCTTACCGATTGTCCGCTTTTGCACATGCGCAAGCGGTATCGTCCGCGTCGCATCCCGTGGGCACAGAAGATGCGCATAGGGTGCGTCTTCCATGGCGCTGAGCCGCTGATCGAGCGCGCGGATGGTTTCTTCGGCAACCCGGTGGACGCCCGTTGGATGGGCGGACAGAAATTTGCCGTTAAGCAGGATTGGGCGCATGCAGGCTCCTCATCTGTAAGCGGGGTGCGGGATTGGCGGCCATGGCACCGGCCGCCAGCGCAAAGAGGTATCCGGGATCAACGCGCCCCTCCGACAGGATTGCCGCAGCGATGATCGTCAGCAGCATCGCGCGTGCGCTGGTATCAGCCGGGCTGCGCGAGAGGAGCGAGACGAGAAAGAGCAGCATCAGGATCGTACCCGGCAGCCCGGTCTGACCAAGAAGAGCGGAGGCCCAGCCGCTCGCCTTCGCCGCGCCCAGACCAGCCCCGAGGCCCATGGTTTCCTGAAAATTTGTCAGCGCCTGCGCAGCCCAGATGCTCCGCTCCACCCCGCTTTCGGAGGTCAGCTTGCCGGCGAACATGGCGTCGGCAGCGGCGCTGATTGCAGCGGCGTTCGGGCCAACCAGCGCCCAGCCGATCAGACCGACAAGGCCCGCCATGATCAGGCTGAGCCCCATCAAGGTGCCGTATCCGTGCGGGCGCATGACAGCGCCGAGGCAAAAGATGATCAGCATCGGGAAAGCGGCGACCAGCGCCGTTGTGGACATCGAGGCGATCACCCCGGCCAGCAAGGCAGCGGCGCTGATGAGGTGCAGCGACCGTGCCGTGGACCGCCAATGCCAGAGATGCCATGCCGCCAGCGCAGCCGACACAGTGCCGAATTGCGAAGGTTCCGTCGCCGCGCCGCTGAGCCGTGTGAAGCCCGCAAAGGCCTGCTCTGACGCGATCTGATAGGCCGCTGTGCGCAGATGCGTCATGCCGGACCAGCCTGCGAAATCAAGCACTGCAAAGCCGAGATGTGACAGGGTCGCTGCCATCATCGTGACGCCCAGCAGCCCGGCGTCGCGGCGAATCGCCCAGATGGCCGCGCAGAAAACCGCGACGGTGGATATCAGCCAGACGCTTTGCGTCAGGGTACCGGCGCTTGGCCGCAGGGGAACCAGAGGCAGCTTCAGGATACCACCCGTGACCCCGACTGCGGTTCTGTCGAGTGAAAATACCAGTGTTTCGCCTGCAAAGACACGAGGCAACGCCACTGATCCGATCACTGCGATAGCCAGAAAGGCGAGAAGGAAGCCGGCGCTTGGCGTCAGCGCCGGCAACTGCCCGGCCAATGCAGCGCGCAAGGCGTTCAGCGCGACCGCTACCACAAACACGGCACCCGACAGCGCGGAGAGCAGAATGCTCGCCCCACCACCCCAGCCGAGGACCGCCGCTGCGGCCGCCGACAACGGGATGGTCGCGCCCAGCAATGCCGCCGCCGGGCGCAGCCGCCAGCGCACCGGTGCCAGCGCGGTAAGAAGGGCCATGAGACCAACCATGGCCACAATCCCGCCGATGGGCGTCAGTTCCATCCGATATCCCGAATTTTAGCTAATTCTTAGGAAATGAATGATCGTCTTGGGCCGGTTAATGCAGGGTTAAGCCAACCCTGATTTCTTGGACCGGGGACTGTATGAAGGTTGCAATCCTACATTACTGGCTCGTCGGCATGCGCGGCGGGGAAAAGGTGCTTGAGGAAATCTCGGCGCTTTATCCCGATGCCGATATCTACACCCATGTGCTGAACCGGGCGAAGCTGTCGCCGGGGCTCGCGGCCCGCGACATCCGGACAACCTCAATCGCGCGTCTGCCAGCGGCTCGCCGCGCCTACAAGGCCTATTTCGGGCTGATGCCGGGCGCATTGGAACGGCTGGACATGTCCGGTTATGATCTGATCATCGCGTCTGAAAGCGGCCCCGCGCAGGGCGTCATCGCACCGCCGGGCACGCGCACACTGACCTACTGCCATTCTCCCATGCGCTATATCTGGGACCAGCGCGAGACCTATGCAGCGGCGCTGCCCGCCCCGGCACGACCCGTCTTTCGCCATGTGGCAGGCCGAATGCGCGCTGCCGATTTCGCGGCGGCGCAGCGGGTCGATCGTATCATCGCCAATTCCAGCTTCATCGCGTCCCGCATCCGTCGCTATTGGGGGCGGGAGGCAGAGGTGCTCTGTCCACCCATTGATCTGGATCGCTTCGGTGCGACCCCGGACGCCCCCCGCGAGGGCTATCTCTTCGTGTCGGAGCTGACGGGGTACAAGCGCGCCGATCTCGTGGTCGAGGCCTTTAGCGGCACGAATCGCCAGGTGACAATCATTGGCGACGGCCCCGAACGGGCGCGGCTGGAGCGGACCGCGCCGCCCAATGTGCGCTTCGCTGGTCGCCTGCCTGATGCGGAGCTTGCAGCCGCCTACCAGGCTGCGCGCGCACTGATCTTTCCGGCGGAGGAGGATTTCGGCCTTGTCCCGGTCGAAGCCATGGCCGCCGGCACGCCCGTCATCGCCTATGGCCGGGGCGGTGTTCTGGACAGCGTTGTACCCGGTCTGACCGGGCTCTTCTTCGATCGGCAAAGCCCTGAGGCCATTCGCGCAGCACTGGACCGGTTTGAGGCAAGCGAAACGCCGTTTGCCCATGCCTGCCGCGCGCGGGCTGCCAAATTCGGGCGGGACCAGTTTCGCGGGCGCTTCCGCGCAGCGGTCGATGCGCTGATGGCAGCGCCTCCGTCAGAGCAACGCCAGTGATCCGCGGCATCGCGGCCCTGCGCGCGCTCGCGGTCTGGATGGTTGTCATCCATCACCTGCGCACGCCTCTCGGCACGATCTGGCCGCCATTGGCTGAAACGCCGGTTTTCGCGGCGGGCGTGGACCTCTTTTTCGTGATTTCGGGGGTGGTCATGGTCGTGTCCACCGCCGGTGGCCACACTGGCGCTGGCCAGTTCTGGGCCAGACGGGCGACGCGTATCATGCCGCTTTACTGGCTTGTGACCGGAGCGGTGATCGCAGCGCTCGTGATGGGCCTGCGCCCGCTCGGCATCGCGGGCTGGAGCGGTCAGGACGCGCTGACATCGTTCTTCCTCCTCCCCGATATTCGCAGCGATGGCTACCCCGCCCCCCTGTTGGCGGTGGGCTGGACGCTGGTCTTCGAAGCGTTCTTCTATCTGATCTTCGGACTGGCGCTGATTGCGCGCGCATGGGTCGAGCCGGGCCCGGTCGTCGCGCTTTCGATGCTGATGCTGATCAGCCTTGGCGCTCTGATCTTGCCCGAAGGTCATGCCGGCGAGGTCGTCACCTCACCGCTCCTCCTCGAATTTGCGGCGGGGGTTTGTCTGGGGCTTTTCGCCCGCAATCTGAAGGGCATGTCGCCGCTCACAGCACTGGTGCTGGTGCTTTCCGCCCTGGCCGTTCTGGTGGTGGGCACGGCGGATATGATTGCCCGGCTCGGTCCTGTCGATCTGATCACGACGGGGCGCGACGGGGCCTTCCTGCGCGTCGGTACCTTCGGCATTCCCGCATGCCTGATCGTGGCAGCGGCGCTGGTGATGGAGGGTGCCTGCTGGCGACTGCCGCCGACTGTTGCCGGGCAGGCAGCGGCAAGTTATGCGATCTACCTGATCCACATGCCGCTATTGCAGGTCGGCGAGAAGCTGCTCGGCCATGGGCCGCTCCTCATCCTGATGATGCCGGTAATCGCCATTGCCGGGGTCATCGTCCATCGGTGGCTGGAGCGACCGCTGACACACGCGGCCCGTGCCCTCGTCAGCCCTCAGCAGCGCCCGAAATCATCGTCGAGCCGGATGATATCATCTTCCTCGAGATAAGACCCGGTCTGCACCTCGATGAGGCGCACCGCGATCTTGCCGGGATTGGCGAGGCGGTGCACCGCGCCGCAGGGGATGTAGATGCTCTCGTTCTCATTCAGCACGCTGACCGTGTCGTTCAGCGTCACCTCGGCGGTGCCGGAAACGACGACCCAATGCTCTGACCTGTGGTGGTGCTTTTGCAGGCTGAGCTGTTTGCCGGGCAGAACCTCGATATGCTTCACCCGGAACCGGGGACCAAGATCGACTGTGCGATAAGATCCCCATGGCCGGTAGACCTTCAGGTGTTCGGTGGCTTCGCTGCGTCCGCTATCGGCCAGAAGGCCCACAAGGCTCTTGATCTCTTGCGCGCGGTCCAAGGGCGCGACGAGGACGGCATCAGGGGTGTCGACAACCGCGACCTCCTCCATCCCCAATGAGCAGACGAGGCGGTCGGAAGAGCGCAGATAAGCGTTTTTCGTGTCGATGGCGACGACATCGCCCTCCGCCGCCACGCCATTGTCATCCTTGTCGGTGACTGACCACAGCTCCTGCCAGTCGCCCACATCCGACCAGGCAAAATCGGCGGAGACGACCTTGGCGCGGGTGGTCTTTTCCATCACAGCGTAGTCGAAGGAGGTCTTTTCAGTCTTTGCGAATGCAGGCCCGAGCAGTTCAGCCCCAAGATCATCTGTCGCCGAACTGAGCGCCTTGTCGACCGCCGCCATTGTTCCTGCGGCGTAGATCGCGATCTCCTGCCGCCCGATATCGGCGCGAAAGCAGAACATGCCCGCATTCCAGAAGCAGCCTTCCGCCATCAATGTCTTTGCAGTCGCGGCGTCGGGTTTTTCGACGAACGCCTCCACCGCTGCTAGCCGGTCTGTGAACGGTCCGGGCCTTATATAACCGAAATTGATCGCGGGTCGGGTCGGGCGCAGGCCGATGACCACGATATGCCCGCCCCGCGCCGCCCCGGCCGCGATGCGTGCGGTTTCGGCAAAGGCGTCAGCATCCGGGATCAGGTGGTCGGACGAGAGAACCAGCGCGATGGTGTCCGGCCCGCGCCGCGCGGCGGCGGCGGCGGCGACCGCAATGGCAGCGAGGCTTTCGCGCCCCTCGGGTTCGAGGATGATCTCGGGGTCCGCGTTCACCGCGCGTGCCTGATCGGCGACCATGAACCGCGAGCCGTGATTGGTGATCACGATGGGCCGGTCAAAGATGGCGTCATCGGCTACCCGCTCCAACGTGCGCTGGAAAGTAGACGCACCACCGAAAAGCGGCGCGTGCTGTTTGGCGAAATCCCTGCGCGAGACCGGCCACAACCTTGTACCGGAGCCACCACTGAGAATGACTGGAACGATGCCCATATGCCGCAATACCTTCTGATCCGTTACTCAGATCGTTAAGATACGATGGGAATTGTTAACGTATCCTTCATTTCAGTACGAGTTATCGCGGATTCACGAATCTTTCCGAAAATTGTCAGAGGTTGGCTGGCTGCGCCATGCCAGTGACGTGATAGCCGCCATCGACAAAGATCAGATCGCCCGTTGTCCCCTTTCCGAGATCGGAGAGGAGGTAGAGCGCGGCACCGCCGACCTCCTCCAACGCCGCATTGCGGCGCAGCGGCGCGTTTTCCTCGGTCGCCTTATAGACCTTGCGCGCGCCGCCGATGGCGGAGCCTGCCAGCGTGCGCATTGGTCCGGGGCTGACGGCGTTGACGCGGATGCCGAGCGGCCCAAAATCATTCGCGAGGTAGCGCACTGAGGCTTCCAAGGCTGCCTTGGCCACGCCCATCACGTTGTAATTGGGCATGACCCGCTGCGCGCCGAGATAGGACATGGTGATGATCGACCCGCCGTTTTTCATCATCGGCGCGGCCCGCCGCGCAACATCGACCAGCGAATAGCAGGAGATATCCATGGATCGCAGGAAGTTGGACCTTGTCGTATCGGCATAGCGGCCCGACAGCTCATTCTTGTCCGAATAGGCAATGGCGTGGACAACGAAATCGAGACTGTCCCATTCCTCGGCCAACCGCGCGAAGGCCGCATCCATGGAGGCCTCGTCGATGACGTCCACATCCAGCAACAGCGACGATCCGACACTGTCCGCCAGGGGGGCAACACGGCGACCGAACGCTTCCCCCTGATAGGAAAAGGCAAGCTCGGCACCTTCATCAGCTAGTTTTCGCGCGATGCCCCAGGCAATCGAGTGGTCATTGGCGACGCCCATGACGAGGCCGCGCTTTCCCTTCATCAGATCAGCCATGATGGCGGCTCAGGGCGAGAGTGGCATTGGTGCCGCCAAATCCGAAGCTGTTCGACAGCACCGTGTCGAGCCCGGCATTGTCGATCCGGCTGGTCGCGATCTCGTCCGGTTTTAGCGCTTCGTCGAGGGCGCTGACATTCGCCGACGCCGCCACGAAATCGTTCTGAAGCATCAGGATGCAGTAGATTGCTTCCTGCACGCCGGTCGCGCCAAGCGAATGGCCGGTCAGCGACTTGGTGGAGGAGATGACGGGTTGCTTCTGCCCCTCGAAACACCGGCGAACGGCTTCCACCTCGGTCACGTCGCCTGCCGGGGTCGATGTGCCATG
Organism: Pseudomonadota bacterium; assembly: GCA_039030855.1. Taxonomy (GTDB): domain Bacteria; phylum Pseudomonadota; class Alphaproteobacteria; order Rhodobacterales; family Rhodobacteraceae; genus Pikeienuella. The sequence continues at coordinate 99,475 of JBCCDJ010000010.1, forward strand.
GGCGTTGATATAGTCGACTGTCCGCTCACCAAGCGTCGACATGGCCAGCTTCATGCACCGCTCCGCCCCTTCCCCGGAAGGCGCGACCATGTCATGGCCGTCGGATGTGGCGGCGTAGCCGGTTACCTCCGCATAGATCTTGGCACCGCGCGCCTTGGCATGCTCCAGCTCCTCCAGCACCACGACGCCGCCACCGCCTGCGATCACGAACCCGTCGCGGGTCGCATCGAAGGCGCGGGATGCCGTTTCGGGCGTGTCGTTGTATTTCGATGACATCGCACCCATCGCATCGAAGAGACAAGAGAGGGTCCAGTCCAGCTCCTCTCCGCCGCCGGCGAAGACGATGTCCTGCTTGCCGAACTGGATCTGCTCCACCCCGTTGCCGATGCAATGGGCGGAGGTCGAACAGGCGGAGGTGATTGAGTAATTCACGCCCTTGATCTTGAATGGCGTCGCCAGGCAGGCGGAGTTCGTCGAGGACATGCCCCGCGTGACCATGAATGGCCCCATCCGCTTGGGCGAGCCTTTCTCAATCACAATCTGGTGTGCGTTGAAGAGGTTCTTTGTCGAGGGCCCGCCCGACCCCATCACCAGCCCGGTGCGTTCGTTTGAGACCTCCGCATCCTCCAGACCGCTGTCGACAATCGCCTGCTGCATCGCGAGGAAATTATACGCGGCACCGTCCCCCATGAAGCGGAACTGACGTTTATCGATCGACCCGGCCAGATCGATCTGCGGCATGCCGTGGACCTGACTGCGAAAACCGTGCTCTGCATAATCCTCGGCAAAGGAGATGCCGGACTTGCTCTCACGCAGGGAGGCCAGAACCTCCTGCGGATTATTGCCAATCGACGAGACGATGCCGATGCCGGTAACCACCACGCGGCGCATGCGGATTCTCCCTTGTGTCACTGCCGCTCAGGCAGCGGCTTCATCCTGAAAAAGACCGACGCGCATATCGGTGACCGTGTAGGCCAGCTCGCCATCCGCATGCATGGTGCCATCCGCGATGCCAAGCTTTAGCCGCCGATCGATGATGCGCTTGAACTCGACCGTGTAAGTAATCATCTTCACCGACGGCGTCACCATATTGGTGAACTTCACTTCTCCGACACCCAGCGCACGGCCGCGACCGGGCATGCCCTTCCAGCCAAGGAAGAAGCCCGTCATCTGCCACAGAGCATCAAGGCCAAGGCAGCCAGGCATCACGGGATCACCGAGAAAGTGGCACTTGAAGAACCAGTTATCCGGCTTGACATCGAACTCGGCAACGATCTTGCCCTTGCCATGGGTGCCGCCGTCTTCCTCCACCGCTGTGATGCGGTCCATCATCAGCATCGGCGGAGCGGGGAGCTGCGCATTGCCGGGGCCGAAAAGTTCCCCCCGCGCGCATTTCATCAACCCCTCGAAATCGTAACTCGTCGCGCGCTCGGCCACGTTGGCCTCCCTGAAAGACTGCATGTTCGCGCCCGCGCGGACGCCTTGATCACGTGACTATCATCGGCGCGCGGCGCGACGCAAGCCATGTGGCCGCGACCGGGCATCTTGCCCCACTGGTAAACTCAACCGAATTATGCGAAGTTTTTATATGGATAGTGTGAATGCACCGTGCGCTGACACAGATGCGCGGCGCGGGACGGGTTGATGAGCGAGAAGATGTCATCTTCAGAGGCAGATCACAGAGCGGAAACCTGGCTGGCTGATGCGGGCCTTCGGCCGACGCGTCAGCGACGCGCGCTGGCCGCGTTACTGGTCGGCGACGGCAATCACCGGCACGTCACTGCGGAACGCCTGTTCGATGCGGCGCGCGAGGCGGGTGCAACGGTGTCGCTGGCAACTGTATACAACACGCTAAAATGCTTCACCGAGGCTGGTCTGCTGACAGAGATCGCCGTCGACGGTGCACGCAGCTATTTCGATACCCGCACCGAGCAGCATCCGCATTTCTACTGGGAAGAAGATGGCCGCCTGACCGATGCACCTGCCGCATCGGTAGAGTTTTCCCGGCTGCCTGATCTGCCCGAAGGGACCGCGCTGTCGAAAGTGGATGTCGTCATCCGGCTTCGCCGCGCCTGAATTCAATTCCGAAAGGATTTTGCATGAAACAGGTTCGCCTTGGTCGTACCGGCGCGCGCGTCTCGGAGTTGTGCTTTGGGACCATGTCATTTGGAGGGGACGCCGATGAGACGACCTCCGGTGCAATTTACGGGGCCTGCCGCGATGCCGGGATAGATTTCTTCGACTGCGCAGACGTCTATGCCGACGGTCTGTCCGAGGAACTTCTGGGCCGTCTGATCAAGGGTCACCGCGATGAGGTGTTCGTCACATCCAAATGTGCAATGGGGCCGCACAAGGGTGCCTCACGGCGCTCGATCCGGCTCTCGTGCGAGGGCAGCCTTCGGCGACTGGATGTGGAACGGATCGATCTCTTCTTCATGCACCGCTGGGACGACAGCGTCCCGCTGGAGGAGACGATGCGCGCGCTCGAAGATCTGCGTGCGGCCGGCAAGGTCGCGCATATCGGGTGCTCCAACTATGCCGCATGGCAGATCGCCAAGGCAAACGGCATCGCCGCCCTGCGCGGCTGGGCACCGTTTGAGGTGATCCAGCCGATGTACAACCTGATCAAGCGCCAGTCAGAGGTGGAGATCCTGCCGCTGGCGGCGGCGGAGGACATGGCCGTCATATCCTATGGGCCGGGCGCGGGTGGTCTGTTAACCGGAAAATATGCAGGCGGTGCGACGGGGCGGTTTTCGGTGAACACCGAATACCAGAAACGATACGATGATCCGTATTTCCACGAAGTCTCTGCCCGGTTCTCGGCGCTTGCGGCAGGTCATGACATACATCCCATGACACTTGCTGTCGCCTGGGCCAAGGCGAACCCCGCGGTCACCTGCCCGATCATCGGCGCGCGGTCGGTGGAGCAGCTTGGCGCGTCCCTCGCCGCGGCGGATTTCGAGATGACAGATGCACTGCATGCCGAGGTCACGGCGCTGAGCCGGACACCGCCGCCCGCGACCGACCGGCTGGAAGAACAGCGCTGATCGGACCAAATGTGCGTGCCTTTGCGCAGGCACCGGCGTCTGGCAGTCTGTCAGCTTCGCGTTGCGCAGGTTGCGCGCCACCATCCTCTGGGACGTGCCGTGCGACCGTGCAGAAATTATCGTGGCATGTTGCGGCTCGGGGCGGCCTCTGAACGTTCTGCCGCTAGCGCCAAACTCGAAACGGTTCAGCGTACCGGTGCCTGCAACCCTGGCCGGGCTCGTCACGGAGGGCCGGGCAAGACACTGTCAAACACGTTGCCCGCACTACCGGCACCAGCATCGACTAGATGCTGGACGGGATACCTGTTCCATCGGTGATGGTCCGTCCCGGATCAACCGATGACGATGATCGCAGCGCACAGGCTGAGACTCCGTTCAACTGGCAACGGTCTGAGAGGTGAATGCGCGCATCTCTGCTTTTGGTAATAACGAGACGATTACGAAGACTTCGCGCCGACCTGATGGATCATTTGTTCGACAGATCGGTCATCCCCTGAGCTTCGGCTTCGATCCGTGCCTTGGCGCGCGCCATCAGCTTCTGCCGGCGGCGGCGTTGATAAGTCACGACGAGCGGTTTGATCACCATGTAGCTCGCCACGGCAGAGACGATCCCCGGCCCGAGGCCCCCGACAAAATAGGGGATGACCAGCTGGTGAACGTGCTTGACGCCGTAGATGATCATCTCTTGCATCCCCATATCAACGAAATCGGCAGGAATCGGCGAGCCCATGATCCAGCTGCCAAGTTCAAGATTGAGCGCGACAATGAAGGGGAATGTAACGGGGTTGCCGATGAAAGTGCCGATCGCGCTCGCCAGAACATTGCCGCGGATGATCCAGGCAAAGATGGCGGCAAAGACGAAGTGGAATCCGAATAGCGGTGTGAATGACGTAAAGACGCCGCACGCGAAGCCGAGCGCAATGCGCGTCGGGCTGTCGGGCAGACGTTGCATGCGGTGACGATAGTATTCGAACACCCGCGACCATCCCCGGCGCGGTGCCACAAACTCCCTCAGCCGCACCCCCACGGGCGGTTTTTCGCGGCGCTTGAACAAATCCTCGTCTCTTCCTCACGGCCCAGCGGCCGCATCTTTCCCATCATCCGGGATACTTCAGTCATACCTGCGCGGCCCTATGCCGAAAGGTCGCGCTCCTCCACCATCTTCGTCGTGTCGACCTGTCCGACCGGCAAACGCGTGCGATGAACATCGGTCACGATCACCTGTGCTTCCAGTGCGGTCAGAATAGCACTGAGATGTTTAACATCTCTAACAGTCAGACTGATCCGTAAACGCCAGAAATCCGTCATCCGTGCCAAAGTTGTGATGTTTTCGATATTTGCGCGATGATCGCCGATCAGGGTTGCGAATGTACCGAGCACACCGGCCTGATTTGCCAGCGTCACATCGAGGCTGGTAGTCCGTCCGCCGATCTGCGCAGCGTCCTCATCCCATTTCAGGTCGAGCCAGCGCTCCGGATACTCTTCCTCCGCGATCAGCCCCGCGCAGTCGATGCAATGGGCCTGGACCGTCTGGTCATTGGCGATCCCGACGATCCGCTCACCGGGGATCGGCTCGCAGCAGGGCGCGAATTCAAGATGCAGCGTGCGCGGCACGCCAATGACATGATGATTGGGGCGGCCGTTCATCTGATCTTGATCGTCATGGACCGCCTGCCCGTCCTCGGCGACGATCGCAGGATAGACGGCAGCGGCGACCTGCCTGCCGGAAATCTCTCCAGCACCCAGTACCGCGAGCAGATTGTCGACGCTGCCGAGCCCCAGCTTTCTTGTTGCAGTCTCCAACGCTTTCTGACCACCGTCGAGCTTGCGCCGCTCAAAGGCCTGGCGGGCGATTTCCCGGCCAAGACGCACATGCTCTTCACGCTCCTCCTCTCTCAGGGCACGGCGGATTGCGGCGCGGGCGCGACCGGTCTTGGCCATGTCCATCCAGACCGGCGAAGGGCGCGAATCGTTTACCCGGATAATCTCCACCGATTGCCCATTGCGCAGCCGGGTCCAGAGCGGTGCGCGCGCACCGTCGATCTTTGCCCCGACGCAGTTGTCGCCGATGCTGGTATGGATCGCGTAGGCAAAATCGATGGGCGTGGCACCTCGCGGCAGGCCGACGACCTTGCCCTTGGGCGTGAAGCAAAAGACCTGGTCGTGAAACATGTCCAGCTTGACCTGTTCCAGAAACTCCCTCGGCTGATCGCCTTTTTCCATCCGCTCCACCAGGTCCGACAGCCAACTGAACGGATCGACAGCGAAGGGGTTCGCGCTCTGCTCACCTTCCTTGTAGGACCAGTGCGCAGCGACGCCGGTCTCCGCCACCTCGTGCATTTCGCGGGTCCTGATCTGGATTTCCGCGCGGCTCGCCGCCGGGCCGTAGACCGTCGTGTGCAAACTGCGGTAGCCGTTGGATTTCGGGCCGGAGATGTAGTCCTTCATCCTCTCCGGCACCGCGCGCATGGCCTGATGGACCGCGCCCAGCACCGTGTAGCAGGCAGGAATGTCGCGCGTAATGATGCGAAAGCCGTATATGTCCGACAACTGGCCAAAGCCGATCTGCTTTTCTTCCATCTTGCGCCAGATCGAATGGGGCTTCTTTTCGCGCCCGATCACCTCGGCAGGGATCGCGGCATCGTAAAGCGCTTCCTCCAGCGCGGTCTTGATCTTGGGGATCAGGTCACCGGTTTCCTTCCGCAACTTCAGGAACCGGCGCATGATCGATGTGCGGGCCTCGGGGTTCAGCACCTCAAAGCTGAGATCTTCCAGCTCCTCGCGCATGCGCTGCATGCCCATGCGGCCCGCCAGCGGAGCGAAGATATCCATTGTCTCCCGCGCGATGCGCGCCCGTTTTTCCGGGCGCAGCGCGCCGATGGTCCGCATATTGTGGGTCCGGTCGGCCAGCTTGACCAGAAGAACGCGCACATCGCGCGACATCGCCAGGAGAAGCTTGCGGAAGTTTTCCGCCTGCTCGGTCTCGCGGCTGGCAAGTTCCAGCTTGTTCAGCTTGGTCACGCCATTGACCAGTTCTGCGATCTCTTCTCCGAACAGGTCTGCCACCTCCGCATAGGTGGCATCCGTGTCCTCGATCGTGTCATGGAGGAGCGCGGTGACGATGGTGGCATCGTCCAGTTTCAGCTCTGTCAGGATCGCGGCAACCTCAAGAGGATGGCCGAAATAGGGCTCTCCGCTGGCGCGGGTCTGGGTCGCATGCGCCCGCGCGCCGTAGACATAGGCGCGGTTCAGCAGTGTCTCATCCGCGTTCGGATTATACGCGCGGACCATCTCCACCAGTTCGAATTGCCGGATCACCTTTGACTAGCGCTCGCTTGTTACATCAAACGTTGAATGTAAGGGCAGAGTAACGGCGACGCCAATGGCTATCCTCGCAAAAGCTCGGCAATGTCCCACGCGGCGTAATAGCCTTTGATATAGGCCATCTTCAGGCGCGGCAGGGGAAACCGGCGCAGCGGGCCGCGCATGATCGCGGGCAGGTCGTCCATTTGCAGATCGCCAACCGCAAGCTCGGCCAGCAATTTGCCGGCATAGCTGCCCATCGCCACGCCATTGCCGTGATAGGCGGCTGCCGTCCATGCATTCCGCCAGTCACCAAGCGGGCCGACATACATCGACTTGTCCCGCGCCAGCGCCAGAAGGCCGTTCCATTTGTACTCCGCCTCCACATGCGCCCAATGGGGGAAGAGATGTTCGAAATCGATGCGAATCTGCCGGTCCAGCCGTTTTAACATGAGGGGGTGGAGCGATGACCCGCCGCGCGTGCCCATCATGAAGCGGCCATCGGGCAGAAGGCGAAAGTAATGTACCCGCGCACGGGTATCATAGGCGGCCTGATCCGATGCCCAGCCCGGCCCCTGCAATTCGCCGCCGGTCAGCGGGCGGGTGACCATGATGGAGGACATGACGGGCAGGACCCGGTCATCCAGCCCCGGCACCCAGTCATCGCCGCCATATCCGTTGACTGACACGATCACATGTTTCGCACGCACCGCGAACCCGCCCACATGAAGGCGAAACCCGCCAGGTGCCGTGTTGATCGAATGCACCGGCGAGCGGCCATAAAGGCGGGCCCCCGCGGCGGCGGTCGCACGTGCAAGGCCGTTGGCATATTTCAGCGGGTTGATGGCAAAACCATGGGCAAGCTGATGGCCGCCATGGAAAGCGGGGCCGACCATGCCCCGCTCATCCAGCGCTCCCTGGTTGAAACTATTGACCGTCAGGCCCAGCCGCCGCTCTGTCTCCGCCGCTTTTTCGCCGCGCGCGAAAGCCTTTGCGCTATGCGCCATGGCCCATTCGCCGTCGGAGTGACGGTCGGCATCAATGGCAAACCGGTCGAGCAGCGTGGCGACGTGATCGGTGGTACGGCGCTGCAGGTCGACGAAACGCTTCGTCTCATCAAAGCCGAATTTTGCGATCTGTTCGTCATAGTCGAGCGCCGATCCCCCGACGCAGACAAACCCGCCATTGCGCCCGGACGCACCCCAGCCGGGATAGGCAGCATCGAAGAGGGCGACATCCTCGCCCCGCTCGGCCAGCGTCAAAGCGGCGTTCAGACCGGTATAGCCCCCGCCAACGACCGCAAAGTCAACGACCAGATCCTGCTCCAGCGAGGGTGCAACCGCCGCCGCATCGGGTACGGTTGTGGCCCAGAAGCTGGGCGGCGGTGCCGGATCATAGGCATGGGCGGGATAGGCACGGCGCATCAAGACGCTTTCAAGAACGGGTCTTCACTTGCCGCATTTTGCGCCGCACCATACGGTGACGTCCAGCCCCTTTCCGCCGTCGCGAGAACACCACCCATGGCCGCCCCCAAAAAAACATCTCCTCTGAAGTCATCTCGCCGAACGCCGCGCCATGAAAAATCGGTCAACATCGCCCTTCAGGGTGGTGGCAGCCATGGTGCCTTTACCTGGGGCGTGCTGGACAAGCTGTTCGAGGATGACCGCATCTGGATCGAGGCGATCAGCGGCACGTCGGCGGGGGCGATGAACGCGGTCGTGGCGGCCCAGGGCATGTATGAAGACGGCGCGAACGGCGCGCGGGCGCGGTTGGAGGAGTTCTGGCGCGCCGTCAATCATGCAGGCCGCGGATCGCCCATCCAGCGCACGATCTGGGACCAGTTCACAGGCAACTGGTCGCTGGACGCGTCACCCGGCTATCAACTCATCAATGCGATGCAGGGCTTTGCCTCCCCCTATGATCTCAACCCGCTGAATATCAACCCGCTGCGCGACCTGGTGAAGGACCTTGTCGATTTCGACAAGGTACGGGCCTGCAAGGATATGGAGATATTCCTCGGCGCAACCAATGTGGAGACGGGGCGCGTGCGGGTGTTCGATCGCGATCAGATCAGTCTTGATTCGGTCATGGCCTCGGCTTGCTTGCCGCAACTCTACAAAGCGGTGGAGATCGACGGCAAACATTATTGGGATGGCGGCTATATGGGAAACCCGCCACTCTTTCCTTTCTTCTACAACAGTCCAGCCAGTGACATCTGCATCATCCAGATCAATCCGGTGGTCCGGCCCGGCGTGCCACGCTCCGCCGCGGATATCCAGAACCGGGTGAACGAGATCACCTTCAACTCGCCGCTATTGCACGAATTGCGGTCCATCGACTTCGTCACGCGTCTTCTGGAAAAGGGCAAGCTGAGTGCTGATGATTACCGCAAGATGTTCGTCCACATCATCACCGCCCGCAAAAAGATGCGACCCCTCGATGCGTCATCGAAGTTGAACACCGAATGGAAGTTTCTGCGCCATCTGTTCGAAATGGGTCGCGATGCGGCGCAAGGATGGCTGCAGAAGAATTACGACGCGATCGGACAGCGGTCGTCGGTCAATATCAGGCAGATGTTTCAGGGCTATAGCGCCCTGCCGGACTGATACGCGTGACCTCTTCTGGATAACAAAAACGCCCCGCAGATCCTGCAGGGCGTTTCGATCAGTCAACGGGACTGGTCAGCCGTTATTCTGTTCGGCCAACAGCGCGCGAAGAAGCTGTTCTTCCGACAAATCATCCGCCGGTTTGTCATCCGCCTCGCCGCTCATCAGGATCGCCATCCGATCTTCTTCCGGCTCATCGACCTCGATATGGCGCTGCAGCGCCTCGATCGCCTGTTCACGCAGGTCCTCCACAGGGATGCTTTCATCCGCGATCTCACGCAGGGCGACGACCGGGTTCTTGTCATTATCCCGCTCCACAGTCAGCGGGGCACCGGTCGAAATCGTCCGGGCGCGGTGGGCAGCCAGCGTGACGAGGTCAAACCGGTTGGGAACTTTATCTACGCAATCTTCGACTGTGACGCGGGCCATGTGCGCGACTCCTCATCGGATATGTCCTTGAAGACAGCGGATATGACGGTGTTCGGTCGAAAATGCAAGGCCGCAAGCGTCAAAGTCCACCACCTTCCTCGGACGAAGCGGCGACGGCATCGGATGGCGCGCCGGCGACGCTCAGACGGCCCGGGCGTACAAGCTGCCCGCCCGAACGCGGTGCCTCAAGCAGCCAGAACAGGAGATTATCGCCGAAAACCGCGCTCTTTGTCAGATCGACATGTTCCTCGGGCAGCAACAGGACCGACCGGTACTGGACGGGTGAACGAAGGCCCAGCGAGTAGTCGCCATCCTGGCGTTCATCCATCAGGGATGATGCACGAAGGACAACGCCGTCGCCTTCTTCCAGCGACACGATTTCCGCCGCGCCGGTTTCGGGATCAAACTCCACCGATGCCGGTGTCTCGAACCCGCCGCCGACGACAAGATACATGTCGAGACCTGGCGGCACCTCAACAGGCCGGTCGACAGCGCGCTGGAACTGCTCGGCCCGTCTCAGGACCTTGTCGAGATGGCGTTTGGCACGGGCGCGGCGCGCCTCCGACGACGGCTCTTCCGGCATCAGGATTTCCAGAACACTGTCCTGATCGGGATGCAGAATGCCCCAATCGTTTTCATCCCATGTGGTGACATCGAAGAGGCTGACGAATTCCTCAGAACCCTTGATCTTAACCCGCTTATGCCGGTCACGCGGGAACAACTGATAGGTCGATACATGCGTGCCGATCAGCGTCGGCTCATAGGTCGGCTGGAAAGGGCCGAAATTCTTGCCGTTGATCAGGTTCTCGAAAGCAACGACCGATCCGGAATTGGGCGGCGCGATGAAAACAGCGCGTCCGACATTCTTCGCCCCGGCCCAGGTTACCTCCGGCAGTGATCCGTCGGCAGGCAGATCGGCACCCCCGTACATCAGGTAATAGCGCGCAACGAGACCACCCATGGAATGGGCGACGAGGTCGAATTTGACCTGCTTGGCGCTGTCACCGAAGACCTGCCGACGCGTTTCCATCACCTGATCTGTCTTGCGCGTGATGAAGTAGTCGAGATCCTGCGCAGCTTCGACGATGTCGCGGCGCCAGTCGTAAGGAAACTCAAAACTGTCGAGATTGATCTCGCGCGCGGTTTTCTCCTCCTCGCGCGTTTCGCGGAAATCGAAACCGCCCGCGATGAGCGTGGAAATGACACCGCGATAGATATCAAGCTCCAGCGGAATACCCAGAACCGAGGCGCGCGCCACCCGCAGAACCCCGTCCGGGCGCACATCGTCGCGCAGGTCGCGCAGCGACTCGTCGCCCTTGCCGATGGGCAATGCGATCAGGCGCGCATTCGCGGGCTCCACCGGGTCAACGCTGAGCCCGCTGCGCCCGCCCCACATGACAACGCCTGTACTGCGGTCCACGAGGCGCGAGCCGAGCGTGCCGGGGATGGAAATGACCGGCCGTCTCGCCTGCGTGTCGATGGCAGCAGCACCAGTATATAGTGTACTTAGATCCGGTGCTTTTGGTTCCGCGGTGCAGGCCGCCAAAACGGCAACACCTGCTAAAATAAGGCTGAGCGAAGTACCCCTCATCGCATCATCCCTCCCTCGAGATTCGTTACATCTTTTGCCGTACCCTAGCAGAGCGGACGGCGATCACCATCCTTGCGTCAGATCAGGTGCGTGCCGCCGCAACTTTTATCACAGCCTGCAGGCCAGCGGCGGGTGAAGTCAGAACTGGCCTCTGCGCCCGCGTCGCCCCCGGTGCCATTGATGCTTGCGCCAGCGCGACCACATCCGCGTCCGACCGGTCCGCCGCTGCGCCGATCAGGGCGGCATAGGTATCAAGGTCGCGTGCCTGAAAAGCTGCAAGCGCGTCTTCGATCAGCGTGACGCGCAAGGTGGCACCCGCAGGTTCCGCATATCTGGCGAAGATGGCGCGCGTAGCATCTGCTGTTGTGGGGATGGTGATGAACGCCTCGATCAGGCCACCCTTGCCAGCGGTTCCGGCAGCTTCCTCCGCCAGTGCCGCATCGACACGCACGGCCCCGGCACGTTCCGCCCCCGGCGCGATGGTCGTGCAGGTCAGAAGGACGCCATCAGCGGACAATGAGCCAAGTGCGGCGGCCGTCTCGGCAATGATCTCTTCATCAGCCTCGCCGCGTTCGATGGCGCGGGCCAGCAAGTCTTCGCGGAAATGATGCTCCAGCGTGACACCGTCCGGGCAGGCGTCATCAAACAGGGCAGCATTGGCTTCGAGCGTGTGCAGACAGGCGATTTTCATCGGAACCCTCCAGATCGTATCGCCGCAAGGTGCGCCATGGGCGCCGGCTTGTCACGATCTGGATTTGCCGATGCGGTAGGTGCCTTCGGGCAGTTTCAACGCCGCCTGCAGATCGCGCACCTGCGACAGAGAAAGGGTGACCTTGCTTGTCCTGTCGGTGCGGCGGTCATGCTGTTCGATGGTGATGCAGTCATCGAAGGCGATGATGATGATATCGTCGCGCAAGGGCCGCTCCCCCTCATCCACGAGGGTGATGACCGAGCTGTCAAACTCATGCTCGATGCTGAACATCAGACCCGGCACCCCCATAGATCGTATTCCGCGGCTTCCTCGATCTCGACCTCGACCATGTCACCGGGGGCGAGACCGTCGAAATCCTCGTCAATGAACACCTGCCCATCGATTTCCGGCGCGTCGAGATAGGATCGGGCGACGGCACCCTCGCCATCCACCTCATCCACCAGCACCTGCATGCGCGTGCCAACCCGTGCCTGCATCTTCTCAGCCGAAATGCCCTGCGCGACTTCCATGAACCGGTCCCACCGGTCCTGCTTTACCTCATCGGCGACGTGATCGGGCAGATCATTGGCGCGGGCTCCGGCGACATTCTCGTATTTGAAACAACCGACCCGGTCGAGGCGCGCCTCCCGCAACCAGTCGAGGAGGTGCTGGAACTCCGCCTCCGTCTCGCCGGGATAGCCGACGATGAAGGTGGACCGGATGGCGATATCGGGCCGGATCGTCCGCCATGCCGCGATCCGCTCCAGCGTCTTGGCCGATGCGGCAGGGCGCGTCATCCGTTTCAAGACATCCGGGTGCGAATGCTGAAACGGGATGTCCAGATAGGGCAGAACCCCGTCCCCCATCAGGGGGATCAGGTCATTCACATGCGGGTAGGGATATATATAGTGCATGCGGACCCAGATCCCGAGCTGACCAAGCCCACGGGCAAGGTCGGTAACATGGGCGCGCCAGGCCTCCCCGCGCCAGTCGGAGGTCGCGTAGCGGATGTCCTTGCCATAGGCGGAGGTGTCCTGACTTATCACCAACAACTCCTTCACGCCCGCTTCGGCCAGTTTCTCGGCCTCACGTAAAACAGCGGCAACGGGGCGGGATTTCAGGCGGCCGCGCATGTCGGGGATCACGCAGAACTTGCACTTGTGATCGCAGCCTTCGGAGATCTTCAGATAGGCATAATGGCGCGGGGTCAGGCGCACGCCGGTTGCTGGGATGAGGTCAATGAACGGATCGGGGGCTGGCGGGACCGCGCCATGCACCGCATCCAGCACCTGCTCATATTGATGCGGGCCGGTCACGGCGAGGACATTGGGATGCGCCTCGCGGATCAGCGCCTCATCCGCGCCGAGGCAACCGGTAACGATGACCTTGCCGTTTTCGGCCAGTGCCTCGCCAATGGCGTCCAGGCTTTCAGCCTTGGCGCTGTCGAGGAACCCACAGGTGTTCACGATCACCGCCTCGGCCCCGGAATAATCGGGGGAAAGCGCATAGCCCTCGGCGCGCAGCCGGGTCAGGATACGCTCACTGTCAACCAGCGCTTTCGGGCAGCCGAGCGAAACCATGCCGATGCGCGGCTGGCCGGGGCGCGGGGCTTCGCTGCTGGCGATGCGCGGCGCAAGATCGGGGCGGAGATTTGGCGGGTTGAGGCTCATGGGCCGCCCTATAGCCCAGCCATCGGCTTTGCGCACTTACTTAATGATGTTCTCGACTGCCGTCATCAACGCGCGGATTTCATCAGCGGCCTTGGAGGATTTCGCCAGTTCCGTGACCCCGCCGCCCTTGGCAAAGGCGGTGGCAAAGGCGACGCGGTTGCCGATCCGCTCATCCATCAGGTCCGCCCCTTCGTTCTCCAGCATCTCGGCCATTTGTTCGATGGAGCCGCCACGCGGGGGCACGCGGTTCAGAACAACGCGCGCATCCGCGCCTTCCTTCATCGCCATGCGCAATGTGGCGCGGGTCGCCCAGACGTCGGGGGCGGAGGGTTGCGCGGGCGAGATCACAAGCGACGTCTCACGCAAAACGCGGTTCAGCATCACATCAGCAGCGCCGGGACAATCGACGAAGATGAGATCAGCATCGCGTGCAGCCTTCTGAATATCGGTACCAACGCGCCATTCGCTCGATTCCGTCAGATCCATATCCGGGTCGCCCAGACGTTTGATCCGCTCGTCCATCCACGAAGACAAGGTCCGCTGTGGGTCCAGATCGACCAACCCAACCCGGCATGTCGGCCCGCTGAAGGCAACCGCCAGTTGCGTAAGCAATGTGGTTTTGCCGGAGCCACCCTTTTGCTGCGCGAATGTGAGAACCTTGGCCATTTTCGCACCATTTGTTCATTATTGTGGTAAATCGTAACTAGCAGAGTTGCTGCAGTGCAGCAATTGGAAGTTTTCCGGGCGAGCCAGAGGCCATGAAGCAACGTCTGATCATCCATATCGGCATGCACAAGACGGGGAGCAGCTCGATCCAGCGGTTCCTCTCGCGCAACCGGTTGCTGCTGCGCGCGTTTGGGCTCCTCTATCCTGCATCTCACGATGAACTCGGCCGCCGCCAACCCAAGCATAGCGCGCTTTTTACAGCTATCAGCAATGAGGCCGATCATGGCGCGCCTCATCGCGGGCTTGGGTCTGCCGAGGGACAGGTCATGGCGCTGGCAGATCAGATATCCGCATCGCGCTGCCAGACGGCCATCATCAGTGCAGAAGGGCTTTCGGGGGAGCGTCCGGTCTTTTCCCGCGCGCTCGCCCCCCTCGCTGACAGGTTCGATGTGACCATCGTCGCCTTTCTCCGCCGCCATGATTTCTGGGCGGAGAGTTTCTACAAACAGATGGTCCTAAGTCGGGAAGTGCGGGAAAGTCGCAGTTTCGCCGATTTTCTCGACCTTCCCGCGACCAAGGCTCATATGCGCTTCGCGACGATCATGAGCTGGTGGGCAGATACCTTTGGACAGTCCGCTTTGCGGGTCGCGCCGTTCGAGAAATCCGACATCGTGGGGCCCGTTCACCGGTTTATCGCCCTGGCAGGTCTGCCTGGCGCCTTGAGAAAGTTGCCTCATGTCGACACGCATCAGAATCCCGGCCTGCCCGCTGCTGCGATCGACATTGTTCGGCACGCGAATGCCGAGGGGCATGACGTCGATGTGACACAGCTGCCACAGCTGGCAAAACAAATGGAAGACAATTCCAGTGCGTTCTTGACGGAGAATCAGCGGAGGCAGATTCTCCTGGAACACGAAGACGACGACCATGCGCTGCTGAAATACCATCAACCAATGGGGCGCAACCGGTTTTTCGCGCAGCATGTAAATATCAATGCGAGCCGTGCGATTGCATGGAATGTGGCGGAGGCGGAAGCCCGGTCTGCCTTATTCTTGCCTAATTTGACCAAAAACTGAACAAAATCAACGATACGAAATCGCCACAATAGCCACGATGATGCCCTATTTCGGCCAACACCATTCATGCGCCATGAGAAGCGGGAATTATTATGAATGCCATTGATTTGAAAACGCGCGAAAATGGTTAGCCGCGAATAATCAATGGCGCGCGCGAAGGCTGTCTTTTCAAGCCGCAGCTAGCGTGTAGGTTGATCGTACGAACAGCGACGACGAGCCGAGTACCCTCCACAATCTTCCCGGCTCGGAAAGGACTTGTCCCACAGCAAGTCCAATCAGTCCTGACCGAGCGATCACAGATCGCCCGACGCGACGTTCCGGGTAATGCCCCACACCCCGGAACGTCGCATTTTTGCGTTCGATGGGCCTCCAACGCATCTCTTCTGATTTGCTGCGCGATCACGCCGACGCCATGCTGCGTCTTGTGCCAGCGCACGGGTGCGACGATCAGCTCCCACACCGCCAGATAGACGGCGATTGCCCCCAATACCCAGTAGAGCGGCAATGTCGCGATAAAGGGCCAGAGCCGCTTGCGCCCACGATGGGCAAGGCCGGCAGCCGCCACCACCACCAAGGTCGCGAGAGTAAGGTAGCCCGTCGTCCGGACCATCCAGAGGCCCTCGGCCATTGAATCATGCGCCGGTGCGCCCGAGATCATGACGCCCAGCGAGACCGCCCAGAGCGCCGGCAACAGCAGATAGCCGGCGACGGCGGACAAAAGCACCACATTGAATCCCAGAAACCCGACCGTGCCGAGATCCTGCCAGAGGCGGAGAGGATTGCGCATATGGGTCACCCAGGTCGCCAGATAACCCTTCAACCAGCGTGACCTTTGCCTGATCCAGCTTCCAACGCGGCTGTTCGCCTCCTCCTCCGTCAGCGATGACGACAGGATGGTGCGCAAGCCGGCACGAGCCAGCGTCATGCCGAGATCCGCATCCTCCGTCACGTTATAGCTGTCCCAGCCGCTAACCACGTCGAGCGCGCCGCGCCTGATGAACAGCGACGTCCCGCCCAGCGGCAATGGCAGGCCAAGCCGGGACAGACCGGGCAGCATGACGTCGAACCAGCTCGCGTATTCAATCTCGAAACATCGGGTGAGCCAGTTCTCGGTTGAGTTGTAATAGCCGAGACGTGCCTGGATACAGGCAACATCGGGGGGCGCGTCGGCAAATTGCGCGACGATCTTTCGGACCTGGTCCGGCGCCGGGCGATCCTCCGCATCATAGATGCCGATGATCTCTCCCTTCGCAAACTCCAAGGCGAAATTCAGCGCCCGTGGTTTGGTCTGCGGTGACCCCTGAGGTGCGATCAGGATATCGACATAGGCGGGCCGGTTCAGCGCCTGAAAGGCGGCCAGCGTCTCCTCATCGTCAGCTTCGAGGATCAGCTTGATGTCCAGCAGCTCAGCCGGGTAGTCGAGCTGCGCGAGGGAGTGCAGGATCAGCGGCGCGGTTTCCGGTTCGCAATAAAGCGGGACCAGAATACTGACCGTCGGCAAACGACGAAAGTCGGCGAGCCGCGAAGCATCGATCCTTCGCTCCTTCCTCGCAGGCAGGCTTCTCATCAGGAAGGCCATGGCCCACATCGCGCCATTCAAGCCGATTATCCCGGCGGCGCAGGTCAGAAACCAGATTGCCGCCGATACGGGAGCCATCAGTGCCCCCCCAACCGCAGCAACGATCAACCCGACGAACAGGAGGCGCTGCCAGGCAGTCGCTCCGATTCGGTGGCTGGTCTCATCCGGTCTGCGTTTGGCGGCGCGCCTTGCCAAAGCGGGACCGAATGCGCCGACCAGTTGGTTCTGGATGGCCCGCTGTTCGGCCAGTGCGACCTGTGGTGTATTTGTACGGAGCGGCACATCGCGACATCGCGGCCCGCGCCCGTTCGCCTCAGCACTGGCATACTCAGCACTGGCATAGACGACACCTGATTGTGTCGATCGCCAGGGGATCCGGCGTGTCTCCAGACACTCTTCGAGGCTTGTCGTCTTCCACAGGCGTTCATCGGGTGGGTCTGCGGCGAGGTCGGCAAAGGCGAGGCCCAACTGTTCCGCCGCTGCCGCCGCGACGGTTTCGCGGCCAGTTGCCCCTGTCGCCACCAGGATCTCGCCGATCCGCGCGCGGGACCGCGCCTGCAGGGCCAGCGATCGCGCCAGTTGGTCGGCATCGACAGACCCGTCGCGCAAAAGGATGTCACCGATCCGCGCAGGCCGGACCGACCCACCACGTGCCGCAGCGGGCAGAGCCCGCTTTTGTTGATCATATGGTGCCATGCACCCCCTCCGGCCACGCCACACACAGCGCAGTAGAAGGACATTCCGTGCGAATCCTTAAGGGACCGTTAAGCTTAACGACCTATTCAGACTTTCGGATTGGTCAGGCCAGTGAGGCGACGAAGCGCTCGAACAGGTAGAAACTGTCCTGGGGGCCGGGGCTCGCCTCCGGGTGATGCTGCACCGAAAAGACCGGGTGCCCCTTCAGACGAATCCCGCAATTGGAGCCATCGAAGAGCGAGACATGCGTCTCCTCCACGGTGTCCGGAAGGGATTGCGCGTCAACTGCGAACCCGTGATTCATCGATGTGATCTCCACCTTGCCGGTTTCAATCTCCTTGACGGGATGGTTCGCGCCGTGATGGCCATGGTTCATCTTGATCGTCTCGCCGCCAAGCGCCAGCGCCAGCATCTGATGACCGAGGCAGATACCGAACACAGGTATGTCCGCGTCTAGGATGCCCTTGATCATTGGCACTGCATACTCACCCGTCGCCGCAGGATCACCGGGACCGTTGGACAGGAAGACGCCGTCGGGATCGTGCTGAAGGATTTCTTCAGCCGTTGTCGTCGCGGGCACGACAACCACATCGGCCCCTGCCGAAGTGAGGCAGCGCAGGATATTCTTCTTGGCACCGAAATCGACCGCGACCACCTTCTTGGCCGGTGCTGTCTGCCGGTCATACCCTGACGGCCAGGACCATCTCGTCTGGTCCCACTGATAGGTCCGGGTGCAGGACACTTCCTTGGCCAGGTCCGCCCCTTCAAGCCCGGCAAAGCCTTTGGCGGCGGCGATCAGCGCGTCGGTGTCGATCTGGCCAACCGCAGCGTAGCAGATCGCGGCATGGGGCATGCCCTTGTGCCGGATCGCGCGGGTCAGCCGGCGCGTGTCTATGCCGCCGATTGCAACCCGTCCCTTGGCTGCCAGCCATCTTGAGAGATCGTCGATCGCGCGCCAGTTGGACGGAACGGTCGGATCCATCCGCACCACCATGCCCAGTGCGACAGGGTCCAGGGTTTCGTCGTCTTCCGGGTTGGTGCCGGTATTGCCGATATGCGGAAAGGTGAAAGTGACGATCTGACCCGCGTAGGAAGGGTCGGTCATGATCTCCTGATAGCCGGTCATGGCGGTGTTGAAGCACAGCTCCCCAACCACAGTCGTTTCCGCACCGAAACCACGGCCCCAGAACAGCGATCCATCAGCCAGAGCGAGGCAAGCGGTCGGCGGTGCGACGTTGGACATGGAATCCCTCTCATTCACTGAATCGGGCGGAAGCTAGAGAAGCAGCCCCGCGCCGTCAACAGCTGCAAAAAGTTTGTAAATGTCATTAATTTCAATATCTTACAGGGCGGCTAGGGGTTTGCGACCAAAATCAGCCTCATGTATGGTCTGCGCGCCCGGCGGGTGTATGGCCGGGCGTTTTGACTGGAGTGATCATGCGAGATCGCATCAATTCTGCACTGAAAGCGGCCATGAAGGATCAGGAACCGTTGCGTGTCAGCACGCTGCGGCTGATCTGCGCCGCCCTGAACGAGCGGGAAATCGCTGGCCGGGCCGATGATGCCGGCGAGCTTGATGAAACCGCCGTGATGGAGATCCTCTCCAAGATGGTCAAACAGCGCGAAGAAAGCGCCAAGATTTATTTGGAGAACGGGCGCGAGGAACTCGCCAAGCAGGAAACCGCTGAGATCAAAGTGATCCGCGAGTTTCTGCCAAAACCGTTGACTGAAGATGCCATTCAGGAAGCCGTCCAAAGCGCGATTGCGGAAACGAAGGCATCCAGCATCAAGGACATGGGCAAGGTGATGGCGAAGCTGAAGGCCAACTACACCGGCCGCATGGATTTTTCTGCCGCCGGGGCCGCCGTCAAGGCCGCGCTGGCCTGACGACTCTTCCCTGTTTCAGATGCTGGTGAGGGGCGTCAGGGCCGGATCGGCCCCATCGCCTCTTCCACCCGTCGGCTGAGCGCATCCACGTCCGTCAGGATCAGACCACCGCGGCTCCGCTCCACCACGCCGTCTTTGGCGAGGGCCGAAAGTTCCCGGCTGACAACCTCGCGGCGCGAGGAAATGAGGTTCGCCAGGTCTTCCTGTATGGGCGGGGGCGAGACGATTCGCTGATCGGGATGGCCGGACCGGGGCCGCGACTGGCGCAGCAATTCGGCGCAGAGGCGTTGGCGCGCTGTCAGGAAGGCCTGCTCCGCAAGCCTCTCGTTGATCGTCCGCACACGTTCTGTCAATTTTTCCATGGTGCGCATCGCGATCTTCGGCACGGTCGTGGCGATCTCGATGAATACCTCACCCGGCATGACGCAGACTTCGGAATTGTAGAGCGCGATGACAGAGGCGGACCGGCTGCGCCCGTCAATAGCGGACATCTCGCCAAAGAAGTCACCTTTGTCGAGATGGTTGAGAATCACGTGCCGTCCATAGGCCGAGGACATCAGCACCCGTACTTGCCCCGAAATGATGAAAAGCACGTCTGCCGAATCGTCGCCATAGTCGACGATCAACTCATGGGCCTCATACGACTTCCATCTGCACCGCTCTGCTGCTTTGGCGGCAGTTTCCGCCGGCAGCCCGTCAAGCAGCGGTATGCCTGAAAAATCCGACATGCTCTTCCCCGTTCATCTGGTCTCAACCAGTCAGCCCCGAAAGTGAGATAGCACAGCATTCGGTCACGGGTCCAACCCTATGATTAAGATGATATAATGCAAGGCTTAAGCACGCCCGCAGGTTGATCAGGTCGCGGCACCGCCAACCGTCAGACCATCGATCAGAAGGGTTGGCTGACCGACGCCGACAGGAACGCCCTGGCCGTTCTTGCCGCAGGTGCCGATACCCGGGTCCATCGCCATGTCGTTGCCAATCATGCGGACCTTGGTCATGGACGTCGGGCCGTCACCGATCAGGGTGGCTCCCTTCACCGGGTTGAGTACCTTGCCATTTTTCACGCGATAGGCCTCGGTACAGGAAAAGACGAACTTGCCATTGGTGATGTCGACCTGCCCGCCACCAAATCCGACGGCGTAGATGCCATCTTTCACGGCGGCCACGACATCGCCTGGATCCGCATCACCGCCCATCATCACGGTATTTGTCATACGCGGCATTGGGATATGAGCAAAACTTTGCCGCCGTCCATTTCCCGTGGGGGCCATGCCCATCAGCCGCGCGTTCTGACGGTCCTGCATGTAGCCGACGAGGATACCGTCCTCAATCAAGGTCGTCCGGCCTGTCGGTGTGCCTTCATCGTCGAAGGAGAGGGAGCCGCGCCGATCCGGGATCGTACCATCATCGACGATGGTGACGCCGGGCGCAGCGACCCTTTTGCCCAGGAGGCCTGCGAAAGCAGACGTTTTCTTGCGGTTGAAGTCACCCTCTAGCCCGTGTCCGACCGCCTCATGCAATAAAATACCGGGCCAGCCACAGCCGAGCGCAACCTCCATCACGCCTGCGGGCGCGTCCTCCGCCACCAGATTGACCAGCGCGACGCGAAGGGCCTCTTCCGCCTGCGCCTTCCAGGCATCGGGCGCGATCAGAACATCGTAGGAGATCCGACCGCCGCCGCCGGAAGATCCGGTTTCGCGCCGACCATCCTGTTCAACAATGCAGGAGATGTTCAGTCGTGCCATCGGGCGTGCTTCTGCCAGCGATCCGCCTTCGGGGCGCAGGATCTCGACCTCCTGCAGATGTCCGCTGAGGGCGACCGATACCTGCACGACGCGTTCATCGCGCGCGCGCAGATAATCGTCGATCTCGCGCAGCAGGTCGACCTTGGCACCGAATGCCATGCCCGAAAGTGGGCTGTCCTGCACATAGAGGCGGCGATTCGTCTGCTGCGGTGGCTGGGCCAGCGTGCCTGCGCCTTCCGCCGCGGCCAGCTTGGTTGTCTCCGCCGCGCGGCGCAGTGCAGCTTCGGTCAATTCGGTCGAATGGGCATAGCCTGCAACCGGGCCCGCCACGGCGCGCAGGCCAAAGCCCTTGGCGCTGTCATAGCTGGCACCGCGCAGGCGGCCATCGTCGAAAACCAGCGATTCAGCGCGGCGGCGTTCGAGAAAAAGCTCACCATCATCTGCAGCGCTGGTCGCGTCGCGCAGAATGGAAAGCGCCTCCTGCCTGTCGAGATCAGTTTCGAAGGGGCGGAAAGGGCCGTCTTCCGTAGTCATTCAAATCCCTCCGTTTTGTAGACATTTATGCGGTTTAGCGGCTGAATGACGCAATCGCCCAGCTTGCTCTCCGATCTCTGCTATGGTCTTAAACGTGACAAAGCAGATAAGCGCAATTGCAGAGAAGGCGAGCGCATGACTGCATGAAAATATATCCGGGGGATATCCCAATGCTCAGAACCACAATGACATCGTTGCTCGCGGGGACAATGGCCGCTCTCTCCGGCATTGCCACGTCCGCGCAGGAAAGCATCGGCAAACCGGTCCCGGACGGAACAGGTTTCCAGCCGGCGGTGACTGAACTGATGCGCGATATCGTCTGGTTCGACACGATCCTGCACTGGATCAGCCTCGCGATCGTTGTCTTTGTAACCGTCCTTTTGTTCATCGTGATCTTCAAGTTCGGCGAGAAGAAGAACCCGACCCCGGCGCGCTTCACCCACAATGCGGCCCTTGAGGTGGCGTGGACCGGCGTTCCCATCGTCATTCTGGTCGTCATTGGCGCGCTGTCGCTGCCGATCCTGTTCAAACAACTGGATGTCCCCGAAGCGGACGTCACGATCAAGGCGACAGGCAACCAGTGGTACTGGAGCTACGAGTATCCCGACGAGGAGTTGGAGTTCGAGGCCTACATGCTCGCGAAGGATGAGCTGGAGGAATACGGCTTCGCCGAGGATGAGCACCTCCTTGCCACCGACACATCGGTCGTCGTCCCGGTAAATTCCAACGTGCACATGCTCGTGACCGGGTCAGATGTCATCCATGCGTGGACCATCCCGGCATTCG
Organism: Pseudomonadota bacterium; assembly: GCA_039030855.1. GTDB lineage: Bacteria > Pseudomonadota > Alphaproteobacteria > Rhodobacterales > Rhodobacteraceae > Pikeienuella. Next base: position 121,784 of record JBCCDJ010000010.1, read on the forward strand.
GTGTAAAGGTCGATGCGATCCCGGGCCGGATCAACGAGCTATGGTTCAACGCCGAACAGGTCGGCACCTATTTCGGCCAGTGTTCTGAACTGTGCGGCAAGGATCATTCCTACATGCCGATCACCGTCCGGGTTGTCAGCGAGGCAGACTACGCCGCGTGGGTTGAAACCACCCGTTCCGCCCAGGGACTTCCGCCAAAGTCGGACGTCCAATTGGCCGCTGCCGAGTAATCGGCCTATCGGCTCGCGATTGGGGGACTGATGGCAAACACCTTTGATATGGACCGCTCGGCGGCTAGTGCCGCGCCGCATGATGCGGAATTCGGCGATTATTTTGCACTGCTGAAGCCGCGCGTCATGTCGCTCGTGATCTTCACCGCTCTGGTCGGCCTTCTGGTGGCACCGGTATCCGTGCACCCGCTGATCGGCTTTGCCGCCATCCTCTGCGTTGCGGTGGGTGCGGGTGCGTCCGGTGCCCTGAATATGTGGTGGGATGCCGATATCGACATCAAGATGGCGCGGACCCGCAACCGGCCCGTGCCGTCAGGGCGCGTCACCGGAGGCGAGGCGCTCTCGGTCGGCCTGGCGCTTTCGATCCTGTCGGTGCCGATGCTCGGCCTTTTCGCCAACTGGTTCTCGGCAGGCATTCTGGCCTTCACCATCTTCTTCTATGCGGTCATCTACACGATGTGGCTGAAACGCTCCACGCCGCAGAACATCGTGATCGGCGGTGCAGCGGGTGCCTTTCCGCCAATGATCGGCTGGGCCATCGCAACGGGCAGCGTGTCGGTCGAAAGCGTGCTGATGTTCGCGATCATCTTCCTCTGGACGCCGCCGCATTTCTGGGCGCTCGCGCTTTACAGAAATGGCGATTATGAACGTGCCGTGGTGCCGATGATGCCGGTGGTTGCCGGGGCTCAGGCCACGCGTCGCCAGATCTTCTGGTACTCGATTGCGCTCTTCGCGGTGGCAGTTGCGCCTGCCTTCACATCCATCGGCGGGGTCGTGTATCTGATCATTGCTGGTGTTCTGTCAGCGGAATTTCTGCGGCTGGCGCTTGTTGTCGGTTTCCGCAGCGAAGAGGCTGCGACGGCGGATGGTCACAAGGTTGAGAAACGCCTCTTCAAGTTCTCCATCCTATATCTTTTCCTGATTTTTGGCGCACTTGCGCTGGAGGCTGCGCTGAGCGCTTTTGGCCTGTCCGTCCCGCTTCCGGTCCTGCTCTGATGATCGGCCGCGAGGAACATGACCTGCACAGACGCCGCCGGGGCCGTAACATGGCCCTTGGTGCGCTACTGATCGGCTTTGTCGCGCTTCTCTTCGGTGTTACGATCGCCAAACTCGGTGACAATGTCATCAAGCCTGAAATGAGCTGGAGCGAAAGCGAATGAACGCAGATCGCCTCAATCGACGGACGATGGTGGGCCTTGCCGGGCTCGGGTTCTTCATGCTCGGCATGTCTTTCGCGGCAGTCCCGCTTTACGATCTTTTCTGCCGCGTGACCGGTTATGGCGGCACCACGTCGGTGGCTGAGGCCGCACCGGATCAGATACTCGACAAAGTGGTTACCGTCCGCTTTGATGCGTCCAAGGACCGGGATATGGCCTGGGATTTCAGACCCGTTCAGACTGAGATGAAGATCAGGATCGGGGAAACGGGTCTCGCCTTTTACGAAGCCCACAATCCGACAGACCGACCGATCGCAGGTACTGCCAGCTTTAACGTCGCGCCTTTCTCGGCAGGCGGCTATTTTTCGAAGATAGAATGCTTCTGCTTTACCGAACAGGTGCTGGCCCCCGGCCAGACCGTGCAGATGCCGGTAACGTTCTTTGTCGATCCCGAGATTATGGACGATGACGAGGCCAGCCTGATCCACACGATCACGTTGTCCTACACGTTCCACGAGACCGATTTGCCCGAACCGGACGAGACCGCCGCGAATGTGGGCGAGACCCCGACGGATGGTGTTGACGACGCAGGCCCTGCCGGGTGAATTAGGCGATAGAAGCCAAGGGGGATCCAATGGCCCACGAGAAGAACCACGATTACCACATCATTGAGCCGAGCATCTGGCCGTTCCTCGGCGCACTTGCAGCATTTGTCATGCTGTTCGGCACCGTGCTGCTGTTTCATGACATCACACCCTGGGTCGCCGTTGTCGGCCTCCTTGGCGTTCTCTACGTCATGTATGGCTGGTGGGCCGAGGTTGTCGCCGAAAGCCATGCTGGTGATCATACGCCCGTCGTATCCATTGGTCTGCGCTACGGCATGATCATGTTCATCGCCTCGGAGGTGATGTTCTTTTCCGCCTGGTTCTGGTCTTTCTTCAAGCACGCGATCTATCCGATGGCGGATGTGGCGACCAAGACAACCGCAACCGCCTATGGAGCGGATGGTGTGTGGCCGCCGGTCGGGATCGAAACCTTCGATCCCTGGCATCTGCCGCTTCTGAACACGCTGATCCTCCTGTGCTCCGGCTGCGCGGCCACATGGGCCCACCATGCTGTGCAGGAAGGTGATCGTGACGGGCTGAAATGGGGCCTCCTGATCGCAGTGCTGCTGGGTGTTTTGTTCACCATCACGCAAGCCTACGAATACAGCCACGCGGCGTTCAGCTTTGGCGGCAATATTTATGGCGCGAATTTCTACATGGCGACTGGGTTCCACGGGTTCCACGTGATCGTCGGAACACTCTTCCTCGGGGTCTGTTACCTAAGGGCATTAAAGGGTCATTTCAGCCCCGAAAAGCATATCGGCTTCGAAGCTGCTGTCTGGTACTGGCACTTCGTCGATGTGGTGTGGCTGTTCCTGTTCCTTGCCGTTTATATCTGGGGCGCGTAACCGCACCCAGACCAGAGGTCTTGATGGGGCGGCGCGAGCCGCCCTTATCTTTTGTCCAAGGTTCATGACGTTGGAGGCACTTGCATGACCGGTCGCATCGGCCTGATCGCCACGGGCGTGCTGGGCGTGATCATTCTGATCGGGCTCAGCGTCTGGCAGTTTCAGCGCCTGTCATGGAAAGAAGGGATCATCGCGACATTGGAGGCGCGGCTTGCCGCCGATCCCATCGCCCTGCCGACCACCTTCGATCCTAAAACTCAGGAATTCTCCCGCGTGCGCATCGCTGGCCAGTTCACAGGTGAGCGGGGCAGCCACGGTTTTGCCGATGCGCCTCTTCTGACCTCCATGCGCCCCCACGGGCCGGGCTACCGGATCATCCAGCCCTTCGACATGACAGATGGCCGCCGGGTCATGGTCACGCGCGGCTTTGTGCCCGTGGCGCAGAAAAATGAAGGTGGTGCCGCCGCCCGCCCGACCCCGGTGCCGAAGGGTGAGATGGAGATCATCGGTGCCCTCCGCTGGCCCGATGAGCGGGGGGACGGGCAACCCTTTGGCAGCAGAGACAATGTCTGGACTAACCGCAATCTGGCCGTGATGGCCGACCTGTTCGGGACGGAAGAGGTGTTGATTGTTGCAGAGACATCGACTGCCGTAGATGACTGGCCTATCCCCCAGCCGATCGAGGCGGTGAATGTCACCAATAATCATCTTGAATACGCGCTAACCTGGGCGACGCTGGCACTTGCATGGGCGGCGATGACCGGCTGGCTGGTCTTTCGGCCTCAGAAATCGAGCTCATAGCGCTGCTCTCGCTGGGCCGACCCCCAGGTCGTGCCTTCATCCTCGGCGCAAAGACGAAAACCTGCCTTCAGGTAGATTGCCCGTGCGGCATCCAAGCCGGCAAACGTGTCGAGATAAGCGCCCGGCAATCCGCCATCCCGCAGACTGGCCAGCGCGGCAGCGACAAGCCTTTGGCCAAGCCCCCGTCCCTTGGCGCGCGGCTCGGCGATGAAAATGCGGATATGGCCGCGCCCGGCGTCGTCCTTATCCTCCCCATCCGCCGAAATCGTGGCCAGCGGGCCGCCGTCGTCACGGGCGACCAGCATATTGACCTGCGGCGAGGACAGCCGCGCGGCGACATCAATGGCGATACTGGCGACAGTCCTTTCAAACTGCAGTCCGTCGAAGCCGACATTGTCGGCATACCAGCGTCCGTGAAGGCCAATCAGCCAGCCAAGGTCACCTGGGCGCGGTCCGCTGATCTCCGGCTCGCTCATGTTGCGTAATCAGGTTCGTCGCGGTCCAGCAGCAGTTTGATCTCCGCCAGATGCCGATCCGCCTGTCCGGGATAACTCTCCACCTCGTCGGCAACCTTTGCTGCGACCTCATCGGGTATGTAACGAAGCGGACGCTGAGTCATGTAGGCGGTGATCAGCGTCTCGGCGGATCGCTCAAAATAATAGAGCCGATTGAACGCATCGGCGACCGTATCGCCGATGACTAGAACCCCGTGATTGCCCATCACCATGACCTTCCGGCGCGGATCATCGAAGAGCGCGGCGCAGCGCTCCCCCTCTTCCTCGAACGCGAGGCCACCATAGTCATTGTCGATGACCACGCGATCATGGAACATCGCCGTGTTCTGATCGATGGCGGGCATAGAACTGTCGGCGAGGCTGGCCAGCACGGTCGCGTATTTGGAATGGACATGCAGCGCGACGCGGGCATGGGGTACATGCCGGTGGATCGCACCATGAAGCCCCCATGCGGTTGGATCGGGCGCATCGGGGCCGTTCATGACGTCAGGATTATTGGCGTCGAGCATCAGGAGGTTCGACGCGGTGACCCGGCTGAAATGGATCTGATCGCGGTTCATCAGAAACTGCGTGCCATCATCATTCACGACCGCGGAATAGTGGTTGGCGACGGCTTCATGCCAATTCATGCGCACCGTCCACCGGAACGCAGCCGCCAGATCGACCCTGAGATCCCAATGCGGGTCATTATGTGTTGCGGGATGCTGGGCGACGGCGGATGATGACGACATGGCGTGCTCCTGAACTGATCACAAAAACTTTCCATTAACCGGCCCCGTCTGGGCAAGCGGTTTGTTGGAAATTCTGCGCGGCGCATCATCTCTCTGCTATGTCTTCAGCTCTTTCTTTTCGATTCGCACCGAAGGATGCCTGCATGTTTGTGCGCCCTACCGCCACGCTTTCCCTGGCGGCGATTATCCCCATCCTCCTGGCCTCTGCCCTGTCGGCGCAAACCGAAACATCAGAGAGCAGCCAGCCATCCGACAGGCTCTATTTTACCAGTATCTCACCCACCGAAATGCTGCGCATTCTGGATGCGGAACGCGGCTCGATCGAACTGGATGAAACCGGCGGCGACACGACGCTGGAGGGGCGTGTGACGGGCAAGGATTACTCCGTCTATTTCTACGAATGCGACGGCGGAGAGTTTGGCGCACCCGCGACGCCGACTTCGTCATGCCTCGGCTTCGAATACCGTTCCTACTTCACCGGCTATCCCGATGACAGCGAGACCATCAACGAATGGAACGCCAATCACCATTACGGCGCGATGTGGCGCGACGAGGATGGCGATCTCGGCCTGCAGTTGAACACGATTGTCGAGGGCGGCATCACCGAAGACAATATCCGGATGACCTTTGTCTGGTGGCAGACGGTTCTCGAAAGCTTCGACAATTTCATGGAAGGGCGCTGAGCGTGATGCGAGGATTTGTTGATGATCGCCGTGTGGTCCTGTCGATCAGCGGCGCGGATGCGCGTCCGCTATTGCAGGACCTTGTCACATGTAACCTCAATCAGCTTGCCGAGGACACTCTCGTTTATGGCGCGCTGCTGACACCGCAGGGCAAGTATCTGTTCGACTTCTTCATGGGGCTGGAGGGCGATGACCTGATGGTCGATATCGCTGCCGACAGGGCACCGGCCTTTGCCCAGCGCCTGATGATGTACCGCCTGCGCCGGGACATGAATATCGAGGCGACAGATCGCCCCATCACGCTGATCTGGGACACGGATACGGCACCGGTTAGTGCACGGCGGGATCCGCGTGATGAAACCCTTGGTTGGCGGGCCTATGCGCCGCTGGACGGATACAAGGCCGCTGATCCGCGCGACTACGACCGCAAGCGCATTGCGGCGGGTGTGCCCGCAACCGGTGTCGAGCTGGTGGAAAATGACACTTACATCCTCGAAGCCGGGTTCGAACGGCTCAGCGGTGTCGACTTTCGCAAGGGTTGTTATGTGGGGCAGGAGGTAACGGCCCGCATGAAGCACAAGACCGCGCTGAAAAAAGGGCTGGTGCGCGTGCGCGTCGAAGGCGATGCGGAGCCAGGCACGGCGATAGAGCGGGATGGAAAACCGGCAGGCACGCTGTTCACGGTCGTTGATGGTCAGGGATTGGCGCATCTGCGGTTCGACCGCGCGGATGGCGAGATGCAGGCGGGCGGCGCGCGGGTCTGGCGCGCGGACTGATCCACGAGCCGTGCCGTTGGGGCCACGCGAAGGGTTCCGCCCACCGATCCACATGCTATGAAAGCGTCTCTGACGAGGGGAGACCAGCATGAGCCGCCTGATCCATATCCTGAACGGGCCGAACCTGAACCTGCTCGGGCAGCGTCAGCCGGAGATTTACGGCAACGAGACACTCGCCGATGTCGAGACGGCCTGCAGGGCGGCGGCGGCGGCACATGGGCTGTCCCTGAGGCTCGACCAGTCGAACGCAGAACATCAGATCATCGACTGGATTCACGAAGCGCGGCAGAACGCTGCCGCAATCGTCATCAACCCGGCGGCGTTCTCGCACACATCCGTCGCAATCCTAGACGCACTGAACACATTCGACGGTCCCGTGATGGAGGTTCACATCTCCAACATCCACAAGCGAGAGGCGTTTCGCCATCACTCCTATGTCTCGTACCGCGCGGATGGTGTCATCGCGGGCTGCGGGGTGCAGGGATATGTGCTGGCGGTGGAGCGTGTCGCCACGCTCCTCATCTGATCTACAGGTTTCCCGAAGGCGCGTTAGCGCTGCGCGATCCAGTAATCCTCACCTTCGACCCATATTCGCTCTGGCGCTCTTGATCGCGGCTTCGGATGATAAGTCGCGATCTGCGACGGCGCGTCGGGCGAGGCATTCAGGGCGTTGCTGATGGCCTCCGCCTCCGACTGTCTACGCGCGCCCGCGCAGGGATAGAAACCGCAGGGCCCAAGCGACCTGACAGGAAACGCATCGCCTTCCTTGGTCAGGTGTAGCAGAAACCCCCAGTTCTTGGTGCCAGTGAAAGGCACAACGATCTGGCCGCCATGGCCCACCTGCTCCAACCAGCGGGGCGGTATGTGCGTCACCCCGGCACAAGCGACCAGCGCGCTGTGGGACCTAACCGCGCCAGCCTCCGTCGCATCACCGCAGACGACGCGCACATTTTCATAATGCGCCAGGTTGCGCGCCGCCATCTCCGCTAGGTTGTCCTCGATCTCATAGGTGACGACGCGGCCCGTCGGGCCGACAAGCTCCGCCAGGATCGCGGTGTAGTATCCGACACCTGTGCCGATCTGGAAGACGCTGTCGCCCGGCCTGATGTTCAGATTATCGAAGATGCGGGCCCAAAGCGACGGAAGCCCATTGTTGATACCGGCGCTTTCGACAAGCGAGACCAAAACGTCATGACAAAGGTGGCGCGCATTGTCCGACCGGCTCCGATGCACATCGCCAACCGAGAGGCGGGAATGTATCAGCCACGGCCCGGGACCGAGGTAATCTTCCCGCCGGACCGTGGCGAATGCGTCGATGATTGCTTCGTTATTGACGACAGGCGCGGCTTCGCGGACATCTTCAGCGAACCACCTTCGGGCAGCTTCGAGATCATCCGCGTCGCTCACCTGTGTCGACCTCCTCGATGTCCGATCGTTATGCCTGATCCGGGCCGACCCGCACGACGGCCTTTCCGAAATTCGCACCGGACAGGAGGCCCATGAACGCCTTCGGCGCGTTCGCCAGTCCTTCGGTCACGCTTTCCTTCGCCTTGACCTGACCGGAGGCGAGCATCGGGGCCACCTCTGCCAGAAACTCAGGATACCGGTCCCAATGGTCGGTGACGATAAAGCCGCGCACCGAGATCCGGTTGGTCAGGATGGAGCGCCAGATCGGTCCGAACCGGTCCGCCCCCTCATAGGGTCCGGTCGCGTTATAGCCGCTGATCATGCCGCAAACGGGGATGCGCGAGAACGGGTTCATCAGCGGAAAGGTTGCCTCCAGCGTCACGCCGCCAACATTCTCGAAATAGATGTCGACGCCTTTGGGGCAGGCCTCTTTCATCTTCGCCTTCAGGTCTGGATCATGGTGGTCGAGGCAGGCATCGCAGCCCAGCTCATTGACCGCATAGGCGCATTTTTCTGCGCCCCCTGCGACACCGATGACGCGCAGGCCCTTCTGTTTGGCAAGCTGGCACACCAGCGAGCCGACCGCGCCTGTAGCGGCGGAGACGACAATGGTCTCTCCTTCCACCGGACGGCCATGGATCATCAATCCGGCCCAGGCGGTCATCCCGGGCATGCCCAGAACGCCCAGCGCGTAGGAAAGCGGACCATTGGCCGGGTCCAGCTTGGTCAGGCCTTGCCCGCTATGGGTCTGATGCTCTGCCCATTTCATGCCACCTGCCACATAATCCCCTGCCGTGAATTGAGGATTGTTGGAGGAGACGACCTGCGCGACCGCACCGCTTTCCAGCGGTTTGCCGATCTCAAAAGGTGGAATGTAGGATTTCACATCGTTCATGCGCCCGCGCAGATAAGGGTCGACGGACAGATAGACGAGGCGCAACAGGACCTCGCCATCGCCTGCCTCCGGCATCGGGGCATCGCGATTTTCGAAATTCGCATCCACGGGCGCGCCAACGGGGCGTGAGGCGAGCAGGATTTCAGTATTGGTGGGCATGGGGATCCTCCTGTTGTGGTTGTGTGGAACGTAAGCACAGACCCGGCAGCGCGCCAGCTTTACGTTCGGTCAGCAAAGATGCCGCGCGCGGAAGGGCTTGCGCGGCTCGCGCGGGCGGCTAGTCTTTCGCCAACAAGAAAAAAATCAGGAGGACCCCATGACCGCACTCAGCGATCTTTTCGGGTTGGACGGCAAGGTCGCGCTGGTGACCGGCGGTGCCACAGGTATCGGGCGTATGGCGGCAACGGGCCTTGCCAGCGCCGGCGCGCGGGTGTTGATCGCATCGCGCAAGGGCGAAGCCTGCGAGGCGACAGCGGCGGAGATCAACGCTCTCGGCCTGCCCGGCACGGTCGACGCCTTCGCCGGCGATGTCGGATCGGAAGCGGGCGTCGAAGCAATGGCGATGGAAGTCGCCGCGCGCACCGACAAGCTGCACATCCTGATGAACAATGCTGGCACCACCTGGGGCGCGCCCTATCCCGAATTTCCGTTCAAGGCATGGGACAAGGTCATGTCGGTCAATGTCGCGGGCCTTTTTGCGATGACCCAGCGCCTGACGCCGATGCTGGCGGCCGGTGCATCGGTCGAGGATCCGGCGCGGGTCATCAACGTGGGCTCCGTCATGGGGACGGCACCGATCGGGGCGGGTGCCTATTCTTATTCAGCCTCGAAGGGCGCGGTGCACCACCTGACACGGATTCTGGCCACCGAACTCGCCTCCAGCCGGATCACGGTCAATGCCATCGCGCCCGGCCCGTTTCCGTCGCAGATGACCGCCTTTGCGCTGAAGGACCAGGACAGGCAGGACCGGATCGCCAAGCAGAACCCGCTCGGTCGCGTCGGCGTGCCTGACGACATTGGCGGGCTGCTGGTGTTCCTGGGCTCAAAGGCCGGTGCCTATGTCACCGGCGCCATTATTCCCGTCGACGGGGGTGTCCACGTCGAAACCGTCAAAGATTTGTTCTGAGGAGAACCCGATGTTTCTAGGTGTCAGTGACAAGGTCAAGCCGCTCATCGAAGCGGTCGAGAAGATGCTGGAAGAGCGGGTCTATCCCGTCGAAGAGGAATATGAGAACGAGATCGGCAAGGCAGCGGGTGGGCGATTTGCCTATACCGACCGCCAGCTTGAAATCTGGGATGAGCTGAAGACCGAGGCCAAGAAACGCGGCCTCTGGAATTTCTGGCTGACCGATTCCGACGCTGGATACGGTCTGAACACCGTCGAATACGCCCATCTGGCGGAGATCATGGGCAAGTCGAAAATGGGGGCGGAGACCTTCAACTGCGCCGCGCCTGACACCGGCAACATGGAAGTGATCGAGCGCTACGGCCAGCAGTGGATGAAGGACAAATGGCTGAAGCCGCTGCTGAATGGCGAGATCCGGTCCTGCTACATGATGACGGAGCCTGATGTGGCGTCCTCCGATGCCACGAACATCGCGCTCTCGGCGGTGAAGGATGGCGACGAATGGGTGCTGAACGGCGAGAAATGGTGGGCATCGGGTGCGGGCGATCCGCGCTGCAAGGTCTATATCACCATGGTCTGCACCGACCCGGATAACGAGAACAAGCACAAGCGCCATTCGATGTTCCTCGTGCCTGCTGAAACGCCGGGGATCGAAATCCTGCGCCCGATGCAGATCTTCGGGGCGGATGATGCGCCGCACGGTCATATGCATGTGCGCTACACGGATGTGCGTATCCCGCTCGACCATCTGATCCAGAACGAAGGCGATGGTTTCATGGTCGCGCAAGGTCGTCTCGGGCCGGGCCGCATCCATCACTGCATGCGCTCCATCGGCACGGCGGAACGTGCGCTTGAGCTGATGTGTAAACGGTCCTTGTCGCGGACTGCCTTCGGCAAACCGCTCTACCAGCTTGGTGCCAATTACGACATCATCGCCGAATGCCGGATGGAGATTGAGATGGCGCGGCTATTGTGCCTGAAGGCCGCTTACATGATGGACACGATCGGCAACCGCGCCGCATCCCCATGGATCAGCCAGATCAAGGTCGTCGCCCCGCGCATGGCCCTAAAGGTGATCGACGAGGCGATGCAAATGCATGGTGCCCAAGGCATCAGCCAGGACACGCATCTGGCCGAAGCATGGACCCATCAGCGCACTTTGCGGTTTGCCGACGGCCCCGACGCTGTGCACCGGCGCGTCATCGGGCGGTCGGAATTGCGCAAATATACCAACGAAAAGGTCTGATCCTAGACCCGTAGGGTGGGCCTCGGCCCACCTTGCGCCGCGGTGGGCTGAAGCCCATCCTACCGTTTCCGAGCCGGGGAGTGGCACATGTCTGAAGCGACCCATGCAGCGGCACAGATCGACCTCGATGCCGTCGAGACATACCTGACCGCGCATCTGCCCGGCTTCAAGGGGCCGATATCGGCGGAAAAGACGCCGACCGGGCAATCGAACCCGACCTTCATCCTGTCAGCGGCTTCGGGCGACTACGTCCTGCGCCGCAAGCCGCCGGGGCAATTGCTGAAATCCGCCCATGCGGTCGATCGGGAGTTTCGCGTCATCCGCGCGCTTGCCGGATCGGATGTGCCGGTGCCGGAGGCGTTTGTTCTGTGCGAAGACGATAGCATCGTCGGCTCCATGTTCTACGTGATGAAGAAGGTCGAGGGCCGGATCATCTTCGACCCCGCCATTCCGGGCGTCGACAATGACCACCGGGCGGCGATGTATGATGATATGAACCGGGTGTTGGCTGCGCTTCACATGGTCGACTACGAGGCGCGCGGCCTCGGTGATTTTGGCAAGCCGGGCAGTTACTTCGCGAGGCAACTCTCACGCTGGACCAAGCAGTACCGCGCGTCGGAAACGGAGACCATCGCCGATATGGAAGCGCTGATCGCATGGCTGGAGGCTGAAACCCCCGCCGATGATGACCGCACCTCCATCGTCCATGGCGATTATCGCATCGACAATCTGATCTACCACCCGACCGAGCCGCGCGTGGTCGCGGTACTCGATTGGGAGCTGTCGACCCTCGGGCATCCCATTGCGGATCTCGCCTATCAGCGGATGCAGGGTCGCCTGCCCCCCGGCGAGGTCGGTCGCGGGCTGATGGGCGTGGATCGCAAGGCCCTCGGCATCCCGACGGAGGATGAATATGTTGAGATGTATATGAAACGCACAGGCCTCACTGCCATCCCCGAACTGCCTTTTGCCACGGCCTTCGGGTTCTTTCGCATCTGCGCAATCATGCAGGGGGTGAAGAAAAGGGGGCTCGATGGCAATGCCTCCAACCCCGAAGCGGCGGCGCGGATGGGGGAGCGTATTCCGGCCATGGCACAACTCGCCATGCAGTGCATTGCTGAGGAAACCTGATGCGATTCCACGGCAAGACGGTTCTCATCACTGGTGCCTCGGGCGGGTTTGGTCGCCTCGCGGCGGAGATGTTCGCGGCCGAAGGGGCGACCCTCGCGCTCGGTGATGTGGATGAGGCTGGCGCGAAGGCAGTCGCCGCAGAATTCGGGGGTGAGGCGATGCGCTGCGACGTGGCCGAGGAGGATGACAATGCCGCCCTCGTCGCGCTTGCGCTGAAACTCGGCGATGGGCGGCTGGACGTTGCGATCAACAATGCCGGGATTGCGCATAAACCGGGGTATCTCGCCGATCTCTCGCATGAGGATTTCATGCGGCAGATGGCGGTGAATGCGGGCGGTGTGTTTCTCGGCATGAAGCATCAGCTGCCGGTCATGAAGGCACAGCACGGAGGCGCGATCCTGAATGTCTCCTCCGCGGCGGGGTTGATCTCCGCGCCGTTGTCGGCGGCCTATTCTGCGGCGAAACATGCGGTCATCGGCCTGACCAAGACAGCGGCGGATGAATATGCGCGGTTCGGTATCCGCGTGAATGCACTCTGCCCTGCCTTTGCGAACACACCGATGGTTGACGGGCTTCGCGCCGATCTTGGTGGCGGTGCCGATATCGATCATCAGATGACCCAGCGCATCCCAATGCGCCGCGTCGCCGCGCCGGAAGAGATCGTGCAGGCGATGCTATGGGCCTGCGCACCTGAAAACAGCTTCATGACCGGGCAGGCGATTGCCCTGGATGGGGGCCTGACCGCCACCTAGGCGGCGTAAAGACGGCAAAACTGTTTGAAGGCCCTTGCGGCACGGCGTTCGATATCTGCATCGCTGAGCGGACCCATCGCGCCCGTCACGCGTCTGATCTGCGTGTCCCCTATCAGAAGGCTGATATAGGTCTCGGCGGCTTCGCTAACATCATGGATACGAAGCGCGCCCTGGCTGTTCGCAAGTGACAACAGTTCTGCGATCAGAGGGCCCACGGTCTCTCGCCCATGTTGGGCGATCAGCCGACCTACGGTATCCGTCTCTGTCAGGTCGATCACGGCAGCGCGGTTGAGCAGAACCGCGCGCTCCCCCGTCACGAGGCTGAGGAGGTCTGGTCCGACAAGCCGCAGCATCTCCAGCGGCGTCGAGCGGTCCTCGATACTGGTGGCCAAATGCACGCGTACCGCGCGGGCGTTCTCTTCCACAAGCGCGGCAACCAGTCCTGCCTTGTTACCATACCAGCGATAGAGCGTCTCGTTGGAGGCGCGGGCCTTTTTTGCGATCGCCATCATGGAGGTGGATTTATAGCCCATCTCACGGAACAGCGCATAGGCTGCGGCCTCGATGGCGGCGCGTCGGTCTCTTTGCTCTGACTGATCCAAAGGCATTCCTTTCTATTGACAGCATACCGTATTTTTATATACGGCTAGTCAAGGCGTAAAAAAATATACGGCAAAGATTGGATGAAAAATGACCCTGAATGCGCTCACCGCGATGTGTATCGTTTTACTCGCAACGCTCGCCGGCTTCTTTTATGCGTTCTCGGGTACAGTGATGCCCGGCTTCGACCTTGTTGCCCCGTCCACCGCTGTCGAGGCGATGCAGGGGATCAACGTCGCGGTCCGTTCACCGCACTTCTTCGTGTTGTTTTTTCTGACACCCGTTTTCTGCAGTGCAACCGCAGCGCTGCATCTCATGCGAGGGCAACGGCGAGGCGCGACGCTGCTGGCCATAGCGGCGGGCATTTATCTTCTGGCTGGCCTGATCCTCACCATGGCCATAAACGTACCGATGAACGAGGCGCTGGCGCAGATCGCTGGTGATGCAGATAAAGCGCAGGTCTGGGCCGAATACAGCCCTGACTGGACCTTCTGGAATCACATTCGGACCGGCGCCAGCGCGCTCAGCGCTTTCATCGCCTGCCTCGCGCTCGCCTACCCTTCGTAAAGCTCGGCCACGTCGCCCAAATATCCGCTCCATGCGAACCAGTAGGCGATGTGTCCGGCGACGCGCGGCAGGCGTTCGCCGCCGGGCCCGATCAGAGCGGCCTCGGTCACCTGCCAGGTGCCGGAAGCTGACTTCAACTCCGTCGCATCCGGCTGCGCCTCGAACTGATTGTTGCCTCGCTGATAGGCGCGCACCGTGCGGCCCGCTTCGTCCCCAATCACCACCAGCGGCGTCGTGCCGATGCTGTCATTGATGACCCGCCCGCCCTTGAACGCTGTCAAAGGCCATGCCTTGGCGGCACCAAAATCGCGCACTCCGAACACATAGTCCTTTTGCAGATGCCTGGTTTGATCGACGAAAGCCGGGAACATCAGATCGGGGCTGGCGAAGTACTCATTATAAACCACGCCTGAGCCATAGTCGCGCCGATGCCCTGTCTCCAGCGACAGAACCTTCGTTCCGGGGTTACGAACGCGCCATGCGCCCCAGGGCTCAATCGTCACCGGCAGGACCTTCAACTCGGTTCCTGTGCCGCGCAGGGCTCCATGGACAGGCTTCCCGGTAAACTGGTTCCAGAGCGACAGTGTCTGGCGATCATACATCACCTTGTTGGACCGGTAGAGGAAACCTGAGGTGCCCATGATAAACGGCTCATCGCGCCCATCGACCGTCGTCTCGAACAAAACGCCTGAGCCGCAGAGCGTGCAATAGGCAAGCGCCACCGGCACGCCACCGATGACATCATTGAACATCTCATGCCAGCCCATGATGCGCAGGGGATAGGCGCGCTGATCGCCGTTGATCTCCACCCCGAAGACCAGATCGCTATCGAGCAGGTAATCGGCCTCCCCCGCCGCGATCAGCTTCGGATTGTCCAGCGACGGAATGCCATCGCGCCGCACCCCGCCCCACGAGATCTCCTCAAACCGGATATCCATCGCGCCGGGCTTGATCAGGTCAGGCTCCAGAAATGGTGTCCAGTTCTGATCGATGGACAGAAGTAGGGTGCGCTTGATGTCGAAATATGCGGGATGGGAGGCGATCTCCGGGTGCTGTTCCTGCCACAGCATCCAGGTAAACCAGTCGGTGCCGTCGCCGCCGGTCAGATCACGGAGCAGCTCCTGCACAGGCTCATGCGGCTGGGCGGAAAACCGCAGCGCGAGGATCAGGGTGGAGGCGACATCTGGTTTGCCCCGCTCCCGCAACCTGTCGAGCGACTGCTGAAAGAGGTCCGGATTGTAGAGGAAGAGCGCGCGTAGCGTCGCCTCCATCTCAGCATCCGTGGACTGGGCGATGGCGCTGCCTGGCGCAGCAGCGGCAGCAGCAAGGGCGGCAAGAGCGTAGCGGCGTGAGAGCATTGATGATCCTCCAATCAGACACTGACATCTAACCGCAAAGCGGCGCTGCGCCGCGCTCTCTCACGAAGGGGTGAGGGCTGGTGATGAAATGGCAGCAGACTGTTTCCAATTTCGCATACTGACAGGCAATAGCATGCCCACTATCTCTCAAAGCAACACAAAGAGGTGCTACGCCATGTCAATTCGACCCATCCGCCGCGAAAATGCTGCCCAACCCACGATGGAGGGGGCCGGCGTGCACCTGTCGCGCGCCTTCGGTTTTGGGGACCCGTCCGAGCTTGACCCCTTTCTCATGCTCGATGATTTTCGCAATGATGAGCCGTGGAAATTCGAAAAAGGGTTTCCCTGGCACCCCCATCGCGGGATCGAGACGATCACCTATGTTTTGGCCGGTGAGGTCGACCATGGCGACAGCCTCGGCAATGTCGGGACACTGGGCGCGGGCGATGTGCAGTGGATGACCGCCGGGCGCGGGATCATGCATCAGGAAATGCCGCGCGGGAACGCCGCCGGGCAGATGCATGGCTTCCAGCTCTGGGCCAATTTGCCTGCCGCCGACAAGATGACCGCGCCGCGCTATCAGGATGTCGCGGCGGCCGACATTCCCGAGGTGATCGACGACGATGGCACCATGGCGCGCATTCTTTGCGGTGACTTCTGGGGGCAGCGCGGCCCGGTGGACGGCATCGCCGCTGATCCGCGCTTCATCGACATATCCGTCCCGCCCAATACCGAAAAGCGCTTCAAGGTGGAGGTCGGCCGCCACGCCTTTGCCTATATTTTCGCCGGGGCGGGTGATTTTGCCTACGCCTCCAAACCCTTCGGCGTGCTGGTCGAGAAGGAAATCGGCGGCGAGGAAGTGCATCTGCGCGACATGTCCGGCAACCGCACCCTTGTGGTGTTCGATCAGGGTGATGAGGTGAGTGTGAAGGCCGGGCCAGAGGGTGTGCGGTTTCTGCTCGTCAGCGGCCAGCCGATCAGGGAACCGGTCGCATGGCACGGACCGATCGTGATGAACAGTCAGGCGGAGATCATGCAGGCCGTGCGCGAATTGCAGAACGGGACATTTATCCGCGATTAGGACCAGCGGCGATCTGGTCCAGATAGGCTGCCAGATCATCCGCCCATCGCGGTGGACAGAACATGGCGTAATGGCCCGCTTCTTCGCCCGGCACCTCGACCGACATGAACCGTCCCTGCCCGCCTGCCCGAAGGTAGTAATCGAAAATCGCTCGGCTGTAGGCCACCGTATAGAGCGGGTCGTCCTCGCCGTAGATCCACAGAGTTGGACTGCGATAGGCCGCTGCCTTCCGAAACAACGATCTATGGACTTCGTCGTGGTCGCCATAGCCTTCGCGCAGCCATCCGCCGACGAAATTGACCACACCGGCCACATCGTCCGGGCGCTCTGCCGCCTGCAAATGGGCGAGGACGCCGCCTCGTGACATGCCCATCAACAGCACGGGATCATCGCTGATGTCATTGCGCTGACGAAGTGCGAGGAGCGCAGCCTCTGCGTCGTCAAGGGCGCGGGCGGCGCCGGACAAGCTCCGCCCGGCGTCGCCCGAGTAATCAGTGCCATCGGGCGTCAGTCCCTCACCATAGACACCATCCGATCCGCCGCGCCCGCGCCGCTGCGGGAAGGCAACGGCCCAACCACGTTCATTCAGCATGTCCCCCAGCCATTCGGCCGACCAGACGAGACGACGCATATCCGCGCCCCCACCGGCGGAGCCATGATGGATCATCGCCAGCGGGAACGGGCCATTGCCAGCAGGCAACTGCAAAAGGGTATGCAGGCGGACGGGGTTGCCATCTTCGACAATCCCGGTGTCCAGCATGAGGGACGTGGCGGTGGACCACCATTCGTCGTCAGGTGCGGGAGAGAGCTGTTCGATATCGCGTCTGTCGAGAACCGCAAAGGCGCGATCTTCGCCAAAGACGCCGCGCATCCGCCCTGTCGTGGACATGTGATATTCCGCCGTCATCTTTTCGGTGGCAATGCGGAGGGTACCTTCGCTGACGTGACCCTTGATCTCAGACCAGTTCCCCGCAAAGCCCTGGTCGGCATTGCCGCCAGTGGCGTAGATCACGGTCGCTTCGCCGGTCGCCGTCACATGGGGCACGATCAGAATATGGGGCAACACGCCACCCCATCGACCCGACCACAACCCGGCGAACGGGCTGCTTGTCCGCTCAATGATGGGGAGCGTTCCGGGCAGCGGCACATCGCCGATGATCCGATCAGTCACGATGGTCATCGCCCATCGGCCGCGAGGTCACACAAAGAGATCGACCTTCTCAAATTTCGTCACATCAACCAGCCCCAGATCGCTGATGCGGATTTCCGGAATTACCACCAGCGCCAGTAGTGAGTGTTGCATGTAAGCGTTGTTGAGCATGCAGCCAGCCTCCTGCATCGCGGCGATCAACTGGTCCGCCTTACCCGCGACGACCTCCGCCCGTTCCTCCGACATAAGGCCGGCAATTGGCATCTCGATCAGGGCCTGTTCTTCGCCATCGGCAAAGAAAACGACACCGCCGCCGACCTCTCCCAGCCGGTTCGCAGCCAGTGCCATGTCGGGTTTGGATGTGCCGACGACGATCATGTGGTGACTGTCATGGGCAACGGTGGACGCCATGGCGCAGGGGCGGTCGTAGTCAAAGCCGCTGACGAAGCCATTCACCACATCGCCTGTGGCACGGTGGCGTTCGACCAGCGCGATCTGGCAGACGCTGCCAGTCATGCCGACGACACCGTCAGTGACGGGCAGGTCAGCCTCCAGCGCCTTGGTCGGCGCCTGGTTTTCGACAACACCGATGACGCGGGCGCGTACCTCTCTGACACCTGCCGGGGCCGCGATGTCGAAATCGGCGGCGGTGAGGGTCTTTCCCATCTTGACGGTGTTCTTGGCACTCGCCGGGTAATCATAGGCGGGAATGTCGGCGACCAGCGCACCGCCATCGGCCATCAGTTCCCCTCTCGCCCAGACCTGATCGATCGCCAGCGACGGCAGGTCGGAGACGATCAGCACATCAGCAATGCGGCCCGGCGTGATCGACCCCAGTTCCCGCTCCATCCCGAAATGCTGGGCGGTGTTGATCGACGCCATCTGGATCGCCGTGACAGGGGCCAGTCCTTCCGCAATCGCATGTTTCACGACACGGTTCATGTGGCCATCGCGCACCAATGTGCCGGAATGACTGTCATCGGTGCAGAGGATGAAATTGCGGGGGTCGAGGCCATGTTCAGTCACCGCCTTGATCTGGCTCGCAACATCGTACCAGGCGGAACCGAGGCGCAGCATCGCGCGCATACCTTGCCGGACGCGGGCGATGGCATCCTCCATGCGCGTGCCTTCGTGGTCGTCCTCCGGCCCGCCTGCGACATAGGCATGGAAAGCCGGGCCGAGGTCGGGGGAGGCGTAGTGCCCGCCAACGGTCTTGCGCGCCGATTGCGTTGCGGCAATCTCGCCCAGCATCTTCGGATCATTGGCAGCGACGCCGGGAAAATTCATCACTTCGCCGAGGCCAATAATCCCTGGCCAGTTCATCGCTTCAGCCACTTCCACAGGCCCAAGATGCGCCCCCGCAGTCTCCAACCCCGGTGCAGAGGGAACACAGGACGGCATCTGCGTGAACACATTGATCGGGGCGGCCATCGCCTCGTCATGCATCAGGCGCACACCCGCCAGACCAAGGACATTGGCGATCTCATGCGGGTCAATGAACAAAGTGGTGGAGCCGTGGCGCACCACCGCGCGCACAAATTCCGTCACGGTCACCATACCGCTTTCCACATGCATATGCGCGTCGCAAAGACCGGGGACGAGGTAGCGCCCCTCCGCCTCCACCACCCTGGTCTCAGGCCCGATGCAATATGACGCATCCGGGCCGCAATAGGCGAAGCGGCCGGCGACAATGGCAAGATCGGTCCCCGGTAAGATCTCGCCCGAATGCACATTGACCCAGCGGCCCCGACGGATCACGAGATCGGCAGCGCTGCGCCCGGCAGCGACATCTACCAGTTGCGGTGTTGCATCTGATCTGGACATCCAGGGCATCTGATCTTCCTTTCATTGTGGCATGTAACGATACTACCAGAAATGTCCTGAACGAGCCCCGAAAACAGGGCTTCGTTACTGTTTCGTTATGCAAATTTTGCCACCTTGCCGATGCTGTCCGGACAGAAGCCTCGTGCGAAACAGGTATGTCGAGCGGGATGAATTGCTGATGAGCGGAAATGTTTGCGAAACTTCTTATGGTCGGGATCGGGTAATTCTGCGAAATTGCGATATCCCCCATTATTGGACGCAAGACCCCAAAAAGCGATCAATCACGTGACAAAATGGTTCAATATCTTGGCGGTGTCGGTCGGATTGTTAAGCGCAGCTTCGCTTGGAGGTTTCGTTGCGGGATTTGACCCCGACATCGTGTGGCTGCTTCTCGGCGTGGCGCTGGTGATTTGCGCGATCACGCTTCTGGCTTTCCGGCAGGAGATGAAGCTGCGCGATCTTGCCTTCAGCGGGGTGGAGGCTATCCCCGTCCCCTTCGCCATATATGACAAACGCAGCCGCCTGGTGGCCTGCAATGCCGAGTATCGCCAGCATCACGCCGTCGCCTTTGGCCGCATCCCCATGGAAGCGAAACCAACCTATCGGGAGCTAGTACTGGCCGCTGTTCCTGAGAAGCTCGGTCAGGTGGAACGTGACCGGATCGTCAGCGAAAGACTGGCAAACGAAGCGCCTGATGACGGGCGCATGGTCGAGCGATACTACGAAGGGATCGGATGGCTGCAGATCGCGCGGCGCAGGATCTCAACCGGTGGTTCTGTTCGTTTGGCGGTCGACATTACTGACGTGAAGCGTCGCCAGGAGGAGTTGGAAACCGCCCTGCGGCGGGCGATGGAGGCGGAGCAGGCACAATCCAAGTTTCTCGCGACGATGAATCATGAGCTGCGGACCCCGCTCAACGGGGTCATTGGGATGACCAAGCTGCTACAGGCATCCGCAGAGAATGATCAACAGATCGAATATCTGGCGATTGTGGAGAAATCCGGCATCCATCTGCTGAACGTGGTGAATCAGATTCTCGATTATTCGCGCATTAGCGGCCTGGAGACGATGACGCTGTTTGAGGAGCCGTTCGACCTGAACGAATTGATCGCGGACATCCACACGGTTCTGCGTCCCCTTTTCGATGAGAAGGCGCTCGGTTTTGTCATGACCCTCGCGCCCGATGTCGCGCCGCGCCGGGTGGGTGATGCGATGCGGTTGCGCCAGGTTCTGCTAAACCTGATCGGCAATGCTCAGAAGTTCACGGAGCGTGGATCCGTCGAAGTGGCCGTCACCAACTGCGAGGATGACTGGGTCCAGTTTTGTGTGAAGGACACGGGCATCGGCATCTCTGAGGCGGATCAGAAAACCATGTTCGAGCGGTTTCGCCAGCTTTCCGAGGGGATGACACGGCATCATGGCGGCACAGGTCTGGGGCTTGCGATCACGCGGGAGATCGTCAAGACGTTGGGCGGCGATATCCAAGTTGCCAGTGAGATCGGCAAGGGTTCGGTCTTCACGCTCCGAATACGCCTGCCCCGCGACAAGGCCATGGCGGCGGGCGGTGTTGCATAAGGCAATGGCACTGACCACCAAATGGCGTATACCGGACCCTGAAAGCAGGTTTAGATGACTGTCTCGACATTCCGGCCCGAACTCTCGCTGACTGAAGCGAAGGCACTGCCGCGCTGGCGACGGCCGGAGGCAATGCTGGCACTCATGTCGTTCGGCACGATGCTGGCCTTTTCAACCTGGATGGCGGTCGCCGCGAATTTCGTGGTGGAGGTTGTCGGCTTTGACGGCTCCGACAATGGCTGGATGCACACGGTGCGCGAGATCCCCGGCTTTCTCGCCTTTCTTGCGATCTTCATCTTTGCGCTGATCAAGGAACAGACCTTCGGCTTGATATCGCTCTTTCTTCTCGGTTTTGGCTCCGCCCTGACCGCTGAATTTCCAACCTTCCAAGGCGTTCTGGTGGTCACATTCGTCTCCTCGCTCGGGTTCCATTATTATGAAACCGTCGCGCAAAGCCTGCAGCTGCAGTGGTTGTCGAAGGCCGAAGCACCGCGGGTTCTTGGTTGGATCGTCTCTGCCGGCGCGGCGGGGGCATTGCTGTCCTATGGCGCGATCATCCTGACATGGGAAGCGTTCGACCTCGATTACCGCACTGTCTACTGGGCCTCCGGTGGCATCTGCATGGTGATCGCGGCCTTCTGTTTCATTGCCTATCCGCAGTTTCGCTCTCCCACTATTCAGCGCAAGGATATCGTCCTGAAAAGGCGTTACTGGCTTTACTACGCGCTGGTGTTCATGGGCGGTGCGCGGCGGCAGATCTTCGTCGTCTTCGCCGCCTTCATGATGGTGGAGCTTTATGGGTTTCAGCTGCACCACATCGCGGGTCTGATGTTGCTGAACCATCTGGCAACGATGATCTGCGGCCCGTTTGTGGGTCGCATGATCGCGTCCTTGGGGGAGCGTTTCACACTGATCGTCGAATATATCGGCCTGCTCTGCGTTTTCATTCTCTACGCAGGCCTCTACTGGTTTGAATGGCCGTGGGAGGTGGCTGCCGCGCTCTATATTGCCGACCATATCCTTTTCGCGATGGCCTTCGCGCAGAAGACCTATTTCCAGAAGATTGCCGATCCGGAGGATCAGGCCCCCACGGCCGCCGTCGCCTTCACCATCAACCATATCGCGGCGGTCTTCCTGCCCGCGTTTTTGGGATATCTCTGGCTGGTCGATCCAGCGTCGGTCTATTCGCTGGCTGCCGCTATGGCGGGCATTTCGCTGTTTCTTGCGACGCTGGTGCCGCGCCATCCGGCGAAGGGGGCGGAGACAACGCGCACAGCGCGCGCCGCCATCGCGCCAGCCGAGTGACGCGATGACACAATTAGGCCCAGGCCGGTTTACCACCGGCTCCACCATGCGCCATGTCGCCGTGATGACCCTGACCGGGTCGCTCGGCCTCAGCTTCATGTTCCTCGTGGACTTCGCGACGCTCTTCTATGTCTCGCTCTTGGGGGTGGAGGCCTTGACGGCGGGCGTCGGGTTCGCCTGGGCGGTTCAGTTCTTCACGATCTCCGTCGGGATCGGCCTTGCCATTGCCGCGACCGCGTTGGTCAGCCGATCCATTGGCGCGCGAGATCGATCAACAGCGCGGCGTCAGGCGACGTCGGCAGCCATGATCACCATCGCACTTCTGATCGGGATTGCGGCGATCGTGCTGACGTTCCGCGATCCGATCCTCGCCATGGTCGGTGCGGAGGGCGAGGCGGCGGCCGTTGCCTCACGCTTCCTGCTGATTTCGGTGCCCTCGCTGCCTTTCACCGGGCTGACCATGATCACGTCATCGGTCCTGCGCGCGGAGGGGGACGCAAAGCGGTCCATGCTGGTCACGATGATCGGCGGTCTCGCGGCGATGGTGCTCGACCCCCTGTTTATCTTTGGCCTCGGCCTCGGCGTTGATGGTGCGGCTTATGCAATGGTGCTCAGCCGCATGATCGCGGCCAGCGTGGGCCTCTTTTTCTGTCTGCGGGCGCATGATCTTCTGGCAGCGCCGTCGATGGCTGATGCGCTGAAATTTGCGCGGCCCTTCTTTCTGATTGCCGCGCCCGCCATGATGACACAGCTATCGACACCGTTGGGCAATATCATCCTGACCCGATGGATTGCCGAATATGGCGACAGCGCCGTGGCGGGTTGGGCCGTTGCCAGCCGACTGACCGTTCTGGCTTTTGGCGGCATCTTCGCCCTATCGGGAGCGATCGGCGGCATCATCGGTCAGAACTATGGTGCGGGACTGGCGGACCGGGTTGGCATGGCGTACCGCGACAGCCTGATTTTCGCGGCAGTCTATGTTGTATCCGCATGGGCGTTGCTGGCGCTGTTCGCCCCGTGGATCGTCGCGGGGTTCGGCGTGTCGGACACCGGCGCATCGGTGGTCTATGCATTCTGCTATATCGGCGCCGGCGGGTTCATGTTCAACGGCGCGCTGTTCGTGGCAAATGCGGCTTTCAACAATCTCGGCAAACCATTCTGGTCGACCGCGTTCAATTGGTCGCGTGACGGTCTCATGATCCCGCTGATGCTCGCCCTGATGCCTGCCGCCTTCGGTGCGCCAGGGGTGGTTTATGCCCAGGCGCTGGCGGGCGTGGTGATCGGCGCGGCCGCTGTCTGGACCGGATGGCGGCTTAGCCATGGGCTCGATCTCGCCCCGCGCGAAGAGGCGGCGGACTGGTCATCAGTCCCAAATCCCGCCTCATCGGGCCGCGGCGCGGCGGCGATGCTGGTTGCGGCCAAGAGCGACGAAAAGTGACGGCAATCCCGCTGGCGAAGCCGGGCCTGTTGCGATACTCACCCTGTCAGCGTTTCGAATCCGACGTGCCGATGGGGCACCAGACAAAGGGCAGAGCATGGTAAAGATCACGTATATCGAACATGGCGGAAAAGAGCATGTTGTCGATGTCGCGATCGGGCTTTCCGTGATGGAAGGCGCGCGCGACAACAATATACCGGGAATTGACGCGGATTGCGGCGGAGCCTGCGCCTGTTCGACCTGCCACGTCTATGTCGATCCGGCCTGGGGCGACAAGCTGCCCAAGAAGGACGCGATGGAGGAAGACATGCTCGACTTCGCTTATGAGCCAAATGAGCAGTCGCGCCTGACCTGCCAGGTTCGTGTCACGCCTGATCTTGACGGCCTCGTTGTTCGCATGCCGGAGAAACAGATCTGATGGCCGATGGATATGGCAAGGATTACGGCATGGACGCGGCGGAAAATCCCGGCTTCTCCACCACTGCCGTTGCAGCGGATCAGTTGCGTTCGATCATAGAACGGATCGAGCGTCTGGAAGCGGAGAAGAAGGAAATCGCTGATCAGGTGAAAGAGGTCTATGCCGAGGCCAAGGGCAACGGGTTCGATACAAAGACCCTGCGCAAGGTGGTTGGTCTGCGCAAGAAGAACTCCGAAGAGCGCGAAGAAGAAGAGGCTATGCTGGACCTCTATCTTCACGCTCTGGGCATGATCCCGGCACCATCGGCGTGATCCGGACGGGCGCGACGCTGGTCAAATGACCCGGAGCGTCCGGATCGCCGCCTATAATGTCGAATGGTTCGGCAATCTCTTTGACGATGACAACCGCCTGATTGCCGACGGAGCGTGGTCGGCACGCTGGAATGTGACGCGTTGTCGTCAGGCCGAGGCGGTGGCGACAGTGATGCGCGCGGTCGATGCTGATATCTTTCAGATCGTGGAGGCACCGGACCATTCCGGACCGCGATCCTGCGTGCGGGCGCTGGAGGGGTTTGCAGCCCATTTTGGCCTGCGCCAGCGAAAAGCGATGATCGGGTTCGTTAACGATACCAGTCAGGAGCTGGCACTGCTGTACGACCCCGATCGCGCCACGGCGCATCATGAGCCGCGCGCGACCCGTTTCGATGCCCCGGAAGACAGACGGCGGATGCGCATGGGTCAGCTCGGGCCGCAGCATCATGCGCCCCGCTTTGACGGTGACCTGCCGCTCGACATTGATGGTGACGGGCTGGTCGACTTTCATCACTTCTCCAAACCGCCGCTGGAGGCAGTGGTGGAAATTGCAGATCTGACCCTGCGCCTGATCGGTGTCCACGCAAAGTCGAAAGCACCCCATGGCGCGCGATCGGATGAGGACGCGGTGCGCATCCAGATCAGGAACCGGCGCAAGCAGTTGGCGCAGTGTGAGTGGATCAGGCGGCGCGTAGACGGGCATCTCGATGCGGGCGACCATGTGATTGTCCTTGGCGATTTCAACGATGGGCCCGGGATTGACCGGTATGAGCGTCTCTTCGGGCGATCCGGGGTCGAGGTTGCGATGGGCGATGTCAGCCGCCCGGAACGTCTTTTGCGTAACCCCTATGTCAAGGCACGCCTGAAGAAGGAATTTGGGTGGAGCCCGTCAACCTGCCGGTTCTATGATCGAAAAAACCGGACCTATGTGAATGCTCTTTTGGATTTCGTCATGCTCAGCCCGGAATTGGCCGCCGATACCGCTGCAGCATGGCGCATCTGGCATCCTTTCGATGATCCTGTTTGCTTTGCCGACAAGGGCCTTCAGTCGGCGCTCCTCGACGCATCGGACCACTTTCCCG
This sequence comes from Pseudomonadota bacterium, assembly GCA_039030855.1. Lineage (GTDB taxonomy): Bacteria > Pseudomonadota > Alphaproteobacteria > Rhodobacterales > Rhodobacteraceae > Pikeienuella. Next base: position 147,396 of record JBCCDJ010000010.1, read on the forward strand.
TCAGCGTCGATTTAACCATCTGACAACCTGGGTTCAGGCAGCACCGGTGACCGCCTGCTCCTCTCCGCGCAGTTTACGATAGAGGGTGGATCGTCCGATGCAGAGGCGCCTTGCAGCCTCCGACATGGAGCCGTCATAGCGGCTCAGTGCCTCTTCCATCACCGCCTTTTCGATCTCCGCCATAGGACGGATATGCCCCTCTTCGTCGAATATGATCGACGCTGTCTGGTCTCGCTGGGAGGGCCAAGACTGTTGGGGCACTTCGCCACTGGTCACGGTGCGCTGTGCCGCGAAAGTCTGTCCGCTGACATGCGCGAAATCCTCGACCTGCAAGTCATCACCAGCGGACAGAACGACGGCGCGGTAGATCATGTTCTCGAACTGCCGGATGTTGCCAGGCCAGGGGGCAGCACACAGGAGGTCCATCGCCTGCTCCGAAATCCGAGGCTCGTCCTTACCCTCCTGCGCTGCGAACTGCTTGGCGAACTGATTGGCCAGCACCGGGATATCTTCGACCCGGTCACGCAAGGGGGGCAGATGCAGGGGAAAGACACCGATCCGATAATAGAGATCCTCGCGGAAGCGTCCCGCGGCAACCTCCGCGATCAGGTTGCGATTGGTGGCGGATATCAGGCGGATGTTGGTATGCACGGTGCGCGAGCCACCGATTGGATCGATCTCCCCCTCCTGAATGGCGCGCAGCAGCTTGACCTGCGCCTCAAGCGGCAACTCGCCGATTTCATCAAGGAAGAGGACGCCGTCATTCGCCTCCTCGAACTTTCCGACCCGCCGTGCAACCGCACCGGTGAACGCGCCTTTCTCATGTCCGAAGAGGATCGATTCGACGAGGTTTTCAGGCAAGGCACCACAGTTTACGGCAACAAACGGTTTGCCAGCACGCTCGGATGACGCGTGGATCGCCCTCGCAAAGACTTCCTTCCCGACCCCGCTTTCCCCTTCGATCAGTATCGGGATGGTGGATTGCGCACCACTTTGCGCAATGTGGATCGCCCTTTTGGTCGCCGGACTTTCCGAGACCAGGTTGGCGAAATCGCTTGCCTTGCTCGGTTGGCGAAGCAGCTCGACTTCGGAGGCTAAAACCTTCATCCGGGTGGCATTGCGTACCGCGATTTCGACATTGCGGGGAGAGACCGGCTTGATCAGAAAATCACATGCACCGGCCTGCATGGATTTGACGGCGTTGGAAACCGAGCCGTCGCCGGTCAGGACGATGACTGACATATCAGCGCGCGCAGTCTTGATCGCTTTCAGGACCTCCAGCCCATTCATGTCCGGTAGCGTAAGATCGAGAAGAACGACAGACACATCTTCCCCGACCGGGCCCTGAAGAAGTTCCAGTGCCTCGTGACCCGTTGCAGCCTCCAACCAGTGGTGCTGCATCGTGGACAACATCGTGCGCGTCACGTCACGATGTGCGGGATCGTCGTCTGCAATCAGTATCACACTGGTGTTCCTGATATGTTTCGCCAACCTGTGATTTAGCGCAGGGCGGTTAATTTATTGGTAATGACCCAGGCCCCTGAAATGAGGCTGCTGAAGTGCTAGTAATCCGTCCAAGCGAAGCATGGACTATGAAACGCAGATTCAGTGACAAACAGATCCTTGCGATAATCAAAGAGCATGAGGCGGGTGTGAAATCACAAGAGCTGTGCCGGAAGTCCGGGATCCTTTGACTGGCAGTTTACTGCGAAGCAATGACCGAGAGAGGGCGATGCCACGTTGTACAAATACAAAGCCAAGTTCGGCGGCATGGATATATCAGATGTAAAGAAGCTGCGAGCGCTCGAAGACGATAACAACCGGCTGAAGCGTATGCTGGCAGATACAATGTTGGACAACACCGCACTGAAAGACCTCGCGACCAAAAATTACTGACGCCTGATGTGAAGCGCGGGGAAGTGTCGGACGTGATGGATCGCCACGGCCTGTCTGAGCGTCGGGCGTGTGAACTGGCAGATCTTCATAGGTCAGTCTTTCAGTACAAGAAGCAGGGTCAATGCGATGAGGCCCTGCGCAAACGTCTGCGCGAAATGGCAGATCAACATCATCGGTTCGGGTCTCGCCTATTGGGCATCCTGCTAGCCAGAGGAGGATTTCAAGAGAACCGCCAGAGGCTTTTCCGGATTTACCAGGAAGAAGGGTTCGTTGTACGGCGCGGGCATTCTCGCAAGCGCGCATTGGGCACGCGCAGGCCTATACTTGTGCCCGATCGAGCCAATCAGCGTCCCCTCTCGGCAGGTTTTTCTTTGCCAAATCGCCTGCCAGGCAATGGGATCATTGGATTTCGTGTCAGATGCCTTTGCAGACGGCCAGCGGTTCCGTGTGCCGTGCATCGTGGATAATTGCGCACGCGAAGCTTTAGCCCCCGCGGTCGATCGTTCGTTATCTGGAGCGCGAATGACCCGCGACCTGGATGATCTGATCCGACAGCGTGGCCAACCCGACATGATCGTCTCCGATAAAGTAACGGAAATGGCATCACATGCCCTCTGGAGGTGGTGCCAGGACAACGATGTTGGCTGGCACTACATCGCGCCCGGAAAGCCGACCCAGAACGCCTTCATCGAAAGTTTCAACGGGCGGCTGCGGGACGAGTTCCTGAACGAGACGCTCTTCACGACGCTACGCGAGGCCCGTGCCGGTCTCGCCGCCTGGAAGGAGGACTACAACCAGGAACGCCCCCACTCTGCCCTCGGGAACATCCCGCCGGTCGAATTCGCAGCGAAGATGAGGATGGAAAAACGGGCCGCATAGGCCCACTAATGCAACCGAAGGACTCTCCGTTCCGCTGGAGGGAACTCGGGGCTCAGGTCAGCATCGAAACCCAAGCTGTAGGATCTCCGCAGGAAAATGAAGTCAAATTGAGACCATGTCCAGTTCGCCGACTGGTTGTTAAGCCATCAAAGCAAGTGATTGGTATATCGGCTCCGCGGGCAGGGCCTCCGCCGCCATGAGGCAGATTCATCCGTGGAGTAGGATGAGGGCCCGATGCGGGCAATCTACCTCTGGCGGGCGCTCCTCACTTCCAAAGTGACACACATGGGATCTTGCTTTGATCACACCGGTCAGAAAATTTACCAGCAATTTCCGTGACTTCATCCATCAGGCCGTCTTCGAGACGGATCGGGTTCAACCCAAGGCCAAGGAATTTATCATTGACGACATGCAAATCGTTTTCATCAGCCTCATTACGAGGATTTTTCAGGTTGGTGATCTCGGCGCCGGTTCGGCTGGCAATCATCTGCGCGAGATCCCGCACCCGGTGGGTTTCCGTCATCTGGTTCAGAATGTTAACCCTGTCACCGCGTGCCGGCGGGTTCTCAATGGCCAATTCAATACAGCGGCAGGTGTCCTGAATGTGGATGAATGCGCGAGTTTGACCACCAGTGCCGTGGACCGTTAGCGGGTATTTTACGGCCGCCTGCATGAGAAACCGATTAAGGACCGTGCCGTAATCGCCGTCATAGTCAAACCTGTTGATCAAGCGTTCATCGCGACGTGTTTCTTCTGTCTGCGTACCCCAGACAATGCCCTGATGCAGGTCAGTGATCCGCGTACCATCGTTCTTGTTGTAGAAATGAAAAAACAGCTGATCCTGCGTTTTCGTCATGTGATATATTGAACCGGGATTGGTTGGGTAGAGAATTTCCTGCTCATGCGGTCCGTTTTCGGTATCGACCTGGACCTTCAGATATCCTTCGGGAATTTTCATTCCCGCGGTGCCATACCCGTAAACGCCCATGGTGCCGAGATGTACCAGATGAACATCCAGACCAGATTCTACGATGGCTGCCAGCACATCATTTGTGGCGTTCAGATTGTTATTGACGGTGTATCGTTTGTGCGCCGACGATTTCATCGAATAGGGCGCTGCCCGCTGCTCGGCGAAGTGAACAATTGCGTCAGGTTTCTCGGTTTTGATCAGAGTGAGCAGCCGGTGATAATGTTCGCCGACCGTAAAGTTCTCAAACCGGATTTCCTTGTTGCTGATGCTTTTCCATACCTCCAGCCGTTCGCTCAGAGGCCGGATCGGAGTGAGAGATTCAACCTCAAGCTCCACATCAATCTTCCGCCGGGAAAGATTGTCGACGATGATCACGTCGTGACCCCGCGCGGATAGGTGCAAGGCATTCGGCCAGCCGCAAAAACCGTCGCCACCGAGTATTACGATCTTCATCTCACGCTCCTTGACCGCGGACATCTTTTTTCCGCGTTTTTATTGAGTTTTCAACGCTGTCATAGCTCAACGAAATTTGATTTGCGACCTTCTTTTGATGCCGAACCGGCGACCGCCAGGCGTTGCAGAACCTCTGTAATAGCCGGGGGGTATGGCACAAGTTAGACCGCCTTTCCTGTAGGAGAACTCCGCCCTTCCCATGCTTCCGAAAAGGGGGGGCGTGGTGTCACTTTCTGATATGGCCAAGGATCGGAATTGGCATATTCGGGTCAGGTTCATATGTGGCAGGCTCAACAGCGCCCCGCCAACAACAAGCCATCACTTGCGATGTGTTCATGATACGCACATGCCATCCGTCATTCTCAAAAACGTTCACCGCCGCGGCCACCGCAGGACAAAGCAGGTCGTGAAAGACAACCATGGCGTCTTCTGCCATGTGCGGCAGTACGGCTTGCGCGTCATTCAACGGCCCGTCTCCATCATGCCATCCGTCAATGAAGGCGAATGACCAGGGCTCTGCCCGTGCGGCCGCAACGGCGCTTACGATACTGGGTGAGTACCCCGCATAAAGCCGGGCGGCAGGGGCATTGGACCGCGATGCGGCAAGGCTATCCTCCACGGCCGACAGATGCTCGGCCACGCCAAGCGCAGGATCAATGACATCAAGGTGCAGATCCGCCGCCCGCAGATGCGCCGTTGACCACGCGAGGTGGCATCCGATTTCGAGGGCTGAACTGCCCGCAAATGGCAAGGCGAGATTATGAAGAACAATGGCTTCCTCATAAGACAATACACCGATCAACGACTTGGATGATCGCCCGTCCGTGCGCCAGAGATGAGGTGTGTTCTGTCGCAACCACGGCCATTTCACACGCCCCGGGTCAGTGACCAACAAGGATGGGAAAGAGGACAGAAGTTCAGGATCCTGAAAGTGCGGAGGGACATAATCGTATCGGTGCGCAACAGCCGGTGGCGGCGAAGGCGGCTTGATACAGACATTCTGACCTGACCCGGCAGCCAGGACGAGAGGGTGTCGGACCCTGGGGCCGAGCGTTTCAAGGTAAGCGTCGATTTCCGCTACCGCATTGTCGACACCGTCGACGATGATCACGCCACCGGGCACCAGGCGGGGGTAGAGTGCTTCGAGCGCCGCGCGCGTTTCCGCCGAAGACAGGCCGTTCAGGCATATCAGGCATATGATGCCCGTGGCCGTAGCGGTGAAGGTGCGCATGTCAGTCCCAACGACGTGAGACAAAGACCTGCCAGCATCCGCTGCGTCATCATCAGGCTGTCGCGTTTCACCCGTGGGCGTGAATGCAAAAAATCTTGGCATGTCGACGCCGGCAGCGCCTGCGGCGGCGCTGATGATCCGGATGGCGGTTGTCTTTGCACCGACATCGACATAGGCACCCGGTCGTTGATCGTGCACGAGATGAAAAACCACCCGGCACAGCGTCAGTGCTGTCTCTTGCGAAAGATCCGGGTCAGGACCGAGGCTTTGCCACAGGCTGGCGAATTCATAATCTGACATGGATTGTTCGAATGTCATTTGCAGACCTTATCACCGCAGTTAGGAGCCAAGGTCACTGATCCGATCAATTCGCATCGCATCCAGATCTTGAATGACGACTTTTCGGCGTGACGCCCGGATCGTCTGTGATTCCAGTTGCCGTCTTTTGAAGATGACGGTGTCGGGGACAATCTTATGGCACCAACCGCCAGCAATCGTCTCTATGTTCCACTGCAGATCCTCAAACGCAAGACCCTTTGCCATATCCCGGCCAGCATAGGGAAACTCCAGATGAGTTGACCGCTGCGCCATGCAAAGCGCGTCGTAATAGTTCATGAAATAGAAATAGTGCGGTTGAAAAAACGGGCTGTCCTGATCGACCTTGACCAAAATATTGGCATGTCGGTCAAACACCCAATTCAGTTCGGGGTGAACGATCGTTTTCTGCCCTGCTTCCTCCGCCTGGCGGATGGTGCGCGCAGCCTCGGTCAACCAGTTTTCGCTCCAAAGGTCATCGGCATCCAGGAAGGCGAGCCAGTGTCCCCGCGCCTCCTCAGCCAGCATATTGCGGGCCTTGCCCTGATCACGGCATTCCAGATCAATTCGTCGCCAATTGTCAAAGCGTTCGCTCCCGAAATAGGCACGGCATCTGGAGCTTGGCGTATCGAGGCCGATCAGACGTTCCACTGTGAAACCAGCCGCTTGCGCATGAGCAATCGCTGCCTCGGCACTGGCCATGGTGGGACCGCTGATCGTGCTTTCGGAATGGGCGGTTACGATTGCGGTAATGTTAATGTCGCTCATGACATGGCCCCGACATTCAAAAAGGTCTCCAGCGCTGCGCGGTATCTTTCGGGCGTCCTGTTGTCGATGGTTGCCTTGCGGAGCGTCACCGCGCGATCACGAGCGGTAGCCGGGTCATCAAGCACAGCATTCAAACCCTTAACGAACGCCATCACGTCTTCGACGTCGGATACGCGATGACACAGCCCGTCTATCAGAATCTCACCGGTGCCCCCCACATGCGACGCGACAAGCGGCACACCGGATGCAGCCACATCCATCAGGATCGTCGGCACACCATCCCATTGCGCCGTGTAGAGCCACGCATCGCAACTTTCCAAAGGCAGATCAGAGAAATCGCCATAAACACCTTTGAGATACATGTTTTCCGGCAGATCAGTCTCGGAAAAATCCTTATCGAGCACCGGTTTCCCCCAGACCCAGAAATCCACACTCGGCATCTCTTGTGCAATCCGCTTCAGAATATCAAAGCGTTTTTGACGATCAAACCGGCCAGCCCAGAATACCTTCGGCCTTTGACCGGATTGCCTGTTCGGCATCGGTGCGAGAACCCGTTCTTCTCTGAGCGGCGTCGAAAGGGTCGTGATCCGCCTTGCCTGATCTGCCGGCAGCAGAAACCGTTCACGTAATGTATCCGCCAGATCGACACTATCGGTGATCATGCCGGTCAGATCATCGAAGCAATCGGTGAAAAACCTGACAGGATAGCCGGTTTCTGCGCCACTCGGATTGACCTCTGCACAAAACATGTAGGCGTAACAACGGGCGCAGTCGGCCAATGCGGGACCGTAGACCGCGCTCATCTCCCAAAATAGCTTGCTGTTGACGTTTATGATCACTTCCGGTGCCATCGAACGCAGCGCATGAAACAGCAACTGCTGCAGTCGTTCCGGCTGTTTGACCGGCGTCGCGATGCCGGCAAAGTCGATCTGCCTGCATCCACGCGGAAACCATTCGGGATGATCAAACTGCGACAAGTCGGTACGGATCACGATCACATGGTCAGACCCGTAAATGTCAACCAGTGCATGTGTCAGATCGCCCGCAACCCGTGCCGCGCCGCTCATCCGGCAATGGGGCATCACGACAATAGCCTTGGCCCGCGTCATTTCAGCAGCTTTTTGGATTGCTTTCATCGCGACAACGAGGTCGAGGGTGGCCGTGCCGAATGGCGTGACAACCGGTTCGTTCCGCCGCTGCGCCGGGTGTAGTACCAACGGCTCAAGCACAGCGGCCTTGCGGACCATATCCGCAAGCACACCACCTTTGAGACGGGCCGCCACGTCGCTTTCGCGCTCAATGATCGCGGCACCGATGGTGGCGGGGTTCACCCCTTGGGATCTGAACAATCCGGCAAAGGCAGGATTTTCCGGTGAATTGGATTTGGGCAGGAAACCCTGCTGCCGCCCCAAAGTAATATAGTGCCCAAAGGCAGATAGACCGGGCCGCCGTGCCAAAGGCACTTGTTTCACGTAATATTTGGAAGAGAAGTGAGGGTTAGGATCGCGCGTCTGCGGTATACCAAACTTCATGAAATGGCTGAGAGCATCCATGCCTGACGACATCACATCGGGATACCGCGCGACGTAAAAAGCTTCGTCAAACTCAGATGCAATGGCCGCTTTCTCGTTTGGAAAACGTCCTTCGGCTTCGCCGTAACGTATGTAATGCAGCAACGGATTGATCCCCGACTTCTGAACGTCGGGGTGGATATTCAGATAGAATTTCGTGGAAAATTTCGGTGATGGATTGTTGCCTGCGCGCGCGCCATGCTTGATGTATTGTACGACCGGATCGAGGCCCTGACGCATCGCCCCGGGATAGGTCCGCGCATAGTAGTCCCGATCAAAATATGGCTCTATCTCCGCAGCGGCCAGGCTGGTCTTGTGGTCTTTTCCGGTGCGATATTTCGACATGGCGCGCCAGAGCCTCAGTCCAATGCTGTTATGCTGAGGCATAGTCACCGTCCTTTATGATCTCACAGATCAATCTGCCAACCCGAGCGGTTCAGTACTGTTGATAATATGCCGAGGAAAAGAGTTGTTCCTTGCGACCGTCAGGTTCTTGATGAATTGGTTCTTGGTTAGTTCCATAATGTCGTCGAGCATCGTGCATTGTACTGTCCGTGTTGCGCTGCATTGTTTGCAGCCGACCCTAACCACCCCGACGTGTTTATTGGTGTGGTACATTCTCGTATCAGGGACTGCAAGTGGACGTCGCGACCTTGCTGGGCCTCTTGTCATAACTTCAGCCGACGTCATACTACAACGCCCGTGAAGTCGGCAGTTGGAGCGATGCGAAATGGGGGTGACTATCATTGGCGGAACGGGGTTCATCGGGCGGCATCTTGCCAAGGAACTCTCGGCCCGTGGGGTCCCGGCGACGGCCATTTCATCCCGCCCGGACTACCGTTTCTTGTCGGAACATGCGCCCACGGTTCAGGGCGCGGAACTCGGCACGTCCGAAGCCAGCAGCGCACTTGAATCAGCAACGGTTGTCATCCATCTCGCACATCGTTCGAGACCCGCCTCCAACCTGGAGGGAGAGGCAAACGAAATAGCCGAAAACGTGGAGCCAGCAGCGCGACTGTTTTCACAACTCGCATCGCTGGAGGCGGGTGTCAGGATCATCTACGCGTCCTCTGGTGGACAGATATATGGGGCCAGCCACGGAACGCCGATCCCAGAGAGCGCCGCGTCCGAGCCGCAAACGTCGTATGCGCTCGGCAAGCACATGATCGAACAACTGCTGCACTATCAGTCATCGAGGGGTAAGATACGGCCAACGATCCTGCGCATCGCGAACCCGGTAGGACAATGGCAGCTCGGCGGCCGTCATGGGCTTGTATCAGCGGCGGTGACCGCTGCTCGGTCGGGTGCGCCGCTGTCACTTTTTGGCGATGGCGCAAATATGCGCGATTACTTCGATGCTGATGAATTTGCATCGCTGCTCGCCGATCTTGCGACCGATCCGAACTGCCCGGATGGCACGTTCAACATCGGCTCGGGGATAGGATTGACCGAACGGGATGTCTTCGATGCAGTCGAGACAGAACTGAATGTCTCTCTCCAGATTGATCAAAAGCCCGCGCGTGGTTTCGACCTTCCCTACGCGGTTCTGGATATTGCGCTTGCCCGCCGCGAACTTGGATGGAATCCCAAGGTTCCGCTGGCGCAGACGATTGGGAAACTGGACGCCGCGCTGGCAAGCGCTGACTGACAGATTTTTCGCCGAAGATACTTGGACACCGTCTGCAATTGCGGGCATCGAAGACCACTGACGTTCACCCCCTTCAATTGCCAGCCCCTCCGATCCACATCAAAGTGCACGGGATTACCCGACGGGTATGGAGTGTTCACGCGGTTTCCGCCCGCCTGGGAGCATCAGACAGGAATTTCGGCCAATTTGACCCCGACGCGCCCTGTGTAATCAACCGCATTCAAAAAAGGTCGGTATCTGGCTCTGTCACCTGAAAAGTAATCTTCGAAAGCGGCCTTCGCGCCCTCCCAATGGCCATAGTCGTCAATGATCAGGATCCCACCTGGAACAAGGAGCGGATAAAGCATTTCCAACTCCATCAAAGTGCTGTCGTAGAAGTCGGTGTCGAGCCGCAGGATCGAGATCGGTCCCGTTTGGGGTGATTTCAACGTTATGCGAACATCGCCAATGATGAACGAGAGCGTCTCAAGATCAACCTGATTGCGCGCGAGACCGTCTCGTACCGTTTCAAGTGTCGCATGCGCCCAGATGTCAGCTTGTTCCCGGTCGTCCTTTGTTGCCCGGAGGAGGTCGGATGCGTTTCTACCCAGGATGTCGCGGTCGCGATCCGACGCTTCGGTCATGCCGTCGAAGGTATCGAAGAGAAAGATCGGGCGATCACCGATATCAAAATGCTGAGCCGCGCGCGCCATGACGATCGCGGAGCCTCCCCGCCAGCAGCCACATTCAACGAACGCACCGGGGATCGTCAAACGGGCCACATGCTCGACCGCACGCCACAATGCGAAGCCGCGCTCGGGGCTGGTCATTGTCAGCAAACGGGCCGCGTCCCAAACTTCGGCAAAGTCCTTGTCCGACATCATCCAGTCAGCCCGCATGTCTGGCGCATCCCCCCTGTTGAACGTTCTCTTTGGCACCAAGGTCTATGAGGTCGCGAAGATCACTGCAAGGATGGCGGACAGGATGCTTTCTTCGCTGCGGCAATTCAGTTACGTAGCTGTCATGTGACTGTTTTCTCGAACTCAGTGACAAGGTGAGCGACAGGGTCGGGAGTATCGAAACCGCAGGTGCATCGCATGTCTTGCGATTATCAGCGCGATCGTGATCCTTGACGGTCCACGCGTTTGGATGCGACTTCGGGATGGGCTCTGGTTAAGGTGTAACGAGAAACAAGAAGTGCAGAACATGAACAATAATGATTGCTCCGCGCCAGTTGTGCTTTCTGGAAGCTGTCGAGCAAATGATGAAGGGTGGGCGCTATAGGATGGATGTCTGGGAAAATCTGATTGCGCTTAACTCGCATGTCGATCACGAGTTTGAAGTGCTTGGTCCGGCGAGCGAGCACCGACTGACCGACACTCACACGGACTGGTCGAAGGAAAGCCTGCATGTCGATCTCGATCTCGCGGCGACGCGTGATTTAGCACCACTGCCCTCGACAAAAGACCGAGAAGGCTATTACGGCCCGCACCACTTCAGCTATTGGGCGAGTGGCCTGCGGGACGCGACAAATCTTTTGTCTGCTGCGAAAAGGCTGAACGTGCCGGTCGGGCGTTATCTGGATATGGGGTGCGCCAGCGGGCGCGTTATCAGGCACTTCGCCTTTCAAAACCCCGAAATCGAAACCTATGGATGCGACATCAACCGCGCGCATGTGGAATGGGTCCAGCGGTACTTGCCCGAGAACCTGACGGTCTTTCAAAATCACTCGATCCCGACCCTACCACTGCCGGACGAGAGCTTTGATATGATCTCCGCCTTTTCGGTGTTTACACATATCGAGGCGTTCGAGACGTCTTGGCTGATGGAGTTGCGCCGCCTCCTGCGACCGGGCGGAATTGCCTGGATTACGGTTCATAGCGAGAAAACCTGGGAAGACATGACCGAGGACTGGCCATTGTACAAGGCTCTGAAAAACCATCCAAAATTCAAGGGACTGGATCAAAGCAAGCCGATGCCAGAGGATCGTATGGTATTTCGCTGGAAGGGTGAGAAGTCATATTCAAGTAACGTATTCTATTCATTCGAATACCTTAATAAATATTGGAATCGATATTTGAAAATAGTTGAAGTACACAGGCGACTACCGGTTTTTCAGGACGTTATCATCGTTCAGAAGGCGAAATAAAGCCCGACTTCTCCCGGACTCTCGGAGAATTCGTTATCTTACTTCTGGTCTCTTGCGGCCCTGGTTTCCAGCTTTCGTTGGTCCGGCCCCACACAAGCACCCTCTCGGCCAGCATCTTCTTGAGTTTGGCGTGCTCGCTTTCCAGCGCCAGGCGTTAGGCACCTCCATGCCGCCACATTTCGATCGTCGTTTAATGCCATGGAAGTCTTTCCCTCAAACGGCAGCGCTGCGTGCTTGACCCCGCATAAAGGACGCGGAGAGGGCCATTATATTTGTAGGGATCGACTTGGCCAAGCAAGTCTTCCAGATCCACCTTGGATCCGCGAAGGGCGAACCGTTGTTGAAGCGTCGTGCACGATGTGAAGGCCTTTCGGTCGATGTTGACGAGCTACCGATCTGCACGCCAGGTGAAGAACATTCGCGCACTCTCGCGATACACGGTGCCCGATCTGTCGTTCATGTTTCGCAGGGTCGAACGGATACTTTCAGTAAATGGGTCAATTCAAAACGCAAACGCCGGGGCATGAACCGTGCCACCGGCGCGGTTCAGCCTGCGGTGCCGCGCGCGTTAACATCATATCACCGCCGCTGCCTCATCAGAACATAAAGTAGTCTGCACTGAGGTCGGTGCCGCCGAGGCCGCTCAGAGTCACGGAGGTGCCGTTGCTTGTGATCAGCAGGTCGCCATCAACTACGTGGATATTCAGGTCGTCGAAGCTCTCCGCGGCGCGAAAGGTGATGCGATCCTGACCGTTCATGAAATCGGTGATCGTTGATGCACCGTCATTGGCATCGAACACGAACCGGTCCGCGCCGCCGCCGCCGGTCAGCACATCATCGCCCACACCGCCACGCAGGATGTCATCGCCACCGCCACCCATCAGGTTGTCATCGCCCTTGCCACCGATCAGCAGGTCCTCGCCCTGACCCCCGGCGAGCCGGTCGTCACCATCGCCGCCCTTGACAGTATCGTGGCCCCCGTTGGCGCGAAGATCGTCCGCACCCCGGCCACCCCTGATATGGTCATTGTCGGAACCGCCCTTGATATCGTCGTTACCCTTGCCGCCACTGATCCGGTCATCGCCGCGGCTGCCAACCACGAAGTCATCGCCCGAGCCTGCCTGGATATCGTCGGCACCGGCACCGCCGCGAACAACGTCATCGCCGCCATCGCCGATCAATCGGTCACTGCCGGTGCCGCCCTTCAGAAAATCGTTGCCAAGCCCCCCGGAAATCCGATCGTGACCGCCCGATCCGGTAATCAGGTCATCGTCAGCGCCACCGGAAATTTCGTCCTCACCCTGGCTGCCATGGATCGTGTCACTGCCGCCATTTCCCATCACGGTGTCGCTGCCGGATAAGGCGGTGATGATCTCGTCGCGGTCAGTGCCGATGATGAAGTCATTGCTGTCCGTGCCTTGCCGTTCAACATTCGGCAGATCGGCCAGAAAACCCGGTTCGGACTTGTTGTAGATGATGCGCACGATCTCATAGCTGTCCTCGAACCGGTGCTTCACATCTGTTGTCGATGACAGATTGTCGAAGGTTTCAGTGGTTCTGCTCGGTGTGCCGTTGGGGTTGGTTTTGTTGTTGGCGGCAGACCGCAAAACCGTCACCTCCGCGCTATCAATCGCAACGCCGAGATCCAGATTGAACTCGGTCTTCAACTGGTCCTCGCTCATGTCCCATGCGGACGCAAAGACGATCACGCTGCTTTCGGTCTCAAATGCCTCGATCAGGATCTCATCGCGGTAGCGGGCTGTTTCTGGGATATTGTCGAGGTCGATATTGTTGGTCGAGATGATCCGTGCGCCGACAACGGAACCGGATAGCAACTCGAACGCTTCGCCCACCAGCGTCAGGTTGTTTGCACTCAGCTTCTTTTGGGTGCCGTTCACCTCGCCCTCATTACCCGACAGATCGCCCGGCGTATTCTGCTGGATGGGCCAGACGGCGGCATATTCGACGCCATCCGCAAGATAGCCAGCCGCAAACTCGATCAGCGCGGCAGCGTGCGCCATGCCCTTTTCGAAAAGATCTTCGGGTAACTTGACACCGGTCGGGGTGTTTAGCGGGCCGCTGATGTTCCATTCCGACAGATAGACGCTGTTCGCCAGACCGTCCTGCGTCCATTTATCTGCCAGCGACCCCTTTTCCGACACATGCTGACCGGTCTCGTTCAGGGTCCACGGGTAGGAGTGGATAATCACTGAATCGACGCGCGCATCCTGGCCCTCAAAAAACTGGAGGATGATGTCATTTGTCTGCTCATTGATCCCGGCCTGAACCGCAATCTTGGTTGTCTCCGGTAACTCGTCGGTCAGAACCTTTGCAAACTCGAAGGCAATCTCGCCATAGAAATCGGCGGCCTGCTGCTTGGTAATACCCAGCATTGTATAGTATTCGTTGCCGATCTCGATCAGCGTCGGCATAGCCTCGCCATAGGCACCGGCCTTCAGGTCCTGGACAAAGCTGCGCAACTCGGCACGGGCGTCGTTCATGGTCATGGCATTGGTCTTGATTGCGGCGATGTAGTGTAGAGTCGGCACGACGATGGAGTATTCCAGCCCGGCCGTTCGGGTAAATGTGATGAACTGATCCAGGGGGACGATGTCGCGGCCCTGATCGGTTTGTGTCCGGTTGGGATCGCTCAGCAAAAAATGGTCTTCTGCCAAGCCACCGCCTGGATAACGAACAAGGTTCAGATTGAGAGCTTCAGCTTTGTCAGCAAACGTACCGCCATCATCAATGCGATCCCTATCGAACAGAAAATTACCGCCAAAGAATGTTGAAGCAACCTCATCTTCAGTTTCATACTTAATACTCGAAATTCTCAGAGTTGTTGTTGACATTCCGCTACCCATAATTACGCACGAGCACTTGCCCGCAGATTTTCCGGGGCCTTTCACACGGCCACGGAACACTCATCGAAGAAGTCATTGGATGCGGTTTCGGAAATGCCCAGCCAAAGGCAATGAAATCTCAAGCAACAACTAATTTGCGATTTTCATATTTTTAATTACTTTAATCTCCATTTTTTGTCGTTCTATTTTCATGACATAAATTTAGTTTTTGAATATCGGATAAGTTGTAGCTTTTTGCGGTGTTTTATGTGAATTTTGCTTTTGTGATACAACGCCTATCAGAAATACTCACCTGAAACGTGGGCACTGACGTTGGCTATGATTTATTGTCTTCTGATATTCGGCGAAGACGAGATCGGAGATGCCGAAAGGTGGGAACCGCTCTCCCGAATTCTCAGCGAGATACGCGTCTGACGCTTCAAACGGGGAGAACGCGCTCTCCCGAAATGCGTTTCCGGTGCCGTAGCCCGCCCGTTCTGCGAGATAAACCACCGTCAAAGGAGCAGCAGCAGATCATGAATAGGTCGGCTGCCCATATCGGACTTGGCCAGCGATGATATGCAAACCGGCCCGAGATTGCGCCTCGGGCCGGTCATTATTGGTGAACAGTCAAATCATCCGACTTCAGGAGGTTCCTTAAGTCGGTTTACTCCTAGAACAGGAAGTCGTCGGCGCTCAGTTGATCAGCTTCCACGTTCTGGACGATCACTGTCGTGCCTTTGAACTGAATGACGGCATCACCATCATCGTTTGAGATGTTCAGCTCCGAGAAACTGTTGGCCCCATTGCGGATCTCAATCGAATCGGTGCCTTGGCGGAAATCGCGGATCAGGTCTGTCCCGTCATTGCGTTTGAACGAGAAAGTATCCTCACCGCCATTGCCGCGAAGGATGTCGTCCCCGCCGTTGCCGAGCAGCCGGTCATCGCCGTTGCCGCCACGAAGGACGTCATCACCGCCCCGACCGAACAGCTCGTCATTGCCGCTGCTGCCAATCACGGTATCGTCACCGCCGCCGCCAACGATGCGATCATCGCCGCCCTGGCCGACAACTTTGTCAGCACCTCCGTTGCCTTTCAGAGTGTCGTCGCCAGCACCACCTTTGACAGTGTCGGCACCAGCCTGGCCGTTCAAGCGGTCATCTCCATCCAGGCCCTTGATGCTGTCATCGCCAAAGCCGCCAAGGATACGGTCGGCACCGCCCGTGCCTGTCAGAACATCGTCGCCACTTGTGGCCGTCGGCGGGCCAGTGGGTTCAGGCTGAGGTGTGACAGGTTCCTCTTCAACGGGGGTAGGCGGCTCCTCCTCGGTCGGGGGCGTCGGCTCTTCGACTGGCGGCTCCTCAACTGGTGGTTCTTCGACCGGCGGTTCCTCAATCGGTGGCTCTTCAGCGGGCGGCGGCGTCGTGTCCAGCGTAACAGCGCTGGATATGCGCAGTGTCTGGCCGTCAGCAGATTCCAGCACTGAGAACGTGCCATCGTCGAAGACCTCGTTCTCAGACACGACGACAAACCCATCCGCCGAAACCGTATCGCCGTCGGACCCGAGAATCGTCAGGATGTAAGCCTCATCCCCCGCCGCGATCCGGGACAGATCTTCGGCAGTGATCTCAAGAGCACCATCACCACCAGCGGGCAATTCGACGACCTCAACGCCTGTGAGATCCACGTCCTCCGAAGACAGGTCAAGCGGTGCTGACCCATCGATGATGTTCACTTCATCAATGATGCCGTCAGCATCGTTATCGTTCAGTACCTGAAGCCGCTGCCCCGCTGTATTGAGGATGAAGGTCTGCGCTTCGTCGGCCTCACCATCGGCGTCCAGGTCGACGATATTCTTGGTTCTGAACCCGGCCGCATTGTACTCGGATTCAGTAACCCGGTCGATGGTCCCGTCGTTGTCAGTGTCGAGGCTGCTCTTTGTCCGATTGCCATAGGCATCGACTTCATATGTGTCGGTCCGGTCCGCACCATTGGCACCGAAGTCAAATGTCCGCTGAACTTCGTTCCCACGAGCGTCCCGCACGATGGTGTCGATACGATTTGCGGTACCATTGCCGTTATTGTCGAACTCGATCTGGACGCGCGCGCCGACGTTATCAAGAACATAGCTTTCGGCTTCGTCCACTGTGCCGTCGGCATCTGTGTCTCGACTGACACCGATGCCTCGCCCGGTATTGTCAAACGTGATTTCATTGATGAGGTCGACAGTCCCGTCATTATCGGTGTCAAACTCGCCTCTGATCCGGTCACCGAGGACATTCAGGGTATATACGTCTGTCCGGTCAACCACCCCATC
This sequence comes from Pseudomonadota bacterium, assembly GCA_039030855.1. Lineage (GTDB taxonomy): Bacteria > Pseudomonadota > Alphaproteobacteria > Rhodobacterales > Rhodobacteraceae > Pikeienuella. The sequence goes on from JBCCDJ010000010.1 coordinate 164,415, forward strand.
AGCGTCAAGATCGAAGGTCCGTCCAATTTCCCGTCCAGCTTCGTCCAGATCGATCGTTTCGATGCGGTCGACGGTGCCGTCATTGTCCAAATCCTTCGAGATGCGGACGGTTCTTCCATAACTGTCGAGGTCGAAGGTTTCTGACTGATCAACGGTGCCATCGAAATCGAGATCGAAGGATCGACCAACAACCTGCCCATCTGCATTTCGCGTGAGTATGTCAGTACGGTCGAACTCACCGTCATTGTCGAGATCAAGATTACGGCTGACTGGCCGCCCGAACGCATCGTTGAGGTTTTCATCAACACGCTCGTTCTGGCCATCGTTGTCCCGGTCAAAAGATTGTCTCGTTACGAAGCCGTTCTCGTCGAGCTGAAATTCAACAAGACGGTCGAACTGACCGTCATTGTAGAGATCGCTACTGATGGACGTGATGTTGCCGTCGCTGTCCAGCGTGTAGGCCTCACGCGAGTCCACGGTGCCGTCATTGTTGCGATCGAACGACGTCTCAATGCGGTTGCCCTCACCGTCGAGCGTGTAAGCCTCCGACTGATCGACAGTACCGTCGCCGTTAAGGTCGATGTCCTTTCCGACGACATCACCATTTTCATTCAATGCGATCGTTTCGATCCGGTCGACATCGCCATCATTGTCGAGGTCCGCTTCGGTCGACAGAACGACGCCTGCGTCGTTCAGAACGGCGTCGATAACAGTGTCAATTTGAGCATCGCCATTGAAATCAAGAGCAACCGAGACAGCCAGCCCATCCTCGCCGGAGACGGTCGTGAATGCTGCTGAGCCACTGGCTGGCACATTGAAACCGACAACAAAATCAACAGCGTTCTGCGCCGTTTCGAGCGTTGCGAGATAATCCGAAGGCAGTGCCGCCACCAACGCGTTGACATCGGCGATGTTTTCGATCGTCACGTCCTGGATCGGTACGGCGGCATAATCTGCCAAGCTGGGCGCTGCCCCGTCACCGTCATAGGCTGCAATTCTTGCGAATGCAGCTGCATCTTGTACTTCACTCATGATACTTCTCCCACAAAAACGACGAACGGGCGGGTGCCCGTCATCAACAACGACAAAAGCGCGGAACTGCGCTCACATCCTTCTCAGTCCACGCCTCCCCAAAGCGAGATCATCTACGCGAAGAGGTGACCTCTTCGCGGATGAGCTGCTTTTGTGGTGGTGTGAGTGCCCCCGGAGCCGACGCGGCAGCTACTTAGATGCCACTGCAGGTTAAGGTCGGAGGGCTTGTGCTGAACCGAAGATCGCTGGAAACACGCGATCTTCGGCACGGCCGTTTTTACTCATACGCACACTACGCTTTGCCGTATTACGCACGGACACACTTACAACTCCCGGCCATTCCGGGGACGACGTGAAAACGCCATCAATCCACGGAATGGGCCTGTCTCTGCATTTATCTCCTCTCGCTGCATCGCGTTGCGATGCGTGCACTCATCAAGGATCCGGGCTCACGCAACGACTGACGGCACAAATGCAAACGGCGCGTCCGGATTATTGCCATCGGGCACAAACGGCATCACCATGCCGCAATGAAACGTTTTCAGCGGCGCGCGCTGTGCCTTGGAGACCTGCCGCGAGATCGCAATCAGTCCCGAGACGAGCTCTACGAGAGGTACGTCATCCGCGCCTGTCTCGACTGAGCAGATGGGCGCATTCGTACCCTTCATGCGTTCATCAGGCCCACCCGTCCGTTCTGCAACTTGCATTATGACGTCTCCTCTTTTTGATGTAGCCAATGCTTGGATGGCTCATCTTCGCTGAACAATCAGATGGCTTTTCCTGCGATCTAAAGATTACGAAAAATCATTGTAGATTTGGCATTTTTTGCTGTTTTGTAGTTTTCCGTGCCAATCCTGACCCGAAATGAGTCAAGTTTGGGGTGCTTTTTCGTCTTTGTGGGCGTTCGAAAAGAGACAATTGAGATTAGCGGCCACCAGTCAGGCTCCTATGACGAGAGAGATCACCTAACACCGCCCGCAGCTACGGCCTCTCAGGTGATCGATGTTGGAGAAGCTTCGTTGTTGCGGCCTAGCATCATCAGATCACTTCGGATCCATCGACGATGAACCCAAACTCGCGCCTCAGCCCCTCGGCCAGAACCTGCGGATCCTCGATGCCGATCAGGTCAGACACCTCTGACAGGGGCGTCAGTTCAAAAACGATTTCGCAGAAGCCGCGACTAAGATGGCAAAGCCATCCGTAGGTCTCGATCCCGCTTTTTGAACTGCGAAGAAATGATGAACCAAGCTCAGTGGGGCTTAACCCCAGCTCAGCCGATACGGCATCGAGATCGAATTCGCTCAATCGGCTTTCGTGAATCCTCTGCGCTGCCGTAGACGCCGCAGCGTAGGACCAGTCGTTTGATTCATAGGCCGTACACTCCTCGATGAACGAGGCGATCATCAATTTACCCAACCCGTCCACAACAATGTTTTGACCTAGCGGCGACAACACAAGATCCCGAATCATAGACATTGCCAGAATCGTATAGCCAGGGAAGAAGCGCCGATTAAATCCGGGGCGAATGAAAGAGCCCGCATTGGGTTGAGCTTTGGCGATCCTGTCCATCATTTGTGGTGCGATCAGCATTTCAAGCACGATCACCTGTCCCTGCCCCGTCGCACGAACGCTTCGCCCTGGGGGAATGTAGGCACTTGAGCCGAACGAAATCGCTACCCGATGATCATGGTCATGGTCGCCGGTGGACCTTTGACCCTCGTGTCGACCAGTGAGGCCCAATCCGATCACATGAAAATCCATTGGCGGCATTTCCAATGCCAATTGGTCATGGCGCCAGATGATGACGTCAAACCCCTCAATCGCCAGCCCGAGCGTGGAGGCCAAAACCTTTGCGTTGCCGATATCTTCCATAAACGTGATGTACTCCGACACCTCGTCCCGATGGGCTTCGTATGATGTCTTTGCGCACATTCAGGACAAACTCGGCCAGTTTGGTGGGTCGGAAACGGTCCGAATAATCGGTGCCGCGTTCAGCAAGTCATTTGATCGCTGAACTCTTCGCGCAGATCACATTTTTTTGATATCATCAGAGCAATACTTACACATTCTTGCTTTTGCCTCCGAAATCCACCCGAAAAGGCCGTGCATCAACGGCGCAGATCACGATAGATCCCGCATTTTAAGGCTTTGTGGGCTCGCCACATGGCGCTTCGTCGCCTCCCATCCTGTGCAAAATCTTGCATTCAAAGATGTGAAAAATTGTCTTTTTTGAAAGAAAATGGAATTGGTTTCCATTTTTTATGCTCGCATTGGTTGTGGGGGCAATCAATATCGTGGAAGGTTTAGCAACCGAAAGCTGGATCGACCCGGCAGATAGGTACTAGGAGTTGTGGAATGGGGCTGATTACACAGACGCAGATGGCATCGTGGATGGCGGGAGACGGCGCCAGCACGCAAATCAGAACTTTTGGGGACGAAGGTACTCGCGTTTCAGCCAGTATCTGGCAACAAGGCGAAGCAGAGTTCAAAGTAGGAGGATTGGATTTTCATCTGGTCGAATTTTACCAGAAGGGGCGCCATCGCGGTACGATGGAATATGAAATGGAAACCGGCAGTGCCGAATACGATACGGTGGCTGGCAGTTTGAATTATGTTCAGCCTGATCAGTCCGTAAAGGCAAGCTTTGAAGGCGAGGCGCAGATTTTGCAAATCTGGCTGGATCGTGGTGTCTTCACCGATGTCGCCGCGAGCCTCGTCAAAGGTGATCCCGAACGACAGAGGCTGCTTGGTTTCAGCGGCATCTTCGATGCCGTCATCAGCCGGGCAGCGACGTGCATCCTCAACGAGGTGAAGCATCCGTCGGCAGGCGGCCAGCTTATGATCGACGCAGCCGCGCAGCAGATCGCCATCACATTGATCCGTCGCAACATCGAAGCGCCGGTCGCACCTCCCAAAAAACGCGTGCTCTCGACCGAGGAATTGTCCCGGGCGATGGCGTTCATTGAAGATCAGATCACGGAAAACAAGGGGCTCGAATCGCTATCGCGGGAAGTGGGAATGAGCATGTACTGGTTTTCACATGCCTTCAAAGCCACGGTCGGCGTATCGCCCCACCAGTTCCTGATCCAGCGGCGCCTCGAACGATCGAAGGATCTGCTGGCGGGCACGAAAGAGGCGATCGCTAGCATCGCATATGACTGTGGCTTCTCCAGCCAGGCACATATGACCAATGCCTTCACCAAGCATGTCGGAATGTCCCCGGCCAAGTATCGAAAGAACGTTCGGCACTGACGAGAAAAACGCCTTTCGCAGCATCCCTGATGCTCAACCCAACCTGGCTCGCAAATCAGGACACGAAAGCAGGGACCACCGATGCGATCGTGTGCTCCGGCAGATCAGGGATTGAGCCGCTCTCCCTTGATATGTCAGCGACTTCTCAGAGAAACCCACCTGCCACAGACCCAGCCCGCCAAGTGAAGTGTGTGGTCGTTCTGTGTTGTAATCGATCCTCCAGTTTTCGATGATTTGCCGTGCCCCCGCGATGTTGCCGAAGACGTGTTCGTTCAGGCATTCGTCGCGCAGGCGGCGACTGAAGCTTTCCACCAAAGCGTTCTGCACTGGTTTGCCCCCTCTCGCACAGGCAAAGCATGTGTTGCCGGACAGCGGAACGCGATATAGGGCCAGCCAACATCGTTGTCCTGGCACCACCTCCAGAGGGCATGTCATACCATTTCCGTTACCTTATGGCCGTTCGCCATAAGAAAGGTGCCCTCGGAGTACATGTCAGGGGTCATGGCCATGACTGCGCCGAAGAGATAAAAATATGCTGAATCTCAACTGGCTCACACTGAAGAAGTGAGAAATCGACGGTCGATGCGACGCGCCAGGCTTATGCAAGGCTTTATGAATGAGGTAAAGTGACCCGAACTCTGACCATAGTCATTGCGACATTCATTGCGACGATCATCGCGTTGGAGACCTTCTTGGGCGCAATCTATGTTTCCGCGAAACGCAGCCTCGTCGATGCGATGAGCCCCAAAGAATCTGCCAGCTTTCAGAATTGCGTACTTCCCCGCCTGTCATCCATTCCTACGGGAGCGACGGCGATTATAGGACATGCGTATGGAGCACCTAATCGAGGTAATGACTTTATTGCACCGAAAGTGGAGCGTTTTCTTCGGCATGCGGCGCAGCAGTTGGATGCGGTCGTTTTCTCAGGAGACGTGTTTGAACGCCCCAGCCAGCGCCGCTGGCAACAACTCGCGTCGCTGTCGTCAGACTTGGCAACGCCATTCTTTGTGGTTCCTGGCAATCACGATGTCGGACTTGGTGATACAACGCAGCGGGACATCTGGGAGACAACGCAATATCACTTGGGCAAGGAAGGCTATACGACCATGGCCCTCTCAGGTTTCACAGTGGTGCTCGAAGATTCCATCCAAACCGGATGGCAGATCTCCGAAGAATTGAAGGCTCATCTCTCTGCACTTGTCTCAGAAAAACCGATACTCCTCGTTCGTCACAATATCGCTGTGGAGGACATGCTGGCAGTCGCCAACAGCGGCGCTGGCCTTTCCACGGCACTGCCAAGCGCCGATGACTTTGCTAAATCTGTTCCGTCGGGAGTTGTCGTCGTTTCAGGCGACAGCGGTGCCTTTGAACGGCTGCCTCGAGTATCGTGTCATGAGACATAACGCACCCGCTTCATTGCGAACGGCATCGGGGAGGTTGATGGCGATGCCGTACTGATCGTCGCAAATGGCAATCTATCCTGGATGAGGATCGACGGCACCAGACGCCCCTTTTAGGTTGTACGCGCACACCGAGACATGCCATTGTTGAGTTGCCGATCGGGTGATGAGTGTTTGGATTGCTGTGTTAGAGGAACGGTGCAGAAAAAGTGTTTTTACAGGAGCCATTGCTTCGCGTCTTTTTGTTGTTGGCGGCTTCGATTCTCGTCCGTCAGTCGGTTATTTTTGCGGGCCAACACTGGATCAAAACCTATTCTCATACGATAACGATCCTGACGCTCCCGATTATCACCTACACAATCACATCGGTGATTGCGGGCAACATCGCGCTATCCCTGGGGCTCGTCGGCGCATTGTCTATCGTCCGCTTTCGGAACCCGGTCAAATCCCCTTTTGAACTCGTCATCTACTTTCTGATGATCACCGCCGGAATCGCGGTTTCAGTGAACCCTATCTGGCTGATCATTCTGATCGCAGCCTTCGTCATCCTGACCGTCGCAAGCGAAGCCGCGAACCGGATCATGCGACGCCGAACCGGAGCATCGCTTTTCCCCGCCAGCTTTACAGAGGGTAACGCCCTCTCGACCCTGACAATCCTGAACGCTGATCCCTTTCCCGAATTGAACGGCAGACCCGACCTGATCGGGTATGTCGCGGACGAGGAAGGGTACGAATACCGGATCGTCAGCGCATCGAGAGCGGACCTCATGGCACTCGCCGCATCTTTCGAGGGACGCGCGAATTCGATCGACTTCCGTGCACCATGAGATCGATGATACTATCATCGGCGGTCTTGGCCGCGCTGGCGCTGCCAGCAGCCGCAGACGGGTGTTCATTTAAGACCGCCAGTCATCTGATGGCCATGCGCGATCTGACAACGATAGAGAGCATCGAGGTCCGGACGCTAAAATATCGTAAATGGGTCAAGAACGGGCTGGCAATTCTGACCAGCCGCACGCCCAACATACCGGATGAGCTGAAACAGAACTTCAAGGCGAAGATCACCGTCAACTATCCGTTCGGAACATGCCGGTATGACGCCAGGATCAGGCAAAATGGCGATTGGAAGGACCATATCCGTTTCAGGAAGGGCCGGATTGATCGCAGTCTGGATGTCAGAATGAAGACCGGGAATGTCGGTGGGATCGTTCGCTTTAAACTGCTCCTCCCAGAGACGCGCCAAGGTCGAAATGAGATCTTCGCAACAGAAGCGCTGCGAATGCTAGGTTTCTTGTCACCTCGCACCTTCGTTACTGACGTAATTCAGGATGGTGCCGCTGGTCAGATGTTGTTTCAGGAAAAACCATCCAAGGAGCTCCTTGAAGCACATGGTCGCCGCGAGGGCCCTCTTTTCGAAGGCGAAGAGGCCCTCCTATGGGGCTGGGGCGGGTACGCACCGATTGAATCCAAGGTTATGAAACAGTTCGGTCTCGCGCGGCTCACGAACGACGCCTGGGCGGCGCGCGGTAAAGCCTCCGCGTCGATGAGCGCAACTGCACTTTCGCGATTACAAGCAATTTTTGCACGGATCGCGTTTTCGACAGAGCGTGACTACTCGTTGCCCTTAACGGAGTTCGAAAGGCATCGACCGGCTGTTTTCGAAGCGGTACTCTTCGCTCTGAATGGCAGGCATGGGCTGTCGCCGCACAATCGACAATTCTATTGGAATGCCTTGGCCAATGAGTTTGAACCGATTTACTATGATGGCGATGTTTCCGCTGAACCTTTGGTAGTTGACGACATTCGGCCCGAAGACATCAGGTATTTTGCTCGCACGCTCACTCCCAAACGGCTCAACGACGTTAGAATGCAGGTCAATGCCATCGATTCCGATTTGCTTCGTCGTACAGTGGAAGACTTGACGCACCAAGAGATCCAGCGATCAGAAGTTGAGACGCGACTTCGGCAGATGGATCAAAACTTGCTGCGCCTTATGCGCCTTCTTCAGTCGGCCAAAGATACCACTGCCCGTACCGCACAGTATGATATCGAAGCGGAACTTCTTGATCGTGCAAAAACGGTTATATCCGAAGCAACCGTCTCCTCTGTGCAGGGCTTCACGCCATCCGGGGCGCAAATCCGAACCTGTGATGCGTCCCACTGCGATACCAGCGCCGTCAGTCTTGAGGTGCTGGCGGATCGCATGAGCGGCAGCGGTCTACGAAATACCGAGCCACTCGACTTCTTCCTCGGTGGCGTCTCTGTCGCGGATAGTGAAACCACACTGCTGGAACCACTTGAGCTTTCTGTTCGTCATGCAAGTGGTGCAAGGGTCGTATGGGACGACGCTCAACAAGAACTCAGCTTCATCCAAGATCAGGTCGGCGATTGGTTCCTGATCGAAGGCGGTGTACTAAACAACATTACGATTAATTTCGTGGCCGCGTCAGGTCGGCAGGCCGCAATTGAGCAACGATTTAATGAGTTTGGCGTAACGGGCTGTCTGACCTTCTTCGATGTTGAGTTCAGAAACCCCGAGATATCAGCGAGTGGCGGTGGTTGTGAAGATGTCGTGAACATTGTCGGTGGTCACGGAGAGATCCAGAAGCTTACTGTCGCGAAGGCACCCTTTGATGCCATCGACTTGGACTTCGTGAACATCGAAGTCGCGCAAGTGCACATACAGAACGCCGGGAATGATTGCCTGGACGTATCGTCCGGACATTACGAGATTGGCCTGATGGTCGCAGAAGATTGCGGCGATAAGGGACTATCCGTTGGCGAAGCTTCAAGAATGACTGTGCATGAAATGACCCTATCCAGATCCGGTATCGGCGTCTCTTCCAAAGACAGTTCGGCGGTTGACATCAGTTTGGCAAATTTTCTCGATACGCCGCTTTGTTTTGAAGCGTACAAGAAGAAACAGGAATTTGATGGTGCAATCCTTCGTTTCGGATCTCTTGCATGCGACGGAAGCGCCAACGTTGATGCGATGTCGATCACTGAAATCTCCGGGAAACAGATGTGAGCTTTCGGATCGAGGAAAAAATCGCTCTGACACCTTCGGATATGCGCACACTACAGGCCCGCCTGATTTCTGCAGGTATGACCAGATTGCATCGACCACGTCGCATTCGCTCGGTGTATTTCGAGACGGCGGAGCGCGCGCTGTTCCTGGCGTCCGAAGAAGGTGTTCTGCCCCGCATGAAGATACGGCTCCGCACCTATCCTGAGACCGATGAGCGATGGGCGTTGGAGCGCAAGACCTCCAGCATCGAAGGTCGTTTCAAATCAACCAGGCGGTTGAGTGAGATGAAGGCTGGCCGCTATATGAAACGGGGCGTGATGGAACCGAGTGTTGGCTTTCTAACTCCCCTCCTGACTGTCGAATACAGGCGAGAGTATTTTCGATATCGTGGCGAGCGTATCACCTTTGACGACTCACTGCGCTACGCACCATTCGAGAGTGAAAAATGGGTTGATGACCCTTGGCGTGTTGTTGAAATAAAAGCCCAATTCGGAACTTCAACTGACCATCTTCTAGGGTCTGGACTCAATTCAGCCAGCACCTGATTGCGAAGATGTGGAGCATGGACAGGAAGTTTCGCTTCAGCTTTTCGTAGCGTGTGGTCAGCCTGCGCATGTCCTTCATCCGACAGAAGAACCGCTCGACCAGATTGC
>JBCCDJ010000011.1:0-148047 GCA_039030855.1 Pseudomonadota bacterium
AAATGGTGATGCCGGGTGACAACGTGAAGATGGAAGTCACGCTGATCGCCCCCATCGCCATGGAAGAACGCCTCCGCTTCGCCATCCGCGAAGGCGGCCGCACCGTCGGCGCAGGCGTCGTTGGTACCATTATTGAGTGATGTGAATTTGTGCGGGTGGCAGCCGCTGCCTGCGCATTCCTTCTGAAGGACGAGTGACATGCAAAGTCAGAACATCAGAATCAGGCTGAAAGCCTTCGATCACCGGGTGCTGGACAGCAGCACGTTGGAGATCGTGGACACTGCCAAGCGCACCGGCGCTGAGGTCCGTGGCCCGATTCCGCTGCCGACGAAGATCGAAAAATACACCGTTCTTCGGGGCCCGCATATCGACAAGAAATCGCGTGAACAGTTCGAGATCCGCACCCATAAGCGGCTTCTGGACATCGTTGACCCGACACCTCAGACCGTGGACGCGCTAATGAAGCTCGACCTCGCTGCCGGTGTCGACGTCGAGATCAAACTCTAAGGAGGCGCTTGTATCATGATGCGCTCTGGGGTCATTGCGAAGAAGCTGGGTATGACCCGGCTCTTCACTGAGGATGGAAAGCAGGTTCCTGTGACCGTCCTTCAGATGGATAATGTGCAGGTCGTCGCGCAGCGCACGTCCGAGAAGGATGGCTACACCGCCGTTCAGCTTGGCGCGGGTTCGGCGAAGGCCAAGAATGTCTCGAAACCGATGCGCGGCCATTTCTCGGCCGCCAAGGTGGAGCCGAAGCGGACGCTGACGGAATTCCGCGTAGCGCCTGAGAACATGATCGGTGTCGGCGAAGAGCTGACAGCGGATCATTACTTCGCGGGCCAGTTCGTCGACGTCTCCGGCACCTCGATCGGTAAGGGCTTTGCCGGCGCGATGAAGCGGCACAATTTTGGTGGTCTGCGGGCCAGCCATGGTGTGTCGGTCTCTCACCGCTCGCACGGCTCCACCGGTCAGTGTCAGGACCCCGGCAAGGTGTTCAAAGGCAAGAAGATGGCTGGTCACATGGGTGCTGCCCGCGTGACGACGCAGAACCTGCAGGTCGTCAAGACCGACAGCGAGCGTGGCCTGATCATGATCAAGGGCGCTGTCCCGGGATCGAAAGGTGGCTGGGTCACGATCAAGGATGCGGTCAAGAAGCCGACGCCTGAGAACGTGATTTACCCGGCGGCCCTTCGCTCTGCCGCTGCCGAGGCGGCTGCCGCCGCTGAAGCCGCCGCCGCCGAGGCCGCCGCCGCCGAAGCTGCCGCTGCGGAGGCCGCTGCCGCAGAGGCCGCAGCCGCCGAAGAAGCTGCCCTGGCCGCTGCCGAAGCCGAGATCAAGTCTGACGGGGGCGATGATGCGCCTGCCGCTGATGCGGATGACGCGGGAGACAAGAAATGAAGACCGATGTCACCACTCTCGACGCCGGTTCGGCGGGGTCCATTGACCTCTCCGACGCGATTTTTGGGCTGGAGCCGCGCGCGGATATCCTGCACCGGGTTGTGCGCTGGCAGCTTGCCAAGCGTCAGGCCGGCACCCACAAGACCCTGTCGCGCGGGGAAACGTCTTATTCGACGAAGAAGATCGTGCGCCAGAAAGGGTCTGGCGGTGCACGGCATGGCGATCGCGGCGTGACGCAGTTCCGCCATGGTGGTAATGCCAAGGGTCCGGTCGTGCGCAGTCATGCCCATGATCTGCCCAAGAAGTTCCGCAAGCTTGGCCTGCGCCATGCGCTGTCCGCCAAGGCGGCGGCTGGCGAGCTGATCATCGTGGATACGGCAGCGCTGGAAAGCGGCAAGACCAAGGATCTGGCAGCATCGCTGAAGAAACTGGGGCTCGCCAAGGCGTTGTTCATCGATGGTGCCGAAGTGGATGCCGGGTTTGCCCGCGCCGCGCGCAGCCTCGATGGTGTCGATGTGCTGCCGACCCAGGGTGCGAATGTCTATGACATCCTGCGCCGTGACCGGCTCGTGCTGACCAAGGCGGGCGTTGCCGCCCTTGAGGAGCGACTGAAATGAGCGCGAAAGCAGAACAATACGACGTGATCCGTCGCCCGATCATCACCGAAAAGGCAACCATGGCTTCCGAAGCCAATGCGGTTGTCTTCGAAGTGGCCATGGCCGCGTCGAAGCCGGAGATCAAGGCAGCGGTCGAAGCCCTGTTCAACGTCAAGGTGAAGGCGGTCAACACCTCCATCGCTAAGGGTAAAGTGAAACGTTTCCGCGGCAAACCTGGCCGCCGGAACGATGTGAAAAAGGCCTTCGTGACTCTCGAAGATGGTAATGCCATCGACGTGACCACGGGTCTGTAAGTCAAACAGCAGCGGAAGACAGAGAGATGGCGTTAAAATCGTACAAGCCGACGACGCCGGGCCAACGCGGGTTGGTTCTGATTGACCGTTCGGAGCTGTATAAAGGTCGTCCGGTGAAAACCCTCACACAGGGGATCACCAAAAAGGGCGGGCGGAACAACACCGGACGGATCACAATGCGTCGTCAGGGCGGTGGGGCAAAGCGCCTCTACCGCATCGTTGACTTCAAACGGCGGAAATTCGACGTCTCGGCCACGGTCGAGCGGATCGAGTATGACCCCAACCGGACAGCGTTCATCGCCCTCCTCAAATATGAGGATGGCGAGCAGGCTTACATCCTGGCACCACAGCGCGTCGCCGTCGGTGACACGGTGATCGCTTCGGCCAAGGCCGATGTGAAGCCGGGCAATGCAATGCCGTTTTCGGGCATGCCGGTCGGCACGATCGTCCACAATATCGAGATGAAGCCGGGCAAGGGCGGGCAGATCGCACGATCCGCCGGGACCTATGCGCAGTTCGTGGGCCGCGATGGCGGTTATGCGCAGCTGCGCCTGTCCTCAGGTGAGCTGCGCGCCGTTCGTCAGGAATGCATGGCCACCATCGGTGCCGTGTCGAACCCAGACAATTCGAACCAGAACCTCGGCAAGGCCGGTCGCAACCGCCACAAGGGCATTCGCCCCTCCGTGCGCGGTGTCGCGATGAACCCGATCGATCACCCGCATGGTGGTGGTGAGGGGCGGACGTCGGGCGGTCGCCATCCGGTGACCCCGTGGGGCAAGCCCACCAAGGGCGCGCGCACCCGTTCGAACAAGGCAACCGACAAATACATCCTGCGGAGCCGCCATGCCCGCAAGGGTAAACGGTAAGAGAGGGCTGAGAGATGTCACGCTCCGTATGGAAAGGCCCGTTCGTCGACGCGCATGTGTTGAAGAAGGCCGCAAAAGCGCAGGAAGAAGGCAAGAACCAGGTCATCAAGATCTGGTCGCGCCGATCGACCATCCTGCCGCAATTCGTTGGTCTGACCTTTGGTGTCTATAACGGCCAGAAGCATGTTCCGGTCAACGTCACCGAAGACATGATCGGTCAGAAATTCGGCGAGTTCTCGCCGACCCGTACCTATCACGGCCACATGGCCGATAAAAAAGCGAAGCGGAGATAATCGATGGGACAGTCGAAAAATCCCCGCCGCGTTGATGAGACAGAGGCGCTCGCCGTCAGCCGCATGCTGAAGGTCAGCCCCCAGAAGCTCAACCTCGTTGCGGCACAGATCCGTCGTCAGCCGGTTGGCAAGGCCCTCGCAGACCTGACTTTTTCCAAGAAGCGCATCGCCGCTGACGTGAAGAAGACCCTGCAAAGTGCCATCGCCAATGCGGAAAACAACCATGGTCTGGACGTCGACCAGCTGGTGATTGCAGAAGCTTACGTGGGCAAGAACCTGACCCTGAAACGCGGTCGTCCGCGCGCCCGGGGCCGGTTCGGGAAAATCCTGAAGCCGTTCGCGCAGATCACCATCAAGGTACGCCAGGTAGAGGAGCAGGCCTGATGGGTCAGAAAGTCAATCCGATCGGTCTTCGCCTTCAGGTCAACCGCACCTGGGACAGCCGCTGGTTCGCCAATACCAAAGATTATGGCGGGCTGCTGCATGAAGACCTGAAAATCCGCGCGTTCATCAAGGAACGTTGTGCCGCCGCCGGTGTGAGCCGGGTTGTGATCGAGCGCCCGCACCGCAAGTGCCGCGTGTCGATCCACACGGCGCGTCCCGGTGTCATCATCGGCAAGAAGGGCGCGGATATCGAAGGTCTGCGCAAGGAAGTCGCGAAACTGACCTCTTCCGAGTTGCACCTGAACATCGTCGAGATCCGCAAGCCGGAACTTGATGCCCAGTTGCTGGCAGAGAATGTGGCGCAGCAGTTGGAGCGCCGCGTGGCTTTCCGCCGCGCCATGAAGCGCGCTGTTCAGAACGCGATGCGGATGGGTGCCCAGGGCATCCGGATGAACCTCGCGGGCCGCCTTGGCGGTGCCGAGATCGCCCGGACCGAGTGGTATCGTGAGGGGCGCGTGCCGCTCCACACGCTGCGCGCCGATATCGATTACGCGCATGCTGAGGCGAAGACTGCCTATGGCATCTGCGGTGTGAAGGTCTGGATCTTCAAGGGCGAAGTCCTTGAGCATGATCCCCAGGCCCATGATCGCCGTCAGGCTGAAGCGCAGGAAGGCGGATCGCGCCCCTCCCGCTGAGGGAGGGCTCGGTCCGACGTGAGAGGATAGAGAGATGCTGTCTCCAAAACGCACAAAATTCCGCAAGCAGCACAAGGGCCGCATTCGCGGCGAAGCCAAAGGTGGTTTTGACCTGAACTTTGGTGCCTATGGGCTGAAAGCGGCCGCGCCCGAGCGGATCACCGCCCGCCAGATCGAGGCCGCACGTCGTGCCATGACGCGTCACATGAAGCGTCAGGGTCGGGTGTGGATCCGCATCTTCCCCGATGTACCGGTCACGCAGAAGCCGACCGAGGTGCGCATGGGTAAGGGTAAGGGCTCCGTCGAATACTGGGCGGCCAAGGTCAAACCGGGCCGCGTGATGTTCGAAATCGACGGGGTCGACGAAGGCACCGCGAAAGAGGCGCTGCGCCTGGCTGCCATGAAGCTGCCAGTCAAATGCCGCTTTGTGACACGAGAAGACTGGTAAGTTTTTCCGGTCTTATGCAGAGAATTGAACCCCGCTGGCGAGAGCTGGCGGGGTTTTCGTTTGCAGGGGTGGTGGGCCGAGGCCCACCCTACGGCTCGGCGCATACATGTCTTGTTAACCCTGGCCGGCGCATGCTGCGGCGATGCCCAACTATCGCCGTGCCCGTATCGCGGGCGGAACCTATTTTTTCACGGTCAATCTTGCGGACAGGCGCTCCGATCTGCTGACCTGCCGGGTGAATCTGTTACGCGCCGCTTGGAGCGCGGCCCTGCTTGCCAGGCCGTTTCGCGTCGATGCTGTTGTCGTGCTGCCTGACCATCTGCATGCCGTATGGACGCTGCCGCCAGGTGACCACGATTATTCGTCCCGTTGGTCGATGATCAAGGCGGGCGTCTCGCGGGCATTGCCACCAAATCGCGATCGATCCCTGTCAAAACGCGCGAAACGCGAGAAGGATATCTGGCAGCGGAGGTTCTGGGAACATGCGGTGCAGGATGACGATGATCTGGCGCGATGCCTCCACTATTGCTGGTACAACCCGGTGAAGCACGGGCTCGTGGCATGCCCGACGGATTGGCCGCACTCCTCTCTCCACAGGGATATCAGACTGGGTCTCGTGGCAGCGGATTGGACGGGTCAAGACGTTCGGGGGCAGTTCGGTGAGGCATCGGATGAGGGGGTAGGGTGGGCCTCGGCCCACCGTCGCTGATATGCTCGGTTGAGGCCCCGGCGATGCTGCGTCGAAAAAGTCTTGGCAAACCTGCCATTGAGGGGTTGCCACGCTGATCTTCCGGGCATATAGACCGCGCTTCTGATGACCTCCACCGGGCAAAGAGTAACCCTTGCGGGCTCTCCGGTGATGTTGAAAAGGAATGAATGTCGATGAAAGCTTCTGAGCTTCGTGACAAGTCGCCGGAAGAGCTGCGCGAGCAGCTGGCAGGGCTGAAGAAGGAGAGCTTCAATCTCCGCTTTCAGCAGGCCACCGGTCAGCTTGAAAACACCGCGGCCTTTCGCAAGGCCCGCCGCGACGCCGCCCGCGTCAAAACCGTTCTGAACCAGAAGGCCGCTGAAGCGGCTGCCGGAGAGTAAGACATGCCCAAACGTATCCTGTCCGGGGCTGTTGTCAGCGACGCAAACGACAAGACCGTCACCGTTCTCGTCGAGCGTCGCATTACCCATCCGGTTCTGAAGAAAACCATTCGTCGGTCCAAGAAATACCGGGCCCACGATCCTGAAAATTCTTTCAAGAAAGGCGATACCGTCCGCATCCGCGAATGTGCGCCGATCTCGAAGAACAAACGCTGGGAGGTTGTGGTCGAGGCGTAAGCCAAACTCACATCCCCCGGTTCATCGAAACCGCGAGGCAGACACGTAAAGTCCTCGCAGGTCGGGAGTAACCCTTATGATCCAGATGCAGACCAATCTGTCGGTCGCCGATAATTCCGGCGCACGTCGGGTGCAGTGCATCAAGGTGCTCGGTGGCTCGAAGCGTAAATACGCTTCGGTCGGCGACATCATTGTGGTCTCTGTGAAAGAGGCCATTCCGCGCGGTCGCGTGAAGAAAGGCGAGGTTCGCAAGGCCGTCGTCGTTCGCACCGCCAAGGAAGTGCGCCGCGAAGATGGCACAGCCATCCGCTTTGACGGCAACGCCGCTGTCATCCTCAACAACAACATGGAGCCGATCGGCACCCGTATCTTCGGGCCGGTGGTTCGTGAATTGCGCGCGAAGAACTTCATGAAGATTATCTCGCTCGCGCCGGAGGTGCTGTAACATGGCAGCCAAGCTGAAAAAAGGCGACAAGGTCGTCGTGCTTGCCGGTAAAGACAAGGGCAAGGAAGGCGAGATCCTGTCGGTCATGCCCAAGGACAACCGCGCGGTTGTTGGCGGCGTGAACATGGTGATTCGTCATACGAAGCAATCCCAGGGCAGTCAGGGTGGTCGCATTCCCAAGGAAGCGTCCATCGACTTGAGCAACCTTGCGCTGGTCGACCCCAAGGATGGCGGTGCCACGCGCGTCGGCTTCAAGATGGTCGATGGCAAGAAAGTTCGTTTTGCCAAGAAATCGGGGGAAGTGATCGATGCTTGATGCCGCTGATTACACACCGCGCCTAAAATCTCTTTACCGCGACAAGATCCGTGCCGCGCTGAAAGAGGAATTCGGCTACAAGAACGACATGCAGATCCCGCGTCTGGACAAGATCGTCCTGAACATGGGTGTCGGCGAGGCGGTTGCGGACAGCAAGAAGATCCGTTCCGCCCACAATGACATGATGCTGATCGCAGGCCAGATGCCAGTGATCACCAAGGCAAAGAACTCCATTGCCGGTTTCAAGGTGCGCGAAGAGATGCCGCTCGGCGTGAAGGTGACCCTTCGCGGTGACCGCATGTACGAGTTTCTGGACCGCCTGATCACCATCGCAATGCCCCGCATCCGTGACTTTCGCGGCGTGAAGGGCACGGCGTTCGATGGCCGCGGCAACTACGCCATGGGCATCAAGGAGCACATCATTTTCCCCGAGATCGAATACGACAAGGTCGATCAGATCTGGGGAATGGACATCGTCATCGGCACGACCGCAGCCAGCGATGCAGAAGCGAAATCCATGTTGAAGCATTTCAACATGCCGTTTCTGGCCTGAGCGCGGAGGAGATTGAACAATGGCTAAGAAAAGCATGATCGCGCGTCAGACCAAGCGCCAGGCGCTGGTCGACAAATATGCCGCGAAGCGCGCCGCGCTGAAGGAAATCGCACGGGATGAGAACAATTCCCGTGAGGAGCGCTTCAAGGCCCGGCTGAAACTGGCCGAATTGCCGCGCAATTCCTCGGCAACACGCCTGCATTCGCGGTGCGAGGTTTCGGGTCGCCCGAAAGCCTATTACCGCAAATTCAAGATGTCTCGGATCGCGCTGCGCGATCTGGCCTCGTTCGGCCAGATCCCCGGCATGGTCAAGTCGAGCTGGTGAGGGCTGAGCGATGAACGATCCTCTCGGAGATATGCTGACCCGCATTCGCAACTCGCTGATGCGCGGCAAGTCCACTGTCAAAACCCCCGCCTCCAAGCTGCGCGGTTGGGTTCTCGATGTCCTGGTCGAAGAAGGCTACATTCGCTCCTACGAGCGGCATGATACGGCCAATGGCCAGGGCGAATTTGTCATCAGCCTGAAGTATTTCGATGGCGCGCCCGCAATTCGCGAGCTGAAGCGCATTTCGAAGCCGGGCCGCCGCGTCTATTCGGGGACGAGCGATGTGCCGGAGGTTCGTCAGGGCCTCGGCGTCTCCATCGTCTCCACCTCGCGCGGTGTGATGTCTGACGCGCAGGCGCGCGCTGCCAATGTTGGCGGCGAAGTGCTCTGCACCGTGTTCTGAGGAGGCTGCTATGTCACGAATTGGCAAACGGCCTGTCGAGATGCCGAGCGGCGTGTCCGCAGCGGTGTCCGGCCAGACCATCGAAGTGAAGGGGCCCAAAGGCACCCGGTCGTTCACCGCGACCGACGATGTGGATATCAGTGTCGAAGACGGTTCGATTTCCGTCAAACCGCGCGGCATGTCCAAACGCGCCCGCCAGCAGTGGGGCATGACCCGCACCCAGGTCAGCAATCTGGTCACCGGTGTCACCGACGGGTTCACCAAGGAGCTGGAAATTCAGGGCGTCGGTTATCGTGCGCAGATGCAGGGCCGGACGCTGAAACTGTCGCTCGGCTACAGCCATGACGTCGATTACGAGATCCCGGAAGGGGTCAACGTGGTCTGCGCCAAGCCGACTGAGATTGCGGTCTCCGGCATTGACCAGCAGGTCGTTGGCGAGGTCGCAGCGAAGATCCGTGAGTGGCGGAAACCGGAGCCCTACAAGGGCAAGGGCATTCGCTACAAAGGCGAATTCGTCTTCCGCAAAGAAGGCAAGAAGAAGTAAGGACAGCTACGATGGCAATGAACAAGCGAGCCTTGTTTCAGCGGCGCCGGATGCGCGTCCGCTCGAAACTTCGGAAAATGGCGAATGGCAAACCGCGTCTCAGCGTGCACCGTTCATCCAAAAACATCTCTGTGCAGATCATCGACGACATCCGTGGTGTGACGGTCGCAGCAGCCTCTTCGCTCGAAGCGAAGCTGGGTGTTGTCGGCAAGAACAACATTGATGCCGCCGCCAAGGTCGGTGCAGCCATCGCCGAGCGCGCGAAAGCGGCTGGTGTCGAAGAGGTGATCTTCGACCGCGGCGGATACCTCTTTCACGGGAAGGTCAAGTCGCTCGCCGACGCCGCCCGTGAAGGCGGTCTGAAGTTCTGAGGAGGCGATAATGGCCAGAGAAGACAACCGGGGAAATCGCGACGGAGGCCGCGGGCGCGGCCGTGGCCGCGAGCAGGAAGAACCGGAATTCCAGGATCGCCTCGTTGCGATCAACCGCGTCTCCAAAACGGTGAAGGGGGGTAAGCGCTTCGGCTTTGCCGCGCTCGTCGTTGTCGGGGACCAGAAGGGCCGCGTCGGGTTCGGGTCGGGCAAGGCCCGCGAGGTGCCTGAGGCGATCCGCAAGGCGACAGAAGACGCAAAGCGCGGCATGATCCGCGTGGCACTGCGCGAAGGGCGCACGCTGCACCACGACATGGCCGGCCGTCACGGTGCGGGCAAGGTAGTGATGCGGACGGCACCCGCCGGTACCGGGATCATTGCCGGTGGTCCGATGCGTGCCGTGTTCGAAATGCTGGGCGTTCAGGATGTGGTGGCCAAGTCCATCGGATCGCAAAACCCCTACAACATGATCCGCGCCACGTTCGATGGTCTCCTGAAGGAGAATTCACCGCGCATGGTTGCTGCTCGTCGTGGCAAGAAGGTCGCCGAAATCACCCGTCGTGGTGATGAGCCGGTCGCCGAAGCCCCGGTCGATGCAGAGCCCGCAGAAGCGTAAGGATCTGATAGCATGGCAAAAACCATCACAGTCAAGCAGATCGGCAGCCCGATCCGCCGTCCCGCCGATCAGCGCGCAACGCTGGTCGGTCTTGGCCTCAACAAGATGCACAAGACCCGCGTGCTAGAGGATACCCCCTCCGTGCGCGGCATGGTCAACAAGATCCCGCATCTCGTGGAGATCGTTGAAGAGAATTAATCCGTAGGGTGGGCTCTGGCCCAGCTTGCGTCATATGTACCGTGGCCGGGGGGATTGCTGACGCCTCCGCCCCCCGCGTCCGGCAAGAAGGAGAATGCGTCATGAAATTGCATGAGTTGTCAGACAATCCCGGTGCAACCAAGGCCCGCAAGCGCATTGGCCGTGGTCCGGGCTCCGGCACCGGTAAGACCGGTGGTCGCGGCATCAAGGGCCAGACATCCCGTTCGGGTGTCGCGATCAACGGGTTCGAGGGCGGCCAGATGCCGATCCATCGCCGGTTGCCCAAGCGTGGCTTCAACAACATCAATGCCAAGAAATTCGCGATTGTGAACCTGAAGACCCTTCAGGACGCGATTGATCGCGGCGCGATCAAGGCAGGTGATGCGGTCACCGAGACCTCGCTGGTCGAGGCTGGCGTTGTACGCCGGGCACTGGACGGCGTGCGGCTTCTCGCCAAGGGTGAGCTGAACGCGAAGCTGACCATTGAGGTTGCAGGCGCGTCTAAGGCCGCCATCGAAGCCGTCGAAAAGGCGGGCGGCAAGGTCGATGTCGTCGATATTGTGGCGCAGCGCCGTGATGCGGCCCGCGCGGCGAAGGCGTCTGCCTCCGCATAAGTGATCAGGTCGTGCGTTGCGTCGATGCGGCGCGCGGCCCACACTGTAACTGAAGCGGTCATGGCTGCTTCACGTTAAGTCCGACAAGAACAGGGGTTCAGCATGGCGTCTGCCGCCGAGCAACTCGCATCGAACATGAGCTGGAGCGCCTTTGGCAAAGCCAAGGAGCTGCGCCAGCGTATCCTGTTCGCCCTCGCGCTTTTGATCATCTACCGTGTCGGGACCTACATCCCGATGCCGGGCATCGACCCGGAACAACTGGCGCGGTTCATCGAGCAGACGCAGTCGGGCATCCTCGGCGTCTTCAACATGTTCTCCGGCGGTGCCGTCAGCCGCATGGCGATCTTCTCGCTCGGCATCATGCCGTATATCTCCGCGTCGATCATCATGCAGTTGATGACGTCCATGGTGCCCTCGCTTGAGGCGCTGAAGAAGGAAGGCGAGGCGGGCCGCAAGAAAATCAACCAGTACACCCGTTATGGGACAGTATTGCTGGCGACCGTGCAGGCTTACGGTGTCGCCGTTGGCTTGCAGGGGCAGGGGCTGGCGGTCAATCCCGGCCCGTTTTTCATCGCCTCCGCCGTGATCACGCTGGTGGGTGGGACCATGTTCCTGATGTGGCTCGGTGAGCAGATCACTGCGCGCGGCATCGGCAACGGCATTTCGCTGATCATCTATGTCGGCATCATCGCCGAGTTGCCGACAGCGCTTGCGCAGTTCTTTGAGCTTGGCCGCACCGGACAGCTGGCCGCTTGGCTGATCATCGCCATCATGATCGGTGCGATTGCCGTCATCGCCTTCGTGGTCTTCTTGGAGCGGGGACAGCGGCGCATCATCGTCCAGTACCCCAAACGTCAGGTTGGCGCGAAGATGTATGGCGGCGACAGTTCTCATCTGCCGCTGAAGGTGAACACCGCCGGTGTGATCCCGCCGATCTTCGCGTCATCCCTGTTGTTGATGCCAGCCACCGTTGCCGGCTTTGCTGGCGATGGCGGGTCGGAGTGGCTGCAGATTATCACGGCGCAACTGGGTCGCGGGCAGCCCTTGTTCCTCGGCATCTTTGTCGCGCTGATCGTCTTCTTCTGCTTCTTCTACACCGCTGTCGTCTTCAATCCGGACGACGTGGCCGAGAATCTGAAAAAGCAGGGTGGCTTCGTGCCCGGCATCCGTCCGGGCAAGCGGACGGCTGAATATCTCGATTATGTGCTGACACGTCTGACGGTGGTCGGTGCCGCTTATCTGGCGGCGATCTGTGTCCTGCCGGAGATTCTGATTTCACGATTATCGGTGCCGTTCTATTTCGGCGGCACATCGGTCCTGATCGTGGTCTCCGTGACAATGGATACGATCAGTCAGGTGCAGAGCCATCTTTTGGCCCATCAGTACGAAGGTCTGATCGAGAAGTCCAAACTCGGCGGTAAGAACCGGGCCAAGGCAAGGGCGAGCCGCAAGCCGGCGGGGAGACGCAAGTAATGAACATAATACTGATCGGCCCTCCAGGGGCCGGCAAGGGCACGCAAGCGCACAGGCTCGTGGCCGAAAAGGGGATGGTGCAATTGTCGACAGGGGACATGCTGCGTGAAGCGCAGGCCTCGGGCTCGGCACTTGGCAACCGGGTGAAAGACATCATGGCGCGTGGCGATCTGGTCACGGATGAGATCGTCATCGGCTTGATCGCTGAGAAGCTGGATAGCGGCGCGGCGTCTGCGGGTGCGATCTTTGACGGCTTCCCCCGGACGCTGGCCCAGGCAGATGCGCTCGGCGAGATGCTGGAGAGCAAGGGTCTGACGCTGGATACGGTCGTGGCGATGACGGTTGATGACGAGGCGCTGATCGCGCGCGTCACGGGCCGCTTCACCTGTGGCAATTGCGGTGCGGTTTATCACGACACCAACAACCCGCCCGCCAAGGCCGATACCTGCGACAAATGCGGCGCGACGAACAGCTTCAAGCGGCGGCCTGACGATAATGAGGACAGCATGCGCACGCGGCTTTTCAACTACTACCGCGATACCTCCACCCTGATTGGTTATTATCATGCCAAGGGCTTGCTCAAATCCATTGATGGTCTGGGTGAGATTGACGAGGTCGCGGCCCGTGTTGCGGGGGCGCTGGACGGCGACAAATCATAGCCTCTGCAGGGGTTGACCGGGGGCGGCGCGGTTCTATACTCCGCGCTTCCTTCGGAAAGAGGGTTGAGATGGGCTTAACGCTCTGATCAACAAGACGAAATTCGGGTCGAAGCGCGAATCAGCGCCCGGCCGTTGACTGGTAACGGCCCGAAGGGCAGAGAGACGGAGCATCATCGTGGCGCGCATCGCTGGCGTAAACATTCCGACGAACAAGCGGGTGCACATCGCACTCACCTATATCCATGGCATCGGCAACACGTCTGCCAAGATGATCTGCGAGGCGACGGGCATCGACATGTCCCGGCGCATCAATGAACTGTCTGACGCAGAAGTCTTGTCGATCCGCGAGCATATCGACGCCAACCTGATGGTTGAAGGCGATCTGCGCCGCGAAAAGTCGATGAACATCAAGCGTCTGATGGACCTTGGCTGCTATCGCGGCCTGCGTCATCGTCGCGGCCTGCCGGTGCGCGGTCAGCGGACCCACACCAACGCCCGCACCCGCAAGGGCCCGGCGAAAGCCATTGCTGGCAAAAAGAAATAAGAGGGTTCGATAGATGGCTCGCGAAAAGGTTCGCACGAAGCGTAAAGAGAAGAAAAACATCTCCACCGGTGTGGCGCATGTTAATTCCTCGTTCAACAATACCAAGATCACCATCGCCGATGCGCAGGGCAATGTGATCTCCTGGTCCTCGGCAGGCACGATGGGCTTTAAGGGATCGCGCAAATCCACGCCCTATGCAGCGCAGGTGGCGGCAGAAGATGCGGCGAAGAAAGCTCAGGAACACGGCATGCGGACCCTTGAGGTCGAAGTGCAGGGCCCGGGTTCAGGCCGCGAGAGCGCTCTGCGCGCTTTGCAGGCCCAGGGTTTCACCGTGACCTCGATCCGGGACGTAACCCCGATCGCCCATAACGGATGCCGCCCGCCGAAACGCCGCCGCGTCTGATCGCGACAGAATTTGACGGATCGGCCCGCCTTTTTCGAGGTGGGCCTTTGCGCTTGATAACGACTTTTCCTCGGGCGCGACCCGACCGCTGGATCCGGCGGGACGCAAGGATGGAGGACCTCATATGATCCATAAGAACTGGCAGGAACTAATTCGCCCCACGGGCCTCGACATCACGCCGGGTGCTGACCCTTCGCGGTTTGCCACCGCAACGGCGGAGCCGCTGGAGCGCGGCTTTGGCCTCACTCTCGGCAACGCGCTGCGCCGCGTGCTGATGTCGTCCCTGCAGGGGGCGGCGATCACCTCGATCCAGATCGACGGTGTGCTGCATGAGTTTTCGTCCATCGCGGGCGTGCGCGAAGACGTCACCGACATCGTGCTGAACGTCAAGGGTGTCGCCATCCGCATGGATGTGGAGGGGCCGAAACGCCTGACCCTGCGCGGCAAGGGCCCGGGGGCCCTGACCGCCGGTGATATCGAAGAGATTGCGGGCGTGGACATCCTGAACAAGGATCACCTGATCTGCCAGCTCGACGAAGGCGCGGACCTGCATATCGAGCTGACCGTCAACACCGGCAAGGGCTTCGTCGCGGCCGACAAGAACCGGCCGGAGGATGCGCCCATCGGCCTGATCCCTGTCGATGCGCTCTACTCGCCGGTCCGCAAGGTCAGCTACAAGGTGGAGCCGACCCGTGAGGGTCAGGTGCTCGACTATGACAAGCTGACGCTGAATGTGGAAACCGACGGCTCGCTCACGCCCGAAGATGCGATCGCCTATGCGGCCCGTATCCTGCAGGATCAGCTGAAGACCTTCATCAATTTCGATGAGCCGCAGGACGAAGTCGCAGCCGATGACGAGCCGGAACTGGATTTCAACCCGCTGATGCTGAAGAAGGTCGACGAGCTGGAACTGAGTGTCCGGTCCGCCAACTGCCTGAAGAACGACAATATCGTCTATATCGGCGATCTCATCCAGAAAACCGAAGCGGAAATGCTGCGCACACCGAATTTCGGCCGCAAGTCCTTGAACGAGATCAAGGAGGTGCTGACCGGCATGGGCCTGCATCTCGGCATGGATATCGTTGACTGGCCGCCGGACAACATCGAGGATCTGGCGAAGAAGTTCGAAGACCAGTTCTGAAGTGGTGGTGGGCCAAGGCCCACCCTACCGCTCGATCCCGTAGGGTGGGCCAAAGCTCACCCTGCCAAGACGACCCGGGCATACCGCCCCAAGGAGTGTGGTTCCCACGCAGGGCCACCGGACAAAGTATAAGCCGCCCGTAGAGGGCCACCAGGAGATGACAGATGCGTCACGGAAACGGATACCGGAAGCTCAACCGGACACATGAGCACCGCAAGGCAATGTTCGCCAATATGGCGTCTTCCCTGATCGTGCATGAACAGATCAAGACGACCCTGCCCAAGGCGAAAGAACTGAAGCCGATCATCGATAAACTGATCACGCTCGGCAAGCGGGGCGATCTTCACGCCCGTCGCCAGGCACTTTCGTCGATCAAGCAGGAAGAGGCCGTAAAGAAGCTCTTTTCTGAACTGGGCGAGCGCTATAAGGACCGCTCCGGCGGGTACTGCCGCGTTCTGAAAGCCGGGTTCCGCTATGGCGATATGGCACCTATGGCGATCATTGAGCTTGTCGACCGCGATACATCGGCAAAGGGCGCAGGCGACAAGGCCCGCGTCGCCGAAGAAGACGCGATGGCAGATGCCGAGGAATGAGCGGCTGCTGCCATGATCTGACAGCATGACGATTTGATAAGGGCCATCCCCGCGGGGGTGGCCCTTTTCCTTTGGGCGATTGCCGCTTATGTCTGGTGCCGAAGGAGATCCGAACCATGGGCGGAACACCAAGCGCGGCAGCATCACATATCGTCGAGTGGATGGTGGATCAGGCGCTCGCCACGACCACCGTCCCGGACGCGTTCAAGGGTCTGATCGACCATTTGCGCAACGAAGGCATCGCGGTTGATCGCAGCCATCTCGCCTATACCACACTGCACCCCCTGCATCGGGGAACGGGCGCGACCTGGAGTGTCGCAACGGGTATGGAGGTTGAGCATTTCGACTTCGACCGTGACCAGAACGCCGCAGGCTGGTATACGAGCCCCATTCATCATGCCATCAAGCACGGGATCGAGCGGATGCGCCGCCGTTTGTCCGGCCCAGCCGCCATGCTCGACTTTCCCGTGCTGGAGGGGTTCGCCAGTGAAGGGTTGACGGACTACCTGCTGCTCTGCTGCCCGTTCGATGGGGTCTATGGCTCGGTCGATCTGGATGACGGGCGGGACGTGCGTGCCGGTGCGGGACTGATCATCTCCTTTGCCACGGCGCGCCCCTCCGGCTTCACCGAGGCTGAGATCGACACATTGCACTGGCTTCTGAAGCCCTTTGCGACAGTGGTGAAGGTGGCAAACCAGCACCAGATCGCGTGCAACCTCGCGGATTGCTATATTGGGCGGGAGGCCGGACCACGGGTTCTGAATGGCGCGATCCAGCGTGGCGATTTCGCGTCAACCCCTGCGGTTGTGTGGCTGTCCGACCTGCGCGCCTCGACCGAGATGTCCGTGTCGATGCCGCGCGAGGAATTCATCGCCACCATCAACGAGTTTTTTGATTGTACCGCTGGCGCGGTGGAGGCAGAGGGCGGCGAGCCGCTGACCTTCATTGGCGACGGTGCGCTTGCCATATTCCCGATTGACCGGATGGGCGAGGTTGGTGCGCGTGAGGCCGCGATAGCCGCCGCCGAACGGGCGACCGAGGCACTTGCGGCAATGAACCGTGCGCGGGTCGACGCCGGAAAGGCCCCGATTGGTTGGGGTATCGCGCTGCATGCGGGGGTGCTGGAATATGGCAATATCGGCTCGGCCACCCGTCACAGTTGGTCGGCCATCGGCGCTGTCGTGAACGAGACCGCGCGCCTTGAGGGCACGACCAAACTGACTGGCGAGGCTATCGTGGCCAGCCGTGCCTTTGTCGATCACCTGGCCGAGCCCTGGCGCGAAATGGGATCGTTCGACCTGCGCGGCGTCCCTGGAAAATTCGAGGTCTTCGCGCCGCCAGTCCCGGCTGAGACCAAAGCAAAGGAAGAAGCTGCATGATACGTCATATTGTCAACCGTCTCGCGCCTGTCATTGCGGCGGGGGCGGTCGCCGCGATTTCTATCCTGCCTGTCGGGGCTGGCGCGCAATCGGTGCCAAGCTCACAAGCTGAGATCACGCTGAGCTTTTCGCCGGTGGTAAAGCGGGCCGCGCCCGCGGTGGTCAATGTCTACACCCGCAAAACCGTGCAGCGGCGCGGGCCCTTCGCGGGCGATCCGTTCTTTGAGCGCTTCTTTCGCGAATTTGGCGGTCTCGGCTCCGGCAGGCAGATGCAGAACTCTCTCGGCTCCGGCGTGATCCTGACCGAGGACGGATTTGTGGTGACCAATAATCATGTGGTTGGCGGTGCGGATGAGGTGCGCGTCGTGCTGGCGGACAAGCGTGAATATGAGGCGGATATCGTCTTCACCGACGCGCAATCCGATCTCGCGATCCTGAGGCTTTCGGATGCCAGCGGCCTGCCCGTGCTGCCGCTGCGCGACAGTGACACGCTGGAAGTGGGCGATCTGGCCCTGGCCATTGGCAACCCGTTCGGGGTCGGACAGACCGTGACCTCCGGCATCATCTCGGCGCTCGCCCGGACCAGCGGCAAGCCGCGCCGGGGGCAGATCGGCGGTTATTTCATTCAGACCGATGCTGCGGTCAATCCGGGTAATTCGGGCGGTGCGCTGGTCGACATGGCCGGGCAGTTGATGGGCGTCAATACCGCGATCCTGTCGCGTTCGGGTGGCTCGAACGGGATCGGTTTTGCCATTCCTGCCAACCTCGTGAAGACCGCGTTGCAAAGCGCGCTTGCTGGCGAGACGACGCTGCAACGTCCCTGGGCCGGCATCATTGGACAGAACGTAACGTCGGACATTGCCGAAGGGTTGGGCCTGACGACACCATCGGGCGTCGCCATTGCTGATATTCACCCCCAAAGCCCGCTGAAGGCAGCGGGTCTTCAGACCGGCGATGTAATCGTCTCTTTCGAAGGTCAGCCGGTCGGCGCGATTGAAGAGCTGGTCTTTCGCATGACCGCCATGGGGATCGGAGGCGAGGCTGACATCGAATATCTGCGCCAGGGCGAGCGTCGCTCCGCCTCCGTCGCGCTGGCACCGCCACCGGCTGCATTGCGCCGCAACTGACTTGGCCGATCTTTTCGATACGGGCGCGGCGCCCCCGGTTGCAGAAGGGCCGCGACCGCTGGCCGACAGGCTCCGCCCACAGACGCTGGCGGAGGTCGTGGGGCAGGATCATATCCTCGGACCCGGTGCGCCGCTGTCGACCATGATCGCGGCAGAGGAGCTTTCATCGCTGATCTTCTGGGGTCCGCCGGGCGTCGGCAAGACGACGATTGCGCGGCTTCTGGCGCATGAAACCAATCTGGCCTTTGAGCAGATCTCGGCGATTTTCACCGGGGTGGCGGATCTGCGCAAAGTGTTCGAAGCGGCCAGACTGCGCCGACAAGGTGGGCGCGGGACCCTGCTGTTCGTCGATGAGATCCACCGTTTCAACAAGGCACAGCAGGACGGGTTCCTGCCGCATATGGAGGCGGGGACAATCACGCTGGTCGGGGCGACGACCGAGAACCCGTCATTTGAATTAAATGCCGCGCTGATGAGCCGGGCTCAGGTGATGACCCTGCGCGCGCTGGACCTTGCTGCCCTTGAGCGGCTGTTGGAGCGCGCAGAAGCGCTGGAGGAACGCAAGCTGCCCCTGACGCCAAAGGCGCGCGAGAGCCTGACGGAGATGGCGGATGGCGACGGGCGGGCGCTTTTGAACATGGCGGAGCAGCTCTTCCGCGTCGATGATGGCCCGCTCGACGCGCAGGCCATGGCGGGGCGCATTTCGCGCCGCGCGCCGATTTACGACAAGGGCGGGGATGGGCATTACAACCTTATTTCCGCGCTCCATAAGTCGGTGCGCGGATCGGACCCGGATGCCGCGCTTTACTGGTTTGCGCGGATGCTGGAAGGGGGCGAGGATCCGCGCTACCTCGCGCGCCGTCTTGTGCGCATGGCGGTCGAGGATATCGGACTGGCTGAGCCGGAGGCGGTGAAACAGGCGCTGGCGGCGCGCGATGTCTATGAACAACTTGGCTCCCCGGAAGGGGAGCTGGCACTGGCGCAGGCGGTCGTTTACCTGGCGCTCGCGCCCAAATCGAATGCGCTTTACGTGGCGTACAAGGCCGCGCGGGCCGGGGCGAAGGAAACCGGCTCGCAGCCCCCGCCGAAACATATCCTGAACGCGCCGACGCGCCTGATGAAGGACGAGGGATATGGTGCCGGCTATCGCTATGACCATAACGAGGAAGACGGGTTTTCGGGCCAGAACTATTTTCCTGACGGCATGAAGCGGGGCATCTATTACCTGCCCAAGGAACGCGGATATGAGCGGGAACTCGCCAAGCGGGTCGAATGGTTTGCCAAGAGGCGCGCCGAGAAACGCTGAGAAACGCCAGCCCTGCAGATGGTTGACAAGTCAGCCCGGTGCGCGTTGAAGCAGCGCATGGAGATGGGTGCAACATGATGGTGCTGTGGGTCGGGCTTGGCGGTGCGATCGGCGCGGTGCTGCGCTATCTGTGCGTGACTGCGGCGGCGCGCATCATGGGGCAGGGGTTTCCCTATGGCACATTCGCGGTCAATGCCGTCGGCTCATTCGCGATGGGTCTGGCGGCGGTGTGGTTGGCGGAGCGGGCAGGGCCGCGCGCGGCATTCCTCATGCCGGGCATTCTGGGCGGCTTCACCACGTTTTCGGCCTATTCGCTGGACGCGGTGCGCCTGATCGAGGATGGGCGGATCGGGGCGGCGGCGACATATATCGGCGGGTCGGTCGTGATCGCCATTCTGGCTCTCTATCTGGGTCTCATTCTGGGAAGGTCGCTATGAGCG
Source organism: Pseudomonadota bacterium (assembly GCA_039030855.1). GTDB lineage: Bacteria > Pseudomonadota > Alphaproteobacteria > Rhodobacterales > Rhodobacteraceae > Pikeienuella. The sequence goes on from JBCCDJ010000011.1 coordinate 19,771, forward strand.
GTGTTCAGCATATCGAAGTGCCGCGCGACGAGGGCGATCAGCGTCTCGACCGGTTTCTGCGCAAACGGTTTCCGCACTTGCAGCAGGGTCGCATCGAAAAGATGTGCCGCAAGGGCGAAGTGCGGCTCGATGGCGGGCGCGTGAAACCGGCAACGCGGGTGGAGGATGGCCAGATCATCCGCGTCCCCCCCTTGCCCGATCCGGGGGTGGAGCGCCCGCGCGCAGCCCCGGTCAGTTTCACGCCAGAGCAGGCGGACATGATCCGCGATGCGGTTGTCTACAAGGATGAACATGTCATCGCGCTCAACAAGCCGCCGGGGCTGGCAACGCAGGGCGGGACCGGCCAGAACGTACATCTCGCGATGCTCTGCGAGGCGCTCTGTTTCGAGCGCGAAGATGCGCCGCGCCTTGTTCATCGGTTGGACAAGGACACGTCGGGTCTGATCGTGCTGGCGCGCACCGGCAAGGCGGCCGCGGCGCTGGCCAAGGCATTTCAGAGCCGCGAGACGCAAAAGATTTACTGGGCCGCTGTTGCGGGCGCGCCGAAGCCGCGCATGGCCACGATCTGTTACGGGCTGGTGAAGGCAGGCGGCGCGGGCAGCGAGAAGATGCGCTGCATCCATCCCGACGAGGTGAAAACCGTCGAGGGGGCAAAGCGCGCGGTGACGGATTACGCGACGATCGAAACCATGGCGCAGCGCGCGTCCTGGGTTGCGCTGAAGCCGATCACCGGGCGCACGCATCAGCTCCGCGCTCATATGGCGGAGGTCGGCAATCCGATCGTTGGCGACGGCAAATATGCCGGAAATTCGGTCACGAATGAGGGTGAGGGCTGGGGCGCGCAGCTTGGTGGAGAGATCAGCCGCAAGCTGCACCTCCATGCACGGCGGCTGGAATTGCAGCACCCCGCCGACAAGGGCCGCAGATTGGTCCTGACCGCCGAGTTGCCGGAGCATATGAAGAAATCCTGGGATTACTTTGGCTGGCGCGAACAGGACGCGCCCGAGAATCCCTTTGACGAGGATTTCCTTGAATGACGGATTTCGTTCTTCTGCACGGGGCATGGCATGGCGGCTGGTGCTGGGGGCGGGTGGCAGAAATACTCCGCGCGCGCGGCCACCGGGTGACTACGCCGACCCAGACCGGCCTCGGCGAGCGGGCGCATCTTCTGAGCCCCGATATCACGCTCACCACGTTTTGTGAGGATCTGCGGCTGCATATTGAATTCGAGGGCCATTCTGACGCCGTTCTTGTTGGCCATTCCTTTGGTGGCTCACCGATTTCCTATGCGGCGGAGCGCGCGGCGGATCGGGTTGCGCGGCTCGTCTATCTGGATGCGATCATGGTCTATCCGGGCGAGACCCCGTTCAGCCACATGGCCCCGGACGTCGTGGCCCTTCGCCGGCAACTGGCCGCCGACAGCAGCGGTGGCCTCTCACTACCGCCACCACCCGCTGCTGCCATGGGCGTGACGGACAAATCGGATGCAGCCTGGCTGGAGAGGATGATGACCCCGCATCCCCTTGCCACTTTTGAGACGCCGCTGGATATCGCGGCGGTGCCGGGGGGAACCAAACCGGCCTCCTATGTCATGTGCACAGACCCGATCTATTCACCGCTGGAGACGTCGCGCGCCCGCGCCCATGATCTCGGCATGACGATGGCGGAGATCGCGGCGGGGCATGACGCGATGGTGACCGCGCCGGCGGCGCTGGCGGATATTCTGGAGGCGGGATGAGCGATCTGCGGCTCGTCATTTTTGATATGGATGGCACGCTGATTGACAGTCAGCACGTGATCATCGCCGCCATGCGCCGCACATTTGAGGTTTATGGTGGGCCGGTGCCGGACGACGAAGCCGTGCGCCGGATCATCGGTCTTTCCCTGCCGCAAGTGTTCGAGACGCTGCGACCGGAGGTTGGACCGACTGAGAACGCGCGGCTCGTCGCGCTTTACAAGGACAGCTTTCTGAGCCTGCGCGCGGAGGGGCGGGAGGCGCATGCGCCGCTCTATCCCGGTGCGCGCGCGGCGCTGGACCGGCTGGCAGCGGCAGACGTCTTGATGTCGGTCGCGACCGGCAAGGCGCGGCGCGGTCTCGATCACGCGGTGGAGGTTCATGGGCTCGAAGGGCTCTTCAGCTTCACCCAGACAGCAGATGACGCGCGGTCCAAGCCGCACCCCGAAATGGTGGAGCGGTGCATCGCCCTTCACGGGGTCCGCCCCGGTGCGACGGTGATGGTTGGCGATACCGAATTCGATATGGCGATGGCCCGCGGCGCAGGAGCGCGGGCCATCGGTGTCAGATGGGGCTATCACCCGGAGGAAATGCTAAGCCGTGGCGGGGCCGAGCGTCTGATCGGTCACTATGATGAGCTTGACGGGGCGGCGCAGTCGCTGTGGCATCCATGAAGCGGTTTTACAAGATTGCGGCGGCTGAGCCTGCGGCGGATGGCTGGACCGTTACTCTGGATGGTCGCCCGATACGGACCCCCGCCAAGGCTGCTTTCATCGCCCCAAATGAAGGCACGGCCGCCGCCGCCGCCACCGAATGGATGGTTCAGGAAGACGTGGTCAAACCGGCGGAGATGCCGATCACCCGATCGGTGAACACCGCCATCGATCGCACCGGGCCGGAATTTGATCAGGTTGCCGAAATGGTGGCTGCCTATGGTGGCTCCGACCTCCTTTGTTATCGCGCTGTCGGGCCGGAGGCGCTGACCGCCCGGCAGGCCGCTGCGTGGGAGCCGCTCCTTGCCTGGGCGGAGACGACGTTCGGCTCTCGCCTGGTGGCGACCACCGGTGTCATGCATGTGGAGCAGCCCGCAGGAAGCCTGACGCGGCTGACCGAGGCCGTGCGCGGGTTCGACCCCTACGCCCTGACCGCGCTGTACGATCTGGTGGCGCTGTCGGGATCGCTGATTATCGGTCTGGGTGTCGCGGAGGGGCGTCTGAATGCGGCGACGGGCTGGCAGGTCAGCCGTATCGATGAGACCTGGCAGGAGGAGATGTGGGGCGTCGATGCCGATGCCGCAGCGCTTGCCGCGCGCAAGGCGGGTGAGTTTGCGGCAGCGGCGCGGTTCATCGATCTGTTACGTGGGTCGTCCTGATCCGACCTGAGTGAAAAAAGGGCGGCCCGGCGGGCCGCCCCAAATTCGTTCTGCCCGGCGTTTCGGCTAGTTGCGCAGTGCCGCAGTGTTGCGCGCGTGGGCTACGAGATGGCGCTGGACGATTTCAAACCACTTGCCGTTCTCGCGAAGCTGCCGAATTCCCTCGTTCAATACGCCGAGCTGTTGTTCGGCGTTCGGATTGTTGATCGTGGTGACGGCATGCATCGTGGCGATTGTTGCAAGCTGCGGTTGGTCTTCGATCTGGCCTGCAGCTTCGAGCCTGGAAATGGCGTCATCGGCGACGGAAGATGCGAGAACCACGGCATCGACTTCGCCGGTCAGGAGAAGTTCGAAACAGTCGATCGTCGAAATCGGGCGCACCAGCGTGATGTTTGGCTCAACGAGGTTCTCGTCTTCCATCATGAAGGTGTCAAAACCCCTTGGTCGGCAAAGCGTGCGGCCAAAAAGGTCTGAATGGACGGTAGGCTTGTTGGGGTCGTCGGCGCGCATGAAATAGCCGATGATCTGCTCGAACAGAGGATCGGACCAAGCCAGGCTGGTGCAGCGGAGCCGCGAATCTTCGCTCAGTCGGTCCGGCGCATCGCAATTGGGCCGGAACCACGCGAAGGAAAGGTCATAGGCACCATCAGCGATCAATGTGTCGAGATGGGCGGCGTAGTCGTTGATGAAGTCGATCTTGTAGCTTTCAGGGCCCCCGGCGGACCTCATGCCTTCTGCGACAATCTCGGTGATCATGCCGCCCTGTTCCTGATCCTGGTTCTGAAATGGTGCCCAGTCGGTGCCTGTCAGAATGCGGATCGGGCGATCCGTCTGCGGGAACAGTACTGCACCTGACGTTTGTGCTGTGCCGGAAGCCTGTGGCTGCGCGGGCGTTGTCGCGGGCGCTGCACTTGCGGTCGCTGCGCTGTCATCGGGGCACGGCAGGTTCAGCACCATTCCGACCTCGATCAGTGACGGATTGGGGCCGACCACAGCCCGGTTCGCCTTGTAGAGTTTCTGGTAGGTCTCATCGGGGCCATAGACCCGGTCGGTAATGTTCTGAAGCGTATCGCCCAGCACCACCGCATATGTTCCACCACAAGCAAGTTCTTGCGCCTGCGCCCGGGATTCGAGGCCCACACCTCCGGCAAACACAGACAGGCTCAAACCACAAGCCAACACAGAATTACGCATACTAACCCCCTAGAAGGAATGAACGATCTTGGGAATAATGCGGCAACGGTTCCGGCATTTCAAGCATAGACGGTTGGGTCTGTGGGTGGTTCTGAGCTCAATCTTGGTGCAAATGTCGGGAAACTGAGGTGTCGAGTAGTAAAAGATGAACGGACTCAGCATCTAGTGGTGTCCGGTTTGAAAAGATGAGGGGCAGATGAGCCAGGCAAAATATCCCGCCGGACCGGAAGAGTTGATGCCGCTTGCCGACATGCGGGCGATTTCCGGTCTGGAGTTTATGCGCGGGGTGATGGAAGGGCGCTTTCCCGCAGCGCCGATTGCCCGCACGCTCGGCTATACGCTGATCGAAGTAGAAGAGGGGCGCGCGGTTTTTGCGGGTGAGGCCCGCTTCGATGCCTACAATCCGATCGGATCGGTTCATGGTGGCTGGTTCGGCACGCTGCTGGACAGTTGTATGGCCTGTGCCATCCAGACCCGGCTGCCCGCCGGGCGGAGCTATACGACGCTGGAGTACAAGATCAATATCCTGCGCGCAGCAACCGTCGACAGCGGTCTGATCCGCGCCGAAGGCACCGCCATCCACGTCGGACGCCGTACGGCCACTGCCGAGGGGCGCATGGTCGATGCGGCAGGAAAGCTCTATGCGACGGGCACGACCACATGCATCATCCTCGATTTGTAGGGGGAAATACTGTCGGGAGATGCCGATTCCGTATCCACGTGAATACAATTTGCGCTGGCCCGTCGGTGCATTCCGAATGCGCATGGACGGCAATTTTGATGTAATATCGCCCGATAAAGCGGCCGTGCTGATGAAAAAAATGTCATTCGCGGAGTGATGCCTGCCATTGACGCAACATCAGGCGCGGCTGCCCTTGACGGGCGCGCCAACAGATGCACTGTAAACGCCACGAAAAAGTTGGCGTGGGGCATCACACTCCGGCTTTCGTAACAATGCTACCCCGCAACAGGGGTGACCCACAGGGAAGAGGTAAAACATGAAAACCACTCATCTTATGAGCGCGTTTGCCATTGCAGCCGTTTCGGCTGGCTCGGCAATGGCGCAGTCAACCGAAGGCACGCTGGCCAACGTCAAGGCGGCTGGCGAGCTGAAATGCGGTGTGACAACAGGTCTTGTCGGCTTTGCTGCACCTGACGCAAACGGCGTTTGGGACGGATTTGACGTCGCGGTCTGCCGCGCGGTCGCAGCAGCTGTTATCGGCGATGCGACCAAAGTCAATTTCATCCCCACCACCGGCAAGACGCGCTTCACCGCGCTGGCCTCCGGTGAGGTCGACGTTCTGGCCCGTAACACCACCTGGACATTCAGCCGCGATACCGACCTCGGTTTCGATTTCGTCGGCGTCAATTACTACGATGGTCAGGGCTTTATGGTGCCGACCGCATTGGGCGTGACCTCCGCGACGGAGCTTGACGGTGCGACGGTCTGCATCCAGACCGGTACTACGACGGAGCTGAACCTCGCTGATTATTTCCGTGCAAACGGAATGTCCTACGAGCCGGTTCCGATCGAAACCAACGCCGAAGCGCAGCAGAAATATCTGGCCAATGCGTGCGACGTCTACACGACTGACGCATCCGGTCTGGCTGCAACCCGTGCGACATTCGAAGCACCGGGCGACCATATGCTGTTGCCGGAAATTATCTCGAAAGAGCCGCTCGGCCCGCTCGTCCGTCATGGCGACAACGACTGGGGTGACGTCGTGATGTGGACCCTGAATGCCATGATCGCGGCTGAAGAACTGGGCGTAACCCAGGCGAATGCTGCTGAAATGGCAACGTCCTCCAACAACCCCGAAGTCAAGCGTCTGCTCGGCACCGAAGGTGATCTCGGCGCAATGATCGGTCTGGATGCAGACTGGGCGCTGCGCGCGATTTCTGCAGTTGGCAACTATGGCGAAGTCTTCGAAGCCCATCTTGGCCCGAACACCGCCATCGCGCTCGACCGCGGTCTGAACGCACAGTGGACTGAAGGTGGTCTGCTCTACGCTCCGCCGTTCCGGTGATCGGCTGACCTGAATGAGAAGGACGCGCACTCCGCAAGGGGCGCGCGTCCTTTACTTTAATGACAGGCCGCAGACAAAAGTGGCCGCATTTTCAGACAATATCAGGGCTGCATCTGCAGGGGGTCCATAATGTCCGCAACAGGGACGAATGCGGGAGCCGGCGAAGGGTTCAAGCTCAGCCAACTCCTTTACGACACACGTTATCGCGGCGCGACGATCCAGGTGGTCGCCATGTTCGTGCTCATGCTGGCCTTCGCGTGGCTGGTCAACAATGTGATCGAAAACCTCGCCGCGCTCGGCAAGGATTTCAACTTTTCCTTCCTGTGGAGCACTGCGGGATATGACGTGAACCAGCGCCTGCTGGAATACTCGTCGCAATCGACCCATGGACGCGCCGCCGTCATGGGCATTCTCAACACACTGGTTCTGGCACTGGTCGGCTGTATCACCGCCACCATCCTCGGGGTGCTGGCGGGCGTTGCGCGCCTGTCGAAAAACTGGCTGGTCGCAAAACTGATGTCGATCTATGTGGAGGCGTTCCGCAATGTGCCGGTTCTGCTCTGGATCATTATCGTCAGCGCCATCGTCAACGAGACCTTGCCATCGCCCCGCGATTTTCGTGATGTGGAGACTGGCGCATTCGTTCTGACCAATCGAGGCTTCTATTTCCCCGAAGCCCTGTTCACCAACGGTCTCGGGGACCTCGACTTCGGGCTCTTCAAGGTGTCCATCGATCTTCTGGCAATTCTGGCCGTGCTGTTCACGGGCCTCTACGTCTCGTCGCGGATCGGCAAATGGGCCGATGCGACACAGGCCGCCACCGGTGACCGGCCGAACGTTCTTTGGTACCGACTTGGTGTCGTCTTCCTGCCCCTGATCGCGCTACTGCTCGTGCTTGGGTTTCACTTTGGGTATGCGGAGCTGAAAGGCTTCAACTTCCGCGGAGGCACGTTTGTGCGCGACAGTTTCATCGCGCTCTGGTTCGCGCTCAGCCTCTATACCGGGGCTTTCATCGCGGAAAATGTGCGGGCCGGCATTCAGGCCGTGTCCAAGGGGCAGACCGAGGCAGCGTTCGCTTTGGGCCTGCAACCCTCGCGCACGATGAACCTCGTGATCCTGCCGCAGGCGATGCGCGTCATCGTCCCGCCGCTGATCTCTCAATACCTGAACCTGACCAAGAACACCTCGCTCGCCATTGCCGTTGGATACATGGACGCAACCGGTACGTTGGGCGGCATCACCCTGAACCAGACCGGGCGGGAGATGGAGACACTGCTTCTTCTCATGGCGTTCTACCTGATCGTATCGTTGTCGATCTCGTTCGTGATGAACGTCTACAACGAACGTACCAAACTGAAGGAGCGGTGAGATGAGCGATACCCACGCAGAAAGCGCCCGCTCCATCGCCTTCGTTGCCTCCGGGCAGATCCCGGCCTCGCCGCCGCCATCCAATGCGGTTGGTCCGGTCAAATGGATGAAGGACAACCTTTTCGCCGGCATCGTCAATTCGGCGATGACGGTGCTGTCCATCTTCTTCATCGCGCTGGTCCTCTACGAGGTCGTGCCCTGGCTGGTCGACAGTTCCTGGTTCCCGGAGGAAATGTCGCTGAAAGGGTGCCGTGCTGAGGCATCAGGTGCCTGCTTCGCCGTTCTGGTGGAACGGTTCTGGCAGTTCATCTTTGGCTTCTATCCCGCCGACCTCTATTGGCGTCCGACGCTGGCCTTCGTCCTGCTGGTCGTATCTTTTTGGCCGGTCTTGTTTGAAAGCGCGCCGCGCAAGGTGCTGATCCTGACCGCGCTCTACCCGCTGATCGGCTACTGGCTGATCTGGGGCGGGTCGATCTGGGGCCCGCTCGCGGTTCTGGTCGGGCCGGTTCTGGCATGGGCCATCTTCACCAAGGCGGGCGATCTGTTCGAAAGCGTGGTGGGAGAGGCATTTGGCCCTCTTGTCACCACGCTGACGGCCATCGCCGCGATGCTCATCTGGTTCCTCGTCGGTGTCGTGCCCATGGACGGTGTGCTGAGCGCGGTGCTGCCGATTTCAATCCAGGTGGTCGAAAGCCGGGAGATCGGCGGCTTTCTCCTCTCGCTGATCCTTGGCGTTGTCGGCATCACGGCGTCCCTGCCGCTCGGCATTGCGCTGGCGCTCGGGCGGCAGTCGAAGCTGCTCTTCATCCGCTCCGTCTCTGTCGGGTTCATCGAAACCATGCGCGGCGTCCCGCTGATCACGCTTCTGTTCGTGGCATCGGTTCTGTTGGCCTATTTTCTGCCGCCGGGCACCAGCTTCGACCTGATCCTGCGCGTCTGCATCATGGTGACGCTGTTCGCCGCGGCCTACATGGCCGAGGTGATCCGGGGTGGCATCGCGGCGCTGCCGAAAGGGCAGTATGAAGCGGCGGATGCGATGGGCCTGACCTATGGCCAGTCCATGCGTCTGATCATCCTGCCTCAGGCGCTGAAGATCTCCATCCCCAACATCGTCTCGACATTTATCGGGCTGTTCAAGGACACGACGCTCGTGATCGTCATTGGCCTTCTGGATCCGCTCGGCCTGTCGAATGCGATCCGCGCCGATGCGGCGTGGAATGGGATCGTCTTCGAGATGTATCTCTTCATCGCACTTTTCTTCTTCATCTTCTGCTACGGCATGTCCCGCTATTCGCAATATCTTGAGCGAAAGCTGGCAACCGATCATCGTTAAGGAGGGCACCCATGTCCGAACTGGCAATCGACCGCAATGTAGACCGGACCGCCATGCAGGTGTCCGACGAGGTCGCCATCGAAATCCGCAACATGAACAAGTGGTATGGCGATTTCCACGTGTTGCGCGACATCAACCTGACCGTGAACCGGGGCGAGCGGATCGTGGTCTGCGGTCCCTCCGGGTCGGGCAAGTCGACCCTGATCCGCTGCATCAACCGGCTGGAGGAACATCAGGCCGGTGACATCATCGTTGACGGGACGGAGCTGAACTCAGACCTCAAGAACCTCGACAAGGTCCGCGCCGAGGTGGGGATGTGTTTCCAGCACTTCAACCTTTTCCCGCATCTGACGATCCTGGAAAACTGCACGCTCGCGCCGATCTGGGTGCGCAAGACCCCGAAGAAAGAGGCCGAAGAGACGGCCATGCATTTCCTCGAAAAGGTCAAGATTCCGGAGCAGGCGAGCAAGTATCCCGGTCAGCTTTCGGGCGGTCAGCAGCAGCGCGTGGCGATTGCCCGCTCGCTCTGCATGAAGCCGCGTATCATGCTGTTTGACGAGCCGACATCCGCCCTAGACCCCGAGATGATCAAGGAGGTGCTCGACACCATGATCTCGCTTGCGGAAGAGGGGATGACGATGATCTGCGTGACCCATGAGATGGGCTTTGCCCGCATGGTGGCAAACCGCGTCATCTTCATGGATGCCGGTCAGATCGTGGAGCAGAACGAGCCGGAAGAGTTCTTCAACAACCCCCAATCGGAGCGCACGCAGCTGTTCCTGAGCCAGATCCTCGGGCACTGACGCGTGGTTTGAAAGTTGTCGTGAAGGGGCGCTTCGGTGCCCCTTTTTATGTCCGATGTAGGCAGGTGCCGCGCGGATCAACCAAGGACGCGGTAGCCGCGCCCTTCCATGCAGCCCGCAATCACCTCAGCGCGGTAATAATCCACCTCCGCCTCCCGATTGCTGGCGGACGCAGATGCACCGACGGCGCTGCCGATGGCTGCCCCGGCAATTGCGGCGGTCGTGTTGCCGATATCGGCCCCGATGGCGAGGCCGACCAGCCCGCCGAAGACGGTGGAGATGAAGCCAAGCCGCGCCGCACGGTTGTCGGAGCCCTGCACCTCCTCAAAGGCCAGTTGGCGGCACTCCGCCAGATCGGCTTCGTAAAGCGTCCGGTCATTAATATCGACGATGGGTCGGTAGGTTGCGGCAACATTGGGGCTGGCACAGGCACCCAATGTCAGCGCCGTCGCGGTCAGCACGGCAGTCATGCGAATATTCATGGCTGGGCCTTTCGGTTTTCACTTCTGATATGTTCTGACATATGAGAGCGAGGTTACTCAATCGCGATGACGCCGCAGTCACCTTGCCGAGATCGCCTGTTTCAGGGCCAAAGGAAGCCCAGGCCTGTCCCATGGCGTCAGACCAGCGTCTTTGGCGATGCTTCGGTGATCAGGCTGCCGCTGCCGAATTGCACGGCACCCCAGTCCGTCGCTTCGAAATCGATGACCGACAGTTTCGCCGTCGGATAGTCATCGATGACCCATTCGGGCAAGAGCTGGTTCGCCAGTTCCTGCATCGTCGGCTGATGGCCGAGCACCATCAGAGTGCGTGCGGTTTTGGGGGCCCGCTGGATGATGCGCAACAGGTCGGCGGCTACGGCGGAGTATATATTCGGCACGGTCTCGGCCGCGCTGCCGAGCGCCATCAGTGCCCAGGTTTCCTGCACCCGCGCCGCCGATGAAAGATATGCAAGGTCGGGCATAAGTGACATGTCCCGCAGATATGCGCCCATCAGTGGGGCGGCCAGATGACCGCGCTGGTTCAGAACACGGTCATGGTCGCGCAGCCCCGGCTGATCCCAGGAGGATTTGGCATGGCGCATCAGGATCAGGCGGAGTGTCATGGGACCTCTCAGGCGACGCGAAAGGCGTCGAGGTGGAATGCGGCCTGCTCGGCGCTTTGGGTAAAATCGCCGCCGACAGGGCATGACCGCCGCGCAAGACAGCCCGTTTCACGGCAGGGTGCCCCTTCGGGCCTTTCAAGATGAGCGCGACAGGCTGCGGCGTCATAGCCGGTATCGGAAAACGCGCCGACCGGGCAGGCGCTGAGGCAGGGCGCAGGGCACGGCCCGCACGGGTGATCGCCGCGGGTGACGGGCGGCAGGGACAGCCGTTCGGTCAGCGCCAGCGCCCCGCGCCAACCGGACCAGAGGCCCCGTTCCTCATGGATGGACATGCCCAGACGGGACTGGTGCAGCGCCTCACCGGCATAGGTCCAGCGGATGAAAGGTTCATAGGGCGGGCCGCCAAAGGGGAAAAGCGGGGTGGCGGACAGCTCCTCCGCCATCGCGGAGATCAGGCGGCGCGACCAGCGATCCAGCGGATGACGCTCGCCATCGCGTGCCTCGGGGCTTGCCTTGAAAGCCTCCCACATCGCTGGCCCGCCATAGCCAAGGAGGAGAAGTGTTTGCGCCCCCGCCGGGGCCCCGTCATCGGGGCCGGGATGGAACCAGCCGGTGACCGTCATGCCATCGCATTCGGCCCGTGCAGCGATCTGATCGAGCGTCGTCATCTGCGGCGAAACGGGGCCGCGAGGGACCAGGCGAGGCGCGTCGACTGCCCGTCCCGCCATGGTTTTAGGCCAAGTCTGACCCCTTCATGACCGCCTGCGGGTGTTTCCGTATAGACGCCAAAAAGGCGATCCCAGACGGAGAGGAAGAACCCGAAATTGGTGTCATGCTCCGTGCGCTCCACCGAATGGTGCGAGCGGTGCATGTCCGGTGTGACCACCACCATGCGCACCAACCGGTCGAGACCACGGGGCAGGCGGGTGTTGGAATGGGACCACATGGCGGCGGCGTTCAGCGCCACCTCGAAGATGATAACGGCCAGCGCGGCAGCCCCGAGCGCATAGACCAGCCCGATCTTGATCAGCATGGAGAGGGCAATCTCGACCGGGTGAAATCGCAGCCCGGTGGAGACATCCATCTCCTCATCCGCATGGTGAACCATGTGAAACCGCCAGAGCACAGGCACATGGTGGAACACCACATGCTGTAGCCAGATCGCGAAGTCGAGGATGACAAAGGCCAGCACCACCTCCAGCCAGAGCGGCCAGCCCGTGTGATTGAACAGCCCCCATCCCATCGCGGCTGCATCAAAGGCGGCACCAACCGCAGCCGCCGGGAACAGCAGCCGCACAATGATCGTGTCGACCACCACAAGACCGAGATTAGTGGTCCAGCGCGCACTGCGCCCATAGGATCGTGCACGGCGCGGGGCGGTGGATTCCCACAGGGCCATCACGGCAAAAACGCCGAGAAATACCGACAGACGCACAGGCGTTTCCCAATCCATGGACAGCTCCTTTCACGCATTTGTCTAACTGGACTGCCGGGCCTTCACCAGTGATATGGGTGCGGTTTTCGCCCAGGCCATCATCACAGCATCGCGAACGGTTTCGTCATCCGCTGCGCCGAGGGTGATTTTGGTCCAGCCACGTTCACCCCAGATCCCGTTCGCAGGGAAGAATGCGTCAGAGCAAGCCATGAGATGCGCCTGTTGTTCGGGCAGCAGGTTCAAGCCCGCGAGGTCCAGTTTCGGATCATAGGTGGCGAAGACCTTCTTTCGCACACGAAAATCCATCATGTGGTTATGGCCCGACTGCACTGCTTCGGGGCAGGCGCGCGCGGCGCAGAGAAAACCGTTCAGGTCCATAACGATACCTTGAGGCAAGAGTTGAGCGAAGCCCATCGGAGCCTATATCCCCTATCACATTACAGGAGCTTTCGCGTATGACCCCCCCGTTCAAAGCCGTGATTGCCTGCGCTGCACTTCTGATCCCGCTGTCCTCGCAGGCGGATCAGGACGCTTTGCACGAATATGATGTGTCCATTGCCGGGATCGGCATCGGCGACGCATCGCTTGATTTCACGCAGTCATCCAACAGTTACGCGGCGACCTTGCTGGGCGGGTTCCGGTTCCTGTTCTGGACCGGAAATGCGGAAGCGCGGAGCGAGGGTGTCCGCTCTGAAACCGGGCTTTTGCCGCTGGCTTACCGGTCGCGGTTCAAAAGCCCGTCGCGGGTCTTTTCGACAGAGATCGATTTTGAAGGCAACGCGGCCGCGCGATCCGACTGGAATACGGAGCCGCCGCTGGACCCGGAGGAGTTTGGCGAGCGCTGGCCGATCACCAAGGCTGATCTGGTCGGCGCGAAAGACCCCATCGCATCCTTCATCATTCCCGCCAATTCCGGGGCGGAGGCGTGCAGCCGTTCGGTCAAGGTCTTCAGCGGCGTTGTACGGTTCGATGTGAAACTGACGGCTGGCGAGGCGGAGCCGGATGGCGTTACACCCTGCATTGGGGCCTATCAGCCGGTATCGGGGCACCGGGTGGAAAGCGACGAGGTCGACAGGTTGCGCGATGCCGGGCTGACACTGTCGGTGTTCGAGATCGCGCCGGGCCTCTGGGCACCGGATCGGCTCGGCTTCAAGACCAGCCTCGGTACCTTGGCACTTGAGCGGCGACGCGATTAGACGCAGCGCTGATCGTTATCGGTAATTGTGGTCGTGGGCGGCCAGTTGGCGGCGCATCTCTTCGCGAAAATCCGGGCGCGGCTCAGGAAAGCGGTCGACCAGAACTTCGGCCTTGGTAATCCGGTCGAGGCGGAAATGACGGTCAGCCGTGCGCAACTCGCACCAGGCGATCAGGGTCCAGACAGACTGCCAGCGTAGCAGTAGAAACGGGTGGATGACGCGCGTTGTCTCTTCGCCTTTTTCGTCGCGGTATGTGATGCGGATTTTGCGGACCTCTTCGCAGGCCCTGCGGATCTTCAGATGCAAGTCCCGCCGCGCGAGTGAGAAATCATAAATGGGGGCATCATAGGGGGACCTGTCGGCGCGGCGCAGCCCTTCGTCATCGAGCGCGGCGCGCAGCTTTTCCTCCGCCCGCCCGGCGGCGTGGGCGAGGTCGTCATCGGTGAAGGCGCGCGTGAGGCGCAGACCGGCGATGATGGCCTGCACCTCTTCGGCGTCGAACATCAGGGGCGGCATGTGATAGGCGGGGTCGAGCCGATAGCCAACGCCTGCCTCGCCATCAATGGGCGCACCGGATGCGATCAGCGCCGCGATGTCGCGGTAGATCGTGCGCGGTGACACGTCCAGTTGTTGGGACAGCGTTGACGCGGTGACCGCGAGCCGGCGGCCGCGTAAAAGTTCGACCAGACGAAACAGACGCTCCGCCCGGTTCATGGCAGCCGCCCCCTCATCGCAAACACGGCAGACAGGTAAGACACCGGGCCATCAGGCAGCCTCGGCGGGTGGGCCGCTCATATGCACGACCGGGTGATGACCCATCTCGACGCTCATCGGGTCAATCATCATCATGAAACTGGTGGCACCGAGCGCACCCATCACCTTGTCGGCGGCGGCTAGTGCCTCTGCTTCACTGCGCCACCATACGAGATCAACCCACCACCCATCACCCTGTTCGGCAAGGCTGCGGTACTGAAAGCCGGGCTGGCGGGCGGCCCAGTCGGTCACGATGGGGGCCGCGGCGCGAAAGGCGTCCGAATCGGCCCCGGCATTGAGTTTGAAACGAACCATTTCAAGGCAGGGTGCGGGCATGGCGTGTCTCCATTGATCAGAATGGCGCTGATTGCGCCTGTAAGGAAGCCTTACCTGACACCCCTGACAGGGTGTGGCGGGAGCGATCTGCGCAATCAGTCCTTGCCGGGCCGGGGCGGCAGACGGTCATAGACCGGGATGTCGTCGGCAACATGATGGAAGGACTGCCGGTCGCAGGCGAAGATCGCCATGACCGGCTGATCGAAACGTTCGGTGTCATCAAGCGTGCCGACCTTCAGCACCAATGCCGTCTGATCAGTGCGCCGGGTGATGATATGTGTGCCGCAGATCTCGCAAAACTCCCGCGTGACCGCATCGGGAATGTCGGTGCGTCTGAACGTCTTCGGTGTGCCGCGGGTATAGGCGAATGCCTCATCCGGCATCAGCATGAAGTAATTCGGCCCGCCGCCCGACAGATACTGGCATTCGCGGCAATGGCACTGTGCTTTCAGAAGGGGGCGTCCGCCAGCCTCGTATCTGAGGGCTCCGCAATAACATTCGCCGGTCAGTTTCATTGCTGTCTCCTTGGTTCGTCGCCCCGGCAACGGGTGATGCCTTAGGGCAAAATCATCGTCCCCGCGCCATGCTCGGTAAAGAGCTCCAGCAGGATAGCGTTTGACGCGCGCCCGTCCATGATGACCACCGCACCGACGCCCTGGGCGATCGCATCCAGCGCGGTTTCGGTTTTCGGGATCATCCCACCTGAGATCACACCGCTGTCTGTCAGCGATTGCACATGGTCTGCCGTCAGGCGCGTGATCACATCCCCTTCGGCGTCTTTCACCCCCTGCACATCGGTGAGGAGGAGCAGGCGTTCCGCCTTCATCCCGCCGGCGACGGCCCCCGCGGCCGTGTCACCATTGATATTGAACGTCTCGCCATTGCGGCCCACGCCGACCGGCGCGACGACGGGAATGAAATCGCCGTCGATGAACATCTGCAACACGCCTGGATTGACCTCCACCGGCTCTCCGACAAAGCCGAGATCGAGAACCTTTTCGATATTGCTTTCCGGGTCCTTGACCGTCTTCAGTGCCTTTTCGCAGATGATCAGTTCGGCATCCTTGCCGGAAAGGCCAACCGCGCGCCCGCCCTGTTCGTTCAGCGCCTGGACGATGCGTTTGTTGATCGACCCGGCGAGGACCATCTCCACGACCTCGACTGTCGCCGCGTCCGTCACGCGCTTGCCGTCGATGAATTCGGACTTGATATCAAGACGTTCGAGCATGTTGTTGATCTGCGGTCCACCCCCATGGACGACAACGGGATGCAGGCCGCACTGCTTCATCAGGACGACATCGCGAGCGAAGCTGGCCATGGCTTCGCTGTCGCCCATGGCATGACCGCCGAATTTCACGACAACCGTCGCACCGTTATAGCGCTGGAGATAAGGCAGAGCATCGCTGAGCGTCCGGGCGGTTGCAATCCAGTCACGTTTCATGGCGCGCGATTTCTCCATCACTGTCTCCTCTTTGGGGGGAGGTGATACAGCGCGCCGTCAGGCAACACCAGTTGCAGTTCTGTGGCTTGCCGAGCGGGGCAGGCTTTGTCAGAAAGGGGACGAAAGCGGAGGCAGGATGCTGAACGGAAAGAATATCGCATTGGCGGTGCTGGCGGGCGGACTGCTTTATGGCGCGTGGCTGTTTTGGGTCACCAGCAACGATCAGACCAGTGCCAGAGCCGCCTACGAAGCGGCGGGCGGGCAGAGCGAATGAGGTGGCTGGCCGCTGTTCTGGTCGTCGTCGCGGGTGCGGCCCTTGCGCATGACGGGGCAACCGGTGTGGTCAAGCAGCGTATGGATGGCATGAAAGACATGTCGAACGCGACCAAGGCGCTGGGCGCAATCAAGGCAGGTGCGATCCCCTATTCGCCGGAGGTGATCCGACGTGCCGCCGGACAGTTCATCAACAAGGGGCGAGCGCAATTCGACCTCTACCCCGAAGGATCTGATGGGGGCATGTCAGATGCGCTGGATACCGTCTGGTCGGACAGGGTGCGCTTCGAAGCCCTGCTGACGGATCTTATACGGGCGGGAGAGCGGCTGGACGCCGTCGCGGCGGAGGAGGCGGCGGCATTGTCCGCGGCAGATGACGTGGCCAAGACCTGCAAGGCATGCCACGCCGATTTCCGCCGCAAAACGCTCTGACGGGTCAGATACCGATGGCGCAGCCGTCCTTGCGTGGATCGGATGCGCCCTCATAGACCCCGTTGTCATGAATCATGATTATCTGAGAGCCACCGATTGGGGTTTCGGGCGTGTGGAGGTCATGACCTTTGGTGGTCAATGCTGCGCGCACATCCTCGCCATAGCCGCGCTCGATATGCAATTTGCCGTCGGACGGGTCGGCAAAGCAGCGCGGCGCGTCCAGTGCCTGCTGCGGGCTCATTCCGAAATCAACGATATTGGTCAGCATCCGTACATGTCCGGTCGACTGGTACTGCCCGCCCATGACCCCGTAAGAGACGACGACCTTGCCATCCTTGCGCATCATGGCGGGGATGATCGTATGTAGCGGGCGCTTGCCGCCCTGCAATTCGTTCGGGTGCCCATCGGTCAGGACGAATCCTGCACCCCGATTCTGGAAATTGATCCCGAACTTCGCGCTGGCGAGGCCCGATCCGAACGGGTGGAACACCGAATAGATCATCGAGACGACCATACCGTCCTTGTCTGCGGTGGTCAGGTAGACGGTGTCCTTGTGGATCGCGCCCTTGTGGACATCGGCGCTGCGGCTGTGGGGATCGGCCATGGCCTGGCCGGGGTCGATCAGCGCGGCCAGCTTGGCCGCCGTCTCGTCCGCCAGCATGTGGTCCATCAGCGGGGCAGAGGCTGAAAGGTCAGCAACGAAACGGTCGCGGGCGTCATAGCCGAGGCGCGTTGCCTCCGCTTCGATATGCGCGCGCTCGGCCCCGAATGGGTCGAGCGAGGCAATATCGAAATGGCTGAGGATCTTGGCAATCAGCAGCGCCGTGACCCCCTGGCCATTGGGGGGCAGTTCCACCAGTTCCATGCCTTTGTAGGTCGCCGAGACCGGATCGACATACTCGGCGGCGACGGCGGCGAAATCCTCCGCCGTGTGGAGCCCGCCCATGGCCTGAAGGCTGCCGAGCATATCCTCCATCACCTCGCCTTCATAGAACCCGGCCCGTCCTTCGGCGGCGATCCGGCGCAGGACCTCCGCCTGGCCGGGGGCCTTGAAAATCTCCCCGATCTGGAACGGTTTGCCGCCATTATTGTAAAACTTGTCCCCGTCGCCTTTCAGCCGCCCGCCTGACTGATGCCAGTCAAAGGATGTGCGCGGGCCGACAGGCACGCCTTCATCGGCATATCTGATCGCGGGCGCGAGACAGGCGGCCAGGCCCGCCTCGCCCCAGTCGTCGGATAATTTGCAGAACCCGTCGATGGCTCCGGGCAGGGACACCGCATGGACGCTGTCGATGGAGATCGAAGTCTGACCCTGATCGCGCAGATAAGCGGCGTTCAGCGCTTTCGGCGATCGGCCAGAGGCATTGAAGCCGACGATCCGGTCCTCCCCCGCAGGTTTGATCAGCGCGAACATGTCGCCGCCGATGCCGGTGGAGGCAGGCTCGCAGAGACCGAGAAGGACGGCAGCGGTGATCGCCGCGTCCATCGCGTTGCCCCCGTCTTCGAGGATCGAGACGGCCGCTCGCGCCGCCAAAGGATGGGAGGTCGCGCACATCCCGTTGCTGGCAAAAACGCCTGACCGGCCCGGCATGTGAAAATCGCGCATCTCGTCTCTCCCTCTTTGTGGTCGGAGTGATGTAGCGCGGAGCGTCGGATGGCGAAAGGGGTGGCGGGCGGCACGCACGTGCTGGTGATCCGGTTGTGCTGGCCGATCCCTCGATCTGGCAGTCCGGGAAGGAGATGGCCGGGGCGTCGGATACCGGTGTGGTAACCCGACGTCACGATTCGGGGTGGGGGCTGAAAACATGACGCCGGGCCAGCAACAATGGTGTTGCCATGGTGTTATCGGCCCGGTTCAGGGCGCGGTTTTGACCCAAATGAGCCGGGAAAATGACGTGAGTTTCCCGCTCACCTGCTGAAAAGCTTGCCTTAACAGCGTTCGGCGGGACAGAATTTGGCATGACTGTGATCACCGATGCCGATTTTCGCTCCTCCCCCCACAAACGCTCGCCCTATGACCGGGTTTCGCTGCACCGAACGGAGCTGTCGGTGATTCTTGCGGTCTATGGCCGGATGGTGGCTGCCGGGGAGTGGCGGGACTACTCCATGGACTTCCTGCGCGATGTGGCTGTCTTCAGCGTGTTTCGCCGCGCCACCGAACATGCGCTCTACCGGATCGAGAAGCGACCGGCGCTGGCGGGACGTCAGGGGCAATATGCCGTGATCGGGCAGGACGGGCGCATATTGAAGCGCGGCAAGGACCTGAAACAGGTGATGCGCGTATTCGATGCCAAGCTGATCAAAGCAGTCGAATAAACGCCGGACGAGGTGGCGCAAACGCGATGTGCCATCGCGCATTTCCGTTTTTCCCGGCTTCGCGGTAGATTGGCATGCACGGCGACGAGCGGGGTGGGCCGCTGGCCTGGGGTGACATGGCTGCAAACATGACAAGCGAGGATGGATCGGGCGGGACGAAGTCGCGATCCGCCGGGTTTTCGGGCGCATCGGAGCGGGCCTTGTGGGGCATCGCTGCGATGGCGCTGGGCATTTTTGTTGCCATTGGCCTCTTTCGCGGTGTCTCGCAGCTCGCCACGCTGGAGACCCGCATCAATGATCAGCTGCGCATTCTCATCGCGCCGCGCGCCGAGGCCCAGGACAATCGCATTTCAATCATCACTCTGAACGAGGAAACGCTGCTGCAATTTCCCTACCGATCCCCTGTGGACCGGGGACTTTTGGCGGAGCTGGTGACAATCCTGACTGAGGCGGGCGCACGTGGCGTGGTCCTGGATGTCCTGTTCGATCAGCCATCCGAGCCTGAAAAGGACGCGGCGCTGATCGAGGCGGTGCGCGCATTCCCGGGGCCCGTGGTCGCCGCCTGGGGCAATGAAGAGGCCGGACTGATCGCCGCGCAGGCTGACTATCTGGAGGCATTTGCCGACCGTGCCGGGATCAGGACGGGATTTGCCAATGTGGTGGTCGATGATGACGGCGCGGTGCGCGGGTTCCGATCCGTCCTGCCGGGTGTTGAGCGGCGATCCATGGCGGCAGAAATGCTGTTCGCGCTGGAAGGCCGAGAGGCAATGGAAGGGGGCCTGATCGATTGGCGACAGCCCGACACGGTCGGCATGACGCTGTTTCAGCAATTGTCGGGCATCCGTCTGACAGATTTTGCCAAGAACCCCGCGATGCTGTCGCGGTTGAAGGAATGGTTCGGCGGCAGGATCGTCTTTGTCGGCGCTGATCTGGAGCAACGGGACCGGCATCAGACCTCGCTCAGCGTCGATGGCCGCAATGCGCGCACCATTCCGGGCGTCTTCATACAGGCAGCGATTTTTGCGCAGGTCTGGGACGGTCGCGAGGTGCCTAATGCCAGTGATCCGCTGATCTATGCGGTGGTCGGTCTTTTGGCGCTGGTCGGGGTGATCATCGGACTATCGCGCCAGAACCTCGCGGTGAAAGCGGCAGCACTGGTTTTCGTTGTCGGCGGCTATCTGACAGCGGTTTACGTCTTTGCCGATGCGGGCACGCTGTTCCTGCCGGTTGCCCCTGCCGTCGCCTCGATTTTCACGGCCTTCATGGTGGCGATCAGCCTCGACAGCTTTCTCACCCAGCGTGACGAGCGTTTCATCCGCGTCGCCTTCGGTCACTATCTGGAACCGGCGATGGTTAACCAGTTGGCAGAAGATCCCCAGGCGCTGCGGCTTGGCGGAGACCGGCGCGAAATGAGTTTCATCTTCACCGATATCGCGGGGTTCACCACGATGTCGGAGGAGCTGCCACCGGAGGAACTGACCCGTCTTCTGAACGACTACTTCGATGGAATGAGCGATATCATCATCAGCCATGGCGGTGCCATCGACAAGTTCATCGGCGATGCGGTCGTCGCCCATTTCGGTGCGCCGACCCCGATGAAGGACCATGCCCTGCGTGCCTTGCAGTGCGCGGCGGAGCTTGACCGATTTGGCGAGGCGTTTCGCAAGCGCAACGCCCATCTCGGCCTGGGTGTGACCCGTATCGGCGTTCATTCGGGCGTCGCCACCGTTGGCAATTTCGGCGGGCGGGCGCGGTTCGATTATACGGCGATGGGTGACAGCGTGAATACGGCGGCACGGCTCGA
The DNA here is from genome assembly GCA_039030855.1 of Pseudomonadota bacterium. Taxonomy (GTDB): domain Bacteria; phylum Pseudomonadota; class Alphaproteobacteria; order Rhodobacterales; family Rhodobacteraceae; genus Pikeienuella. Next base: position 40,694 of record JBCCDJ010000011.1, read on the forward strand.
AAGCGCGAACAAACGCTACGGTACCCGTGTCGGCGTCAGTCAGGAAACGGCGGAACTGGCCGGGGCGATGGCCGGGTCGGGTGATCGCCTACCGCTCCTGCAGACGATCGGGCAGATCATGCTGAAGGGCAAAACGCGTCCGGTGACGGTTTACACGATCAATAATGACGCCGATGAGGAATTCGTCTGGGCCTATGAAGCGGCGTTCTCTCTGCTCGATATCAACATGGGCAAGGCCCGCTCTGCGCTTGATGAGCTATTTCGCACAAACCCGACAGACCCGCTGCTGATTTGGCATCTGAAGCGGTTGGAACATGGTGAAACCGGCACTATGATTGGAACCGGATAGCACCGCCCGGTCCGGGCACGGCCTGAGGAGAGTTTGGATGAGTTTCAGTCGCACAGCCGCCACCATCGCCGGGATCTACACGCTATTGTCAGTCGGCATGGCATGGGCCGAGGATTACGTCATCCTCGACAGCAATGCCGCCGGGATCGAGCCGGGTATCGTCGTCGACGGGACCGCCGATGTCAGCATACCTGCCGGTGCGACCCTGGTGCTGATCGACCCGCAGGGCGAGACGCGGGTTGTGGAAGGCCCCTTTGATGGGCCGCTGGTTGCAGCGCAGGCGCGCAGTGATGATTCCTTTTCCGAAACGCTGGACCGGCTGACCACGTCCCGGGGACAGGACACCAAGGTTCTGGGTGCCGTGCGTGGCACGCTGATCGATGGGGGCTCGGTCACCGAATAGCTCCTTTAGCATGTGTGGCTGGTTCAGAATGTGTACATCCGACTGGTGATTTGGCCCAATCTGAAGTATTGCAGTCTAAGCGAACATGGACTTGTTCTGTCTGAGTAGCGCCTGAGCGGTTGTCGCCTGTGTGGAGGGCGTCGGCCCGCAATCCGAGTTCCCCTGCAAGTCATGCCATCAACCGGTCGCGCCGCGCGACCCCAAAAGGGAGCGCACTATGATCAGACATCTGGCCGAACTGGCGGCGCTGACGCTGGCTGCTGCCGTCTTCATCTGGGCACCCGCCAAGGCGGGCGATGTCATGGTCATCGACAGTACAATGGCGGCTCTTCCACCCGGCGAGATGGTGCCGGAAGCGGAAGTCATCACCGTGCCGGACGGCGCGCGTCTGACACTGATCACGCCGGCGGGTGAAACGCGGGTTCTGGATGGGCCGTTTTCCGGTCCGATCGGTACTGTGGAACAATCGGGGGGAAGCAGTTTCACGGATTTCACTACCGGTCGCGGCAGAGAAACCAAGGTTTTGGGCGCAGTGCGGGCCCCAAGTTGGGAACTTGGTGAGTAATAACGAGAAAGCAACCTATACGTGTATCTTCGTGAGGTGCCATAATACAAATCCCCGCCGCCCTGGTCGCTGGTAACGTTAAAAAAGCTTTAAGCATTGGACGAGGGTGGTAATAAGACTTGCCGGGGGCAGTCGGGGTGGATCAGTGATCAGGCGTAGTTGGGTTCGTAGTTTAGGGAGTTTGCTGTGCATCCTCGGGCCAATGGCCGCGATGGCGCAAACGGCGGTTCAGGATATCGAAAATCGCCAGGCCGGGGATCGCGGCCGTTTGGCAGCACCTCTTGGCGATACAACGATCCAGTTCACTTCGCAGCGCCCGCCGAGCAATGCGGGCGAGATCCGGTTTCAGTTGAACGGCATGGAGATCGAAGGCGCGACCGCCATCGACCTCGCCAAACTTGCCAGCACCTTTGAAGAGGATATCGGCACCGAGATCACGCTGACCCGCGTCTACGATATTGCGGGGCGCATTCAGGCCATCTACCGGGACGCCGACTACATCTTTACCCGCGTCGTCGTTCCGGCGCAGGAGATCGATGGTGGTTTTGTGCGGCTGGAGGTCATCGAGGCGGTTATCGCAGCGGTGTCGATCGAACAGCCTGGCAAACCCGTCGGCCCGGTTCTGGCGCTGGCGGAGCGTATGGCAGGCACCCTGCAAGGCGTCGTCAACCCAACCGGCGCGGCGCTGGAGCGGGCGCTTTTGAACATCAACGACATTCCGGGCATCGTGCGCGCTACCGCCGTCCCGCAGATCAGCGGGACGGGGGAGCGGGGCTCGCTCGATCTTTTTATCAATGTGGAGCGGGATGCCATCGAAGGTGTGATCTACGCCGACAACCGCCAGACCCCAGGTATCGGGCGCGGCCTTTTCGGGGTGGTCGCGACCCTCAACAGCTACAGCGAAAGTGGTGATACGACGACGTTTTCGGTGTTCAACTCCTTCGGCTATCGCGGCACCAGCGTCGGTAGTCCTGATCCCGGCGGTGCCTTCCTCGATATTGACGAGCGCAACACCGTACAGATCGAGCATCAGCGCAATGTCGGCATTGACGGGCTGGTCGTGCGCGGGCGGGCGCTGTTCAGCCGCACGGAGCCCGGCAATGATCTGGCGCAAATCGGTCTGGATGGGGAGCAGATCAGCTTTGGCATCGAGGCCGAGTATCCGATCCTGCGGACCCGCAGGTTCGAGCTTGGTGCCATCGTCGGCGCGGAGCTGTTCGAGAGTGATATCGACGTCTCCAACGGGGCGGCACCCCTGACCGATGATCAGATCCGCATTGCCCATGTGACGCTGAACGGCCTCCTGCGCGATGAACTGGGATATACGCGCGTTGATGTCAGTCTGCGCCAGGGGCTGGATGTGTTCGGGGCGACCGCGTCCGACTCACAGAATCGCAGCCGCGCCGACGGTCAGTCGGAATTCACGCTGATCAAGGCATCGCTCGACCGGCTTCTGGTGATCAACGAGGACCTGTCCTTTTTCGGCCGCGTCGGCGGGCAGTATTCCTTTGATTCGCTGCTGGCTTCGGAAGAGTTTGCTGTCGGCGGCGGCACCTTCGGGCGGGCTTTCGATCCATCGGAATTCACTGGCGACCATGGTTTCGGTATCAGCGGAGAGCTGCGCTACACCCAGCCCGTCTCCATACAGGGCTATGCGTTCACCGCTGAGGGGTATGGCTTCGCCGATGCCGGTCTGATTTGGAACAAGGGGGTGGGAATGCCGTCTTCCGAGACCCTGATTTCCTTCGGGGGTGGTGTGCGTCTGTTCCTGCCGGAGGATTACTTTTTGGGGCTGGAGCTGGCCTTCCCCGCCAATATGGCACTGACCCGCAATCAGCGTCAGGCGGCACGGGCCTTCGTCAATTTTTCCAAGCATTTCTGAAGTTTGAGAGGTGTGTGTGATGTATGATGTGAAGTCACTTAAGGGGCTCAGGCAGCGCCCCCTGCCGCACCGCTCCACCAGCGCGATGGCGCTTGCGCTCGGGGCGTTTGCTGCTGCGGCTGCTGCCGCGCCGACCCATGCAGTTGCGGGGCCGAAGGGTGGCACTGTCGTTGCCGGGCAAGCCGATATCACGACACGCGGATCGCAAACGACGATCCGGCAGGGTACCGACAAGGTGGTCATCGACTGGCGTAGCTTCGACATCGATGCAGGCGAGGCAGTGCAATTCCTGCAACCGGGCGACAGCTCAATCGCCCTGAACCGCGTTCTCGACAATCTTCCGACCCATATTCGCGGCACGCTTCTGGCCAATGCCAACGTCTGGATCGTGAACCAGAGCGGTATTGTTTTCCACGCGGGCTCCATGGTCGATGTGGGCGGTCTGATCGCGACAACCTCCGATATCTCCAACGCTGATTTTCTTGCGGGAAACTATCGTTTCGACAAGCCCGGCAATCCGGATGCAAAGATCATCAACGAAGGCTCCATCACCTTCGGGCAGGCGGGACTGGCGGCCTTTGTCGCGCCGGGTGTTGAAAATCGCGGCGTCATCGCGGGCAAGATGGGCAAGGTGGTGATCGCGGGGGCGGAGACCTTTGCGGTCGATCTGGCGGGCGACGGTATGTGGGCCTTCACCATGGGCGAGGGCGGTGCCGGTGTGCGCGCCAAGAATACAGGGCGTGTCCATAATCCGGGTGGCTATATCCTCATCTCCGCCGCGGCGGCGCAGGGTATGGTCGACAGCCAGATCAGTGTCGGCGGTGTGGTAGAAGCGACAAGCGCCGAGGTGAAGAACGGCAAGATCGTTCTGTCCGGCGATGGGCATGTGGAAGTCTCCGGCACACTCGACGCGACAGGGGCCGAGGCTGGCGCGATCGGCGGTGGGATCGAGATAACCGGCGAGACGGTGCATCTGACCGCCAGCGCTCGGCTGGATGTATCCGGCGATGCGGGTGGAGGCAGCATCAAGGTCGGCGGCGACTATCAGGGCGGCGGCGATGTAAAGACCGCCTCGCGCACGCTGGTGGCGGATGGTGCGCAGATCAATGCCAGCACCATCGGCGAGGTGGGGCAGGGCGGCGAGGTGATCGTCTGGGCGGATGAGCGGACCGGTTTTTTCGGCTCAATCACGGCGCGCGGTGGATCAGCGGGCGGTGATGGTGGTTTTGCGGAGGTATCGGGCAAGGAGGACCTGCTTTTTGCCGGGATCGTCGACCTTGGCGCGCCCGGGGGCGATATCGGGCGATTGCTGCTCGACCCCGATAACATCACGATTGTTGCTGCCGGTGCCGATGATGCCGAACTCGATAATAACCTGATTTTGTTTGACGATGGCGGCGCGGTTGACTTCACGCTCAGCGCCGGGGTTCTGGACGCCTCCATGGCGGACGTGACCTTGCAGGCGGCCAATGACATCACGGTCGATGCCGATGTTACGATGACCACCGCCCTGGTGCTGGAGGCGGGCAATGACATTGTTCTGAATGCCGATCTGACAGCGCTGGACCTGACGCTGACAGCGGATGCTGACTTCGGTGGTGGACTGGCGGCGGATGGCATCGGGACCATTGATTTTTCCGGCGGTGGCATGCTGTCGGCCGGCGTCGTGTCCCTGCAAGCAGGTGAGGGCATCGCGATTGGCGATGTGACGGCGACCACGTCGCTGGATGTGTTGTCAGGCGGCGCGATCAGCCAGATCGGCGGCGGCCTGATGATCACCGGAACTACGGTGCTGGAGGCTGACGGCACCGCAATCCTCGACAATGGCGCAAACAGTTTTGGCGGCGCAGTGACGGTGACCGAGGCTGACAGCGCGCAGATTTTCGCCGCTGGCGCTTTGGAGATCGCCGGGATCACAGCTGTTGATCCTATGCCAGCCACATCGATTGTTCGCTCCTATGGCGGCGACATCACGCTGAGCGGCGATCTTGATCTCGGGCCTGATGGCGTCGCGTTGATCCAGGGCAATGCGATTACCCAGACAGGCGGCGGCATCACGGCAGATTATGCGATCTTCAGTGCCATGGGCATTGGCGATCTGAGCGGCACCAACAACATCACGCGGGCGCGCATCGCTGCGAATGATGCGTTTACCCTCAGCAATGAAGGCGCGCTGGTCCTCGACACTACCGTCGCGACCGACCTGACGATCACCGCGAAGGGCGATATCAGCCAGGCGACCGGGCGCAGCATTCAGGCCGATAGTGCTGCGTTCACGGCGCAGAACGGGATGACTGATTACGCGATCGCCCTCACCACGCCGGGCAACAATTTCGTGGCGGGCGGTATCAGTGCGACGGGCGGCGACATTACCATCAACGATACCAATGCACTGGTTCTGGACGATGTCGTCGCAAGCGGCGCGCTGACTGTCACCGCAGGCGGCGCGATCACGCAGAACGCGATGACGGCGGTTGAGGCGAGCGGTCTTACATCCTTCACCGGCTATGGCGGCGGTGTTGATCAGGCGATCACCCTTGACCAGACCGGCAATGATTTCGCGGGCGGCATTGATGCGACCGGATCCGACATCACCATCGCTGATAGCGGTGCGCTGACGCTGGGCGCGATTTCGGCCAGTGGCGCGCTGACCGTGACCGCAGGCGGGGCACTAACCGACACCGATGGGCAGAACATCGATGTAACCGGCGTCACCGGGCTGACCGTTGCCGCCGGTGCGGACGTGACGCTGGACAACGTCTCTCATGATTTCGGCGGTCAGGTCACATTTGGCGGCACGCCTGGTGATGTCGTGCTGAACGACGCGAACACGCTGACGGTCGGCGCGATTACCACTGCGGACCCGGCGACCAATACTATTGCGCTCGGCGCGCTGGATGAGATTGTCATTACCGGCACGATCAGGGCCGCAGATACGACGCTGACCAGTATTCTTAATGAAGATATCTACTGGGGCGTGGCGGGTGCAGACGGTCTGCTTCTCACCGACGCGAGCACGGATTTCATCGACGGGCAGGTCACGATCAGCACGACCGGGCAGATCGCCGTCAATACCGTCACACGGGTCGGTGATACGGTCATCGAGGCTGCCGGAGCGGACGGGTTGGTATTCGAAGGCACGGCGAGCAGTTTTGACGCAACGCTGACCGTCAATGCGTCGGGCGATGTGATCCAGACGGCGGGCCTTTCAGTGACCGAACTCACAGGTATCGATGCGACTGGGTTCGATGTGATATTAAATAATGTTGTCAATGATTTCGGCGATGCCGTTTCTGTGTCGGGTGAGGTCATTTCGCTTGCCGATATCGGCGATCTGCGGCTGGGGGAGGTCACCGCCACTGGCACTCTGACCGCTTTGGCTGGCGGTGTGGGCACATTGGATCAAACCGGTGACGCGGTAGTGGTGACGAACGAGACGACGCTGACCGCCGGGGCCGACATCACGCTCTCAACCGCCGATAACAGCTTCACTGGCGTCATCGACGCTGCTGGCAACGACATCACGCTGATCAATAGCCGCCAGACCACGCTTGGCGCAGTTACCGCGGCTGGCGGGCTTTCCGTTACCTCGGAAGGTGCGATCGTCGATACCGCTGGCCAATCCATTGCGGTGGTGGGTACGACGTCTCTCACCGCATCGTCCGGCGGAACCTATTTCGACATCGCGCTCGATAATGACACGGCGGCGGATCGCCATGATTTCGGCGGTGCGGTGTCAGCGACCGGGCAGGATATCATCCTGACTGATGTTGATGACCTGCAGGTCGGCACGATCCGTACCAATGGCGGCGGCGCGGTCGATTCGACGATCACGGGCAATGATGGTGATCTTGCATTGACCGCGCGCGGCGGTGCGATCGCGACGGCAATGGACGGTGATGTGGCGGTCGGTGGACTGGGCAGCTTCGTCGCGCAAGACGAAGCGGGAATAACAAGTTACAATATTTCGCTCGACGCCGATGCGAACCAGTTCGGTGCGGAGGGCGTGACATTTGACGGGCAGGCGATCATCATCCGATCCGACAGCACCGATATCACCGCATTCGACAGCCGCGCGACCGGTACCGTGACGCTGTCATCGGATGCGAATGTCGTGGTTGACCGCCTGAATGCAGCGGGCCAGCAGGTGCTGGTCACCGCCGCCGGGGCAGGTGCCGCGCCGGAGGTCAGTGATATCACCGCAGGCACGCTGATCGTGAATGGCGGCGGCGATGCGAGCTCTGAGACGGCGGTCGGCGGAACGATTGCGATCAACCGCTTCGAGCTGGATGGTTTGCGCGCGTTCTCGGACGCAGAAATAGCTCTGACCAATGGCGATGCAGGCGGCGAGCTGACGCTGACCGCGCCGACACAGCGCCTGACCGCCGTGACGGCGGATGCGTTCAACGGTGCGACCGATTTCAACGTGCTTACCGGGTCAACAGCCGATCTGCTGGTGTTGGAGCGGTTGACCTTCGCCGGTGATTTTACCGCAAGCGCGGGTGAGATCCGTTTTGCCTTCCTGAACGCCACCAATTTCGCGGCGCTCAACCTGATTGCGAGCACCGGCGATGTGGCCAAGCGCGCCGATGCTGACATCGACTTCGGCGCGGCTGATGATACCGGTTTCGTAATTGGCGGTGCACGGGGCGGGGCCGACACCATTGTCATGGTGGACAGTTTCGATCGGTTTCTTGCGGTTGAGGGCGATACCTCCTTCACGGCCAATGCGGGCAATGTGATCGCAACGCGCGCCTTTGATGGTGCGAACGCGGTTGAGGTTGATTTTGGCGGACAGGTCTCCGTCGCCGCCGGTAATGTCGCGGCGATTGAGGATGTGAATGACATTGAACTTGGTTCGGTCAATGTGATGGTCGACCTTGCCGTCCGCTCGAACACGGATAACAGCGCCGGCGGCACGGACGGGATCAGTCAGAACGTGTTCGGCTCGGTCGTCGTGGGCGGTACCACAAGCCTGATCACGGGTGAGCATGACGGCACTCTGAACGATGCCGCGCTGGCCGATATCGATGTCGGGAATGCTGACAGTATGCTGAACACCGTCTCGGTCATCGGGCGCGACGTGTCGATCACCGAAGGCAGCGGGTTCACCCTGGCGGGCAGCGCGGTGGCGGGCGAGCTGACACTTGGCCAGCCCGGCGCGCGGGTTGCGGGTGGCCTCACCATCGTCGACACGCAAATCGGTGGCCGGTTGGCCTTCGATGCGGCGGGCGATGTGACGTTGTCGCGGGTGGCCGTGGCAGATGGCGGCCTTGACGGTGTCTCTGACGGCGATGTCATCGCGAGCGATCTTATCGTCGCGACCGGTGATGCCATGATCGTGGCGGGCGGGGAACTGGCGATTGACCGCTTCGCACTTCAGGATTTCGATTTAGATGCGGGCGGCTCGCTTGCCCTGCTGAACGGTAATCTTGGCGACGGGCTGGCCGGCGCATCTGTGGCGGTGGGGGATGTCACGCTCGGCAATGTCACGCTCGGCACCGGCGGGTTTGAGGCGGGCACCGTTCTGACCGTTGATGCTGTGCGGGCTGATGCGCTGTCCCTGTCGGGCGATGGCGCGGTGATGCTGGGTACGGTTGCGGTGGATGGTGATCTGTCTGTCGCATCGGCCGCGGGGGCGATCACGGCGCTGACTGATGGTGACGAGGCCCCGACCGATGTGACCATCGCGGCGCCAAGCGGCGGCGATCTTGGCTTCGACAGCTCCGCCCTCGTCGGTTCGGGTGGTATGGCGGATGTTTCGAACCTGCGGGTGAATGACAGTATTGCAGACGGTGCGGGGCGGGTGCTGGCCCGCGCTGATTTCGACCGCATGCTGGCGGTTGGCGGGGCGACCGGCCTTGATGCGGGTGCCGACATCACGCTGCCGCGCGAAGCAGGTGGATTGCATAACGAACTCACAGGCACTGTGACCATCGCATCCGATGCCGGCGATGTGGTGCTGGAAACGGCCGGGGCGCTTGGCCTCGGCACAGTCACAGCGGCGGATAGCCTGACCCTGCGCAGCAACAGCGACAACGCGGCGGGAGAGGGCAATGCAGCGATCACCCAGAGCGGCGCGCTGGTCGTTGCGGGCGATGCGGCGTTCATCACTGGCGACCACGGTCAGGCAGCCATTGCCGATGCCAGGCTGACCTCCGATGTCGAATTGGACAATGCAGGCAACAGTTTCGGCGGAACCGTGTCCGTCATTGGTGAGAATGCAACGATCCGGCAGGGGGCGGGCGACCTGGCATTGGCGGATAGCCGCCTTGTTGATGCCCTGGCGGTGTCGGCCGCTGGCGCGCTGACCGTGTCGGATGTCGTAGCGAACAGCGCTGATATGACTGCCGAAGGCGATGTCGGCATCGCGCGCATTTCGCTGGCTGCGGGCCTGGTTGCTGAGAGCGGAGGCGACATATCCGCGACTGATCTGGTTGCTGGGCAGAGCGCGCTGACAGCGGTGCAGGATCTGACCATCGCCCGCGCCGATCTCGGCCCGGCGACGGTAAACGCCGGTGCCACGGCCCGGCTGAGCGATGTGGTCACGCGCGCGATCTCGGTCGATGCAGGCGGTGCGGTAATTGCCGGACTGTCGGGTGATGACGCGGAGGTGACGGTTGCGGACGATGCCAGTCTGACGCAGATCGAGGTGGACAGCCTGACCATCACATCCGCCGCTGGCGATGTATCGGTCGAGGATGCGTTGGTGGCCGATGCGGCGGAGGTTGATGCGGGCGGTGCCATCAGTATTGACCAGTTTGCGATGACCGCCCTTCGCGCAACCGGCAACGGCGAAGTCGCGGTGCGCAATGGCGAGGCCGATCAGGTGATCCTGCGCGGCGAGGACGCCATCGATCTTGCCAATCTGCGCACGGGTCGACTGACCGTGAACGCGGCGGATGGCCTGAGCATCGACGCGGTGCGTGTGGAGCGTGATGCGACCCTGCGCGCACGCGGTGGTGAAATCGCGCTTGGCGGGCTGGAAGTTGGCGGCGCATTGGCGGCGCGTGCCAATCAGGGCAGCATCACCACCGCCGAAACCGATCTGACCCTGACTGCGGTGGCGGTTGACGGGCAGGTCGGGTTCACTATTGCGGGTGCGGGCGAGGCGCAGATCGGCACGGTCATCGGCGGCGGCGATCCGACGCGGGTGACCGAAGGGGTGACCGCGATGGACGGCGTGGTTGTCGAGGACGGCAATGTCGCGATCCTTGCTGGCGGCGCATTCGATGGGCCTCTGGTCGTGGACGGCGCGGCCAATCTGGATGCGGGCGGCGATGTATTTGTGGTCGCTGGCACGCAGGGTGCGAACCGGTTCGGCGGCGGCGTCAACGCGGCGGCGGGCGGTGCCATCGACATCGCCACCGGCAATGAGCTTGTCATAGGCGCTGACCTGAGCGCGGCGTTCCCCGCCAGCGCCATCAATGAGCCAGGCCTCACCGCGGGCAGCTCCATCCGGGTGGAGGCCGACGGGACGATCACGGATGCCGACGGCGCGGTGATTACGGGTGCGGCAGATGCGCTCTTCATCGCTGACGGTGATCTGATCCTCGACAATGAGACCCATGATATTGCGGGCGGTGTTGGTCTGCGGGGTGACGATGTCAGCTTTGCCGAAATCGGCTCTGTCACGCTGGGCCGGGTCAGGGCGGGCGGAGACTTGCGGATAGAGGCGGGCGCGAATGGTGCGACCGCGGGCGGCACCACCGGCGATGCGGCCATCACGCAGGGTGGCCCGTTGATGATTACGGTGGCAGACATGACGGGCGAGGGCACGCCGACCAGCGCAGGTGGGCCGATCACCGTGGACGGCGACGCGATCTTCACCACGGGTCTGAATGCCGATCTGGCGCTGAGCGACGTTACGCCCGGTGCGGATCGTGATCTGCGGCTCACCAATCAGCGCAATGTCTTCGGTGGCGATCTTTCGGTCAGCCGCGTCGCGGGCCGGGCCGACATTGCCGAGGAAAGCACAGCCGAGACCGCCAATACCGATGACCGAGATGGTGGCACGCTGCGGGTGCGCAATTTTGAGATCGGCGGCTCCTCCGCTCTCACCACATCCGATGATGTGATCTTTGTCGGGCGGCTGACGGCGCTTGACGACAGCGTCGGCAATCCCGACCGCCTGGCTCGTCCGGGCGATGCGGAGGCGCGCGCGCAGGGCGATCTGGCGCTGGCGGATGACGATCTGCGGCTCTTCATCGCCACCGGCGAGACATTGACCATCGACACTACGGGCAACGGTGCCGTGCCGGAAGGCGGCTTCGTTCGCTTCGACCGCCCCGTGGATGGCGACAATGATGCGCCACCCGTCGGCTCTGCCGATATCGGGTCGGAACGTGCGGGGCTCGGCGGTCTCGTCATCATGGCGGGCACGGATGGCGAGGTGCGGTTCCGCGATTTCGTGGGCGCGACCAACCCGCTCGGTGCTGTCGATGTCACGGGCGGTGATTTCCTGACCGGTTTCACGTTCGAGACCGCGCTGCCCAACACGACGGGACCGGATTTCAGCCCGACCAACAGATTTCTGTTCGACCCGGCCGCCCCGGATGACTTTTTCTTCGCGGGTGATCTGACAGTCGATGTGGGTGGCACGATCCTTGCGGCGACCCCTCCGGGCCAGGTCGATTTCTTCATCCTCAACGACGCGTATTTCGGTGTGAACGTTGCCTCGCTGAGCTTTGGCGACACCCGCACGCCGGACATGATCGAGGCGTTCGGCTTCATCCAGAACACCCGGCAGCGGGCAGGGGGGCTCTTCCCGCAGGGGCCGCAATCGCCGGATTTTGAGTTCAATGACTGCGTCATTGGCGATGTGACCGATTGCAGCAACGTTCCGACCCCGAACATCATCAATCAGGTTTTGATTGTGCGCCCGACCGTTCTGGGCGTTGATGAGAGCGAGCTGCTCGAGATTTTCGGCAGCTTCGGCAATGAGGAGCTTTGGGGCGTGCCGCAGAGCTTTTTCTCGGACCTGATCGGAAGCCCGGAAGACTGCGAAGAGGATGATGCGACATGCGAGGATGGCTAGACTGCAAAGCGGGATTGCGTGCGGTTGCGATCCTGGTCCCGGCATGTCTGGCGGCCTGCGCAGCCCCGTCTGCCCCCGAGGTTGTGGCAGCATCCGATGACCCGGCAGTCCTGTGCCGATCGGTTGACCAGCTGCTTCTGTCAGGCCAGCGCAATTCCTTCGGCCTGCAGTTTTCGGAGGCGGAGAACGCCTTTGCCGAGCTTCTATCGCTCTATTCATTGCAGGATGTAAACGCGATCTGCCCGAACCGGCCCAGCAGTGCCTTCGTTCTTATGAACCAGGCGCTGGCCCATAGCAGTCAGGAACGTTTTGCCACCGCCGATGGCCTGTTCGCGCAGGCTGAACGGATGCTGTCAACTGCCAGCGAGGTTCCCCCGACGCGGCTGAAGCGGGAGCGTGATCTTCTGGCCGCTTACCGCGCGCAGGATCTCCTGAACCGGTCAGCCGTGCTTGGACCCCGCGAATTCGCTGACGCCGCGGCCGCATCCTTCCCGGCAAATGAAGGGGCTGACAGTTTTTCAAACCGTAGTGATTTTGAGGCGATGCTGTTTGGCGGATCGGACGAGGCCGTGCGCGCCCTGGTGGACGAGGCGTCCAACAATCACGCCCGATCCCACATCCTGCTGCTGGAAGGCGATACAACCGCAGCGATGGAGGCGATCAACTATGCGCTCGATCTGGTGGCGCTGGCCCCGCAATCGGCAGCGGTCTATCGCCCACGCTTCGTCGCTCAACGCGCCTTGATCAACTATGAGAGCCGCCGCTATCGCGCAGCCCGAAGCGACGCGAGTGAAGCGGCCGAAAGCTTTGCTGCGCTTCTCCCCGGCTCCCCTTTAGAGGCGCGCGCGCGGATCAGCCATGGCCGGTCGCTTGCGGCGCTGGGGCAGATCGAGGAAAGCCTGGCGGAGTATGAGCGGGGCTTCAAAATCTATGAGGAAAATCCGGTCATCGTTGAGTATCGGACACTCTGGCCGTTCTTCCGCCTCGCGCTGAACCGCGCCGAGGAAGTGCCGGAACGGCGCACGGAGATCGCCGAGCGGATGTTCCGCGCCGCTCAGGTCGTGCGCCGCTCCATCACCGCGCAGACCGTATCCGGGGCGGCGGCGCTGCTCGGCGAGGCGGATGATGCCAAGGGCCGCGCCGTGCGTGACTGGCGCGCAGCGGAGGAGCGGTTCTCGACCCTCAAGGCATTGCAGATCATCCAGCTTCAGGACCCTCTCAATCAGGCTGAACAGACGGAGGAGCTGGCGCGCCGCGTCTCTGCCGCCCGGCAGGAGGTGGATCGCCTGCGCGCCACGCGCGACAGGCTGGCACCCGAATATCAGAGCGCGATCTCCAGTCCCGTTTCGCTGGCCGAGGTGCAATCGGCCCTGAAGCCTGGCGAGGCCCTGTTGCAGATCGTGGCGGGGGAGCCGCGATCCATCCTATTCCTCATCGACCGTGATGGGATCACAGCGAAGGCCGTGCAGGCGACAGAAGGGCAGTTTGCTGTCCTGATCGCCGGTCTGCGCCGCGCCGTGCAGGTGGACCGTGATGGCGTTGCGCGCGTGTTTCGCGCCGATTTCGCCCATGTGCTGCACAATCTTCTGTTCACCGATATCCTGACAGAACTGGCCGCATACGACAAACTGGTTGTCGCGACCTCCGGCGCGTTGCAGAGTTTTCCCCTGGAGTTGCTGGTCACTGCCCCGCCGGGGTCGTCGCGCAGTGCCGACTGGGCGCAGCGGGGGGATTACACCGGCGTAAAATGGCTGGGTGCCGAGAAGGCGATTTCTTACGTCCCAAGCCCGCGCAACCTTGTCGATATACGTCTGCGCGCCGGGGTCAGCAGCGCGCCGCGCTCGGTCGCAGCCTTCGGCGATTTCCGCTCCGGCGTCGATGCGCAAAAGGTGCTGCGCATCGCCGATCTGCCCGATAGTTGCGCGTCACTGGCCCGCGCCGTCGGCACCATCGGCGATCTGCCGGGCACCGCTGCGGAGGTGGCAGGCATCAAGGAGATTTTCGGAACCGATGCCGATGCGCGCACCGGTGCCGATTTCACCGAGGAACATCTGAAAGCCGCCTCCGAAGCCGGGGAGCTCGCCAATTACAAGGTACTGCATTTTGCAACCCATGGCATCCTGTGGCCGACGCCGGATTGTTTTACCGACCCGGCGCTGACGGTCAGCGCGACGGATGATCCGGACAGCGACGGGTTGCTGACCGCTACCGAAATCAGGGCCTTTGATCTGGATGCGCAACTGATCGTGCTGAGCGCCTGTAACACGGCCTCAACCTATCTTGCTTCACTTGGCTCGGATGCCGGGTCGCGCACCCGTGCCCTGGCCCCCGGAGGCGAGCGGAGCCGCGTCGGCAATGCTGCCGCCTCGCGCATCATTCGCGAAAGCGGGGCAGGGGGGGAGAGCCTTTCGGGCCTTGCCCGCGCGTTTTTCAGCGCCGGTGCGCGCACGGTTCTGGCCACGCACTGGCCGGTCGCGGATGCGGAGACGACGGAACTGGTAACGGAATTTTTCCGCCGTTTGAAAACCGATGGCGTCAGCTTCAACGTGGCATTGCGGTCCGCGCAGGAGGACCTGCGCCGCCGCCCGGCCACATCGCACCCAGTCTTCTGGGGCCCGTTTGTCCTGATCGGCGATGGTGGGCTGACGCTGGAACAGCGCGGCGACACCCCGCAGGTCGACGTGACGCGGGACGCGACCTGACGGCTGCGCGCCTGCGTCGGGTCAGAAGCTGTCCTTGCGTCGCCTGACTTCGGCAAATACGGACGCATCATCGCCGTCAGGCAGGCCGACGGCGTCTTTCACCGCTGCCTCGCGCGCCCGCAAGAACGGGTTGGTTGCCAGCTCCTCGCCAAGGGTCACGGGGCAAATCGGCGTCCCTGCCTTGTCAGCCGCCGCAATCGCTTCGATCCGCTTCGCAAGGGCCGGGTTTTCGGGCTCGATCGACATCGCGAATCGCCCATTGGCTGCCCCGTAGTTGTGGCCCGAATAAACCAGCGTCTCGGGCGGTAGCGCGAAAAATTTGCTGAGGCTGTCCCACATCATCTTGTGCGTCCCCTCGAACACCCGCCCGCAGCCAAGCGCCATCAGACTGTCAGCGGTGAAGGCATGGCCCTCGAAGAGATAGGCGATATGGCCGATCGTGTGGCCGGAGACGTCGATGATCTTCGCCGTGCTCTCGCCAAGCGCCACCGTGTCCCCTTCGGCCACGGGCATATCGAGGGCGGGCAGGCGTTTGGCATCGGCGGCGGCGCCGACGACCTCTGCCCCATATTTCTCGCGCAGGGCTTCGACCCCTTCAACATGATCGAAGTGGTGGTGGGTGATCAGGATCAGGTCTAGCCCCCAACCTCGTGCCTCCAGCGCATCAATCAGGAGCGCGGCCTCCGGCGCGTCGATGACGGCGGTGGCACCCGTCGCGTCGTCGCGCAGAATATAGCCGTAGTTGTCGTCGCGGCAGGGGATGGTCAGGACCGACAGGGGCATGGGCAAGCCTTTCAAAAATCGCTACATATTCGGTGAACCATAACGAAGGCGGGCGCGGGATGCATCTCGACGTGATCGAATTGCGGCGATTTTACTATCGCACGCCCCTTGGCAATGCCGCGCAGGGGGCGATCCGCACGGCTTTGGCCGCCCACTGGCCGGATATGAAGGGCATGAACCTTGCCTCCTTCGGTTTTGGCCTGCCGTTCCTGCGCCCGTTCAAGGATGAGGCGCAGCGCGTTATCGCGCTGATGCCCGCGCAGATGGGCGCGTTTCACTGGCCGCAGGAGGCGGGCAATATCGCCGTCCTGACGGACGAGCGGCGCTGGCCGCTGGCGACCGGGTTTGTCGACCGCTTGCTGATCGTCCATGGGCTCGAAAACTCGGAACGGCCCCGCGCCGTTCTGGACGAGGCGCATCGGGTGCTGGCACCGGGCGGGCGCGCGCTGATCATCGCGCCGAACCGCACCGGCCTCTGGGCCCGGCGCGATGCCGTCCCCTTTGGTCATGGACGCCCCTATTCTGTCAGCCAGCTGGAACGTCACCTGCGCGATCATGCGCTGGAGCCTGTGAGCCATTCCGCAGCGCTCTATTCTCTGCCATCCCAACGTCGGTTCTGGTTGCGCATGTCGGGCATGATGGAGGCGACCGGCAGGCGCATCGATGCGCAACGCCTTTCCGGTGTGATCATCGTCGAGGTGGTCAAGACGGCTTATGCGGCACCGCGCAATGGTGCACCGGTAACCGCCCGCAATCGGCTGGAAGTGCTTGGCGGTATCGCAAGGCCCGCACCGAAACCCGCCACGGGGCGCGTGACGCGGGCGAAGGATACGGATACACCTCCGCCGGTGCCGCATTCATGACCGACCGGCGCGCGATCATTCCCGCGGCCAATCGCGATGCGGCGACAGCGTTGAACATGTCGCCGGCGATCCTGTCTGGCGGCTTTCTGTTCCTGACGGGCACCACCGGCAGCGATGCAGACGGTGTCATGCCGACCGATCCGGAAGCGCAATTCAGATCTGCCTTTGCCAAGATCGAAACGGTGCTGGGGGAAGCGGGCCTGACATCCGCAGATGTCGTTGAGATGACGACCTACCATGTCGGTCTGCGTGATCATTTCGACCTTTTCGACAAGGTCCGGCTGGACTGCTTCGGTGCGCCTTATCCGGCATGGACAGCGGTGGAGGTTGCCGGATTGCGCCGCGAAGGGGCAGTGGTGGAAATCCGTGTGATCGCCCGCGCCCATGCGTCATCCAAGACACCGTGAATTGCCTGATCGCATTCGCATCTGGCGCAGGGCGGCATCAGCAGCTAAACCCGTCCGGCAGTTCACTATTCGGGCCGATGCCATGACCACGACCACATCTCCCATCACCCCGCGCCCCGGCGTTATGTCCATTGCGCCTTATGTGGTGGGCGGCAGCCATCTGGCGGGCGGCGCGCCGAAATTCAAGCTTTCCGCCAATGAAAACGCCTGGGGGCCGAGCCCGAAGGCGGTGGCCGCCTATAGCGGAGCGGCGTCGCGGCTGGCCGATTATCCCGGTGCGGACAGCGGTGATTTGCGCCGGGCGATTGCAGGGGTTTATGACGTCGACCCTGACCTGGTGATCTGTGGAAATGGCTCGGACGAGCTGTTGCAGCTCCTCGGTTATGGCTATCTGCGCGAGGGGGACGAGGTCGTCTATTCGCGCCATGGCTTCCTTCTCTATCCCTCCTATGCGCTGATGAATGGCGCGACGCCCATCGCGGCGGCGGAGAGCGATCTGACATCCGATGTCGATGCGCTGCTCGGGGCCTGCACGGATAAAACGCGGCTGGTGTACATCGCCAACCCCAACAACCCCACCGGCACCCGCCTCAACGCACAGGAGGTCGCCCGACTGGCCGATGGTATTCCCGAGCAGGCGCTTCTGGTTCTCGACGGAGCCTATGCGGAGTTCGTCGAGGGGGAGGATTATGACGGTGGCATCAGTCTCGTTACCCGCCGCCGGAATGTGGTGATGAGCCGGACTTTTTCAAAGATCTACGGCCTCGCCTCGCTTCGCGTCGGGTGGATCTACGCGCCCGCGCATGTGGCGGAGGTGATCAACCGGATCCGCGGGCCCTACAACGTGAACGCCGCCGCGCAGGCCGCCGCGGTCGCCGCCGTTCGAGACATCCAATATACCGCATGGGTGAAGGCGGAAACCATCCGCCTGCGCGCCGATCTGACTGCGGCCCTGGCCGATCTCGACATCCCCTGCACGCCGTCCGAAGGGAATTTCGTGCTGGCGAGGTTCGGTGCTGATCCGGAGACGGGCGCGGCTGCGGCGGATTCGTTCCTGAAATCACGGGGCATCATCGTGCGCCGCATGGACGGCTATGGACTTGGCGAATACCTGCGTATCTCCATCGGGACCGAGGCGGGATGCCGCGCCGTGGCCGACGCCATTGCCGCATTTAGGGCAGGCATATGAGCGTGATCTTCGAAAAGGTCGCCCTGATCGGCCTCGGCCTGATCGGCGGCTCCATCGCCCTTGCCGCGCATCGTGTGGGGGCGGCAGGCGTCATCTCCGGCTTTGCCCGCTCGGCGCAGACGCGCGATGCGGTGCGCGAGCTCGACTTTTGCGATCCGGTCTGCGACACGGCGGCGGAGGCGGTCGCGGATGCGGACCTTGTCATCCTCTGTGTGCCGATCGGTGCCATGGCAGCCGTGGTCGCCGATATCGCACCCTATCTGAAACCGGGCGCGACGGTGTCCGATGTCGGCTCGGTCAAGGGCGCGGTGACTGAGGCGCTGTCGGCGCTGCCGGACACTGTGCATGTGATCCCCGCACATCCGCTGGCGGGGACGGAACATAGCGGGCCACAATCCGGCTTTGCGGAGCTTTTCGACAACCGCTACCTTATCCTCACCCCGGATTCAGGCGCGGACCCAGAGGCCATTGCCCAGCTCCGCCAGTTCTGGGAAGCACTTGGCGCGAATGTGGAGGAGATGGCACCCGAGCGACATGATCTGGTGCTTGCGGTCACCTCTCACGCGCCGCATTTGATTGCCTACACGATGGTGGGCGTGGCAGATGACATGCGCCGGGTGACGAAATCCGAGGTGATCAAGTATTCCGCCGCAGGGTTTCGCGATTTCACCCGCATCGCGGCATCCGACCCGACCATGTGGCGCGACGTCTTTCTGACCAACAAGGACGCGACGCTGGAGATTCTCGGCCGGTTCACGGAGGAGCTTTTTGCGCTTCAGCGCGCGATTCGTACCGGTGACGGCGATCATCTGCATGACTATTTCACCCGCACTCGTGCGATCCGGCGCGGGATCATCGATGCCGGGCAGGATACCGATGCGCCTGACTTTGGCCGTACGACCAAGCGGGGGGAGGTGTAATGATACGCGGGGCCGCAGCCGCGCTGGCCGCGCTGATCGTCGCCGGGTGCGGCGGCTCAAGCCTGCCTCAGGCGGGTGCAGAGGCGGGCGGATCGGTCAGCATCGCATCGCGATACGCGCCTCGTTATTCGCCACTGCCACCGAGGCGCGGCATTGCACCGGTCGACATCGTGATGCCGGGCGGCATGATCTGCGGCGATCCCCGACTGCTGGGGCGGCCCATCGGGCGCATTCGGGGCACCAACCCTTCCTGCGGGATCGAGAACCCGGTCTCCGTCACCTCCGTCGCTGGTGTCGCGCTGCCACGTGCCGCGCGGGTCAATTGCGAGACGGCGATCGCTTTCGCCGACTGGACCGATCAGGTGGCCAAACCATCCGCGCGCCAGGTGCTGAGTACCGAGTTGAAATCAATGCAGGTTGCGGCCTCCTACGCCTGCCGCACGCGCAATCACCAACGCGGTGCGCGGATCAGTGAACATGCGCGCGGCAACGCCATCGATATTTCCGCTTTTTCCTTCACCAATGATCGAAGCGTGACACTGCTGGAGGGGTGGCGCGGTGCGTCGGGCGAGCGCAGCTATCTGCGCTCCGTCTGGCAAGGTGCCTGCGGGCCCTTCGGTACTGTCCTCGGCCCGGAATCAGACCGGTTCCATCAGGACCATTTCCATTTCGACATCGCGCGGCATCGGGGCGGGCCTTTCTGCCGGTGATGCTCGGGGTTCGATGTGATGGCGGCTGGTCGGGGCAGTCGTACAAATGCTTATCAACTGATTTCGCAAGTGAGAGTTTTCAATGAGTGCAAGTTCACAGATATGGGCCTCGGGTTGCCCATATCGGTCAGGGCATATGTCGTTCATTAATACGACCGCGCTGGAAGACAAGCTGGACATCAAAGAGATCAGTCGTCGACGAGCGCTTTTCATCCCCATGGATGGGGTCCAGATGCCGCAAAGAGCATGGCTGGAAGAAGGTAAGAAACTGCCCGGAACAGAATTCTATCTTGTATCTGGCGGTTACATGGCGGTGTCGGATGAGTTTATCGACCTCCTGAATGAGTTCGATATCGGCGCGCCGCTATCCGACGGGCCGGGCAAAGATCGGGTGGAGTTCCATCCGCTCACGATCGACGACCATACCATGACGAAGGAACTGGACCGCGCACACATATTGCATGTGGCGGTGCGCAAGCCCTGCGTCGATTTCGAGGCCAGTGCAGCGGTTGACCGGATTGGCAAAAGCCACCTTTGGAGTCCGGGCATCGTTCTTGAAGACAAGCTCGTCGTGAATGAAACCGCTCAAACCGGTGCGGACCTCTGGGCTGCGCAAGATCTAACCAGAACACTCTTCTTCTCCGACCGTCTGAAGTCCGCGATCGAAGCACGCGGCTGGTCGCGCATTAAATTTGAGCGGTGCCGAATGGCAGAGTGAGCGGTGGGGCGAGGAAGATGTCTTTACATAACTAAAAATGTCGTTACATTGAGGTCATGGACACAACGAAAGATATCGCCGCCGCCCTTGCCGCCCTCGGACATGAGACGCGGCTCGACCTGTTTCGCCTTTTGGTGCGCGCCGGGGAGGACGGGTTGAATGTGGGCGAAATCGGCCAGCATCTCGGCATGCCGGCCTCGACGCTGGCGCATCATCTCGGCGCGCTGGTCGATGCACGGCTTGTGGTGCAGGAACGCCAGGGCCGGCAGGTGGTGAACCGGGTGGACTACGGTGCGATGCGACATACGATTTCCTTCCTGACGGCGGAGTGCTGTACCGGCGTGACGCTGACGCGGGAGGATGCGGCATGATGCTTTGCCTCCCGTTTTTTCGCTCTAATACAACGACTTTTCTAGGGGTATCGCTATGACCGAACTCGCTCTCCATGTCCGCACCCGCATCTTTGAGATCGGCAACCACCTCTGGTCGGCGGAGCGGGTCTGGCTCTTCTGCGTGGCGCTCCTCTTGGCGCTCTTGACCTTCGTTCCTGCACAGGGCGTGGCGAGCGCGGAGTTTGCAGCGCGGAGCCTGATTCATGTGGCACCGTTCCTCCTCCTCTCCATCGCCATCGCGGCCTATGCGGGGGCGACGGGGGCGGATGGGCTGATCGCAAAGGCCTTTACCGGATCGCCCCTGTTGATGATCGCGATTGCGGCGCTGGCTGGCGGGTTGTCGCCGTTCTGCTCCTGCGGGGTGATCCCGCTGATTGCGGCGCTTTTGACCATGGGCGTGCCATTGTCGGCAGTGATGGCGTTCTGGCTGGCATCGCCGGTTATGGACCCTTCAATGTTCGTGCTGACGACCGGGGTTCTGGGGCTGGAATTTGCCATAGCCAAGACCGCGACGGCCATCGGCCTCGGCATCCTTGGTGGTCTCACTGTTCATGCTATCGCACGCTCCGGTGGACTGACCGACCCGCTGCGCGAGGGGATTGGCAATGGCGGCTGCGGCGGCGCGAAGATGCGGTCCGAGCCCCATGTCGTCTGGCGGTTCTGGGAGGACGGGGAGCGTGTCGCAAAGTTTCAACGCGAGGCCATCAAGACCACGCTGTTCCTGACAAAATGGCTGACCCTGGCCTTCGTCCTTGAAAGTCTGATGCTGGCGTGGATGCCCGCCGATTTTGTAGGTCAGGCGCTCGGTGGTACTGGGCTGGCACCGATTGGAATCGCGACACTGGTCGGCGTCCCGGCCTATCTGAACGGCTACGCCGCGCTGCCGCTGGTCGGCGGGCTGATCGAGCAGGGGATGGCACCTGGGGCCGGGCTGGCATTCCTTGTCGCCGGGGGCGTCACGTCACTGCCGGCCGCGATCGCGGTCTGGGCGCTGGTCAGGCGGCGGGTCTTTGCCCTTTATGTCGCGCTGGCGCTGACCGGATCATTCGCGGCGGGACTGATGTTCCAGTTTTGGATGGGACTTTAGCGGCCCGATCAAATCTCGGGCCGCATGCGCGGCGCTGTCCCGACGGGAACCGGACCGATGCGGGCCAGGCCACCGCGAAAGGTCAGGGCGACGTCCAGCACATTTGGGTCGCCCCCAAGCCTGGCCACGAAACCAAGCCCGGCCTCCAGCGTGTCGGCCAGACCGCGCCCGATGGCACCTGCGGCAACGGCCGTCGACAGCATTTCGCGCCAGTTGGCGGCGGTGACGTCGAACTCTCCCTCCGCATAGCCTTCCGCGTCGACAACGGCGCTGCCGGTGGTCGAGAGGCGCAGGCCCCCCCATTCAGCGGAGGCGGAACGCAGCGAGATCGCGCTGGCCGACAGCGAAAATCCTTCGAGCGAGTATCTGTTGAGCGGCCGGTCCAGTGCGATGCGCCCCTCGGCGGCTGCAAATTCCAGATGCGCAGGCAGTGTGCCCGTGGGATCGGCAATGCGGCTCAGAAATTCAGGCGGGCGGATGCGCAGCGCATCCATGCGAAATTCATAGGCATTGTCGGGCCCGGCATCGGGCGCGAGCCGGATATGGGTGGTCAGCCGGTCGGCCGCCGCCGTCCAGCCCGCATCGGCGGAGATCGCCGCGTTCTGCAGATCAAACGACGCGCGGAGGAGGTCGAACGCCGTCGTTGATGAGACTTTCAGGCTGGCTTCCATCTCCGCACTGCGCAGTGTCGCGCGCGCGCCGGGGACCGAGAAGCGTTGCTCAGGCGGCCATTCGACCACGAGGAATGTCGGGTCATAGGCGACCTGACGCAGATCGAGGCGGCTTGCCTCCCACGACCAGCCGGTGATCGTGTCGGCAATTGTCGGCTCGGTCAGTTTCGTGTCCAGCCGGTTGGGAAATCCCCGCACATCAATCTCTGCGACCTCGGCCTGCCAGCCCTGTTCGCGCCGGTCCTGCAGCCAGCGCTCCACCGCTTCTTCCTGGGCGCTGGCGGCAATGAACCACCAGGCGAACCATAGGAACGGGGCGACCGCGAGGACGCCTGCCAGTATTTTCAACTTCATCGACGCGTCCTCACTCTGGCACCTGCGCTATTGGGGTTGTAAACCGACCCGATGACCGATGAAACAACCGATCTCTGGGTCTTCGCCTATGGCTCCCTCATGTGGAAACCGGGCTTTGACTTTGCCGAACGCCGCCGTGCAACCTTGCCGGGCTATGTGCGCCGGTTCTGTCTCGACAGCATTACCTATCGCGGCACACCGGAATTTCCGGGGCTGGTGCTGGCGCTGGATGAGGAACCGGGCCGCCACTGCGAAGGCGTTGCCTATCGCGTTGTGCGCGAAAACCGACGGGAGGTGCATGAATACCTGCGCGCGCGGGAGCTGATCACCTATTCCTACCTCGAAGCGTTCCTGCCGATCCGCATCGGTGATGACACGGAAGTGCCAGCTTTATGCTACATTATGGACAGATCGCACGCGCAATATCGCGGTGGTCTGAGCCCGGATGATCAGGCCGATGTCATTGCCCGCGCCCATGGGCCGGCGGGAAGCAACGTCGAGTACTTGCAGAATACGATGACGCACCTGCTTGATATGTCCGTAACGGATGACGAAATGAACCTGATACATGCGCTCGTAAAAAAACGACTTGGGGATTGAAGGCCATGATTGTTGTAACCGGCGAAATTGAACTGCACCCCGAGGACGCTTGGCCTGCTGCATCTGCCGCCCTCAAGATGATGGAGGCCGCGCATGACGAAGATGGCTGCATCATCTACAAATTCTACACGGACCTGACGAACCCGAGACGGTTTCGCATCTATGAGGAATGGCGCGACGAGGCGGCGCTGGCTGCACATTTCCAGACCAGCCACATGGCCGATTTTCAGGAAAAGCTGAAAGGCCTGCGCATCACCGACCGAAAAATCAAGAAGTTCTTTGTCGACACGGCCGACAAGGCCTAGACGACGACTTCAGGAGCCGATGGTCGGCCCCATCCGTCATGGACGGGACATCAGCCCTTGGCGGCGCGGCGGCGTGCTTCGAGGCTGAATGTCAGCGCGAAGGCAACGTTCGACCAGTCGATCTTTGGCTGGCGATATGATGCGCTTTCGGCCTGACGGCTGTCAGTCGCTGCTGCGGTATCAGGTCTGGTGGGGGTACTCTGAACAGTCTCTTCGGCGGCCCCTTCGCCGAGAGCATACAACGCCTCAAACTCCTCCGGGGGGGTAGTGACGGCGGCGAGCATCTCCATATCCTTGTCTTATGTGGCATCATTCCAGCAAATTCCGGTGTGATCTGATGGCGAATATATGGCAGCCCCGCCGCAATTGGGGAAGGACTTCGCGCACATCCGGGTCGCTTTTCATGGAGATTCACCCTGATTTAACGGCGAATTGGCGACTTACGCTTTGCGGTGTGATCTGGGTCACGCTGTTTTCCTGGGCAAGTGTCCGGTCTGTCCGCGCAATGGGTAAGGGCAGGGCCGCAGGAATACCTCTCGTCACATGCAGTCCGTGCGCCCGAACGGGGCGCGGCCCGCTCGGCTCCCCCGATGAGGATCGCGGCCATGGGCCCCTGTTCGGCCTTTGCGCAACACCCTGATGTGCTGCATGGTGACCGCGGCCCGCGTGGCCTGCAGACCCGCATGAAGACGAAGGATACATGATGAACCCGTTCAAAGACCGCCTCGCCTCCGGTGATCCGCTTTACGGCATTTTTCTGGGGTTAGCACATCAGCTGGCATCGGAGGTGTCAGGCCCTGCGGGGTTCGACTGGTTGCTGATCGATGGAGAGCATGCACCGAATGACCTCGCTTCGATCGTCGCGCAGTTCAATGCGCTTTCGCGCCATGATCCGGCGGTGTTCGTGCGCATTCGCGACCGTGATCCGGGGCACCTGAAGCAGTTGCTGGATGTCGGGGTTCAGAACTTTCTCGTCCCCGTTGTCGACACGCCCGAGCAGGCGCAGGCGCTAGTCGACGCGGTGCGATATCCGCCGCAAGGCCAGCGCGGTGTCGGCATGTTGGGTGCACGGGCCACAAATTTCGGGCGCAATCCGAAATACCTGTCCGAAGCCAATGAAGGCATCTGCCTTCTGGTCCAGATCGAGACGAAAACCGGCCTCTCGAACATGGAGGCAATTCTGGCCATCGATGGGGTCGATGGCATCTTCTTCGGCCCGGCGGACCTCTCCGCCGATTTCGGTCATATGGGGCAGCCCGGCCATCCGGACGTCCGTGATGCCATTCTGGCAGGTATCGGAACGGCGCGGGCAGCGGGCAAGGGCGCGGGCGTCATGACGCTGGATGATACGCTGATCGAAGCGTATCGCGATGCTGGCGCAAACTTCCTGTCCATCGGACTGGATACCAATCTTCTGGCCAAGGCGGTCGATGCCTTGGCGGCAAAGTGGAAGCTGTGATCATGTCCGCGCCGTCCGTCCGCCTTAACCTTGCCATAGTTACCTTGCGGTAATGTACGTGGTCATGCAGATGCGATGTGCTTAACCGGCATCCGGTTGAGTGCGTTGCGGTGCGAAAGGCGACCGCGTATGCGACAGAGGCAGTGTGGTTTTGGGGAAAACACGAATGGATGGGGCAGGTCCGACGGTAAGCCTGGTTCGCCAGATCGGCGGCACGCTGACATCCGTCGCAGAAACCGCGGCGGAGGCGGAGGAGTTTTGCGCCGCGGCCGGTGCCGACAAGGGCCAGTGTTTGCGCATTGGCCTTGCGCTTGACGAACTGGCGGCCAACGCGCTCGTCCACGGGGCGGTCAATGAACAGGCACCCGACATTCAGGCAGAGATCTGGGTTGACCAGACTTGTTTGCATTTGCGGGTCAGTGCGCGGGGCCCGCGTTTTGACCCGCGCCAGTTTCGCATGGACGCGGATGCAGAGCAGTATTCGATGGGCGGGCGGGGTCTGGCGCTGGTCATCGCCTTCGCTGATGAACTGGTCTATGCGCGCGAAGATGGACGTAACGTCACCACTTTCTCTGTCACAAAACAGGGCGAAGAAGATGGATAGGCGGCCTTCCACCGATCGAACCCGATGCAGAACCGCGCAAATTCTGACGTTTCACGCAGATGGCGCACGCTCTGTGCTGTCTGCCGCTTGTGTTTCCCGCTCTCTCACTAAATGATGCCCGTTCAGGTCTGCGGTGCGGCTGGCCTGTGGTGGAAGAGGCTGATCTGCATATGAAAAAGGCTGCCAAGTCGACAAGCCGGTCCTATCATGTGGAAACATCTGGGCCGAACGCGGTGCTTGCCCTTCTGGCTTCGCATTATCATGCGGATGTGCTGGAGCCGCTTGGCGAGGCTTTGAAGGATGCCGATGCACGATCGAGAAGCGGTATTGTGATTGTCGATCTGAGCGCTGTCGTCCTTCTGTCCAGCACCGCCCTGCGCGCATTGCGTGCCGCCCATATCGCGCTGGAGGCGCGTGGTGGGCGAATTGTGGCAGCGGGGGGCGGAGAATTGGTCGTCAGCGTTCTCAAATTTGCCCCTTTTATCGCTCATTACCCTGATCTGAGCGAAGCCGCGGCCGCTTTTCGGACCGGCGCAGCGCAATAAATGGGGTATGATATGATACGCACGCTGATGATCGCCGCCGCTGCCACCGCCGGGTTTGCCGGCGGAGCCGTCGCCTCCACCGATGACAAGGTGATGAGCCTCTGCCAGGTGGAGATCGACAAGGACGACGCGGTCCGGTTCGACCGGCGCGCCGAAACCGTCGGTTTCATGAAACGCACCGAAGGGCAGGTGAAGGTCCTGCGCCCGACCGCCGATGGCTTTGACGAGCTGGAAGCGGAGGTCGGTATGGACCTGTTTGCCCAAGATGCCGTCGTCACCGGCTCCAATGGCGGCTTCGATGCGATCTTTACTGATAACTCGACCGTCTCCGGTGTCGCTGACACCTGTCTGGAGATTTCAAGCTATATCTACAAACCCGCGCAGAAGACCGGTGATTTCCGGATGCGCCTCGGGCGCGGTGTGGTGTCGGTGGCAGCAGGCGAGGTTGCCAAGATTACCGGTGATACGATGAGCGTGAAAATCCGCAACGATACCAATCTCGCAGTGACGGGAACGAGGATTGTCATAAGGGCTAAGTGACCATGAATTTCAGGGGATGGGGGAATGTAGCACTGGTCGGCCTGCTCGCGGCCTGTGCGCAGCAGCCAGGTCAGCCGAATGCCTGGGATCCGGCGGCCCATCGCGCTGCAACCGGTGTCGCAATCGATGATCAGTGGTGCGGTTACATGCGCGATCTGCGCGCGCACCTGGATGGCGTGGGGGAGCGCCCATCCGAAGACATGCGCGATGCCGCACTTGCCGCCGTGCGGGACGAGGCCGCGACAGCGAAGGATGGCGATCCGCTGTGGCCTTTTCGCAAGGCGCTGATCTGCGAGTTCATCGAAGGCGCTGGCGAGGAACGCCAGGAATTCGACTGGGTCAGCAACGCGGAATTCCTGTCCAATGCTCTCATGGCCTTTGGCAATCCGCCGCCTGCTGACGGCATCTCGCCGCTCGTCCCGGTTTTCGATCATCTCGACGGCGCGGAGCCGGAGAGCCTGGAGCCTGTCGATCTGACGCAGCCTGCCTATTGCGAGGCACTGGAGACATCCGAACTGGCGCTCAGCCAGCAGCGCGGCGGCGTGGTGGGTGCTGTCGGCTTTCCCGGATCGTTGCAACGTGCGCCGGACTGGTTTGCCCATGTGCAGGTCAGCTATCACCGCTGGGCACGCGAGCAACTGGAGGGACACCAGTTGGAGGAAGGGCCAGTCGATTTCGGCGGCATCCCCTATCACTGTAAAAGGTTCCACAACGCGCTCGAAGGGTCCAAGGAATTCGCGGTCAAGGATAACCTGATCTTCCTTCTGCCCGAACTTGATGATCCGAACACCGCTGGGCGGTTGGAGGTACAGGACAGCGAGGGCAATGTCATTGTGCTCGACCGCGTTCTGGCGGCAGCGCAGCTGGATAATGGCGGCACAGGGGGGGAGGCGATTGACTTCTTCGCCGAAGACCTCGCCGCCTCGCCCGCGCTGGCAGGGGCCGTCGACCGGTCGAACAACCTGCCGCCGCCCAAGGTGTTTCAGGTGCTGTTCGGCTATAACGAACGCGATCCGGTCGCCGATGATCCCGGCCTGATATCACTGGTTGCGGAGCTAAAGACCCGCGACCCGGCGGAGCCGCTGCGCATCGCCATGACGGGCCATGCCGATTGCGTCGGGCCACGCTGGTATAATCAGCTGATTTCCGAGGATCGGGTGCAGAACGTCTTTGGTCAGGTGATCCGCCCGACATTGCTGGGACAGGGTTTTGGTGAGAACGAACTGGATGACAGCAAGCGGTTCAAGCTGGTCGGTCTTGGCGAAACGGTACCGGCCCGCGCCCCCGGTGACCGCTGCGAGGCATCGGACCCGGATCGCCGTGTTGTGGTGGTCGTCCAGTAGGGTGGGCCTCGGCCCACTGCTGCCATCTGCCGAAACAACCCATCGTGGCCGCCAGATAACGGTGGGCCGAGGCCCATCCTACGGGAAGAGCGTGCGGCTCTGACCCGTTGCGCCTTCATACCAGAGGGCGAGCACTTCGCGCTCCGCCGCGGTCACGCCGGTCAGATTGCCGGGCGGCATGGCGCGTGAGCGGGCGGCCTGAGTGTAAATCGTCGCGGCGTGGCGCAGGATGTCCGATACCTCCTCCAGCGCGACATCCTTTGGTGCCCGGGCGATGCCATCCCAGACAGGCTCCGCCGCGTGGCACATGGAGCAACGTGAGAGGACGATTTCCTCAACCTCTGGCCAGTGGGCGGAGGCGATGAGGGTCTCACGGTTCGGGATGGCGGCATCCGCTTCCGCCCGGTCTTTCGGCCCGGCCTCCGACAACCACATGATGCCAACGAAGAGGATCGCGGCCACCAGCCAGCACCAGTCGGGCGATTTGCCGCCGACATGGTGGACATTGAACCAATGCCGGATCACGCCGCCCATCCCCATGATCAGAATGGCGATCACCCAGTTCCATTCTGTCGCGAAGGCGAGCGGATAATGATTTGAAAGCATGAGGAAAATGACAGGCAGGGTCAGATAATTATTGTGTAGTGACCGCTGTTTGGCCTGTTTGCCATAGGTCGCGGGCGGCGTCTTGCCCTTCAGCAGCATCGCGACGGCGCGTTTCTGGTTGGGAATGATGTTCATCGCCACATTGGCTGACATGATCGTGGCCATGACCGCGCCAAGATGGATGAAGGCCCCGCGCCCCGAATAGACCTGCGTCAGCGCCCAGCCGAGGATGCCAAGCCCGGCGAAGACCACGGCGAGCAGGGGATAGGTCCGCTCCACCAGCGGCGAGCGGCAAAGCGCATCATAGATCAGCCATGAGAGCACCATGGACCCGATGCCGAGCGCAATCGCCTCCCACCGCGCCAGCGCCATTACCTCTTCATCGATGAGGAAGAGTTCGGGCGCGGCGTAATAGACGGTGCAGAGAAGGAAAAAACCGCTGATCCATGTGGCATAGCTTTCCCATTTGAACCAGGTCAGCTCCGGCGGCATGCCTTCGGGGGCGATGGTGTATTTCTGCATATTGTAGAAACCGCCGCCATGAACCTGCCACGCCTCACCCGCCACCCCATGAGGCAGATGATCTCGTTTCTTAAGCGAGAGGTCCAATGCTATGAAATAGAATGATGATCCGATCCAGGCGATGCCGGTGATCACATGGAGCCACCGGAGACCAAAGCTCAGCCATTCCCAAAGCAGCGCTTCCATGCCTCTTCCCTCAGAGCAGTCGTGCGACCAGTTCTGCCGCGACGCAGGCGGCGATCACCTCCGGCCTCTTGTCGCGGCTTGTACTGGCCCCAATAGGACAGATCAGCGGGCCCGGGTCGACCCCTTTACGGGTGAGGTCCGCCACCAGCCGCGCGCGTTTCGTCGCGGAGCCGATCATGCCCAGATAGGCCGCGTCGCCGCGCCTGAGGGCTGCCTCAGCAATCAGGAAGTCGAGCGCATGATCATGGGTCAGAATGACGTAGGCGGCATCAGGCGGCGCAGCGGCAACCACAGCTTCGGGCAGAGGCGTGTGTTCGGTGCGCGCCAGCGCCCCAAGTGGCGAAAGCCAGTCCCGCCGCTCATCCACCACAGTCAGCGACAGGGGCAGGGGGGCAAGCGCGCGGGCAAGAGCGCTGCCCACATGGCCTGCGCCAAAGATCAGAACATGGGGGCGCATTACAGTGTTATCTGGCGGTGTCTCCCGCCGCTCCAACACAAGATCGACGCGGCCGCCGCAGCACTGTCCGATTTCCGGGCCGAGCGGCTGGCGGATCGCGCGCCTTTCCTCACCTTTGGTCAGCATCTCGCGCGCTGCTGCGATCATCGCGTATTCCAGCGCACCGCCACCGATGCTGCCTTCGGTTGTCCGCTCCGTCACCCAGATCATCGCCCCGGTGCCGCGCGGGGCGGAGCCTTCGACACCGGTGATCGTGACGGCGATCCCCGTCATCAGCTGCCCCGATAGGTCGAATATCCGAAAGGGGAGAGGAGGAGGGGCACATGGTAGTGCGCCGCGGCGTCGGCGACGCCGAAGCGGATCGGGATCAGGTCAAGGAACTTGGGATCGGCAAGGCCGGGCGCTGTCCGGTCGAGATATGCGCCCGCATGGAACACCAGTTCATAAGATCCGGTGGTCAGCGCCGCGCCTTCCAGCAGCGGCTCATCAACGCGGCCATCATCATTGGTGATCACGGTCTTGATCTCGCCCGATGCGCCGCTGAGTGTGATGCGAAGCCCCGCCGCGGGTTGCCCCAGCGCGGTATCGAGCACATGGGTCGTCAGGCGGCCCATGGATCAGGCGGCCTTGCGCATCGCGTCGACCTTTTGCCAGCCATCGCGGGCGCGCACCCGTGCGATGTAGTCGGCAACCAGCGGCTCTGGCGCCGGAAAGTCCATTGCCTTGGCCCAGCCGCCAAGATGGCCCGCGATGATGTCAGCCACGGTGAATTTCGCCCCCATCAGGAACGGCCCGTCACCAAGCAGTCTGCCGAGGGTTTTCAGCGCCTTGGTCCATTCGAAATGCAGCGCGGGCATGACGGCCTCCAGCGCGCGCAGCTCTTCTGGCAGAACGAAGGAGTGCTTGGCGGCGGTCCATAAGGGTTGTTCCATGTCGTCGGTGACGAAATTCAGCACCGATTGCAGGCGCGTGCGTTCAGGCGTGCCGACGGGAAAGGTCAGTCCGCCATGCTTGTCGGCGAGATGCATCAGGATGGCCGCGCTGTCGAAAATCATCTGATCGCCGTCTTTCAGCGCCGGGATCTTGCCGGTCTCGCTGGCGGTCAGGGCCTCTGGCGTGCCGGGAAAGACGTCCTCTATCACGTAGGGAACCTCGAGCTCTTCCAGCATCCAGATGACGCGGCTGGCGCGGGTCTTGGCAGAGCCATAAACGGTATACATGTTCGAAATCCTCAAGATGCAGGCGGCGAGCCCGTCACGACCGTCGGGATGTTGATCCTCGCGAGCCTGGTATACCAGGTGGGTGCCGGGTGCATAAGACCAGGGTCGAACACAGAGCCAGCTCCCGCGAAGAAATTTAAGGCCACAGGGATGCTATCCCGGCACGGGAAGGACAGAACTCGCCTGTTGTTGATGTAAGCTGGCACCGAATGAAAGGAAAGCCCCTGGTTCGGGGAATTCGGCAGCACGCGCCCCTGTTGACCCGCAGCCGGGCGCGCCCGTCACTGCTGCGCGGCACGCTTGGCACGGCGCAGGGCGCGGCGTTCGAACGGTGTCAGGTTCTCCATGGTGGCACCGTCGCTGTCCGGATGATCGTCCTCGGAGGCCGCTGCATCCGGCGCATCGGACGTTGGCACGTCACGGCCCGATCCTTCGGGTGGGGGAGCCGCGCCGCCGTTCAGTGCCGCGATGCGGCTGGTGGCCTGATCGATTTCGGCGACCAGACCAGCGGCCTCGTCACCCGCGTTCATGACGTTGAAGAGAGTGCCGTCGCCGGTATCCGCGGGTGTCGCTGGCGCGCTAGGCGGCGTGCTCCGCAGCGCCTCTTCAGCCTCGTCAAGCTGATCGGCCATCATCAGGGCCACCATCAGCATCAATCGCGCCTCGGAGATCTTGCCGCTGCCCGCCAGTGCCTGCGCCTCGGTGTCGAGCCGGGCCGCAAGCGCTCGCAGATGCCCTTCCTGGCCGTCGTCGCAGGCCATCTGATAATGCCGCCCGCCTACCTTGATGGATACCTCAGCCATTTTTCTTTGCTCCGCTCAGGACCTTCAGCTCACCAATGGCGGCATCCAGGGCTTCTGCCGCTTCGGCGCGCAGTTTCGCATCATCCGAACGTGCCTCACGCAGGTTCTTCAGCTCCGCCAGCGCCTCGTCGCGCGCGTCCTCGGCCTCGCCGAGGGCCATTTCCAGATGCTCGATACGTGCATGCGCGGCTTCTATGATGGCGGGATCGTTGTCCGGTGCAGGCGCGCTGACTGACTGTGCCTCTGCAAGCTGGCGTGCATGCTTGTCTTCGGCGGCATTGGCTGCGGCGCGCAACTGGTCCATGTCGCGCGCCAGTTCGTGCGTGCGGGCGGTTGCAGCGGCTTCGGCGGCGCGGGCCTCCGTCAGCGCCTGCACTGCGTCGGCTGCTGCGGCACGCTCGGTTGCCAGTGACGTCTCAAGCGCGGAAATGGCCTCCGTGAGGCGTCCTACCGCAGCGATTATATCAGTCATCTTTCACCCTCTCTGAGCACATGTCCCGGATGCGCTCGAATCACGCAGAACAATAAACTTCCGCCTCTTTTATCCCAATGCCTGCGTCTGGCTGCAATCGTCGGGCCGTTTCTGCTGCCCGAACCGGCAAAAAGACCGTTCTGACTTGACCCCCGATAAGCGGTTCCGCGATAAGCGCGTGCTAGCCCCTCTCTTGCGTGAAAGATTGCCGACGTGGACATTTCCAGCCTTCAGACGACCCACCCTCAGCATTGGCGTATGGCAACGGCGTTGCGCGTGCTTGCCATGGATGCCGTGCAGGCAGCAAATTCCGGCCATCCCGGAATGCCGATGGGCATGGCTGACGTGGCGACGGTTCTGTTCCGCGATCACCTGAAATTCGACCCCGCCGATCCGGCTTGGCCCGACCGCGACCGGTTTGTGCTCAGCGCAGGGCACGGATCCATGCTGCTTTACGGCCTTTTGCATCTGACGGGATATTCCGATTTCTCGCTCGATCAATTGCGCAATTTCCGCCAGCTGGGGTCGCGCACAGCCGGGCATCCCGAATTTGGCCACGGTGCAGGCATCGAGACCACGACCGGGCCTTTGGGGCAGGGCCTGGCCACGGCTGTCGGGATGGCCATGGCGGAACGCCTGATGGCCGCACGGTACGGGCGCAACATGGTCGATCACCACACCTATGTGATCGCGGGCGATGGTTGTCTGATGGAGGGGATCAGCCACGAGGCCATCGGCCTTGCCGGACGTCTGGGCCTGAACAAACTGATCGTGCTCTGGGATGATAATGGCATTTCCATCGATGGCCCCGTATCCATGTCCGACATCACCGATCAACCGACCCGGTTTCGCGCCGCTGGCTGGGACGTGCTGGAAATAGACGGCCACGACCCGGTTGCCATCGACCGGGCGCTGACCACGGCGCGGTCGAGCGCCTATCCCACGATGATCGCCTGCAAGACCCATATCGGTTATGGCTCCCCGGCCAAG
Organism: Pseudomonadota bacterium; assembly: GCA_039030855.1. Taxonomy (GTDB): domain Bacteria; phylum Pseudomonadota; class Alphaproteobacteria; order Rhodobacterales; family Rhodobacteraceae; genus Pikeienuella. The sequence continues at coordinate 74,378 of JBCCDJ010000011.1, forward strand.
CAGGACAGCTCCGGTGCCCATGGCTCGCCACTGGGCGCAGACGAGATTGCCGCAACGCGCGCGGTCTATGACTGGCCCGAGGGTCCGTTCGACATCCCCGCAGATATCCGCGCCGAATGGTCTGCCGCAGGGGCGCGAGGGGCGGAATTGCGCACGATCTGGATGCAGCGGCATGAGAAGCTGTCCGCCCGTCGACGCGAGGAATTCGATCGCCTGATCGCGGGCGAAGCACCCAAAAAGCTTGCCGGGGCCATTCGCCGCCTGAAACGGTCGATCAGCGAGGAGAAGCCGAAACTGGCGACCCGCAAGGCGTCTGAAAACGCGCTGGCGGCGATCAATCCGGTCATGCCGGAAACTGTCGGCGGCTCTGCCGACCTGACCGGTTCGAACAATACGCTGACCGCCGATATGGGGGCGTTCACAAACGAAAACCCGGCCGGACGCTATGTCTATTACGGCATTCGCGAACATGGCATGGCCGCCGCGATGAACGGCATGGCGCTTCATGGCGGCGTTGTGCCCTATGGCGGCACGTTCCTTGTCTTCGCCGATTACGCCCGTGGCGCGATGCGTCTGTCGGCGCTGATGAATCAGAAAGTCGTCTATGTGATGACCCATGACAGTATCGGCCTCGGTGAGGATGGCCCGACCCACCAGCCGATCGAACAACTGGCGATGATGCGGGCGACCCCCAATTTCACGGTCTTTCGTCCCGCCGATGCGGTCGAGACGGCGGAGGCATGGGAGCTTGCGGTCTCGACCCCTGGCCCGAGCCTCATCGCGCTCAGCCGTCAGGGCCTGCCGACCGTGCGTGTCGACCATGTGAACCGCAACCTGTCGGCCCAGGGTGCCTATGTCCTGCGGGAAGCTGAGGACAAGCGTCAGGTCATTCTGATCGCCACCGGGTCGGAGGTTGAGATTGCGCTCGCCGCCCGTGACCTGTTGCAGGCAGAGGGAATCGGCACCCGCGTTGTTTCCATGCCGTCATTCGAGCTGTTCGCGCAGCAGGATGACAATTATCGGCGCAAGGTTCTGCCGCGTGGATCGGTCCGTGTCGGGATCGAGGCGGCGGCGCGCTTTGGCTGGGATCAATGGCTCTGCGGTGAGAGGGGTGACTGGCGCCGCGCGGACTTTGTCGGAATGGACGGCTTCGGCGCTTCCGCTCCGGCACCCGAGCTTTACGAGCATTTTGGGATCACAGCTGCCAAGGTGGCGGAGGCCGCGAAGGCCATGCTTGCCTGATCCAGCGTAATTGGCAGCGGATCGGGTAGCGCGGTGCCGCCCCGACGATACCTGCCTTGCCGGTGCTGACTGAAAGGGTTGGTCCGCGCCGGTATCGGCACTAATGTCCTTGATGCGGCGGCGCAAAGACCGCCGATCAGGGAGACCGCCCCATGCGCCATTACGACTGGCTCGGCCATCATGCGTTCGCGACGCCGGACAGTCCGTGCTGGACGGATCTGCATTCGGACCGCTCATTTACCTTTATCAAGGCAGATGACAGGTGTCGCCGCCTCGCCGCACATCTGCAACGCCACTGTGCGGTCAAACGGGGCGACCGTGTGGCTGTTCTCGCCATGAATTCCACCGACGTGATGGAGGTACATTCCGCGTGCGCCAAGATCGGGGCTATATTCGTGCCGCTGAACTGGAGGCTGGTAGCGGATGAGATCGACTTCATCGTCGGTGACTGCGCGCCGCAGGTGTTGATCCACGATGGATCGACGGCGGAGATTGTCGCGGCACTGACGGCACATGTCCCGCATCTGGTCGAAACCACGGGTGGCGGCGCGGCGTCGCCCTATGAGGACGCGATATCGGCGAGCGACGGCGCATATGTGCCCGAGACGATGTCCCATGCCGACACATGGACGATGATGTACACCTCCGGCACGACCGGACGACCCAAGGGGGCACCGAATACCTATGGCATGGCGTTCTGGAATGCGGTCAATCTCGGCGTGCCGTCGACCGTCGGGCCAGACAGTGTGGGGCTGACCATGCTGCCGCTTTTCCACACGGGCGGGCTGAACACTTACACCACCGTTCTTCTGCATGCGGGCGGGCACAGCCTTATCATGCGCGCCTTTGACCCTGGCACGGCGCTCGACCTTTTGTCCGATCCGGATCGCGCGGTCAGCCATTTTCTGGTCGTGCCCGCAATGTACCTCTTCATGTCGCAGCATCCCGGATTTGCGGAGGCTGATTTTTCCGGCATCAAGGTAGCCGCTGTCGGCGGTGCCCCGACGCCGGTGCCGGTGCTGGAAGCGTACAAGGCCAAGGGTCTGCCCATCGTGCAGGGGTTCGGGATGACGGAGACGAGCCCCTGTGTCTCCATCCAGACGGCCGAAACTGCCTTTGCCAAACCCGGCAGCGCGGGCCGCGCGGCGATGCATTGCGACCTCAAGATCGTGCGCGAGGATGGTGTCGACGCCGCACCTGACGAGGTTGGCGAATTGTGGGTTCGGGGCGAGAACATCACACCGGGTTACTGGCGGCGCCCCGAAGCCAATGCCAAGGAATTCGTCGATGGCTGGTTTCGCACCGGTGACGCGGCACGGATCGACCCTGACGGCGATCTGTGGATCGTGGACCGCTGGAAGGACATGTATATCTCCGGCGGCGAGAACGTTTACCCGGCAGAGGTCGAGAACGTGCTTTACGCCCTCGATGGTGTCGCCGAAGCCGGCGTTGTGGGGATGGAGGATGACCGCTGGGGCGAGGTCGGCGTCGCCTTCATCGCCCGGACGGAAGGCGCGTCACTGCATGAGGATGATGTGATCGGTGCCTGTCAGGGCCGCATGGCGCGGTTCAAGGTCCCCGCGCGGGTCGTCTTTATCGAAGCTCTGCCGCGCAACGCGACGGGCAAGGTTCTGAAGCGCGAATTGCGTTTATTGCTGGACAGCGCGGATACCTGATCGGCGGACCCGCTCAGCCGTTGCAGGCGGCCAGAACCCGTCCGATGGCCCTATTCGACCCGACGAGCCCATAACGCACGCGATCCGGATTGGGGCCGAGCGTGACATCGACCGCATCATCATTGCGCAAGGCGGTGATCAGCGGATGATCTTCATCGAAACGCGGAACATAACTGGTCCATTCGCCATGGGCGTCGCCGTAAATGGGATAGGTCGCGATGGCACCGCCGTCGAAGTCAAACCGCATCTGCGGCCGGTCGGAGCGCCGCGGGAATGTGCCGCTTTTCACCTGCACGGTCAGGTAAGCGCCGGTGCAAAGCACTGAAAGCGCGCGCTCGGTACCGCCTTCGGTGCATGTGACCACCGCGCCGTGTTGTTCGCCTTCAAATCCCTCCTCATCCGAATAGACCCATGGCGCGCAGGACGATGCGACAGCTGCCCCTGCGGGCAGTATACCTGTGAAGGTGGCAGCGGCAGCAATGCTGCCAATCAAGAAGATGCGGTCGATCATCGGAACCTCGTCTTCAACCCGAGGATGTAGGGCGTGACAATCATAACATCCGAATTGTCGCGGTCACCCAAAAGTGCAAATTCGGCATTTTCAGAATCAACCCTTTCGGGTAGGTACCCACCCTAACGGGTAGGTAAGTGCGCAGCATTGGGCTTGGGCGCACCTCCGTCAATGTGGGTACCGCCGAGGCGGAAGACATAGCAGGAGAAGATTGATGGCAGTTCGGGTGGCAATCAGTGGGTTTGGGCGGATCGGGCGTCTGGTGGCGCGAACCATCATCGAAAGCGGGCGCGACGATATCGATCTGGTGGCGATCAACAATCGCGGGCCCGTCGAAACGGCAGCGCATCTTCTGAAATACGACAGCGTGCATGGCCGCTTTCCCTACGATGTGCAGGGGGATGAGGCTGCAGGCACGCTCGATCTTGGCAAGGGGCCGGTGGCCTATACCCGCCATACCGACCCGCGCACCTGCGACTGGAACGCGCTGGACGTGGACATCGTCATGGAATGTACGGGCCGGTTCACCGATCGCCCCGACGCTGCGCTGCATCTCGAATCCGGTGCACGGCGCGTGCTGGTGTCGGCCCCGGCGAAGGGGGCGGACCGGACCATCGTCTTTGGGGTCAATGATGACATGCTGGCCCATGACGACCTGATCGTATCCTCCGCCTCCTGCACCACGAACTGCCTCGCGCCGGTTGCGCAGGTCTTGCAGGATCTGGTGGGGATCGAGCAGGGCTTCATGACCACGATCCATGCCTATACCGGCGATCAGCCGACGCTGGATGCCAATCATTCGGACCTTTACCGCGCCCGCGCGGCGGCATCATCGCTGATCCCCACAAAGACCGGCGCGGCGAAGGCGATTGCCGATGTGATCCCGTCCCTGAAGGGCGTTCTTGATGGGGTCGCGATGCGCGCGCCCGTCCACAATGTCTCTGCCGTGGACCTGACCTTCACCGCTGGCCGCGATGTGACGGTGGAGGAGATCAACGACGCCATCCGGGCCGCCGCGCGCGGGCCGCTGAAGGGTGTTCTGGACTTCACCGACGAAAAGCTCGTCTCGGTTGATTTCAACCACGATCCGCATTCGGCTGTGTTCCATACCGATCAGACACGGGTGATGAACGGGCGCTTTGTCCGGGTCCTCGCCTGGTACGATAATGAATGGGGTTTCTCGCACCGCATGGCTGACCTCGCCGCGCTGATGGGGGCGAAGATGGGGCGGATCAAGCAGCCGCAGGCGGCCTAGGCGGGCCGACCTGACCGAATGGGTGGCGACGGGCCATTCGCACGAGCCTAAAGACAACGACGCGCCACCCGGCGCGTCGTTTTCATTTGGGCGAGGATATCATGGCCATCAAAGTCGCAATCAATGGATTTGGCCGGATCGGGCGCAATGTGCTGCGCGCGATTGTCGAGCAGGGGCGCGATGAGGTTCAGGTCGTCGCGATCAACGATCTTGGTCCGGTGGAGACGAACGCGCATTTGATGCGCTTCGACAGCGTCCATGGCCGCTTTGCCGGTGATGTGGTGGTCAGCGGCGACATCATGGATGTCGGCACCGGCCCGATCCGCTGCACGGCACTGCGTGATCCGGCTGAATTGCCCTGGGGCGACGTTGATATCGCTTTTGAATGCACCGGCATCTTCACCGCCCGCGAAAAGGCGGCGGCACATCTGAAGAACGGCTCCAAACGCGTGCTGATATCGGCGCCTGGCGACGGCGCGGATCGTACTGTGGTTTACGGCGTGAACCATCAGGACCTGACCGTGGGCGATGTTGTCGTTTCCAATGCATCCTGCACAACCAATTGTTTGGCTCCTTTGGCGAAGGTGATGCATGAAGCGTTTGGGATCGAAAAAGGCTATATGACCACGGTCCATTCCTATACCGGCGATCAGCCAACGCTGGATACGTTGCACAAGGATCTCTACCGCGCCCGCGCGGCGGCAATGTCGATGATCCCGACCTCCACCGGCGCGGCGAAGGCGTTGGGCCTTGTTCTGCCGGAACTTGCCGGGCGGCTGGACGGATCGGCAGTGCGGGTGCCGACGCCCAATGTGTCTCTTGTCGATCTCACCTTCGTGGCTGGGCGTGATGTGACGGTGGAGGAGGTGAACGCCGCCGCCAAAGCCGCCGCGACAGGCCCGCTGAAAGGCGTCTTTACCTACGACACGGCCCCGAAAGTGTCGACCGATTACAACCATGACGCCGCCTCATCCTCCTTCGCGGCGAAGGAGACGAAGGTGACCGGGGGCAATTTCGTCCGGGTGCTCAGCTGGTATGACAATGAATGGGGTTTTTCCTCGCGCATGGTCGATACGGCAGTGGCGATGGGGCGGTTTTTGTGATGGCATCTGCGCTCTGACGGGGAAGATTCTGACGGGGAAGATACTGACGGGGAAGATGTTGTTTCGAAAAGGCTTTGCGGGGCAAAAGGATGCGATCCGCACCCTCTTTGCCGACACATTCACCGCATCCGAAGGGGCTGCCGAAGGTGCGCTGATCGGCGATCTGGTGCGCGATCTAATGGCCACGACCCCTGCGGATGATCTGCGCCTCTGGTCAGTCCATGAGGGCGATGCGCTGCTCGGCGCGGTGATCTTCTCGCGCCTTCTATATCCTGAGGACGCGCGAACGGTCTTCATCCTTTCCCCCGTTGCCGTCAAGACGGCGCATCAGGGCAAAGGGATCGGTCATGCGCTGATCACCCATGGGTTGGACGATCTGCGCGGGGCAGGGGTGGATTACGCGACCACTTATGGCGACCCTGCTTACTATGTCAGGGTCGGATTTCACCCCATCGATGAGGATTTCGCCAAGGCCCCGCTGACCCTTTCGATGCCCCAGGGCTGGCTGGGTCAGCCGTTGTCGGGCGGGGCTGGGCAACCGTTGATTGGCCCGTCGCGCTGCGTGCCGGCGCTCAACCGACCGGAGTTGTGGTAGGGGCGGGCGCGGGTCGGACCTTATCGCTGAGGGCTGCGATCGGCCCTGGGCGAGCGCTCCGCCCGGCCTGGTCGACGTGGTTTATGGTGCCGCCTAAATCCGTCCCTGCCGCATCTTGAAGCGTTGCAATGCGCTCGGCCTTGGGGAGGGCCGAACGCTGCCCGTGCTGGTCGCACGGGCTGGGCTGGCTTGCGAAGCGCTCCCTCACATCTGACCGGTCAGCCCATAAAGGCGACGGCCACCCGCGCCAGTTCCTCGCCCTGATCTTCCTGCAGGAAATGGCCGCCGTCCTTGATGATGGTATGGGGCTGGCCTGCGCAGCCGGGGATCAGTTTCTGGAAGACCTTCTCACCGCCCGCCATCACCGGGTCCTTGTCGCTGAAGGCGGTCAGGACAGGTTTTTCGAACTTTTTCAGCACTTCCCATGCCGCGAGGTTCGCATCGCGCGCGGGGTCTTCGACCGTGGCGGGGACGAGCGTGGGGAATTGGCGCGCACCCGCCTTGTAGGTCTCATCGGGGAACGGTGCGTCATAGGCGGCGCGGACCTCATTGGTCATCGGCATGACAGTGCCACCCTGAATGATACCGCCGGTCGGAAATTCCGGCACGACCTGCGAAAACTCGCGCCATTTCTCAAACGCCACGCCAAGTGGGCGGTCGCCGGTGGGCAGGCCGGTATTGGCAATGACGACGCGCGCGAACCGGTCGGGGTGCTCTGCCACCAGTCTCAGGCCGATCAACCCGCCCCAGTCCTGGCAGATCAGGGTGATGTCATTGAGGTCGGTCTGCATCAGGAAGGAGCGGACCCAGTCCACATGGCGCTGATAGGTGTAATCCGACCGCTCCGTCGGTTTGTCGGACCGGCCAAATCCGATCAGGTCGGGCGCGATGGCGCGGTGTCCGGCGGCGGTGATGATCGGGATCATCTTGCGGTAAAGATAGCTCCATGAAGGCTCCCCGTGCAGCATCAGCACGATCTGCCCATCGCGGGGGCCTTCATCGAGATAATGCATCCGAAGGCTGCTGCCTTCAGTATCGTCAACGTCCAGATAATGGGGGGTGAAGTCGTATCCGGGCAGGTTTTCGAACCGCTCGTCCGGCGTTCTGACGAATTTCATTTGGCATCCTCCGGGTTTTTGTGGGCTGCGCAGAAAATACGCAGTTTGCGGCGACCTGCCACAGGTTCCGTCGCGTCCGCGCGCGAAGAGTTGAGACTGCTGTCAGTTTCGGGCAAGAGGCTGTGATTGATCCGGCAGTGCAAAGGACCCGTGCGATGAGCTTCAAGACCCTTGATGATATCAGCCTTGCGGGCAAGCGCGTTCTGATCCGGGTGGATGTGAACGCGCCCGTGAAGGACGGCGTGGTCACGGATGACACGCGCCTGCGTGCGCTGAAGCCGACCATCGCCGAAGTGCTGGCTGCGGGCGGCACACCCATCTTACTGGCCCATTTCCAGCGACCGAAGGGCAAGGTGGTGCCGGAGATGTCGCTTCGCATCATCGCCGCGCCCTTGTCGGCGGCGCTGGGCGTGCCTGTGGATTTTGCGCCCGCCACCGCCGGGCCGGACGCAGTGGCCGCGATCGCTACATTGCCGGAGGGACACGCGCTTCTCCTCGAAAATACGCGCTTTCATCCGGGGGAGGAGGCGAATGACGACGCCTTCGCTGCCGATCTGGCCGCGCTTGGCGACATCTTCGTCAATGATGCCTTCTCCGCCGCGCATCGCGCCCACGCTTCCACCGAGGGGATCACGCACCATCTGCCGTCCGTCGCGGGTCGTCTGATGCAGGAGGAGCTGGAGGCATTGTCGGCAGCGCTCGACAAGCCCGCACGTCCGGTGATCGCGGTCGTTGGCGGCGCGAAGGTTTCCACCAAGCTGGCGTTGTTGGGCAACCTGACTGCGCGGGTCGATCAGATCATCATCGGCGGCGGCATGGCGAATACGTTTCTACACGCCCAGGGCCAAGATGTCGGCTCGTCGCTCTGCGAAAAGGACCTTGCTGGGACAGCGCGGGATATTGTCGCCAAGGCGGCATCGAACGGATGCGAGATCGTTCTGCCGAAGGACGTGGTCGTGGCACGCGAGTTCAAGGCGGGCGCGGCGGCGGAGGTCGTGGCAGCCGATGCCTGTCCGGAGGACGCGATGATCCTCGATGCCGGTCCGTTGGCGATTGCTGACATCGAAGCGCGTTTCGAGGCCGCGAGAACCGTGGTCTGGAATGGTCCGCTTGGCGCGTTTGAGCTCGTGCCTTTCAACGCCGCTACCGATGCCGCAGCGGCCAAGGCGGCAGCGCTGACGGAGGCGGGCAGCCTGCTGACCGTCGCGGGCGGCGGTGACACGGTGGCGGCCCTGAACGGATCGGGCGCGGCGGCGAAGTTTTCCTACGTTTCGACAGCAGGTGGTGCCTTCCTTGAATGGATGGAGGGCAAGATCCTGCCTGGCGTCGCTGCGCTTCAGCGCTGATCGACGGCGGAGCGGGCAAAAGCGGCTTTTGCCCGTTTCGCGTGCGCGCGAAAATTTGTTCCCCCGCCGGTCGTATTTCTGTCGCACTGTGCGCCGCTTACTCTATCTTTCAGATTGCCGTGGTCGCGGCACACGATTGGCAGAGGAGACGGATCATGGCTGATGAATGGACACTCGTCACTGGTGCATCGGACGGGATCGGAAAGGAAATCGCCCGGGTCTGCGCCGAGAAAGGGCGCGATGTGATCCTCGCCGCCCGCAGCGAGGACAAGCTGATCGCGCTGGCAGAAGAACTGCGCGCCGCCCACGAGGTGGAGGTCGATGTGATCGTGGCCGATCTGAACACCCCCAAGGGCGCATCGAAGCTATGGCGCGCTGCCACGGCCAAGGGCCGCAAGGTCGATTTCCTGATCAACAATGCCGGTCTTGGTCGCAACGGCCCCTTTATCGAAGAGACCGAGGGCGATGGCGGGTGGGAGCGCGAGCAGGCTTCGATGCAGGTGAACATGGTGGCGCTGACCGAATTGATGAAACTGGCGCTGCCCCATATGCGTCAGGTGAACCGGGGCCGCATTCTGAACATTGCGTCTGTTGCGGGCTTTGTGCCGGGGCCGGGCATGGCGGTCTATCACGCAACCAAGGCCTACGTCCTCAGCCTCTCGCGCGCGGTGCAGGCGGAACTGGACAGCCCCGACATGACGGTGACGGCTTTTTGCCCCGGCGCGACGGAGTCGAACTTCTTCAAGGACGCTAACATGCGTTCTGCCCGCATTACATCTGTCACCCCCCCGCCAAGTGCACGATCGGTGGCTGAAGAGGCTTATGCGGCGGCAATCGCAGGCAAGACCACTGCGGTGCCGGGACTGATTAACAAGATCACGGCCTGGGCGACCAAGCTGATGCCTTCGATGATCACGACGGCTATGGCGAAGCACCTGCTCGCAAAGGCTTGAACTGCTTCCAGCAAGCCCCATCTGAGTGTCAAAAAGTTCGCGGGCACAGGCTTGCGGTTGCGTAGAGACCATGTGTTCAGGTCACTCATCATAACGGCTAAGGGTGGTTGACATGCAGAATGAACGGCATCCGTTCTACGATGACGACGATAATTATCCGGGCGCAGACAAAGGCAACAGGATCGTCGCTGATGACGATCTCGATCTGTCTTTGGACTATGACGATGACGATGATGATCATCATGATGATGATCAGGACGTCGATTACGTTGACGACGATGATGATCGCGATGACCTAATCTACGACGACGACGACGACGACGACGACGACGACGACGACGACGACGACGACGACGACGACGACGACGACGACGACGACGACGATGATGATGATGACGATGACGACGACGAAGTCATCGATGGCAGCAACAAGAAGGATGATCTTTTCGGCGGCGACGGGGACGATGTCATTTCCGGCGGTAACGGCAAGGATCGGATCGACGGCGGCGACGATGACGACGATCTGTTCGGCGGCAATGGCAAGGATGTGCTGTTTGGCGGCGACGGAGACGACGCATTGTTCGGCGGCAATGGCAAGGACCGTTTGGTAGGTAAGGATGGCGATGACACCCTCTCCGGCGGCAATGCCAAGGATCGGCTTTTCGGCGGAGACGGCGATGATGATCTCTTCGGCGGCAGCGCGAGAGACAAGCTCTTTGGCGGAGACGACGAAGATGTCCTGTCAGGAGATGGCGGTCGTGACGTCCTGAGAGGCGGTGACGGCGATGATGAACTGCTTGGCGGCGGTGCCCGTGACAGGTTGTTCGGCGGCGAGGGTGATGACACGCTCGACGGCGGTAACGGCAGGGATGTCATGATCGGCGGGGAAGGGGATGACGTTTTCGTCTTCTCCAGGGGCCGCGATGTCATCCGCGATTTCGAGGAGGGCGATGATCAGATCGATCTGTCAGGTCTGAGCCCGGCGAGCGACTTCGCCGATGTCGAGGCCGCCGCATTCCAGGACGGTAACGATCTGGTCCTCGACTTCGGGTCAAACGAGCTGACGCTGAAGAATGTGACTTTCGACAAGCTCGACGAGGATGATTTCCTCTTCTGAGCCCTGAACAGGTGCCGCGCGGATCATACACTCTTGACCGCGCGGCATGGCACGCGATAGGCGACCTTCTGGGTATATGAAAGACATTCAGGGGAGGTTGCCATGAAAGCCACGCGCGCAGTTCAGAAGATTCTGGCCGGTTACGAGGGTGAAACGCCCGGTGTGAAAGCCAGGCTATGCCAGATGCTGATGAACGGCAAACTGGGCGGCACAGGCAAGATGGTGATCCTGCCCGTCGATCAGGGGTTCGAACATGGGCCTGCCCGCAGCTTCGCGCCCAACCCGGCGGCCTATGATCCCCATTACCACTACCAGCTGGCCATCGATGGCGGTTTCAACGCCTATGCGGCACCTTTGGGCATGCTGGAGGCGGGTGCTGATACCTTCGCAGGTCAGATCCCGACCATCCTGAAATGCAATAGCGCCAATTCGCTGATGCCTAAGGACGCGCCCTATGATCAGGCGGTGACTGCGACGGTCGATGACGCGCTGCGCCTTGGGTGCGCGGCAGTGGGCTTCACAATCTATCCTGGCTCCTCAGCCGGGCTCGACATGTTCGAGGAGTTTGCCGCGATGAAGGAAGAGGCCGCCGCCAAGGGCGTGGCGACCGTCCTCTGGTCCTACCCGCGCGGCGAGGCGCTGACAAAGGAAGGCGAGACCGCAATGGACGTGTCCGCCTATGCGGCGCAGATGGCGGCGCTGCTCGGTGCCCATGTCATCAAGATCAAGCTTGCCACCGACCATCTGGAGCAGGGCGAGGCCAAGAAGGTCTACGAGGCGGAAAAGATCGATATCGGCGATCAGGCAGCGCGCGTGCGCCATGCCATGCAGGCGGCCTTCAATGGCCGGCGGATCGTGGTCTTCTCAGGCGGTGCGAAGAAGGGCGCGGATTCGGTTTATGACGATGCCCGCGCGATCCGCGATGGCGGTGGCAACGGCTCCATCATCGGGCGCAACACATTCCAGCGTCCGCGCGAGGAAGCCCTGTCGATGATCAGCAAGATCGTCGATATCTACAAGGGCAGGGCCTGAGGCTTCGGTCACGGGGGAGGGCTGAGCCATGCCGCGCAATACCGGCCCGACGGCAGCGCTCGATCCGCGCGGGCTGATCGTTGAGGCGTATCGGATCGACGGGATCGGGGCCGAAGACTGCCGCACGATCTATTTCGACTGGGCGCTTGGCGTGGATGCGGCACGTGACATGAAGTCTGACACGGCGGCGCTGGTGGCCCATTATGCGGCCACAGAACCCGATCACCCCATGACCGCTGTCCTGCGCGAAGGTCTTGCCCAGGCAGAGGCACCGCGCCGCAGGGGTGGGCGGCGCGCACGCTGACGGGCCTGCGACGACGCGGCGCGGGCAGTGTGCCCGCCATGCGCTATGGTTGCGTCGGAGGATGCCATGACCCGTCCTGCGCCGCGCGCGCCCTACAGTTTTCGCACCGACCCGGTGGTTCCCCGCTTCGCCTATGATGCGCCTTTCGCGGTGATGGATGGCAAATGCGCCATTTGCTCGCGCGGGGCACGGATGATCCATCGATATGACCGGTCGGGCGCGATCCGTATCATCACCGCGCAGTCGGCGCTGGGGCGGGCGTTGCTGGCCCATTACGATTGTGCGCCGGATGATCCCGATACCTGGCTCTATGCCGATCACGGCCTCGCTTATGGGTCTTTCGATGCCATGGCGCGGATGGGGGCGCGTTGCGGCGGCTGGCTGCGGCTCTTCGCGATATTTCGATTGCTGCCCTGCGGCGTTCAGGATTGGCTCTACCGCCGCCTCGCGCGCAATCGGTATGCGCTGTTCGGCCAAGGCGATCTCTGCGCAATCCCGGATCCCGGTTTGCGGGCGCGGATCATCGAATGAAGGTCGCTGTCATTGGCGGCTACGGCGTATTCGGCGCACGGTTGGTGCGCCTTCTGTCGCGCGATGGCCATGAGGTGATTGTCGTCGGGCGGAACGCGGCCAAGGCCACCGCACTGGCGGCAGAGGTCGGCGCATCTTCGCTGGCGCTCGACATGCGCGGCGATCTTGCGCCGCTCTTCGCTGCGGATCCCGATGCGGTCGTGGATGCGGCGGGCCCCTATCAGGCCTATGGCAACGATCCTTACCGCCTGGCTCGCACAGCCATTGCCTATGGGGCGCATTATCTCGACCTCTCGGACGACGCCGCCTTCACTGCCGGGATCGGCATGCTGAATGATGCGGCGGTGGCGGCAGGCGTATTTGCCCTGTCGGGCGCGTCCAGTGCGCCGGGTCTGTCTTCGGTCGTGGTCGACACTCTTCGCGAAGGGCTGACGGGAATCGAACTGATCGATGTCGCAATTCTGCCCGGCAACCGCGCGCCGCGCGGGCGGTCGGTGATGGCCAGCATCCTCGGCCAGATCGGCGCACCGCTGGTCCTGCGCCGGGGCGGCGCGGATCATGCCTCGGCGAACTGGTCGGGCAGGCGGCGCTATCGGCTGGCCCCCGGCCTCGTGCGCGATGGCTGGCTGATCAGCGTGCCGGATGTGCGCCTTTTCCCGGATCATTTCGATGCGCGCTCCGTCACCTTTCGCGCGGGACTGGAGCTGCCGGTGATGAACTGGGGACTGGTCATGCTGCGTTGGCTGCGGCGGCTGGGTCTGCCCTTTCGCGGGCACTGGTTCGTCTCTCTGATGATGCGTCTCGCCAATCTCCTCCGCCCTCTCGGGTCGGATCGCGGCGGTATGGTGGTGGAGGTATTGGGCCGGGACAAGCACGGCATCATGCGCCGCCGCCGCTGGACGCTGATTGCCGAGGAAGGGGAGGGACCCTTCATCCCTGCCGTCACTGCCCGCGCCATTTTGCGCGCGGCTGAGACGATCAGGGCCGGCGCGCGACCATGCCTCGGCGAGGTGAAGCTTGCAGCGGCTGAGAGGGCGATGGACGATCTGGCCGTCACCGCGCAGCGGGAAGACAGCGCCGCGCCCGCGCTGTTTGAGGCAAGGCTCGGTCATGACTATGCCCGCCTGCCGGCTGCGGTCCGGCAGGTTCATGATCTTTGGGACCGGGGGGCGTTGACAGGGCGCGCGCGGGTTGATCGCGGGCGTGGGACTGCCGCGCGCCTGGTCGGGGCACTGTTCGGCTTTCCCGCCGCCAGCGACGATGTGCCGGTAACCGTCACCATGGTCCGCGAAGGCAGGACAGAGCGCTGGACCCGGCGTTTTGACGGCAAACCCTTTCATTCGGTGCTCTGGCGCGCGTCGGATGGCGAGATGCGCGAGAGGTTCGGTCCGCTCAGCTTTCAGCTCGATCTCAGCGTCGAGGATGGCGCGCTGCGCTTTCCCGTCAGTCGGGGCTGGTGCTTTGGCATTGCGCTGCCGCGCATCCTCCTGCCGGTCAGCGAGACACGGGAGAGTGCCGAAGAGGGTGTCTTTCATTTCGACGTTGCGCTGTGGATGCCCCTGCGCCTCGGGCTGATCGTGCGCTATCGCGGGTGGCTAAAGCCCGATGGGGATCACTGACAGGACGGACGGCAGGATCAGGACTGCCAGTGTCGCGATCAGCCGCATTTGCGGGCGGTGGGGCATGTGCAGCCAGATCGCGGCCACGATCAGCCCCCAGAAGCCCGCCGTCACCAGATGCTCCGCCAGCCTGCCATCTGCGGCGAAGGTCAAGCCTGTCAGCAGCCCGTCCCCGTCGGGCCATCGGATCACCCATTGACTGGGCAAGCCTGGGATGATGAGGCGATAGTAGGTATAGAACACCTGCGGCGCGAGCGTGATCAGCGCGCCGTAGAAGACGCTGCGGATCGAGATATCCACGCCGAGGCCGAGGCCTAGGCCGAGCCGCGCACGCCGCACCGTCAGGCGGGAAAGAGCCGCCGCAACGACGAATAGTGCTGCCAGCAATGCGAGCGCGATTACCGCAAGGCCAATGCGTTGCGCCATGCCGAGGGTGAAGAAATCGTCGCCTTCATATCCCGCGATCAGACGCGACCAGATGCCCGGCTGCGCCAGTGCGACGAGCGGCAGCGCGGCAAGACCGCCAAGGCGCATCACCGCGCCAGTGTCTCTTGCAGCTTGCGGTGGAACCGGACATAGCCCCGCTCGGTCACTTTCAGATGCGGCTTCAGGTGCCGGTGCAGGCGCGGCAACTGGTGGAACGGCACCGTCGGCATCGCATGATGCTCCGCATGATAAGGCATGTTCCACGCGATCCAGCGCACGATGCCGGTGGTGAAAGTGGTGCGCGTGTTGGCCAGCATGTCGGCGACAAAGGCGCAGCGTCCATGCTCCGCCATCAGATAGAGACGCAGGAACGGCTGGCCGAGCATTACAGGCAAGACCCACACCCAGAGGAGTGTGGCGCTGCCCAGTATGATCGAACCAAAAAGCAGCAGCGCGTAAAGCCCGATGAATACCCGTGCTTCCGCCCGCGCTGCCGGGCGGGCGCGGGCCGGGATAAAGGGCTCTTCCCCGCCCGTGCGAGCGACCGCGATCATGCCCGCAATGTGGCTGCGCCAGACCGGCAGACCGGTCAGAACCCAGAGGTACTGGCCAAATGTCTCAGGCTTCGCCTCCGTCAGTTCGGGGTCGTTATCGGGGTCCTGTGTGTGGCGATGATGGGCAAGGTGGAACCAGGTGAACCACGCGGGCGGCAGCATGATCAGAAACCCGGCCAGACGCCCGGCCCAGCGGTTCAGCCATGGACTGCGAAACGGGGTCTGGTGCACGGTTTCATGCAAAAGTGTGAAGAGAAAGACGATCAGGATGCCCGAGGCCAGCATCAGAAGCGGCCAGCCCGGCATGCCGGCCAGTATCGCGGCCCCAAGGGCGATGATCGCGCCGAGATGCACACAAAGCCGCAGAAGGCCGGGTCCGTCGCGCAGTTCGCTCAGCGCGGCGCGTTCCTCCGGCGGCAGGGTGGCCAGCACGGCCTTGTGATCCATCATGTCACCCCGCCAGCGTCGCCAGCACCCGTGCCCAGCTGCGGGCACCTTTCTGGAAGCTGGTGAGTGAATACTTCTCATTCGGCGAATGGATCCGGTCGTCATTCAGGCCATAACCGATAAGGAGCGAATTCATCCCCAGGATGGTTTGGAAATGTCCGACAACGGGGATTGAACCTCCGCAGCCCGCGAAGACGGCCTCGTTCGGCCATTCATCCGACAGGGCTTTGCGCGCGCTGACGAAACGCGGATCGTCGACCGGCATTGTGATCGCCGGCGATCCGCCATGGCTGATGAACGCTGCTTCACAGTCGGGCGGCAACATGGATCTGACATGGGCGTGGAGCGCATCGCGGATCGCGTCCGGATCCTGAGTGCCGACGAGGCGACAGCCGATCTTGGCGCGCGCCTCCGCAGGCAGAACCGTCTTGAACCCTTCGCCGCCATAGCCGCCGGTGATGCCGCACATCTCCAATGTCGGGCGCGACCAGATCTGCTCCAGCGCGTTGTGATCCACCTCGCCCGCAGGGGTGGACAGGCCGACTTCGCCGAGGAAATCCGCCGCGCTGAAGCCGAGCGTGTCCCATTGCGCTTTCATCGCCGGGTCGAGCGGTGGTACACCCTCATAAAATCCGGGCAGGGTGACGCGCCCTTGATCGTCATGAAGCGAGGCGAGGATTTTCGTCAGCACCCGGATCGGGTTTGCAGCCGGGCCGCCATACATGCCCGAATGCAGATCGCGCGAGGCCCCCTTGATGATCACTTCCTCCGCCACGCCGCCGCGCAACATGGTGGAGATCGCGGGCGTTTCCTCATCCCACATGCCGGTATCGCAGACGAGCGCGAGATCGGCTTTCAGTTCCGCAGCGTTCTCTTTCAGGAAGGGGATGAGGGAGGGCGAGCCCGATTCCTCCTCCCCCTCGAAAAAGAGCGTCAGATTGGCGGGCAGCGTCCCGGTTGCGGCCTTCCACGCGCGGCAGGCCTCGATGAAGGTCATCAGCTGTCCCTTGTCATCGCTGGCACCGCGGGCGCGGATTTCGGGGCCCTGTCCGCCTTCGGCAATCACCGGCGCAAAGGGCGGTGCCGACCAGAGGGTCAGCGGATCGACCGGTTGCACGTCATAATGGCCGTAAAAGAGGTAACGCGGCCCGTCGCTGCCGGTCATTGGCGTCGAATGGGCGACGACCATCGGATGGCCGGGCGTGTCGCGCAGTGAGGCATCGAAGCCGATGCTGTTCAGATCAGCGACCAGCCATTCCGCCGCCTTGCGGCATTCGGGCTTGTAGACCGGGTCGGTCGAGATGCTTTCCATTTTCAACAGATCGAACAACCGCTCGATTGCGCCATCGCGATCGGCATCTAGATGAGAGAGGACGGCATTCAGATCGGACATGGCTGCGGGCTCCTGTTACTATTGTGGGACGATGGCGCGGGGCAGCGGCGCTGTCCATATGCCGACTTGAAAAACCGGCGCAGCGAACGACATGAAACCACAGTGCGGTATCGCGCGAAGACAAGGGAAACGGATCATGGATGGAACGGTCGACATGCTGAATACGCTTTGGGGTGCCGTTGCTGGTATTGCTGCCTTTGCGATGATGGCCGTGGGTGCCGCTGCGACGCCGGCATTCACCTTCAAGAACATCGATGGCGGGGAGCTGGCGCTGTCCGATTTCGAAGGAAAGCCCGTGCTGGTCGTGAACACGGCGTCGCGTTGCGGCTTCACCTATCAGTATGATGGCCTGCAGGCCCTATATGATGCCTACCGCGACAAGGGGCTGGTGGTGCTGACTGTGCCGTCCGATGCCTTCAATCAGGAACTGTCCTCCAATGAGGAGGTAATAGAGTTCTGCGAGGTAAACTTCAATCTCGACATGCCGATGACGCAGAAAACCGCCGTGAAGGGGCGCGATGCGCATCCCTTCTATGCCTGGCTGCGTGACAATCACGGATTTGAGCCGAGCTGGAATTTCAACAAGGTGCTGATCAGTGGCGACGGGACCTATGTGGACAGTTGGGGGTCGTCAACCAAGCCGATGTCACCTCTGATCACCAAAAAGGTCGAAGCAGCGCTGGGCGGCTGACCTTCGATCACATCTTGGTTGGGTGGGGCCGCTGGCGGTGTGGGTGATGGTAGGGCGCCAGCCCGTGCCCGCAATACTGGACCTCGTCACATGCTCAAACGCTTCGTATTCAGCCTCGCTCTCTTCGTGCTCAGTGCTGTGTCTCCGTTCGCACAGGATCGCGTAAGCTTCACGGCGGCCGACGGGCTGGAGGTAACGGCTGATCTCTACCTCGGTGATGGTCCTGCGCTGATCCTCTTCCACATGGCCGGTGCCAGCCGTGGCGAATACCGAGATATCGCGCCGCGTCTTCAGGCCGCCGGTTACGCGGTGCTGGCGGTAGACCAGCGGTCCGGTGGTGCCTTTGGCGGCGTGACCAACGAAACCGCAGCGCGGGCAGGGGGCGGCGCGGGCTACGAAGCTGCAATCCCCGATCTGCTCGCCGCCACTGCTTTCATGCGCAGCCGGGGCGCGACACGGATCGGTGTCGTCGGATCCTCATACTCAGCGGCGCTGGTCCTGACTTTGGCGGGGCGCGATGCGGGGTTTGCCGACGCTGTCATCGCCTTTTCACCCGGAGAGTACTTCAGCCCGCGCGATTTCGTTCGCCGCGATGCGGGCAACATCGTGGTGCCCGTTTTCATCACCGCCGCCCGGTCTGAGGAAGGGCAGTGGCGACCGATTTACGATGTCGTTACGTCTGAAAAGACCGGCTTCGTGCCCGATGGCGCGGGTCGCCATGGGGCAACAGCGTTGCTGACCGATGCGGGTCCCGAATACTGGGCTGCGCTGGAGGCGTTTCTGGCGCGGCACCTCGCCTTCGATGGTTCCTGATCGGCGATCAGTTCAGCCTGATCCAGCCGCCGCCGAGCACACGCTCGCCTGTCGGTGCGTAGAAAACGCAGGCCTGACCGGGCGCGACGCCTTCTTCGGCGGACAAAAGCTCCACCTCCGCCCCATCGGCGGTCGGGTGAACGCGGGCGGGGATCGGCGGGCGGGTGGAGCGGACCTTGACCCGAACCTCCCATCCCCCATCCGGAGCGTCGGTAAATGCGCCGCCGCCGATCCAGTTGATGTCAGTGATCGCCACGCACCGCGTCGCCAGCGCCGACCGCGGGCCGACGATCACGCGTTTCGCATCGGCATCCAGCTTCACCACATAGAGCGGATCGCGCCCACCGATGCCGAGTCCGCGGCGCTGACCGACGGTGTAATGGATGATGCCCGGATGCTGGCCCAGCACCTCTCCATCCAGATGTACGATCTCGCCCGGCTCCGCCGCGCCGGGGCGCAGTTTTTCGATCACATCGGCATATTTGCCGTTCGGGACGAAGCAGATGTCCTGGCTGTCGGGCTTGTCGGCGACCGCAAGTCCGAATTTTGCAGCCAATGCGCGCGTTTCGGCCTTTGACGGAAGATGGCCAAGCGGAAAGCGTATAAAATCCAACTGATCCTGCGTCGTTGCGAACAGGAAATAGGACTGGTCGCGATCGGGATCGGCGGCGCGGTGCAATTCGGCACCGTCGGCGCCCATAACACGCTGGATATAGTGGCCGGTCGCAAGACAGTCGGCATCGAGATCCTTTGCCGTAGCCAGAAGATCGCGGAATTTCACGGTCTGATTGCACCGCACGCAGGGAATCGGCGTGAAGCCAGCCAGATACTGATCAGCAAACTCATCGATGACCGCGTCGCGAAACTTGCTTTCGTAATCAAGGACATAATGTGGAAAACCCATCTGCTCGGCGATCCGTCGCGCATCATGGATGTCGCGCCCGGCACAGCAGGCACCTTTCTTGGCCAGCGCCGCGCCATGATCGTATAGCTGCAATGTCACGCCGACGACGTCATAGCCTTCCTGCGCCAGCATTGCGGCCACGACAGAGCTGTCGACGCCGCCGGACATGGCGACGACGACGCGCGTATCCGCCGGTGCCTTTGCGAAACCAAGACTGTTGAGCACTGAATCAAGCATGGCCGTGATCTAGCGATCGAAAGCAATTGCATCAACCCTGACCTATTTCACCCTGCCGAATTCACCATCCGTTAGGTGTGATCACCGAAATTTGTCGTGGGTATAGCGTTGTGTAAGTGGGAGTAGAGCAGATGAACAAGATCGTATCATTGGATACCCGGCGAGATATCGCCCGACATGAAGAACTTCGGCGGCGACTGCCGGCACCCGACACCCGTCGTTGGGTCGCCAGCCGCAAAGCCGCCGTCGTTGCCGCGGTCGATGCTGGCGCGATTTCGCGGCAGGAGGCGATGGCGCGTTATCGGCTCAGCGATGAAGAACTCGACAGCTGGTGCGAATCGCTGTCCCAGCATGGTGTGCCTGCGTTGTTTGCGACGCGCGTTCAGGTCTACCGAAACCCAAAAAATGAGTAGTGATGGTTAAAAAACGCGGAAAGGTAATCAACCGTTTACCAATACACCCTTAACGTGCAATCAATCTTAATGAGACTGAACTGGAGGGTTGCACGTTATGAGAGTACTGATGATCGAGGATGATCCTTCGACTTCGCGGAGCATTGAGTTGATGCTGGCGAAGGCGAACCTCAACGTCTATGCGACGGATCTTGGGGAAGAGGGGATCGATCTTGCGAAATTGTATGATTACGATTTGATTCTGCTGGATATCAATCTGCCCGACATGACGGGGTATGATGTGCTGAAGGCCCTCCGCGTCGCCAAGATCGACACGCCGATCCTGATCCTGTCTGGCCTTTCCGAAACCGACAGCAAGCTGAAGGGGTTCGGCTTCGGCGCTGACGATTACATGACCAAGCCGTTCAACCGGGATGAGTTGATCGCCCGGATCCACGCGATTGTACGCCGCTCCAAGGGCCATGCGCAGTCCGTCATCGCAACGGGCAAGGTCGCGGTCAATCTGGATGCCAAAACGGTGGAGGTTGGCGGGGCACCGGTCCACCTGACGGGCAAGGAATACCAGATGCTGGAGCTTCTGAGCCTGCGCAAGGGCACGACCCTGACGAAGGAGATGTTCCTCAACCATCTCTACGGCGGCATGGATGAGCCGGAACTGAAGATCATCGATGTTTTCATCTGCAAGCTGCGCAAGAAACTTGCCGCGGCAACAGGCGGGGAAAACTACATTGATACGGTATGGGGGCGCGGATATGTGTTGCGCGACCCGGTCTCGATGTCCGCGGCCAGTCCAGCAATGGCCTGACGCGGGTTTCGGCTGACGCACACATGTGGCGTTAGGTGCGTCAGCGACCGGCAGAATGATACCACGCCTGTTCTTCAGCGGGCGTGGTATCGTTCTGTTTTTGCGGTATCCGTGGGAAATTTGCGTCTCACAGATGCAATGTCGCCGTATGTATGGCACGCATCTGCCTCG
Organism: Pseudomonadota bacterium; assembly: GCA_039030855.1. Taxonomy (GTDB): domain Bacteria; phylum Pseudomonadota; class Alphaproteobacteria; order Rhodobacterales; family Rhodobacteraceae; genus Pikeienuella. The sequence continues at coordinate 95,634 of JBCCDJ010000011.1, forward strand.
GGTTATTGCCGCGATGATGCGTGACGACCAAATGGCAGTGTCGTTTTTCGTTCCTGGTACCTTTATCCCACGAAGCCCTCGCTGCCCCCTTCCGCTCTGTCGAATTTCGATCCGTTGAAATGGCTTCCGCCTCTTCTTGACGCGGCGGCTGCGGCGCGTGATCTTTCGCCGACGCGCCATGTCGTGCCGCGTCGATGATGAGAGGGATCATGGCCAGCAAAGCGCAATCCGGGGAAATGCGGACAGCCTCCGGCGCGACCCCGGTGGAAGCATTGGAAGAGGACGCGGCCAGGGCGGAACTGCTGCATCTCGCCGCAGAAATCCTGCGCCTTGATCGGGCATATCACGGCGATGACGCGCCGCTCGTCGATGACGCCACCTACGATGCGCTGCGCCGCCGAAATGCGGCAATCGAGTCGCGGTTCCCCGATCTGGTTCGCGATGACAGCCCCTCGAGACGCGTCGGCGCGCCCGTCTCAGACACGTTTTCCAAGGTCCGTCACCCCGCTGCGATGCTATCGCTCGGCAATGTGTTTTCGGATGAGGAGGTGGTCGAGTTCGACAATCGTATCCGGCGGTTTCTCGGCCTCGGCCGCGAAGAAACTGTTGCGATTACGGCCGAGCCGAAGATCGACGGCCTGTCGCTTTCGTTGCGATATGAGAAGGGCGAACTCACCATCGCCGCCACACGCGGCGATGGGCGCGAAGGTGAGAACGTCACGCGCAACGCCCGCACCATCGCCGATGTTCCGGAGCGCCTGAGCGGCCCTGCGCCGGATGTGTTGGAGGTGCGCGGCGAGGTCTACATGTCCCATGCCGATTTCGCAGCGCTGAACCGGCGGGCGGAGGCGGCGGGCACCAAGACCTTCGCCAACCCGCGCAACGCCGCCGCCGGCAGCCTGCGTCAACTGGATGCCGCGATTACCGCATCACGCCCCTTGCGATTTTTCGCCTATTCCTGGGGCGAGCTTTCGGCACCGCTGGCGGACACCCAATGGGACGCGGTGCAGCGCCTCGCCGCGCTCGGCTTTCAGACCAACTCCCTGATGCGGCGCTGCGAGAGCGTCGAGGACCTGATCGCCCAATACCGCGAGATCGAGGCAGCGCGCGCGACGCTCGGCTACGATATCGACGGGGTGGTCTACAAGGTAGACCGGCTGGATCTGCAGACGCGCCTCGGGTTTCGCTCCAACAACCCGCGCTGGGCGACGGCGCATAAATTTCCGGCGGAAGAGGCGACGACGATCCTCGAAGACATCACCATCCAGGTCGGGCGCACCGGCGCGCTGTCTCCGGTGGCGCGGCTGAGGCCGGTCACAGTGGGCGGCGTTGTCGTCTCCAATGCGACCCTCCACAACGAGGATTACATCGCCGGGCGCGGCAGCAATGGCGAGCCGATCAGAGAGGGGCGTGACCTGCGCATCGGCGACACGGTCACAGTGTACCGTGCAGGCGACGTCATCCCCAAAGTGCTGGATGTGGATCTCTCCAAACGCCCCGCTGATGCCAAGCCCTATCAGATGCCTGATACCTGTCCGCGCTGCGGGTCGCCCGCCGTGCGTGAGGACGGCGAGGCCGTGCGCCGTTGCATCGGTGCGCTGACCTGCCCGGCGCAGGCGCTTCAGGGGCTGAAGCATTTCGTCTCGCGCAGCGCTTTCGACATCGAGGGGCTGGGCGCGAAACAGGTCGAGGCGTTCTGGAACGATGGTTGGGTCAAGACCCCGGCCGATATCTTCCGGCTGGAAGCGAATTATGGCTCCGGCCTTAAGCAGCTCAAAGCCAAGGAGGGGTGGGGCGAGACCTCCGCCCGAAATCTATTCGCCGCGATTGAGGAACGACGCGAGATCGGCCTTGATCGCCTGATCTTCGCGCTTGGCGTGCGCCATGTGGGCGAGACATCGGCGCGGGTTCTGGCACGATCCTATCACGACTGGCAGAGCTTTCTCACCGGGATGGACGACGCCGTGCCGGAAGAGGGGGAGGCCTGGGATCGCCTGCTCAATATCGACGGCGTCGGGCGCGTGATGGCAGAGGCGCTGGTCCGGTTCTTCGCGGATGAGCATAATCGCGGCGCGGTGGACGATCTGGCAGCGCAATTGCGCATCCAGCCGATAGAGACCGCCGCGAGCGACAGTCCGGTTGCGGGCAAAACGGTGGTCTTCACCGGCACGCTGGAGCGGATGACGCGAGCAGAAGCGAAGGCGACCGCCGAAAGCCTCGGCGCGAAGGTCGCCGGGTCGGTATCGAAGAACACCGATATTCTGGTTGCCGGCCCCGGTGCCGGATCGAAGCTGAAAAAGGCGGAGGATCTGGGTGTGCAGACCATGGATGAGGACGCCTGGCTCGCCCTCATCGCGCCCTGATATGGCCAGCCCGCCACCGGGGCGGCCAGAGGTCTTGTGGCCGCTGTTCACGGACCTGAAAAAACTGCCGAAGATCGGCGAAAAAACTGAAAAACTATATGAGAAGCTGGCGATCACGCGTCCGCGCGACCTGATTTTCACGCCCCCTCATGCGCTGATCGACCGGCGGCTGCGTGCCTCGGTCGCCGGAGCACCGCTGGACGAGATCGTCACTGTCGAGGTGGTGGTAGAGGATCACTTTCCCGCCAGCACCAAGGGCCGTCCCTATCGCATTCTGGTGCGTGATGCGGGGGCCGAATTCATGTTGGTCTTCTTTCATGCCCGCGCCGACTGGTTGCAGAAAATCCTGCCCAAGGGCGGTCAGCGCGTCGTCTCCGGCAAGGTCGAGATTTTCGATGGCATCATGCAGATGACCCATCCGGATCACGTCCTCACAAGGGCGGAGGCATTGCCCGCGTTCGAGCCTGTCTACCCCCTGACCGCAGGGATCGGTCAACGCCAGATGGCGGCGGCAGTGCGTGCGGCGCTGGACCTGATGCCGGTGCTACCCGAATGGCTGGATGGTCCGCTGAAGGCGCAACGCGGCTGGCCCGATATGTTCGACGCGCTCAGCGCGCTTCATGCGCCGGAGGGCCGCGAAGCGCTGTCACCCGCCGCACCCGCGCGCCAGCGTCTGGCCTATGACGAGTTGCTGGCCCATGCGCTGACGCTGGCCCTTGCGCGGGCGCGAATGAAGCGGGGCAAGGGCCGCGCATCGGCAGGCGATGGCGCGATGCGCGCGCGTCTTCTGGCAGCGTTGCCTTATCAGCCAACCGGTGCGCAGACCCGTGCAGGGGCGGAGATCGCTGCGGATATGGCCGCGCCGCACCGCATGCTGCGCCTCTTGCAGGGCGATGTGGGCGCGGGCAAGACACTGGTCGCGATGCTGGCACTCCTGAATGCGGTGGAGGCGGGCGGGCAGGGCGCGCTGATGGCCCCGACCGAAATCCTCGCCCGTCAGCATCTGGCCAGCCTGCGCCTATTGGCGGAGGCGGCGGGCGTGGCGCTGGAGGTTCTGACCGGGCGCGACAAGGGCCGGGCGCGGCAGGCCAAGCTGGACGCCTTGAAGGCGGGGGAGACGGATATTCTGGTGGGCACCCATGCCCTCTTTCAGGCGGGCGTCGACTTCGCCGATCTGCGTCTTGTGGTGGTGGACGAACAGCATCGATTCGGCGTGCGCCAGCGGATGGAGCTGGCGGAGAAGGGCGCGTGGGTGGACGTGCTGGTGATGACGGCGACACCCATTCCCCGGACGCTGGCGCTGGCGAGCCATGGGGACATGGATATCTCGGTCCTTGATGAAAAGCCGCCAGGCAGACAGCCCATCGACACGCGCCTCGTCAGCCGGTCGCGATATGACGATGTGGTCGCCCGTCTGAAAGCGGCGGTGGCGGACGGGCGGCGGGCCTACTGGGTCTGCCCGCTGGTCGAGGAAAGCGCCGTATCCGATATGACTGCTGCGGAGGACCGCGCCGCTGCACTGCGTCTTGCGCTTGGCGAGGATGTCGTCGCATTGGTCCACGGACAGATGCCCGCGGCCGAGAAAGACGCCGCGATGGCCGCGTTTCAGTCGGGCGAACGGCGGGTGCTGGTCGCGACCACGGTGATCGAGGTCGGCGTCGATGTGCCCGAAGCGACGATCATGGTCATCGAACAGGCAGAGAGATTTGGCCTTGCGCAGTTGCACCAGTTGCGTGGCCGGGTCGGTCGGGGCAGCGGGGCCTCGACGTGCCTTTTGATGTATCAGGCGCCGCTTGGCGAGACAGCCAAGGCGCGCCTGACTGTCCTGCGCGAAACCGAGGACGGGTTTCGCATTGCCGAAGAGGACCTGAAATTGCGTGGGGCAGGTGATCTGCTGGGCACTGCGCAATCGGGCCTGCCCCGGTTTCGCATCGCCGATATCGAATCGGATGGCGCGCTGATGGCGGTGGCGCAGGATGATGCGCGTCTGATTCTGCAGACCGAACCCGATCTGGAGGGTAAACGCGGTGCGGCGCTGCGCATTCTCCTCTATCTCCATGACCGGGATGCGGCGATCCGGTATCTGGGTGGGGCGTGATACACCAGATATGGTGTTCTCAAAATGTTCTTGACGAATTGCGAATAAAAGAAGAACATTAAGTTAACAAAGCAGAACATGGCTTTGATTGACAAAGGAGAATACGATATGAAAACCGCGACCCGGATCTATCGCCTCGCCGCTGCCCGACCCGCTGAAGCCATTGAGGATGCACTGGGCCTCGCTGTCATCTGCGTGCTGATTTTCGCAGGTTTCGCAGCCACCGCAGTGGCCTGATTTGCTAACGATATTTGCACCTTCCCGCCCCTCTGCCCCGATCCCGCGCCGGGTTTCCTCTCCCCCCGCTGCGCTTTTGGTGACTGATCTGTCCCTCATGGCGTTTCAGATGAAGTCGAAACGCTAAAGTCACCGCCGTCTGGATCAGAGATGCGCGCTGCCCGGCGCAAGGGACAGGTGCATCACTGGCGCCGCATCCCTGCCCGGATGCGGCGTCTTTTTCTAGGGCAGTCCGTGTGGGGTGGTCAGCCGACCTTTTGCGCCGTGGCCTGATCCATCGCCTCCAGCGTCGCATCCCATGCCAGCATGATGGAGGCATGGCGATTTTTGTAATCCTTCGCCGGTGCCAGCACCTCAAGATCGGAAAACAGTCCTTCGGGCGGGTTCGCGCCTTCCTTGAGAATCGCGCGCAGCGCGTCGCGCCCTGCGGCAATCTCCGCGCGGGTGCGCCCGATGATATGCTGGCCGAGCACTGCGGCCGAGGCCTGTCCGAGGGCGCATGCCTTCACGTCCTGCGAGAAGGCGCTGATCGCATCACCCTCGACCGAAAGCGATACGGTGATCGTCGATCCGCAGAGGGGGGAGCGTTTCTTTGCGCTCGCATCGGCATCGGCCAGCGGTTTGGTAAACGGAATATCCGCCGCCAGCGCCAGAATGCGCTTGGAATAGAGCTGGATCAGGTCACTTTCAGACATGGCGGTCTCCTCTTTCACATTGTAGATAGCCTCCGACAGCCCTGCCGCAAAGAGGGACCTTGGAAGGAAGATGCATGTTTGACCCTGCAAGCCTGAAATACGACGCCGCTGGCCTCATCCCGGCCATCGCGCAGGATCATGCGACAGGCGAGGTGCTGATGATGGCATGGATGAACGAAGCCTCGCTGGCGGAGACGCTGGAGACGGGGCAGGTGACCTATTGGTCGCGCTCGCGCCAGGCGCTCTGGCGCAAGGGAGAGACATCGGGCCATCGGCAGCGCCTTGTTGACCTGCGCATCGATTGTGATCGCGATTGCATTCTGATGCAGGTCGACCAGACCGGCCCGGCCTGCCATACCAACCGGCGCAGTTGTTTTTACACCGACATCAGAGACGGTGCCGAGGTGGAACTGATGAAGCCCGAGGCGTAGATGATGCTGACACGTCAAGACAAGCAAGATGGTGCCGCGCTGTTGATTCTGCGCGCGGGGCTTGTGTGGTTCATCTTCCTCTGGGCCGCGCACAAGGTGATCACCCCCAAGCAGTATCAGGGTCTGGCACGCCATTTCGACGGTTTGGATGTCAGTTTCCTGCAGATTTATCTGGCCGCGGGCGCGCAGATCCTGCTTTGCGTTCTGGCGCTGATCGGCATTTTTCGGCTCTTCAGCTACAGCGCGCTGATGGTCATGCACTTTTTCACCGTCACGAGGCGCTGGGAGGGGTTTTTCGATCCCTTCGCGCTGAATGAGCGGGGCTTTCCGATCCACCGCAATCAGGTGATCGATCTGGCGGTGCTGGCGGCGTTCGTCGCCCTCATTTTGCTGATCCGGCGGGACCATTTCAGCCTTGGCGCATGGTTTGCCCGTCAGCGCGGCGCGCTCCGGTGGTGGATGTAGCTTAGCGAAGTGCCCTGCGGCCCGTTTCGTTCAACCAGGGGGCAAAGATGTCCTTTGGCACCAGAATCGACACCTGACCGGCCTTGAGCGGTGCGATTTCGAACGGTGAGTAGTGAAAGGCGAGGCCGCCAGGCTCCAACGTGAAATTCGCCATCACCGCAGGATCGGGATTGGTGGCCTGCTCGACCAGCGGCACATAGGCAATATCAACCTTGCCGCCCCAGACCCGCGCTCCGATCATCTGACGCAGGTGGCGGGAGATGAGGATCAATGCCTCGTCGCGCGGCTCCCCCACATCGAAGAAGGCATCGAGGCGGATTAAATCCTCCGCATTGCCGTCCCAGACCAGTGCTTCGACATAGATGTTCGCAACCGGCTTGCCGAGGTCAGCCTCGCTGCGCCTGAGGACCGAGGCGAACCGGCCATCGGTGCGGGTGATCCGGTCGATCACGCGCACCGACCGCGCGTTTTCCGCCGCATAGTCATCGGCGATGGCCATGGCATCGTCGCGCAGGAACGCCGCAAATCCCGGATGGGCGGCCAGATCGGCCAGCTCCAATTCAACTGCGGTGCTGCCCCTCTGCTCGGTGATGGTCTCTGCCCCAAGAGGCGCTGTCATGAAAGCCAGCATGAACGCTGTCAGATACGCGATACGCATGAATTCTCCGCCGGTCAAAGCGTCCTGTCTTGACGCGCAGGTAGGAAAGCATGGCACAAGGACGAAGGAAAGACTTCGGCAGGATATCAGATGACAGAGCGGCCTCTATTGCAGACGGCGGAGGAGGTGCTCACCTTCGTCAACACGGTGTTTCCCGCCGTTGAAGGGCGGTTCTTCATCGAGGACCTGTTGCCCATGCGCATCCGCCTGCGCCGGTCAGTGGACGCGCGGGACATTCGCCCCGGCGGCACAGTATCCGGCCCTGCCATGTTCGAGACGGTCGATTGCGCCTTCTACATGGCGGTCATGGCGATGATCGGGCCGGAGGCACTGACCGTGACCACCAATGCGACGATCAATTTTCTCAACAAGCCCGCGCCGGTTGACCTGATCTGCGAGGCACGGGTGCTAAAGCTTGGCAAATTGTTGGCGACGGGCGATGCGACGGTCTATTCGCGGGGTAGCGACCGTCCGGTGGCCCATGCCACGCTGACCTATGCGATTCCTCCGAAATAGTGCGCTGATCCTTGCGGCGATCTGTGTCGGATTCTATTTGGCGCGTGCCCCCGGCAATCCTGCGCTGTTTCCGACGAAAGGGGCGGGGGTCACCATCCATGTTGTCAACAATGGCTGGCATGCGGGGCTGATCCTGCATCTTGAGGACCTGCGCGCGGCTGCCTTCCGGGCACAGGACAGCCAGCCTGCCGATGCTGTTGTGCTGCTCGACCTCGCGCGGATCATGGGGCAGGGGGAGTGGGTGGAGATCGGCTGGGGTGACGAGGCGTTCTACCGCGCCGACGTTGCGGGCCTCTTGGACCTGCCGATCTGGACTGGGGTGAAGGCGCTCTTCGGATCGTCACCGACGCTGATGCAGGTCTTTCCCGGCTCAGGCGACCCAGCGGCGGTTTTCTTCAACAGTGATGTCATGGCGCTGACCTTGTCGGAAGCCGGGTTCGACGCCATGGCTCTTGCGCTGGCTGCTGCGTTTGAGCGGGCACCGGGTGGCTGGCCGGTCGATATCGGTCCCGGCCTTTACGGCAGTGCCCGGTTTTTCGCGGCGCGAGGGCGGTATTCGGCACTGATGACCTGCAATAACTGGGTCTCGGCTATGCTGCGCCGCGCGGGGGTGCCCAGCTCTGCCGTGTTTTCGACCTTTTCCTACGGCCTGGCCGCTGAGTTGCGATTGCGCAGCGTTGCAAATTAGTGGGGTGTCATAATACGCCATTTTCAAGTCTTTGTTTTTAATGATGATTATCCGTAGTGATGGCGTTGACACAGCCATGGGAATCGCTAGAAAGCGCCATCTGCTTCGCGCGCCGCTTGGGGCGCAGACCCGATGGATGGATTTAACATGAAAACCTACAGCGCCAAACCGGCGGATATTGAGAAGAAATGGCTCCTGATTGATGCTGAGGGCATTGTTCTGGGTCGTCTCGCCTCGCTTATCGCGACGCGCCTGCGCGGCAAGCACAAGGCCAGCTTCACTCCCCATATGGACATGGGTGACAACGTGATCGTCATCAATGCCGAGAAAGTGCAGATGACGGGCAACAAGCGCACGGACAAGAATTACTACTGGCACACTGGCCATCCCGGCGGGATCAAATCGCGGACGGCTGGTCAGATCCTCGAAGGGGCGCATCCTGAGCGCGTGCTGACCAAAGCGGTTGAGCGGATGATGCCCGGCGGCCCACTTAGCCGCCAGCAGATGACGCATTTGCGCGTCTATGCGGGCACTGAACATGAGCATGAGGCACAAAAGCCCGAAGTGCTCGACGTTCGCTCGATGAATCCCAAGAATACGCGGAGCGCATGATCATGGCTGAAGAAATCAAATCGCTCGACGACCTGAAAGACGCTGTCGAAGGGGCCGGGGTCGAACTGGCTGAAGCCGTCGAAGAGGTCGTGGTGCGCGAGCCTGTGCGTGACGAGCTTGGCCGCTCCTACGCCACCGGCAAACGTAAGGACGCTATTGCCCGTGTTTGGGTCAAGCCCGGTTCCGGCAAGGTCACGGTCAATGGTCGTGAGCTGGAAGTGTATTTTGCCCGCCCGGTGCTGCGCATGGTTCTGAACCAGGCGTTCGAAGTGGCCAATGTCGAAGGCCAGTTTGACGTGATGGCAACGGTCAAGGGCGGTGGCCTCTCCGGCCAGGCCGGTGCGGTGAAGCATGGCATTTCCAAGGCGCTGACGCTTTACGATCCGACCCTGCGTGCCCCGCTGAAGGCTGCAGGCTTCCTGACCCGCGACAGCCGTGTGGTCGAGCGTAAGAAATACGGCAAGCGCAAGGCCCGCCGGAGCTTCCAGTTCTCGAAGCGCTGAGCGCTGTTGCAACCGACCAGAAAGGGCTCGCTTCGGCGGGCCTTTTTTTGTGAGAATAACAGTTGGGGTTGACCGCCGATGTTGCGGTTGCCGGGACGGCTTCCGGATGGCAGCTACGAGCCCATAATTACCTCCACCTCAAGGCCTTTATACCAGCGCTCACAAATCAGAACCCATGAGCCCAATCCTGATGTCCGATTGATCTGATACGCCACGGCTGGTCGATGAGTTTGTTCCAGCTCTCGCAACAGTGCGCGACAATATCGTCGTAGGATTTGAAGACGCGGTTCGAGAGCCAGTTCTGGCGGATGAACTGCCAGATGTTCTCTACAGGATTCAATTCAGGCGACCTTGGCGGAAGGGGGACGATGGTGATGTTCTCTGGAACGTCGAGTTTAGGCGACATGTGCCAGCCGGCTTGATCGACGATGAGGACGGCATGAGCACCTGGCGCTACTTCGGCGCTGATCAGCTTCAGATGCTCGCCCATGGCGTGGGTGTCAGCCCAAGGCATGACGAGCCCGGCACCTTTTCCCTCGGCAGGGCAGATTGCGCCAAAGATATAGGCCGATTTGGTGCGCTGGTCGTGAGGCGCGCGAGGGCGGGTTCCGCGCTTGGCCCATCTGCGTGTGATCTTGTTCTTCTGACCGATCCTGGCTTCGTCCTGGAACCAGATCTCCAGGGGCGGCCAGCCCTGTTCTATGCGGATGGCAGTGACCAGATCGGCGAAGTTTTTTTGAATGCCTCGATGGCTTCGGGGTGCTGTGCATAGTGCTGAGGGCGGGCTGAGAGGCGGCGAAAGCCCATGGTGCGAAGCTCCCGTCCCATCGTCTGGCGGCTGACGCTGACGCCGAACTCTTCGCGCGCCCACTGGACGAGGTCGACCAGACGCCACCTGACCACGCCGTCGAGATACGGCTTCGGCCCGTCTTCGACCGCTGTTCGCAACTTTGCCCTTTGCTCGTCGGTCAGGCGTGATGGCGGCCCAGACCCTTTACGATTGACCAGCCCGTTCGGCCCCTCTGCGTTAAACCGCAGCACCCAGTCGCGAATGATCTGAAGGCCGACGCCCGTCAAGCGCGCAGCGTCACTGCGCCGGCGACCATCATAAATCTCCGCCAAAGCCAGAAGCCGTCGCGCTTGCGCGCCGTCTCGACTTCGCTTCGCAAGATCCCGCAGACGAGCGCCATCATAATCCGTTCGTAGCCTGATCGCAGCGCCCATGCTGAATCTCCATCGCTGGTTCAACACATAGATTCAGACTTTATGCGTGAGCGGAATCTCAAAAATGAGTCAGCCGGTGCGAGCGCTGGTATTAGGTGCGGCTTGAATATCGATTAAGCAGGTGACACCATTTCAGCATGATCGAACAAACCGAGATAACCAACTTGATCGAGCAAGAACTTCTGCTCGTGTCCAATAAACGGGCGATTGAGCATATCCGCAGTTTGCTCATACCCCCAAAACCTATTCTTTTGGATTGGGACTATGGAGACGTAGACGAACAGCATCTCTGTTGGATCGTCTTGGAAGAGACGCGCGCCAACATAGGAATTGCTTACTGCAAAGAAGGGTTCGGGCCAACGTTTCCATGGGGGCTTGTAATGCCAGAGGAAGGCGCTTCTATGGGCATGGACGCCGGATGGTTTTTCCACTTCATAGAGGCCTACGTTGAAAGCGCAGGTTCGGAAGTCCCAATATGGTGTGTAACGAAACAAGAGCAGGAAGGGTTGGACGAAAGGATCACAGAACAAGCGGGCTGGGACGAAACCTGGGCAGAAGCCGAACGCCTGCGAGTACTTTACCCAACCTCACGCTACAATGTTCGAACACCAATTTTGGATGGATTTGAACGCTAAACGAACGGCAGCAAAGTCCCGCAAAACCACCATCGGCCCGGTCGCGTGAATGACAGGACACCGGACATTGCCGAGTATATATTATCGTCGCAGGAACTCACCCCCTGCGTACCCAGCGTTGCACGCCGTGGCGTGCCGAATGTGAGGACGCAGGGCGGCATGCGGATGGGGCGGTGGTGAATTTTTCGCTGTCTGCTGCGACCCGGCAGAATTTTCGAGCTATGAAAAAAAGTCACAACCTGAAATTTTTCGAGAAAAATAATTGCCCGGCGGCAGGGGAATAACCCTATAAGTTGCCACGAATGACCCTGTGGGAGGAGTGATCCCGAATGTCGTCCGGTTCGACACCTCGCGAAATATCCTATGCGTTCAGCGCACAGACGCGCGTGGGCAAGGCCGTGATCCGTTCGATTGAGAACCTGACCGGGCGCCCGCGGCTGATTCGCATGGCGTTGGGATATGAAAAAGAGGTCTCCGCAGGTCGCGATTTCTGGGAAGTGATGACGGAGCGGTATGGCCTTACGGTGGATACCGGGGCTGAGGGGCTGGCCAATATTCCCAAGGAGGGGCCGCTGATCGTAGTGGCCAATCACCCGTTCGGCATTCTCGACGGGATGGCGATGGGTCGGATACTCAGCGCGACGCGCGGCGATTTTCGCATCGTTGCCAACAATGTCTTCCACCGCTCGGAGGAGCTGAGCCGCATCATCCTGCCGATCAGCTTCGAGGACACGAAGGGATCGCGGCGCACCAATCTGAGTACACGGAACGAGGCGCTGCGCTTTCTGAAAGACGGGGGTACGGTCGGGGTCTTTCCGGGCGGCACCGTTTCGACGGCGCGCAAACCCTTCGGCACCGCGATGGACCCTGCCTGGCGCACATTTACTGCCCGGCTGGTGGCGCGGTCTGGTGCCACCGTCGTGCCGGTCTTCTTTCACGGTGCCAACAGCCGGATGTTCCAGCTGGCGAGCCATGTCCATTCGACCCTGCGCGTTGCCCTTCTGATCAAGGAATTCGGGCGCCGGGTGGGTGGTCAGATCGGGGCCACCATCGGCATGCCGCTTCCCATGGCGGAGATTACGGCGCGCGCCTCCGACCCCGCTGCGATGATGGATTATCTGCGCGATGCGACCTATGCCCTGTCGCCCGCGCCATTACCTTCGCTCGGATATGGCAAGGATTTCGATCCGCTGTTTGCCGACCGCGTTCACGCCGAAGACCGACGACAGGACCGCGCTGCCTGACCCGACTGGTGAAATTCCTGCCGCATCGCTAAGAGGTGCCGCAGACAAGCGTGAGACATTCCATGACCAAGATCTACAGAACCGCCATCCTCGGTGCCTCCGGCTATACCGGTGCCGAACTCGTGCGCCTGATCCACACCCATCCGGCGCTGGAGATTGCCGCGCTGACGGCGGACCGAAAGGCCGGGATGAAGATGGCGGAGGTCTTCCCGCATCTTGCCCATCTGACTTTGCCTGATCTGATAAAGCTCGACGACATGGACTGGGACGCGGTCGACCTCGTGTTCTGCGCCATGCCTCACGCCGCTGCGCAGCAAGTTGTACTGAAAGTGCCTGAGCGGCTGAAAGTCGTGGATGTCTCCGCCGATTTCCGGCTGCGCGATCTGGCGGAGTATGAAAAATGGTACGGGCACGAACATCTTGCCCCCGAATTGCAGAAGATCGCGGTCTACGGCGTGCCCGAGTTTTACCGCGAAGAGATGAAATCGGCGCGGATCATCGCCGGTACGGGCTGTTTCGCGGTCAATGCGCTCCTGCCCGTTGTTCCGCTGTTGGAGGCGGGGGTGATCGACCCCGACCATATCATTATCGACAGCAAGACCGGCATCACCGGTGCCGGGCGCTCGGCCTCAGAGCGCAAGTTGTTTTCGGAGGTTACCGAGGGTGTCGATGCCTATAACATCGCCAAGCACCGCCATACCGCCGAGTTCGATCAGGAATTTTCCAGGGCCGCTGGCCGCGAGGTGCGCGCCAGCTTCACACCACATCTTCTGCCGATGAATAGGGGCATCCTCGCCACCATCTACGTTCATGGCGAGGCGGAGGTCGTGCACAAGACCCTTGCCGCCCGCTTTGCGGGTGAACCCTTCGTCCAGGTGCTGCCTTTTGGCGCGGCGGCGCCCGAGACACGGCATGTGCGCGGGTCGAACCTGAACAGGATCGCCGTCTTCGCCGATCGCCAGCCGGGTCGTTCGATCATCGTCTCCGTGCTCGACAACCTGGTCAAAGGCGCATCTGGCCAGGCGATCCAATGCGCCAATATCGCGCTCGGTCTGCCTGAGGAGATGGGACTGGAGGCTGCGCCCCTCTTCCCCTAAACTATTGTCTCGTCTGAGAAAGAGGGGGGAGGGCGATATGAAAGCGAACTCGGCTCTCTCGCGCGTGCAAGGCATCTGGCGCATCGCGGTCGCGGCCTATGACAGGTTCGAACACGATGACGGCACTGCGATGGCCGGGTTCATTGCATTTTCGACTTTTCTGTCGATCTTTCCTTTCGCGATCTTCTTTTCCGCCCTGACCGGTATCCTGATCGGACCGGAGGACAGCCGCGCCGTGTTCGATGCGCTGGTCGCGGTGGCACCGGAGCATATCTCCAAAACATTGCTGCCGGTCCTTGACGAGGTCATCGGCAGGAGCCGCGGTGGCGTTCTGACCCTGTCCGGGGTCGGGGCGATCTGGGTCGCCTCCAACGCGGTGGAGGCCATCCGTGTCGCCTTCGACCGTGCCTATGAGGCACCCAAGCCCCGCCATTTCATCCGCCGCCGCCTGTTCGCACTGGGTTTCGTGGTTCTGGCGAGCATCACCTTCACTGTTCTCGGGTTCCTGATCATTCTGGCCCCGTTGGCGATGCGGCTTTTCGAGGATTTGATGGGGTTGCAGGTGCCGTTCGCGCTGAACTACCTGCGCTATGGCGTTGGGCTGTTGGGGTTTGCGCTGTTTCTATTTGCGCTCAACCGGTTTTTGCCGAGCCGCGCCCCAAAGGCGAAACATGTGCTGCCCGGCATTGCGGTCTCGACCGTGCTATGGCTTATCGGCGCATCGCTATTTTCCATCTATCTGGCCTTTGCCCCCAGCTACACCATCACCTACGGGGCCTTTGCGGGGGTGATTGTGACACTATTGTTCTTTTATCTGACGGGCGCTGTGCTTATTTTTGGCGCAGAAGTGAACGCGGCTCTCCTCGCCCGGCGCGGGGATGTGAGGAGCCAGACGGAAGAGGTAGTGTAGGATGGCATTAACCCGTAAGAAACGGCGCATGGCGCTGATCGCGGTCGGCGGTGCGCTGATGGCTGCGGCGGCAACGCTGGTCTCTGTCGCATTTCAGGACAGCATTGCCTTTTTCGTCACACCGACAGAGCTTGCCGCCGACCCGCGCGGGCCGAATGAACGGTTGCGCATTGGCGGCATGGTGGTTGAGGGGTCCTTGCAGAAAGGTGCGATGAATGTCTTCCGTGTTACCGATTTCGAGACCGAGATCGAAGTGCGTTTCGAAGGCGTTCTGCCCGATTTGATCAAGGCGGGGCAGGGTGCAGTTGCCGATGGCCGCGTCGTCGATGGTGTTTTCATCGCCGAAGAGGTTCTGGCCAAGCATGACGAGAAATACATGCCTGCCGAGATTGACGACCTGCATCTCGATAAGAAACGCGACGCCGCTGCCGATACGAGCTCGTGAAACCCGTCCTCTGGGTCGATGCTTTCTCCACCATGCGCTATGGCGGCAATCCCTGTGCGGTCGTGTTCGATGCTGATGATCTGAGCGTCGAAGACAGGATCGCCTTCACCCGCGAGACGGGGCTGGTGGAATGCGCCTTTGTCGTCACCTCTGACAAGGCCGATTTCGGCGCGCGCTACTACATGCCCACGGGTGAGATCCTGATGGCGGGCCACCCGACGGTGGCGACAGTCACCGCGATGATCGACCGTGATCTGGTCGCTGTCCCGTCCTCCTTCACGCTGGAGGTGGGGGCCGGGGTGATCGGAATTGACGTCACGCCAAACGATGGCCGCCCCGTGATCACAATGACGCAGCTCCGCCCCGAATTTGGGCGCGAATACGATCCGGGCGATATCGCCGCGCTTTATGGGCTGACGGCGGCGGATATCATCGGCGCGCCGCAGACCGTCACCACCGGCTCGCCCTTCTGCATCACCCGCATCGCGACGATGGAGGCGATGCGCGCCGCCCGGCTGGATGCGGACGCGCTGGTGGCGCTGAAGGTGGACCTCGACGCGGATTTCATGGAACCCTTCCTCTGCATCACCGAAGGGGTCGCTGAGGGCGATACATTTGCGCGCCTCCTCTTGCCGCCGCCTTTCCCGCCGGAGGACCCGTTTACCGGATCGGCAACCGGCTGCATGGCCGCATGGCTGTTCGCCAAGGGTGCGGTTGGGCGGACATTCATCGCCGAACAGGGCCATGGCATTGGCCGCCCCGGCCGGGCGGCGGTGGAGGTACTGGGAAATCCCGAAGACATCACCGGTGTGAAAGTTGGCGGCAGCGGCGTCATCGTCATGCGTGGGACCGCTGATATCTGAACGGCAGGGCCCGCCACCCTCCGGAAAGCTGATCGCCCCGCGCGCATCCGCACATTGCCCGGACGGGCAGGCGCGGTATGTTACAAGCAGGTTAACCAGTGGAGCTGCCCAGCCATGATTGCAGAGCTCGGTCATTTCGCCGTCATCGTTGCCTTTGTCATTGCTCTCGGGCAATCGACCGTGCCGCTGATCGGCGCGCAGAAAGGGTGGATCGACTGGATGCGCGTCGGCTCGCCTGCCGCGCTGTTGCAGTTCGGCGCATTGTCGGTGGCATTCGCGGCGCTGACCTATTCTTTCGTCGTTTCCGACTTTTCGGTCCGGCTGGTGGCGGCGAATTCGAACTCGCTCAAACCTATGCTCTACAAGGTCGCGGGCGTCTGGGGGAACCACGAAGGCTCTATGCTCCTCTGGGTCCTCATTCTGGCGATGTTCGGCGCGATGGTCGCGGCCTTTGGCGGCAACCTGCCGCCGGGGCTGAAGGCGCGTGCGCTGGCGGTGCAGGGTATGATCGGCGCGGCGTTCCTTGCCTTCATCCTCTGGACGTCCAATCCGTTCTGGCGGCTCTTCCCCGCGCCGCCCGATGGCAATGACCTCAACCCGCTCCTGCAGGACCCCGGTTTGGCCTTCCACCCGCCCTTCCTCTATTTCGGCTATGTCGGCCTCTCGATGTCCTATTCCTTCGCCATCGCCGCCCTGATCGAGGGGCGCGTCGATGCCGCCTGGGCGCGCTGGGTGCGGCCCTGGACGCTGGTCGCCTGGGTCTCGCTGACCATCGGCATCGCGCTCGGCTCCTGGTGGGCCTATTATGAGCTTGGCTGGGGCGGCTGGTGGTTCTGGGACCCGGTGGAGAACGCCTCCTTCATGCCCTGGCTGATCTCGGCGGCGCTTCTGCATTCGGCCATCGTGGTCGAGAAACGCGCGACGCTGAAAAGCTGGACGATCCTGCTGGCGATCTTCGCCTTCTCGCTCAGCCTGATCGGCACCTTTATCGTCCGCTCCGGGGTCATCACATCCGTGCATGCCTTCGCCTCGGACCCGACGCGTGGGGTGTTTATCCTCTGGATGCTCGTCGTCTCCATCGGCGGGGGGCTCGCGCTCTATGCGTGGCGGGCACCGCAGATGCGGGCCGAAGGGGCCTTCGCGCCGGTCAGCCGGGAGGGCGGGTTGATCCTCAACAACCTCCTCCTGTCGGTCTCCTGCGCGGTTGTATTCCTCGGCACCCTTGCGCCGCTTTTCCGCGAGATGTTTGACGGCACGAAAATTTCGGTCGGCGCGCCGTTCTTTGATATGAGCTTCACGCCCTTCATGATCCTTCTGGCGATTGCACTGCCTTTCGGTTCCATGCTGCCGTGGAAGCGGGGTGATCTTGGCAAGGCGGGCAAAAAACTGCTGCTGGCGGCCATCGCCGTTTTCCTCGTTTTCTGCCTTCTGTGGGCGTTGCAGACCGGGCGGTCATTCTTTGCCCCGATCGGCATCGCGCTGGCGGCCTGGGTCATCTTCGGTGTCATCGCTGAGCTTGCGGACCGCTCCAAACTCGGCAAGGCGCCGATGCAGGAGACACTGCGCCGTCTGGTCAATCTGCCCCGCGCCGACTGGGGCAAGGCCATTGCCCATTCCGGTTTTGGCGCGACGATCTTCGGCATCGCCGCTGTCAGCGCCTGGAAGGTGGAGGATATCCGCCTCGCCTCCGTCGGCGACGTGATCGAAATCGGTGGCTATGAGATTACCTTCGACGGCGTACGTGCGATACCGGGGCCGAACTACCAGTCGGATATCGGTCGGTTCTCTGTGACCAAGGACGGCAAACCGGATTCAGTCGTCTTCCCGGAAAAGCGCTTCTATCCGGTACAACGCACGCCAACCACCGAAGCAGGTATCAGTTCCGGCATCACACGCGACATTTACGTGGTGCTGGGTGACCCCGCTGATGGGGGCGCGAGCTGGGCGGTGCGTTCCTACGTAAAACCCTTTGCGAACTGGATCTGGCTCGGCTCCATCATCATGGCCCTTGGCGGTCTCGTCAGCCTCACCGACCGGCGGTACCGGGTCGGCGCTGTTGCGCGGCGCAAGGCGGCTCGCCCGCCCGGCGCCGTGGCAACCCCGGCGGAGTGATCGGATATGCGCTATCTTTTGTTTCTCTGCACGGTCCTTCTCTCGCTCGGCACCGCACCGGTCTTCGCGGTGCAGCCGGACGAGATCCTCGATGATCCTGCGTTGGAGCAGCGCGCCCGTGCCCTGTCCAAGGACCTGCGCTGCCTTGTGTGCCGCAATGAGAGCATCGATGACAGCAACGCACAGCTGGCACGCGATCTGCGACTTCTTGTGCGCGAGCGGATGGTGGCTGGTGACAGCGACGAGGAAGCCATTGACTATATTGTCGACCGCTACGGCGATTTCGTGCTCCTGAACCCAAGGATGAGCGGCAGTAACCTGATCATCTGGCTGGCAGGGCCGGTGTTGTTGATCGTCGGTGGCATCGGCGCGTTCATCTTCGTGCGCCGCCAGCGAAATGCAGTGACGGTCGCCCCCAATGCCCTGACACCAGAGGAGCAGCGCCGGATTGCGGAGCTGACGCGGGACTGATGTCCCGATCCTGAACAGATCGCATCGACACGAAACAACTCCAGCTTGTTTTGACGTAAACGTTGTCGTTGACCGGGCATATACTCCGGTGCGCGATACCTCCGGTTGCAGAGGCGGTGAGTTTTAACAGCATATGATCGTATCGGATGTCCCCGCTTGGCACGACATCTGTCTCTGTCCGAAACAGTTTTGCGGTCGAAACCGGAAAAATACGTCGTGCCACAGTTTGCCGCCATGACGCCTTAGTTTTGGCACGGATATTGCTGATCAGTGAATAAGAACCGGACGCGGTTAGCTTCAGGGGTGGAGCAGACGGTTAAAGGTTCGATACCCGGCAGGTGCGCCGGGGATGAGTTGAGTGGGGTGCAGCGCGTATGTGAGCTGCGAGATGTGGGTAACGGAGCTGCGTAAGCGTTGAGTGAGTTGTTAGTGTGTGTGTGTGAGTTGTGCGGAGCCTTGAGTGCGTAACCTCCGCGAGAATGTGTTGTTTGTCGGAGTGTGCTGGCTTTGCGTCCCTGGTTTCAACCCTTTGTTGGGGATGCGAACCGTGTGTGGGGCGTTATGGTTCAGGTGGGGCCCTGCTTGGGAGCGGGCCTCGCCTTGTGCCGTTTCAACTTGAACCTTCATTTGTCGCGGCCCTGATCCGCCTCCGTCACCATCGGTGCTTGGCAGCGCGGCTGATCGGATTATGATCGGCGCGAACCCAGGCGGAGAGTTTAAGTGAAATATCAAGACATCCTGTACGTGCTCGATGAAAATGTGGCCACGATCACCCTGCATCGACCCGATAATCTGAATGGCATGACGACACAGATGCGGGCCGAGCTCGCCCATGCCATCACTTCGGCAGGGGCTGAGGCGCGCGTCATCATTCTGACCGGTGCCGGGCGCGGCTTTTGTTCCGGGCAGGACCTTGGCGGTGCCAAAAGCGCGAAGGATATCGATCTCGAGCGGGTTCTGCGAGAGGAATACAATCCCATTCTGACCGCCATCGCCGACAGCCCGGTGCCGATCATTTGCGCGGTGAACGGACCGGCGGCGGGGGCAGGGGCCAATATCGCGCTGTCCTGCGACATCGTCATCGCCGGGCAGTCGGCCTATTTTCTGGAGGCGTTCGCCCGCATCGGCCTGATCCCCGACGCAGGCGGTACATGGTTATTGCCGCGCAAGGTCGGCATGGCGCGGGCCATGGGCATGGCGTTGCTGGCGGAACCGGTCAAGGCGCAGCAGGCCGCCGACTGGGGCCTGATCTGGGAGGTGGTGGCGGATGCGGAACTGGCCGCGCGCAGCCGCGACCTGGCACTGCGCCTCGCCTCAGGTCCGACCCGCGCCTATGGCGCGATCCGCAAGGTCATGCGCCGCAGCCTCGACCAGTCCTACGAGGATCAACTGGCGTTGGAGGCTGAGGAGCAGGGCCGCCTTGGTTCCTCCCAGGATTTTCAGGAAGGGGTTCTGGCCTTTCTTGAAAAACGCCGCCCGGTCTTCTCGGGCGCGTGACGGGCTTCGCCGCCCTGATCAATGGTGCGCCTCGCGCCCATCAGGCCGAGCGGGGCGCGGCAGCGGTCGAAAAGCTGGGCGCTGTCGGGGCCTTCGCCGATCTCATCAAAGGTGCAGCAGGATCGAGCCCCTATATCGCCTCCCTGATCGAGCAGGAGGCTGACTGGCTCGATCAGGTGATGGGCGAGGACCCGCAGGCAGCTTTCGCAGCGCTGCTGGCGGAGGCTGCGGCATCGCAAGGGATGCGCGGGCGGGCGATCGCGCTCCGCCTGATGAAACGGCGTGCGGCGCTCCTCATCGCGCTGGCCGATCTCGGTGGCGTCTGGTCGCTGGCGGAGGTCACGGCCGCGTTGTCGGATCTGGCCGATCATGCGACCACGCTGGCTTTCGAAACGGCCTTCGCTACGGAAACATCTGGACCTCTGGCGGGCATGACACCGGCGCAAGCGGGTCTCGTCGTGCTCGCGATGGGCAAGGGCGGTGCGCGGGAGCTGAACTATTCCTCCGACATCGATGTCATCCTCCTCCACAATGATGATTCGTATAGTGAGGACGAGGTGATGGAGGCGCGGCCGCGCTGGACCAAACTGGCGCAGCGGGCCGTGAAACTGCTCTCGGAGATCACCGGCGACGGCTATGTCTTTCGCGTCGATCTGCGCCTGCGCCCCAACCCATCGGTGACGCCGATCTGCATGTCCATGGACGCGGCGGAGCGGTACTATGAAAGCATCGGGCGGACATGGGAACGCGCGGCGTTGATCAAGGCGCGCCCGGTCGCCGGTAATATCAGTGCGGGCACGACATTTCTGGACGATATCGCGCCGTTCATCTGGCGGCGAAGCCTTGATTTCGCGGCGCTTGAAGACATCAATGACATTCGCGCCAAGATCCGCGATGCGCAGGGCTTGCGATCCATCGGCGATCTGCCGGGCTACAACCTCAAACTTGGTCCCGGCGGTATTCGCGAGATCGAGTTCTTCGCGCAGACCCAGCAGCTCGCCTTTGGTGGCCGTGACCCGACCTTGCGCCGCCACCGCACCGTGGATGCCCTGGGCGCGCTTGCCCGGGCCGGCAAGATTGACGTGGAAACCGAAGAAATGCTGACTAATGCCTATGTTGCGCACCGGACATTGGAGCATCGGTTCCAGATGATCGACGATGCGCAGACCCACGATATGCCACTCGCGGCCGAGGCCCGCGATCAGGTCGCTGCCCTTGGCGGCTGGGCGGATCGCGGGGCGATGGAAGCAGAGGTCGCCGCCCGCCTGAAAGACGTGCGCGAGCGGGTGCAGGGTTTCTTCGGCAGGCTGAAATCGCGGGCAGGGGCGAAGGCTGAAACCAATTTCGATGATCTCGGGTTTCAGCGGCCGGACATGGTGCGCGCACTGGCTGACCGCTGGGCCGATGGCGGTGTCGCGGCAACACGTGATACGCGGGCGCGGCGCAAGTTTGCGGCGCTCGCGCCGGTCATCCTACAGAAACTGTCCACCGCCGGTGATCCCGACGATGCTGTGATCCAGTTCGACCGTTTTCTGACCGGGTTGCCGGCGGGCGTGCAGCTGTTCTCGCTGTTCGAGGCCAATCTGCAGCTTCTGGATCTTCTGTCTGAGATCTGTGCTGCCGCCCCGCGTCTGGCCCATTACCTCGGTCGCAATGCGGGGGTCCTGGATGCGGTGCTGGATCGCAGCTTCTTTGCGCCGCTGCCAGATCAGGACGCGTTGACGGCGGAGCTTGCCGCGCTGCTGGACGGGGTTGATGATTATGAACGTGCGCTCGACACGATGCGCCGCTGGGCCAAGGATCACTGGTTTCGTATCGGCGTCCATGTCCTGCGCGGCCTGACTGATGATGAGGGTGCTGGGCAGGGGTTCTCCGACATCGCTGCGACCGGTCTGCGCGCCCTGATGCCGGTGGTAGAGGCGGAGTTTGCCCGGCGCCACGGGCCATCGCCGGGTCGTGGAGCGGCGGTCATCGGCATGGGCAAGCTTGGCAGCCGGGAGATGACGGCGACCTCCGATCTTGACTTGATCGTTGTCTATGATGCGGGCGGGGCCGAGGCGTCAGAGGGTGAGAAACCTTTGACGATTTCCACATATTACGCACGTCTGACGAAGATGCTCGTCTCCGCCCTGACCGCGCAGACGGCAGAAGGATCGTTATACGAGGTTGATATGCGTCTGCGCCCCTCTGGCGGGCAGGGGCCGGTCGCGGTCAGTCTCGACAGTTTTCGCCAGTATCAGGCAAACGAGGCATGGACGTGGGAGCATATGGCCCTGACCCGCGCCCAGCCCGTTGCGGGTGATGCCAGCCTTTGCGCTGACATTGACGCGGTGATGGTCGACGCCCTGTCGGCCCCGCGCGACGGGGCCAAGACCCGCAGGGATGTGGCAGAGATGCGCGGCAAACTGATCGAGGCGCACCGGACGGTGCGTGATGAGCTGTGGTCGCTGAAACACGGCGATGGTGGGCTGATGGATATCGAGTTTGTGGCCCAGGGCAGGACATTGGAAGCAGCGCTGACGGGTACCACGCGCCCGACCTTGATGCTGGACCGTCTGGCGGATGCCGGCGTGCTGGACAGGGCGGATACAGCGGCGCTGATCGACGCCTATCGCCTTCAAAGCCTATTGCAGCAGGCGGAGCGCATGGCGCTGGATGGTGCCTTTCGGGCGAAGGGTGCCGGGCAGGGTCTGAAAGCCGCGCTGGCCCGAATCGCGCATGAGCCGGATTTTGGGGCGCTGGAGGCACGGCTGCGTGCTGCCCGACGCAAGGCAGCGGCCATTGTCGCCCGCGTTCTGGCGGTCTGAGCAGATGCGCCTGCCCGTCGTCTATCACCCCCAATATGAGGTGTCGCTGAAACCGGGGCACCGCTTTCCCATGTCCAAATACGGCTATCTGCGCCAGCATCTGGCGGTGCGCGGCCTGGCCCCGCCCGGCGGGTTCTTCGCGCCGGTGGAGGCCGGGGCCGAGACCATCATGCTCGCCCATGAGCCGGGCTATGTCGATCGCGTCTTCCATGGCCGGATGACGACCGAGGAGGTGAAACGGATCGGCCTGCCGCCATCCGACGCGATGACCCGCCGGGTGCGCCTGTCCGCGGCGGGCACGACGCTGGCAGCGCGTCTGGCGCTGGAACACGGGGTGGCCTGCAACGCGGCGGGGGGATCGCATCATGCGGCACGGGGCGGCGGCGCAGGCTATTGTGTCTTCAACGATGTGGCCGTGGCGGCAGCGACGCTGCTGGCGGAGGGCGTGATTGGCCGGGTGCTGATCCTCGACCTTGATGTGCATCAGGGGGACGGGACCGCCGATATCTTCTCCAATGATCCCCGCGTCTTTACTGTTTCAGTTCACGGCGCGCGCAACTATCCGGCTGTCAAGGTGCAGTCCGATCTCGACATACCCCTTGCCGATGGTACCGGGGACGCAGCATATCTGGCCATGCTGGACGAGGTGCTTAAGGTAGCTGAGGCCTCGTTCCATCCTGATCTGATCTTTTACAATGCCGGGGTTGATGTGCTGGCCACTGACCGGCTCGGCCGTCTGGGTCTGACGCCCGAAGGGCTGCGCCAACGGGACCGGCGCGCATTGGCGTGGGCAGGTTGGCTGGATGTGCCGGTTGTCGGCGTGCTCGGCGGCGGGTATGGGGAAGACCCGGACCGGATCGCCGCCCATCACGCGACCCTGTTCGAGGAAGCGGACAGACTGATGAGGCAAAGCGCATGAGCGGCATTTTCGGAAAGCTGGCGAAGCTGTTTGAAGCGGAGGCGGTCGAGACCTCGACCCATGACCCGGTCGCCGTGGCCATGGCCGCGCTGATGGTGCGTCTGGCCCGTGCCGATGGCGATTTCGATGCGGAGGAACGCGCCCGGATCGAAGCCGCACTTGACGCCCGTTTCGGTGACGGCGCGGCGGTGTTGGCAGAGGGTGAGCGGGCGGAGGCCGAGGCGCTCGACCATCACCAGTTCACCAAGCTGGTCAAAGGGGCCTATGCCCATGAAGACCGCGCCGCATTGCTGGAGGAGCTGTGGTCCGTTGTCCTCGCCGATGGTGCGCGCGATGATGAGGAAAACGCCCTGATGCGCCAGTTCGGATCGCTGTTGCATGTCTCCGATCAGGAGATGCAGAAGGCGCGCCGCAGGGTGCAGAACGGCTGAGCGGGGTCAGGCCCGCGCTGCCAGAAAGTCGGAAACGCGCGCCAGCCCCTCTTTCAGGATCGCCGGATTGTTGGCAAAGCCGATGCGTAGATAGCCTTCCATGTCGAAGGCTGATCCGGGCGTGAACATCACACCGGTTTCCTGCAAGATCTGCACGCAAAGATCGCGTGACGCAAGCGGCAGATCGTAGCCGAGCAGGGTCGTCGTGCCGGATTTCGGCTTGACCCATGACAGGCGCGGCTGCTGCCCGATCCATTCTGCCAGAATCTGCACATTGCCCCGCGTGATCGACCGGCTGCGCGCCAGCACGCGGTCGCCATGCTCCAGTGCCAATGCGGCGAAATGGTCATCGATCATGCCGACGGCAATGGTGTCATAGTCGCGGTGGATCGCGACCGCCTCAATCACTTCTGCCGGGGCCGCAATCCAGCCGAGCCGCAACCCGGCAAGCGAGAACGCCTTGGACATGCTGGCGGTGGAGATCCCCTTTTCGTAGATATCGGCGATGGAGGCCGTTGTCCCGCCCCCCGCCTGATCGATGCCGCGATAAACCTCGTCGCAGAGGATCCATGCGCCGACGTTGCGGGCAATCGCGGCGACCTCCTCCAACACCGGGCGGTCCATCAGGGCCCCGGTGGGGTTGTTGGGATTGTTCATCGCGATCAGCTTTGTTTTTGGCGTGACCAGGGCGCGCAGGGCATCGAGATCGGGCAGGAAATCATTCTCCGCACGCAATTTCAGCTGGTGCACATCAGCGCCGATGCTGGCGGGGATCGAATAATGCTGCTGATAGGTCGGAACAATTGCCACGACCCGGTCGCCCCGGCTGACCATCGCCTTGTGGACCAGCATATTCGCACCGATGGTCCCATGGGTGACGATGAGGTTCGCATCGCGCTGCCGCTCGTAAAGCGCCCCGATGGCGGTCAGCAACCGCGCCGACCCCCGGATCGCGCCATAGGTCATCTTCATCGACAGCAGTTCTGACAGATCATCGCTGTTGCGCCCCGCAAGTTCCAGCAACTGCGCGATGGTCAGGCTTTCAACGCAGGTTTCTGCGAGGTTCAGCTCGCATTTCGTCTCCCATTCATTCATCCACATTTCGACGGCGAAGGGTTCGATTTTCATTTGCGTGGCTCCCGTCGTGCGCGGTCAGGCGGCGAGGATACGCCCGACGATCTCTCCCATGTCCTTGGACAGCTTTTCATGGGCCATGATGCGCTGCATCTCGGCCTTCATCAGGGCCTGGCGGTTTTCGTCATAGCGCGCCCAAGTCTCGAACGCGCCTGCCACCCGCGCAGCGGTCTGGGGGTTCGCTTCGTCCATGCGAATGAGCCGGTCGGTAAAGAACCGGTATCCGCTGCCGTCAGCCCCATGAAAACCGACCGGGTTAGCGGCAGCAAACGCCCCGATGAGCGAGCGGAACTTATTCGGGTTTTGCCACGGAAAGGCCGGGTCATCGGCCAGCGTCCTGACTTGCGCCAGCGTGCCCGCGGCTGGGCTGGTGGCCTGCACGATGTACCATTTATCCATAACGAGGCTGTCATCGCGCCAGCGATCGCGAAAGTCTGAAAGGGCCTCGGCGGCATAAGCTGTGCCTTCATGAACAAGGGCTCGCAGGGCCGCAAGGCTTTCGGTCATGTTGCCTTCCGGTTCGCTGGCAGCAGCGAATTGCGCGCGGGCGGCGGTGCCGCCATCGACCTTTGTGAGGAACGCCAGCGCCGCGTTGCGCAAGCTGCGTCTGCCTGCCGGTTCTGCCTCCGGCACATAGATGCCGGGGACGGCCATGTCCGCATGAAGACGCGCAAGCGGTCCCGCAAGCGCCCCGGCCAGTGCGCGGCCCATGGTCGTCAATGCGCGGTGGATCGCATCGGGATCGACAATGCCGCCCGATCCCGCGATCTGCGAGGCGACCTCGTCATGGCCGGGCACGCCGAGCACCAGTGCGCGGAAAGCCGGGTCAAGGCCAGCATCGTCAATCATCGTGCTGACAGCATTGGTCCATGCCGCCGGCACCGGCGCGCCTGCATCCGTCACCACTTGCAGCGCGATCGAGAGCGCAAAACTGCGGCCAGCCTCCCACCGGTTGAAAGGATCGGTGTCATGGGCCATCAGGAACGCCCGTTCGGCAGCGTCTGACGCCCGCTCCAGTATCACTGGGGCGGAGAAGTTGCGAAAAAGCGATGGCACGGGGCGTTCGGGCAGATCGAATGCAAAGCTTTGACGGGTTTGCGTCAGTTCCAGCATCCCCTCAGTCATCTCCCGCCCGTCCGGCGCAATCAGGCCAAAGGCGCAGGGGATGACCTGTGGCTCTTTGGCTGGCTGGCCGGGCGTCGGACGTGTCTCCTGCGTCAGGGTCAGGGTGTATGTGCCGTCCTCATAAGCCTCTTCCACGCTGACGCGCGGGGTGCCTGCCTGCGAATACCATTGCGCGAACTGCGTCAGGTCACGACCGGTGGCGTCCTCGAACACCCTCAGCCAATCCTCGATGGTGCAGGCCTGCCCGTCATGGCGGCCGAAATAGAGGTCGAGCGCCTCGCGATACGCCTTGGCACCCACGAGGCGGCGGAGCATGCCGATAACCTCCGCCCCTTTTTCATAGACGGTTGAGGTGTAGAAGTTGTTGATCTCAATGTATTCTTCGGGCCTGACGGGATGCGCCAGCGGTCCCGCATCCTCGCGGAACTGGCGCGCGCGAAGCTGTTGCACCTCGCTGATCCGGTGCACGGGGGCGGAACGCATGTCCGAGGAAAACTGCTGATCGCGGAAGACTGTTAGTCCCTCTTTCAGGCAAAGCTGGAACCAGTCGCGGCAGGTGATGCGGTTGCCGGTCCAGTTGTGAAAGTATTCGTGGGCAATGATCGCCTCGATCAGCTCAAAATCGCGATCGGTGGCGGTTTCCGGGCTGGCGAGCACGTATTTGGAGTTGAAGACATTCAGCCCCTTATTCTCCATCGCGCCCATATTGAAATCCTCGACGGCGACGATCTGGAAGATGTCCAGATCATATTCGCGGCCATATTCCGCCTCATCCCAGCGCATGGAGCGCTTCAGCGCATCCATGGCATAGGCGCAGCGGTCCTCGTCACCCGGTCGGACCCAGATGCGCAATTCGACGTCGCGGCCCGACATTGTGGTGAAACTGTCATCGAAGGACACGAGATCTCCGGCGACGAGGGCGAACAGGTAGGACGGTTTTGGCCATGGGTCGATCCATTCAGCGAACCCGTCACCCGCCTCCGCCTGATTGCCATTGGAGAGGAGAACGGGCAGCTCACCCTCCACCCGCACCGAGAAAGATGCCATCACGTCGGGCCGGTCGGGGTAGTAGGTGATCTTGCGAAACCCTTCCGCCTCGCACTGGGTGCAGTACATGCCGTTCGACATGTAGAGCCCTTCGAGGGCCGTGTTGGCGGACGGGTTCACCTCCGTCACGCAGGTCCACTCGAACGTCTCATCGGGTAGGGCATTGGCGGCGATTGTCAGGCTTTCATCACCATGGCGCATCGCGCTCTCAGGGACATCCTGTCCGTCGATACGGGCGGAGATCAGCGTCATCGAGTGACCGTTGAGATGCAGATCGGCAGGCCCCGCACCATTTCGCCGAAAGCGGATCGTCGCCGTCACCTTTGTCGCTGCCGGGTCGAGCGCGAAGACCAGTCGCGTTTCCTCCACCATCCAGGCGGGGGGCTGGTAGTCGGCGAGGCGAATGGCCTGGTCGGTCTTGGGGCCATTATCCGGGGTGGCATCTTCGGGGTGCATTCATGTCTCCAGCATCGGGGGATTCTGGCAGACTATAGCGCCCGGGTCGGCGGTGCCCACCGGTTTCGGTGCCGATGGGCAAGCTTGGCCGCGGATCAGCCTTCGGCCTTCATCTCGGTGGAGATGAACAGTTCAACCTCATCCGAAGTGATCGGTGCGCCAAAGCCGAGGCCCCATTCGGATCGCAGGATCGTGCCGGTCGCTGTCACGCCGACCCATTCACCCTTGTAGAAATCAATGAACTGGCCCAGCGGATGCTCGCCCTGCGCGTTGACCGTGACATCCAGCGTCACCGGCTTGGTGACGTCCTTGATGGTCAGATCGCCCGTGACCTTCAGCGTGGTCTCGCCGGTCTTTTCGACCGAAGTCGATACGAAGGTAGCGGTCGGATGGCTGTCTGCCTCGAAGAAGTCGCTACTGGCGAGGTGCTTGTCGAACGCTGCCACACCGGTATCGATGCCGCGGACGGGGATCGTCACGTTCAGCTCGGTATTGGCGGGGTTCTCGAAGTCGATGACGGCGTCACCCTCGACGGTGCGAAAATGCAGCGACTGGCTGGAATAGCCAGCATGGTTCCATGAGGCACGAACCTGCGTGTGCCCCGGATCGAACTTGTACGTGTCCGCAGCCTGCAGCGCGGGGGCGGCAATCAGGCCAAAGGCAAGAGCGAGGGGTGTGAGGCGCATGGATATCTCCTGTCGAAGGTTGCTTATGCAGGAGGTCGGTACGGCGCACGGGCGGATCAAGAAGATGTTTGGCTACGAATTGTTGTCAAATTCGCAACAATAAGGCGCGGCCGCTTGTTCGGCCACGATTCTGTGTGAAATCAGGTGCCGATATCAGCTTCACAGCGTCTTCTGGCGCGCGCGACTGTTTCCGATTGGAAACTGGGATATTGATTTAGAAACTTCTGCTCTGTATCCGCTTGTATCCAAGACTGTGGAACACTGATCAAGAACACCCCGGGAGACGACAATGACCGATCGGATCGCAATCGAAGGCATGGCGGTTGACCGTGTTCTTGCCGATTTCATTCATGACGAGGCGTTGCCGGGCACGGGCATCGCGCCGGATGCATTTTGGGCTGGTCTGTCCCGCCTGATCCACGAATGCGGCCCGCGCAACCGGGCGCTGCTGGCGATACGTGAGGATCTGCAGAGCAAGATCGATGCCTGGCATCAGGCGCATTCCGACCACGACCCCGATGCCTATCGCGCCTTTCTGAGGGAGATTGGCTATCTTCTGGATGACGGCCCGGATTTCACCATCGAAACCACCAATGTCGACCCGGACATCGCGACCACACCCGGACCGCAATTGGTCGTGCCGGTGATGAATGCGCGCTATGCGCTGAATGCCGCGAATGCGCGCTGGGGCTCGCTCTATGATGCGCTCTACGGCACAGACGCGCTGGGCGATCTGCCACCGGCAGGTGGGTACGATGCGGCGCGCGGCGCGCGGGTTGTTACACGGGCAAAGGCGTTCCTGGATGAGGTGGCACCGCTGGAAGGCGCATCCCACGCCGACGCAACGGGATACTCTGTCAGGGGCTCGATGCTGGTCGCGGCGACCACTGCGGGCGACAAGATGTTGATTGATGGGGGAAAATTCGCCGGGTTCGCTGGCTCATCAACGGCTCCGACGTCGATCCTTCTGAAAAACAATGCGCTGCATATCGATATCCGCATCGACCGGTCGCATCAGATCGGTGCGACGGACCCGGCAGGCGTCGCCGATGTGGTGATGGAGGCTGCCGTCTCCACCATCATGGATTGCGAGGACAGCGTTGCCGCCGTGGATGCAGAGGACAAGGCGCTCGCCTATCGCAATTGGCTTGGCCTGAACAAAGGCGATCTGACCGAGGTGCTGGAGAAGGGCGGCCGTACAATAACCCGTAGGCTCAACCCAGACCGCAGCTATACCCGGCCCGATGGCGGTGACCTAGTGCTGCGCGGACGTTCGCTGATGCTGGTGCGCAATGTTGGCCATCTGATGACCAATCCGGCCATTCTGGATCGTGATGGCAACGAGGCCTATGAGGGGCTGATGGATGCGCTGATCACCGTCCTTTGCGCGCTGCACGATCTGAAAAGCCGCCGCGCCAATTCGCAGGCCGGTTCGGTCTATGTGGTAAAGCCCAAGATGCACGGCCCGGCGGAGGTCGCCTTTACCGATGAGGTTTTCGGTGTGGTCGAGGACATTCTCGGCCTGCCTGCCAACACGGTGAAAATCGGCATCATGGACGAGGAACGGCGCACGACGTTGAACCTCAAGGAATGCATCCGCGCCGCAAAACACCGCGTTGCCTTCATCAATACCGGCTTCCTCGACCGGACGGGGGATGAAATTCACACCTCCATGCAGGCCGGTCCCATGGTCCGCAAGGCCGACATGAAGGCCGAGGCATGGATCGGTGCCTACGAGGACTGGAACGTGGATACCGGCCTTGCATGTGGCCTGTCGGGGCGGGCACAGATCGGCAAGGGGATGTGGGCGATGCCCGATCTGATGGCCGATATGCTCGATCAGAAGATCAGCCATCCGATGGCGGGCGCGAATTGCGCCTGGGTGCCGTCGCCAACCGGCGCGGTGCTGCACGCAACACATTATCACAAGGTGGATGTGATGGCGCGGCAGGCGGAACTGATCGCAGCCGGACGGCGGGCAACCCGTGATGATCTTCTCAACATTCCTGTTGCGCGCGGCCATAACTGGGCATCGGAGGAGATCGCCACCGAGATCGAGAACAATGCCCAGGGCATCCTCGGCTATGTCGTGCGCTGGGTCGACCAGGGTGTCGGCTGTTCCAAAGTTCCGGACATTCACGATGTCGGCCTGATGGAGGATCGCGCGACCTGCCGGATCTCATCCCAGCATCTCGCCAACTGGCTGCACCATGGCGTTGTCAGCCGGGATGAGGTTATGGCCGCTCTGCAAAAGATGGCGGCCAAGGTCGATGCGCAGAACGCGGATGACCCAGATTATCAGCTAATGGCACCGGGCTTTGACGGCTTCGCGTTCAGGGCGGCATGCGATCTGGTCTTCGAGGGCGCGGCGCAGCCATCCGGCTATACAGAGCCGGTCCTTCATCGAAAGCGGCTTGAAAAGAAGGCCGCATAGGCGCGCGTCAGCTGCCTTGACGCATGATTCGCATGAAGTGATCATTTGTCGGGCCTGCAATGTCTTGGGCGGTGCGATCAGCGCTGCATGCGTGACATAATGCCAATCGCGCCCAAAATGGCAGGAATTGGCACCTTGTCCTGTCAGTCTCGTGTCGTCTAACCTTGGCTTGCTCGAGCGAAGTGCGTCCCGCAATGGATATGCCGCAGTGCTCGACCCGCAATGCGGCATCGCCGGTGCCGTGCGGAAAAGGAGCCTGACGCCGGATCAAAGAGCGTCGGCCCACAACAGGAGAGAGTGCCCGTGGCAGCGATTTTCGCGCTCATCGGGAGGCGTCTTGCGCTGGGTCTTCTGACCCTGCTGGTCGTTTCCATAATCATATTCACCGCGATCGAGGCCCTGCCGGGCGACTTCGCACAGGAAATTCTGGGGCAGGGGGCAACGCCCGAAGCCATCGCCGCCATCAGGCGCGATCTCGGGCTCGATCAGTCCGCATTCAGTCGGTATTTCGGCTGGCTTGGCGGGGTTCTGCAGGGCGATTTCGGGGTCAGTTTCGCGCAATTGTCCTTCGCGGGCAATTTTGGCACCGCCAATCGCGAGGTGGTCACCGTGGCCGATCAGATCGCGCCGCGCTTTTCCAACACCATCTTCCTTGCCGGTGTTGCGGCGGCCATTGCGGTGCCGCTGGCGCTGACAATCGGCGTCCTTGCGGCGCTCTATCGTGAATCCATCTTTGATCGGCTGGCCAATATCTTCACGCTCTCGTCGATTTCCAGCCCGGAATTCTTCGTCTCCTACATCCTGATCCTGTTTCTGGCAGTGGTTTATCCGGTTTTCCCTTCAATCTCGAACATCAACGCGGATCTCAGCTTCGCGGAAAGGCTTTATCGTTCCATGCTGCCTGCGCTCACGCTGACGTTGGTGGTCACTGCGCATATGATGCGGATGACACGGGCGGCGATCATCAATCTCCTGGCCTCTCCCTATATCGAGATGGCGCGGCTGAAAGGGGTGCCACCCTGGCGGGTCATCGTTCGCCACGCCTTGCCGAACGCGCTGGCCCCGATCATCAATGTTGTCGCCCTCAACCTCGCCTATCTCGTCACTGGCGTCGTGGTGGTCGAGGTGGTTTTCGTCTATCCCGGTGTCGGGCAGCTTTTCGTTGACGCGGTGAAATTCCGTGACATGCCGATCGTTCAGGCCTGCTGCCTGATTTTCGCGGCTGCCTATATCCTTTTGAACCTGACTGCGGATGTCATGTCTATCCTGACAAATCCGCGGCTCCGGCACCCGAAGTAAGGGAGCGCGGAGATGGGCTTTATCCTCTACGTCGCCGCCCCGCTCGCGGCTGTTGTCGCGCTGGGCTGGGTTCTTCGCACAGCGATCGGCCGTGCCTTTCCGGGCACGTTCGGTGCGCTTTTTCGGGCGATGCCGCTGACGGCGGCTTTCGGTCTGACGGTGATTTCGATCTACATCATCGGGGCGGTCTTTGCGCCGGTGCTCGCCCCCTATGGAGAGCGGGAGATTTTCGAAGTGATCAACGCCTTGCCTGGCGATGATCCGCGCTTCGTGCTCGGCACCGACCAGATCGGACGCGATCTGCTGAGCCGCCTGATCTATGGCGGGCGAAACACGATCGGCATCGCTTTTGTCACCACAGTTCTGGCCTTTGTCCTTGGCGCGTCTCTCGGTTTTTTGGCGGCGGTGTTGGGCGGATGGGTCGATCAGGTCTTGTCGCGCATCGTGGACGCGCTGATGGCGATCCCGCAGCTGATCTTCGCGCTTTTGCTCATCACGATCCTCGGTCAGAACACCTTTGTCATGATCGGTGTGATCGCGGTGCTGGACAGCACCCGCGTCTTCCGTCTGGCCCGCGCCGTCGGGGTGAATATCGTTGTGATGGATTATATCG
This sequence comes from Pseudomonadota bacterium, assembly GCA_039030855.1. Lineage (GTDB taxonomy): Bacteria > Pseudomonadota > Alphaproteobacteria > Rhodobacterales > Rhodobacteraceae > Pikeienuella. The sequence goes on from JBCCDJ010000011.1 coordinate 128,349, forward strand.
AGGCCGCCAAACTGCGTGGTGAGAGCCTGACTTACCTTATCTTCCGCGAGATCCTGCCCAATGCCACTGCGCCGCTTCTGGCTGAATTTGGCCTCAGGTTCTGTTTCGTGTTCCTGCTGATCGCGTCGCTCAGCTTTCTCGGCATCGGCATCCAGCCGCCGCTGGCGGACTGGGGCACGATGGTGCGGGAGCTGTCGCAGTTCATCAACTTCGCGGGCTTTGGCGAATGGCTGATCGCCTCTTTGCCGCTGATGCCCGCCGCTGCCATCGCGCTGCTGACGGTGGCGGTCAACTTCGTGGTGGACTGGATGCTCCATCGCTATTCCGGCCTGAAGGAGTGAGCGTGATGAGTGATGACAAGGAACTTCTGGTCAAGGTCCGCGATCTGAAGATCGAAGGCCGCTCGGGCGAGACCTGGAACCAGATCGTCAACGGCATCGACCTTGATCTCCATCGGGGTGAGGTGATGGGCCTGATCGGCGAATCCGGTGCCGGCAAATCCACCATCGGCCTTGCCGCGATGGGCTTTACCCGCGACGGCTGCCGCATCTCTGGCGGTACGGTCGAATTTGACGGCATCGACCTGGTCGCGGCATCTGCGGATGAGAAACGCGCGCTTCTGGGCAAACGTATCGCCTATGTCGCGCAATCGGCGGCGGCCAGCTTCAACCCCGCGCACAAGCTGATCGATCAGCACACCGAGGCACCGGTGTTGCATGGCGTTCAGGGCAAGAGCGAGAGCGAAGAGGACGCGATGGAGCTTTATGCCCGTCTGCGTCTGCCCGACCCTGAAAATATCGGGTTTCGCTATCCCCATCAGGTGTCGGGCGGTCAGTTGCAGCGCGCCATGACGGCGATGGCCATGTCATGTCGTCCAGATCTGATCATCTTTGATGAGCCGACGACGGCGCTGGACGTGACCACGCAGATCGAGGTCCTCGCCTCCATCCGCGATATCGTCAAGCAGTTCAACACAGCGGCGATCTACATCACCCATGATCTGGCGGTGGTGGCGCAGATGGCGGACCGGATCAAGGTGCTGCTGAAGGGCGACGAGGTGGAGGAGGCGGACACCCGCATGATGCTGGACGCGCCGACCGAGGATTATACCAAATCGCTTTGGGCGGTTCGCAGTTTCCAGCGCGCCGAGAAGCCACCTGCACCAGCGGGCGAAGTGCCGGTCGTCTCGGTCAAGAACATCACCGCCGCCTATGGTCCGGTGAAGGTGCTGCATGATGTGAGCTTCGATATTCACGCCGGACGCACTGTCGCCGTTGTGGGCGAAAGCGGATCGGGCAAGTCCACCACCGCACGCGTGATCACCGGTCTTTTGCCGCCTTTGGAAGGCGAGATCCTGTTCAATGGCAAGGCGCTGCCACCCAGTTACAAGAGCCGCACCAAAGACCAACTGCGTCAGGCGCAGATGATCTACCAGATGGCGGACACGGCGCTGAACCCCAAGCTGAAGATCAAGGACATCATCGGCCGCCCGGCGCAGTTCTATTCTGGTATCTCCGGCCAGAAACTGAAACATCGGGTGGAGGAGCTGCTTGATCTGATCGAGCTGCCCGCTGCGCAGTATTACGACCGTTTGCCGTCTGAGCTATCGGGGGGGCAGAAACAGCGCATCGGCATCGCCCGCGCGCTGGCCGCTGAGCCGCAGTTCATCATCTGCGACGAAGTCACATCAGCGCTGGATCAGCTGGTGGCTGAGGGGATTCTGAAGCTGCTGGACAAGTTGCAGCAGGAGCTGAACCTCGCCTATATGTTCATCACCCACGATCTGGCGACTGTCCGCTCCATCGCTGATGAGGTTGTGGTGATGAAGGAAGGTCGCGTCGTAGAAGCCGGGCCAAAAACGGAAATGTTCACGCCGCCGCATCATTCCTACACCGATCTTCTGCTCAGCTCCGTGCCTGAAATGGACCCGGACTGGCTGACACAGCTTCTCAATGAGCGCGGTGTCGACAATATCGGGGAGGCGGCCTCCAGCAAGATTTGATCTGTCGTATCGAGGGCTAAAAATGTCGTTTTCAGGCCCCATATCTGATCAGGGGAGGACACGATCCTTTCACAAGGTTTTGGGGTAATGCCCCGGAAACACGAAAAATGAGAGCCAACAGGGAGATATCAATGGCTTTGAATTTGAACCGCAGACACGTCATGCAGGCGGGTGCCGCAGCGGGTGCAGTGGTTGCCGCAGGCCCCGCCTTCGGTGCGGCGCACAGCCCAAAACGTGGCGGTACGCTGCGCATGGGTATCGCCGGTGCGAACACATCCGACAGCTGGGATGGCCGGACCCATTCCGATAGTTTCATGATCATGCTCGGCCACGGCACGGTTTTCGACTGTCTGACGGAGGTTGGTGCCGATGGTCAGTTGAAGGGCGAACTGGCGGAAAGCTGGGAAGCGTCTGCGGACGCAAAAACCTGGACCTTCAATCTGCGTCAGGGCGTGACCTTCCACAATGGCAAGCCGTTCAACGCGGATGACGTGATTGCCAGTCTGAACCTGCACACTGCGGAAGATTCCAAATCCGCCGCCAAGCCGATCGTCGCTTCGATCGAAGAGATGACGAAACTTGGCGAGCATCAGGTGCAGATGACGTTGTCGGCAGGCAATGCGGATTTCCCGTTCCTCTTGTCTGACTATCATATTCTGATCCATCCCGCTGATGGGATTGAAGAATCCATTGCCAAGGGGATCGGCACGGGCGGCTACAAGGTCGAAAGCTTTGAGCCGGGCGTGCGTGCGCTGGTATCGAAATACGAAAACTACTGGAGCGAGGACAAATGCTTCTTCGACCAGATCGAGCAACTGGCGATCAACGACAGCTCGGCCCGTATGAATGCGCTGATGACCGGCCAGGTCGATGCCATCAATCGCGTGGATTTCAAGACCGAATCCCTGCTGACCCGGAACCCCAATGTCGAGATCCTCGAAGTCACGGGCAACCAGCACTTCACCTTCCCGATGCTGACCAACACGTCGCCTTATGACGACGTGAACGTGCGCAAGGCGATCAAGCACGCCTTCAACCGCCAGGAAATGGTCGACAAGATCCTTCAGGGCCATGGCAAGGTCGCCAACGATCATCCGATCGGACCCGCGAACCAGTACTTCGCCGACGATCTGCCGCAGACGGCTTATGATCCCGACAAGGCCAAGTTCTTCCTGAAGGAAGCCGGCATGGACAGCCTCGCCATCGACGTTTCGGTCGCGAATGCCGCTTTCCCGGGGGCGATTGACGCCGGTCAGCTGTTCCAGGGCTCTGCCGGCGCAGCGGGCATCAGCGTGAATGTGGTGAAGGAGCCCGATGATGGGTACTGGTCCAATGTCTGGCTGAAAAAACCGTTCTGCGCATGCTACTGGTCCGGCCGTGCGACCGAGGACTGGATGTTCTCAACTGCTTACGAGACAGGTGTGCCGTGGAATGACACGTTCTGGGAAAATGAACGGTTCCAGTCGCTTCTTCTGGAAGCTCGTGCAGAACTGGACAGCGACAAGCGACGCACGATGTATCGCGAAATGCAGTCGATCTGCTCGACCGACGGCGGCACGGTGATTCCGATGTATGCGAACTATGTGGATGCGCATTCCACCAAGCTTGCGAACTCCGGGACGATCGGCAACCTGTGGCAGATGGACGGCTCGCGCATTGCGGAGCGGTGGTGGTTCGCCTGATCGGCAAGCCTTTGCGAGAGAGAAAGCGGGTCCTTCGGGGCCCGTTTTTTTGTGGCTGCTTGGTCGCAAAGAACACCAGGTCGAGAAAAGGTTTCGACCCGTTCTTCATAATCCGTTCAGGTTGCTCCTGTACCGGTCAGGAGCCAAGCGGAGAGGATTGCCATGGAACAGAGCGCTGAATTGCAAATTGCGACGATCTCGAAACAGGTCTTCGTCGCGGTGGAACCGGTACGGATCGCCGTTTATGCGATAGCGCTGTCCATTCCGCCCGATGGAGCCGACAGGCCGGGGGAGATCGTGAGAGATCGCATTGCAACCTCTGTCGATCATATCGAAACGGCATTCAAGATGCTGGCGAAAACCTTTCCTGATCTGCTTAAAAGAGGCGGTCACGTGCTACCGGCCGAGCTGATGGCCCAGTACGAGGCCGCGCTCAAGGCGGTATCCGCCGTGCGCGCAGAGATATCGCCTGAGATGCTTGGCGAGGATCAGGCACTGCCACCCGGTTTGCGGTTTACCGATGACCTGCTCCACCGGCTGGACACGAACGTGCGTGTATTTCTGGCGGAGCTGGAGGCAAATGCGACCGAAGTGACGCGCGCGTCATTCAAGGATGACCATGCCGTGATCAAGGGTGCGGTGGCTGAAATCCGCAAGATCAGTATGTCGATCAACCTGATTTCGATCAATGCCTCGATCGAGGCGGCCCGTGCGGGCGAGGCGGGACGCGGGTTTGGCGTGATCGCAAACGAGATTCAGACGCTCTCGCTTCGCTCGCAGGCATCCCTCGAACAGATTGTCAAAAGCGTCGGCACCTGATCGCATCTTATCTAGGGCCGCCAACTGATCCAGGAGGGCGCTGATCCGACGGTTGTGGCACGACTGTCGTCCTGGGCCGTACTGGCCGCCCGATTGGTTCGGCAGCGACCGGAGCAGGCGATCATTTGGCAAGGCGACGCATTCTCCTGGTGCCTTGTCATGGGCTGTCGATCTGTCCACAAGGACTGATCATGCTTTCCCTGTGGATCCCCATCACCATTGCAGCCGCCTTCCTGCAAAATCTGCGCTCGGTCATGCAAAAGGTGATCAAGGGACGGCTCTCGACCATGGGCGCGGCCTATGCGCGGTTTTTCTATGCCTGGCCATTTGCGATCCTTTATGTTGCGGCGCTGTCGGTCTGGGGCGGTTTTGCGCTGCCTGAGCCAAATCCGGTGTTCCTCGCCTGGTGTTTTGCCGGGGGCCTCTGCCAGATCCTGTTCACTGTTGTGCTCCTCTGGCTTTTCTCCTTTCGAAGCTTCGCCATCGGAACGGTGTTCTCGAAGCTGGAGATTGTGCTGATCGCCATCCTCGGTGCTGTCCTCCTGGGCGATACTGTTGGTCCGGCGGCGATCCTCGCCATTGTGGTCGGCGCGGCAGGGACCTTGTGCCTCGCCGCAAGTGCGGCGCGGCTCAGCTTTGCGGGGCTCCTGCGCGATCTGGGTGACAGGGCAACGCTGATCGGTCTTCTATCGGCTGCGCTTCTGGGCGCTTCGGTCGTTTGTTTTCGCGGCGCGGCGCTGTCGCTCGATGGACCTGACTTCGTGATGGCGGCTGGCTTCACACTTGCGGTCGCATTGGTCATGCAGACGCTCATGATGGGTGCCTGGTTTGCCGTTTTCGACCGCGCCGAAATGGTCGCAGTGATCCGCGAATGGCGCCACGCCCTGCCGGTAGGTGTTGTCGGCATGGTCTGCTCGGTCTGCTGGTTCACGGCATTCACCCTTCAGAATGCGGCCTATATCCGCGCGCTCGGGCAGGTGGAGCTGATATTTGCCTTCCTCGCGGGAGTATTTTTCTTCCGCGAACCCGTCAGCCGGTCGGAGATCGCAGGCGCGATCCTGATCACCGGTGCCATTCTTTTGATTCTTCTGGCGGAGGTCCCTTGACCGGCCTGCGATTGGCGGTCAGAGGACGGGCATGATTGGCAATATCGCAATTCTGCTTGCCTGCGGTGGTTTCTGGGGCCTCTCGTTCACGCTCACCCGCATCGTCATGGAGGACGGCGGCGGCCATCCGCTGGCGATCACGTTCTGGAACACGGCGCTGGCAACGGTGATTGTCTGGACGCTCCTCTGGGCGACGGGGCGTCTGCCGCGCATCGACCGCAGCTATCTGCGGTTTGTCGCCGTGCTTGGCGTGTTGGGTGGTGCGTGCCCGTCGATCCTCCTCTTCTGGGCGGCACAGCATGTGGGGGCGGGGGTTCTGTCGGTTTGCATGGCGACTGTGCCCCTGATGCAGATCAGCCTCAGCGCGGTGCTCGGGATCGAGCGGTTTCGCCTCTCGCGCCTCTTTGGGCTTCTGATGGGGCTCGCGGCGGTCTGGCTGATCGCCGATCCTGACGACGGGACTGCGCCGCTTCTCTGGGTACTGGTCGCGATCGGGGGCGGGCTGTCCTATGCGCTCGAAGACAGCTTTATCGCCATGCGCCGCCCGGATGGCCCGTCATCGGTGCAGATCCTTGGCGGCATGGTGCTCTTTGCAGCGCTCTATACCGCACCGGCGCTAGCCTTTGTCGATCCTGCGCCGCTTAGCCTGACCGCGCCGGGGCGGGTCGAGACGGCGTTTCTGGCCATGACCCTTGGCGGCATCGTCGCCTATGGCTCCTTCGTACATCTGATCACCCGTGCAGGGCCGGTGTTCGGCTCGCAGGTCGCTTATGTGGTCACGGTATCCGGTGTCCTCTGCGGGGTGCTCCTCCTCGGGGAGGAATACGCGACCGACTTCTGGGTCGCACTGGCGCTGATCATCGTCGGGCTTGCCTTCGGTCTGCCGGGCGGCAAGGGGCGCAGCCCGGCGCGCCCTTAGGCGACCCGGTCGCCCTTTTTCACCTGTACGGCGCGGTTGTCGACGGCGGGCAGCATGCGCGCCGGATCGCGGGTGACCATCACGTCGATGACCGACGGGCGGTTCCGCTCCGCAAAGGCATCGGCGAGCGCGGGGGCCAGGTGATCTGGCGTCTCCACCCGCACGCCATGGCATCCCATCGCCTCCGCCACCTTGGCGTAATCCGTCTCCGCCAGATCTGATGACTGGTAGTTCCCCTCGCCATACATCAGATGCTGCAGCGCTTTGACATAGCCGGAGGCGGCATTGTTCACGACGATCACCGTGATGCCGAGGCCCATGCGCCGCGCGGTCTCCAACTCCCCCAACACCATGTTGAACCCGCCATCGCCGGTCAGCCCGACGACCACCGCATCGGGCTGCGCCAGTTGCGCGCCCATAGCCCCCGGCAGGCCATAGCCGATGGAGGCGAAGCCGCGATCCGGCACGAAGGCGCGCCCGGCCTGTTTGGTATCGAACAACAGCCCACCCCAATGAGCCGCGAAGCCGCCATCGGCGATCAGGTGACCATCGGCGGGCAGAGCCTTGTTCAGCTCGGTGATCAGCCGGGCCATATGCACCGGGCTTTCCTCGGAATGGAGGCGTTCTGCCACGTCTTCCCGCCAGGCGGCCATCTTTACCGGGATTTCCGCCAGATAGTCGGCCCGGTCGGGCGGGGCGGGCAGGGCGGCGGTCAGCTCCGCCAGGCCCGCCTTCGCATCCCCCCAAAGCTTCAGCGTCGGGCGGAAGGTGCGGCCCATCTCCTCGGCCAAATTATCCAGATGGATGACCACTGCATCAGGGCCGGGGATCGTGTAGCGCTTGGTCGCGATCTCGCCGAGCTTGCATCCGACGACCAGAAGGCAGTCGGAAGCGGCGATGAGGTCATTGGCGATCCGGTCATAGCGTCCGAACAGCCCGGCATTCAGGGGCGATGTGCAGGCAATCGCGCCTTTGCCGGTCAGGGTGTGCGCCACGGGAATGCCCTGCGCTTCCGCCAGCGCGGTCACTTCGGCCGTCGCGCCGGAGATATGAACGCCGCCCCCGCAGAGCATCATGGGTCGCTTGGCTTCGGTCAGCATCACGGCGGCCCTCGTGACGGCATCCGCATCAGGACGACACCGCAGGGAGGGCGCGGCAATATTGGCCGGATCAATCGCAAAATCGCCATCCTCAAAGCCGTGGCGGCCGTGGGCCACGTCCTCCGGCACGTCGACGACCACGGGGCCGGGGCGGCCCGATGTGGCGATCTCGAAGGCGCGGCGCATCATTTCGGGTACCCGCGCGACGCTTTCCACCCGCAACAGCGCCTTGCAGGCGGGGCGCAGGATCGCGACCTGATCGGTTTCCTGCGTCATGTTCTTGCCCGCGTGATCGCGCTGCGCATCGCCCACGATGGCAACGATGGGGGAGCCTGCATTCAGCGCCTCCACCAACCCGGTCACGAGGTTCGTCGCACCCGGGCCGAGCGTTGCATCGACCAGCCCGACGCGGCCCGAGACCTTGGCATAGGCATCGGCGGCGAAGACCGCGCAACGCTCGTCATTGATCAGGTGGTGGTTGAGGCCAAGCCGCCGGGCGGCGTCGTAGAACGGCAGAAGCTGAAAGCCCCCCATCCCGAACATCGGCCCCGCCTTATGCGCCAGCAGCATCCGCACCAGCGCTTCACCGCCCGTCATTTCATTCGTCGTCATGAACAAATCTCCACCGCCGCGCGGGCGATCATGTCTGCGGTCACACGGACCTGATTTTCGAGGTTCGGCGCATAGGACACCAGCGATCGCGGCGCGCCAAGGCGTCTGATTTTTGCGGGCACATGTTCGGCCACCGTGGCGGTAACCTCTGCGCCAAAGCCGCCCACCTGCACGCTTTCATGGGTAACGATCAGGCGGCCCGTCTTGGCCACGCTGTCCATCACGGCGCGTTTGTCCCAGGGCCACAGGGTGCGCAGGTCAATCACCTCCGCACTGATCTTGCCTGCCAGACCCTTGGCGGCGTCTTCGGCCAGATTGGCGGTGTTGGACCAGCTCACGATGGTAACGTCGCTACCTTCCGTGCGCTGGCGTGCGCGGCCAAGGGCGAGATCATCGCCAATGTCGACATCGCCCTCATTAGCCCAGATATCCTTGTGTTCGAGATAGACGACCGGATCATCGCTGCGGATGGCCTGGCGCATCATGGCGTAATTGTCCTGCGGGGTAGCGGGGCAGGCGACCACCAGACCGGGGATATGGGCATACCAGCTTTCGAGCGACTGGCTGTGCTGCGCGGCGGAGGACCGCCAGAGCCCCATGGGTTTGCGGATCACCATGGGCGCGCGGCTCTGCCCGCCGAACATGAAGCGCGCCTTGGCGATCTGGTTGACCAGCTCATCCGTGGCACACAGCGCAAAATCGGCAAAGCGCATTTCCACCACGGGACGGGTGCCGACCATCGCGGCACCGAAAGCCGCGCCCATGATCGCGGCTTCGGAAATCGGCGCGTCGGATATGCGATCCGCGCCAAACTCCTCGCGCAGGCCCTTGTACTGGCCAAAGACGCCGCCGCGCCCCAGATCCTCGCCCACGGCCCAGACGGTGGGGTCGGCCCGCATTTCTTCGGCGAGGGCCGTGCGGGCGGCCTCGGCATAGGTCATGCGCATCAGTAAGCCTCCATCACGGGGGAGCCGAGATCCTGCACATCGGCAAAGGCGCTGGCATCATCGGGCCAGGACGCGGCAGTGGCGGCGGCGAGGGCGGTGATCATCTCTGCCTGCGCGTTGTCATGGGCGGCGGCGATGTCATCGGCGCTGACCCCGGCCGCCGCGAGGATATCGCGCTGGCGCTGGATCGGATCATCCGTTGCGGCAACGCCGTCCGCCTCACCTTCCGGACGATAGGTGGCCGGGTCGAAATAGGTGTGGCCCGAAATGCGATAGGTTCGGGCATGCAGGAATTCGGGCTGCCCCGTCTCGCGGATGCGCGGGATGATCTCGCCCGCCAGATCGGCGATGGCTTCGGCGTCATTGCCGTCGATTTCGTGGGTCGTGACGCCAAGCGCGCGTGCCCGGTCCGCCGCGCCGCCGCCAGCGGTCATGTCCGATGTCAGCGTGGTTGCCGAATAGCGGTTATCCTCGCAGATAAAGAGCACGGGCAGATCGAAAACCCCGGCCCAGTTCACCCCTTCCAGAAACGGTCCGCGATTGATCGCGCCATCGCCGAAGACATCGACCACGATACGATCCTGGCCGAGCAGTTTCAGCCCATGCGCCGCCCCGGCACCGATGGTGATGTTGGCAGAAACAACGCCATTGGCCCCGAGCATGCCAACCCCGAAATCGGCAATATGCATCGATCCGCCCTTGCCGCCGCAACACCCGCCCGCGCGGCCCAAAAGCTCCTTCATCATCGCGGCGGGATCGGCACCCTTGGCCAGCGTGTGGCCGTGGCCGCGATGGGTCGACAGCAGGAGATCATCGCGCCGCAGATGGCGCATGACGCCTGCCGGGATTGCCTCCTGCCCGATGGAGAGGTGAATGGCACCGAGCACCAGTTCATCCTCCACCGCCGCCTTGCGGGCCTGTTCCTCGAAGGCGCGGATGCGCTCCATCATCGAGAGCATCTCGCGCCCCCGGGCACTGTCGTAATTGGTCTGCGTCATGGCAGCAGCTCCTCCTCTTCGTTGATCAGCGCGGCGAGGCGGCGTGTCTCTTCGCTCAGGACGGGGAGGAGGAGCGTCTCGATCCGCGCCTCGCTCATCCGCTCGTCAATGGCGGCCAGCGACAGCGCGGCGACGACACGCCCGGTCGTCGTTATGACGGGCACGGCAATGGCGCTCATCCCCCGGATCACGGTGCCGCGCACGCAGGCATATCCGCGTGCGGTCGTCTCGCGGCTCAGCGCCTCCAGCCGCGTCTCGTCAGCGCCGTATTCGGCCAGCCGATCGCGGTTGACCCGGCAGGCAGCGGCACGGCGGTCGTCCGGCAAGGCGCTGTAGATCGCCAGCGCCCCCGACCCGATGCCGAGCGGGCGGCTGTCGCCCCGGTCCAGCGTCAGCGTGCGGATCGGGAACGCCCCGACCCGGCGCGCCAGGCAGATCGCCGTCGCGCCTTCGGGGGCGGTGAGGTAGACTGTATCTTCCGAGACAGTCGCGAGACGGCCCATGCCGGGTCCCGCCAGTGTTGCAATATCCGTGGTCCCCGCGACACGCGCAAGCGTGGCCAGTGCGCTGCCCAGTCGCCATCGGCGGCTATGAGGGTCCTGCGTTGCGAGCCGGACCTCCTGCAACGATGTCAGGACCCGGTGAACGGTGGTTTTCGAAAACCCGGTATGTCCCACGATTGCCGATAGCGATGCACTGCCGTTTTCGCTGGCGATGGCCTTCAGGACATGCGCTGCGCGGGCGATGGAGCCAGTGGGATCGGTATGGGTGTTTGGTACTGTCAAAATCAGTCCTATGTTCCGATAATCGGAACGATTGAAGCTTCATTTAGGAACAGATTGCAGGGCGCTGTCAATCTTCTTAGGGTTGCCGCCATGTCAGAGATTCGCCTGCTGCCATCAGTGACAGATCTTGCTTTGTCGGACAGGGGGCAGGTCGCGATCACCGGCTCCCATGGCGGTCTGTTTCCGGCATCTGTGGCGTCGCGCCGCGGCTTGAGGGCTGTCGTCTTCAACGATGCGGGTGGCGGTGCCGGGGTGGAGGGTTTGTTCACCCTCGATGATGTCGGGATGGCGGCGGCGGCTGTTGATTGTATGAGTTGCCATATCGGATCGGCCGAGGACGCGGCCCGCCATGGCATCATCAGCTATGTCAACAGGACGGCCGGCACGCTGGGTATCGCGTCTGGGCAGGACATGGCGGAGGCATCTTCACTCCTCCACCATGCCCCTGCGCCCGCGGCGACGCTGCCGTCAGCGCCGGAAGCGCGCAGCATGACGCAGGTGGCGGGGCGCGACATTCATCTTCTGGACAGTGCATCGCTGGTTACCTCAGACGACACGGGTCATGTGCTTGTCACAGGCTCCCACGGGGGCCTTGTGGGCAATGATCCACGCCGTGCCCTGAAGGCGGATGCGATGCTGGCGGTGTTCAATGATGCAGGAATGGGTAAAGACCGGATTGGCATCGCCCGGCTGAAACCACTTGGCGCGCGCGGTGTCGCCGCGGTGACCGTGGCCCATGACACCGCCCGGATCGGTGATGCGCGATCAGCATTGGAGGAGGGCGAGATTTCTGCCCTGAACGAGCAGGCGGCCGAGATGGGGGCGGCGCGCGGCATGGCGCTCCACACCTTCCTTAGCGTCATGGTACCGATCACTTGACCGCGCACTGACCGGTTCTTAGCCTAGCGTTAATCGACCCATGGATCGCGGCCAGAGAGGCTGAGCGAAACCACCGGGCAGCTTAAAGGGAGATGACGACATGGCGGTGATGACGCTCGCCGAGGCTGCCGCGCATGTGACTTCCACTGACCCACGTTTCGCGCTTGGCCGTGCCACGATCCGGGGCGTCGATCTGCCCGTTTTCGCCAATGCGCCGGCCTCCCTGCGCGACGTCATGGCCGTGGGCGCGGCGGCGCGTGCCGAACTGCCTGATGGCGGTGATTACATCATCTACGAAGGCGAGCGGATCACCTACGCCGCCTGGCAGTCGGAGACATTTCGCATCGCCCATGCGTTGGTCGCCGATCTGAGCGTGCAGCCCGGCGACCGCGTCGCTATCGCGATGCGCAACTATCCTGAATATCTGAGCCTGATGATGGCAATCGCCTCCGTCGGGGCGGTTGTCGTCATGGTGAATGCGTGGTGGACGACGGATGAGCTGCGCTATGGGTTCGAGGACAGCGGCGCGAAGATCGTCTTTGCCGACGGGCCGCGCGCTGACAGCATCCGCCCCTTCGCAGCTGAGTTTGGCCTTCGCATCATCGGCGTGCGCGACGGTGCGGGAGACGCGCACTACGATGCCTTGCTGGCGGGCAGCGCAAATGATGCGCCGCCTGACATCCCGATAGATCCCGACGCCGATTTCGCGGTCATGTATTCATCGGGCACGACGGGGCATCCGAAGGGCGTCGTCCTGACCCATCGCGGTGCGATCACGGCGCTTTATTCGTGGTTCATGGGCTTCTCCCTCATGCCGCTGATGGTGGAGGAGATGCCGCCACCGACCGCCGCGCGCCAGACGCTGCTGGTCACGACGCCCTTCTTTCACATCACCGCGACGCATCCCTGTTTCCTCCTCTCGTTGCCGCTCGGCGCGAAGATCGTGCTGATGCACAAATGGGACCCTGAAAAGGCCGTGCGTCTGGTGGAGGCGGAGGAGGTGACGCGCTTCCTGGCCGTGCCCACCATGTCCGCCGACCTGACGGACGCCGCCGTGCGGATGGGCGCGACGCTGAAGACGCTGAGCAATCTCAGTGCAGGCGGCGCGAAACGACCGGCGGCGCAGGTGCTGGAGCAGGACAAGGCGCTCCCCCATGTGGCGATCGCGTCAGGCTACGGGATGACCGAAAGCAATGCGCTGGGCCTTGGCATCTCCGGCCCGGAATATGCGGCGCGGCCCGAAAGCGCGGGGCGGCTCTACCCGCCGATACAGGAGATCAAGATCGCCGATGAAGCGGGCGACAGCCTCCCCAATGGTGAGGTGGGCGAGATCTGCCTCAAATCAGCGACGATCATGCGCTGCTATCTGAACAAGCCGGAGGCGACGGCAGAAGTCCTGCGCGATGGCTGGCTGCATACCGGTGACCTCGGTCGGATCGACGATGAAGGTTATGTGGAAATTGTCGACCGCAAGAAGAACATCATCATCCGGGGGGGTGAGAATATCTCCTGCCTCGAAGTTGAAGGCGCGATCCACAAGCATCCAGCGGTGACCGAGGCGGCGGTGTTTCCCGTGCCACATGAGCGCCTGAATGAAACCGTCGGCGCGGCGGTGCAGTTGAAACCCGGCGCGCATTTGGGCGAAGACGAGTTACGCGATCACCTCGCGCCGCTCCTGGCCAAGTTCAAATGGCCCGAACAGGTCTGGTGGACGGGCGACACCCTCATTCGCGGCGCGACTGACAAGACCGACCGCCGCGCCATCCGCGCCGCCTGCCTCGAAGGACGCCTATGACCCTCAAAGCTGTCATTTTCGATTTCGGCGGCGTTTTCACGACCTCGCCGGTTAGCCATTTCGCCGATTACGAGCGTGCGCATGGCCTGCCGGAGCGGTTCCTGAGCGGTGTAATCAAGGGCAATCTGAATGCTGGTGCATTTGCGCAGTTCGAGAGGGCGGAGTTGACGATGGATAAATTCGACGCCGCCTTCGCCGCCGAAACCCGCGCTGCGGGGCATGAGGTATCGGGGCGCACGCTTGTCGGTTTGCTGAAGCTCGATTTTCGCCCCGACATGATTGCGGCGCTGGAGGCGATCAAGGCTGCCGGGTTCCAGACCGGCTGCATCACCAACAACATGCCCGGCGGCGGCGCGGCGGAATGGGCGCGCGACCGCGACGGTGCGGAGGAGGCCGTGCGGGTCCTCGGCCTCTTTGACCACGTGATCGAGAGCGCCAAGGCAGGCGTGCGCAAACCTGAGCCGCGCATCTACGAAATGATGTGCGAGGCACTGGGGCGCAAACCGGCGGAATGTGTCTTCGTCGATGACCTCGGCGTCAATCTGAAACCTGCAAAGGCGATGGGCATGGGCGTTGTGAAGGTCGGCTTTGATGACCATCGACCGGCCATTGCGGAACTGGCGGCCCTGACCGGGCTTGATCTGAGGAGTGCATAAAATGTCCAAACTTTTTGATCTGAAGGGAAAAACAGCGCTCCTGACCGGATCGTCGCGCGGGATCGGCCGGGCGATGGCGGAGGGGTTGGCCATGCATGGTGCGAAGGTCACGATATCCTCGCGCAAGGCCGATATCTGCGCCGCCGTCGCCGCCGAGATCAACGAGATGGTCGGGGCGGAGCGCGCCTTCGCGCTGCCGTGCAATGCGGGCCGCAAGGAGGAGGTCGAGGCGCTGATCGCCGAGACCCGCGACCGGCTCGGCTCCATCGACATCCTCGTCGGCAACGCCGCCGTCAATCCGCATTACGGCCAGATGGACACGCTGACCGATGAGGCGTTCGACAAGATCATGTCCACGAATGTGAAGACCAATCACTGGCTCGCGCAGATGGTCGCGCCCGACATGATCGCGAAGAGGGAAGGGAGCATGATGTTCACCTCCTCCGTCGGTGCATTCAAACCATCGCTGGAGATCGGTGCCTACAACATCTCCAAACTCGCGCTCATCGGCCTTGTGCGCAATATCGCGGCGGAGATGGGCGGCCATGGTATCCGCGCCAACGCGGTCTGTCCGGGCCTCATCCGCACCGATTTCGCCAAGGCGCTTTATGAAGACCCGAAGCGAGAGGCTGCCGCCGTCAGCGCCATCCCGCTCGGCCGTCTGGGCGAGCCGGAAGATTTTCGCGGCGTTGCCGTTTTCCTCGCTTCCAATGCCAGCCGCTTCATGACCGGGCAGGCCGTCACGGTCTGCGGCGGCTCCAACATGTGGACTTAAGAATATGAACCTCAAGGATAAATGCATTGTTGTCACGGGTGCTGCCACCGGTATTGGCCGCGCGCTCACCGTGCGGTTTGCGGCCGAAGGCGCGGCGCATGTGATCTGCGCCGACATTGACGAGGCGGGGGCGACAGGGACCGCCGCGCTCTTCGGTGGCACCGCGATCAAGGCCGATATCGGATCGGACGCAGGCGTCAAGGCGCTGGTCGACGCGGCGGAGGCCATCGCGCCGGTGGATCTCTTCTGCTCCAATGCCGGGATCATGGTCGCAGGCGGGCCCGAAGCGTCGGACGAGGATTGGACGCGGATCATGGATATCAACGTGATGTCCCATATCTGGGCCGCGCGCCACCTGGTGCCGAAGATGATCGAACGGGGCGGCGGGTATTTCCTCAATACCTCTTCTGCCGCCGGGTTGCTCAATCAGGTGGGCGCAATGCCCTACGGTGTCACAAAACACGCCGCCATTGGCGCGGCTGAATGGCTGGCCTTTACCTATGCCGATCAGGGCATCAAGGTCTCGGTCCTCTGCCCGCAGGCGGTCGATACAGACATGATCCGGGGCCATGAGGACGGCGTCGCTTCCATCGACGGGGTCGCAACGCCGGAGGACGTGGCGGAGGCCTGCGTGGAGGCCATCGAGGCCGAGACATTCCTCGTCCTGCCGCATCCCAAGGTCGCCGATTACATCAAGCTGAAAGCGGGTGACTATGATCGCTGGATCGGAGGCATGAAAAAGCTGAACCGCGTCTATGGAGAGCGAAAATAACGTCAGGCCAAAGAGCTACGCCTTTGGCTTGATAGGCCGCATCAGGCCTTCCTGCGCCACGCTAGCGACCAGCTTGCCCTCGGCAGTGAAGATCTTGCCGCGGTTGAAACTGCGCGCGCCGCCGGAAAACGGGCTGTCCATCTCGTAGAGATGCCAGTCATCGAACTTGATCTCGCCATGAAACCAGAGCGCGTGGTCGAGGCTCGCGCCCATATGTTTTCCCTGCAGCCAGCTGACCCCGTGCGGGCGGTTGCCGGAGCCGAGGAGTGACATGTCGGAGGCATAGGCGAGCAGGCAGTGATGCACCCATGGCGGTTGGTCCAACCGGTCGCCGACGCGAAACCACAGGCGATTATAGTCCGACATCGGTTCGGGATCGAAGACATCCATCGGCTCCACCTCGCGCACCTCTATGGGGCGCTCGCGGAGGTAATAGGGGCGTTTGTCCTCGGGTATGCGCTCTATCTTCGCGGCGCGCAGCTCTGCCTGTGTGGGGAAGGTTTCCGCTGCCGGAGTGTCTGGCATATCGTGCTGGTGGGTCCAGCTATCCTCCGATTTATGGAAGCTGGCGGCGAGGTTGAGGATCTGCTTGCCGTGTTGCACGGCGATCACGCGGCGGGTGGTGAACGATCCCCCATCGCGTGATCGATCCACCTCGTAAATTACGGGGATCGAGGGATCGCCGGGCCGGATGAAATAGGCGTGGAGCGAATGGCAGAGCCGGTCCTCCACCGTTCGATAGGCCGCGACCAGTGCCTGCGCGATAACCTGTCCGCCGAAAATCCGAGCCGATGTCTCGCCCCCATCGCCGCGCCCGCGAAAGAGGTCAACCTCCAGCCGCTCGATATCCAGGAGGTCGAGCAGGCCTTGCGTCGGATTGGTCATGACATCGCTCCGTGGACCAGCGCCTTCAGTTGCGGGCGGCTGGGATAGGACGAGGACGGGGTCAGCTGCGTAAGGAAGATGCAGCTGATATCCGCCACGGGGTCGATCCAGAAGAATGTGCTGGCAATACCGCCCCACGAAAAATCGCCGACATTGCCTGGCATGCCGCAGCGCGCCGGGTCAATGACGACCGATCCTGCAAGCCCGAAACCGATGCCATCCATCGGCATCTCGGCAAAGCTCTTGGTGCCCATGGACGCGATATCGCCGGGCAGGAAGTTGCGCATCATGAACCGCATTGTCGCGGGGGAAAGGATGCGCGCCCCGTTATGCGCGCCGCCCTTGCGCAGCATTTCGGTGAACTGGAAATAGTCGTCGATGGTGGACAGAAGACCGCCACCGCCCGAATAAGTTTTCACATCGCGCCATGCACTGGTCTGCGGCGCATCGATCAAGAACATCTGGTCCTGGCCCTTCAAGCCAAGGCCAAATGAGTTGCCGTCCTGCGCGGTGTAAAGGCTGGCCAGTCGATCAAGCCGGTCCTCCGGGATCTGGAAGAACGTGTCCTTCATGCCGAGGGGGGCAAAAACC
Source organism: Pseudomonadota bacterium (assembly GCA_039030855.1). GTDB lineage: Bacteria > Pseudomonadota > Alphaproteobacteria > Rhodobacterales > Rhodobacteraceae > Pikeienuella. Next base: position 145,672 of record JBCCDJ010000011.1, read on the forward strand.
TCCTCCTTAAACACCTGATCCAGCGGCTTGCCTGCCACGACCTCGATCACGCGCCCGATCACGTCGGTGGCGTGGGAGTATTCCCATTTCGCACCGGGCTGAAACGCCAGCGGCAGCGCGGCGATGCGTTTGGTGGCTGATGCCAGCCCTTCGCCGGTGCCGCTGAACGCAATTTTCTCAGCGACGTAAAGCTCCGGCAGAAGCCCCGGATTGAAGCCATAGGTCAGGCCGGATGTGTGGGTCAGCAACTGCACCAGCGTCGGCACCGGGCAGGGCTCCGTTTGATCGACGCTGGCCGCACCGGGGATCAGCGCGCGTGCATCGGCAAATTCGGGGATGAACTCGCTGACCGGCGTGTCGAGATGAAAGAGGCCCTGTTCCACAAATGTCATCAGAACGACCGAGGCAATCGGCTTGGTCATCGAATAGATGCGGGTAATCGTATCCTCGGTGAACGGGGTTTGCGCCTCGACATCGCGGTAGCCGCTGGTCGCCCGGTGCACAACGGAGCCACCTTCCGTCACCAGAACCGTCGCGCCGGGATAGCGCCCGTGATCGATATAGGACTGCATCCAGTCATCAATGCGGGTAAGGCGGTCATGGTCGAAGGCGGATGATGTCATGGATTGAATCCCTTGCGGCACGTCACGTGGTCGAACGGTGACAAAATGGCGGGGAAACGGGATGGGTGAAAGCGGTTTTAGGGCCCGGTCGCGGATTATGCGTAAAAGCTGTCGGGATCGGAGCGGATCAGAGGCAGAGAACCCGGAAGTTCCTCTTCGGAATCACGCTTTAGGTTGTCGCAAAACCTAAATAAATGATTTACAATTTTGAGGAAGGTGGCATCTAGAACCATCTTGTCGGGCCGCTTGCGGCCTCCAGACATGTGAAAACCTTAGGGAGACCCTCCATGAAAAGACTGCTCATCGGTGCCACGGCGGCACTGTCCTTTGCCGGGTCGGCGCAACTCGCTGCCGCAGAACCCGCGCAGGTGAACTTCTGGCATGCCATGGGCGGCCAGCTGGGCGAAACGGTTGACCAGATGGCAGCCGATTTCAATGCGACCCAGGACAAGTACCAGATCAATGCGATCTACAAGGGCGACTACACGGAGACGATGACATCCGCCATCGCCGCCTTCCGCGCGAAAGAGCAGCCCCATATCGTGCAGGTGTTCGAAGTCGGCACCGCGACCATGATCGCCGCCGAGGGCAAGGGTGCCGTCTATCCCGTCTATCAGCTGATGGCCGATGCCGGGGTTGAGTTCAATCAGGATGACTATCTGCCCGCCGTCATCTCCTATTACACGGACACCGACAACAATCTCCTGTCGCTGCCGTTCAACTCCTCTTCGCCGGTGATGTTCTACAACAAGACCAAGTTTGCTGAACTGGGCATCGATGTGCCGACCACCTGGGATGAGGTTGAAGAAGCCGCCCGCGCCGCCAAGGCCGCTGGCGTTGCAGCACCGCTGTCCTTTGGCTGGCAGTCCTGGACCCAGATCGAAAATTACTCCGCCTGGCACGATGTGGCCCTGGGGACGGAGCAGAACGGTTTCGCCGGCACCAATACCGAGTTCACGTTCAACAATGATGCGGTCGTGAATCACATCCAGCGCATCGCCGATATGGGTAAGGAAGGCCTCTTCAAATATGGTGGCCGACGCGGTGACAGCCGCCCGATGTTCGTCAGCGGCGAAAGCATCATGTGGATCAACTCCTCCGCCTATTACGGTGGGTTCAAGAAGGACATCACCGACTTTGAGTTCGGTCAGGCCATGCTGCCACTGGATGCAGCGGTTGCCGACAAGCCGCAGAACTCCATCATCGGCGGCGCGACCCTCTGGGTGCTCTCCGGCCATGAGAGCGATGAATACAAGGGCGTTGCCGAGTTCTTCAAATTCATCTCCAGCGCTGAAGAACAGGCCAAGTGGCATCAGAGCACGGGCTATGTGCCGATCACCACGGCCGCTTATGAGCTGTCGAAGGAGCAGGGCTACTATGAAACGGATCCCGGCACAGACACCGCGATCAAGCAGTTGTCGCTGAACACGCCGACGGCAAATTCCAAAGGGCTTCGCTTTGGCAACTTCGTGCAGATCCGCGATGTGATCAATGAAGAGCTGGAGGCCGTCTGGGCGGGTGACAAGGATGCCAAAACCGCGATGGACGCGGCGGTCGAGCGGGGCAATACGCTCCTGCGCCGGTTCGAAAGCGCGAACGGTTCCTGATCTGAGCGAGGGCGGCACGAGCATGTGCCGCCCTTTTTTCTGACGCAGTCCCGGGCTTGATACGGGGCCACGATCGTAGGGGGGCGGGGGGCCCGGTCAAAAACCGGGCTGCGGCCCATCCCAAAACACCCGCCCCCCCAGCAGAA
>JBCCDJ010000012.1:0-145744 GCA_039030855.1 Pseudomonadota bacterium
GATAGAGATCGGCACCGGACGGGTGATCCTGGAGGGCGTGACCTCGGAAGCGGCGCTGGACGCCGATGATTTCGTACTGTCGGGGATTGTCGATACGGTCCCGGGGGGTGGGGGCGATACGATGCCGGGCGGGGGCGATGACACCATGCCCGGTGGCGGTGATCCGGGTCCACCCGAGATCACTGGCACCCCGGGCCCTGATGTTCTGACAGGCACGACGGATGACGAACGGGTGCTCGGCCTTGCCGGTGCCGATCTGATCGGGACAAGCGGCGGTACAGACACGCTGATTGGCGGCAGCGGTGCTGACATCTTCGCCATTCTGCTGAACGGCGGCGCACTGGATGGCGATCCTGATCTCGTGGATGATTTCAGTTATCTAGGCGGTGATCAGGTCGGCCTTGGCGAAGCGCTCGCTGCGCGGCCCGTCGATGACCTGACCGATCTTGTCCGCGCCACGGTATCAGGCAGCGATACGCTGATAGAGATCAACCTTGGTGACGGGTTCGACACCGCATTGCGGCTGCTGGGTGTGAACTTTACGACCGCACAGCTTCTGTCCTATGGGTTCGACGCACCGACCCTGGGCTCGGCTGCATTCGTCGAAAACCCCTACGGCTTCACCAATACGTCCACCACGACGACCGATCCGTTTGCGACGCCTGATGGCCGCTATGTCGCCTTTGTGGACAAGCAGAACCTTGACAATCTGGCAGGCGATATCACGCCGATAAGAGAGGAAGACGAGTTTGGCGGCTTCGATACCAACGAAGACAGCGCCACGATGGATATCTTTGTCCGCAACATGGCCACGGGGGCCGTGCAGCGTGCCAGCGTCATGGGCGACGGCACCGCGATTGAGACGGGCAGCGGCGCACCGGCGACCGCCAACAGTCCGGTGCTGACCGATGACGGGCGTTTCGTCTTTTTCGTCACCAACGGGCAGGCCAGCGGTGCCGACACCAATGATAGCGGCGATGTCTATATGCGCGATCTTTTGGCGGACACCGCACCGGTGCTGGTCAGCCTGAATGGCACCAGCGCGGCAGGCGGGGTGCCGGTCGGGTTGAACTTTACCACCACCAGCGTGTCGGTTCTCGATGCTTCCGCCGACGGTCGCCGCATCGCTTATGTTACTGACGCCGCCATCGATGCCGCGAACGACACCAATGGCGACCGCGACGTTTACCTTCATGATCTGGACACCGGGCTGACGACGCTGGTCAGCGCACGGCATAACCTGACGACAGACACGGATTCCCCTGCCGGCGGGGGCGTGGCCAACCCCTACAGTTTCGGCATCGATGACAGTTACAAGGGCGATCCGGTTCATATCTCCGCCGATGGTCGCTATGTCGCCTATGTCACCGATAACAGCCATATCAACACATCAGGGGCCAATCTCGACCCTGATGGCAGCTTCGATCTTTATCTGCGCGATACGTTGTTGGAGCGGACCCTTCTTGTCACGGATGGTTTCGACAGCAATGACGTGCAGGATTTCGACATGTCCGCCGATGGCGCGCGCATTGTCTATGCGACCCGAAATGCGGTGGATAGTGATGACCGCAATGACGAAATCGACGTCTATCTGGCAAAGATTGACCTCGCCGCCTTCACCGTCTCGGACAGATCGCGCATCAGCGAGCTTGAGGGCGGGTTCGAGTTGAAAGGCGGACGCAGCTACAGCCCGACCATATCGGCGGACGGGACACGCGCGCTGTTCCTGACCGATGCGACGGATATAGCGCCGGTCGATCCGTTCTCCTCCATTGCAGATCGTACCGACATCGTCGAGGTTGACCTGACCACTGGCGCGTTAACCACGACTGCCAATAGCCACCGGCTTGACGATGGTTCGGGCAATGAATTCAGCAACAAGGCGTTTGCCCTGACCGAAGACGCCATCGTCTATCGCAAGAGTTTGGGCGGCGACACGATCGAAGTGAGCGCGCCCGTGGACTTCCCCAATATCGACGTACCCGGCGATACCTCCGGCTTGTTGCGTCTGTCCTCTTTTGGCGGGTCGAGCCACGTGACAAGCTCGATTGACGGGCTGTTCGACACTGATGTTTACTTTCTCGGCAGCAGCCCCAACCTGATTTCCGTATCGGTGGAAGGTACTGGAGGTGCCGGCGGCACCCTGCCCGACCCCTCCATCCAGATCCGCACCGGCAGCCAGACCGGACCGGTCACGGCCTCAGACAATAACAGCGGGTTCGGGGACGATGCTTTCCTTGTCCACAGGCTGACCGGAGGCGTCGACAATTACCTGATCGTCCGGTCCGGCACATTCGCTGAGACAGGCAGTTATCGTGTCAGCGTCGACGTCGGATTTCCACGCTCGGGGCCGGACACGCCCATTATTCTGGATTTGGATACACCGTTCTCCAGTCGGCTGTTTTCCTCCACCAATTCAGATTACTACAAGTTCGACGCCGATGGCGGGACGCGATACGAAGTGAATGTCACACCGGAGGGGGTGTCTGATCCGCTGGACGGCAGCATCATCCGTGTGCGGAACGCGAATGACCAGGTGCTGGCGAACAGCTCTGTCGGCGCGGACACGCTGGATTTCATCGCGCCCGAAGACGGCCTGTTGTTCATCGAAGTTGATGTCACCAGCGCTTCTTCAGGCAATCCGGGTTTCTATTCTGTCGAGATCGAGGAAGATCCACTGATCATCATCTTCCCACCACCCATCTTTCCTCCCCCCATTTTCCCACCACCCATCTTTCCGCTTGGCACCGCTCCCGAGTTGCCCGAAGGGCCGCTGGTCGGGCTGGATACCGATTTTGTCCTTTGAAAGATTGCGGATCGTGAAAGGGCGATCAGTTGCGCGGGCGGTCCGGTGACAGTCTGCTGATGATCTCGAAGCCGATCCCGTCCGCGCGGGCCAGATACATGTCGGTATGGCTCGCCAAAGCATGCTGCGATTGAGCGCTCGCCTTACGCCGCGCGCTTTTATAGGTCCCGCTCCGCCCGGCCGAGGACGTCAGCACCGCCCAGGCTTCGCCTTGTGTGTCCAGCAAACTGTGAAGAAAATGGAACCCCTCGTAGAGCGACTGCCCAATGGAATTCAGCATCGGGGCCCGGTCTCCGTGAAGGGCAAAATAGCGTTCCTTGAACGCGGTGTTCTCATCGGTTTGAAGAGCGCCGAAATAGGAGGCCGCGCTGTACATCCGGCGCAGGCTGTCGGCCCCGCAGGCAAGCACGCAATTCTCCTCCAGCACGCAGGATAGCCGGATCATCCGCCGGTCCATCGCGGCATGTCCGAAGGCCCGGTTGAAATCCACGGCATCCTGCCCGATCAGCGTCATCAGAACCGCCTCCGCGCCACTTTCGGCAACGCGCAGGACCTCGTCCTCGAGGCTTTCTGACCCAAAGGGCAGATATCGCTCATAAGCGATCTCGCCGCCCAGCGCCGCAATCTTGCGCTTGGCGTAGATGTTGGAGATGCGCGGCCAGATGTAATCATTGCCGACCAGGCCCCATTTCCTGTGGCGGTATTTCTGGTGCAACCATTCGATCGCGGGGCCAAGTTGCATATCGGGTGTATCGCCAATGGCGAAAACACCCGGCGTCCGCTCCCCCCCTTCATAGAGCGGGGTGTAGACGTACGGCACGCGCGAGCGAACGGTTTTGAGGAGGCGCTGGTGGACAGCGCTGATATGCATGCCGACAACCGCATCGATGACCCCCATCGCGATAAGTGAGCCGACAAGCACCTCTGTCGGGGTCTTCGCCTCTATCGCGCTGTCGATCATGATCAGCTCAACCGGGCGGCCCTTGATGCCATCAGCGGCATTCAACTCCCGCACCGCCAACTGAGCGCTGGCAATGCAGGACGGCCCCCAGATGCCCGCCGCCCCGCACATGGGCACGAGGAGGGCGACGCGAAAACTGTCCGCAGCCACGCTCAGGTCGCGGCCATCGAAGATGGCAGGCAGCGGGGTCGGCGGCCTCACGACAGGTCCATTCCAGTGCATTGGCTTTTTGTGCATCGCAGCATTCTAACGTTACAGATGATAATTCTGTCAATTGATTTTCGTTGCCTTGTGAAATAGATACCAGGCCGTGGGGCCCGACGTTTGTTCGGGTCATTGTGGAATGATAGAGAAACTTTGCAGGGGCAGGCGTTATGTCAAAATCGCATCCTATCAGCGGCTATCTGTCGTATTCTCTGGCAGCTGCACATCGAAACATTCATCTCAGCCTCGGCCGACAGCTGAAAAACCTCGGCGTTCAGATCGAAACCTGGCGCATCCTCGAGACGCTGAATGGCGATCAGGGCCACACGATGGGCCAATTGGCCGACATCGTGCTGATGAACCCGCCCGCGCTGACCAAGCTGGTTGATCGCATGGTCGCAGACGGTCTGGTGCAGCGGCGTATTTCCGTTGAAGATCAGCGCAGTATCCAACTGATCCTGACAGATATCGGGCTGGTCATGGTCGAAAAAATCAGACGTCATGTGGAGGATGAGGACCGGCAGATGCTGGAACGCCTCGGCCCGCGCAAGGCCAAGCAACTGCAACAGGCGCTGGAGATCCTGCAGTAACACCTCGTCACGGGGGAGGGGCGGCCTGTTGACGGGGCCGGGCCTTTTGTCATCGGACAATCACATCGTTACGCCCCGCCGCGTCTAGTGGGGCGGTACATCATGCGCAAGTATCCCGCTTGCGGGACTGCAATCTCATGCTCATTTTACTTGAAACGGAAATTAGTTTCCGCTTCAGTGCTGCTTCAGGGAGATTATGGGCTGCCGCCCTATCCGTGGCGCGCTCACGATCCGAAACCAGCACTGAAGGGATCATCCGATGACGGTAAAACGCCCCACCCATAGCCAGCTCGCAGACATCGTCGCCGATCTCGGCATGTCGATGAGCGACGAGCGTATCGCCGAATTTCTACAGGCGATGGAGGGGAATTTCCCGGCCTATGATCTGATCGAGAGCCTGCCCGACGAAAAACCGGAGGTGAAATACCCCCGCACCCCCGGCTATCGCCCGCAGCCAGAGGACAATCCCCATAACGCCTGGTATGTGAAGTCGGAAATCAAAGGGGCCGACAGCGGCAAGCTGGCGGGCAAGACCGTTGCCATCAAGGACAATGTCTGCGTGGCGGGCGTGCCGATGATGAACGGCTCCTCGACCCTCGAAGGGTATACGCCCGATATCGACGCGACCATCGTCACGCGGATGCTGGACGAGGGCGCGACGATCATGGGCAAGACCCATTGCGAGTTGTTCTGCCTCTCGGGCGGCAGCCACACCAATGCGACGGGCCATGTCCACAACCCCTATAAACATGGCTATGCGGCGGGGGGCTCGTCCTCCGGCAGCGCCGTGGTCACATCGACGGGCGAATGCGACATGGCGGTCGGCGGCGATCAGGGCGGGTCGATCCGTATGCCAGCCTCCTTTTGCGGCATCTACGGGATGAAACCGACCCATGGTCTGGTGCCCTACACGGGCGCAATGCCGATCGAGAGCACGATTGACCATGTCGGCCCGATGACCGGCACCGTCGCTGACAACGCCCTGATGCTGGAGGTCATCGCGGGGCCGGATGGCCTCGATCCAAGACAATATGACGTGAAAACAACGGCCTATACGGATGCGCTAGGCAAAGACATCAAGGGCCTGAAGATCGGCGTGGTGACCGAAGGGTTCGGGCACGATAACAGCGAGGCGGATGTGGATGAGAGCGTGCGCGCCGCAGCCAAGCACCTCGCCAGCCTTGGCGCGGAGGTAGAGGATGTCTCCGTACCGATGCATCTGGTGGGCCCGGCGATTTGGACGCCCATCGCGCTCGAAGGGCTGCAATGGCAGATGATGCACGGCAACGGGCTGGGCATGAACTGGAAAGGGCTGCACACCACCAGCCTGCTGGATGCCCATGCCAATTGGCGCGATCGGGCGGATGAGCTGTCGGACAGCCTGAAGATCAGCATGTTCGTCGGCGAATACTTCATCCGCCACTATCGCGGCCATTACTATGCGAAGGCGCAGAACCTGTCGCGCCGACTAACTGCGGCCTATGACGCGGCGCTGTCGAAATATGACCTCCTCCTGATGCCGACGACGCCGATGAAGGCGCAGCCAATGCCGGAGGCTGACGCGCCGCTCTCGCTCTACCTCCAGCGGGCGTTCGAGATGATCGGGAACACCGCGCCCTTCGACACCTCCGGCCATCCCGCGATGGCCATCCCCTGCGGGATGAGTGACGGTCTGCCCACCAGCATGATGCTGATCGGCAAGCATTTCGACGAAGCGACAATCTATCGGGCGGCGGATGCCTATGCCGCCTCCGTCGACTGGAAGACGATCTGACGCCCCTGCCCCCGCCCCATCCGGCGGGGGCCGCATACCGGTACGCACCTTAGCCCAAGGAAGGAGACCCGCATGCCCCATGATCATGACCACCCCCACAACAAACCCCTGTCGGAGGTTGAATTGCGTGTCAAAGCGCTCGAATCCGTCCTGACTGAAAAACAGTTGGTGAACCCCGCCGCCATCGACGACATCGTCGAGACCTATGAGACCAAGATCGGGCCCCGCAACGGCGCGAAGGTCGTCGCCAAGGCCTGGACAGACCCGGCCTACAAGGAGCGCCTCCTGGCCGATGCCACATCGGCGATTGCGGAGCTTGGCTTTTCCGGCGTTCAGGGCGAAGACATGCTAGTCGTCGAGAACACCGACGACATCCACAACGTCGTCGTCTGCACGCTCTGTTCCTGCTATCCGTGGCCGACGCTGGGCCTGCCGCCGGTCTGGTACAAGGCGGCACCCTATCGGTCCCGCGTGGTGAAGGACCCTCGCGGTGTCCTCGATGAATTTGGCGTCACGCTGCCCGAAAAGACTGAGATCCGCGTCTGGGACAGTAATGCGGAGCTGCGCTACCTCGTCCTGCCCAAGCGCCCGGAGGGAACGGAAGGCATGAGCGAGGATGAGCTTGCAGACATCGTCACCCGCGATTCCATGATCGGCACCGGCATCGTCGCCACATCCTGACGGAGGCATCCCATGAACGGCATACATGACCTCGGCGGGATGGACGGGCTTGGCCCGATCAATCCCGAGCAGAACGAGCCGGTCTTCCACGAGGAATGGGAGCGGCGCATGATGGGCATGTTCGTCTGCTGTTTCGCGGGGGGGCATTACAACGTGGACCAATTTCGCCACGCGATCGAGAAGATGGACCCCGCGCATTACCTCGACACCAGCTATTACGAACACTGGTTGCATTCGCTGGAGACGCTGTTGATCGAAAACGGCTCCGTCACGCGCGCGGAACTCGACGCGGCGAAGAAAGACATCGCGATGGAGGACGCCTGATGCCCATGCTCATGCCCGATATGGTGCCTGGATTGCTGTCGACCGGTGCCTCCTGCCGCATCGACGAGGACATCGCGCCGAAATTCGCCGTGGGCGACAAGGTCGCGATCCGCAACATCAACCCCGTGACCCATACCCGCCTGCCCCGCTATGTGCGCGGCAAGCGCGGCGTAGTGGATCGTGATCACGGCGTCTTCGCCTTCCCCGACACCTCCGCCCATGGCGAGGGTGAAAAACCGCAGCATGTCTATTCGGTGAAATTCGCCTTCAAGGAGCTTTGGGGCGAGGACGCTGCCGACAACATGTATCTCTATATCGATATGTTCGACGACTATATTGAGGCCGCGTCATGAACGACATGATCAAGGGCGCTGACCTGAAAAAGACGCCCCACCTGCCCCATGACGAGGGCGGCCCCGTCTTTGCCGCCCCGTGGGAGGCGCGGGCCTTTGCGATGACCCTGGACCTGCACAAGCACGGTGTTTTCACGTGGAATGAGTGGTGCGAGACCCTGTCGGCGGAGATACGAGCCGCGCAGGCGGAGGGAGACCCGGATCTGGGCGACACCTATTACACCCATTGGCTGAATGCGCTGGAGCGGCTTGTCGACGCGAAAAACGCCGCCAGTCGCGCGGCACTGGATGCCGCGCGGGAGGACTGGCGCGCGGCCGATGAACATCGCGGCTTTGGCGAGGCGCCGGTTCTGGTACCCGGCGCCGGTGCAGCCCATTCTCGCTAACGGGGATAACACAATGAAACAGTCACTTCTGAGCGCAGGACTGATCGCTGCAGGCGCAGCGCCCGCCCTGGCGCATCATCCGCTTGGCGGCCTGCCAATGGAGACATTCGCCCATGGCGCTCTCTCGGGCATCGGCCACCCGCTGCTGGGTTTTGACCACCTCCTGTTCGTCATTGGCGTCGGCATGGTTGCCGTCTTCACCGGCCACCGCTACCTCGCGCCAGCCGCCTATATCGGGGCCATGGTAATTGGTTGCCTCATCAGCGCTGCCGGGATCGGCGTGCCAATAGCGGAGGCGGCCATCGCGCTGTCCCTACTGGCCGTCGGTTTTATCGCGTTACGCGGACTGGCGCTGGCACTGGCACCTGCTGCAGCGCTATTCGCCGTTTTCGGCATCTTCCACGGCGCGGCCTTCGGCGAAGCGATCGCGGCGCAGGAGGCGGGTGCCGGCACATCCGTGCTGATCGGCTATCTTCTCGGCCTGGGCATCGTTCAATATGGTATCGCGCTCGGCGCAGGATACGCGATCACCGCCTTCTTCAAGGTGCGCGAAGCGATGGCCATCGAGGCACGGCTTGCAGGAGCCATGGTCGCGGGGGTCGGTCTGTTCCTGTCACTGGAAATCGCCGAGGGCATGGTGGTCGCGGCGCTTGGGTGGGCAGCATAGGCATCCCGCACGGCACTGGCGCGGGGCACCTCCGGCCACGCAGGCTTGTGCAGCCGCTCACACTTCGAAGCACTTGCAGATCAGATCTGCCGGTGTTCGGTAGGTCCGAAAGCCCATTGCGTCGTAATATGCGAGGGCTTCGGGATTTGTCGCCGATATTGATGCATCAACATGCGTCAGCCCGGCTTCGCCTGCCGCTTTGCGGGTGACATCGAAGAGCGCCCGACCTACCCCGCGTCGTGCAGCGGAAGGTCTGATATGGGTGCCGATGATACCCCATCCCGCCTTGACGCCCCATTGGTTGCCGTCCTGCGCGCGTTTCAAGGATTGGAACCCCAATATGAGACCATCATCTTCCGCAACGGTGCAGCGTATCTTGTCCGGATCATTGATGTAATATGCGAGCACGAAGGCCTCATCATCGGGGCTTTTTCGTTTTCCTGAAGCTGTCAAATCGCGCAGAAAAGAGCTCATCTGATCGACGTCGCTGCTGGTGCCATCCCTGATGATCATTCTTTGCCGCTCCATCTCGTTCGCGACTATGCGAACAGATTGCCGCTCACCGCAAGGGCATCAGCCTCCGGATGGTCCGGAAGTGCCATCCGTGGGTCACAAGGTCAGGCGACAGGCCAAAACCAGCCGGCCATTGCGCCATCAAGGTGCCAGATAGCGGGTCAGCGCCGGGTCCTTAGCGATATCCCCGGCGCTGCCCTTCAGGGCGATGCCACCCCGATCCATGACATAGGCGTAATCTGCGACGCGCAGCGCAAGCTCGACATGCTGCTCAACAATGATGACTGCGATCTCGCGGGCGAGTTGCGCCAGGCGGTCGGCGATTTCCTCGATGACACCGATCCAGACCCCCTCCGTCGGCTCGTCCAGCATCAGGAGCTTCGGCCGCCCCAGGATCGCGCGGCTGATCGCTAGCATCTTTCGCTCCCCTCCCGACAGGGTCCCGGCCTGCTGGTCCAGCCGGGTGGCAAGTTTGGGAAAGAAATCCAGCGCCATGTCGAACCCTTTCTGATCGGCATGCGCCATCGCGCCGAGCGCGAGGTTCTCGCGCACCGTCAGCGATGCAAACACCGCGCGATCCTGCGGCACATAGCCAAGCCCCCGGCGCACCCGCTGTTCAGTCCCGTCCGACGCGCAATCGGCACCGGCAAAGCTGATCACCCCGCCCATCGGCGCTATCTCGATCTCGCCTGCGAGGGTCTTAAGCAGCGTGGTCTTGCCCGCACCATTGCGCCCAAGGACGGCGACACCGCCTGTGGCCGGGATCGACATCGAAACATCGAACAAAACGCGCGAACGACCGTAGCCGGATGAAAGATCGGTGACTTCGAGGATGGGATCAGACACGGGTCGTGTAAACCTCCTGCACTTTTTGGGAGGTTTCGATCTCCGCCACAGTGCCGTCATCGAGCACCGTGCCGTTGTCCAGAACGGTCAGTCGATCACAGATATCCTTTATGAAATCAAGGTCGTGCTCAACAATGACCATTGCGCAATGGGCCTTGATCGGCGCGAGGAGGTCACCGGTCGCGCGCCGCTCTTCCGGGCTCATGCCGCCCGTCGGCTCGTCCAGTAGCAGAAGCTTGGGTTTTTGCGTCAGTGCCATGGCGATCTCCAGCCATTGCTGTTGCCCATGGCTGAGCTCCCCGGCCAGATCGTCGGCGCGGTCGGCGAGGCGAAAGCGCGTGAGGGCTGTCATGACGTCCTCGTGCAGCGTATCGCGGGAATTGGATCGCAAAAGTCCCCAGATCGATTTGTGACCCTGCAAGGCCAGCAGGACATTGTCATAGACGCTCAGCTCCAACAGCACGGCGGTGATCTGGAATTTCAGCGACAGGCCCTGACGCGACCGGGCAGGTGGCTCCGCCCTTGTAATGTCCTTTCCATCGAAGGTGATCGTGCCCGTGGTGGCAAAATGCGCCCCCGCGATGGCCTTCAGAAGTGTGCTCTTACCCGATCCGTTCGGGCCGATCAGGCCATGAAACGTGTTCGGCTCCACCGTCACATCGACGCCGCCGAGGGCCTGCAGTGATCCGAAGACCTTGGTCACACCGCGAACGTCAAGCAGGGCCACTGGCATCCTCCTTTGCGGCCTGGCTTTCTGTCAGTGGCGCGTCTTTCGGTTTGCCCGTGCCACCGATCCCGAAAGAGCCGATGCGCTCACGCTCCGACACGACCAGGCCCATCAGTCCGGTCGGACGGTAGGCGACGACGACCAGCATGATGACGCCGAGGATCACCGGCCAGTAAGGTTTCAACGCGTCGATATCCGACAGGACAAAGGCAATCGTCTCGATCGCGCCGACACCGAAGATCGCGCCCAGCAGCGTCCCGACCCCGCCGAATAACCCATAAAGAACAGCGTAGGTCGACAAGCCGATGCCCATGGAGGACGGCCCGATGAACCCTTCATGGAAGGCATATAGCCCCCCCGCCATGCCCGCGATCATTCCCGCAAAGGAAAAGATCAGCGCCTTGTAGGTCTGCACCCGATAACCGAAATAGGCGAGGCGTTCCTCGTTCTGGCGCATGCCCGCCAGCACCAGGCCGAATTGCGACCGCACGATCCAGCGGCTGGCCAGATAAGCAGCCAGAAGAAGTCCGAGAATGATGTAGTAAAAGACGATCCCAGGCTCCAATTCATAGGGGCCGACCTTCATGAATTCCCATATCGACATGCCATTTGCTGCGCCGACGAATTGCCAGCCAGCCACCAGACGTTCCGCCGCGTAGGAGGCAGTCAACGTGCCGAGAGCAACGAAAATGATTGTCGGCGTGCGCTTGCCGAGAAGCAGGAACCAGCCGATCAGGAAGGACCCGACGAGGCCCACCGCCATGGAAATCGGCACGATCCCCCAGATCTGCACGAAGCCGAGATTATTCGCCAGAAGCGCGGCCACGTAACCGGCCATGCCGAAAAATAGCGCCTGACCGAATGTCATGATACCGGAATAGCCCCAGCACAGGTCAAAGCTGATCGCCAGCATCGCCAGGATCAGCATCCGCGAGGCGATGATGGTCTGGAAATCCGAGGTCAGCAACGGCACGATTAACAGGAAGATCAGCACCGCAGCTTCGAGGATCGGCATGATCCTGCGCGGCGGCTTTTCGGGTGAGGATATGTCGGTCATGGGTCTTTCCGATCAGCGGCTGGTGGCCACGCCAGACACGCGGCCACCGGAAAGCATCAGGCACATTCGAGCGGCGGCACTGCAACTTCGGAGGAGATGATGTCCCAGACACCGCCCTTGGACTGTGCGATGTACATATTCATCTCTGCATGGCCGGTGCCCGGCACCATTTTCGATGGCCCGCCCGGCCCTTCCGCAATCGCGGCGGTCTGCATTGCCTCACTGACCGCATCGCGGCTGAGATCGCCATTAGTTGCGATGACCGCCTGTTCATAAAGCTTCACGCCACGATACATGCCGGTCGCCGCCGCGCCTGCCGCGAAGAGGTATTTCGTATCCGGGAACATGGCGTTGTAGTCGTCGATCAGCTGCAATGTGTAGGGATCATCGACGGTGGAGAACATGTCGAGGCAGGAATAGACGCCTTCCAGTTCCCGCGGGGCGACGTAGTTCACGGCATTCTCGTCGAAATAGACACAGCTCTGCCCGCCGACGTCATAGTAGCCGCTCTCATAAAGCTGTTTGGTGAACCCCTGCAGACCTGGCGGGATGATCGTATTGAAGACGTGGTCGACATTCTCAGATTTGATCTTCGCGACCGTGGCGGAGTATTCGAGCTGATCGAGGGGGAAGTAATCCTCCATCACCACCTCGGCACCTGCTTCCTCGATTGCCGTGCGTGCCCATTTGTTCAGAAGCTGCGGCCAAATATAGTTGGCCGACGGAAGGGCGAAACGCTTGAAGCCCTTTTCCTGCACCAGATAGGGGATCAGCTTCGCGCATTGCTGCGCAGGGGTCGGGCCGGTGCAGAACAGGTGTTCGGTGCATTCCTGACCTTCGTAAAGCTGGGGATAGATGTAGAGCGTCCTGCCCCGCTTGGTGATCGGGTTCTTGATCGCCTCACGCATCGCCGACGTGATGCCGCCAAGCACAACATCGACCTGGGTCTGCTGGATCAGGCGGCGCACATTGCCGACGGCGACGCCGGGATCGGATGCCGTATCCTCCAGCGACAGCTCGATCGGCATGCCGAGGATGCCGCCCGCATCATTGATCTGAGATGCGGCAAGCTGGGCCGCCTGCCAGTTGGCGTTGCCCGAAGGCGCGATGGCCCCGGTAATATCGGTCGCGATCCCCATTTTGATGGACCCGGCGGCATTTGCCCATTTGGGTTTCAGGACCCATCCACCCGCAACCGCCGTCCAGCCCGCAGCGGCAAGTGCGCTCGTCCCGCGCAGGAAACCCCGGCGTGTCATGTCATGCGAAGACATTTACTTTCTCCCTGAATTGATAAGGCCGTTCGGCCGAAACTTGACGACAAGCAGTGCAGTAACGAACACCAAAACCTCTGCAACAACGGGGCTGACATTGTCTGACAGTCCCGGAATTTCACGCAGCCACTGGAATCCCGGCACCATGGATCCGATGATCGCCGCCCCCAGAAGCGGCCCCTCGAATGTCCCCACCCCGCCCAGCATGACCGAGAGGAACGCCTGCACGAGGAAGCGCACGCCAAGATCGGCCGAGAGCGAAAAAAGCGGCACCATCAGCGCCCCGGCCAGCCCCGCGAGCCCCGCGCCGAGCGCGAATGTGAGCGAATAGAGCCGCGTGGTGGAGACACCCGAGGCGCGCGCCAGGTTCGGATTTTCAAGCGCGCCGCGGATCTGCAGCCCCGTCGCGCTGCGTGTCAGGAAGACGAAGGCCGCCGCCATGGTGGCAATGGTCGCCACGATGATCACCGTGCGCCAGATGGAAAAGCTGACCCCACCGATGGTGAACGCGCCCTCTACCGGCGCTTCGATGGCGTAATACTGCCCCCCGATCAGACCGCGTACGATCTCGCGCACGATCAGCCCAATCGCATAGGTCGCCAGCATCGCGATGATCGGTTGGGTATAGAGACGGCGGATCACAGTCCGCTCGATCCCGGCACCAAAGCAGCCAACGACAAGGGGCGCGACCATCATGCCGAGCCAGATCGGCAGACCCCATTCACGGAACAAAAAAACCGTGTAGGCCCCCAGAAGGACAAACTCCCCATGGCCAAGATTGAAGATGCCCATCAGGCTGGCAATCACCGCAAGGCCCGACACGACCAGCACCATGATCGACGCAAACGCGGCGACGTCGAACACGAGTTTGACCACTTCTTCCAAGCCTGCTGCGCCCCTCATTTATTTCAATTGGAAACTTTATCTTGCACATTCCGAGCACAGGATAAATGATAAATCAACAAGAAATGCTGCGCTGCGGCATCGGCATGCCAAACAGAAAGGCCAAACAAAGCCTTGTATTTATTTGGCTATTTTGACTTTCATGAAAACTATTAATTTTCTATGGAAAGCAATCATGTTGCTTAGGAAAGGAAAATCCAGATGACAGACGACTCGGATCAAGCCCTGACTGCCTCAGATATCGCGGCCCTTGCAAAGGCCGCACGGCTGGTGCCCAGCACAGACCGGACGGAGGTCATCGCCGCGGCACTTGAGGGGATGATGCAGAATTTCGACCTGCTCGATCAGGTGGAGATCGGCGAGACACCGCCAACGAACTCCTTCGATCCTCGATGGAGGGCATAAGATGGCCGATCTGACCGACCTGCCGCTTCGCGACGTCGCCGCCCGGATCAAAAGCGGCGAGGTGTCCCCCGTCGCGGTGACCGAAGCCTGTCTAGAACGCGCCGCCGCGACGGAGCCGCGGCTGAACGCATTCTCCAACCTGATGCCCGAAAGCGCCCTGGAAGAAGCACGCAGGGCGGAGGCCGAGATCAGCGCGGGTAACTGGCGAGGGGCGCTTCACGGCATTCCCGTCGGTATTAAGGAGCTTTACGACATCGCCGGTACGCCCACCACGTCGTCATCAGAGGTGCGTGCCAACTGGATGGCCCCATCAGACAGCGCATCTGTCGCGCAGTTACGTGCGGCAGGGGCCGTGATCCTCGGCAAGACCCACACCCATGAATTCGCCTATGGCATCGTCACCCCGAAATCGCGCAATCCCTGGGGCGCGGATCACAGCCCCGGCGGCTCCTCCGGCGGCTCCGGCGCATCGGTCGCGGCGGGCAGCACGTTCATGTCCATGGGCTCCGATACCGGCGGGTCGATCCGCATTCCGGCGGCGGTGTGCGGCACGGTCGGGCTGAAGCCCACCTTCGGGCGATGCAGCCGGGCAGGCGTCACCTCGCTCGCCTGGTCGCTGGACCATGTGGGGCCCCTGACCCGGACCGTGGGCGATGCCGCAGTCTGCCTCAACGCGCTCGCCGGGTACGATCCGCGAGACCCCGGCAGCATCGATATCCCGGCTGAGGATTACACCACCGCTCTCGGTATGGACATCAAGGGCATGCGCGTCGGCGTGCCGACGAATTACTACTTCGACGCGATCGATCCGGAGGTGGAGACAGCAGTTCGCGCCGCCATCGACCAACTGGCCACCGAAGGCGCGATCATATCGGAGGTCGAAATCCCCTATGCAGCCCAGATCATGGCGGTTGAGTTCGCGATCTGCCTGCCGGAAGCGAGCGAGTATCACCGCCAGATGTTGCGCGCCGACCCGGACCTCTACAATGAAGATGTGCGCACCTTTCTCGAATGCGGGGAAATGGTGCCCGCGACCAAGTACATTCAGGCACTGCGGGTGCGCCAGTTGATGCAGCGGGAATGGGCGCGAATATACGACGATATCGACGTGATGATCGCACCGAGTGTGCCGGCAGCCGCCGCGCCAACCGGGACGGAGAGCATGCATCTCGGCGGGCAGGACATCCCGCTGAGTGCGGTCTATGTGGGGCTGTCGGCACCGGCCAACATCACCGGATTGCCCGCCATTGCGGTGCCCTGCGGGTTTACCGAAGCAGGATTGCCGGTGTCGTTTCAGGCCATCGGTCGACCCTTCGCCGAAAGCGACATCATTCGGGTTGCGGATGCCTATCAGCGGATAACCGATTGGCACGAACACCGCCCGCCAATTTGACGGAGATGGGACGGCAACGCACCCTACCCGCCCGCGATCGGCAAGGTGCCTGACTGGCTGGTCAGCTCCACCGCTTCGGCGAAGACCAGCCGCTGTCCCGGGTCGGCATCGCCGGGGCTGCGAGCATCAGTGGTTCGGGTATCGACGCGCCAGCGCTCATATTCCGAGATGAGGAGCCGGAACCGCGACTGGGCGGGGGCATCGGGCAGCGTGACAGTCGCGCGCCACAACTCCGGCGGTGAGAGGGTCACCATCAGGTCCAGCCGGTCGATCAGCCCGGCGAAGTCGCGCGCCGCCAGCATCGCCTGCGCCTCGGCCAACGCGCTGTCATCCAGTGGGGTATCGGTCGTGCTGAGCCGGCGCGCGAGCGTCACCGGACCCGCGAACATCGCCGTGTCAGCGGTGCTGAGCGTATTGGCCGCGAGGCCGAAGCGACCCGGGCCGCCATCGCTGTCATCAACATCGATCTGGGCACCGGATGCGGCGCGCCAGCCCAACTCGTCCGCTGCATCGCCGGTCGGCTCCTGCACCTCCAGATCGAACTCCGGCTCGGCGCTGGTGCCGCGGCCCGGACTGCCGCCGGACCCGGTATAGGCCGACCCAAAGAGCGCCACCTCGTACCGTCCGGAGCCGCGCGGGGTGACGGTGACCAGCCGGTCGGGCGTCAGTTGCACGAAATCGGCAAGGACGATGTTCGACAGATGTGCACCGGGCACGGAAACCGGCTGATAACGCGCCAGCGCGAGCCGGATGAACGGATTGTAGGACGCGCCGGGATCGACCACGATATCAGCGTACCAGAGCTTGCGATCATCATCCCAGCCCACGGCATGGGGAATAGCGCTGACCGTGCGGTTGAGGTTCGCCATGTCCGGGCTTTGCAGGTTGTTGACCGTGAAGGGCCCGGCAGGCAGGTCGTTTTCGCTGTCGGGCAGGATCGTCGGTGCGAGCGTGCCGCTCGGCAGCGGTCCCGCATCGCGGCGGAGCGGAAAGGCGCTGCGCGCCGGTGCCGGGGTCTGGATGCGCGACGTGACCCAGACCGGATCGGTGCCCCATTGGGTCACGAAAGGCTTCAGCCGCCCCTCAACATCCTGAACCGAGGCGTTCGGCGGCGTCACGACAACGGCCAGCATTTCCGCCGCGCCGCTGCTCATCCATGGGCGGTTAAGGTAGACACGGATACCGCCACCATCGCGAAACGCGCGATACCTTCCATCGCTGTCGGTATGTCGGCTCCACCCGAAGGTCGGGACGACATAAAGGACCTCGGGCGCAGGTGGAGGCGTTGCGTTCGGCACCCACCCGACCCTCGGCTCGGACGTCACAGATAGGGCATCCCTGTCGGCGCGCACCGCCTCCGGCATGAACTCACGAAATCTGGTTGTCGCGGTCATCTCGTAGCTGACCCGCCGATAGCGCGTGTCGCCGAATTCATGATTGAACCGGTAGCGCACCTGACCGTTCGGCCAGTCGAGCCGCCGGATTCGCATGTCCTTCGCATCCCCCATCGCATCACGCACGACCGGTGCGGGCGCCGCGCGGCGGTCCTTCACGTCGATCCACGTCCCGCAAAGATCCAGCTTGTCGGTCGATTTGGCGTGGATCGGCGAGAGGCCGGTAACCCCGGCAACCGTACCACCAGCCGACCGGGCGATGGACAGCGTCAGAAAATCGGGCGTGACCAGCGGTTTTTGCACCGCGTGATAAACGCGAAGCCGCCGGTCAGGCGTCAGCATCCAGTGCCGACCAGCCACCGCGTCGGCGATGAAATCATCGGTCAAGTTCGGCCCGACCGCCGCCCGCGCCCAATCCCAGATGCCCAGCCTTTCCAGATCCTCCGCCGTCAGATTGTGGCTCAGCTTCACGCGCGCGATCTCCGCTTTAGGCATGGTTAGCTGAAGCTGGCGGCCCGTCGCATCGAACGCGGCACCTGCCGGGCCTTCGCTGACGACGATCTCAAAGGGCAGCGCATCGGGCCACGAGGTCGCCGGGTAGTACGGGATCGACAATTCTTCATCCGAGGGTGCAAGGCCGATCCCCTGCACCCGCACGGTAACGCCGCGCGCCATGGGGTCGGGTAGATGAGGCAGCTCAAACCCCTCCGGCGCATAGGCGTAGCGGGGTTTGGAGCGGTTCGCCGGATCATCATCCGGGTTCGCCACGCTGACCCCGCTATCGGGTGCGGTCAGCACGATCCGGGGCAGAACATCGTCGCGGTCGGCCAGCAGGCTGAAGGTCGCCGGGTCAATCCGCCCGTTCACATCCAGAACGCCATGGGTTTCGGCGAACTGCCCGGTGACGCGCGGCGCGAGGATGTGCCGACGCGCGATCTGGTCAGTCGGTACGATATTCAGGTCCGGCGTCTCGTTGAATGTCCTGATCGCAATGCGGGCCATGGATTCCCCTGCATCGGGTGTTTCGATCCCCACACCGCCCTCGACCAGCGCCAACGCCGGGCTTTCGAGCGGCTCAAACCGCTTGTAGGTCTCTCTATTGGTGGCGAAATCGGGCGTGATGTCACCGCGATCGAAGGCCAGCGCATTATGCGCCAGATCGACCACCCGCGCGCGCATCCGATAGTCGCGCCCGAACCGAAGGCTTGGCAGCGATCCGGCGCGGACGGAAAACGCGCTTTCCAAAGGCAGGCCCATGGTCGCCGTATTGGCCAGGTCGCGCGGCTGGTCATCCGTATCCAGCCCCCGCCCGACCGGCGGTGTCGTCAGGCTCCACCCGGTCCAGGAGACGGTGTTTTCGTGAAGCTTCACGATGTTGGGGTTCTCCCCATCGGAAGAGGTGGTCGCACCGATGCGTACCATGCCCTCTTCATCCTCCACCTGTAGCGTATCGCCTGTATTGATGAACTGATAATCCCCGTCCCTGCGGCAGAGCGAGGCCCACTCCCCCCGTTCATCATCGAACATGTCGATATGCAGCCCGCGCACCAGATCCTCGGCAAAGAGTTCCACGTCGACATTGGCCGTATCGGCATCAAATAGCTGGCGAGAGCGCTGAAACGCACCTGACAGGCGCCCGCCACGCCCGGTCTCGATCAATGTCAGACCGTCCGAGCGCAGCGCCGGAAGCCCGGCGCGGTTAGGTGTCTTCTCACGGCTTTCCTCGTCTTCCTCCATCGCATCGCGCGACATGGTCTGAAGCGAGCGTGTGAGATTGCGCAGCTTTGTCGCCGAGCCATCGACATCGATCTGTAACAACCGGAACCGGTCATCATTCAGACGGACGACAGGACCGGCAACGGGGGAGGACGTATCAGAGGGGGCGGCGTCGAACTCCGTATCCGTCAGGATCGTTCGCGTGATCGGCCGCAGGTCATCCAGCGTCTCGACGCCGGTGATGCTTTCGTCGCTGGCGGGCCAGCCGACGGCAAACCGCATCGCGTCCGCGCCGCCGGAGGGCGCAAATTGATTGCGATCCGCGACGAAGTCGATCACCAGGCCAAGCTGGCGCAGAAGGGTCGGATGCTGGTTCATCGACGAGACGATGCGATGGAAATCAATTGTCTTCGCGAACGTGTCGGGCGTGGGCAATGGCGTCTGGGCCGCCGTCGTCCAAATCGCATCCTCCCGCGGGTCGGTATCGCCCTGCTTGGTGTAGCTCTGGCTGACAACCTGTTCGAGCGGGGTGTGAAATGTCTCGTGCAGCGCATAAGCACCCTGCAGCGACTTTGTCAGCGGTTTGATGCCGCTTTCGGCAACGATGCGCAGCACTTCGCGTGGGCGGGGCACACCGTCAGCAAGCTGGTTCAGGTCGCGCCGCAGATCGTCTATCGTGGGACGATCCTGCCCGCCCGTTGCTGCGACCTTCGCATAGAGGCCCTGGATATGATCGTGCACCCCGGCAACCGGGTAGCTGAGCACCTGCATGCCGGTCATGTCCTCGAATTCACGCGACAGGACGGTCGTGACGGGCGGGAACATGGCCTGCCAGACCTCCGACACGGGCTTGCTGACCTGGGTCAGCTCGACGCCATTGCCTTCGAATTCCAGCTTGAAATCCGCTTGCTCCAGCACGGCAGGCCAGTCGAGGAAATCGGGAAACTCCGACAGCACCTCCGGTACTGGCGCAATCAGCGTCAATTGAGGTGCCACCAGCACCGATAGCCGCAACTGCTGATCGCTCTCGCCAAATCCATTCGGCAGAACCGTCCACATCACACGTTGGGTCTTGTCAGCCATATCTGATCTCCCTCAGGCAAAGGCAGCGGCGTAGCGGTTCCACGTCGCCTGATCCGGGATGAAGTCGATGAATTTGGGGTCTGCGGGAGACCCGGCGAAGCGCCGCTCCACCAGCAAGGTGACGGAAGTGGAGAAAAACAGAATCTCGATCTCGATGGTCAGCTTGGCTGTGCCGCGCAGCTCCGCCATCCCGCCCGCCTTGTGATAGGACAGCGCCAGGTAGAAGGTGACCGAGACGGTGATGAGGCCCAGAACCGAAAGCTCCCCGCCCATCTCCACATAGCCGGTCAGCTCCACCTGCCCGGCATCGCCCTCCACCAGCCAGTGAAAATAGATCCCCGCCTTCACGTAGACCCCGCCCGAGGCGACACCGATGTCGAAGGCGATGGCGGCACCGAACTCCACGGCGGCCTCGATCTCCCTCACGCCGCCGCTGTCGATGCCGATGGCAAAGAACCCGCCGCCCCCCAGCAGCGATATGGTCAGATTGAACGGATCCTCGCGTTCAGCGAAATTGAAGCGGACTGACACAGGATCACCGTCAAAGGGCAGCCGCAGCCGCGCGCCGAGCGACATGTTGGTCAGTGACAGGACCCCGACCTGAAGGTTCGGAATGTCGAGGTCGTATCCCGCCACGATCCCGGCGGGCGAGATATCCAGAACCGGCGGATCAGCGAAACCGGCATCGGGGATGAGGTCCGAAAGTTTGTTCACAAACTCCAGCGGCCCGCCAAAGACGACAGCATCCTCAGGATGCAGATCGGGGTTCACGTCAGCTTTCTTGCCCGGCTCCTTGATGAATTCCAGCCGATCGAACCAGAGGGTGATGAAGCCAAAAAGGTTGACCTTGAAATTGGTCATGGTCGACTGCACCCGCGTCGTCGGCGGGTCACCGTTCAGGAACACCGTATTCTTGACATCAATGTCGAACACCGTGTCGTTTCCGCCCGCCCGCGGCACGAAAAGCGGGATGGCGCTGTTGTCGATGGTGGTGTTCCATTTGATACGCGCCTCGGCGCGGGGCGGGCTGTCCAGCTCCACATTGAAGATCTCGGGCGCATCGTCGCCAAGGATCGAGGATGTCACCCCGTTCAGCAGGTCCTCTATGAGGATCGAGCCCAGAACCTTCGCGCCCTGGAAAAATTCGGACGGATCGAAAACGCCCGCCGCGACACGGGTCGCATCACCCACTGCGCCCTTGACGGCGGAGAGCGCCTCCACCCCCATATTCGGCTCGAAGAACCCGCCGGTGTCCTCGCTCGACTTGCCGCCACCACCGCCGAATGCCAAAGGCAGACCATTGACAAGCTCGGCGAACATGCTGGCCGGGTTCTGCGCCCCGAAGCCATTGTTGAGGAATATATCACCATACCGGATCGGCTGAGGCTGATCGACCATGCCGCCGGGCACGAGCTTCTTGAGCGACGGAATGACCGCCTCCACCTGTCTGAAGCCTGGTGCAAATCGCGGATTGCCCTGCGTGAACGTGCCAGTGCGCATGGTCGCCGACAGCTCCACCTGTTCGGTCGGCAGGACCACGTCGCCCGCATCCGGGCCGGTGATCGGTGCAAGTTGTACCTGCGCACCGCCGACGGGCATGGTGCGCCGGATCCGCGCGCCTCCGCTATTGGCATTGTACGCCGCCAGCGTGGCCGAAAGTACGGCATTGTTGGAATTGGCGGAGCGGAACATGAATGCCAGCGGAACTGCGGTGGAAAAGCTGCTGCCGCCCAGGTCCTGCCCCCTGACCTGAAACAGGAAGTCAGCGTTGTTGACGCGCGGAAAATAGGCCTCGCCGGTACTCGGCGAGACAGTGCTCGCATTCATGTCACCCCGGTCGAGCGGCGGCGTCGCTTCGGTCAGTATCTCGATCTCGGTCAGGGGAAAGTCGCGGCCCTGAAAGGCCTGCCCCGACAGCGGATAAGTCTTAAGCCGTTCCCGCACCACAATGAATTCGCGGGTGCGCAGATAGGCACCGCGCCCACCGCCCGGCATGGTTTCAAACTTGCGTTCGGTGATCGTGATCAGCGAGGCGCGGTGGCCAAAGGGCAGCAGATAACCTTCCTCGACGATGCGCACATAATTGTCGCGCGCCCAGTTGGAGATATGCTTCCAGGCGCTGACATCCACCTCCAGAAATCCGGGGCGCGCTGTCGGGGCATTAGGCCAGTTCCCCTCAAGGTTCAGTGCCGCACCGAGGGTCGACAGCATCACCTTGTCCGCGGGAATGGACCGCGGGTTGTAAGCCACCCCGTCGACGGTCTCATTGTAGCCTGCGGTCAGACGCACGATATCGGCACGCCGCTTGGAGGTCGGCTGGGTCCCCTTCAGCACAGCCGCATTCGAGGCGTTCAGATCGCCATTCGCATCATAGGTGCCGCCATAGTCCGGCGTCCAGATCGGGCGGATACCCTTGCTGCCGCTGACGGTCTCATCGGGCATGCCGCCGATGCGCCGGGACAACCGCGTATGCCACAACTCCGTCCGTCCGGTACGTTGGACAGGCTGGTTCGCATGGCTCCACCCAGTGCCGGGCAATGGTGAAAAGATAATCCGGTAGGGGGCTTCGATCGCGGTCACCTGTTGGCCCGGCACGTGCGGTGCGAGGGCAATCTGCACCAGAGTTCCGATCTCCGCGACGATATCCGACGCCTGGCCAACCTGCCCCGCAACCCGGTTGTCACGCAGGACAGTGGCGGTCGTTTCCGCTTCGAACAGCAGCCGCGCCGTCGCCTTGGTGCCAGCCGCAGCGCGCGGCACCGACTTCATCGCCGTCTCGAATGCTGCACCGGTAGCATCCCGCACCGCTGCGTCCGGTGTGCGTCTTTCAGCCAGGGCTGCGGCAATCGCATCGCCGCTGCGGCGCGCGGCACCCATGATGGCGGCACAGAGGCGCGCCTCCCCCGCCTCGCGCAAGGTTGCTGCGGCGCTGTCTATGAAAGGCTCGAATGTGTCGATCAACGCGGGATCTGATGCTTCGATCACCAGATCGTCGATTTCGCCCGCAAGTTCCGGCCGGAAGACAAATCTGTCCGTGCGCGCCAGAGGATCGAATGCCATCGGCCAGAGGCGGCATGCCTCCAAAATCGCGTCCACGCTGAAATCGAGACCGGTTGCATCATCCGGCATCCGGAATACGAGGCGCGAAGGCCCCGACAGCCGCGCCGGAACGGGGCTATCGACGGTTTCTGGCACGGAAGAGCCTTCGTTATAGTCGCTTTCCCCAATGGCCTGTCCCTGCAAGCGGACGATCAGCAGGGACGGGCGCGATGCGATCCGACGGACCAGCCGACGACGGATGCCGGCACCTGTCAGGCGAAGGTTCTGGAACGTGACATCGAGGGACAAGAGATCATCGGGCCGGACGATGCGCCGCCTGAATGGAAGAAGCTCAACACCGGTTATGCCCGTCAGGTCGTCGATGACGACGCCTGCGGCACCCTGATTGGTCTCCTCGATACTCAGGCCATCTATCCGACGGATGATCCCCGACAGAGCCTTCATGCGATCTGCGACATCCATTGATCCACCCCCTTGTGTCATGGGGGACTCCGACAGCAATCGGCACACCGGAGCCACGGTTGATGCACTTTCGGACTATGCTGAACAGGATAGGACGCAACGTCGCGGGACCTTGGGCAGGCCGCTGGGCCGACAGGCACCAGAACCCGTTTGCGACGTGGGTCTGCAACTCGGACCACAACCAAGACAGGTCGGGAATTTACCACAATTCTGCGGATTTGGGTCGGACCAAATACACACTGTTTGTCCGCCCATCAACCGACGGGCAATCAGGCGTCATGAAATCGACAAACTTTCTGTATTTTTTTCAACAGCTTATGCAGCGCCCGCATGATTTCCCGTTTCGCTTCATCCAGAAACCGGCACTGCGTTCAAAGGAATTTGCGCTGCCCCGATGGCCGATCACGAAAACGCCCCGTACGAACGTGGCCTTCTGCGGCAATGCGTGCGTATCCCCTGGTGGACGCGGGTGACAGTGCCGCGTTGACCACCATGGCGCAGCAGATCGCCGATGCGCCGCAAGCGTTCCCGGGTCTCTCCACCACTGACCTGGACCCGTCGATACGGGTGCCGGGGTCGCTGGCGCTGGTGATCATCGCGACCATGGATATCTGTCTGATGGGGCAAACAGTGATCAAACGCCCCTGCCGCAGCCTTGACGCGCGGCCTCGGGACAACAAACAGGAGAGCACGCTCCCGCTCCCGGCGGTGATCATTGGTGGCTTCGCAGTGCTGCGGCCATGGCGCGCAGGCTGTGTAGTCGTGTGGGCCGCGACAGGCGAACGACCAGCGTCAGGCACCCTGCCCCAGCGCGCTCAGGTCTTGGGCATGGCGAACGCCGCTGCCCGATCGCAGCTGGCGCAGACCAGTTCGGAATTGCAACTAATCGACTTTCCCGACGCGGGTTTTCCACTCTGCCGGTGCTGCTGGCGACCCCCCCATGATGGCCGCCTTGATCTCATGCGGTCATCATGTCGCCGCGCACGCGGCTCGGACCCGAAATCGCACAGCGGCATAGTTCAGAGGACCGACATATGCCAATTGATCTGCCTCGTCGGCCCTGTCCTGATCGTTGCGGCAGGACCGGAGGGGCTGATCTGGCCAGTCATGCGGATCTCGGCAGAGGTGCTCGCGGTCGTTCCGGGCGGGATCGTCCTTTCAGCCGGGGTTTCGGGCACGGTACAGAGGAGGATCAGCCTGCCCGGCCAGATCATGACATGCCCGCGCCTGATCGAGCGGCACCTCAACATCTTTGTGCCACGCGTTCCGTCGCTCGTCCTTCCGCTCATTCTGATTACCGTGGCTCCGTTGGCGAGAACGCTCTGAGCCTCTACGGCTTCGGTATCTGGCTAGGCTGCGCAATCCCCGCCGGCAGAACGGTAATGTTGGTCAGCGTCTTGCGCCACGTCCTCCTGTCCTTCGCGGCCGGGCGGGCGCAGGCATCCTGGATCGAGAGGCGGTTCGACCCCGGTTTCGGCACGCTCGCAGGGACCCGAGAAGAGACACAGCTATTGCCGTCCAAGACCACCAAGGCGGTATTTCTGGTCGGAACCACCGCGATCTTCGCGCTTTCCGATCTGACCGGTGGCATCGCGCCGCTGATTGCCGCAGCCGGTGTGCGCAACCTCCTCACTAGGTTCAGAGCGTAGGTGATGATGCAGAAATCGATCACCGGTATCTTCATCCGGCTCGAAACCGCCACGCAACCCGGCGACGTGGTCACCTTCGGGCCATTGGATGAGGGTGATCAAAAAAACTGACAATACATCTCATCAGTCATACCGGTGCGGAACCGGGCGTTCCACGCCGTCACCCTCTTCTCCGTGGGCATGGTGTGAAACGACATGAAAGGGGTCGAAAAGAGGATCATCAATGACATTCATTGGCCCACGGCTCAGACCCTCGGTGGCTGCGCCATTATCCCGCGCGCCCGTTCAAATGCGGTGCCGGACAGCAATGGACCGCCCGCCGGGCCGATGACAAAATCTGCGGGCCGGGATCACGGGTAGGGGATCGGAACCCCCTGCCCTGTCAGAGGAACAAGTCCGGCGAGGACCAAAGGGGAAGGCCTCGGCGCCACGTGTCATGGTCGAAAACGAACCGGAGGACACGATAGCTGGTCAACTGGTCATCGATGGGCACCATCTGCAACAACCGCTGCCAGCACAACGCCAGAACGGAGTTTGCTCCGACATATGTTGGTCAGGGCGCTCATCTGATCGCCTTTGCCTCGCCGGTGAGCCCCCTATCCGTTAGCGACGCGCAGCGATTGCGCTGGCGCGCTGCGGATCTCGGCTTCCGTAACCTGGAACCTGGTCAACAGCGTATCGAGATGAGCGGCATCGGAGGCGAGCGCATCACTACCTGCATTCAGCTCTTCGCACATGGCGGCATTGCGCTGGATGGTGCCGTCGAAATCACGCATGGCTGTTGATATCTCACCTACCCCGCGGTCCTGATCCGAGACCTCCTTGGAGATCCGCGACATCTGAGAAGAGATATCGACGATCGACGTCACGATGCTCTCAAGAGCTGATGTCGACTGCTGAACCTGAACGGCCCCCTTGTCGACCGCTTCGCGGCTGGTGGAGATCACCTTGGTGATGTCGCCGACGGCATCGTTCGTGCGCTGCGCCAGCGATCTGATTTCGGTTGCCACAACCGAGAAACCGCGCCCGGCTTCGCCCGCACGCGCCGCCTCCACCCCCGCGTTAAGCGACAGCAGATTGATCTGAAACGAGATGTCTTCGATCATTCCGACAATTTCCGATATTTCGTCGGATCCGGCGACAATGTCCTGAATGGACTGGAGCGCGCCATTGGCAATGGTACCGCTTGCCTGGGCCTGCTCCTTCGCCTTCTCCGCCTCGGCGGCAACCTGTTCGACCGATTTCGTGACCTCAGACACCGATTGGCCGAACGCGACAAGCGCAGCAGTGGTTTGCTCGATCGCGGCTGCGTTGCTCTCTGTCCGCTTGGCCATTTCGTCGGCGGCAGAACGTATCTCGGCAGAGCCGGAGCTGACGGAGCCGCCATTGCGTCTGACATCGACAATCAGTTCTGACAGCGTTTCAAGCGACGTATTCATTGTCGTCTTCAATCTGTCGAAGATACCGGCGTAATGGCCGTCAAGACGCTGGCGCAGATCGCCATCTGCCAGACCCGAAAGAACCCCTGTTGCGTCTGACAGGCATGTATCGGTCGTTTCAAGCAGTGCATTGATTGACTTCGCCATGTCGCTCAGGCTCGGGTCATCCATATCGCTGTCGACGCGCTGGGTCAGGTCGCCATTGATTGCGGCTGCAATCGCAGTATCGATCGACGATTTGACCCGCTCAAGTCGGAGAAGCTGAGCCCGCTCCTCATCGGCACGTCGGTCCCGCTCCGCCGCCAGTTCCCGATCGCGCTCGGCCAGTTCTGCAAGGCGCTGGCGTTCGGCCGCTGCTTCGCGCCGCTCTGTCTCCATCTGCTGCGCGCGCTCGGCTTCTTGCCGGCTTTCCTCTTCGCGGCGGCGCGATTCAGCCTCCGCCGCTTCCCGCGCCTCTACCTCGCGCAGGGACGTCGCATTCTCGCGGGCTTCGACGGCACGATCACGAAACTTGATCAACGCGGCGGAGATGCGGCCGATTTCTGTCTTGTGGTCAGCGCCCTCGATCTCCGTTTCCAGATCGCCATCGGCCAGGCTGTCCATCTTGCCGATAATCGTGTTGATGTTTTGGGCAAGCCAGCGCGCGATTAGAAATGCCAGCAACGCGCCAAAGAGCACGGCAATAATGGAAATCGTGGGCAGCCAGAACCGGCCCGCATCCACCAATTCCGTCGCGCCCTCCCCCAATTCCTTCTGCTCGGTCTCCGAAGCGGCGACCAGTGTGTCGATTATCCCAGCGATGCGAGGGCCAACTGCGTCCATCTCGGCATATGTGGCGATCCGGGATTGCACGACGGACTTAATCTCTTCCGACACGCCGAGATAGCTGGCCAGATCCTGCTCCACCAGCATGGTCAACTCTCTGCGTCGCGGGTTTTGCAGCTCTTGCAGGAGAGTGTCGATACGGCCCCTTGCCGCCGAAATATTCACGATCACATTGTCGAACACACCGTCCTCCAGAGTGACCAGATAGCGCTCCATGTACAGCTGCCCCTGCAACATATCCTGCAACAGCAGCCCCGCCTGCGCCGTCGCCTGCACATCGTCGTCGGCGAAGGCCGTTTGCATAACTTCGACCAGCCTTTTGCGGGCGTTGTCACCAATTTCGGTCAGACGTGCGAAGGCATCTTCCCGTTGCGCGCGAAGCGCCGTTGCCCGTTCAAAGAGGCGTGCATAGGTATCGATTTGCGCGCCGATTGCCTTGACCGATTGCTTGAATTCAGCATCCTGACCTGCGGCGATATCCGCTTGCTGTATCGTCTCCTGCAGCGTGGTCATGCGGGCCTCGAACCGGGCGCGGCCGGCATCGCTGCCGGTGGTGCGGTAACTGAAGGCTGCCAATCGGGCGCCTGCCAGACCATTGTTGACATCATTGACGAAGCTCGACCGTTGCGCCGACAGGCTGTAATCCTCAAGAATCGCGTCGAACTGAAGCGTCGTCTTGATGGAATAGCCAGCAAGCCCGACCAGCAAGGTCAGGACCAATCCCATGCCAATGCCAAAGGCTGTGGAGATTTTGATGTGTTGCATGAGCCGGTTCCCGTTTGAATTCTTCGTGGAAAACGGCCTAAATCTAATTCATTGACGAAAGGTGATCGGTCTAAAGCAAGTAGTTTGAATGCTGTCAAAATGCCGTCATTTCGACTGTTCAACCTATCCGCGATAGAGCCAGTCAAGCCGCCGATGAAACCAGCCTGGCGCGATCGCCGCGAGGATACGTACAGGCAGTGACTGCAAATCACTGGACCAATGAAACCGACGCAGATTGGCCCGTGCTTCGCGTTGCACGCGGGCGGCGCGGGCACTGCGCCTGTTGAAATAGGTGTCAAAGGCCGCTTCCGGCACTGCGGCGGAAAGCGCATCAGCCAGTGCGGCCGCATCCTCCAGCGCCTGACAGGCCCCCTGCGCCAGCGAGGGCAGCATGGGATGGCAGGCATCACCCAACAGAACGGCCCGGCCCGATGACCATGCGGGCAGTGGCGCACGACTGAAAAGCGCCCAGCGGAAGGGATCATCGGCAGCCCGGATCACCGCCTGCAATGGTTCTGCCCATCCGGCAAAATGTGCCACGAGATCAGTACGGGCACCCGGCTCGGACCACCCCTCGCCGCGCCAGTCATCACCTTCGATCATGCCGACGAAATTAATCATCTCGCCGCCTCGCACCGGGTAGGTGACGGCATGGCGGTCAGGCCCGGTCCAGATGCAGGCTCCATTGGGCAGGTCGACATCGCCCAGCGCCGCGCGCGGGGCTGTCGTTCGCCAGGCAACGACGCCAGTGAATTCGGGCGCATCGATCCCGAACATCTCACGTCGGACGACGGATCGCAGGCCATCAGCGCCAATCAGGATATCGCCCGCAATCGCCGTCCCATCTGACATGACAGCGGCGATGCGATCGCTGGCCTGGTCGATGCCCGTTACCTCCGCCGCCGTGCGGATGGCCCCTGGGTCGCGTTCCTCCACCGCCGCCCTCAGCACGTCGATCAGATCGGCCCGGTGGACCTGCAGATAGGGCGCGCCCCAGCGCGCTGTTGCCGTCGCTCCCATGGGAATGGTGACCAGCCGCCGCCCGCTTTGCCCCATGCGCATCTCGATGACCTCGGGCTGATAAGCCACTTCGCGCAGATGGGCGGCCACGCCAATCCGCTCCAACACACGATAGCCGTTGGCGCTGATCTGGATACCGGCACCGACCTCGCCGATGGACGGTGCACGCTCAAGCACCCGAACGTCATAGCCGATATCCATCAGCGTCAGCGCGGTCGCCAGCCCGCCGATGCCGCCCCCGACGATGACGGCGTCAGCCAAAAGCGATCTGCGCCTTCATCGCGCTGGTGCGGTCATTGGCGATGGCGAAGGCGCGCTCTGCCTCTGCCAGCGGCACGACATGGGTGATCAGGGGGGCTACATCGATCAATCCGTCCTGCATCAGACTGACCGCGAGCGCGAACTCCTCATGGAAGCGGAAGCAGCCGCGCAAATCCAGCTCCTTCGCGGTCAGAGCCTGCAAAGGGATCGTCATGTCACCGCCCAGCCCCAATTGCAGGATGACACCGCGCGGGCGCAGCGCCGCGATCCCCTGCGCCAGCGCGACAGGCGCACCCGTACATTCGAACTGCACATCGAAGTAACCCTTGTCAGCGGTGTAGTCGCTTAACGGCTCCGCCATCTCAGCGGCATTGATGACGCGATCCGCACCAGCCTTCCGGGCATGTTCAAGCGCATTCGGGGCAAGGTCAGTCGCGACAATCTCCGCCGCACCGGCCCGGCGCGCGGCCAATATGCAAAGGACGCCAATCGGGCCGCAGCCTGTGACGAGAACGCGTTTTCCCAGCATCTCCCCCGCCCGCCGCGTGGCGTGGAGGCAAACCGAAAGCGGCTCAGCCATCGCCGCCTCACCGGGGGAGAGACCAGCGGCACGCACGCATTGCCCCGCATCGGCGTTCAGCACCTCACGAAACGCGCCCTGAATATGAGGAAAGGGCATGGCAGAGCCGTAAAAGCGCATATTCAGGCACTGATTACGAAGCCCTTCCACACAATACCGGCAGGTGCCACAGGGCCGGGAGGGCGAGATCGCCACCAGATCACCGACATCAAACCCGATGACGCCATCGCCGAGCGCCGCAACCCGCCCGGACACCTCATGACCGAGGATCATGGGTTGCTTCAGGCGGACAGTGCCGAAACCGCCATGATTATAGTAATGCAGGTCCGATCCGCAGACACCGCCAACCGCCAGCCGAACCTGCACCTCGCCGGGCCCGGGCGGGGCGGTTTCATGCTCCTCCACCCGCAAGTCCTTCGGGGCATGGATGACGATGGCGCGCATGGCGGCCTCCCTTTTTCTCATTGGGCGAGCATGGCCGAAAGCCACGCTCTTCGCCAGTCGCCCCACCTGAGGCAAACTTGAGATTGCAGCACCGCTCGTCAATGATGCGCGACGTTGCAACAAAGGATGACGCCCATGTCCAACCTGAACAGCCTTTTCGGCCTCGATGGCCAGACCGCCCTTATCACAGGCTCCTCTCAAGGGATCGGATATGCACTGGCCGAAGCATTGTCGGGCGCGGGCGCGCGGGTCGTGCTGAACGGGCGAGACGGGGCAAAACTGGCCGCAGCCGCAGACAGGCTGCGTGCTGAGGGCGCGGCCGTCGACATGCTGGCCTTCGATGCGACCGACTATCAGGCGGCGCGGACCGCCATTGACGATTACGAAACGGCCACCGGTCCGATCCAGATCTGCGTCAACAATGCAGGCATGCAGCATCGCGGCCCGCTGGAGGCATTCGATCCTGAGGATTTTGAGCGCCTGATGCGCACCAATGTCTCCTCCGTCTTCAATGTCGGACAGGCCTGCGCGCGCCATATGATCGGGCGTGGCAGCGGCAAGATTATCAATATCGCGTCGGTGCAAAGCGCGCTCGCCCGTCCCGGCATCGCGCCCTACGCCGCATCCAAGGGCGCAGTGACGAACCTGACCAAAGGCATGGCCACCGACTGGGCGGCAAAGGGGCTGAACATCAACGCGATCGCCCCCGGTTATTTCGACACACCGCTGAATGCGGCGCTGGTTGCCGATCCGGCCTTCACGGCATGGCTGGAGAAACGCACCCCTGCCGGGCGCTGGGGGCGTCTGGACGAGTTGAAAGCCGCCTGCGTCTTTCTGGCCGGTCCGGGCGCAAGTTTTGTTAACGGTCACACATTATTTGTGGATGGCGGTGTGACTGCATGTCTCTAGCCAAACTGCGGTGTTCACGTGACTATCAGCGCCTGAAATCTAGGTTTCAACAGCACAATCATAAAGGCCAGCAGCCCCGATGCCCCAACCGCTCTTCAACGGCAAGGAACGATATCATCTGGCGAATGAGCTTCATTCGCGACCCTTTCCCTTTCTGGAGGCCCCATGCCGTGCTGTCTATTTCGCCATACGCCCCGATGACGCAGAAAAGCGCGACCTCACGGAGGATCGTGCCCATCTGGCAGATCTGATAGACCGCTTTGGCGGCGCACATCCTTCGCCCGACGCTGCCTTCTATTCGGGTGAACTTGGCCGGTTTCACCTTAAGTGGGAAGCGCATACAGAATTCGTCGCCTACACGCTCTTCCTTCCGGGCAATTGCGAGATTGCATTCAACGGCGATGCGCTGACCGCTTTTCCGGAGGATTGGCTAGCTGCCCTGAAAGGCAAGGCAGTGGCGGCAGCCCAGGTCCATGTCGAGATTGCCCATTCGGAGGCGCACGCAGAAACGCTTTATCAGGAGCGGCTCTACAGGCACTTCGTGTCCGAAAGCCTCGCCACCGCCTTCGTCGTGGATCGGGAGGCGCTGGTCGCTTCGGATTTTCGCCTGCATGAGGATGGCTTCGCCCGTATCGGTGTCGTCGCCATCGAGGGGATCGGACCGCGTCGTCTGGGGCGGATTGTGCAGCGTTTGCTGGAGGTTGAAAGCTACAAATCCACGGCCTTGATGACACTGCCGGTTGCGCGGAGCACAGCGCGCAAGGTAACGGAAATGGACGACAGGCTGGCCGAACTGATCGGCAGCGTGGCTGAAGGAGCGGATCAGGCCCGTGGTACGCTGGATGCGCTGACGCGGCTCTCTGCGGATGTTGAACAGCTGTCGACGGAGACAGCGTTCCGTTTCGGGGCCGCCGGTGCCTATGAAGCCATCGTCAATGACCGCATCATTGCGCTGCGCGAAGAGCGTGTCTCCGGCCGGCAGCTTTACTCCGAATTCATGAAGCGCCGGTTCGATCCTGCGATGCGCACGTGCCGCTCGGCCGAGCGGCGCTTGGCTGAGCTTTCGGACCGTCTTGCACGCGCATCCGCGCTGTTGTCGACACGGGTGAATGTGGCGGTGGAGGCGCAGAACCAGACACTGCTGGAGAGCATGGACAAACGAGCCGATCTCCAACTGCGCCTGCAACAAACCGTTGAAGGGCTGTCGGTCGTCGCGATCAGCTACTACGCGCTGAACCTCGCCGCCGCGATCCTTGCGCCATTGACCGGAACGGCAGGCGTCGACAAGTCGACGACCACCGCGCTTTTGGCATTGCCGGTGATCGGCGCGGTCTGGTGGGCCGTGCGCCGCATTCGCAAAAGGTGGGAAAAGTAGCTCCCGGTCAGGCTCAGCTCGGAAAGACCAGCGGGTAGGTGAACCAGAACCGGGCCCCGCCAGTGCTGCCATTTTCGATGCCGATCCGTCCTCCGATCATCGTTATCAGATCGTGGCAGATCGAGAGGCCGAGGCCTGCACCACCGCGCGGATCATTGGATGCCATGTCGATGCGATTGAACCGCTGAAAGACTTTTTCATGGTCCTCGTCCGGCACACCCGGACCGGTGTCTTCGACCGCAATGTGGATGAGATGCGCGCCGCCGCGTCGTACATCGACGCGGATGCTGCCCTGATCCGTGAACTTGATCGCATTACCGATCAGGTTCCGGATAACCTGCATCAGCCTGCGCGCATCTCCATGTGCCTGATCGGGGATGTCCGGGGCAAGATGCAACGCCAGTTCCAGCCCTTTCGCGCTGGCTGGCGGCATCAACCCGGCCACGACATAGCCGATCTGATCGCGAATGTGGAACGGCTTGTCATCGAAATGCACCGCTTTCAGCTCAATCGTGGAGAGGTCGAGCACGTCCTCCAGCAGTTCCAGCAATGCAAGGCCGGAGGCGCGGATCACCTCCACCGTTTCGCGCTGATGATCGGTTATATCG
This sequence comes from Pseudomonadota bacterium, assembly GCA_039030855.1. Taxonomy (GTDB): domain Bacteria; phylum Pseudomonadota; class Alphaproteobacteria; order Rhodobacterales; family Rhodobacteraceae; genus Pikeienuella. Next base: position 33,452 of record JBCCDJ010000012.1, read on the forward strand.
CTGACCGAAAGGATCTCCAGCAGGCCGAGAATGCCATTCATGGGCGTGCGCATCTCATGGCTCATATTGGCGAGAAACTCGGACTTGGCATGATCGGCCGACAGCGCGCTGTCGCGTGCCTCCATCAGGGCAGTGGTTGCCAGTTGCGCCTGGGTGACATCGATCGCGGTAACCTGAAAGGCCGGCTTGCCGCTGGCTGCATCGTTGCAGCGCGCGGCATATATGTCATACCAGTTGGATGCAGCCTCGGTTTCGACCAGCACGGTCTCGCGGTAATGTCCGAAGAGCCGGATGGAGGAGAGAAATCTCTCCCGTTGTTCGCAGGTCATAAAATTGGCCCCGAACGCCGCATTGGTCTTACCCGTGACCATGCGCAGCGCCCTGTTCGCGAAGAGATACTCACCCTCAATGCTGTAGAGACCGATCATTGCCTCGGAATGCAGGATCGCGTCCAGCCCGCGCATCGTATCGGCGTCGCGATGTGCGAGCGGTCTGCCTTCCACCAACGCGCAGCGACGCGTGCTGTCATGGGGACACCAGCGAAACGAACATTCGACAAGGGTTGGAACGCCAGCGGGATAGAGCGTCCACGTTTCCACCACCCGGCCATCGGGATCAGCAGCTAGGTCGTCACATAGCTGCGCCAGACGCCCTTGGGCACCCGGAGACATCTGATCCCCGACAAACCGGTCCAGCAGCGCGTCAATATCCGGCGCATTCCATAGTCTGAGCGCCTCCGCATTGGCCCAGATGATCACCTGATCATCAAAATCGTACAGCCACAAGGCGGTGCCCAGCAGGGACAGAATACCTTCGGCGAGGCCCTGCTCGACCTCCAGCCTGACCAATGCCGGTCTGCCCTGTTTATTCATCTGAACCGCTAAATGCCTTGATACTCCAGGTTGTGGGTATCATCGCAAAAACAAAAGTCCAGTTAATGCTGGCAAATTGCCAGCATTAACATGTCCCAAATTTTCATCCTGAGGTTGCGCCCGGCCTGTATGCTCCGACGCTGGCCGCTTTGGCCGCTGTCAGGCCACCGCGCGGCTGAGTGCGCACTGGTTCCACAGCGACGACAACGCCTGCACGAGATGCTGAATGTCAGCTTCGGAATGCAGTGGACCGGGGGTGAAGCGCAGACGCTCCGTTCCCTTCGGCACGGTCGGATAATTGATCGGCTGCACATAGATGCCGAAATCATCCATCAGGATATCAGCAATCTCGCGGCACTTGACCGGGTCCTTGATCATTACCGGAATGATATGGCTCGTGTTGTCGAGATGGGGAATGCCCTCACGGTCGAGCGCGGCGCGTAGCTGGGCGACGCGCAACTGCTGCATCTTGCGTTCCTCGTCGCTCTCTTTCAGATGCTTGATCGACGTCGTTGCAGCCGCAGCAACCGCCGGGGGCAACGCCGTCGTGAAGATGAAGCCGGATGCAAAGGAGCGGATGAAATCGCACAGGGCGGTGGAGCCGGTTATGTAGCCGCCAACGACGCCGAACGCCTTGCCGAGTGTGCCTTCGATCAGTGTGATGCGGTCCATCAACCCATCACGTTCCGCCACACCGCCACCGCGCGCGCCATACATGCCGACGGCGTGCACCTCGTCGAGATATGTCATCGCGCCGAATTCGTCGCAGACATCGCAGATCTCCTTGATCGGCGCGATGTCGCCATCCATGGAATAGACGCTTTCAAAGGCGACGATCTTGGGGCGGGACGGGTCGATGGAGGCCAGCTTGCGGCGCAGATCCTCGACATCGTTGTGTTTCCAGATCACGCGATCCGCCTTTGAATGGCGAATACCCTCGATCATGGAGGCGTGGTTCAGGGCGTCAGAGAGGATCACCGCGTTCGGCAGGCGCGAGCCCAGCGTCGACAGCGCGGCCCAGTTCGACACATAACCCGACGTGAAAAGGAGCGCCGATTCCTTCCCATGCAGGTCAGCCAGTTCACGCTCCAGCAGCAGGTGATAGTGATTGGTGCCCGATATGTTGCGCGTACCGCCGGCGCCCGCTCCGCAATGGTCGACGGCGGCTTTCATCGCCTCGGTCACCTTGTCGTTGACGCCCATGCCGAGATAATCATTCGAACACCAGATTGTGACGTCACGTTCCCGCCCGTCATGGTAATTCTTCGCCCGGGGAAATGACCCCTTCTGACGTTCGAGATCGGCAAATATCCGGTAATTGCCTTCGCTTTTCAGCGCATCGATCTGGGTCTGGAAAAGGCTGTCATAATCCATGGGCGTCCTCACGTCGTCTTTTTGTGTCTGCAATTTTCGGGGCCGGGATCATCCAGCGCCACAATTTTTCGTCCGGCACAGGCAATACCATAAGCCAGTGCTCCACGAGGGCCAGCGACGTCAATGTCGCAAGCAAAATGAAACCGGTCACATCGACCATGGTCTCGGAGGCGTAGATCCGCTCCAGCCAGCATGCCGCAGCGAAGGTCAGCGCGGTGATTGAGACAGGGAAGAGCCAGTTCAGTGTCGCCCGTCGGAAATGGCTGGCCAGATGAGCCAGCGGCGATGGCAGGAATTCCACATGAATGCGCGGCACGCCAAAGAAGAGGTTCAGCTTCGCGCTTATCCGCGCAAAGAAAAGGATGATATAGGTCCAGAGGCCGTAGACATTCGGTGCATCCCACGCGGCATAAAGCATCAGCCCCAGCGCCGTCGCCAGCAGCATCTCATGATAAGCGACCGTACCCCAGGCGCGGATGAACCGCTCCCATCCGGGCACCCCGTCCCTTGCCTTGTGGTGGTTGGGGCCGGTGATGATGCCGGAAAGGAAAGACAATTCGATCCAGCCCCAGATTGCGAGGGCCGAAAGGAACCCGACATAGACGCCGGTGATCGTTTCGTCCTGCAATGAGGTGCTGAAGCCCCAGATGCCTAGGCCAAGGATCGGCAGCCCCCAGAGAACAGAGCGCAGATGCGCCCTGTCTCTCATATGGCTGCCCGCGGAAAAGCTGTCCCCTGCCCGGTCGGCCGATTTGACCCGCCACAGGATCGCCCCGGTGGAAAACCACCAGACAAAGATCGTCCCGATAATGGCGAGCCAGGGTGACGTCATCAGTAAGCGGGCCTCTGACGCGGCATGTCGGGCGGCGTGTTGGGGATCGACGGAATGGTGTAGAGGCTGGCGAAGATCGCAGCCGCACGCGCGCCACCGAAGAACTTGCCGATACTGCCCATGACGCCGCCTTTCTTCTGGCCGCGCTCCATCGCCTCGAACGCTGCCTGCAGTTTTGGCAGGCCGCGCTTCCAGCGGGGATGATCCAGATCAAGGGCAATGGGGAAAATCTGCTTGGACATCTCGGATGTCTTGTGCAGCACCTCGTGGTCATACCAGTCGATATCGACGCCCAGCGCCTCGTGGAATTTGGGGCGGGCATGATCGCGCACCCACATGGTGCCGAAAACCGCGACCAGGAAAAACTTGATCCACCAGACATTGCGCCCTGAGGTCAGTTTCGGATCGGTTTTCATCAACAAGGCAAACGCCTCGCCGTGGCTATGCTCATCATTGCACCATTCCTCGAACCACTTGAAGATCGGATGGAACCGGCCTTCGGGGTGTTTTTCGAGATGCCGGAAGATCGTGATATAGCGCGCATAGCCAATCTTTTCAGACAGATAGGTCGCGTAATAGATGAACTTCGGCTTGAAATAGGTGTACTTCTTGGTCTTGGTCAGAAAGCCCAGATTGACCCCGATCCCGGCCTCGCGCAGCGCATCGTTGATGAAGCCCGCATGGCGCGCCTCGTCCCGGCTCATATAGCTAAAGAGCTCGCATATATCGGGGTTCGATCCGCGCCGTTTCATCTCCTTATAGAGAACACAGCCCGAAAATTCAGCGGTCAGCGAGGAGACGAGGAAGTCGATGGCCTCGGCCTTCAGACCCGGTTCCATATTCTCCCAGTCAACCTCGTCCCAGTCCTCGGTCTTTTTGAAGTGGTTCTTGTTGGGATCGGACTTCATCTGCGCCAGCAGAAGATCCCATTCCTCACGCACCGAAGAGACATCGATGGCGTCCATCTCGTCGAAATCGGTGGTGTAGAAGCGCGGGTTGAGGAGGGTCGTCTCCTCCGCCATCGCCTGTGTGTCATTCACATCGGATTTTATGTCGGTCTGCATATTCATAGCGTGACCTCCTCGGAGAACGAAAACTCGCAGAGTTCCATGAATTCGAGATCGCCGGTTGCCCGTGTCCACATCCGCTCCAGCGCGGTTGCACGGGTGATGGTGGCAACACGATCTTCGGTAATCACTTCGCCATAGGCGGCCAGCACAGGCTCGCCATGCACGGTGACACTGTCACCCGGATGCACGACCGCGCCGTTGTTGAACCGCACATGGGCGTGCAGGCTTTCGAAGACATGGCTCACCTCTACCGTGCAGGGTGCTGTCTCCGTCTTTCTCGTCAGTAATCCCATCCCGGTATCTCCCCTTATAATTATGAGATTATCGGTTCAGTAGCCGCGCGAACGCGGCATAGTTGTCGCGACCAAAGCCAATCAGCTCCGCCCGCCAGCCGGTCGCATCGTCGAACAATGCCAACCGTCCATCTTCAAATTCCACCAACCGCACAGGCGTGTGCAGCGGGACGTTATGCTTCTTCCGCTCATGAACGAGCACGCGGTAGACACCTGAGATAAAACCACCTTTTTCGGGCGAAAGGGACGCAATCACCTGCCCGTGGACGTCCATCACCTGCGCTGCACCGTTCATTTCACCTGACAGAATGAGGCTCCGCTCCGCGACGATTGGTTGTGCCGTGTTCGGCGTGGCCTCAAGCGGCCGATCGGTCAGCCGCGCGTAGGTCACTATGATCAGCGCACAGCCGACCAGACAGAACATGAGGCGTAAAAGAATCGTCGGGATCTTCTCGCGGTCCCGGCGTGCCTCTGTATCGCTGACGATCATCGCCGCCTCCTATTCCGCCGGAACGCCGAGGGCACCGTGGTCACTCACCGAAGCATCGATCCGCTCGATCACAGGTTGGGCCAGTTGGTTCTGCGCAGCCTCGGCAAGTATCGTGGCCACGGCTTCGGCATCGGGGATGCAGCGCAGAGCGGGTTCGCATCTGGCCATGCGCCAGGGGCGCACATGGGGCCAGCAGATCAGATAGGAAATCCGGTTGCGCCCCGACAACGTCAACGCGATCGTGCCGGTCCCGTCCTTGCGCAGGTCCGCAGCCGCGGTTTCGATCTGCCTGAAGGGCAGATTGAAGGTTACGTTCAGCGCCGCGCCGACCCGCATCACCACCCGCTTGTTGGTGATGGTGTAAAGCGCCGCTCGAGCCTGCGAGAGCGCGATCACCCACAACAGCCCGCATGCCACGAGACCGACAGCCAGCAACCATGACCCCGCGATCAGCGCCTCGACGACCGATGCCTCGCCACCAACCACGATGGCGCGCCAAGCTGCCAGCAGGACGAAGTATCCGGCCACCACGCGCACCGACAACGCATCGCGTGCCAGCGCCCAGGTCGACGGGCGGCCCTGCCAGAGGATGTGCTCCCCTTTCGGCAGACGCTCCGGCAGGCCGGGCACCGGCTCAAACGCGAAATCATCATGGCCAAATTCGGGGGCCTTGTCGGGTTTCATCCTCGCCTCCTCAGATCTGCGGGTTCAGCCGGTCTTCGGAGGCATAGAGCTTGCCGCCCGCGAAATAGGCGGAGATTTTCTCCTCCTCCAGCATCGTGACCTGATTGGGCGATGCTGTCTGCGGCACATCCGCGAAGTGCTTGCCGTAAAGCGAGTGAATCGCAACCCGATCACGTTTGATCTGGGTGAGCTGGATTGGAACCAGCCGCTTGCCGCCACCATGCTGCGCGTCCAGCGTCATCTCCAGATAGCGGACCAGTTGCTCCGGCTCGTCGATCCACATATCGCTGATCTCACCGACCATCACACCGTCATGTGCTTCGACCGGCAGGCCGCGCGGGTCGTTCCCGGCGGAGACCATGAACTTCTCCAGGCCGATCATCGGGACGATCTTCGGATGGCCATGGCCTGTCAGCTCCGGCAGGTCGCGGCGCGGAGCCCATGCAGCCGGGCCGACACCGTCGACCAGCGGATTACCTGTTGGCTCAAACGGTGATCCGGCAGCGGGTGACATCTGGCGCAGGGCAACATCGCGGTCCTCGGTCAGATAGTCCGGATAGGTCACTTCGCCCCGGCCATGCATCAGCTTGAACGTCTTGGGCTTGGGCAGTGGAAACGGCCCCTGATTGGGTGCCGCTTCGCCATCATCGGTTTCAAGCGGATAGCCTTCGCGCATGTTCTCTGTCTGTAGGTAATAGATCAGCAGCGCGAAGAACCCGAAGAACAGGTACAGCGACAACGATGCCAGATCGAGCGTGCCTATGATGGGTTCATTCATGATGTCTCTCCCTTTTGGATGACGTCTATGCGGGGAAATCCGCCAGCCCGATGCGGGCCGGTTCGTTCCTTTTGGTTGTGGTGGCGTGCCCGGTGAACCGCACGAGGGGTGCGAGCACGACGAGCGTGATGAAAAGAAGGCCGATTTCCAGATGGTAGACGACCGAATACCCGGCGGAGACGTCTGACATCGCCTCCCCCAATGCGCCGCGGAGCGCCAGTTCGTTAACGAAATCGCGCAGCCCCCCGCCGATGGCGATCGACAGCCCCGCCGCCGTCGCCTGCGCTGCGCCCCAGGCACCGAGTGCGAGACCGCGACCGGCCGTGCCCGTGACCGGCATGGTCATTGCGGCAGTCAGTGTCGCCACCCCAAAGAGCCCGCCGCCAAGGCCGATACCTCCTGCGCCAAGATAGAAGAGCAGCGTCGACTGCATCGGGGCCGCAAAAACCACGGCGGAAAACGCGCAGATCCCCGTCAGAATACCGCGCACGCCCATGCGATAGGGTGACAAGCCGCGCGCCAGCCACCGCGCCGCCAGCGCGAACCCGATCAGCGCCCCCGCAGCCCAGATCGCGGTCAGCAGCGTGGTGGCGGAAACCGAAAGGCCCAGAACCTCTCCGCCATAGGGCTCCAGCAACACATCCTGCATGTTAAAGGCCATGGTGCCGATGAAGACGACCGCGAGCAAACGCCCGGCCTGTCCGCCTGCGGCCATATCGGCCCAGGCATCGGCGAAGCGCGGGCGCGGTGCGGCGCGCTCCTCCCGGCTCATCGGGCGCGGCGCTTCCTGTTTCCAAAGCGCGATCAGGTTGAGAACAATGCCCACAACCGCGGCACCCTGCACCACCTTGACCAGCTTGAGTGGCGTGAAATCAGCCAAAAGCGCCCCGACGATCACCGCCGAGACAGCCATGCCGATCAGGAACATTACATAAAGGAGGGCGACAACACGGGGCCGCGTTTCCTCATCCGCCTGATCAGCGGCCAGCGCCAGGCCCGCTGTCTGCGTCATGTGAATGCCAAGCCCGGTCATCAGGAAGGCAAGCGCCGCCAGCGCCTCGCCCGCCCAATCGGGCCCCAGCGTCTGATCGCCGGACAGTACGATCAATGCAAAGGGCATGATCGCAAGACCGCCAAACTGCCAGAGCGATCCGAACCAGAGGTAGGGAATACGTTTCCAGCCGATGGCCGATTTGTACGTGTCCGACCGGAACCCCAGAAGCGCCCGGAACGGCGCGCTCAGCACCGGCAGCGCGATCATCAGTGCAACGACCAGCGCCGGGACACTCAATTCAACGATCATCACCCGGTTCAGCGTACCGAGCAGCATGACCGTCGCCATGCCGACAGAGACCTGAAACAGCGACAGGCGCAAGAGTTTCGGCAGGGGCAACCCCTCTGACGCCACATCCGCGAAGGGCAGCGCCCGCGCCGTCAGGCGCGTCAGGGGATGCGGCTGTTTGGTCACTTCGACAGCTCCATCGCTTGCGAGATGTAGAAACCGCTCGCGACCCGCTCAATCCGCTTCAGGGCGAAGGGTGCGAGCACATCGTGCCGTGCGACTTCACCGGCGATCCGGCGGTCCGAATGGGGGATGATCTGCGGTGAGCGGTCGGAGCGGGGGAAGACCTGCCCCATGGCCCAGAACGCCTTCAGAAACATGGTCGACGGCGCGATGGTGAACACCACCGAACGCGACGTACGTTCCGCCAGCCCGGCCAGCGCGACGCCGATATCATCAGCGCGGTAGTGGATCAGGCTATCCATCGACATGACATGGTCGAATGCGCCCAGATAAGGGTCGAGCATGTCACCGGCGACAAAGCGGATACGCGGCAAAAGATGATCAGGCGTTCGGCGCTTGGCCACATCCAGAAGGCTCGGTGAGATGTCGGTGGAGACGACGTCCGCGCCCCGCTCCGCCAGCTCAATCGTCATCTGCCCGGCACCAGCGCCGGCATCCAGAATGCGCCGCCCGGTCAGGTCGTCAGGCAGCGTGGCCATCATGGCAGCGCGCATCGCGTCGCGCCCCGCACGCACTGTCTGGCGGATCTTGGAGACCGGCGCATCCGAGGTCAGCCGCGCCCATGTATCGGCCGCTGTCCGGTCGAAATAGGTCTCCAGCCGCTCACGCGTCTCGCCATAGGTGCCCATCAATCAAACCCCAGCAATTCAAAGATCTCACGATCCGGCAGGGAGGCGGGGGCCAGCCCCTCTGTCCCGTTCCAGAGTATCTCTGCCAAGCGGATGTATTCCTTCTGGACCTGCACCACGTCTTCGTCCGCATCCATCTCGAAAAGGGTTTTCTTCTTCAGGCGGGAGCGGCGGATCGCGTCAAGATCGGGCATATGCGCCAGACGCTTGAACCCGACCACATCGCAGAACCGGTCCACCTCGTCCGTCTCGCGGGAGCGGTTGGCGACGCACCCGGCCAGACGCACCTTGTAGTTCTTCGATTTGGCTTCGACGGCGGCAATGATCCGGTTCATCGCATAGATGCTGTCGAAATCATTCGCCGTGACGATCAGCGCCCGATCGGCATGTTGGAGGGGGGCAGCGAAACCGCCGCAGACCACATCGCCCAGCACGTCGAAAATCACCACATCGGTATCTTCTAGCATATGATGCTGTTTCAACAATTTGACCGTCTGGCCAACGACATAGCCGCCGCAGCCGGTCCCGGCGGGGGGGCCGCCGGCCTCCACACATTTCACGCCATTGAATCCTTCGAAGACGAAATCTTCGGGGCGCAACTCCTCCGGGTGGAAGTCGACCTCCTTCAGGATGTCGATCACCGTCGGGACCAGTGTGCCGGTCAGGGTGAACGTGCTGTCATGTTTCGGATCGCACCCGATCTGCAGCACCCGTTTGCCCAGTTTGGAAAACGCCGCCGAAAGGTTCGACGAGGTTGTCGATTTGCCGATCCCGCCCTTGCCGTAGACGGAAAACACCTTCGCGCCTTCGATCTTTGCGTCCGCGTCCTGATGGACCTGGACGGACCCCTCGCCGTCCTCGCCGCGCAGGTTCGGAATCCCTTTGTCGAGTGGGCTCATGTCAGTCTCCTCATTCCGCGGCCACTTTCACGCCCTCGAGGATGTCCTCGAGTTCGTCCGCCCCGTCCTGAAGGGCGGCGAGCATGGCTTCGTCGGGTGTCCAGTAATTCCGGTCGCTGGCTTCCAGCAGGCGGTTTGCCATGCGGGCCGATGCGGCGGGGTTCAGCTCCGCCAGACGGCGGCGCATCTCTTCGTCCAGCACGAAGGTCTCGGTCATGCGCTGATAGACCCAGGGGTCCACCTGGCCGGTCGTCGCGGACCAGCCAAGCGTGTTGGTCACATGCGACTCGATCTGGCGCACGCCTTCATGGCCGTGTTTGAGAAGGCTTTCGAAGAATTTCGGGTTCAGCGTGCGCGACCGGCTTTCAAGCGCGACCTGATCCTTCAACGTGCGCACCTTGCCTTCGCCGCGCGTCTGGTCGCCGATATAAACCGGTGCCTCTGTCCCCTTCGCGCGTTTGACGGCGCGGGAGATGCCGCCGAGCGTATCAAAATAATGATCGACCGAGGTGACACCCAGTTCCACGCTTTCGAGGTTCTGATAGGCGAGGTCCACGTCCTTCAGGGCTTGCTGCAACAGCGCAGGGTTTTTCGCCGCCTTGCCATTGCGCCCATAGGCGAAGCATTTGCGAGCCTCGTAGGCATCGGCCAGTTCGTCCTCTTCGCCCCAGGCAGCGCTGTCGATCAGCTGGTTGACGTTAGAGCCATAAGCCCCTTCGGCATTTGAGAAAACGCGCAGCGCCGCGGTTTCCATGTCCACATCCATCTTCGCGGCATAGGCCAGTGTATGGGCGCGGATGAAGTTCATCTCCGCCGGCTCGTCCGCCATTGCGGCTTTCCATGCAGCCTCCGCCAGCAATTTGGTTTGCAGGGGCAGAAGATCGCGGAAGATACCCGACAGGGTCATCACCACATCAATGCGCGGGCGGCCAAGATCTTCGAGCGGCACAAGGTCAGCCCCGGCGAGCCGTCCGAAATTGTCAAAGCGCGGTACCGCCCCCATGAGCGCGAGCGCCTGCCCGATGGGGCCGCCATCGGATTTGATGTTGTCCGACCCCCAGAGGACCAGCGCCACGGTGCGTGGCAGGCTTTCATGCGCCTCGATCAGGCGCTGCGCCTGTTTCGCGCCATCCGCGAGGGCAAAGGCTGTCGGCATGCGGAACGGGTCAAATGCATGGATATTACGACCCGTGGGCAGGATCTCAGGCGAGCGGATCAGGTCACCGCCCGGCACCGGCGCGATGTAGTGGCCGCCAAGGGCGCGCATCAGTGCGGGGATTTCATGGCTTTCCTGGAGGAGATCATCAATCCGCGACAGCGCTTCGGGATCCCCCTCCGCCATGACCCTGAGATGCTCTGCTCGTGCGGCGTCATCCATGGGCCGCCCGACCACATGAAGCCCATCGGGCATCAGCGCGTCTTCTGTCTCCAGCAGTTTCAGCCAGAGGTCATCGGGCGTGGTACAGCCCATATCGACAGCCTCCGCCTGCACGGCGATCAGGTCGGCAAGCTCTGCCCGCTCCGCCGCGTCGGGGGCCATGGCGCGCCAGCGCGCGAGGCTGTCCTTCAGCTCCGCCAGCCCTTTGTAGAGGCCCGCAGCCGCCAGCGGCGGCGTCAGGTGCGTGACAGTCACCGCGCCAGATCGGCGTTTGGCGAGCGTTGCCTCGGAAGGGTTGTTCGCCGCGTACAGATAAATGTTCGGCACATCGCCGATCAGGCGGTCGGGCCAGTCCGCCGCCCCCATGCCCGATTGCCGTCCTGGCATGAATTCGAGCGCGCCATGCATCCCGAAATGCAGGATCGCATCGGCAGCAAAATCCGCTTTCAGCCACCTGTAGAACGCCGCGAAGGCATGGGTCGGGGCAAAGCCATGCTCGAAGAGAAGGCGCATCGGATCGCCCTCGTACCCGAAAGCAGGCTGAACACCGACAAAGACGTTGCCGAATTGATGGCCAAGAACGAAGACGCCGCGCCCGTCAGCCTGCGCCCGGCCCGGTGCCGGGCCCCAGACCGCCTCGATCTCGTCCAGCCAGGGCGTGTCGCGCACCATCTCATCGGCTGGCACATGGGCGGCGACATTTGCTTCCTGCCCATAAGTCGCTGCATTGCCTTGCAATATCGTCGCGCGCAGTTCCTCCACGGTTGCAGGCGGTGTCAGGTCATAGCCTTCTGCCTTCATTGCATGGAGGGTGTTGAAGAGGCTTTCGAAAACCGAAAGATAAGCGGCCGTGCCGATCGCGCCCGCATTGGGCGGAAAACCGAAGAGGACGACAGCGACCTTGCGCTCCGCCACTTCCTGACGGCGCAGGCGTGCCATGCGCAGCGCACGCTCGGCGAGATGCTCGATCCGCTCGAAACAGGGGGCCATCGCCTTGCAGTCAGACGCCGCCTCGCAGGCGCGCGCGCAGCCTGTACAGGCGCCTGCCCCGTGACGTCCGGCGAACACCGTCGGATTGGTCGCGCCGTCGATTTCCGGCAGCGCAATCAGCATCGTCGTCTCGACCGGGCCGAGGCCCTGACGGCTCGCTCCCCATTCGCCAAGGGTCTGAAATTCCAGCGGATGCGCGCAGATATAAGGCAGATCGAGCTCGGTCAGGGTTTTGACCGCCTCGTCGCTGTCATTGTAGGCAGGGCCGCCCACCAGTGAAAACCCCGTCAGAGAGACCAGTGCATCGACCTTGCCGCCCTGAAAATAGGCGTCGATCGCCGGGCGACCGTCCAGACCTGCGGCAAAGGCGGGCACGACATTCAGGCCCTTCGCCTCCATCGCCCTGATGACCTCGTCATAATGGGCAGTGTCGGATGACAGAACATAGCTGCGCATCATCAGGACGCCGATGGTCGCAACCGGCTTTGCCCGTCTGGGCAGATCAGCGATGTCGGTTGTGATGCGTGCCTTCAGATCCGGGTGATACAGCCCGACATCAGGATATTCGACCGGTGCGGGAGCCTTCGTGCCGCGCCAGGCCTCATCAGCCGCATAACGCGATATCAGAAAGCGCACCATGCCTTCGACATTGTCGTCCGAGCCGCCGAGCCAGTATTGCATCATCAGGAACCAGGCGCGCAGGTCCTGTGCCTTGCCGGGAATGAAGCGCAGGATTTTCGGCAAGCGGCGCAGAAGCCGCATCTTGCGCTCGCCGGACTGGGCATTGTGGTGCTCCTTGCCGCGCAGACGCTTCATGAACTTGGCAACGCCTGAAGCGGGCTTCGACATGTCGAGGTCGCCCATGCGGGTCAGTTCGACGATCTCGCGGTCAGCGACGATCCCGACAAAGGCATCGCACTGATCGCGCCGAGCCCTGAGTGCGGGCAGGATTGCTTTCGTATGCTCTTCGAGGAAGAGCAGGTTCGCAATGATGATATCGGCATCTGCGATGGCGGCCTTCGCGGCCTCCAGCGCCTCTGGCCGCTCCCCCCATTCGGCGGCGGCGAACACCTCCACCGAAAGGCCCGGATAGTCCTTGTTCAGGCGACCGGAGACACGCGCCGCGGGCCCGGCCACATGGGCGTCCAGCGTGACGATCACGACGCGATATGTGGCCTCGCGGCCCGTCATATAGCCCGCCTCATCGCGCATAATGGGCCTTCGCTTCGTAAAGGGTATCGACGCTGATGGCGGCGACCCCACGGTCGGCGGCGAACTTCTCGGTGTTGCGCCGGGCCTTGCCCCGCACGAAGAACGGGATCTTGCGCAGTTCCCTTTCGGCATCCGCCAGCCATGTGACGGCATCCGGTGCCACCGACGCAGGGGTCGCCTCGACAGGCATCGAGCCTGTCTCGGCGACGGCCTCTTCCAGTGGCCGGGGCGCGTGGCCGCCGTGATGGCTCGGCCCGGCCTCATCGCGAAATTCGAAATCGTCGCGGAACATGTGAAGGAGGTGTTCCTCAAGCCCCATCACCAGCGGGTGAACCCAGGTGTCGAAGATGACATTCGCGCCCTCGAAGCCGACCTGCGGAGAATAGCGGGCGGGGAAGTCCTGTACATGGACCGGGGCGGAAATGACGGCGCAGGGGATGCCGAGCCGCTTGCCAATATGGCGCTCCATCTGAGTGCCGAGGATCATCTCCGGCTGCGCCTCGGCAATCGCCGCTTCGACCTCCAGATAATCATCGGTGATCAGGGCGGTCAGGCCATAGTCCTTGGCCAGAGCGCGCATGGGGCGGGCCTGCTCGCGGTTGTAGCAGCCAAAGCCGCAAACCTCGAAGCCCATCTCGTCGCGCGCGATCCGCGCGGCGGCCATGGCATGGGTGCCATCGCCGAAGATAAAAACACGCTTGCCGGTGAGATAAGTGCTGTCGACCGATTTGGCGTACCAGGGCAAGCGCAGCCGGTCTTCGTCCGGCAGCGCGCCAAGCTCGGTCAGAGCGTTGACTTCGCGAATGAAATCACGGGTCGCACCAACACCGATAGGTACGGTACGGGTGTAGGGCTGGGCCAGTTCCCGCTCCATCCAGCGCGCGGCGGCCTCGCCGGTTTCGGGATAGAGCAGAACGTTGAAATGCGCCGCCCCGAGCCGGGCGATGTCCGATGGTGTGGCGTTCATCGGAGCGACCACGTTGACGTCGACGCCGAGATCCCCGAGGAGGCCCGTCAGCTCCGTAACGTCATCACGGTGGCGAAAGCCAAGACCCGTCGGGCCGATGATATTGCAACTGATGCGGACCGTCCGCTCGCAGGGTTTGGCGAGGTGGCGGACGATCTGAAAAAAGGTCTCGTCGGCCCCGAAATTCTCCTTGCGCTGATAGGATGGCAATTCGAGCGCGATGACCGGGATCGGCAGCCCGATGGCCTCGGCCATGCCACCGGGATCGTCCTGGATCAGCTCTGCCGTGCAGGAGGCACCGACGATGATGGCCTCGGGCTTGAACCGCTCATACGCGTCCTCGCAAGCCGACTTGAAGAGATCCGCCGTATCCGCGCCCAGATCGCGCGCCTGAAAGGTGGTGTAGGTGACGGGCGGGCGACGATCACGCCGCTCGATCATCGTGAAGAGGAGATCGGCATAGGTATCGCCCTGCGGGGCATGGAGGACGTAATGCAGCCCCTTCATGCCGGTGGCGACGCGCATGGCCCCCACATGGGGCGGGCCCTCATATGTCCAGACGGTCAGCTTCATGCTGCGCGCCGGGGGCTGCGCGCCCCCGGACCCCTGCGGGATATTTGAGGAAGAGAAATCATGCCGCACCACCAAGTTTCAGCGCGGCGCGGCGGCGCAATGGACGAGCAAAGAGACTGGCGAGGTCGCCTGCCTGCTCGTAGAAATGCACCGGCGTGAAGACGAGTTCGATAGCCCATTTCGTGGCCAGCCCCTCAGCCTCCAATGGATTGGCAAGGCCGAGGCCACAGACCGTCAGGTCAGGCCGGGCGGCGCGGGCGCGATCCAGCTGCAGGTCGACATCCTGCCCCTCGGACAGGGTCGGGCCAGCCTCGATCAGGTCAAGATCGGGGCCGACAAGGCCCATATGGATATAGGGCGCGCCAATCTCCACCGCGTTCATGCCGCATTCGCGGGTCAGGAAGCGGGCGAGCGGGATTTCAAGTTGGCTGTCAGGGAAGAAGAAGACCGATTTGTCGGCCAGCGTCTCTGCCGCTGCCGCCACCGCCTTGCGGGCACGGGCACGCGGCGCATCGGTGACGCGGGCGAAGGTTTCATCGTCGACGTTGAACTCATCAGCGACAGCGCGCAGCCACCTCGTGGTGCCGTCCTCGCCAAAGGGGAAAGGAGCCGCGATGCGGCGCGCGCCGCGACGATCCAGCGCCGCCGCCGTCTCACCAAGAAAGGGCTGCGTCAGCGCATAGACCGTATCTGGCCCAATGCCCGGCGTCTCGTCAGCGCGGCGCGCAGGCAGGACGCGGATCGGATCAATACCGAGGGCCTTGAGGAGGCCGACGGCCTGATCCTCCACCACATCCGGCAGCGCCCCGACGAGGAGGAGCTGGCGATCCGCCACCTCAGGCAGGACCGGGACCATCGCCTCCAGACAGGCATCCTCGCCCTGGGTGAAGGTCGTCTCGATGCCGGAGCCGGAATAATTCAGCACCCGCACATGGGGCGCATGAACCTTCGTCAGACGCTCCGCCGCGCGGGAAAGGTCAAGCTTGATCACCTCCGACGGGCAGGAGCCGACGAGAAAGAGCTGCCGGATATCGGGGCGACGGGCGAGCAGTCGCTCCACCTCGCGGTCCAGCTCCTCATGGGCATCGGCGAGACCGGCGAGGTCCTGCTCCTCAAGGATCGCGGTGCCGAAGCGCGGCTCGGCGAAGATCATGACGCCAGCGGCCGATTGCAGAAGATGGGCGCAGGTGCGGCTGCCGACCACCAGAAAGAACGCGTCCTGCATCTTGCGATGCAGCCAGATGATTCCCGTCAGCCCGCAAAAGACCTCGCGCTGGCCCCGCTCTTTCAGGACCGGGGTGTCGCGGCAACCGGTTGTGGCGGGGGTGAATGGCTTGTTCATGCCGCCGCCCCCTGAAGGCGCGCCATGCGCAATTTCCAGAGGAACTGACCGGCGTTGATGGCGTAAGCCGCGTAAGCTGCAAGGGCGAGCAGCAAAAGCCCGTCAGGGCCGAGCGATCCACCCCAGAGTGCGACCAGATAGGCGGTGTGCAAACCGATCACGAGAAAGCTGAACACATCCTCCCAAAAGAACGCGGGAGCAAAGAGATACTGGCCGAAAACCTCCTTCTCCCAGATCGCACCGGTGATCATGATGGCATAGAGAAAGCCTGTCTTGACGATGATCGAAAGCGTCGCCGCCTGATAGCCGAGACCGGTTGCAAAATAACGCAGAACCAGCACCAGCGAGACGAGGAAGACGAGGAACTGCAGTGGCGCGAGGACGGCCTGCACGATGGTCCATTTGGAGCGGTCCCGGCGCACTCTTTCGGCAGGGGTATAGAGGCCGTCCCGTTCTGTCTGATCATGGTGCTGGCGGGGCATGCCAAACTCCTCAAGGGCTCGTTACCGCTGAGATTATGGGTGCCGCCGTAAATGTGTCAACTATAACTTACAGTCAGGATGGCATATTCCATTTCGCTGGCATGACGAGCATTAATCGGCATTTTTGCAGGTATTGCTGCCATTTCGATGTGCCCAGCCAGATTATCGAGCCCAGCACTGTAAGGGTGTTTTGACATTTCATACCGCCGGTGCGACTATCCCGCGCAAGACGTGCCTCTGTGGCGAAACAACGCTGGATTTTCCTGCCTGTGTCGAGGACAAAAAAGGTCACGATGAAACGCAAACGTCCTGAACCTGCGAGCGCGACCCGGCGCAGCGCGGGCTCTGTCACGACCGAAGCCCTTGCGCGGGCAGCGTTGCAACGTGCATACAAGATGACCTTACCGCAGCTCAACATCGTGCATCTCGACAGGCTGGAAGCGTCCCTTTTCTCAGGCGGCCGGGCAGACCGTCTTTCGGTCGTCGACGACATGCGACGCGCAGGCATCAGCGCCGCTGATATCGTGGATTTCTATATTCCCGAAGTAGCCCGCAAGCTGGGCGCACAATGGTGTGTCGATGAGCGCGGCTTCGCAGAAGTGACCATCGGCACCGCGCATCTGCAGTCGATGCTACATGACATCACGATCGACTGGCTTGACCGAGGCATCACTAATTCCAAGGACATGACCGCGCTGATCATTGTGCGTGAAGGACAGTATCATACACTCGGTGCGATGGTTTTCGCGGCGCAGCTGCGCCGTCTGGGCATGACAGTCAGGCTGCTCCTCGGCGCACGGGACGAGGATGTGGTCACCGATGTTCGGTATGGCGATGACACATTGATCGGGATTTCGGCCTCGGAAGGCGAAAGCCTTTCCGATATCGGCGATCTGGTGACGAAACTGCGCGCAGCCGCACCCGCAAATCCACTGATAGCAGTTGGGGGGTCAATTTTACCCTCAACAGAAGACGTAAATGTGCTAATTGATGCAGACTATGTAGGCAATGACCCGGTTGAGACGCTCAAACTGTGCATGACGATGAAAACAGAACGCCCGAAAGGGGCAAGGGACACGAAGTTGATATCCTCCCTGGTCCGCGGGATATGAGCGCGCGCGACGGAAAGTCCTGGCCCCGCAGGACGCTTCCGCAGATCGCGCCAGAAGTTCTGACGGAAATCCTCGCGAAGGCGACCGATCTTGCAATTATGATTGACGAAGCCGGCACGGTCATGTCGGTACTGATCAATCCCAATAACCGCAGTTTCGGCCGCCTCGATCACTGGCAGAGCCGCAATATCCGTGATTTCCTGACATCGGAAAGCGTGCCGAAACTGGACGCCCGTCTTGCGCGTACGAAAGATGTCGGCGATGCGGCAGTCGGGATCGAGCTGAATCATTCGGACAATGCCCGATGGGAATTCCCGATCCGCTATACCCTGCATAAACTTGATGGCGGCGCGACGCTGATGCTGGGGCGCGATCTGCGGCCGATTGCAGAGGTTCAGCTACAACTCGCCAAGGCGCAGATGGCGCTGGAACGTGACCACGAAGCGCAGCGGGAATTCGACACCCGCTACCGGGTGCTTCTGAACACGACCAGCGATGCGATTGTCTTTGTGTCGACAAGATCGGGGCGCGTGATCGACCTCAACAAGGTTGCCGCCGATAGCCTTGGCATCAGTCGTGACAGCCTTCTTGGCGGTGCTTTTGCCTCTGAATTCGAGAACAAGGGCGACGACGACCTGATGGACAGTCTCGCACAGGCCGCAAATGGCAGCGCGGTGGAGCTTCGCACCAGACGCTCGAGAACCGCCGTGCGCATCAGCCCGACAGTGTTTCGCGCTGGCGGGGAGCGGATGTTCATCTGCCGGATCGATCACGTTGCGCAACGATCGGAGCCGCAAAGCGAGTTGAACAGCAACCTCGTTGCCTTCTACCGGTCGGGCGCCGAAGCCATCGTGTTCGCGGACCGGAACGGCATCGTCACCGCCGCCAATGACAGCTTTCTCGAACTGATCGAGGCTGCTGACCTGTCTGCGGTCAAAGGCAATTCACTTGGCGACTATCTGGCACGCGGCGCGGTGGACATCAGGATCCTTACCGAGAATGCGGCGCGTGTCGGCTTCATGCGGATGTATGCGACCAAGCTGGTGGGCATGTTCGGTGCCTCCGTCCCGGCAGAGGTGTCGGTGACCTATCTGACCAATGCGGCGACACCTTTCTATGTCTTCGTCCTTCGCGATGTGAGCCGGGCGGGTGAGATCCGGGCCTCCACCACGCCGCAACAGGACGATTCGGGGCGCAGCGTTGTCGACCTTGTGGGCGCAACAACCCTGAAGGATATCGTGGCAGAGACCACCGATGTGATCGAGAAGATGTGCATCGAGACCGCGGTGGAGCTGACCAACAACAACCGCGTCGCCGCGGCGGAGATGCTCGGGCTGTCGCGGCAAAGCCTCTATGTGAAGCTCCGCAAATACGACCTTCTTTGACCGACATTCGTTTGGCTTTGATCCACTAACCGACGACGTGACTGGTATCGCCAGCCTGACACGTGCCTGGGCTCGGAAGATTGTCCACTTTGCGGACGCAGAACGGACCTTCGTCGAATTTTCTCAATGTCCGCTCTGTCGGAAAACCGCAACGACCTATCGCTGGCGTAGAACTAGGTCAGTGCTTTCCCAATAGCGACGGCAAGGCCTTCAGGGTTCTCCAAACCCATTGAGTGACCAGCCTTGCGAACAACATCAATCCTCACCCCTTGTTCAGGCAGCAAGTCGGTGTCTGGATTTGGGAGAGACCACTCGCCGAAGATGTAGCTCTTCAATGATGTATGCTGGTAGAAAAGCTGACGCCAGTCGTATGTGGACCCTTCAACAAGGGATTTTGCCCCACGATAAACTGACCTAGGGTCACTCAGCCGCAGTGTTGCTGCCCACTGCACGTTTCCAGAAGCAACAGAATGCTCGACTGTCTGTAGGTGCTTTTCACGAATATAGACGTCTTACTTACACTGGCGATATCGCGGCTGAATTGACCACCACCTGTGTCGAGATTGGCTTCTGATATAACCAAGGTCCTGACGCGATCTTTGAGCAAAGTAGCCGCTTCGATGGCAACCGTGCCGCCCAGACTATGCCCGTAGAGATCGACGACATCGAAGCCTAGGTGCTCTACCAATTCAACAATGATTTGCGCATGATGTTCGGTGCGGTAGCCAAAATCAGCTGGCCAGTCGCTGTATCCAGAACCAAAAAAATCAACGAGAATGCGATGCTTGTCTGCAAGGGGCTGGGCCATAACAATGCGCGGATACTCAAACGATGATGCACAGCCCAAACCGTGAAGGAAGATGATTGGCACACCGGCACCGTTAAACTCAAGATAACGCAGCGCAGCTTTGTCGCTCAGGGGGTAGAATGACTTCACCAGTAGCCTCAATAATGCCTCGCTAGCAAAATACACACTATTCCTAGAAGCCGCCACTGGCTGCACTGCAGAAAGGAGACCAGATGGGCTCCTAGCTGCAGTTGCCCGCATCAATCACCAAGGTCCACCTACCCCACCGTACCTACCCTTCAATACCGTGGTCGATGCTGTCTGATGTCGCTCGTTTTCATCGGCCGGTGATGTTGCACCCGGTCCTGCATCCAACTTGTCCCATCAGGCGCAAGCGCAATCCAGTGCTAATGCTGATTTCGGCTTGATCGCAATCATACTGTCAGTCTAACTTTACAGCTATGAGCGTCCACGAGATCATACAGTCGCGCACGACCCCCGATCCGGCGGCCCTGCTGACACTGATCAAGCCCATCACCTGGTTTCCCCCGATGTGGGCCTATGCCTGCGGCGTCGTATCTTCCGGACAGCCGATCCTTGCAAACTGGCAATTGGCCGTGATTGGCGTCGTCCTGGCGGGCCCTGTGGTCTGCGGCATGTCGCAGGCGGCGAATGACTGGTGCGACCGCCATGTTGATGCAATCAACGAGCCGCATCGCCCGATCCCCTCTGGCCGGGTGCCGGGGCGTTGGGGCCTTTATGTCGCGCTTTTGATGTCGCTTCTGTCCCTGATGCTGGGCTGGACCCTTGGCCCCTGGGGATTTGGCGCGACCGTCGTCGGCGTGGCAGCGGCCTGGGCCTATTCGGCGGAGCCGGTCCGCCTCAAACGTTCGGGTTGGTGGGGTCCGGGGCTCGTCGGCCTTTGCTACGAAGGGTTGCCCTGGTTCACCGGTGCCGCCGTCATGGCCGCCGGGGCACCGAGATGGGAGGTCGTGGCCATCGCGGCGCTCTATGCGATTGGCGCGCATGGCATCATGACGCTCAATGATTTCAAGGCTTTGGAGGGCGACCGCCAGATGGGCGTCAACTCGCTGCCGGTCACGCTCGGCCCCGAGCGGGCCGCGCGGGTGGCGTGCTGGATCATGGCAGTGCCGCAGATTGGCGTTATCACCCTGCTCGCGTTCTGGGACCGTCCGGTTCATGCGGCGCTGATCGCGGCATCGCTGCTGGCGCAATGCGTGGCCATGCGCGTCCTCCTGCGCGATCCGAAGGGCAAAGCCCCTTGGTATAATGGGGTCGGCGTTCTTCTCTATGTCAGCGGCATGATGGTCGCCGCCTTCGCTCTCAGCTCTCTCGGAGGTTTGTCATGACCCTATCATGGTTCTCGATTGTCAGGCTTGGCTTCGTGCAGATGGCCCTCGGCGCGATTGTCGTGCTGACGACCTCGACGCTCAACCGTCTGATGGTGGTGGAACTGGCCTTGCCCGCCGTCCTCCCCGGTGCATTGGTCGCCCTCCATTACGGCGTTCAGATCACCCGGCCCAAATGGGGCTTCTTGTCTGATGCTGTCGGGCAGCGCACGCGTTGGATCATCGGCGGTATGGCTGCGCTCGCTTTCGGCGCATGCCTCGCCGCCGGAGCGGTCATCGTGCTGGAGACGAGCTTTGCAGCCGGGCTCATCCTCTCGATCATCGCCTACAGCCTGATCGGGCTTGGCGTTGGTGCCTCGGGCACGTCATTGTTGGCGCTTCTGGCCACAGCAACCGCACCGCGCCGCAGGGCGGCGGCGGCCACGATCACCTGGCTGATGATGATTTTCGGCATCGCGGTCACTGCGGGCGTCGTTGGCGCGCAGCTCGACCCTTACTCTTCCGGACTTCTGATGCGCATCGTCGCCATTGTCACGGGCGGCGCGGTGGTGCTGACCACCATCGCTGTCTGGGGGGTCGAACGACGCGTGGGGGTCACAGCGCGTCAGCCCGATGATACGCCCTTCATCGAGGGCCTGAAGGATGTCTGGCGCGAGCCGAAAGCGCGGATGTTCACCATCTTCGTGTTCCTGTCGATGACAGCCTATTTCATGCAGGAGCTGATCCTGGAACCTTACGCAGGCCTCGTCTTTGCCTTCACGCCGGGCGAAAGCACATCGCTGTCGGGCGCGCAGAATGGCGGCGTATTCGTGGGCATGCTGCTGGTCGGTATCGCCGCGACCGGGTTCAGGTTCGGTGCCCTGCGCACATGGGTCACCGCGGGCTGCATCGGGTCGGCCGGGGCATTGGGCGTCATCGCCCTTCTCGGTCAGTCCGGGCCGGGTGCGCCGCTGGTGCCCGCGGTCGTCGCGCTCGGCTTTTTTAACGGCATGTTCGCGGTTGCCGCCATCGGTTCGATGATGGCGCTGGCAGGAGAAGGGCGCGAGCGGCGTGAAGGCACGCGCATGGGCCTCTGGGGCGCGGCGCAGGCCGTGGCGGCGGGCTTTGGCGGCCTGATCGGCGCCGGCGCAGTCGACATCATGCGCGCCACACTCGCCACCGATGCCGCTGCCTTCGGGATCGTCTTTATCGCCGAAGCATGCCTCTTCCTCGCCGCCGCGCTGATGGCCCTCAAGATCATGGAGGGCAGGCGCGCCGCGCTCTCCGCCGCCCCAATTCCGGGAGAATAATGATGGATTACGATGTCGTTGTTGTGGGGGGCGGGCCGTCAGGGGCCACCGCTGCCGAAGACCTCGCCCGATCCGGCCACCGCGTCGCGATGCTTGACCGCGCCGGACGGATCAAACCCTGCGGCGGTGCCGTGCCGCCCCGGCTGATCGATGATTTCTTCATTCCCGACAGCCAGATCGTGGCCCGCATCAAGACCGCGCGCATGATCTCGCCCACCCAGCGCCATGTCGATATCCCCATCGAGAACGGATATGTCGGCATGGTCGACCGTGAGCATTTTGACGAGTTCCTGAGGGATCGCGCGGCCAGGGCCGGCGCGGATCGCTTTACCGGCACCTTCCGGCGGATCGAACGCGATGACGAGGGGCCGACGGTTGTCTACCGCGAGAAGGCTACCCATGAGGAGCGCCGCCTGCGCGCGCGCCTTGTGATCGGTGCCGACGGTGCCCGCTCGGACGTTGCCCGCGCCGATGTGCCCGGCGGCGACAAGATCCCTTACGTGATCGCCTATCACGAAATCATCGCGGCACCGGAGCCATCGGCCACATACAGCCCGGATCGCTGCGACGTGATCTATGACGGTGTCGTCTCGCCCGATTTCTATGGCTGGGTCTTCCCCCATGGCAAAAGCGCCTCTGTCGGCATGGGCACCGGCATCGACGGGGTCGATCTGAAACAGGCCACAGCCCATTTGCGCGCCGCTGCCGGGTTGACGGGTTGCGAGACGATCCGCAAGGAAGGCGCGCCGATCCCGCTGAAACCGCTGGACCGCTGGGACAATGGCCGCGATGTGGTGCTGGCAGGGGATGCGGCAGGGGTCGTGGCCCCCTCCTCCGGCGAGGGCATCTATTATGCGATGGTCGGTGGGCGTGTTGCCGCCACTGCCTGCGCGGCAACACTGGCATCAGGCCGGGTGAAGGACCTGCAACTGGCACGCAAGCTGTTCATGAAAGAACATAAGACCGTCTTTCGGGTCCTCGGCGCGATGCAGGACGCTTACTACAAATCCGATGACCGGCGCGAACGCTTTGTCTCGCTCTGCCATGATGTCGATGTCCAGCGACTGACCTTCGAAGCCTATATGAACAAGCGTTTGGTTAAGGCACGGCCCATGGCGCATATCAAAATCGGTCTGAAGAACCTCGCCCACCTATCAGGCCTGATCTCGGCGGTAAGAACATGAACAGAATGTCCAATGAAATCCTGATCCCGGCCTGGGTTGATGGCAAATTGCAGCCGATCGAGAAGATCAAGGTGCATGAGCGGGGGCTGCGTCACAAGGCGGTGTCGGTGTTCATCCTCGACGGTGACTTCCTGATGCTGCAACAGCGCGCCCTCGGCAAATACCACACGCCCGGTCAGTGGGCGAATGCCTGCTGCACCCATCCGGCATGGGACGAAGACCCGCTCGACTGCGCCCGGCGGCGTCTGCGGGAGGAACTGGGAATCACAGGCCTTGATCTGAAACGGACCGAGACCATCGAATACCGCGCCGATGTCGGCGGCGGCATGATCGAGCATGAAGTGGTTGACCTGATCGTGGCCGAAGCGACGCCATCCATGCCTGTCGTGATGAACCCCGACGAAGTGATGGATTACGAGTGGGTCGACATCGACGATCTCGCCGACGAGATCACGGAGGAGCCGGAGCGGTTCACGCCGTGGCTGCGCATCTACATGGCGGAGCATCGCGACAAGATCTTTGCCAACCAGATCGCCGCTGAATAGGCGAACGCTCAGCCCTTGACGTGCCCTCTGCCCCGCCGCAAACACGGCGAAAGCCAGAGGAGCCCGCGATGCAAGCCACCGATCCGACCAAACGCCGCTCAGACAGGCTGATCGTGGCGCTTGATCCGCCGCGGGTGCCCCATGCGCTGGCCGGCGAACAACTGGCAGATCGGCTTGGTGATGCGGTCAGCTTCTACAAGATCGGTCTTGGCATGCTGACAACGGGCGGGCTGGCGCTGGCCAATGAATTGAAAGCACGCGACAAGCGCATCTTCCTCGATATGAAGCTCTTCGATATCGGCGCGACGGTCAGTGCCGCGGTGCGCGGCCTGGCGCAGTTCAAGCTTGATTTCCTCACCGTCCATGGCGACCCGCATGTGGTCCGCGCAGCCGTCGCGGGCCGGGGTGATGCGCCCACACGCATCCTCGCGGTCACGATTCTGACCTCGCTCGACCGCGCTGATCTGGATGCCGGGCTGATGGTTGCCGGGACGCCCGCCGATCTGGTCGTGGCGCGGGCGCGCCGGGCGCTGGATGCGGGGGCGGATGGCGTGATCGCTTCGGCTCAGGAAGCGGCGGCAATCCGCGCCCTGCCCGAAGCTGCCGGTCGGTTGATCGTCACGCCCGGCGTGCGCCCGGCCGGCAGTGACAGCCATGATCAGAAGCGCACCGCCACCCCGGCCGAAGCCATCGCCGATGGCGCGGATCACTTTGTGGTCGGCCGTCCCATCACCGGAGCAGCAGACCCCGCCGCCGCCGCACGCGCGATCCTTGCCAGCCTTGGCTGACGGGCCCGCGGTCAGCGAAAAACGCGCGATGCCAGCCAGATGCGCAGAACCGCGGACAGGGTGCAGATCGCGCCAAAGCCCCAGGCCAGCGGCGCAAAGTATCCGGGCAGAAGGCAAAGAAGGATGAAAAATCCAATCGTCTCGGCCCCTTCCAGCAACCCGGCGACGTAATAGAGCGTCTTCTGACCCTGCGCCGAAGTCTCAATCCCCTCCTTCTCCGCCACGATGGCGAATGCCAGAAAGGCAGAACCGTTGGCATAGAAACTGAACAGGAGAAAGGCTGCGGCAAAGGCGTTGGCATCGGGGTCAAGAACCGCGAAGGCCAAGGGGATGGAGCCGTAGAAGATGAAATCGCAGGTGATGTCGAGAAACCCGCCGAAGGATGTCGGCCCGCCGCCGGTCGCCCGCGCCACAGCGCCGTCAATACCGTCAGCAAGGCGACTGGTCAGGAGCGGCACAATGGCCAGCATCGGATAGCCGAAGCCGATCAGGACAGCGGCGGACAGCCCTACCAGCAGCCCGGCAATGGTGATCACGTTCGCGCTCAGCCCAACGCGCGCCAGCCGTCGGCCGATCACATTCAGTGGTGGGTCAATCAGGCGGCGCAGCCGCGCATCGAACATGTGCCTGCCCTAGCCCGTGATCTCAGCGATGGCCGGCACCGGATTTCAGGATGAATTTCTTGTCGCAATAGGGACATTCGACAAACCCCTCGGGCCCGATGGACAGCCAGACCCGCGGATGCCCCAGAGCCCCCTCACCGCCGTCACAGGCCACGCGGGTCGCTTCGACTTCTTCGGTTTCAGGCGCGTCGATGGGCATGTCGGTTTCCTTGATCATCCGGTTTCACGCTGAGATTTAGCAGGCTGCACGCGGTCCGCAAACCCATCATCAGCCGCATCGCTAGCCCCGCCCTTCCTGTGTCTTCTTCATCAGCCGGGCATGCACCTCTTCGGGATCGATTTCCTTGCGCGGCGGGCCCTTTCCCGGCTCCATATCGTATTTGAAAAGCTGGAAGTCTTTTTTGTAGATATCCATCATCAGATAGATCGCCATGTCGTCGAAATACTCCGCCACGTCATGCGCCCGTTTCGGACCATGACCCTCGCTTTCATTGAACCGGGGCATCGTGTCGATGTCGACGGGGCTGGCCAGCGGCGCAGCGTCGACCACTTTTTTCATACCGTCGTTGAAGTTCTCTGTGGCGAAGATGTAATCGAACCGGCATCCCTGCCGGACAGAGTAACCGAGGTGGTTCGACATCGGGATCCAGTGGATATCCGGCGGCATCGGGCGCTTGAACCGCACGGTATCGCGCGCGAACAGCAGGAACCGGCGGAAGGAGGCGATCTGGTCGAAATCGCCATCCACTTCCACCCCGTAACGCTTTTGCAGCATCGGAACGAGGTTACCGCGATAACGTTTGCCATTGCGCTGAATACCGCAGACCTTGTCGAAAAACGCGCTCAGAATGCGGGTATAGGGATTGCGCACGCAAGTGAAGGTATAGGCCTTTTGCCCCTCAACGGTGGAGCGGATCAGATCGTGATTATGGTCCTGATCCCATTTCAGCATGCCGTCCGCGGCGTCATGAATATCGCCGTCGAAATAGGCCCCGTTATCGCCATGGTAGATGACCTGTCCGATGGTCGAACAAGCGCATTTTGGCAGCACCCGGTAGGCCAGCGTGCCGCTGGTGGAGACCCACATCCCCGGAAACCGCGCTTCGCCTTCTTGGGTCATGGCTGTGCCTCCTCACCGCGATCATCCACGTCGTCGCTGCTCTAGCAGGATAGCGGCATCTTAGACAACAAAGGCTGAATGCAGATCCCCGCAAAAGGGTGCATCCCAGCACCTTGCGCAGGGGCTTCACAGTCTGCTGCCGGGTTCCTATAAGCAGCACAGCATGGTCAAGATCGCCTATCTTCTTCTTTGTCACAAAAACGCAGTCAGTGTCATCGCGCAGGCACGCGCGCTGGTCGCCGCCGGTGATGCTGTTGCGATTCACTTCGACAAACGCGGCGACAATGCGGAGTTCGATCAGATCCGCGAGGCCTTCGAGTATGAACCGTCGGTCGCATTGGTAAAACGGGTTGCCTGCGGCTGGGGCGAATACTCACTTGTTCAGGCATCGCTTAACCTGATCCATGCCGCACGGTCGCAATTCGACGCCATCACTCACTATTTCCTCATGAGCGGTGACTGCTATCCGGCCAAGTCCGGCGCATTCATACGAAAGGAACTTGCGGCAGGTGACCGTGATTTTGTCGAAACGAACGATTTCCTCGATAGTGACTGGATCAAGACCGGGCTGAAGGAAGATCGTCTGATCTATCGCCACTTCGTCAACGAACGCGAGCGACCGGAGCTGTTCTACAGCCTTCTGAACATCCAGCGGCGGTTGGGGCTGAAGCGGAAGATTCCCAAAGGCCTGCGGGTGAAGATCGGATCGCAGTGGTGGCTTTTGCGGGCGGCGTCGATCGAGAAGATGCTGGCCTATCTGGAGGAGCATCCAAATGTCGTGCGGTTCTTCAAAACGACCTGGATTCCTGATGAAATCATGTTCCAGACGATCGCTTCTCAATGTGTCCCCCGGGACGAGATCCGGTCTCATCCGCCGACGACGCTGATCTTCTCCGACTATGGCATCCCCGTTGTCTTCCATCGCGACAACGAAGAGATGCTGCGGCATGAAAACCGGTTTTTCGCACGGAAAATCACCGGCAATGATCCGGTATTCCGCCAGTCACTGCTCGATCATTATGTGAACGGCGATCTTGATCCGCCGGGTGAGGAGATGATCGCAAGCTACTACACTTACCTTGCCCGCCGGGGCCGCGACGGGCGCAGACATGCGCAACGGTTCTGGGAGCAGTCGACAACTCTGGATGACAGCAAGGAGGTGCTCGTCATCGCGTGCAAGAAATGGCATATCGGACAACAATTCGCCGAGGCGGTGGAGCGGATCACCAACATCAAGAGCCTAAACTACGTCTTCGACCAGGATGAGCCGCTTGACATGGATCTCGGCAATCTTGAGGTCGGCAAGGACAAGCGCGGACGCCATCGGCGCGCCTTTCTGGGGCTGCTGTTCGATGCCCAGAGCACATCCAAACTGGCGCTGTGTGTGGACCCTTCGCGCGATGATGTCGTGCGCGATTTTGCAGATACCGATTGCCGGATGCGCATCCTTCTGATCGATACGCCCTTTGACGAAGATGAATACGAGGCTCATGCTCTCAGGATCGGCCTTCTCGGCCACAACGCGACACCGGCGCAGCGCGATACGGTCGTCAGCGCGTTGAAGGTGGAGTTTGCCGAGGAATCGGGCCAGTTGCGGAAGGTGAATGTCGGCCGTCTCGACGTTTTGGGTGCCGCGCAGAACCGGGTCGAAAAGGCCGCTGCCGTTGCCCGCTTTCTGCGTGTTGGCCGCGACGAGGTCGAAGCCATCGTGCGCGAAATTGAACCCGGTCTCTAACTCTCGAAAGGACCCTCCAGATGGCCTATGACTACGACCCGCAGAATATTTTTGCCAAAATTCTGCGTGGCGAGATTCCCAACAAGACGGTTCTCGAGACCGAGCATTCGCTGGCCTTTCATGACATTGCGCCCCAGGCATCGGTCCATATTCTGGTGATCCCGAAGGGTGCCTACGTGACCTATGATCATTTCGCCGCCGAAGCATCGGATGCGGAAATGGCGGATTATACCCGCGCTATTGGCGAGGTCTGCAAGATCATGGACGTCACGCCCGGTGCCGGTGATGGTGGATATCGCCTGATCTCCAACGCGGGTGACGCAGGCGTGCAGGAGGTACCTCATCTCCATGTGCATGTCCTTGGCGGCCAGCGGATCGGGCGCATGGTGTCCGCGCCACGACCCTGAAAGGAACGGTACCGGTTTATCCGGCGGCGACCGGACGCTTCACAGCGCCAGCGTTCCCGGAATTTTGTTGTTATTTGTCAATCTTTCGCTAACTATTACACTCATAAGTGGTCAGCGTCGATTGCATGCGCCTAATGAGGGAGTTTCCGTCGTGAAATCGTTGGACGGCTACCGCATCCTTTTGGTTGAGGATGAGGTTATGATCCTCATCGACCTGCAACATCTCCTCGAAAGTAAGGGCGCGACGGTTGATACGGCGATGACAGTTGCGGACGCGCTGCGCGTGTCGAGCAATCAGTTCGACGCAGCAGTACTGGACGTTCGCCTGCCTGACGGAAATGTCTTTCCGGTTGCCGATCGGCTGATCGAACATGGCGTGCCTGTCGTCTTTCATTCCGGCCATGCAAGGACCGAACAGGTTATGGACGAATTTCCAGGATCGGTTGCGTTGACCAAGCCCGCAAGCGAAACCATCTTGATCAATACGATCAAGTCCCAGGCCAGCATTGCCGAAAGCGGCTGACGCAATGGACATGCCACGGCCCGGCAAGGGCGCTCCGAAATCGGTTAAGGACCGGCTGCAGCTATACGATGACCCAGACGCATCGTTCCGGGCCCTTCTGGCGCTCGATGCCGGTAACATGGGAAGCTGGCGCTACGATATCGAAACGGGCTTCGTAACCGGCGATGCCCTGTCGGCAGAGCTTTTTGGCCTTGGCCAGCTGCCGCAGCCATGGCCGGTCGACACTGTTTTCGCGGCCATCCACCCCGAGGATGTGATGATGGTGCAGGAAGCGGTCCAGACATCGATTGAAAACAACGACTTCTACGACACCAAATTCAGGGTTGTTCTGGGCGACGACCTGGCAGACACCGCATCCCATCGCTGGCTCGGCGGCAGGGGCAGCGTTACCGAAAGGGCGCATGATGGTCGGGCGCTCGTCATGGTTGGCGTTAACTGGGACGAAACCCACCAGAAGCGGATCGACGAACGGATGACAATGATGGCGACCGAGCTGGATCATCGGATCAGGAACGTCTTCGGCGTCATGTGCGCCATCATCAATATCGGCGACCGGACGGCGGCGGACAAGGACAGCTTCTCGCGCACATTGATGGCCCAGGTTCGCGCAATGGCAGATGCGCACGCACTGACGACCAACCTGCATCAGGACAACACCGGCGAGGACAAGGCGATCACGGTCTCCGATCTTCTGCACTCGGCACTGGCTCCCTGGCTGCCCGATCATCACGGCACACCAGCGGGCGACGACCGGGGCATCGCGGTGCGGATCACTGCGGGGCCGGAGATCACCCTGCCGCGCCACAACGCATCATCTCTGGCTATGGTGATCTACGAACTGACAGCCAATGCTGCGAAGTACGGCGCGCTGTCGAAAGCAGGCGGCTGCCTTGATGTCCACGTTCAGCTTGGCAGCGGCCAAATGCTCAGCCTCCAGTGGTCGGAGACATGCGCGTCACCAGCCAAATTGCCGGTGGACGAGGACGATCAGGCAGGGGGGTTCGGCTTCACCCTCATCGATCTCTGCTTAACGGGCCTCCAGGGCAAGATCGTCCGCAAGATGAGACCCGACGGCATGCAGGTCATGCTGACCATGCCCGTCTCTACCTGATATCCGCCCTTTCGGACCGCACCACCACGGCTGTCGGGAACGCCCTTTCCCTATCTTCATCCGCTGCTAGGATGGGGCCGGAACATCCCTGAACCTGGATCTGCCACATGAAAAAGATACTCCTCTTCTGCCTCACCGCTTGCCTCTTTGCCCTGCCCGCGGCGGCGCACGATCTTGGTTTCGCCGGTCTTCTGTCAAAGACCAACAAGGAGGAATTGCCAGAGCTGATCCTGTCGACCGAAACGCCGCTTCCGACAGAGCCGCTCGTGTTGAAGTCAGGCACTATGTACGAGATCGAGATTACATCGGACGGATCAGCCGAGCTGGCGCTGGCCGGGTCGGGGTTCTTTCGCGCCATCTGGATCAACGAGATTGTCATCAACGGGCTGGAGATCCGTCCCTACGGGATTGAGAGCGTCGAATTCGATGAGCCAGGAACAATGGAGATCGAGTTTCTGGCCATCAAGCCTGGCAGTTACGAGCTGCGTCAGCCCGGCTCCACCGGCGAGACCCAACGGGTTGAGATCAGGATTGAGTAAGGCCGGATCGAGCCGCGCCGCCCCGAGATGCTGAGTGTCAGAAACCTGACATACCGTTATGGCCAGAAGCTCGCCCTCGATGACGTGTCCTTCGAGGTGGAGACGGGCCGCTTCTGCGCCCTTCTCGGACCAAACGGGGCGGGCAAATCGACGCTCTTTTCGCTAATGACCCGTCTTCTGGTCAGCGCAGAAGGGTCGATCACCGTGGCCGGTCACGATCTGGCTCAGGCACCGCGCGCGGCGCTTGCCCGCATCGGGGTCGTCTTTCAGCAACAAACGCTCGACCTGGACATGACGGTCCGGCAGAACCTGCGCTATTTCGCGGCCTTGCAGGGATTGGCCGGGGCCGGTGCCGGTGCCAGCATCGAGGCCGCGCTTGATCGGCTGTCGATGAGGGACCGGGCGGAGGAGAAAGTACGCGCCCTAAATGGCGGTCATCGGCGACGGATGGAGATCGCCCGCGCGCTGGTTCATGGCCCGGAGATCCTGTTGCTGGACGAAGCGACCGTCGGCCTCGACACCGCAAGCCGGCGTGCGATCACCGATCATGCCCATGATCTGGCGGATGACGGCCTCCTGGTCTTCTGGGCCACTCATCTGGTCGACGAAATCCGCCCCGCCGACGATGTCATCGTGCTCCACAAGGGGCGCGTCCATACAAAAGAAACAGCGGCTGCCCTTGCGGGCGAGGGCACGCTGACCGACGCTTTCATGGCAATGACCCATGACGAGGGCGCGCCATGATACCCTATCTTGTCGCGCTCCGCGCCATTGTACTTCGCGAAGCACTGCGCTTCATCAATCAGCGCAGCCGGTTCCTCGCCGCGCTGGTGCGCCCGCTTGTGTGGCTGGTGGTGTTTGCGGCCGGGTTTCGCGCGGCGCTCGGCCTTTCTATCACGCCACCCTATCAGACCTACATCACCTACGAGGTCTACATCATTCCGGGCCTCTGCGGCATGATCCAGCTCTTCAATGGCATGCAATCCTCCCTGTCTCTGGTCTATGATCAGGAAATGGGATCGATGCGCCTTCTGCTGACGAGCCGCCTGCCGCGCTGGTGGCTCCTCTTCTCCAAATTGCTGGCTGGCGTCGCGGTGTCGATCCTCCAGGTTTATGTCTTCCTCGCCGTTGCCGCCGGGTTTGGCATCTCGCTGCCGCTGATCGGCTATTTCCTCGTGCTCCCCGCGCTGATCATCAGCGGCCTGATGCTGGGGGCGCTGGGGCTTTTGATATCCTCCACCATCAAGCAACTGGAGAATTTCGCAGGGGTC
Organism: Pseudomonadota bacterium; assembly: GCA_039030855.1. Lineage (GTDB taxonomy): Bacteria > Pseudomonadota > Alphaproteobacteria > Rhodobacterales > Rhodobacteraceae > Pikeienuella. Next base: position 65,631 of record JBCCDJ010000012.1, read on the forward strand.
ATGAATTTCGTCATCTTCCCGATGTTTTTTCTGTCGACCGCGCTCTACCCCCTCTGGAAAATGGCCGAAAGCTCACCGCTGTTACGGGACATCTGCGCCATCAACCCCTTCACACACGCGGTGGAGCTGATCCGCTTTGCCCTCTATGGTCAGATGGACGCGTGGTCGCTTGTCTGGGTCGCGCTGGCCTTCGCGGTTTTCATGGCTGGAAGCATGGTCGGCTATGATCCGGCCCGTGGCATGACCAAACGACGGGGACCGGGATGAGCGAATGGAATGCCGATCTGGTGATTGACTGGCTGCTGGAGGAGGGGCGTCTCCACGACGACTTCGACGATATGGTCCAGGCCCTGGGCATCCGGCTGGCGGATGCCGGTGCACCGATCTGCCGGTTACGCATCGGTATGCGCACGCTCCATCCCCTTGTTACAGCCGTGTCGTCGGTCTGGCTGCGCGGCCATGAAGAGCCGCAGATTCTCTACGCGGCCCACGGGATGGAACAGCGCAGCGGGTATTTCGGCAGCCCGCTGGAGGTGATCTCCCGCACCCTGCAACCTTATCGCATGCGTCTTGGCGGCGATCTACCCGATGACGCGCATGACGTGCTGCATGAATTGAAAGCGAGCGGGATCACCGACTACTACGGCTTCCTGATGCAGTTTACCGGCGAGAAAGGCGCGATCCTGGTAGCCAATTCCGACGCGCCGGAGGGGTTTTCAGACAGCGACATCGCGAAACTGGAAAAACTGGCGCGCCCCCTCGCCCCGGTGGTTGAGGTCTATAGCCAGAAGCTGGTCACATCCGCCATCGCCGAAGCATATCTCGGAACGCGAACCAGCAAGCTGGTGATGGACGGACAGATCACGCGCGGCGATATCCAGGCCATTGACGCTGCCATCCTGGTCAGTGATTTGCGCGACTGGACCGGGCTCAATACCCGCCTGAAACCGGAGGACGCCGTTGCAACCGTCAACCGTTACTTCGAATTGGTGTCCGAGGCGGTGGAGGCTGAAGGTGGCGAGGTGCTGAAATTCATCGGTGACGGTATCTTGGCAATCTTTCCCGGCGATCAGGATGGAGGCAAGACCGCCTGTAACCGAGCCCTAAGCGCCGCATGTGCCGCGCAGGAGGCGCAGACCGAAGCGGGGCTGTCATTCGGGATCGGCCTCCATTCCGGCGAAGTGCTTTACGGCAATGTCGGCTCCAAGACCCGGATCGATTTCACTGTTTTGGGGCAGGCAGTGAACGTCGCCGCGCGGATTGAGGGACTGTGCGCACGCCTTGATATCCCAATCCTCTTTTCAGGCGACTTCGCGGACCGTCTGGACCGGCCGTCACGTCTGGTCGGGACCGAGATTCTGAAGGGTCACGCCGAACCGTTCGCAATCTACACCACTGCCCCCTTACCGCAGAAGGCTTGACCAGACGGCGGCAACTGGCAAGCTTTCGGCAAAGGGAGGCCATCAGATGTCCATCGCCAATACCAGCCTGGCGCGCCGCGCCTGGGCCATTCGCCGCCATGCGCTGAGAATGGCGGAGGTTCAGGGCCAGGGCTATATCGGGCAAGCACTCGGCGTTGCCGATGTGCTGGCCGTCGCCTGGTTCCATGCACTGAGTTATCGCCTCGGCGAACCTGAATGGGAAGGGCGCGACCGGTTCCTCCTCTCCATCGGGCATTATGCCATCGCGCTCTATGCTGCGATGATCGAGGCAGGCGTGCTGCCGGAGGAGGAGCTGGAGACATATGGCATGGATGACAGCCGTCTGCCGATGTCGGGCATGGCGGCCTATACGCCGGGGATGGAGATCACCGGCGGCTCTCTCGGCCATGGTCTCGGCATCGCGGTCGGCATGGCGATGGGATTGAAACGCAACGGGAACCCCGCCTTTATATACAACCTGATGTCCGATGGGGAGCTGGGCGAAGGGTCGACATGGGAGGCTGCCATGGCCGCCGCACACCACGATCTGGACAACCTGATCGCTCTCGTCGACTTCAACAACCAGCAAGCCGATGGGCCGTCGACCAGGATGATGACGGCAGAACCACTTGTTCCAAAATTCGAGGCCTTCGGTTGGCATGTCCAGCGGATCGACGGCAATGACCTCGACGCCGTAAAGGCGGCTTTCGATATCGCCCGCTCGCTGCGCGAACCCCGCCCTCGTATCATCATTTGCGACACAACCATGTGCAAGGGCGTCCCGTTTCTGGAGACCCGCGAGATCACCCATTTTGTCCGGGTCGAGGCCGATGAATGGGCCAAGGCCGTCGCCCATCTGGATGCGGAGGCCCCGGTATGACCCTCTCCCGACGCAAATCGAAATACGAGGCACGCCAGCCGAAGGGCGGCCCCGCCACATCGGCCATGATCGCGTCGCTGGATGCAGAGGGACGCTCGACCATCCCGGCCCCGTTCGGTCACGCGCTGGTAGAGGCCGCGAAGACCGATGAGAGGATCGTCGGCCTGACAGCGGACCTCTCAAAATATACCGACCTCTATGTCTTTGCCGAGGCGTTTCCGAACCGGTTCTACCAGATGGGCATGGCCGAGCAGGTCATGATCTCCGCCGCCGCCGGGCTGGCGCGCGAAGGCTTCACGCCCTTCGCGACCACTTATGCCGTCTTCGCCTCGCGCCGCGCATATGATTTCATCTGCATGGCCATCGCGGAGGAGGAACTGCCGGTCAAGGTCGTCTGCGCCCTGCCCGGCCTGACGACCGGCTACGGGCCCAGCCATCAGGCGACAGAGGATCTGGCGATCTTTCGCGGCATGCCGAACCTCACCATCATCGACCCCTGTGATGCGACCGAAATCGCGCAGGCCACCCACGCCATCGCCGCCCATCCGGGCCCTTGCTACATGCGCCTTCTGCGCGGTCAGGTGCCTGATGTGCTCGGACCCCTTGGCTATCAGTTCAGGCTTGGCCGCGCGCAGATGGTACGGCAGGGGGGCGATGCGCTGATCGTCTCGTCCGGTTTTATGACCATGCGCGCGCTCGATGCGGCGAAGCGACTGGCAGCGGAGGGGATCGAGATCGGCATCCTCCATTCCCCGACCATCAAGCCGCTGGATGAGGCAACGATTTGCGAAGAAGCCGCCAAGGCCCGCCTCGTGGTCACGGCAGAGAACCATTCGCGCATTGGCGGGCTCGGCGAAGCGGTTGCTTCGGCCCTGATGCGCAATGGCGTGCACCCCGCCTTTCGCCAAATCGCATTACCGGACGAATTTCTGGACGCAGGTGCCTTGCCGACCCTGCATGACCAGTACCGCATCTCGGTCAGCGCCGTCGCCCGGCAGATCAGAGGGTGGCTGGCATGAAACTGCTCAGCGACCGCATCGCCATCGTCACCGGCGCTGCGCGGCTGAATGGTCTCGGCTTCGCGACGGCCCGGCTCTTCGCTGACCATGGTGCCCATGTCGCGATCCTCGATACCAGTGCGGAGGATGCGGCGGGCGCGGCTGCGGAGCTGGGCGAGAACCATATGGGGTTCCACTGCGATGTGACCGACCCCGCCGCCTGCCAGCGCGCCGCCGATGCGGTGCGTGATGAGTTCGGGCGCATTGATATCCTCGTCAATAATGCCGGGATCAGCCAGCCCCTGAAGATCATGGAGATCGGGCAGCGTGACTATGAGGCGGTGCTGGATGTGAATCTGCGCGGCACGCTGAACATGTCACAAGCCGTTATCCCGGTGATGCGGGCCGCGGGGCGCGGGGCGATCGTCAACATGTCTTCCGTGTCTGCCCAGCGCGGCGGCGGCATTTTCGGCGGCCCGCATTATTCGGCAGCAAAGGCGGGTATTCTGGGCCTGACCAAGGCCATGGCGCGCGAACTCGCCCCCGATAGCATCCGCGCCAATGCCGTCTGCCCCGGTTTCATCGGCGGAACGGCAATCACCGACGGCAAGCTGACCGAAGAGATGCTGGCGGACATCAAGGCCGGTATCCCCATGGGCCGCCCCGGCCGCGCGGAGGAGGTCGCCGGCTGCTGCCTCTTCCTCGCCTCCGATCTGTCCAGCTACGTCACCGGGAGCGAGATAGACGTGAACGGCGGCAGTCTCATTCATTGACCATTTTCGCGTCGGTTGCCGCGCGGTGCAGCGAACCGGCCCGCATTGACAGCGGGCGCGAAATGGTGTGGTGCAATTGGCTAACCTGATCTTTTCCGGGACACCGCCATGACAGCCGACCGAAACAGCGCCGTTGAGAAACAAAAAAACAATCCGGACGTGCGGCCGAGCGCACAGAACATCCCCGCCAAACCGGAGGATTTTCCCGGAACGCCGCCAAGGCCGAGATCGTTTGCGACGGGCTTTTCCAAAGCGTTTCTCAAGGACTACCATTCAGGGGTAATGCAGTACACCTACAAGGGCGTTCCCTGTCTTAAGAGCCCCATCGACCTCGCCATCTACATGCTGGCAATCTGGGAGCGGAAACCGGGAACCATCGTCGAGATCGGCTCGTTTCAGGGCGGGGCAGCGCATTTCTATTACGACCTGACGCGAAATTACGGGCTGTCCACGGACATCATCACCGTCGATTTTCGCGACATCCGCAGTGCCGGGCAAGAGACGACCGGGCCCGTCGAATTCATTCAAGCCGACGCGCTGAACCTGGCGGAAAGCGACCTTCACGAACGGCTGAAAACAGCGCCGCGCCCGTGGCTGGTCATTGAGGACAGCGCCCATACCTTCGCCGTCACCCATGCGGTCATGATGTACTTCAAGGACCGGATGGAAACTGGCGAGCTATTAATCATCGAAGACGGCGTGATCGAAGACCAGGGCGGCAATTGGCGCTATGACGGGGGGCCAAACCGGGCCGTCCACGAATTCTTCGAACAACACCCCGACGTCTTCGGCATCGTCGAGCGGTATAATGACTTCTTCGGAAAAAACGTATCCTTCAATCCGAACGGCTATCTCGAAAAACAGTGATACCCAAAACGGCGTCGGGGCTTTCACGCGATCAAGCGACAGGCCGCGCCATGTAACGTACCGACTTGCCCCGCTCCGGCAGCCGCGCTTCGCCGATGACCTCGAAACCAAGCGCAGAGTGAAACATGTCGGAACCGGGGTTGGGCGGGTCGGAGTTCACCTCGCAGACCACCCGCTCATCCCTGCGGGTGCGGGCAAAATCGAAAAGATTGCGATAAAGTTCGGCCGCGAGGCCGCGACGGCGATGGGTGGCGGCAACGGCCACGCGGTCGACATAGAGGAACCGCTCGAAACGGTCCCGGTGCCAGATGAAGTTGGGGCTGTCATAATCTGCCGCCTGATCGAAAGCGATCAGCATTGCGCCGCCGTCGGCCTGGCGCGCATAGGTCGCGCTGCTGACCAGCGCGGCAATGCCTGGCTCCGTCAGCGGCGACAGTTCTACTTCATGTGCCTTGTTCAGCGCATGCACCCACGGAAAATCCGCAGGCACGATGTCAGCGATCAAAGCCCGCGTTCCGCAATCAGGACGTTAAGATCAGCCTCCGGCCGCGCGCCGATATGGCCGATCACCTCCCCCGCCGCCACACAGCCCATGGAGGCACAGGTCGCCAGATCCTTGCCCTTCACCAACCCGGCGAGGAAGCCTGAGGCAAAAAGGTCCCCCGCCCCGGTTGCGTCCACGATCTTCGCCGCGGCGGTCGGCACATGAACGCGGTCGGTCGGCGTGACAACATAAGCGCCCCTCGCGCCGACGGTGACGGCGGCAATGTCGACATCCTTGCTGACCGCAGCCATGGCGGCGTCGAGGTCTTCGGTCTCATAAAGCGACATCAGCTCATGCTCATTCGCGAACAGAAGATCGGTGTGCTGCGCGATCAGCGCCTTGAACGCCGCGCGATGGCGGTCGACACAGAACGGATCGGACAGAGTAATGGACACCTTGCCGCCCGCATCCTTGCAGGCCATGATCGCCTTGTCGAAAGCCGCGACCGATGCCGCGCCGTCGAAGCGATATCCTTCCAGATAAAGCCAGTCCGCATCCGCCATCATCGCCGGATCGATATCATCGGGACCAAGAGCCTCGGACACGCCGAGATAGGTGCTCATGGACCGCTCGCCATCAGGCGAGACCAGCACCATGCAGCGTCCGGTCTCCAATGGATCGGTCTTCGGCGCGAATGTGCTGAAGGTCGCTCCTATAGCGCGGATGTCATGGGCGAAGATCTGACCAAGCTGATCGTCCTTCACCTTGCCGACATAGGCGGTTTTCACCCCCAGCATCGCCAGCCCCGCAATCGTATTGGCAGCCGATCCGCCAGAGATCTCCTGCGCAGGTCCCATCACGCCATATAGCTGCGTCGCACGGTCGGTATCGATCAGCTGCATGATGCCCTTCTCGACACCATTGGCGCTCAGAAATTCGTCCTCGCAATGGGAGAGCACATCGACGAGCGCATTGCCCACCCCGACGACATCATAGGTCTTGGTCATTCAGTCTTTTCCTCGAATTGGCAGAGATCATGGATCAGGCAGTCAGCGCAGCGCGGTTTACGCGCCACGCAGATATACCGTCCGTGCAGGATCATCCAGTGATGTGCATGAAGCTGAAATCCGGCTGGAATACGGTCCTCGATCGCACGCTCAACCGCTGTGACGTCCTTACCGGGGGCGATGCCGGAGCGGTTGCCAAGGCGGAAGATATGCGTGTCGACCGCCTGCGCGGGCATCCCCCACCACATATTCAGCACCACATTGGCCGTCTTGCGACCGACGCCGGGCAGGGACTGCAGCGCTTCGCGGCTCGACGGAACTTCGCCATCGTACTGATCAACCAGGATGCGCGACATCTTGATGACGTTCTTCGCCTTGTTTCGGTAGAGCCCGATGGTCTTGATATGTTCGATCAAACCCTCCTCGCCCAGTTCCAGCATCTTTTGCGGCGTATCGGCGATTTTGAACAGGGCCTCGGTCGCCCGGTTCACCCCCTTGTCCGTTGCCTGCGCCGACAGCGCGACGGCCACGGTCAGCGTATAGGCATTGGTATGATGCAACTCACCTTTCGGCGTCGCCTCGGCCGCTTGAAACCGGCTGAATGCTTCGTGAATTTCGGGATAAGTCATTGGGCGGATCATGGAGGACTGTTTCGCAGGCAGAGGCGCAGGAGGCAAGAGTGCTGTCAGACACCATTCCCCTGCCAACAACAAGGCCAACCATCTCCGCAAGAACCGGGTGGTGCCTCGTGCATCTCTCCGCCATCTTCATCATCAAGGAGACACGCTATGAACCAGCAGCCAAGCCAGAACCAATTCCACTACGACCTGATTGCCGAGGCGATCCGGCTCATCGAGGCCGACCCCTCGGCCCAGCCCTCGCTTGACGACATCGCAGCGCGGATGGGGTTTTCGCCGACGCATTTTCAGCGGATGTTCTCAGAATGGGTGGGCGTCTCGCCGAAGCGGTATCTCCAGTATCTGACGCTGGATCATGCCAAGCGGTTGTTGGCGGAGCGCTTCACAGTGCTGGACGCGACGATGGAGACGGGGTTGTCCTCGCCCGGCCGCCTCCATGATCTCTTTGTGCGATGGGAAGCGATGAGCCCCGGCGACTATGCGGCAGGCGGCGAAGGGCTGGTCATTGATTGGGGCTGGTTCGAGAGCCCTTTCGGCCCGGCCATCGCCATGGGCACCACGCGCGGCCTCTGCGGGATGGGTTTCGTTGGCGAGATGGGGCGCGAGGCGGCGTTCGATGACCTTGTGCGCCGCTGGCCGAAGGCGACTTATCGCGAAAACCCTGTCGCCATCGCCCCCTGGGTCGACGCTGCGTTCCGAGGGCATGGTGAGGCGCGGCTCTGCCTGATCGGTGCGCCGTTCCAGATCAAGGTCTGGGAGGCATTGCTGACCGTCCCGACGGGCCATGTGACCACATATTCCGAAATCGCCCGTATCGTCGGGAACCCCAAGGCGGTCCGCGCAGTCGGGACAGCGGTCGGACGCAACCCGATCTCCTGGCTGATCCCCTGCCACCGGGCCTTGCGCAAGACTGGTGAGCTGGGTGGGTATCATTGGGGACTTCCCGTCAAACGTGCGATGCTCGCCTACGAGGCAGCCCGCCTCGATGTCGCAGAGGCCCCTTGAGGAATCCGTATTTATACCCCACTTACGCTGAAAAAATTCAGGCATGCGGGCTTATTTCACGTGCATAATCTCAAGTTGATGCAACTTTTACGCATTTTTTCTCGGTCATCACGAGATGGGTCGGTAGACTTCTGGCGGTTTTTTTGAGATACACGCTGCAGGTGTGAAGTGTGGAATCAATGCTGGTATCGAGCGAGACCGGGTGTGATGATTGATGAATCTGATGTAGGGTCTCCGGGGAATACTCGTGTAGATGTGATCCGACGGCTGGTGAAGGACTTACGATCCGCGAACGAAGAGCGTGGGGTCGATATGACGCCGGACCAGATCGTAGATGCGACTGTGGCTAAGTTTATTGATGAAAAACGGGTTGGGGCAAAAGGGAAAAATGATGACGTATGATGAATCGATCTATCAGATCGAGAAAACCGGGGAAGAATTCCACCGGTTCTTTGACCATGGTGCGGAGGTGCGGCAACTGACGCGCCTGGCGGACGAAGTCGGCATTCTGATGTCGGTGACATATTTTGCCGAAGCAATGCACGGCGCACCGCTGGAGCAGTTGTCTGATTGCGACCTGCGCGAAGTGACCGACGCGTTCCTGCCGCTGATCGTTCATTTGAAGATGGGCGAAACCCAGGCTCCGACGCTTCAGTGATGACTGTAGTCGATCTGGCATTTTCGTGGTGGAAGGAGAACGGAGGCGTTCTCGTCAATGAGCGCGACCTCCTTTTGCAGTCCGTCATGAGCGCGCCGGTCGAAAAGATCGGCGATGGCATTTGCCCCCTCTTTATGGGGCCCCTGAGCCTGCCAGCGAAATATCTCGCCGAAGCCCATACGACCACCCTCGCCCAGAACCTGACCGAGTACGTGCCAGAATACTCGAAGGAAGTGGCCGAAGGGTTCAACTATGTCACGACGCATCTTGAACCAGTCGAGGGCATCCATTCACTGTCCGGCCTGACAACAGCCGGACAGATAAATGTCGAGTATCGAAAGATCGTACTACCCGTCAGGACGACGTCGGGAGGGCTGCTTCTAATGTCGGTGTCGGCAGAGGCGCGTCGACATTAGTGTCGAGGAAGTATCTCCGCATGGCGAATTCGATCTCGCCGATCGTGGAGCAGACGAACCAGTCGCTGTTCCAGCGGACCGGGTTCTGCACCTCCCATTGAAGCGCATTCGGGAATGTCCGTGATCCGAAATAGCGTGCCGCGAGGCCGGCGCGGGCGTGCTTTGCCCGGGTAAACCCGAAATACCAGTCAGGCAGAAACCGCCGGTAGGCTTCGCAATAGGCGATGGCGGACAAATCACTGATATCGATCTTGCGGCGCCATTGCGGCTCAAAATGAAATTCGCCGACATAGCAGGCCAGCCCACTGATCTCAGAAAAAACCGGCGGAATGTCCCGGGTGTTGAAAGCATCCGCACCATTGGCGTAGTGCGTGCTGTACAGATTGGACAGCATCCGCGTGAAGCCATTCCGATAACAATTGAATACCCGCGCAGCGACCGTCGCGGCGACCACGCCATCTTCATCTTCCAGCACAATATAGGCACTTTCCTTCGGGGATATCGGCCCGGCATCGGCTGACATCTCAGGAAGTATCCCTTTCTTCGATGTTCGGGAGATCGTCTCAAGGAACTCCGTCGGGCGCAGATCGACCCTCACCCGCAGGTTGAGGTCGCGCAGGAGGCGCGCCTTTGCCGCCTCGCCTGCCCGGTGCATGGTGTTTACAGTCTGCAACGCACTTTCCATATCATTATCCTTTCGCTAAGGGTGACTACTTAAGCCCATAAGCGTGGCGGGCTTCCATTAATTTATCGGAAACTTTCTTTGTGTCGCCAATCAGGGCGCGAAAAGGCACCGATGCGACTGAGATAGCAACCGCTAGGGCAGTGTCGGTTTCATACTGCGATGGCATATCATTAACCATGATTGTGGCCACTACGCCGCACATCAGTTCTGCTATGCTGCCGCCATGACCGTTTTTTGTCGCGATTGCCTGCACCAGTTCGCCGTGCCGGGACGCTGTCCTTCATGCCACTCACCCCGGGTGCTGCACCATGAGGAGTTGATGACACTTGGCGTGGCGCATATGGATTGCGACTGCTTCTACGCAGCCGTCGAGAAGCGCGATGATCCGTCGCTTGCGGAAAAACCGCTGATCATCGGAGGCGGACGGCGCGGCGTTGTTTCGACCGCCTGTTATATTGCACGCATTGCGGGCGTCCGCTCGGCGATGCCGATGTTCAAGGCGCTGGCGCTCTGCCCCGACGCCGTTGTCCTGCCACCCCGCATGGACGCCTATGTCGCCGCCTCGCGCCAGATCAAGGCGATGATGCTGGAGGTTACACCCGTCGTGGAGCCTTTGTCGCTCGATGAGGCATTTCTTGACCTGCGCGGGACCGAACGGCTGCATCAGTTGCCGCCTGCCATCGTGATGGCGAGACTGATTAACCGGATCGAGGATGAGATCGGCATCACCGCCTCGGTCGGATTGTCCCATAACAAATACTTGGCCAAGGTCGCGTCCGATCTCGACAAACCACGTGGATTTTCGATCGTTGGGGAGGCCGAAACACTCGATTTCCTCGCAGACAAACCGGTGTCGATGATCTGGGGCGTCGGTGCCGCGATGCTGGCGAAGCTGAAGGGGGACGGGCTGAACACGATGATGGATCTCCGCCGCCAGCCACCCGAAGCGCTGATGGCGCGCTATGGCTCCATGGGCAAGCGCCTTGCTGAGCTGTCGCGCGGGCGTGACAATCGCCGCATCTCAGCCGATAGCGCGATGAAGAGCGTCTCGGCCGAGACGACATTCAATGAGGATACCGCCGCCGAGGACGTTCTGACTGCCCATCTATGGCGCCTGGCAGTCCGGGTCGCCGACCGCGCCAAGGCCAAGGAGCTGGCCGGGCGCGTTATCTCCATAAAGCTGAAGACCCATAATTTTCGCACGATTTCGCGCCAGCATGCCCTCTCCAGCCCGACGCAGCTTGCAGATGTGATGTTCAGGCATAGCCGCGATCTCCTGCAGCTGGTCATTGAGAAGGGGCCGTTTCGCCTGATCGGGGTCGGAATCAGTGATCTGAGTGACGAATCGGCAGGACAGACTCTCGGCGAAGGCGATCTTTTTGATCCAGGTGCCGCCACCCGCGCGAAAGCTGAGCGCGCAACTGATGCAATTCGCGGCAGATTTGGAAAAGACGCCATTATCAAGGGAAGAAGCCTGGGTTAGACATACTATTCCAGGTTGTGCGCACTTCGCATTCGCACAAATTTTTCAGGCTCCCAAAAAACATAAACTACTGTTTTAATTATATTTTTATTGGCACCGGATAAGTTCGGATTGCTCGATCCGTGATTTGTCGCAATGCACCATTGCTAATGCTGCAGCGCAATACTAACTTAACTTCACGGTTAACGCCGTAGCCCTTAATCGGGCGTTTCCTCCCTTTACTTCGGGCCGCTTCGGCGGCCCATTTTTTTGGGAAAACCGTCCAGCAGTGCCTTATTCGGCTGCAAGCGCCTCAGCGCCCCCTATCTGGGTCAACGCGGGGATCACCATGTTCAACGCGGCCAGAAAGGCATCATAGCCCGGACTGGGGGCAATCGTCCGCTGGTCAAGGTAGAGGCTGCGGTCAATCTCAATCTGGATCGCATGCCAGTTCTGAGACGGTCGCCCATAACGCTGTGTGATGTGCCCGCCCGCGAAGGGTGCGTTGGATGCGACGGCAAAGCCCGCTGCCTCAAAGCAGCTGACCGAGGCCTGCATGATGTGGCGCGCAGCGGAAGTTCCGAACCGGTCGCCGAGGACGATTTCCGGGCGCCCGCCGCGTACCCGAGGTGCCGCCCGCAAGGCATCCGACGGCATCGAGTGACAGTCAAACAAAACCGCGTAGCCAAATGTCGCCTGCGCCGCCGCCATCAAATGCTCCAGCTTCTGATGATAGGGAGTATGCCAGCTGGCGATGCGGTCGCGCGCCTCTTCAAGGCTGATCTTGCCATGGTAGATCGGCTGCCCCTCCGCCACGATGCGCGGCACGACGCCGAGGCCCGCCGCAATGCGCGGGTTGAGGCCTGTGGCACGTACATCGCGCACGACGGCGGGGTCCAGCTCCTCTGGTCCCCTGTTAAGATCGACATATGCGCGCGGCACACGCCCCGCGATCAGCGGTGCGCCCCAGACCGGGGCCGCGCCGAACAGCTGATCGACGAAGGCATCTTCGGATGCACGCAGGGAAAGCGAATCCAGCCGGCTGCGCCGCAAAAGGTCGTCAGGGTAGTCACAACCGCTATGGGGTGAAGAGAAAACGGCAGCTGAGCCGAGTGTGGAGGGCTCCGTCAAATGATATGCGCCGCGGTGATCCATGACGACCAAGATGGAACGCTGGTGGTGACTTGGCAATGGCCTGGCGATCACGACCTCTCGCAATTGCCCCGAAAGCCCGTCATATCAGGTGCGAAGTGAGACAAGATTCACCTTCGATCGGTATTGACGCTTACACCCCCCTTATGTTTTATCCGCCCACCCGGTACGGAGGGTTATGGGCGTATAGCTCAGCGGGAGAGCACTTCGTTGACATCGAAGGGGTCACTGGTTCAATCCCAGTTACGCCCACCATGATTTCCGCCGTGCCGGGCGTAATGAGATCCAGAGGTGCCAAGCGCGCCGGGAGAGACGTGATGAAAGTCAAGAATTCGCTTCGCTCGCTCAAGAGCCGCCACCGCGATTGTCGCGTCGTGCGTCGCAAGGGCCGCGTTTACGTGATCAACAAGACCCAGCGCCGGTTCAAGGCCCGCCAGGGCTGATCACGCGGGCCCTTTGGGCTGAAAACTGAAGAAGGCCGCGTCATGTGCGCGGCCTTTGACGTTGTTGTGGCCGCAAAGACCTGTCGTGCCGGGCCCGAGTTTTAGCGAATACACGGTCTGCGGGCCAAAATGGTAACGGCTCGCAAACCAAATATGCTTTAAGTAGTGAGAGATGTAGAATTTGGGCGGGCAAGCGTTGTGATCAGGCATTACGACCTCACGGGCGTCGGTGGACCCGGGCTGGACGGTGATGCCATGCGGGCAATCATTCAACAGCTCCCGGTCGCCTGCGTTATCAAAGATACCGCGCTTCGCTATCAGTTGGTCAACGACAAGTACTGCAAGATGATGCAGCTAAGCGCCGATGAACTAATCGGCCGCACCTCCCACGAGATTTACGGCCCCGAGATCGCCAATGAATATGAGGCGACAGAACAACGTGTGCGCGACAGTGGCGTGCCAGCAGAACTGTCCCAGACCATCGCCATGCGCGACGGCAGCGAGCGGCAGTATATAACCCGCGTCACCCGAATCGAGGGACCGGGGAAAGCACATTTCATCTGTATAACGCTCTCGAATGTCACGGCCCTGACCGCCGCCCGACAACAGGCCGAATCGGCAGATCGCCTCAAATCAGAATTTCTGGCCACGATGAGCCATGAATTGCGCACACCGCTGAATGGCGTGCTGGGCCTCGCTGAGATCCTGAAGCTTGAAGACCTGTCGCCCGAGCAGGCGCATATCGTCGATCTCATCGTCTCGTCCGGGCAGACACTGATTTCCGTGATCTCGGACATCCTCGACATGACGATGATCGAAGCGGGGCATATTAAGCTGGTGAGCAAGCCCTACTCGGTCGAGATGCTGGTTGAGGAAATTGCGGGACTGATGACGCCCATAGCCAATGCCGCGGGCCTCACCCTGTTCTTGTCCAGCAGCCCCTCACCACCGCTCTACGGGATCGGGGATGAAGCGCGGATCAAGCAGATCCTCGCCAATTTCGTCAACAACGCGATCAAGTTCACTGAAAGTGGCCATGTCGAGATACACTTTGGCGGAGACAGTGCCAGCGATGAGCTGCGCCTTTCGGTGATCGATACAGGTGTCGGGCTGAAGCCCGAAGAACAGCAGGCCATATTTGAACGCTTTCGGCAGGTGGACAATACGTCGAGCCGCCCGCGTCAGGGTGTTGGCCTCGGGCTGTCGATCTGCCGGTCGCTTGCCGAACTGATGGGCGGGACCATCACCGTCGCGAGCGAATCGGGACAGGGTACGACCTTCACGCTGTCGCTCCCCCTCAACATGGGCAAAAACACCACCAGCGAGGCGAAGTTCTATCCCCTGATACCGGTTGAGGTGCTGGACCCGAAACAGCACCGCGCGCGCGGCTGGATCAGCCGTCTCGAGGCGATGGGATATGAGGTGACCATATCGGACAACAGGCCGAGGGTGAAAATCATCTCCTACGATCCATGCGATCTGACGAATGACAAACTGGCGGAGTTGGAGCGCGACATCGCTGCGGGGCGGCTCCCGCATACGCCGGCCATACTTTCCTTTCCACAGGATCGGACGGATGCACGGACGCGCATCAGCCGCGCGGCTGAAGATCAGAACATAATCTGTCTGTCGCGCCCGGTATCAGGCGCGGACCTGCGCGCCAGCCTGACGCGGTTAGCACCCGCGCTTCGCGAGACGGCGGAGGACCAGCCAAACCCCCAAGGCAGAGCAGTGTCAGGAAATCAATCGTAACTTCGTTGATCGTCAATGACCTTGCCATCATTGGGCAGGGTATCGGCCTCGACGATTTCCACCGCGCCTTTCAGCTTCAGCACCGCTGCCACCGAAGCCTCAATCGCCTTGCTGTCGCCGCCCGTCGCCTCCACCTGCACCTTCATCACATCCTGCTCGGCTTCGCGGGTCGCGATGACGCGGGCCTTGGCAATCTCCGGATGGCGCGCGACCAGCGCGGCGACCTGTTCGGGACGCACGAACATACCCTTGATCTTGGTGGTCTGATCAGCGCGGCCCATCCAGCCCTTGATCCGCATATTCGTGCGACCACAGGGGTTTTGGCCTTCCAGAACGGCGCTCAGATCGCCGGTCGCAAATCGGATCAGCGGGTAGTCGGGGTTGAGGGTGGTCACAACAACTTCGCCGACCTCCCCCACCGCCACCGGATCGCCGGTGCCGGGACGTACGATTTCAACGATGACACCCTCGTCAACGATCATGCCCTCGAGCGCGCCGTCCAGCCCGGCGCTCTCATAAGCGATGGAGCCGAGATCGGCCGTGCCATAGCCCTGAAGACAGGTGATCCCCCGGTCCGCGTATTCCGCCCGCAGCGAGGGGAAGAGCGCGCCGCCGCCGACCAGCGCTTTCCTGATCCGAGAGAGGTCCAGCCCCATCTCCGCCCCTTTATCGAGGATGATCTTCAGGTAGTCGGGCGTACCGGTATAGGCAGTGACACCCAGCGCAGCCGCTGCCTCCGCCTGCAATTCAGTCTGGCCGGTGCCCGCCGGAAGCACGGAGGCACCCACCGCCGCCGCGCCGTTTTCGAACATCATGCCAGCGGGGGTGAGATGATAGGAAAAACAGTTCTGCACCACATCACCCGGACCGATGCCTGCCGCAAAAAGGCTCCGTCCCATGCGCCACCAGTCGCGCGATGTGCCGCCCGGCTCGTAAATCGGGCCCGGACTTTGAAACACGTGATGGGTCGCGCCCGGTGCCTGCGCAAACCCGCCAAAGGGCGGTGTCGCCTTCTGCGCCGCGCCAAGGTCGGATTTGCGCAGAACCGGCAGCTTGGCAAGCGCTGCGCGATCCGTCACCGCCGCCGGGTCGACCGCGCCGAGATGAGCCTTCATCGCTGGTGCCACGTCCAGCGCGTTGGCAATCTGACGCGGCAGGTCGTCGGCGAGATCGGCGGCGCGCTGATCGGCGCTGCGGATTTCGAGATCGTCATAGTGGCGGGTCATCGGGTCTCGTCCTTCGTCATATGCCTGTCAGATCGTCGGACTCTGTTAAGGTGCAGTCGCGCCTAGTAACGCCGCACCCGGCCCGATGCGCTCGTCAGAGCGCGAGTGACCCCGTCAGCTCAGCCAGCGCTTGCGGCGGCGGTAGGAGCGGGTATCGCGGAAGCTCTTGCGCCCCTCATCAGCCATGCCGAGGTAGAATTCCTTCACATCCGGGTTCTCGCGCAGTTCCGCCGCCGGACCGTCCATGACAACGCGACCGCTTTCGAGGATGTAGCCATAGTGAGCATAGCGCAGCGCGACATTGGTGTTCTGCTCCGCCAGCAGAAAGCTAACGCCCTGCTCCTCGTTCAGCCGTTTGACGATGTCGAAAATCTGCTCCACCAGCTGCGGCGCGAGACCCATGGACGGCTCATCCAGCAGGATCGTCTCGGGCCGGCTCATCAGCGCGCGGCCAATGGCGCACATCTGCTGCTCACCGCCCGATGTATAGCCCGCCTGGCTTTTGCGGCGCTCCTTAAGGCGCGGGAAATAGGTATAGACCATCTCCAGCCCCTCCGCCGTTTCCTTCGCGCTGGTGCGCGTGTAGGCACCGGTCAGGAGATTCTCTTCCACAGTCAGATGTTCAAAACAGTGGCGTCCTTCCATCACCTGGATGACGCCCTTCTTGACCAGTGCCGAGGGGTTCAGCTCTGCAATTGGCTCACCGCGATAGCGAATGGCGCCTTTGGTGACCTCGCCTCGTTCCGAATGCAGCAGATTGGAGATGGCCTTCAATGTCGTCGTCTTGCCCGCACCATTGCCACCCAAAAGAGCGGTGATGCCGCCTTTCGGCACGGTCAGGCTGACGCCCTTCAAAACAAGGATCACGTGATTGTAGATCACCTCGATATTGTTGACCTCCAAAAGGGTCTCGGTCTTCGTCGCGCTTTTGGTCGCATCAAGCATGTCGTCTTCCGGGATAAGAAAAGGTCCTAAAAGGGTCTCCCCGGCCCTGAAATCATCGGGCCGGGGAGGGGTCTGATCAGCAGTCGCGCGGCGTGATCGCGTTTTCAGCAGCGTAGGCTGCCGAATCTTCGTCGATCAGCGGCTGGATCACATCGAGATCCGGTGCCGTGAACTCTGTGATGATCGTCCACTTGCCGGAGGCCGCATCCCACTGCTGCACCGCGCCGAGGCCCGGGCCACCATGGTTTTCGCATGTGACCTGGAATTCAGGACCGAAGCCCGGCAGGCCGAGGGCCGCCATCTTCGCTTCGGTGATTTCCAGCGCTTCCATGCCGTCGCGCATGTCGGCAGGCGTGATGTCTGCCTTGCCCGAAACCTCCTGCGCGGTTTTTGCAGCTTCCACCGCCAGCATCGCAGCGTAGAGGCCACGGTTATAGGCAACGGTACCGATCTGATCGCCCGCACCGGCGGCCTTGCCGCTATCGACGACATATTTCTGAATGTCGTCAAAAATCGGTGCATCGGAACCGGCGGCATGGAAGGTCAGTGCCTTGTAGCCGGTCGCACCATCGCCTGCCGGGATCACGTCAACCTCGGCACCGGACCACCAGACGCCGATGAAATTCTCCATCGGGAAACGGATGTTCGCGGCTTCCTGAATGGCGACCTGGTTCATCACACCCCAGCCCCACATCAGGACATAGTCAGGACGGTCGCGGCGGATCTGCAGCCACTGGGATTTCTGCTCCTGCCCCGGATGATCGACGGCCAGAAGGCTCAGATCGAACCCGTGCTTCTTGGACAGCTCCTCCAGGGTGCGGATCGGCTCCTTCCCGTAGGCGGAGTTGTGATAGACCAGTGCGACCTTCTTGCCGTTCAGATCGCCGCCATTGACGTCGAGCAGATGGTTCACCGCGATCGACGCGCCATACCAGTAGTTCGTCGGATAGTTGAACACCCATTCGAACACCTTGCCGTTCGCCGCAGAGGTCCGGCCATAACCCATGGAATGCACCGGGATACCGTCGGCAGAGGCCTTGGGGATCAGCTGATAGGTGATACCGGTGGAGAGCGGTTGGTAGAGGAGAGAGCCTTCGCCCTTCGTCGCCTCATAGCACTCAACACCCTTCTCGGTGTTGTAGCCGGTCTCGCATTCCAACAGCCGTGCGGGAATGCCGCCGATGCCGCCGTCACGTTCATTCACCAGCGTCATATAGTCGGCATAGCCGTCAGCGAAGGGAATGCCGTTCGCAGCATAGGGGCCGGTCCGGTAGCTGAGCGACGGGAACACGAGGTCCGCCAGCACCGGGCTTGCCACCATGACCGCTGCAGCGGCCATCGCAGAGAGTTTCATCAGTTTCATTGTCATCCTCCCAAGGGTTGTGACAGTTGGTATATCGCCCCGGTTTCCACCCCCGAGGTCGTCTCATGAAGCCGACCCTAATGCGGAAACGGCCACAATCTCAATTTTTCCTTGGCCAGTCGCCAGAGCTGCGCCAGCCCGTGCGGCTCCACGATCAGGAAGAACACGATCAGGCCACCAAGGATGACGAACTCCATATGCGCCGCCAGATCCGTCGGCCATCCCATGACCCCGACGAAGAGGTTCTTCAGCAGGACCGGCAGGAGGACAATAAACGCCGCCCCCGCGAAGCAGCCGAAGATGGAGCCGAGCCCGCCAATGATGATCATGAAAAGGACGCGGAAGGACTGGTTGATACCAAACGCCTCCGTCACTTCCACCGCGCCAAACCAGACCGAGAAATACAGCGCGCCGGCAACACCGACAAAGAAGGAGGATATGGCGAAGGCGGTCAATTTGGCCTTCAGCGGGTTCACGCCGATGATCTCGGCGGCGATGTCCATGTCGCGGATCGCCATCCATTCGCGCCCCATGCGCCCGCGGGTGAGGTTGCGTGCCATCCAGGCCAGCATGAAGACGATGGAAAGGCAGAACAGATAGGTCGCCCAAGGCTCCGCCGTAGGGCCGGTTACCTCTATGCCGAATACGGTACGCGTTGGCGCTGTGATCTGGCCCGATGCCGAATAGTTGTAGAACCAAGATACCTTGTTGAAGAGCCAGACCAGAAAGAACTGCGCCGCCAGCGTCGCCACCGCCAGATAGAAGCCCTTGATCCGAAGCGATGGCAGGCCGAAGAACAGCCCGACCATCGCCGTAATCCAGCCCGATGCCATGACAATGAAGAAGATGTTGATGTCGGGAAACCCGGTCATCAGCTTGTAGCAGGCATAGGCCCCCACCGCCATGAACCCCCCGGTGCCGAGCGAGACCTGCCCGCAATACCCCGTCAGGATGTTCAGCCCGATGGCCGCGATGGACCAGACGAGGAACGGGATCAGGATCGACTTTTCCCAGTAGTCGTTGATCAGGAAAGGAATGATCAGGAAGGCGACGAAGATGATCAGATAGTATCGCCACCGATCGAAATTGATCGGGAACGTATGGTTGTCGGCAGCGTAGGACGTCTTGAAATCGCCCGCTTCACGATAGAACAAGTCTCAATCCTCCCAAACCGCCGCGCTGGCGGGAAAGTCGCCGCCCTGCGGCCCGACGATGCAAAACCTGTGACCCGTCGGTGCTTCCATAACATGCCAGCCCTTGACGCTGGCGACGGGTTTCGCGCCGACACTTTCAAGGCGCGCCTTCTCCGCCTGCCTGTCGTCCGTCTCGATGTCGATATGCACGCGCGGCTCATGAGAGACGCGTTGCAACAGAACCCGCATCTGGCCTCCGGTGTACAGCTTGGCGTATTGGCCGTCGTCATCGACGTCGCCATCGCAGCCGAGCGCGTCCTTCCAGAACGCCAACGGAGCCGTCAGATCGTCGGTCTGACAATCGATGACGAGCACGCCGATGCGGGACCTGTGCGTCATCACACCCTCTCGATGATCTTGTCGCCAAACAGGCCCTGAGGCCTGAAGACGAGGAAGGCAAGCGCCAGCACATAGGCGAACCAGTTTTCCGTCGCGCCACCGATCAAGGGGCCAATGGAGTACTCGAACAGCTTCTCGCCGACGCCGATGATCAGCCCGCCGATGATGGCACCAGGGATCGAGGTAAAGCCGCCGAGGATCAGCACTGGCAGGGCCTTCAAGGCAATGAGAGAGAGCGAGAACTGCACACCCGATTTCGACCCCCACATGATCCCCGCAACCAGCGCGACGATACCCGCGATGGTCCAGACGATCACCCAGATCCGGCGCAGCGAAATGCCGACCGACAGGGCCGCCTGATGGTCATCCGCCACGGCGCGCAGCGCACGGCCGGTCTTGGTGTATTGCGAGAAGATCGTCAGCGAAATGACGAGGACGACGGCGATACCCGTGGCCCAGACATCGAGCCAGTCAATATACATGCCGTATCCGAATGCCTCGAACGTCGCGGCGTCCAGCGGCTCGACGATGCCCTTTGGAAGACCGACATCCAGCGCCTTCAGCTCAGACCCCCACATCAGGTCGGAGAACCCTTCCATGAAAAAGGCAAGACCGATCGTCGCCATGAAGAGGATAATCGGTTCCTGATTGACCAGGTGTTTCAGCACATAGCGCTCGACGATCACCGCGAGCGCGAACATCACCAAGCCTGTCAAAATGATGGCGAGAAAGGCGTTCAGGTTCCACCCGAAATACTGCACCTTCTCCCCCGTGATGGCGGAAATCATGTGCGCGAACGGCACCTGTCCGTTCATTAACCCAACCAGTGTCGCGGCTGCAAAAAGCGCCATAACCCCTTGGGCATAATTGAAAATCCCGGACGCCTTGAAGATCAGCACGAAGCCGAGTGCGACGAGAGCGTACATAACGCCCGCCATCAGGCCGTTCAGGATCACTTCGAGGAGGATGATGAGATCGACCATCAGAGGGTACCTCCGCCGTTCGTCATGACCGCCCCGGCCTCGCGCCGGGGCCGCGCCATTTGTTGCGGATGGCCCCGGCACGAGGCCGGGGCGGTGGCGAGTGGATCAGTCATGGGGCACCCCCAGATATGCATCGATTACCGCCTGATCGCCGCGCACCTGATCAGGCGGGCCGTCGCCGATCTTCTTGCCGTAATCAAGCACCACAACGCGGTCGGCGATGTCCATGACGACGCCCATATCGTGCTCGATCAGGGCAATGGTGGTGCCAAATTCGTCGTTGACGTCCAGGATGAAGCGGCACATGTCTTCCTTCTCCTCGACATTCATGCCGGCCATCGGCTCATCCAGAAGCAGAAGCTGCGGCTCCGCCGCCAATGCGCGGCCAAGCTCGACCCGCTTTTGCAAACCATATGGAAGCCGCGAAACCGGTGTCTTGCGGATGGCCTGGATCTCAAGAAAATCGATGATTTTCTCGACCGCTGCGCGATGCTCAACCTCCTCGGCCTCAGCCTTGCCGAACCACATCATCTGGCTGAACATCCCGGCCTTCATCTTGGTCAGCCGCCCGGACATGATGTTGTCCAGCGTCGACATACCCTTGAAAAGGGCGATGTTCTGGAATGTCCGCGCGATGCCCTGCTTGGCGATCTGGTGGGGTTTCATCGGGCCGCGCTTGGCCCCGCGGAACATCACATCGCCTTCCTGCGGGTGATAAAACCCGTTGATCACGTTCAGCATGGACGATTTCCCGGCCCCGTTCGGGCCGATGATCGCGCGGATTTCACCTTCCAGGATATCGAACGAAATATCCGAGAGGGCCGTCACCCCACCGAATTTCAGGGTGATGTTCTTCATCTCCATCACCGGCCCGCCGATCTTGCGGCCATCGGGCGTGGTATAGCCGTGGGTCATATCGTTCATTCCGCCGCCATCCTGCTCACCCGCTGCTGCACAACAGCATCTTCGATCCGCAAGGTGGCGCTGATCCTGCCCTTGCGGCCATCTTCATAGGTCACCTCGGTTTCGGCAAATACCTCGCCCGAGCCGTCGTAAAGCGCATCGATGATGGGTTTATAGCGGTCTTCGATGATCACGCGGCGGACCTTTTGGGTACGGGTCAGCTCCCCATCATCGGCATCCAGCTGCTTGTGCAACACGACAAAGCGATGGATCTGACAGCCCGCCAGCATCTCATCCGCCGCGACCGATTTGTTCACCTCGTCCACATGCGATTTGATGGTGGCATAGACCTCCGGATGCTGCGCCAGTTCGGTGTAGGAGCCATAACCGATATTGTTGCGCTCAGCCCAGTTGCCGACCGAACCGAGGTCGATATTGATAAAGGCCGTGCACATGTCGCGGCCATTGCCAAAGACGACAGCCTCCAGAATGTTGGGGTAGAACTTCAGCTTGTTCTCCACATATTTCGGCGCAAACATTGAGCCGTCGGCCATTTTGCCGACGTCTTTCGCCCGGTCGATGATGCGCAGGTGGCCGGTGTCTTCCTCGATGAACCCGGCATCCCCGGTGGCGACCCAGCCTTCCGGGTCCTTGGTTTCCGCTGTCTTGTCGGGTTGTTTGAAATACTCGACGAACACGCCGGGGGAGCGGTACCAGACCTCTCCCTTGTCATCGATTTTCAACTCCACGCCCGGTGTCGGGGTGCCGACGGTATCGGCGCGCACCTCGCCATTGGGCTGCGCGGTGATGAAGACCGATGCCTCCGTCTGCCCGTAAAGCTGTTTGAGGTTGATGCCGAGCGAGCGGTAGAAGGAGAAAATCTCAGGCCCGATCGCCTCCCCCGCTGTGTAGCCGACGCGCACATTCGACATACCCAACGTGTTTTTCAGCGGGCCGTAGACGAGGATATTGCCAAGGGCATATTTCAGCTTATCGCCAAATCCGACCTCCTTGCCGTCCAGAATGTCCGGCCCCACCCGTTTGGCATGATCCATATACTTGTCAAACAGCCATCGCTTGAAGCGCCCGGCATCCTCCATCCGGATCATGACACTGGTCAGCAGTGTCTCGAAAATACGGGGCGGCGCGAAGAAATAGGTTGGCCCGATTTCCCGCAGATCATGCATCATCGTATCGGGGCTTTCCGGACACGCGACGGAAAATCCGGCCACATATGCCTGCCCGATGGAGAAGATAAAATCGCCCACCCAGGCCATCGGAAGATATGCGAGCACGCTGTCATCCTCGCGCAGCCCGTCGAATTCGACCGATGATCGCGCCGCCGACAGGATATTGTCATTGGACAGGACAACGCCCTTGGGCTTGCCCGTGGTGCCGGAGGTATAGAGCATAACGCAGGTATCGCTGCCCTTGCCCGCCTCGATGGTCGCATCGACCGCCGCGCCCAGCTCAGCTTCGGCAGCGCGGCCCTTTTCCTGCATATCCGCATAGGAATGAAGATGTGTGTGGTCGTATTTGCGCATGCCCCGCGGATCGGCATAGACGACATGCTCCAACAGCGGCAGGCGATCCTTCACCGACAGGACCTTGTCGACCTGTTCCTGGTTCTCGACCACGCAGAACCGGGCCTCGGCATGTTCCAGCACATACTGCATCTCTTCGGCAACGCTGTCCTGATAGACCGGGACCGGAACCGCACCGCACATCTGGATTGCAGGCATCGACCAGTAGAGGCGTGGGCGGTTCTGCCCGATGATGCACACCCGATCGTCGCCGGTGACACCCAGCACCTTCAGGCCCAGCGCCAGCGCGCGGGTCTGGTCGCGAACCTCGCCCCAGCTCCAGCTCTGCCAGATGCCGTATTCCTTTTCGCGGCTTGCGGGCACCGCGTTGCGGTGCTGGGCATTCCATTCGAGCAGCTTTGCCAGCGTATCGAGCGCCACAGGTGGCGCGACCGGAGTGGTCACGATGATCATCCTCCCCATAGGTGCAGCGGCGTTGCGCTGCGGTAACGGTTTTGCCGTTTGACTGCCAGTAAGGCGGCACATTGCACGCTCCGTCAAGCGCGCAGGACCACCCTGTAATCCTGCCGATACGTAAACCCCCTCAAACTTTCGTCAATATTGCGCAAATGTAATCAAATGTAACAGGATCAGTCGCGGTGTTGTCCGCACGGGTAAGAGAATGCTAGCTCGACAGCCATGGACCTGACCCGCCGCACGCCGCACCGCACTGTCTTTGCCGAGCCGGATATCGTTCTGTCGGCCCTGAACCTGATCCAGCAGGCGATCTCCATCTTTGACGAGGATCTGAAGCTGGTCGCCTGCAACGAGAAATTTGCCACCATGTTCCACCTGCCGCCGGAGGCAACACAGCCCGGTGCCGATTTCGAACTCTCGGTCCGCGTTCAGGCAGAGCGGGGCGAATATGGCGAAGGCGATGTCGAGCAGATGGTGACGGAGCGTGTGCGCCTCGCCCGTGCGTTCGCGCCGCATTATTTTGAACGCCAACGCCCGAATGGCGATCATATCTCTGTGGAGGGGTTTCCGTTAGCCGAAGGGGGCTGGGTCGCGGTCTATACCGATATCAGCGCCTACAAGCGGCAGGAAGCGATGCTTCAGGCCCGCTCGGACGGGCTGTCCGATCAGCTCTGGCAGCGGCATGAGGCATTGTCGCGTTCCAATCGGGAGCTGACATCGACCATCGAGGATCTGAAGGAAAGCCGCCGTGCGCTCGCGCGTTCCGAAGCGCGCCTGCGCCTGATCGCCGAGGCGACACCGGGGCATCTTGCCTATCTCGACCAGGATGGGATGTATCGCTATTCGAACAGGCGGCTCGACACTGTGCTGATGCGCGGCACCAACCCGGTCGGGCAACATTTCTCCGCCGCGCAGACTGAAGACGTATACACCGCCATCTCCGCAGCAGTTGGCCGCGCGATGGCGGGCGAGCCCATGACCGTGGACTACGAAGCCAGCGACGCTGCGGGCGATGCGCGCTACCTCCGCTCCATCATCACGCCTGACCGCGGCGATGCGGACAGCATTCTCGGCCTCTATGTCCTGACACTTGATATGACGGAGGAACGGCGCACGGCAGAGGCACTCTTGCAGGCGCGCAAGATGGAAACGGCGGCAACCCTGACATCGGGTCTTGCCCATGACTTTTCAAACCTGCTGACCATCGTCATGGGCATCCATGGGCGGCTGGAGCGTTTGCCCGACCTGCCACCGGATGCGCATGACATGATCGCCGCCGCCCATGTCGCCACCGCGCGCGGGGCGGAACTCTTGCGTCACCTGGCGGCCATCTCGGGCGACCGGCAAGCCGCACCGGAGCGGGTGGATATTGCCGATACGCTGCGCGGTGTGGCGGAGCTGTTCCGCACAACCGACGCCGACATGGCGGACATGGTCGTTGATCTGTTGCTGGAGCCGATGCCGGAAACGGAAATGGATCGCGGCTATCTGCAGGACGCTGTTCTGAACCTCCTCCTGAATGCGCGTGACGCGTTCAGCGGGGAGGCCGGTTTGCGCATCAAAGTTAGCGCCGCGCGGGTTGGGCCAATGATCCGCATCGCCGTTGGCGATAACGGACCAGGATTTGCGGCCACCGCCCGTGAGCGCGCATTTGAGCCGTTCTTTTCGACCAAGGCCCGCGGCGGTGCCGGGCTCGGCCTGTCGACCGTGTTCAACTTCGCAAATTCATGCGGCGGCACCGCGCGGATCGGCACATCGCCGCTCGGCGGGGCGGAAGTTGAACTGCTGATGCCCCATATCGAACCCGCTGCGCTGAACGATCCGGGCCCTGACCTCAGCGCATCACTCGAAGCGGGGATCGCGCTGGTTGTCGACGATGACCCGGCGATCCGCACGGGCGTGCGCGATGATCTGCACGGGCTCGGCTGGCCGGTGCTGGAAGCGGCCAGCGCCGAAGAAGCCTTCGCGCTGGTATCGCAGATCGACGAGATCACGCTCGTCGTCAGCGATCTGATGATGGGCACCGGCGATACTGGCGCGGAGCTGGCCGCGCGTTTGCGTCGGATGCGACCTGATCTGCGCGTGCTTCTGATGACCGGTCTGCCGGTCGGCAACGCCCTGCGCCGGAACGCAGAAGCCGCGTTTCCCGTGATATCGAAACCATTTACATCCACTACCCTCGCGGCCCATCTGAACCCGGCAATGTCGTGACGGGCCCCCTTATTGCCATTCTCGATGACGAGCCGGAGATTGTGAAGCTCCTCTCCCAGTCGTTGGAGGAGGCCGGGTTTCGCACCGTCTGTTATCGCCGCGCAGCGGATCTGAAGATCGCTCTGCCCAGGATCGAGGCGGCGGTCATTCTGGTCGACCTGAGCCTGCCTGATCAGGACGGCCTCGCCCTCGTACATCAGATCGCGCAGGCGGGCACGTCCGCCGTCATGATCGTGTCAGGGCGCACCCATGTTCAGGACAAAGTGACGGGGCTAGAGCTCGGTGCCGACGACTACCTCACCAAACCCTTCGATCCGGTCGAAGTCGTCGCCCGCGTGCGTGCCCTGATCCGGCGGCGCGAAGCCGCACTTCAACGCAGCACGGAAACGGCGATATTTGCGGGGTGGCAAGCCAATTTCAGCAGCTACACGCTAATCGCGCCGGATGGAGAGACCAGCAGTCTAAGCCGTGCAGAAGCGGAATTGCTGCATCTCTTCCTGACTGCGCCCAACCGGCTCTTGTCGCGCAACCAGATTCAGGATGCCTGCGGAGGCGGCGAACATGTCGACCGGGCCATCGATGTGAGGGTATCGCGCCTGCGCACGAAACTGCGCGACGATCCAAAGGCACCAACGCTCATCAGAACGATCTACGGCGCGGGATATCTCTTTGTAGGTGAAGTGATCTGGGCCTGATTACGGAAAACGAAAAAGCGCGCGCCGGTGATCCGACGCGCGCATGTCTTTGATCCTGACGGATCAGTTGGTTTTGGCGGCCTTTGCAGATTTCCGGCCTTTGCCTTCGATGGCCTTCGGGCCATTGATCTCGATCCGGCGGGGCTTCAACATTTCCGGAAGCTCACGCACGAGGTCGATGTGCAGGAGACCATTTTCCAGATCCGCACCCGCGACGCGGACGTGATCGGCCAGCTGGAAGCGGCGCTCAAAACTGCGTTCGGCGATGCCGCGATGCAAGAAGACGGGGGCGTCATCACCGGCCTCGGGCGCTTTGCCGCCCTTGACGATCAATACGCCTTCGCGGGCTTCGAGATCGAGATCGCCCATGGAAAACCCGGCGACCGCCAGCGTGATGCGATAGGTGTCTTCGCCAGTTTTCTCGATATTGTACGGTGGGTAACTCGGCTGGCTGACTTCAGAGGTCAGCACCTGGTCGAGCATGTTTGCAAACCGGTCGAACCCGACGGTCGAACGGTAAAGCGGTGTCAGATCAAAATTGCGCATGTCGCATATCCTCCTGATGAAGCGATACTATGGGGTCCTCCCATCCGGGCAGGACCGACGTCGTCTTTCCGCCCCTTTACAGGCGGCGGATAGCGAGGATTTGGGAACGGATCAGGGTGGTTTCAAGGGGCGGCGAGGACGGGACCCAAAGAATCCTCCAGCACCACCGCGAAGGTCTTTTGTGCACCATTATACTGGCCGATTGCGGACACAACGGCCGCGATGCGCCATTCTCCATCGATCATACGAAAAACCGGCGCACCGGAGACACCCTTGGTCGCATCACAATCCAGGACGGCTATTGCGCCGACCCGCGCCTCCACCGCGCAGGGAGACTGGATCGACGGGATTTCCGGCCGGTCGCGCGCGTAGGAGAGGATCGTGACCTCGTCCGAGACATCGACGCCCGGCGTCAGACCAAAGGGGATGACCCCGTCCAGCGCGGTCTTCAGATGAACCAGCGCCAGATCCTTGCTGATGCTCTCGCCATCGGCGGGGCGGCGATGGCGGTATCCGGGGTGAAGAACGATTTTCGCCGCCCTGCTATGGCCCTCATATTTTCGCATTCGGTAGCCGGCGACGAAATGCACCCGCTCGGCCAACCGGTCTGCCCCTGTCGCGGTCGCAATCAGGCAATGGGCCGCCGTGACCACGAGGTCGGGCGCGACCAGGGTGCCGGTGCAGAACCCATCCCCCAGATTGACCCGACCGACCCCCGACCATTTCGCCTGTTCGGTGACCCCCAGCATGACCCGGCCCGCAGGCTCGGCTACGGCGCTGAATGACAGCGTAACCGCAGCAATAAGTATGCAGAAGGCGGTCCTCATCGCGTCAGCCGTTTCAGCCCGTCACCCGGCAATGATCCACCGGGAAGGCGGGATCGTCGGGGCGCGGAAGATGCCGATGCAGGTGTCGAGGCTGCCCGGCCACCGGTTTCGGTGCCTGCCGCAATGCCGGGTGCCGTGACCCCTGCGCCACCAGCGCGGATGAAATCACGCGCATGGGCAAAGCCGAGCGCCAGTGCACGCGTGCCGCTGCGCCGCACCTGACGTCCCGAATTGATCCCAACAACGGTCGCGCGGCCAGTGCGGCCGATCTGGAAATAAGGAGCGCCAGACGCACCGGGATTGGACGTGCAGTCGAGCGACAGAAACTCCGTCTCGCGCCGCAGAATGGCGCAGCCGGGCTGGATGGACAAACGATCCATCCGCCCCTGCGAATAGCTGAGCAGCGACAGTTGAGCGCCAACGCTGGGCGTGTATCCGACCGGATAGGAAGGAACCTTGCGCGCCGGGCGGGCGAGGGTCACACGCGCCAGGTCGACCCG
Organism: Pseudomonadota bacterium; assembly: GCA_039030855.1. Classification (GTDB taxonomy): domain Bacteria; phylum Pseudomonadota; class Alphaproteobacteria; order Rhodobacterales; family Rhodobacteraceae; genus Pikeienuella. The sequence goes on from JBCCDJ010000012.1 coordinate 94,003, forward strand.
CACCTTGTCATTGTCATAACGGGCCCCGCTGGCGAAATACCCCTGATGAACGGCGACGGTGCGGGCTTCGATACTATCCACCGCGCGCCCTGCCCCCCATCCGGCATGGAATCTGATGCGCGCGGCTGGAAGGACGGTTTTCGTGCCGGCATCGGCAACGCAATGCGCCGCCGTCAGTACGGTGTCGGGGCGGATCAGAACGCCGGTGCAGGTGCCACTGCCCTGCATCCTGAGGATACCCACACCGGCCCAGCGCGCGGCCTCTTCATCGGTGATGAACCGCCGCTCGGCTGCGTCGATTCCGGGCGCAACCAGAACGAGCGCAACAAGGAACATCGCCCGCATGATCATTGCACTGGTGCCCGCTTGCCACCCGGCAACCGGCTGCCACCGGTCGGGGCCGATTTGAACAGGCCGCCGACGCCGGGCGCAGGTGCCGTCGGGTCCTGCGAGGTGAGTTGCGGCGGTGGTGCCACGGTCGGCGATGCGCCACCGGTCAGCACATCAATCGCGCCCTCGACCCAGACGGCATAGCTCCGCCCCCCCTCGATCAGGTCAGACGCCGAAATGACCCCGACGATCCTGCCGTCATGAAAGACGGGTGCGCCCGAGGTGCCGTTGACGCTGTCGCAGTTCAGCGCGCCACTGCGGTCAAAGCGCTGCACGATCTGGCAGGGGTCCTGGATCGACAATGCCCGCTCACGGCCGCGTCCATAGCTGACCAGCGTCACATTCGAATTGTTCCCCGGCGCGCGGCCGATATCGAATTGCCGTGCCTCCACCCCCGAGATCGGGCTCTCCAGCTTTACAATCGCCAGGTCGCCCTCAACGATGACCTCTCCGCCATTGCGGTACCCGGCCCAGTCAGGATGGATCTTGGCCGCCGCGCCGCGACGGTGCGCAGTGTAAACACCGGCCCGCAACCCCGCCACGAACCGCAAATCGCGTGGCGGCACAGGCAGGTCCGTTGCCTGATCGACAACGCAGTGAGCTGCCGTCAGGACCGTATCGGGGGCGATCAGCGCGCCTGAGCAGAACCCGCCACTGCTGTGATTGAGGCGCCCGACACCGCTCCAGTCGCGCTGCTCGTCAATGGTCAGGACGCGGCGCGCTGCGGGATCGTCTGCATGGGCAACCCCCACCACGAACAGGCCCAGTGCCAAAACAAATCCCTTCACAGGTCTCATACACATACCCCACATATCGACGCCCACATCAATACAAAGACGGTAGCAGGGTCAAAACGGTCCGTCAGTACAAAACGACGCGATCACGTCAAAGGACCGCGAACGCATGGTGCGTTACTCGGCAGCAACCAAGGCGTCGCTACCCATCGCGCGCGGGCGCGGGCCGCCGGTCGCCCAGTCGAGCAGCTCCACCGTGTGGACCACCGGCACCTCCATCGCGGAGCCGATCTGCATCATGCAGCCGATATTACCCGCCGCGATCACCTGCGGCTGGGTGGCGGCGAGGTGCTTTGCCTTGCGTGCCTTCAATTGCATGCTGATTTCCGGCTGCATGAGATTATATGTGCCTGCCGAGCCACAGCAGAGATGTGGCTCCGCCGGTTCCTTCACTTCAAAACCCGCTTTTTTCAGAAGGGTCTTCGGGTGGGTCTTGATCTGCTGGCCGTGCTGCAACGAGCATGCTGAATGATAGGTCACGCGTAGGGACGGCACATCGCCGGTCGGCGTGATATCGAGCTGCATCAGGACCTCCGAGACGTCCTTGGCGATGGCCGACACCCTCGCGGCTTTCTCCGCCCAGACAGGATCACTGCGGAACATGTGGCCGTAATCCTTCACAGTCGTACCGCAGCCGGATGTGTTGATGACGATGGCATCAAGCCCTTCACCATCCATCTCGCCAGTCCATGCTTCGAGATTTTTTGCTGCTGTCGCATGGCTTTCATCGGTTTTCCCCATGTGATGGGTCAGCGCGCCACAGCATCCCATGCCCTTCGGGATCACAATCTCCGCCCCGAGCCGGGTCAAAAGCCTGATGGTCGCCTCGTTGATATCCGTATTCAGCGCCCGCTGCGCGCAGCCGGTCATCAGCGCGACACGCATCTTGCGTTCGGTGGTCGCGGGATGGGTCTGCGGCTCCTCCATCCGGCTCGGGGGCGGCATGGAAGCAGGTGCAAAGGCAACCATGGAGCGCAGCTTGGACGGCAAAAGAAACGCAAATGGTTTCGCGAACATCGCCCCGAGCATGGCGAAACGAAACCGGTTCGGATAGGGCAAGATGCGCGCGAGGAGCCAGCGGAGGGCGCGATCGCCAAGCGGGCGTTTGTAAGTCTTTTCAATATGTTCACGCGCATGGTCGACAAGATGCATGTAGTGCACGCCCGAAGGGCATGTCGACATGCAGGCCAGGCAGCTGAGGCACCGGTCGATATGCTTGACGGTCTTCTCATCGGCGGGCCGGTCATTTTCCAGCATGTCCTTGATGAGATAAATCCGCCCCCGCGGGCTATCCAGTTCATCCCCCAGAACCTGGTAGGTCGGGCAGGTGGCGGTGCAGAACCCGCAATGGACACAAGTGCGCAGGATCTCATTCGCGCGCTTGGTGCCCGGATCCTTGAGCTGATCTTCGGTGAAATTGGTTTGCATCGGATCAGCCCCTCATCCGGCCGGGATTAAGAATAGTCTTCGGATCAAACTCACCCCGAACCCGCGCCGTGAGGGCGGCGAGCGGGGGGGCCTCCGGCTCGAACACATCTACGGCGGCGCGGATTGCCGGCGCGGCGCGCACAAGCGTGGCATGACCGCCGAGTACGGCGGCCTGCGCGCGGATTGCAGCTGCGCCCGCGTCGCCCGCATCGGGAACCATCAGCCAGACAAGTCCTCCGCCCCAGTCATAGAATGCCTCGACCGGCATGAGCGGGCGAAGCGCGGTCACCAGTTTTGGCCCATCCGTCGGCTTGACAGAGACCCGCCATACCGCACCGTCCCGGCCCGCGAAAGACGCGACATCGCGGATATCAACCCATCGCGTATCACTGTCGTTGCCCGTCAGGATCGTCGCTGCGCCAAACGATTTCAGCGCGGCGACCAGCGCCGGGCCCCGATGGTTGACCTGGCTGTCAAAGCCTTCGATCCGCACCAGTGTCTGGCCGTCCACATGCGCCGCGCCTGTGACGTCATAGGGCGAGCCGAGCGCAGCCGAGAGAGCACGGATGGCGGTTTCATCATCAAGACCTGAGAGGGCAACGGTCGCCACAGCCTCCGGTGCCGGCAACACCTTGAGCGCAATTTCGGTGATCACGCCGAGTGTACCCCAGCTGCCCGCCATCAGCTTCACGAGGTCATAGCCCGTCACGTTCTTCATAACCCGCCCACCATTGCGAATGACCGTGCCGCGCCCGTCGACAAAGCGCACGCCCAGCATCGCATCGCGCGCCGCGCCGGCCTGAATGCGGCGCGGGCCGGAATTGTTCATGGCCGCGACCGCACCGATGGTCGGCTCGCCAGTAGTCCCGAGGAGGGCACGGTGATCCATCGGCTCGAATGCCAGACGCTGATTTTCCACCGCGAGCGCGGCTTCGATCTCCGCCAAGGGCGTCCCCGCCCCGGCAACGATGGTCAGCGCGCCGGGTTCGTAAAGCGAGATCCCGCTCACACCGGCGGTCGAGATGGTTGTCTCGGCCTGCACCGGCCCGCCCAGCGCCTTGCGCGTGCCACCACCGGCGATCTCCAGCGGTGTCCCAGCGTCATGGGCGGCGCGGACATCCTCCGCCAAGGCAGATTCAGCATCGGTGTAGATCGTGTCGAGCATGGGTTGGGCTCCAATCGGTCCGCGCTGGCGCGCGGTGCCTTCGGCGAGGATATTTGAAGAAGAGAAAGCCGTCAGGCAGCACGCCGCGACGCTGTCGTGGCAATCGGAAACACCTTGGCCGGATTCAGAAGCCATTTGGGATCGAACGCGTCTTTCACGCGCAGTTGGGCTTCGAGGTCCTCCGGCGCGTATTGATGCAGCATCAGATCACGCTTTTCGACACCAACGCCGTGTTCCCCGGTCAGGCAACCGCCGACCTCGCAGCAGAGTTTGAGGATCTCTGCGCCGAATGCCTCGCACAGTTCCAGATCGCCGGGCTTGTTCGCATCGAAGAGAATGAGCGGGTGCATATTCCCGTCACCTGCATGGAAGACATTGCCGACATCGAGACCGAAATCCTTCGACATCTCGCCAATACGGCGGAGGACATAGGGCAATTCGCCGACCGGGATGGTGCCGTCGAGGCACATGTAATCGTTGATTTGCCCCATCGCACCGAACGCAGCCTTGCGACCTCTCCAGATCAACGCGCTTTCTTCGGGGGATGCACTTTCGCGCAGTTCTGCCGGGTTATGATGGCGGGCGATGGCGGCGATCTTGCCAAGCTGATCGTCGATCTCCGCTTCCGATCCCTCGACCTCCACGATCAGGAGCGCCTCCACGTCTGGGTATCCGGCCCCGGCGAAAGCCTCACAAGCGCGAATACAGGGGCGGTCCATGAATTCGATAGCCACGGGCAGCACGCCCGCCTTGATGATGTCGCTGACGCAGGCACCGGCGACCTCGTTCGAATCGAAGCCCATCAGGATCGGTCGCGCGCCTTCGGGTTTCGCCAGAATGCGCAGCGTCGCTTCTGTCACCACGCCAAGCTGACCTTCGGAGCCACAGATGACACCGAGCAGGTCCAGCCCGCCCGCATCGAGATGCGCGCCGCCGATGTCGATGATCTCCCCCTCCATGGTGACCACGCGCACACCCATCAGGTTATTCGTTGTCACCCCGTATTTGAGGCAATGCGCGCCGCCCGAATTCATCGCGATATTGCCTGCAATTGCACAGGCGAGCTGGCTGGACGGATCGGGAGCGTAGAAGAAACCCTCTTCCTCCACCGCACCTGTGACAGACAGGTTTGTACGCCCCGTCTGGACGCGGATGAAGCGGTTTTCATAATCAGTTTCAAGGACATCAGCCATTCTGGCGATGCCCAGTATCACGCTGTCTGCTGTCGGAAGCGCCCCGCCCGCCAGCGAGGTGCCGGAGCCACGCGGCACCACCGGCACACCCATTTCATGGCAAACCTTCAGAACCGCCGCGACCTCTTCGGTCGAGGCGGGCAGCACGGCTGCCAGCGGCGGGCACTTATACGCCGTCAGGGCATCGCATTCGTAAACCTTCACCTCTTCGTCAGCATGGATCACCGCATCGTCCGGCAGCACCTCCTGCAGGCGCGCTACGATGTCCGCCTTGCGCGAGAGGACGAATTCACTGGGGGCCGGCATTTCCATGTCTGTGCTCCTGCTATCGTATCGATGCGAATTGGTCTTTTTATATTACCAATTTGCCTATTGTGAAAGCCCCGAGGCGTGGGCAACTTCGCCGCATGATGAACATGCCACAATTCTGGCTGGGCCAGCTAACACTTTGGGACGCGTTGGCGCTTGGCTACACGGCGCTTGCGTTCTGGGGCATCGGCTGGAGCGTCAAACATCACCCACGAGGCTGGCTGTCGACCGCGGAAATGGTGTCGGCCTATCGTCGGTTGTGGATGCGCCGTGCGGCACGGCGTGATGTGCGTGTCACAGATATCACGCTGCTGGGCCTCTTGCGCAACGGCACGAGTTTTCTGGCATCGATGACCATGTTCGCCATTGGCGGTGCGGTCGCACTGCTAGGGCAAATCGACCTTCTGGAATCGCTCGCCATCGACGTCGCGGGCGGGTTCGACGCGCCCCGATCGACCCAGCAAGTCAAGCTTCTATGCCTGATCGCCCTTCTGGCCTACGCGTTTCTGAAATTCATCTGGTCGGTGCGCATCTTCGGCTATTGCGCGGTCGTGATGGGCGCGATGCCGGGGGATCAGGCCGCCGATACCGATGAAGAAATCGAGCGCGAGGCCAACCGGGCTGCGGAACTGAACCGCATCGCCGCGCGCAATTTCAACGAGGGACTGCGCGCGATCTATTTCAGCCTCGCGCTGCTGACATGGTTTCTCGGCCCGCTGGCGCTGTCCATTGCCACGACCGTGACCGCTTATGTTCTGTTCCGCCGGGAATTTGCCTCAGGCACCCGCGCTGCGCTGCGCTTCGGTGCGTTCCGGTAGATCGGCACCGACCACACCAAGGGCCTGCAACCACGAATTCAGGCGCGGGCGCAAGTCCTGCGCGCCGGTCGTGATGGCGTGATCAATCATCTCCAATGCGTCGGACAGGCGTACCCTGCGCAGCGCGAATTTGACCCGACCAATTGATGCCGGCCGCATTGACAGGGTACGAAACCCGATGGCTGCAAGTGCAACGGCCTCGGCCGGACGACCGGCAATTTCCCCGCAAAACGAGATCGGCGTCCCCGCCGCATCGGCGCGCGCCACGATCATTTTCACGAATGCCAGAAAATCTGGGCCAAGCGGGTCATAGCGCTTTCGCACCCGCTCATTCCCCCGGTCGGCGGCATAGAAGAACTGTTGCAGGTCGTTGCCGCCGACCGAGAGAAAATCAGCCGCTGTGAAAAACCTCTCCGAAGCAAAAGCCAGCGATGGCGTCTCCAGCATCGCACCGATCTTCAGCTCCTCCGGCATCGTGTAGCCGAGCCGCGCCAGACGCTCGCGCGTCTCGAGGAACATCTCGCGGGCGGCGAAGAACTCACTCTCGTGGGCGATGAAAGGGAACATGACCGTCAGCGGGCGCGCACCGGCACCGCGCAATAGCGACTGGAACTGCATCTTCATCGCCATCGGCTTGTCGAGGCCGACCCGAACCGCCCGCCATCCGAGGGCCGGGTTTTCCTCCACCGTCCGCTTCATATAGGGCAGCACCTTGTCCGATCCGATATCGAGCGAGCGAAACACCACAGGCGCGCCCTGTGCCGCATCCAGCACCCGACCATAGAGCGCCGCCTGATCGGACCGGCGGGGCAATGTCGGGCGGGTCATGAACTGCAACTCGGTCCGGTAGAGACCGACCCCTGCCGCACCACTGTCAAACAACTGCGGCAGATCGGACAACATGCCCGCGTTGATATGCAGGCTGACATTGATACCATCGCGCGTCATGGCGGGCTTGTCGCGCAGCGCCCGGTACTTTGCCTCGGCCACGGCCGCATTGGCGATCTTTTCTATGTAAGCTTCGCCGACGGTTTCGATCGGGCGCAGGAACGCCGCGCCGCGGTCGCCATCGACAATGATCTCGTCACCGTCTTCAGCATCGGCGACGATGCGTTCCACGCCCACGACAAGCGGAACCGCCAGCGCCCGCGCAACCACCGCCGCGTGGGAGCCGACGGAGCCTTCCTCCATGACCACAGCCTTGATCTTGGTGCCGTAGTCCAAAAGCTCCCCCGGACCGATCGAACGGGCAACAAGCACCGCGTTCTCCGGTATGTCCTTGGCCTGGACCCCACCAAGGCGGCGAAGCAGGCGGTTGGCGAGATCATCGAGGTCATGCAGCCGGTCGCGCAGATAGGGATTTGCGGCCCGCTCCATCCGGCTGCGGGCAGCTGATTGCACCCGCTCGACCGCGACCTCAGCGACGACACCGGCGGCAACGGCCTCATGCAGGCGGCGCAACCAGCCCTTGTCATGGGCGAACATGCGGTATGCTTCGAGCACATCGCGATATTCGGCGGAAGCGCCGGACAGGTCGGCATCGACGAGGGCGTCCACCTCCTCTCGGATATCTGACATGGCGGCGGCGAGGCGCGCCTGCTCCCCCTCCACATCGTCGGTGAAGGGGTTGTTGATCGCCATCTTCGGCTCATGCAGATAAACGATCCCGATGGCCGCGCCTTCGGCAGCTGCAACGCCGGTGAACGATTTGGGCACCGTGCGTTCCAGATCAAATCCTTCACCCGTCAGCCGCCCGGCATCAGCCATCTCCGCGATGACCATCGCGATCACCTCGAGGGCGTCGACTTCTTCCTCGTTGTATTCGCGCGCGACCGCGTTCTGCACAACCAGTACGCCCATGACCTTGCCAAGACGCTGAATGGGGACACCGCAGAAAGAGGTATAGATTTCCTCACCCGTCTCGGGACGGTACTCAAACCCGGCCGCACTTGGCGCGTCGGAGGTCTTGAACGGCTCCGCACGTTCAGCGATACGCCCGACGAGGCCCTGCCCGATCCGCATCCGAGTGCGGTGCACGGCCTCCGCCCGAAGCCCTTCGGTTGCGCAAAGTTCCAATGTCCGCTCATCGCGGCGAAGATAGATGGAGCAGACCTCGGCCACCATATTGGTGGCGATGACGGACACGATCTTATCGAGACGCGCCTGCGGGTCGCCCGACTGCGCCATGACCTGGCGCAAACGTCTCAGAAGCACACGTGAGCCAACATCGACACCGGCGGCCATGTCTCGCCTCCCCTCCGTCCGCCCGATATGGGCTGAACAGGTCGCGGCCCTTTCGGTCAGGCTGCGTCCAGTTCGAACGCACTGTGCAGGGATTGCACAGCAAGTTCCATGTATTTCCGGTCAATCAGAACGCTGACCTTGATCTCTGACGTGGTGATCACCTTGATGTTCACGCCATCCGCCGCGAGGGCGGAAAACATCTTTTGCGCGACGCCGGAATGCGAACGCATCCCGACACCGACCACCGACACCTTGGCGACATCATCATCCACGACCATGCTGCGATAGTCGATGGCCTCGCGAGCCGCCTCCAGCGCAGCGCGGGCCCGGACGACATCCGCATCGGGGCAGGAAAATGTCATGTCGGTGAACCCTTCTTCCGAAATGTTCTGTACGATCATGTCGACATTCACGCCCACTTCCGCAAGAGGGCCGAAGATAGACGCCGCGATCCCCGGCTTGTCCGCTACCTGCAAAAGCGTGACTTTCGCCTGCCCGCGTTCCGCCGCGATGCCCGCTACTACGTTCTTTTCCACGATTTCCTCCTCTGGGCAGACCAGCGTGCCCGGATCGTCGTTGAAACTGGACCGCACCATCAACTTGACCTTGTGATTCATCGCCAATTCGACGGAGCGGGTCTGCAAGACTTTCGCCCCGAGCGAGGCAAGCTCCAGCATCTCCTCGAACGATATGCGGTCAAGCTTGCGCGCCTTGCGCTCAATCCTCGGGTCGGTCGTGTAGACACCGTCCACATCCGTGTAGATATCACATCGCTCCGCCCCAAGCGCGGCTGCAAAGGCGACCGCCGTTGTATCAGAGCCACCGCGGCCAAGGGTCGTGATCCGGCCTTCGTCACTGACCCCCTGAAAGCCAGCGATGACAGCGTGCATGCCTTCGGCGAATTTCGCGTTCAGCCGGTCCGTCTCGATCGCCTCGATCCGCGCCGCACCATGGGCGGAGGAGGTTCTGACCGGCACCTGCCAGCCAGCCCAGCTGCGCGCAGGCACACCGATTTCCTGCAAGGTGAGCGCCATGAGGCCGCTGGTGACCTGCTCGCCGCTGGCAACCACGCTGTCATATTCACGCGCATCGAAAAATCCGGGGCTGTTGGCACCGGGCGGGTTCGACGCATCCTCGACAAAGCCAACCAGCTTGTTCGTCTCACCCGACATGGCAGAGACGACGACGGCAACGTCATAGCCCGCTGCGACCTCGCGTTTGACCTTCTGTGCCGCAGACCGGATCCGTTCCATATCGGCAACGGACGTGCCGCCGAATTTCATGACCAGACGGGGGTTTGCAGGCGACATCACGCGGGCTCCTTGGTGCCGCCCGAACGACGGCGCGGCTGCTATATCGCCCAGCGCTTGTCATCGCAAGCGCGCGTGACACCGGATCGGGGAGATGGCTCAGTCGTCGCGGCGCGGCACGAATGGCAGCGGCGCAACGGGCACGCCGTCTTCGACCAGGGATTTCGCCTCTTCATGGGTCGCCTCGCCATAGATCGCCCGATGCTCGATATCGCCGACATGCATCTTGCGCGCCTCGGACGCGAAGTTCTTGCCGACATTCGACGCTGTCTTCTCGACCTCCGCCCGCAGCTTGGCCAGCTGTGCCTGAACCTCCGGTGGGACCGGGCCGGACAACATGGGGGCGGGTGCCTGCGACGCGGCAGGCGCTTCGGCAGGTTCGCTCGCTCTGGCTCCATCCTTGGCGATACCGGGAACCATCAGCGCCTTTTCGACATCGGTACATCCGCAAATTGCACAGGCGACCAGCCCCCGCTCCGCCTGTTCATCGAACGCGGCAGAATTGGCAAACCACGCATCGAAGGCATGGCCTTGCGCACATTTGAGGTCGTAGCGGATCATACGGGTATCCTGCTGGCTGACATCGGTGGCTGACGTCGCCTGTGTATAGGACATTTCTGTGAAAGCAATCCGGCTTCTTTCGCGATGTGACTTCCTGTAAGAGCCGGAGATGATCGATCTGCGGTTCATCCTGACAGTTGTCTTCAGCGCCGCCGGTGCGGCAGTCGGCTCGGTCGTGGCGGTCGGGCCAGCGGGGCCGGTCGCCGGGGTCCTTGCCGGTGTGATGCTGGCCCGCATGATCAGCGCTGAACGCGAAAAGGCGGAAGTGGCCAAACCATCCGCCGCGCCGCCACGCCAATTGTCGGCAATGGCGCTGTTGGATCAGATGCCCGCGCCGGTCCTGCTGATCGACAACAGGGCCCGGCTGGTACGCATCAACAGTGCCGCAGAGGCGCTGTTCGGCCGGTTCTCCGTGGGGGAGCCATTGGCCGCCACCATCCGCGCCCCCGATCTGATCGATGCGGCCGAAGAGACAATCATCGACCGCCAATCACGCGAAGCAGTTTTCGAGATCACCGTCTCAAAGACCAATCGTACGTTGTTGGCACAGATCCGCGCGCTCGAGCCGACCTTTGCGCCAGGCGACACGACCGCCTCGCCCGATACCCTCGTTATGATCGAGGACCGAACCCAGGAAACGCGGGTTGAGAACATGCGCCAGAACTTTGTCGCAAATGCCAGTCATGAACTGAAGACCCCGCTCGCCTCCATTATCGGGTTCATCGAGACCTTGCAGGGGCCGGCCAAAGAGGATGAGGAAGCGCGGGAGCGATTTCTCGGCATCATGGCTAGCCAGGCCGAAAGGATGAAGCGACTGGTGGAGGACCTTCTGTCGCTGAACCGGATCGAGCTGAACACACATGTGCGACCGAGTGACAAGATTGACCTTGGTGCGCTCGTCCATGAAGTGGCTGCCGCGCTCGACCCTGTTGCCGAGGAGCATGAGGCATCGATTGCCGTAGCCTGCCCGCGCGAGGGGCCGATCGTGGTCGGGGATCGCGATCAGCTGGCGCAGCTTCTCACCAATTTCATCGACAATGCGCTCAAATACGGCGGTAAGGGCGTCGCCGTGACCGCAGAGACCGCAGCACCCGATCCGAAATGGCCCGGCATGGTTGGGGTCGCGATCACCGATACCGGCCCGGGCATCGCGCGCGAACACCTGCCCCGACTGACGGAGCGGTTCTACCGCGTCTCCGCCACGCAAAGCCGTACGGTGGGCGGCACCGGTCTCGGCCTTGCCATCGCTAAACACATCGCCCAGCGCCATCGCGGCGATATCGCGATCAGTTCGGAAATAGGCGTTGGCAGCCAGTTCATCCTCTGGCTTCCCGGACCTGCGAAACCGGATTCGTGACAGATTGCGCCAGAACCGGCATGTCACAGCCCAACCTCGCGCATTAATATATATTTGTCAGCATCTTATACTGTCACAAAAGGGTTGCTCTTTGTTCATAAAAGGCTTCGCAGCGAGGCCTACCAATTTGTCATGCGCTGGATCTCTTCAGGTCGGCGCATATGACGAAGATAACGCGAGCAAATCGGAGAGCTATTCCATGAAATCCCGCATCGCAGCCGCCGTCCTGATCGGTGCCACCATCGCCGCCGCTGGTGCCGCCCAAGCCAGAGACCAGATCCGTATCGTTGGGTCATCCACGGTCTTTCCCTTCTCCACCGCAGTCGCTGAAACCTTCGGCAAGACCACCGACTTCGCGACACCCGTCGTCGAAAGCACCGGCTCCGGTGGCGGACTGAAATTGTTCTGCGCTGGCGTCGGTGTCGATCATCCTGACATGGCCAACTCTTCGCGCCGCATCAAGGCATCGGAGATTGAGCTTTGCGCCGGTAACGGCGTCGACGCCGTTGAGGCCAAGGTCGGCTATGACGGCATCGTGGTCGCGAATGCGAGGAGCGCACCCGACTTCGCACTGACCCGTGAGCAGATCGTCATCGCACTCGCCGAGCAGGGCCCGAAGCCGGCTCTCTGGTCCGATATCGATCCTTCGCTGCCGGCCATCAAGATCGAAGTACTGGGCCCACCACCCTCGTCGGGCACCCGTGATGCGTTCGAAGAACTCGTGATGGAGGAAGGCTGCGAAGCGGCTGGCATTGAATGCGAAGGCATCTCGATCCGCGCTGACGGTGCGTTTATCGAGGCGGGTGAGAATGACAACCTCATCGTCTCCAAGCTCGAAGCCAACCCGAACGCCCTTGGCGTGTTCGGCTATTCCTTCCTCGACCAGAACGGCGACAAATTGAAGGGCGCAACGGTCGATGGTGTAGAGCCCACCTTCGAAAATATCGCGTCCGGTGATTACCCGGTATCGCGCTCGCTGTACTTCTATATCAAGAAGGCCCATGTCGACGTGATCCCCGGCATGATGGAATATGTGTCTGAATTCATGTCCGATGATGCAACCGGCGAAGAAGGCTATCTGGTCGACAAGGGCCTGATCCCCCTGCCGCAGGACGCCCACGACGCGAATGTGGCCGACGTCACGGCGCTGAAGGTGATCGGCGCAAGCGATCTGTAATCATCAGATAATGGAGGCGTGCACCGACGGTGCGCGCCTCTCCCCGTACCAGCGGATTTCATCACCCCGCGCCGGAGCGACACGGACATGATACAAATCACCATCTTCGTCGTTCTGCTTCTGACCGCAGCGGCCTATCTGACCGGTCGCACAAGGGCGGTCACCGCAGGCGGCGGCGCGCTGGCAACGCTCCATTCCCGCCCATCCTATCACGGGTTTTACTGCGCCATATGGGTGCTGATGGTCGGCATCGCCGCCATTCTGGTGATTGCGATCATCGGAGGTGCCCTGATCGAGGCGCGCCTGATGGCGGCCATCGCAGCCGCCGACCCGACCCTGTCGCAGATCGAGATTGACCTCGTCCTCAGCGATGCGCAGGCCATTGCAGCAGGCGACATCGCATCGCGCAGCGGTGACCTCAGAACAGCGATCGCGCAGCAGTTCATCAGTGCCGAGACCATGCGCATCTGGGCGGTGCTTGTCGTCGGAATGGGCGCGGCACTTGCGACATTCATGGTCACCACCCGGCAGATCAATCGCGAGTGGCGCGCGCGCAACCGGTCGGAGCGGATCGTGCGCTACATGCTCGTCACGTCCGCCGCCATCGCCATCATGACAACGATCGGCATCATCCTGTCTTTGGTCGGCGAGACGTTGAATTTCTTCGCCAACATCGACTGGCAGGTCTGGAAATACGTCTTTGGCCTGACCTGGTCGCCGCTTTCAGGCGTCCACTCAGGCGAGATGGATGCCGACAAGGTGGGGGCGATCCCGCTCTTTGCCGGAACATTGATGATCACCATCATCGCAATGCTGGTTGCGACGCCAATCGGACTGATGGCTGCCATCTACCTCGCTGATTTCGCCTCACCGACTGTCCGCTCAATCGCAAAGCCGATGCTGGAAATCCTCGCCGGTATCCCGACCGTGGTTTATGGGTTCTTCGCGGCGCTGACCCTCGGCCCCGCGATACGCGGCCTTGGCGAAGGCATCGGCCTGACCGTGGCGTCGGAAAGCGCGCTGGCCGCCGGTATCGTCATGGGGGTGATGATCATCCCCTTTATCTCGTCGCTCTCGGACGACGTGTTGAACGCAGTGCCACAGTCACTGCGTGATGGCTCCTACGGGCTGGGTGCGACGAAGGCAGAAACGATCCGACAAGTGGTCCTGCCCGCCGCCCTGCCTGGCATCGTCTCTGCCGTCCTTCTCGGCGTCAGCCGCGCCATCGGCGAGACGATGATCGTGGTCATGGCCGCCGGACAAGGCGCGAACCTGACTGCCAATCCGTTGGAGGCGGTGACCACCGTGACAGTGCAGATCGTGATGTTAATCACCGGCGATACCGAGGCTGCCACCGCTGCCGGTCCGGCCTTCACGCTCGGCTTCACGCTCTTCTGTGTGACGCTGGGGCTGAACTTCGTGGCGCTGCGCATCGTGCGTCGCTACCGCGAAATGTATGATTGAGGAGGCTGGACATGGTTGACATGGCAGCACTGACAAAGCTCCACGCCTCTCCGATCACGGCAACGCGGGTGAAAGCACGCCGCCGCGCCGAGACCCGGTTGAAGATCTATGGCATTACCGCGATCTTTCTGGCCGCACTGGCGCTGGTCACGCTGCTCTCGTCGGTCTTTTACAAGGCGGCGGGTGCGCTGACCGAAAGCTATATCAATCTGCCCGTCACATTGTCGGCGGAGGAAATCCCTGTGGACGACCCGGGCAGCGCCAATTTCGGCGGTCTCACCAAGGATGTGATGAAGGAGGTTTTTCCCTTCGTCACCAGCCGTCGTGACCGGCGCGATCTTTACGGGCTTGTCTCCTCCGGCGCATCGTTCGAACTGCAGAACAAGGTCAAGGCCGACCCGAACCTGATCGGCGGTGTCATCACCTTCCCGTTCCTCCTGTCGGATGATGCGGATCTTTATCTGAAAGGCTTCTTCGGGACGCTGACATCTGAGGACACCGATGGCGCGCTGTCGATCAGCGGCAACGTGACCGAGGTCGGCGAGGAGGTTCAGCTATTCAGCACGGCCAATGACTTCGTCGCCGAGGTCGCGGTCGTGAAAGAATTGTTGCTGATCGAGGCTGCCCGCGTGCGCGCCGATGCCGAACGCCAGGAACGGGGTCGGGCTGTGTTCACCGAGCGCGCGCAAGCCGCTTCGACTGATGAGCAGCGCGAGAAACTGATTGCCGGTGCCACAGGCTATGCCACCCAGCGCGATGCCCTGAATGCACGCGCCGACGATCTGGAGGACCGCGCCCTGCGCCCCGGCGGGGAGGAGCCGCTGAGCAGCGAGACACCGAGCCTCCTCTTGGAGGTCAATGGTGGCTGGATCGACGCCACCCGCGTCAGCGCAACAGGGCTGGTCGGCGAGGTTGTCGTCCCCCTCTTCAGCGACGCCGACGCCGCCCCCGGCGAATGGGTCCTGCACGTGATGGAAACCCCGGAGAACGCGCGCAAGGTCAACGACAAGCAGGTCATCTGGCTGGAGACACTGCGCAGCAACGAGGCAACGGAGACGACCTTCAACTGGCGTTTCTTCACCGCAGGCGACAGCCGCGAGGCCGAACTGGCCGGTGTCTGGGGTGCCATCGTCGGCACCTTCTTCACCATGCTGGTGACATTCTTCCTCGCCTTCCCGCTTGGCGTCTCGGCGGCGATCTATCTGGAGGAATTCGCGCCGAAGAACCGTTTCACCGACTTTGTCGAGGTGAACATCAACAACCTCGCCGCCGTCCCGTCGATCGTCTTTGGCCTTCTCGGTCTCGCCATCTTCGTGACGGGAGTGGAGTTTGAGGTCTGGGGACGCGAAATCGTCATCGGTGGCTTCGCACCCCGCTCTGCGCCCATTGCTGGCGGCATGGTGCTGGCGCTGATGACCCTGCCGACGATCATCATTGCCTCGCGCGCGGCGATCCGGGCCGTACCACCCTCGATCCGCGATGCGGCGCTGGGCGTCGGGGCATCGAAACTTCAATGCACGTTCCACCATGTGCTGCCACTGGCGATGCCGGGCATTCTGACAGGTTCGATCATCGGCATGGCCCAGGCTTTGGGGGAAACCGCACCGCTGATCATGATCGGCATGGTCGCCTTCATCGTCGACATCCCACAAGGCATCACTGACAGCGCAACCGTCCTGCCGGTGCAGATCTTCCGTTGGTCTGACTTTCCAGAACGGGCCTTCGAAGCGAAGACGGCGCTTGCCATCGTGGTGCTGCTCGGCTTCCTCGTGATCATGAATATCCTTGCGATCATCCTTCGCAAACGCTTTGAACGCAGGTGGTGATGCAGATGAACGAGGCAGAAGCGACCATGGATACGGACAGAGGAGCGATCCCAATGAAAGACGCCGAAACCCCATTCATGGCTGACATCAAGGTGGCTGCGACCAATGTGGATGTGTTCTACGGCGACACCCACGCGATCAAGGATGTCAGCGTCGATATCGGCGACAAGGCCGTGACTGCCTTCATCGGTCCTTCTGGCTGCGGCAAGTCGACATTCCTGCGTTGCCTCAACCGGATGAATGACACCATCGACATTTGCCGCGTGACCGGTGATATCCGGGTCGATGGGGCAGATATCTACGACCGCACTGTGGACCCAGTACAGCTGCGCGCCCGCGTTGGCATGGTGTTCCAGAAACCCAACCCGTTTCCCAAATCGATTTATGACAATGTCGCCTACGGCCCGCGCATCCATGGCCTCGCGGCCAACAAGGCGGAACTGGACGAGATCGTCGAGACATCGCTCCGCCGCGCCGCGATCTGGGATGAAGCCAAGGATCGCCTGAGCGAGCCCGGCACGGGCCTTTCCGGCGGACAGCAACAGCGCCTCTGCATCGCACGCGCCATCGCGACGGCACCCGAGGTCCTCTTGATGGATGAGCCATGCTCAGCCCTCGATCCCATCGCCACCGCGCGGGTGGAGGAACTGATCGACGAGTTGCGCGCCAACTACGCCATCGTGATCGTCACCCATTCCATGCAGCAGGCCGCGCGGGTCAGCCAGAAAACGGCGTTTTTCCATCTCGGCAGCATGGTCGAATACGACGACACCGAAACGATTTTCCACAATCCGAGTGACAAGCGGACGCAGGACTACATTACCGGTCGGTTCGGCTAAGGGAGCGTGCAAATGGGCGATCATATCGTCAGTTCTTTCGACAATGACCTGATTGAGTTGCGCGCGCGCATCTCGGAAATGGGCGGGCTCGCGGAAACGCAGCTTTCTCTGGCGCTGGAAAGTCTGGAAAAACGCGACACGGCGCTGGCGGATGCAGTGATCGAGAAGGATAAGCGCCTCGATGCGCTGGAACTGGAGGTCGAACGCCTCGCCATCCAGACCATTGCCCGCCGCCAGCCCATGGCGCAGGATCTGCGGTTGGTCATATCCGCCATGAAACTGTCGACAACGCTGGAGCGGGTCGGCGATCTGGCCAAGAATATCGCCAAACGATCCAAACATATGGCGAGCGGCAATCCACTGCGCCTCTCAACCTCTGTTGTGCGCATGGGCCGCATGGCGCTGGCGCAACTGACCGAGGTGCTGGACGCCTATGTTAAGGCCGATACGGATGCCGCGGTTGCCGTCTGGCACCGGGATGTGGAGATCGACGATGCTTATAATGCAATGTTCCGCGAGCTGATCACCTACATGATGGAAGACCCGCGCACGATTTCGCTCGGCTCCCAGCTGATGTTCATCGCCAAGAATGTGGAGCGTATCGGCGACCATACCACCCATGTGGCGGAGATGATCTACTACGTTGCCAAGGGCGAGCCGCTGGGCGATGACCGGCCGAAGGGCGATCCCTCCGACATCGAAGCCAAAATCTGAGGAGATGGCAGATGAGCGCCCGGATCACGGTCGTTGAGGATGAAGAAGCGCTCGGCGCGCTTCTCGAATACAACCTCAGCCAGGAAGGGTACCGGGTTCGCATCTGCACCGATGGTGATGAGGGGCTGATGGCCCTTGATGAGGAGGCTCCGGACCTTCTGATCCTCGATTGGATGCTACCAGGGCTTTCGGGCATCGAGATCTGCCGCCGCGCGCGCGGACGGGCCGAATTGCGAGACATGCCGATCATCATGTTGACCGCACGCGGTGAGGAGGAGGACCGTATCCGCGGCCTTGACACTGGCGCTGATGACTATCTGACCAAACCGTTTTCTATGAGCGAGCTGACCGCCCGCGTGCGCGCCGTTCTGCGTCGCGCCCGCCCGACACTGGCGGGGGATGTGGCAACCTTCGGCAATATCGTTTTGGACCGCGAGACTCGGCGCGTTCATCGCGGTGTACGCGAAGTGCGCCTCGGCCCGAAGGAGTTTTCGCTGCTCGACTGTCTGATCCGCCGTCCGGGTCGCGTGTTCAGCCGCGAGCAGTTGCTCGACATGGTCTGGGGCCGCGATGTCTATGTCGAGGCGCGCACGGTCGATGTCCATGTCGGGCGCCTGCGCAAAGCGCTGAACCGGCGCAATGACCGCGACCCGATCCGCACCGTTCGCGCCGCCGGATATTCATTGGACGAGACCTATAGCGGTTGATCCCCCCTGCCCGGACGGGAATGACAGGATGTCGTATTTCCCCTGCCGCCCAGCCACACTATCTATGCACTCAACGAATTCTGACAAAAGTAAAGGCCGCCGATGCTGACCGTGATTTCCCCTGCCAAACGTCTCGACTGGACCCCGGTGGATATGACCACCGCGACGGAGCCACAATTCCAGAAAGATGCGATCACGCTGGTCAAGACGGCGAAAAAACTGACCCATGCGGACCTGCAAAAGCTGATGAAAATCAGCGAGCCGCTGGCGAAACTGAACGTGCAACGGTTCAAGGCGTTCGAGGCGGACCCCTCGGACGAGATCGTCAAACCCGCGGCGCTCGCCTTCGATGGCGATACCTATCAAGGCCTTGACGCGCCATCGATGGACCCTGCCGATATGGCATTCGCGCAAGATCACCTCCGCATTCTCTCCGGTCTCTACGGCCTTCTGAAACCGATGGACAAGATCCAGGCCTATCGGCTGGAAATGGGCAGCCGCCTTGCCACCCGCCGGGCCAAATCGCTTTACGAATACTGGGGCCGCAAGATCGCCAAGACCCTGAATGCGGAGGCCGAAGCGCTCGGCAGTGACACGCTTCTGAACTGCGCCAGTCAGGAATATTTCGGCGCGGTCGACCCCGATGCGCTGACATTGAAGGTGGTCGAGCCGGTATTTCTGGAACGCAAGGACGGCACTGAAAAGATTGTAAGCTTCTATGCCAAGAAGGCGCGCGGCGCGATGGCACGCTTTGCAGTGGAGAACCGCGTGCTGACCGTTGAAGGGCTGAAGGAATTCAGCGCCGACGGGTACGAGTTCCAGCCCACCCAATCGGAAGGTGCGCGCATGGTATTCGCGCGCGACTATCCGGAAGCGGCCTGATTGTTCTCGATCAAGCCGGTCTCGCTGATCATCAGCGATGTACCGGTGATATAGGGCGGGTCTGCCACGACCAGCACCGGGATAGTCGGCCAGCCCATCTGCCGCGCCGCGATCACGCCGATTGGCAGGATCGCATCGCGCTGGCCAAGGATCAGCGCCGCAGGTGCACGCACCCCGTGCAAAAGTTCCAGCATTACCGCCGATGAGGAGCTTGACCCGATAAGGCGCGGCACGACAAGGATCAAACCCGCGATGCGCTCGCCGCGCTGGGGATGCCCTGCCAGCGTCACCTCCGACGTGGCCGGATCTACGCCGCCCCAAAAACTGATCGGGGCATCAAGACGCAAGACCCGCCCACTGGTAGCCCCACCGATCAGCACATCGGCCCTAACGCTCATCGTACGCCATCGCGGATGACGGTGCCCGCTTTGGCACTTCGCACACATTCGTGCAGGGTTCCGAAGACCGGAAGATGGCCGGTATTGCCTGCCGCGTAATGGGCGAACTTCGCCGAGTTGGTCACCATGACACCGGGTTGGGCTGGCAATATCGGCGTGACGACAACGCAGGTGTCGACGACCAGTACGACACCGAGAGCTGTGAGCGCCTGATCGGCTCCCTCCGCCTCCAACGCCCGCAGCGTATGGCGTCCGAGGCAAATGTACATGGGAACGACAAAGGGCTGTCCCTCCGCCAGTCGCAGCACTTCGCGGCATTCATCGACGGAAAAATGAGGGCTGCCAAGTGCGACGCTGTCGATTGGCCCGTCGGGTGCGAGGCTGAGGGCGGCGCGTGCCTCGTCCAGCATCGCCGCATTGACCATGACGACTTCATGGGCAGGGCGATGGCCGATGGCGCTATCCAGATCCGGTGCCTCCGGCGTGACCCCGACGATATGGATCAGCGCAACGGCCCCGGTGGACGCCGCCCCGGCGCAGAGCGCTTTTAGATCATCTTCCGCCACCGGCCCGGCCAAACAGTCCACCGCAGCGACACTCCCGCCCGTCAGACGTCCGATCAGCGCGCCAAGGACGGGATACCATGACCGGTCCGCGCCAAATCTCGCGGCGACTGCGGACACGTCGATCACCTGTTCTGCATAGCGGTTTTCGGTCAGATGCAATCCGGAACAGGGGGCACGGCCCGCGATGGCACAGGCGATGTCAAGAAAATCGCCGTAACGATTGGTGCGCGCACCCAGAACCGAATTGGCAAATGCGACTGCATTGGATTCGCCCCATGCGATTTGCGTGCCGAAGCCGGGGCGCGCACCCGCCTGATAGGGCGCGCAGGTCCAGCTCGGCGCGCAGCCCATGCGTTCATGCGCGACCATCAGTCGATAGGCCAGTGCACGTTGCGCCCCGTCGAGGCGGCACTGATCCGGATTGAGGAGGTTCAAGGCCCCCACATTGGTCGTCGCAGGCACCTTCACTCGCGCGCCGCCGGCCGCCAGCGCCTCGCAATACAAAACGCCGGATGCCCCATGGTAGAGGCAGCCGTCGATATGGCTCGACTGGATTTCAATCAGGCGATCAGCGCCCAGAATGCGCGCCGCGTCGGTCACCATCTCCAGCGCCATCCGATCGCCGGCAGTGCCCTGCTGCCCCGATAGAACAGCGCGTTCCGCCGTTGTCAGGTGCAGGACCACAGATGTGCGGGAGGCCTAGCGGAAACCGCCGCTCGACCGATTGCGATTGCGATCGCGGTCGCGGCGCGACGACATCGGCTGGAATGCGACCGCGACATGCGCCTCACAATATGGTTTGCCCGGCTGCGCGGGCAGGCCGCAGAAGAAAAAGTCATCCGTCGCCGGATCGCCAATGGGCCATTTGCATGTCCGCTCCGTCAGCTCCAGCAGATCAAGCCGCCTGGCTTTTTTCTCCATCACCGCCAGCGCCTCTGCCGTGCGGGCGGCATCCTCGACCATGGCAGGGGTCGGGGGCGGCGGCTCACGCCGGGCAGTCGGGGACTGGATAACGGGTTTGGGCGGCGGTGCTGCTTCGATCACACGCTCGACCGGTGCGGGCTTTGGCTCCGGCGCGGCGGTAGCGGCGGCCTGGGCAGGAAGCGGTTTTGCCGACTTCGTCTCAGGGGCCGGCGCGGCCGGTTTGGTCGTAGCCCGGTTCGAAAGACCAAGGCGATGCACCTTGCCGATCACGGCATTGCGGGTCACGCCGCCCAGTGCCTTGGCGATCTGGCTCGCGCTCTGACCCTCGCCCCACATGGCTTTCAGTTTCTCGACGCGTTCGTCGGTCCAGGACATTCAACTCTCCGAAAATGGCTGCGCGATCGATGCCGCGCGCTCTGATGCCTTATTTTAGGGACTAGAGGGCAGGCGCACAAGTCGCCGCGACAAACTGCTTGCCCGTGACCTGCCATATTCTCCCCGAACCACACCGCGCGCATCTTCCGGTAGAGCAGATTGACAGTCTCCGCCCCCTCCCCGATAACACACGCAGCCCCGTCCGCGCCCGCGGTCGGGGCGTATTTACCTTGCCCCAAGAAGGAGGGCCCCCAGATGATTTCGCCTGTCATTCCAACCTATGCACGGACTGCGCACGCCTTTGTCAAAGGCGAAGGTTCCTGGTTGATTGACGAGGCAGGCCGACGTCATTTGGATTTCGGTGCCGGGATCGCGGTGAACTGCCTTGGCCATGCCCACCCCAAACTGGTGGCAGCCCTGACCGATCAGGCAGGCAAGCTTTGGCACACATCGAACCTCTATCGCGCGCCCTGGCAGGAAAAACTCGCGGGCATGCTCTGCGATGTGACCTTCGCGGATACGATGTTCTTCACGAATTCGGGGGCGGAGGCGATGGAATGCGCTTTCAAGGCCGCCCGGAAGTACCAGCACCATATTGGCGCATCGGAGCGGGTGGAGATCGTCACCTTCGAGAGCTGCTTTCATGGCCGCACGATCGCGGGCATCTCCGCCTCCGGTGCTGAAAAGATGGTCACGGGCTTCGGCCCACTGGTCGCCGGGTTCCCGCAGGTGCCGCTTGACCTCGATGCCGTACGCGGCGTTGTCGGCCCTCACACGGCGGCGATCTGCATCGAACCGGTGCTGGGCGAAGGCGGTATCATCCCCGTCCCGCGCGATATCCTGCGTGGCCTGCGCGAGATCGCGGATGAAAATGACGCTCTGCTGATTTTCGACGAAATCCAGTGCGGTGTCGGCCGGACCGGGCGGCTGTTCGCCCATGAATGGGCCGGGGTCACACCGGACATCATGGCGATTGCCAAGGGGATCGGCGGCGGGTTTCCCATCGGGGCCTGTATGATGACCGAAAAGGCGGCGGCGGGGATGGTCGCTGGCACACACGGGTCCACCTATGGCGGCAACCCGCTTGGCGCATCGGTCGCCTGCGCAGTTCTGGAAGAGGTGCTGTCTGACGGTTTCCTTGAAAACGTGCAGCGCATGGGCGGGCGTCTCAGCCAAAAGCTCGGCGCGCTGGTCGATGCGCATCCGGACATTCTGGAGGGCATTCGCGGCGAGGGGCTGATGATCGGCCTCAAATGCAAGGCGGCAAACGGCGATGTGGTGAAGGCATGCTATGATCAGGAGCTTCTGACCGTGCCAGCCGCAGACAATGTCGTGCGCATTCTGCCGCCGCTGAACGTGACCGAGGACGAGATCGACGCCGCCACTGCGCGCATCGATGCGGCCTGCACAGCGCTCAAAGCCGCATGAAACCCCATTCAGGGCCGGTCGCACCGCTGAAAAGCGGTGCGCGCCATTTTCTGGACATCCACGCAGTTGAAAAGGCCGAACTGCGCAAGATCATCGACAGCGCGCGGGCGATGAAATCAGCCCGTGCCGGGCTGCCCCATGGCACACCTGATCCCGACGCGGCCCTCAGCGGGCGCGTCTTGGCGATGATCTTTGAAAAACCCTCCACCCGCACCCGTGTCAGTTTTGATATCGGGATGCGTCAGCTCGGCGGGGAAACGATTGTCCTTTCGGGTGACGAAATGCAGCTTGGCCGGGGCGAGAGCGTCGCTGACACGGCGCGCGTCCTGTCACGCTATGTCGATGCGATCATGATCCGAACGACCGATCACGCGAACCTGCTGGAGATGGCGGAAAATGCCACCGTGCCGGTGATCAATGCCCTGACCGATGACAGTCATCCCTGTCAGATCATGGCCGATGTGATGACATTCGAGGAACATCGCGGGCCCATCGCCGGGCGCAAGCTTTGCTGGACCGGGGATGGCAACAATGTCTCCCACAGCTTCATCGAAGCTGCCGCGCAATTCGACTTTACACTGACGCTGGCCTGCCCCGAAACCCTGCTGCCCGCCCAGCGCTATCTCGACTGGGCCCGCGCGGCCGGTGGCACCGTCGACATCGATCACAATCCGGAAACAGCGGCGGCAGGCGTGGATTGCGTGATCGCCGATACGTGGTTTTCAATGGGCGACGATCCAAGTGCGCGCGAAAGCCGCCACAACCAACTTGCCCCCTATCAGGTCACATCGCGGATGATGGCCGATGCCGATGCGGATGCGATCTTCATGCACTGCCTGCCCGCCCATCGCGGTGAAGAAGCCACGGCAGAGGTCATGGACGGCCCAAGCTCCGTGATCTTCGACGAGGCGGAAAACCGCCTCCACGTGCAGAAGGCGATCCTGCGTTGGTGCCTTAACCGCTGAGCACTTTCATATCGTCGGCGGAAAACCGCTCGATCCCGCGCGCATAATTCTGGGCATTGCGCTGATAGAAGCGGGCATTCATCAGGTTCGCCGCACTATTGTCGCGCGTCTTCACCAGTTTCGCAGGCACACCGGCGATGATCGAATTTTCGGGAAACTCGGCCCCTTCAGACACGATGGCATGGCCCGCGACGATGGAATTTGCGCCAATCTTCGCGCCGTCCATAACCGTTGCCCCGATGCCGATAAGGCAGCGGTCGCCAAGCTCGCAACCATGCAGCACAACGCGGTGGGTGATCGAACAATCCTCCCCCACGATGGTCGGCGTGCCATAGCCGACATGGATCATCACGTGGTCCTGAATGTTGCTGCGCGCGCCAATCCGGATCTCGTGCATCTCCGCCCGCATCACCACATAGGGCCAGACGGAGGCCCCCTCCCCCAATGTCACCTTGCCGTGGATCAGCGCACTGCCATGCACCCAGACATCATCCCCAAGCGTCACATCAGGTCCGATATGCGCCATCAGCCGAGTGCCCCTTTGTCACGCAGCTCCGCCGGGTCAAACCCAAGCTCGGCCAGAACCTCCTCGGTGTGCTGGCCGACCATGGGCGGCGGTCGGCGGTAGCTTACTGGCGTTCCGCTCATCTTGATCGGATTTCCGAGGGTTTCGACATAACCCTTTGCGGCGACGGGATGATCCTGCTTAACCCGTGATCCCCGCTCCAACGCATGGGGGGCGTTGATCGCGGCGGGGATATCATTGACAGGACCGCAAGGCACGCCGATCTCGCTCAGCCGCTGCATCCATGCCGCTTCGGTGCGGGTGCGGGTGATATCGTGCATAACTTCGATCAGCGCGTCGTGGTTGGTCACGCGCGCGGGATTGGTGGCAAAGCGCGGATCGGCGGCAAGGTCCGGGCGACCGGCTTCTTCCATGAACTTGGCGAACTGGCCGTCATTGCCGATGGCGATGATGAACCAGCCATCGGACGCCGGAAACGTCTCGTAAGGCACCACCGTCGGATGCGCATTGCCGCGCCGCACCGGCGTGATCCCGGCGGTCAGATAGTCGAGCCCCTGATTGATCAGCCATGAAATCTGCGTATCCAGCAGCGCCATGTCGATATGCTGGCCCTTGCCGGTCGCATCGCGCACGCGCAGGGCCGAGAGGATCGCGACCGTGCCATACATGCCGGTCATTACATCGGCGATGCCGACGCCGACCTTGGTCGGCTGGCCATCCGGCTCCCCCGTCACCGACATGATGCCGCCCATGCCCTGGATGAGGAAATCGTATCCTGCACGCGGTGCGTAGGGCCCGGTTTGCCCGAACCCGGTGATGGAGCAATAGATCAGGCCGGGATGGCGCGCGGACAATGTCTCGTAATCGAGGCCCCGCCGTTTCAGGTCGCCCACCTTGAAATTCTCGACCAGAATATCCGACTGCGCCGCGATATCGGCCAGAAGGGCCTGCCCCGCCTCGGAGGCGATGTTGACAGTAACGGAGCGTTTGTTGCGGTTCGCGCAGAGGTAATAGGCGCTTTCCGCCGTGTCATTGCCGTCCGCGTCCTTGACGAAGGGCGGGCCCCAGCGGCGGGTGTCGTCGCCCGCGCCGGGGCGTTCGATCTTGATCACATCGGCACCGAGATCGCCCAGCAACTGGCCGCAGCTCGGCCCGGCGAGAATGCGCGACATGTCGAGCACGCGCAGACCGCTCAGCGGCCCGTCCCTGAAATCGGCATCTAACGTCGCTTCGGTCATTCTGACATCTCCGGTATTGCCTGTATCTTGCTCTTCACGCTGGCCATCAGCGCCGTGCGCTGGTCGGCAGCGGCCCCTGAGAGACTGCTCCACGTCCAGTCGGCGCGGGCCCGAAGTTCGGCCATTAACCCTGCTTCGCGCATATCTCGGCCGCGTTCAAACAGGTATTCCGCCAACCCGTACATTTCCTCGAAATGTGGCAGACGCCAGAGCGAGCGAACGCCGGTGAGCGCGGAGGAGGACACGATGGGCGTCGCGCCAAGTTCCAGCGCCGTCATGACGTCATAGCGCGGTGCAGCTCCGCCGAGATCAGGGCAGACCGCGATGTCGATCCCGCGATAGAAGGCCCGCTCCGCCGTCTCCGGCCCGAGACACGCGATGGGAAAGGGCAGTTGCGGCAGGGCGATCTCCGTCGCGCCGGGGCCTGCGACAATGAAATTCGGTGCAAAACCGCCGCCCCGGTCGCGCACATGGTCGAAGAATGCGCGACAGGCAGCAATGGCGCGGGGCGCGGCCTCCACCCACAGCCCGGCGAGCAGGCGCGTGCCAGTGATCCGACTGCGTGACAAACGGTGCGCGCGCCGCAGATAGGGTGCCGCAACCACGTCGAGCCCGGCCTCGTGGCAGAGGCCAATATCCGCGTGCTCAAACCCCACATAGAGATCCGTATGGGGCCGCCAGCCGGAGAGAGCCTCCACTGATGTCAGATTGCCCGGCAGATCAAGAAGACGCACGCCACCGAGGCCCGCGCAGATATCCGCCGGCGCATGTGCTGCGGCCACATGGATCACATCGAAATTATGGCGCAGGTCCAAGGCTCGCGTCGCGGCACCGGCCTGATCAGGCGATGCAAAGGCCGAGCGGTCCGCCGACGCGCGCAAATGCGCTGCGGCCGTGGCACCCGCCGGATCAGCGCGCAGGATCAGCGCCGTCACTTCCAGCCCCGAAAGGCGATAATGCTCGGCAAGCATGCGAAACCGGCGCCAATCAGGGGCACCTGTGGCCGACGGCTCCGCGCCACTGACGATGAGGCAGCGGCGCATCACCAGCGTTGCTCCAGATCCAGCTGGGCGCCCGCCTCGTCCCAGTCTTCCCAAGCGGCGCGGCGGCGCACGGCACCGGTCCAGATATCCGTCAGTTCCACGCCGCCATGCGGGCAGCTCAGTTCCAGAAACTCTGCCTCGCGGATGCGCGCGGGGGTGATGCGGCATGTCCATTCCGGGCCATGCCGCACTGCGTTGATCTGCCAGTCGTCCGGGGTCACCCCGATCAGCGAGGGATCGCCCGCCCCCGGTGCCAGTCCGGTGATCGACAACCCGAAAGGGGCCGGGCGCGCCGAAAACTGCGGCACCGTCAAAGCCATGGTCAGGGCCGGGTCAATGACAGCGCGCCGCTCGCCAAGCGCTGCATCCAGTTGTTCGACATGTGGCAAATCCAACGCACAAACAGGATGAAGCACCACTTCCGCACCGAGCGCCACAAATCGCAAATCAGCACAGATATCCGTGCCCCGCATCCCAGCCAGCAGGTCAAATTCATCACATTCGCCGGATGCAATCGCGGCAAGGCGGTCCCCCAGCGACACCAGGTCAAATTCTTCGTGCAGGTAGAGGACATCACCGCTCCGCTCATCGCGCAGTACTGGTCGCATGTCAGGCAGCGGCATCTGCGTTCCGCCGCGCAGACGCAGAGCGGCCATACGATCAACACCAATGCGACGCGCCGCACGAAGCAGCGCATTTAACCCATCCGCTACGGCATCGACCACAAACAGACCGTGACCTGCAATCCGCCGGGCATCGCGAGCGTCATGACCGATATCTATCGCCGGGTCGTACCGAACCACGGGCGACAAATGCACGCCACCGGATGGGCGAAGCGCCATGCGCTGTACGCCCGGCACCTGCGCGGCAAATGGCGAGCCGATGCCGAATTCAGAGATCAGTGCGACCGGTCGCGCCTCCCGCTGGCGCAGCGCTTCGATGAGCGCGGCAAGCCCGAGCTCTGCGCCAAGGCTCATGCGCTGATCCGCCCCGCACGCGCTGCCCGATGGACGGCGCGCACCGCCGTTTCAATTCCCTCGCAAAGCGCCATGCAGGCGGCGGTGAAATCATGGCGGGCGGGCGCGGGGCTGGGTTGCGCCGATAGAAAGGCAGCGATGCGCCCCGGTATCTCCTCCAACCCGCAATCGAGCCTCAGACTGGGGCGGGCAAAATCCCGGCCCAACACCAGCGGGGCAGTCAGACCGCTGCAGGCCATCGGATTGATGTCGATGATGCGGGCCGCGTCCCGCGCCAGCTGCGCCGCTGCAAGGCGGGATGGCGCAAGGCGGATTTCCACGCTGGCAGTGAGGCCAAGGCGATCCCTGAGCGTGCGCATTTGCGCGACCTCCTCCACCGTCTCGCCGACAAGCCGCAGAACAGGCCCTGCCCCGCCAGAATCCCGCCAACCGAGCATTGCGCCATATTGGGCGCTCGCACCGCCAAAGGTGGTGCAACCGACGCGGATCTGTGCCCCGGCCCGATCCGCATTCGGCCATGGGCAGCGCATATGGTGGCGGGGCGGCGCGCAGTCGAGTGCGATGACGAAGGAACCTGGCCATGCCTCCGACCCGATGCCATTGGCGCGCTGCCAGGCAGCCAGAGGCAGGTTCGGCATCAGGCGCGGCTCCACCGCGGATCGCAAAACGACACCGGGCCTGCGCATCATCATGGTGATCATGTCGCCAGACATGATGCCGGATGTCAGATCATACAGAACCGCATCGCGACCCGGCTGATAGCGTCGGAGCAGACCGCGATAGCTGATGTCATGGCCGGGCCGGACATCGCCAATGGTCCATGTCGGCGACATGCCGGTTCTGACCGCCTCCACCGGGTCAAGCGGATCACCGGCGATGGGTGACGGTCCAACCACGAAAAGTGTCGGCAGCCCGCTCAATCATCAACCTCCCACGGCGCGGCGTCATCGTCCCAGTCGGTGACAGGCGCCTCACGGCTGACCGCCAGATCGCGCCGGTCGCGCATCTCCAACAGATGATCCATCTGCGTCAGCGCATCGGCCACGATCATCGGCCGCTCATCACGCGTCAGGACCCCGGCAGACATCGCATCGCGAAAGCTGCGCTTCAGGCGGTCAAGTTCCGCGCGCAGGCTGGCAACCTCGCTGGCCATGTCACCGGCCAGCGCCGCGCCCGCCGCGATGACATAGCTGGCCGCCACCGACCCGTCGCCGAGCACCAGTTCAAGCACCAGAACACCATCGCCCAGCATGTCACCGGGCAAGGCGACGTCCATATCCCACTGATGCTCATCCGCCGGGCGCAACCGCGCCTCGCCGAGGACCTCCCCCCGCAGATGAAGCGCGATCTTGGGGGCCTCTGGCGCGCCGGGGCTGTCCACCCGCGCCAGCAGCCTGCCGCTGCGCAGCCGGATCTGACTGATCGTCACCATGTCGGACATGATCGCACCTTCCCGGTAGCGCGCCAAGGACAGCGCACCGCCAACCTCTTCTTCAAGAACCGTCTCGAACCCGCCATCACGCTGGCGCCGAACGGCCACGGACAGGCGCGACCCTGCCGCATCGGATGGCAGACGCAGCGCGAAGCCGCAGATCGCTGTGGGCGGTGGCCCGAGGGTCTGAAACGCTGGCACCCCCAGATCACCAATCGGCAGAACCGCCAGTTGCCGCGCCACCACCTTGCCATCGAGCCTCACCTGAACATCGGCAGGCGAGCGGCCATCACCCAGGGCGTAGCCGATGATGCGCCCGCTCGCCGGATCGAGCATGGCAGCAACCGGGACAATCGCAGCCGCCGCGGTCACAGGCGATCCTTGCTGATCAGCGCCAGCGAAACATCCCTCAGATCAAACTCCATCATGCGTGGCCGGTCGAGGATGATATCGACCCAGATCTTGTCATCTTCCTTCAGCGCAAAAGCCGCGAATGACAGATCGAAATCAAACTGCATCACGCCCTGCCCGAGGGTCCCTTCGCTGTAAAGAATATCGGTCGCGTTCGAGCTTTGCAGATTGAGGCGCACAAAGCCTTTCATTGGCCGTGATGCCACCAGATCGATATCGAGACGCAATTGCTCGCTTGTCTGGGGCACGCGCGGCATATGCGGCACCGCGAGCGCGAAGGACAGGTAAGAGCCCTCGAATTCATAACTCTCAAAGAACACCTCGAAACGGTTGCGCGGCTCCGCCGACCGATTCGGGCGCTGGGATACGGTGAACGCCCCGCCGGTATCGTCATGAAATACCGCCAGTTCCTCGCCCAGAGACAGGCCAGAGGGCGGGTCAATGAACGCGCCCTGCTCCAGCGGGACGGACAAGCAATCGGGCCTCTGCCGCCAGATCGCCTTGTCGCCGTGACCGGGCGAAAGCCGACCCTGCGCAATGCGCGCCTCGGCCCGGTGCGCAAACTCATCCAGTTCCGCCCGGCGCGCGCTGACCAACCGGTGAAACCGCGAAGCGTCGCCGATGCGCCGCGACAGGCTTTTCCAGTACCAGGAAAATGCCCGCGCCCTCAGGTCTTGTCCGGTTGGTTTGCTTGCTCGTGCCATTGTGCAGATGGGTTTATCGGATCAGGCGTGCAGTTAACGTAAAGCGCGCGTCTGCGTCGAGGGGAGAGATTTTTATCATAATCGCCCATCTAACGGCCCGCAGCCATTGGCAGCAGCCGATGCGCTACGCTATGGCAGATGTGATGAACGAGGGCCTCTCACATATCCTGATCGGACAGACGATTGAATTCGTCGCCGATCCGTTTCTGGTCGATGCCGCGGATGCGATCCGCTGGCGCCCAAAAGGTGCGATCCTGATCCGCGATGGGCAGATTGATGCCGTCGACGAGGCCGACACACTGATTGCGGCCAACCCGACGGTGCCGCGCATCGATCATGGTATGCACATCCTCAGCGCCGGATTCGTCGATTGCCACAATCACTATCCCCAGACCCGCATGATCGCCAGTTGGGGATCACGGCTGATCGACTGGCTGAACACCTACACCTTCCCCGAAGAACAGCGCTTTGGCGACGCCAGCTATGCTGCAGCAGTTGCCGGGGACTACCTTGACCTTCTGATCGCCAATGGCACCACCGCCGCGGCCGCCTACTGCACCATCCACCCCGAAAGCGTCGATGCGGTATTTCAGGCCGCTGCCGGCCGCAATATGGCGATGACTGCCGGCAAGGTGATGATGGACCGCAATGCGCCGGCGGGGCTGACCGATACGGCGGCGACGGGATACGAGCAGTCGAAGATCCTGATCGACCGCTGGCACAATCAGGGCCGCGCCGCCTACGCGGTCAGCCCCAGATTCGCCCCGACATCCAGCGAGGCGCAGTTGGCCGCCGCCGGTGCCCTCTGGCGGGAGCACCCCGATTGTGCCATGCAGACCCATCTCAGCGAACAGAATGAAGAGGTCGCCTGGGTGCGTGACCTTTTCCCCGGCGACCGCGACTACCTGGCGGTTTATGAACGTCATGGCCTTACCGGACCTGGCGCAATTATGGGCCATGCGATTTACCTCGGTGGCGACGAAGGCGCGCGGATGGCGCTGGACGGCACCGGCGTTGCCCATTGCCCGACTTCGAATCTCTTCATCGGGTCCGGCCTTTGCGATGTCTTCGGCCTGCGCGCGGCTGGCGTTGCTGTCGGTCTGGCAACGGACACCGGTGGCGGATCATCCTTTTCCATGCTGACCACGATGAAAGCGGCCTATGAGGTCGCGCAACTTCAGGGCCGCGCGCTGCACCCGGCGCAGCTCTGGTGGCTGGCGACGGCTGGATCGGCGGCGGTGATGCGGCGCGGTGCAGAAATCGGCAGCCTTGCCCCCGGTGCTGCGGCTGACATCATCGCGCTCGATCCTGCGGCAACCCCGGTTCTGGCCCAACGCACGGCGGAGGCGAAGGATATCGCCGAACTCCTCTTCTCGCTGATCGTTCTCGGCGATGATCGGGCGGTGGCGCAGACATGGATCGCGGGCCAGCCCCAGAAGGTGCTGCCATGATGACCGGGGGCTGCCAGTGCGGTGCGGTCCGCTACGAACTGACGGGACCGCCACGCGATGCCTATGCCTGCCACTGCAATGAATGCCGCAAACAGTCCGCCTCCGCATTCGGCATTTCGGTTCTGGTCGACCGCACTCATCTGCGCATTCTGCAAGGCGAGACGCAGGTCTGGAGCCGTCCGACCGACAGCGGCGGCACGCTGTTCTGTCATTTCTGCCCCGATTGCGGCACGCGCCTCTGGCATATCGGCAGCAACGATCCCGAAACGGTCAGCGTGAAGGGCGGCAGTCTCGATACGCCGCCCGACTTCGACAGCCTGCACCATATCTGGGTGGGCCAGAAGCTGAGCGGCCTCAGCCTGCCGTCAGATGCCACCTGCCATGACAAGGAACCACCATGACCGACAAACCGCGCCTTCCGCCGGGTCAGGGCCTGATCCGGCGTCCCGAAAACTGGCCCGTACTCGGGGAGACCGCGCCTCGTGAGGATGCTGCCCCTTGGACGATATGTGTCACCGGCGCGGTTGAGGCATCGCTGGAGATTGCGCTGAACGATCTGATGGCCCGCCCCCGGACCGAGATCACAACCGATATTCACTGCGTCACCCGCTGGTCGAAATTCGACCGCCAGTTTTCCGGTGTCCCGCTGATGGACCTGATTGCCGAGGCACGCCCGTTGGCGGACGCGAAATTCGTGCGCTTCATCGCGCGCACCGAACGGCGGCACGACACCTCGCTGACCATGGGTCTCTGCCGCGAATTACAGCCCCTGATCACCTTCGATGCCGAAGGCGCGCCGCTGGAGGAGATTCACGGCGGCCCGGTACGCATCGTCACGCCCGGGCGGTATTTCTACAAATCCGTCAAATGGCTGGAGGAAATCGAGATCCGCACCGACAACAAGCTCGGCTATTGGGAGGCGGGGCCCGGCTATCACGACAATGCTAACCCGTGGGAGGAAGAGCGCTTCATCACCGGCAATATCCCCCCCGATCTGCGCGAGCGGATGATTGAGCGCAAATCGCTCGGCAAGCGCGACCTTCTGGGCGTTGATTTCTCAGGCGAGGCGCTGGGCGGGCTGGACGCTGCCGAGACAACCATGCGCAATTGCCGCTTTGTGAAATCAGGGCTTCGCAGCGCCAATTTTTCTGGTGCGATGATCTCCGGCGGAACGTTTCAGGGCGCGGATATGGTCGATGCGGACCTGCGGGGTGCCAATTGCAACGGCACCAGCTTCAATGGCGCGGACCTGCGGTCGGTCGATTTCACGGGGGCGGAGATGTTCGGCGCGACCTTCTGCGATGAGGATGGCAGCAATGGTGCCATTGTCGATGGTCAGACGCTGATCGCCCCCGAACAGATCGCGCTGATGACCGATGTGAACCGCGAATATCTGGAGCACGCCTTGGCCGCTGCCCCCTAAAGCGCTTTACCGCCGGTCGGGTTCGCCCTTAACGTGCAGATGTTGCATTGCACCATCCGCACGTCATCCATGAGGGACCCGATGTCATTCACCATGTCCACCGATCCGAACGTGACGCCGCCGCTCGCGCAGGCGGTGCCCCTGGGCCTGCAACATGTGCTGGCCATGTTTGCCTCCAACGTGACCCCTTCGATCATCATCGCGGGCGCAGCGGGCTTTGCCTTCGGCTCGCCCGACACGATCTATCTCGTGCAGATGGCGATGCTCTTTGCCGGGGTGGCGACCCTCTTTCAGACCGTGGGGATCGGCCCGGTGGGCGCGCGCCTGCCGATCATGCAGGGGACGAGCTTTGCATTTGTCTCCGTCCTCGCCGCCGTTGCCGCGACCCAGGGCATGGGCGTCGTGATGGGTGCAGTGGTCATCGCGGGCGTCGCCCATTTCTGCCTTGGCGCTGTGATCGGGCGTCTGCGGTTCCTCTTCCCGCCGCTGGTCTCCGGGCTCGTCATCCTGACCATCGGCCTGTACCTGATCCCGGTCGGCATCAAATACGCGGCGGGCGGGGCCGCGAAATTCCAGATGGAGGCAGACAGCTTTGGCTCGCTGATGCACTGGTCGGTTGCCCTCACGGTGATCCTCGTCGCGCTCGGCATCAAATTCTTTGCCGGGAAGGCGCTTTCGGCTTCTGCCATCCTGATTGGCCTGATTGCCGGATATCTGATGGCGCTGGTGCTGGGCATGGTGAATTTCGCGCCCGTGGCAGGGGCAGACTGGTTCGCCCTGCCCCGCCTGCTACCTTACGGGTTCGAGGTCGAGACCGGCGCAGTCATTGCGGTCTTTCTGGTCGCCATCGTTTCCGCCATCGAAACCGTGGGCGACACGTCCGCCGTTGCGAAGGGCGGCGCGGGTCGTGAGGCAACGGACCGCGAAGTTGCGGGCGCAACCTATGCGGACGGCCTCGGCTCGGCGGTCGCGGGGCTGTTCGGCGGCCTGCCAAACACGTCTTTCAGCCAGAATGTCGGCATCGTCGCGATGACCGGCGTGATGAGCCGCCATGTCGTCACCATCGGTGGCATCTTCCTCATCCTCTGCGGGTTTATCCCGAAGCTGGGCGCTGTCATTGCCTCGATGCCGCTGCCGGTGCTGGGCGGCGGCGTGATCCTGATGTTCGGCATGGTTGCGTCCGCAGGCATGACCATGCTGGCAGAGGTGACGATGAACCGGCGCAATATGGTCATCATCGCGCTGTCGCTATCGGTTGGTCTGGGGCTGAACCTGGTGCCAACGGCGGTGCAGCATCTGCCGGGTATCATGCAGACCCTCGCGGTGTCGGGCCTCTTGCCCGCCGCGATCATCGCCATCACGCTGAACCAGATCCTGCCCGAAGAGGACTGAGCCTCAGCCCATCAAATCCTGCGCAAGCTCGCCATGGCGGCGCAGCGCCGCACCCAGATCGAAACTGACGATGCGGCCATCCTGCACGACAGGGCGGCCTTCCACCCATACGTCCCGCGCGCGCATGGGGGCGCAGAGCACGAGCGCAGCGACCGGGTCCCATGCCCCCGCCGCCTCGATCCCGTCCATCGGCCAGAGGACGAAATCGGCGCGCTTGCCCGGCGCCAGGGAGCCGAGGTCATCGCGCCCGAGCACCTCCGCCCCGCCCCTGGTCGCGAGCCGCAGCGCTGCGCGGGCACTCAGCGCCGCTGCCCCATGCGCGACCCGTTGCAAGAACATCGCCTGCCGCGCCTCGCCGAGAAGGTCTGCCGCGTCGTTGGAAGCAGACCCATCAACGCCGAGGCCAATTTTCACCCCGGCATCCAGCATCGCGCGCACCGGCGCAATGCCGCTGCCGAGGCGGCAGTTGGAGCAGGGACAATGGGCAACGCCGGTGAAGGTCCGAGCGAACAAGTCGATTTCCCCCGCGTCCAGCTTCACGCAATGGGCGTGCCAGACATCGTTGCCAGTCCAGCCCAGATCCTCCGCATACTCGCCTGGACGACAACCGAATGTCTCCAGGCTATAGGCGATATCCTCATCATTCTCCGCCAGATGGGTGTGCAGCATGACGCCCTTGTCGCGCGCCAGAAGCGCAGCATCGCGCATCAGCTCCCGGCTGACGGAAAAGGGCGAGCAGGGCGCGACGCCGACACGGATCATCGCGCCGGCCGCCGGGTCGTGATGGGCGTCGATGACACGGATGCAGTCGTCAAGGATCGCACCCTCCCCCTCCGCCAGCGCATCGGGGGGCAAGCCGCCATCACTCTCCCCGATCGACATCGCACCGCGCGTCGCATGGAGGCGGACACCGGTTTCGCGCGCGGCAGCGATCTCGTCATCCAGCCGCGCGCCATTGGGGAAGAGATAGAGGTGATCGGCCACGCAGGTCGCCCCCGACAGGGCCAACTCCGCCAGCCCGACCTGCGTCGAGACGTGGATATGCTCCGGCCCCATGCGTGCCCAGATCGGATACAGCGCCTGCAGCCAGCCAAACAGGGGCGCATCGATGCCCGCGGGCACGGCGCGGGTCAGATTCTGATAGAGATGATGATGGGTGTTGATCAGCCCCGGCGTGACAACACAATCGCGCGCATCGACCACAAAATCCGCTGATTCGGGCAGCTGATTCGTCTCTGCAACTGCTAGGATGCGCCCATCAGATGCAAACAACCCCCCATCTACAAGCTCCCGCTGCTCCCCATCCATGGTGGCGACTATTCGGGCGTTTTTCACCAAAACCGTAGTCATTTGCCTGCGCTTCCCTTGCCACTTTGATGCCCAATTCCGTATCATGGACATGTTCGCGGCGGGGTGAGATCCGGTTGGACGGGTCCGGTTCGAACAGCCGCATCAGACCACATCTTTTCTTCACCAGATGTGGCCCGGTGATCACTTCGTCCCGAACATGCGATCGCCTGCATCGCCAAGGCCGGGGACGATGTAACCCTTCTCATTCAATTTCTCGTCGATGGCTGCGGTATAGACGCGAACATCCGGATGCGCCTCCTGAATGCGCGCGATCCCTTCGGGTGCAGCCAGCAGACAAATGAACCTGATGTCGCGGGCGCCGTCGGCCTTCACATGATCGATGGCTGCAACCGCGGAATTCGCCGTCGCCAGCATCGGGTCGACCAGAACCACCGGGCGCTCCTCTATCTGGGTCGGCAATTTCTTGTAGTATTCGACCGGCTGCAGCGTATCGGGATCACGATAGAGCCCGACAAAACCGACCCGCGCCGCCGGGACCAATTCCAGCAACCCGTCCAATAGGCCGTTGCCCGCCCGCAGGATCGAAACGAAGACGAGCTTCTTGCCCTCCAGCGTCGGTGCGTCCATCTCTTCCAGCGGGGTGGTGATCCGCTCCGTCGTCAGCGGCAGATCGCGCAGTGCCTCGTAGGCAAGAAACATGCTGATCTCGCGCAAAAGACGGCGGAACTTGGCGGTGGAGCAGTTGACGTCGCGCATCAGGCTCAGCTTGTGCTGTACCAGCGGATGATCGACGACGGTGACGGTCTCAGACATATTCATTTCCCTTGTGGCTCAGGCGCGCGGCGATCCGCGCCTTGGTCTCCGCGTCGCAAAAGGCCGCGTCAAGGGCCGTTGCGGCAAACCGATGAAAGTCGGGTGCGCCCATGCCAAATGTCGACGCCAGATTTTCGTATTCCCGCGCCATGGTGGTATGGAAAAACGGCGGATCATCAGTCGAAACAGTGACCGCACAACCCGCCTCCGCCAGCCTGCCGATCGGATGCTTTGCAAGCTCGGCATAGACGCCCAACGCCACGTTCGATCCCGGACAAGTCTCCAGCACAATCCGCTCCTCGGCGAGGCGGGTGACGAGGTCCGCATCCTCTGCTGCCCGCACCCCATGGCCGATCCGTTCCACATCCAGCGCATCCAGCGCGGCGCGGACGCTCTCTGGCCCGCCCCATTCTCCGGCATGGGCCGTGAGGCGAAACCCAGCCTCTGCCATTGCCGCGAAGGCACCGGCGAAATCCTGGCAATGATACTGGCGCTCGTCTCCTGCCATGCCGAACCCGGTCATGCGTCCGCGCCGGGCACCGAGCATCACCTTCGTTGCCTCGGTGGCCTTGTCCGGTCCGTGATGGCGGATGATGACAGGGATGAAGCGGCAGATGATGCCGTGGGTCGCCTCCGCAGTGTCAGCACCGGCCTCGATCGCCGCGAGCATCTCCTCCCATTCCGCAGCGTCATAGCCGAGCGATGTGGGGGAGAGAAAAATCTCCGTGTAAACGACCCCATTGGCCGCCTGTTCGGCCAGTACCGCCTCGGTCAGCGCCTGATAGGTCTCGGGCTTGGCGAAGACCTTCGAGACCAGCTCATAGGCCTGAAGGAAGGATGTGAAATCGCTGGACCGGTACTGGCCCTTCGCATCGAAGAGCCCCGACAGATCTATACCCTGTTCGGCCCCCAGCCGCCGGACGAGGTCAGGCGGTGCCGCCCCTTCAAGATGGCAATGCAGCTCCAGTTTCGGGAAATCGCGCCAATTGGTCATAGAATGCTCCTGCCATGCGGCCCTTCTGCGATGCCGAGCCAGCGTTCCGCCGTCGCGCCGACATCGGCAAAACCGCGGATACCGTGCCCGCCTGGTGCAATGCCGGGGCCTGTCATCAGAATGGGCACCTGTTCGCGGGTGTGATCCGTGCCCTGCCATGTGGGATCATTGCCGTGGTCGGCCGCGATGATCATCAGGTCACCCGGCCGCAGACGGTGCGTCAGTTCGGGCAGGCGGGCATCGAATGCCTCCAACGAGCGCGCATATCCCGCGACATCGCGCATATGGCCGTAAAGGCTGTCGAACTCGACGAAATTAGCGAAGATCAGATCCCCCTCCGCCGCCTCGTCCACCATGCGGGCGGTCTGATCGAAGAGCGCCATATCATCAGCACCTTTGAGTATCTCGCTGATCCCGCGATGGGCGAAGATATCTGCAATCTTGCCGATACCGATCACCTGCCGCCCGGCATCAACCACGCGGTCGCAGAGGGTGGGCATATGGGGCGCGACGGAAAAATCCCGCCTGCCCGCCGTGCGCCGGAACTGACCGGGCGAGCCGACAAAAGGCCGCGCGATCACCCGCCCGATATTCAGCGGATCGCACAGGCGACGCGCGATGCGGCAAAGATCATAGAGCCGCTCCAGCCCGAACGCCTCCTCATGGGCGGCGATCTGGAAGACGCTGTCAGCGGAGGTGTAGGCAATCGGCATGCCAGTGCTGATATGCGTCTCGCCATGTTCCTCGATCACCGCCATCCCGTTGGAATGCGCCTGGCCGAGGATCCCTGGCAGCGCACCCTCGCGGCAAAGATCAGCGATCAACTCAGCCGGGAAAGCAGGTTGAGCGCGCGGAAAATAGCCCCAGTCAAAAGTCACCGGCGCGCCCGCCAGCTCCCAATGACCCGATGGCGTATCCTTGCCGCGTGATGTCTCGCGCCCAACCGCCCAGGTGCCCCTGTCGTCACACAGGCCGGGTGGCAGCGTGCCGGTTGATGCCTGCGCCGCGCCGCCAATGCCGAGCGCATTCAGATGCGGCAGGCGGATCATGCCTGACCTGCCGTTATCAGCATGACCTGCCGCGCAGGCAGCCGCAATGTGACCCAGCGTGTTGGCACCCTGGTCGCCATAAGCGATCGCATCGGGCGCGCCACCGATTCCGACACTGTCCATTATGATCAGGAAGACCCGGCTCATCCCGCGACCGTCCGCAGAACGGGTTCGGCAAGGTCGGGCGGATCGGCACTGATTCTGTAAGCCGCAGCCAACGCTGCGGCCGCGGCGTCAGCACCGGCGGCATCCGCAGCATGAACACGGGCGATGGCATCGCCGCGCGCGACCATCGCGCCGCGCCCGGCCAGCCGGTCGAAGCCAACGCGGTGATCTATCCGGTCATCCGCCTGACGACGCCCCCCTCCAAGATCAACCACGGCCAATCCGACCGCCCGCCCGTCGATGGCCGTGACGAACCCGTCATCGGGGGCGACGATGTCGCGGATCACAGGGGCCCCCTCCATATGGTCCGCCCAGCGATCAAGAAAATCGGCAGGGCCGCCAAGTTCCGTCACCATCCGGCCAAACCGTTCCGCCGCCGTTCCGTCCGACAGAACATCGCGGACCCGTTCTGCGCCCGCATCCCGGTCAGCGGCGATACCGGTCAGGACCAGCGCCTCTGCTCCCAACGCGACGACCACATCCCAAAGCCGGCTGTCCACCTCATGCCCCGTCAGAAATGCGCAGGCATTGGCCATCTCGATGGCATTGCCAGCTGCGCTCGCCAACGGCTCGTCCATATCGGTGATCAGTGCGGCAGTCCGACACCCTGCCCCGTTGGACACATTGACCAGTGCATCAGCCAGCGCCGCAGCCTGCTCCATATTCGCCATGAACGCGCCGGAACCGCATTTGACGTCGAGCACCAGCGCATCCAGCCCGCTCGCCAGCTTTTTGGACAGGATCGATGCGGTGATGAGGTCAATCGATTCAACTGTCCCGGTGACATCGCGGATCGCATAGAGCCGCTTGTCAGCGGGCGCGAGCGTACCGGTCTGTCCAATGATCGCGCATCCGACATCGCGCACGACCCTCTCGAAAAGCGCCGTATCCGGCGTTGTCGCGTAGCCTGGAATGGCATCGAACTTGTCGAGGGTGCCGCCCGTATGTCCAAGGCCGCGGCCCGAAATCATCGGAACGAAGGCTCCGCATGCGGCCAGGGCGGGTGCAAGGATCAGGCTGACATTATCGCCAATGCCGCCCGTCGAGTGTTTGTCCACAACCGGGCCGG
Organism: Pseudomonadota bacterium; assembly: GCA_039030855.1. Lineage (GTDB taxonomy): Bacteria > Pseudomonadota > Alphaproteobacteria > Rhodobacterales > Rhodobacteraceae > Pikeienuella. The sequence goes on from JBCCDJ010000012.1 coordinate 133,835, forward strand.
GCAGATCCCAGGCAAGGACATCGCCGCTGTCGCGCATCGCCTCTGTCAGCGCCACGCGCTCGCCAACATCCATCCCGCGTGTGCAGACAGCCATGGCGAACGCGGCGGCCTGCGCGTCGGACACCTCCCCCGTGACCAGCCCGCGCACCAACTGGTTGATCTGATCGCGGTGGAGCACCTGACCATCCCGTTTGCGCGCAATGATCGGAGTGATCAGCATCGGATCAGTAGCCGCGCTGCACTGATGGATCGCCGCGCCCTTCCAGCGTTGCGATCAGCGCATCGAGCACGCTGGACGCGCCAAAGCGGAACGTATCGGGGCCGGCCCACTCCGGCCCCATGATCTCGTCCGCCAGTTCCAGATAATGAGCCGCATCGCTGGTGGTCTTGACCCCTCCTGCCGGCTTAAATCCGACGGGCCGGTCAGCAGCCTTCACGGCCTCCAGCATGATCCGCGCCGCTGGCAAGGTCGCATTGCGCGCAACCTTGCCGGTTGAGGTCTTGATGAAATCGGCACCACCATCGATGGCCAGATCGGACGCGCGCCGGATCAGGTCGGGCGTGCCAAGCACGCCGGTTTCGACAATCGCCTTCACCGTGGCACCATCCGCCGCGCCCTTTACGCGGGCAACACGGGTGCGCACGACCTCCTCGCGACCCTCCATCAGGGACTTGTAGGGGATCACCATATCGATCTCATCCGCACCGGCCTTGACCGCGTCTTCGGTCATGTCGACCACATCCGCGACATGGTCATCACCGGTCGGAAACGCCACAACCGTGGCAATCTTCACACCCCGCCCGCCGAGGATCCGGTGTGCCTGAGCCACGAACCGGGGCCAGATGCACACCGCCGCCACAGGGCCGTGCGGTGTAAAGGCCCGATCGCAGAGGGTATCGATCTGCGCCTCGTCGCAATCATCATTGAGATTGGTAAGATCGAGCATGGCGATGGCGCGCCGGGCCGCTTTTGTCAGGTCAGACATCTGTGGAACCCAGTTTGGAATTCGTGGCGAAACTGCTGGTGAAGGCGCGGATGACCGCACGAAACCCGGCCTGCGCCTTTGCGGCTTCGGATTTGGTTTCGTCGTGCGACAGGTCATCACCAGTCATGCCTGCCGCGAAATTCGTGATGACGGACACTGCGCAAACATTGAGGCCGACATGACGCGCCATGATGCATTCGGGCACCGTCGACATGCCCACCGCATCAGCCCCGAGCATACGGATCGCATTGATCTCGGCAGGGGTCTCGAAGGAGGGGCCGGAGAACCAGGCATAGATGCCTTCATGCACCTCCACACCGGCCTCACCGGCCCACCATTTCAGACGAAAGCGCAGCTTTTCCTGATAGGCATCGACCATGCTGACGAAGCGGTCATCGCCGTCCTGCCCGATCAGCGGGTCGCGGCCCGAGAAATTGATATGATCGGTGATCACCATCAGCGATCCCGGCGGCATCGTCTCGCGCGTGGAACCCGCGGCGTTGGTCAGGAACAACATCTCCGCGCCAAGCGCGCGAAAGGTCTCGATGGGAGCGCGCATCGCGGCGGCATTGCCGTCTTCATAATAGTGTTTGCGCCCCGACAGGATGGCGACCTGTACGCCGCCGAGATGCCCTACGGTGAGGGCGCCGGCATGGCCGGTAACGCCTGAGACGGGAAATCCTGGCAGATCCTCGAAGGCGAAGCGCGTGGCGTTCTCCAACTCCTCCGCCATGCCGCCGAGGCCGGAGCCAAGGATCATGCCCAAGACAACCGGGCCAGTCAGCGCCGGGCGGATGATATCGGCAGCGGCGGTCATGTATCCCCCTCCAGGCTGAACGCTTCCGGCAGAAGGTCGCCAAGGGTCCAGCGGCCGCGCTCTCCCGTCGGTCCGGCGGAGATGACGATGGTGTCCGCGCGGCCAAATTCCACGAGCTTCTGGCGGCAGCCACCGCAGGGGGTGCAGGGCTTTGCGCTATCGGCCCAGACACAAACCTCCGCCACGCTCTGGTCGCCCGCCATGATCATTGCCGACAGCGCCGTCGGCTCGGCGCACCAGCCCTGAGGGTAGGCGGCGTTCTCGATATTGCAGCCGCAATAGATCGCACCGCTGTCCGTTCGCAGCGCGGCCCCTACGCGGTAGTGCGAATAGGGCGCATAAGCGCGCCGCGCGGCATCTGCGGCGGCGGCGATCAGGTCGGCGGACATCGCGAAAAGCTCCTCTGCATAACGAGGTGCCATGATCCAACGCTGCGCGATGCGCTTCAAGTGCGGATTAGGAAATGCGTAGAGAAAGGAATACGGGCCCGGCTCTCACGCGTCGTCCTTCGCCCAGCTGTCCAGTTTGCGATAAATGGTAGATGGGCTGAGATCGAGAATGCGCGCGGCACGCGGCACCGATCCGTCCTGGCTGCTGATCGTCGCCTCGATGAAGGCGCGCTCCACCTCCGCCATCGACCGGCCGATCAGCGCCTCCACGCGTCCGGTCAGCGTCGCTGGTTCGGACTGTCCGACATTGACCGCGGGTGAAACGCCCAGTGGTGCATTCTTTTCATCAAGCAGTCCGATCGGCAGCATTTTGGATTGCACCGTATCGCCATCATGCAGCAGCACGACATTCCAGATCACATTCTGAAGCTGGCGGACATTACCCGGCCAGCGCAGGGTGCGGAACGCCTCCGCCACCTCGGCAGACAGGCGCTGGAAGGATTTACCCTCACGCCGCGAATAGTAATGGAGGAACGATTCGGCGACCTCGATGATATCATCGCCCCGGTCGCGCAAGGGTGGCAGGTGCACGGGTACGACATGAAGGCGATAGAAGAGGTCCTCACGAAAGCGGCCTGCGCGCACTTCCTCGATCGGATCGCGGTTGGTTGCGCAAACAATGCGCGCATCCACCTTGCGCGGCGTGACCGCGCCGACCGGATTGATGGTCGATGTCTGCAGGAACCGCAGCAGCTTGGTCTGCAGCGCCAGGTCCATTTCGCAGATCTCGTCCAGAAACAGCGTCCCACCATCGGCGGCCGCAGCGGCCCCCTGCTTGTCGGCGATCGCGCCCGTAAATGAGCCACGCAAATGGCCGAAGACTTCCGATTCCAGTAGATCTCGTGGAATGGCACCGCAATTGAGCGGGACGAACGGCTTGTTGGCGCGCGACGATTCCTTGTGGATCGCCTCGGCGGCGACCTCCTTGCCAGTGCCACTTTCACCCGTGATGAACACCGTCGCGGTGGAGCGTCCGATCTCGGCAATCAGGTCGTAGACCCTGCACATTTCAGCGGAGCTGCCGATGAAACCATGGAACGACGATCCAGTGGTAATCTTCGCCTTGGCCGGGGCCCGTGCCAGGTCGACATCGATGGCGGCCACGGCGTTCTCCACCGCAGCCAGCAACCGGCGGTCATCGAAGGGTTTCACAAGGAAATCGAAGGCCCCGCCGCGCATGGCATCGACCGCGCGATTGATGGACCCGTTCGCGGTGATCACGATCACCTTGCCGCCCGGATCAGCCGCTGTCATCTCATGCAGAAGATCAATGCCATCGCCATCAGGCAACATCAGGTCGAGCAGGACCAGCCGACCGGCCGCACCACTATGCGCCGTCCGGGCCTCTGCCGCGAGGTAGGCGCACTCGACGCTGTAGCCCGCCTTCTTCAGCACCGTCTCATAGACAAGTGACAAAGACTGCGTGTCTTCAACCAGCAGGACAGGTTGGCCGGGTTGGTTCATCTCGCAGTCATAGTCGCGATTTCGCGGGTTACGAACTCGATCAGGGCATCCAGCTCCCGCAGGGCTTCCTGCGCAAGGTAGCTCATATCGACATCAGAGGTTTCATTCGCAAGCTGGTTCAGATGCTCTGCATGGCGCTGCAACCGAACACCACCAATGGCCCCTGAAATGGAGATCAGGATATGGGTCGCGCCGCGCATCATTTTCGGATCCTTGTTGGCATGCGCGGTTTGGATTTCCTCGCGAATGGAGCGCAGGTCCGCCTCCACCTTCACCATCAGTTCCTGCATCGCATCGGGACCGATGGATGTGGCGAGGTTGTCATAGATCTCGCGGTCTAATTCCGCCGGTCGCTCAACCGCCTCTTCGGGTGCTGCCTCTGCCGCATCGGATTGACCGGCGGTATTCTGTTTGCTGCGCCGTTCCTCGACAATCTTCAGGATATCGACACCGAACTGGCGAATCGACGTAATCGGTTTCGGGATCAGGCCATCGGCACCGACGCGTTGTATCTTTTCGCGGTGTTCCTGCATCGCGTAGGCGGTCAGGGCGATGACCGGGGCCGATGCAAGGGGTTCATCCGATGCCCGAATCGCCCGGATCACATCCAGGCCCGACACACGCGGCATCTCGATGTCGACCAAAAGCACGTCATAGACCTGATCGGCGACCCGTTCCAACGCGATCGCTCCGTCAGAGGCAATGTCCACCTCGGCCCCGAGTGTCTTCAGCATCTGCGTCGCAACCAATTGATTTGTAACATTGTCTTCTGCAAGCAGGATGCTCATTCCGGCAAGCATGTTGAGGTCGCCATTATCGGCCTCCGGCATCTTCTTCTCCTCCAACACACAACACGGCAACACAGCCGGTATCCTGCTACCTGATAGCGCCTATTTGCAAATCGCGAATTAACTTAGCTCACAATTCACGCAGTGTTCATGATGCTTTCGGATAACCGAGCCCGGTGAGAGCTGTTCCGATCTCGGCGAGGATCGCAGGGTCATCGATGGTCGCCGGCTGCTTGAAGCTGTCACCATCGGCCATTTTCGACATGATACCGCGCAGGATTTTGCCGGACCGGGTCTTGGGCAGCCGGTCGACAACCGTTGCCAGACGAAAAGCGGCAACCGGGCCGATCTCGTCACGCACGCGCTTGACACATTCGGCGACGATCTCGCCATGGTCGCGTGCGCACCCGCTATTAAGGCAAAGAAAACCCATGGCCACCTGCCCTTTCAGGTCATCGGCAACACCCACGACGGCACATTCCGCAACATCGGGGTGGCCTGCCAGCACCTCCTCCATCGCACCGGTGGAGAGGCGATGACCGGCCACATTGATGACGTCATCGGTACGCGCCATGATATAGAGGTAGCCGTCGTTATCCTTCATCCCTGCATCGCCGGTTTCATAGTATTCCGGGAAGGTGTCGAGGTAGGATTTGCGAAACCGCGCCTCTGCATTCCATAAGGTCGGCAGCGTGCCGGGCGGCAGCGGCAGTTTCACCGCAACCGCGCCGAGGGTGCCGGGCGGCACTTCATGCCCCGCATCGTCGAGAATCTGCACATCGTATCCCGGCATCGAGGGGCCGGTGGAGCCCACCTTGATCTCCATCGCCTCCAGCCCCAGCGGAATGCTGGTGATCGCATAGCCGGTTTCGGTCTGCCACCAGTGGTCAATCACGGGCACACCCAGTTGTGTGTCAGCCCATTCGAGTGTCGCGGGGTCCGACCGCTCGCCCGCCAGAAACAGCGCCTTAAGGCAGGACAGGTCGTATTTCGCCACGAACTCGCCCTTCGGATCCTCGCGTTTGATGGCACGAAAGGCGGTGGGTGCGGTGAAGAATGTCTTTACCCGGTGCTCCGATATTACCCGCCAGAAGGTACCCGCATCAGGCGTTCCGACAGGTTTCCCTTCGAACATGATGGTGGTGCACCCGCGCAGGAGCGGGCCATAGACGATGTAGGAATGGCCGACGACCCAACCGACATCAGAGGCTGCCCAGAATACGTCCCCGGTATCGACGCCATAAATGTTGTCCATAGTCCAGTTCAGCGCGACAGCGTGGCCTCCATTCGGGCGGATCACGCCCTTGGGCTGGCCCGTCGTGCCGGATGTATAAAGGATGTAGAGCGGGTCCGTGCCCCGCAACGGAATGCAATCGGCAAGCGGCGCGCCGTCCTGAAAGGCGTGCCATTCATGATCGCGCCCCGCGATCAGGGCGGCGGGTTTCTCGTCACGCTGGAAGATGACGGTAAAATCGGGCTTGTGGGCAGCCATATCGATGGCCCCATCCAGAAGTGGCTTGTAGTCGACAATGCGCCCCGGCTCCAACCCGCAGGAGGCGGCGATGATCGCCTTCGGGGTGCAGTCATCGATCCGCACGGCGAGTTCGTTCGCTGCAAAACCGCCGAAGACAACGGAATGGATGGCCCCGATGCGGGCGCAGGCAAGCATAGCAACCGCCGCTTCCGCGATCATCGGCATGTAGATGATGACCCGGTCGCCTTTCTGCACACCCTGCCGCGCCAGCGCTCCGCCAAGACGGGCGGTTGAATCCTGCAATTCCTTGAACGAGATGCTGCGCTTGGTGCCGGTGATCGGGCTGTCATGGATGATCGCCGCCTGATCGCCCCGCCCGGCCGCAACATGGCGGTCGACCGCATTGTGGCAGGTATTCATCTCGCCATCGGCATACCATTCGTAAAGTGGTGCATTCTCGCCGAACAGCGCGCGGGTCGGTTTCCGGATCCAGTCGATGCTGTTGGCGGCGTCCATCCAGAACGCCTCCGGATCGCTCTGCCAACCCTCATAGACATCGCTGTAGGCACCCATGACATTTCTCTCCCGTTGCACTGTTATTGTGAACGAGGAAAACCACGAAAGCCAATGGGCGGCAAGCCGTCCAAGGCCATTCGGGCGCGCGGCATGTGCATCACACCTGACGCACGTGAACGTGCAGGGGGCGCGGCATCCAGCAAAACCTATAACCGCTTCTGTCCGTTAAGGTTTCGATAAAGGCGACGTTAGCCGAGCTGAACCGAGAACGCTGGGCTGGCGACAAGAAGCGCGCTGAAAATCCTCAAAATGCGTTTTTCGAGCGGTTTTTTGTGTGAACACACTCTGATCAAATGAAATCGTTTTTGTGACATCCCAAGGGCTCTGAGGATCAGTCCTGTATGTTCTTCCTTGGACGGAAAGGTAACAGCTTTCGACCCTTTGGAGGCTTTCGCGGTTTACCGCAACTTCGCAACTATGGGACGCCAAACCAGCTATTCGCCGCACTGCAGGACGACGAAAAAGCTCTCAGTAGGTCAGTGGGACAGGTCTGCCATTCCTAGTCGACGCGCAAAGGTCCGCTTTTCGTGCAAGTTATGGACCGAGTTGCCCCCGTTACCTTTTCGCAGAAGGCAAATAGAGTGCCGCCAACATAACCAGCCCACCCATGATCGAAACGTTTTTGAAGAACAAAGACAGTTCGATTTGCGCCTCCGGCCTTTCCATGAGCCAAAATGGATGTACGGTGACGTTGATAACTGCTGCATGGATAGTGAGCAGCAGCGCAGAGAGCGGAATAAACCGTCCTTGGCGCAGCCACCCTCCTGCGGCTAACAGCAGACCCAGTCCAAGTTCTACAGCGACTACCGCAAAGACAATGCCAGACGGCCAAGGCACACCTATTCCCGCCATGTCCACGACGGTTTGTGATGGATCAACGAGCTTGTTGAGGCCGCCAAGAATGAACAAGGATGCCAGACCGATGCGCCCAATATGAAAGACCGCGTTGTTTGGGTGCGAAATGTTCACTGTGTCGCAGCTAGTCGTGCAGCCTCAGCAAATTCTTGCAGGCCACGGGTAATATACGCGTCGATCTCGTCCATATCGCGACGTACGAAAATACCTGTGATGAAATTTCTAGGCAGAACGTTGTAAGTCCATTCAAACCGTGTGCCGCCGTCGATAGGCACGAACCTTTGCTCGCCGACGATCTGCTCAACCCCGCGCCCCGTATCGTTGGTGAAGACAAAGACTTGGTATTTGAAAAAATCGGGGTCGTTCTGAACGATGCGTTCAATCACGTAATGACCGTCCGCAAGGCGCAACCAACGGATCGCACCCGGTTCTCCCCAAGTACCCTGCAAAACCTCAGCAGCAACGGGATTTGCGATATTCTCTGTAGGTTGGAGGAATGAAATCAAAGGCTGTTCTTGCATGAACGCACGGAGTTCAGGCACGGACATCGGGATTGTTTCTTCTACATATGCCGTCTCGAATCCTGATGTGGCAACATCGGGGGCCTCTGTCAGCGGTGGGGGTGCGTCTGGCGGACTGGAACTGCTACAGGCGGCGACTGTGGCGAGTGCGAGAATGAGAAGAAGGTTGCGCATAACTCAATTCCTTGGATAATGATGCGGGTTACGCATCATTTAGTACGTAATCCGCATCAATTCAAGGTAATGCGCAGTCCGTACTAATGAAAAATGACAGCTCTCCAATTGACGATGACCTAGCCAGCGCATTGGCGGGCCATGTGAACGGCATAATCCGTGCCCTCTTGGTGGCTGGCCGCCAAGGGGCACCCGCCGAAGGCCGCATTCCGTTCAACCCGCTTTATTTCAATATTCTGAGAACATTGGGAGCAGATGGGCCGTGCCGACCGTCATTTATTGCCGACCGTCTCGCGGTTCCACGCACCACGATGTCAACGGCGATCAAAGCGTTGACACGCAAGAAGCTGATTACGACTTCCGTTGATGAAGCAGATAGACGCGCCACAGCCCTTTCGCTAAGCGCTGGCGGTCAATCTGTTCTGGATGCAATTCTGCGTCAGGATCTGCGCAATGCAACTGCCATGTTGACAATTCTGGACAAAGAAGAGCGGGCAGCATTCGTCGCAGCAATCGGCAAGGTCGCTACGGGCATAAGCGCGGAGTAACCTATCCGGCAAAGCCGCCATTCGTTCAAACCGCAGCATCGGTCATGGTGGGCTCTATCCCGCCATTTGCGGCGTTGCGAAGTGGACGCTGATCGCTAACCAGGCGAGCGTCGGTTGCGGCCCAATGCTGCCGTTCGGGACCAGACGCAATTTCGCAACCGCGGGACGCCGAACCGGCCACTTGATGCAGTGCTGCAATCGTGGGGTCAGCGAATGCACAGTCGGGGGCGAAGCGCCAATTCGCTGCGCTGGCACTGATGACCGCTCTGGGTTCTCAAACTGTCGCAGTATCTATTCTTGGTCCCAAGAAATATCGGGCGCAGTGGCGACTATCCCGAGAGGGTTTCGTTTTGGCGACGGTGAGAAATATCCCTGTCGATAGATGTCGAACTTCACTGTGCTCTTGACACCCGGCAAGGCATAGATGCGACGCGCGTAATCCCAGAGCTCCGGGTAATCGATCAGACGCTTACGGGTGCACTTGAACGCTGTGTGATACGCAACATCAAAACGCGCAAGTGTCGGAAACAAGCGAAGGTCTACTTCTGTCAGCGCTTCTCCGAGGACAAAATCCTTGCCTGCAATCTGCTGTTCCAGAGCGTCCAATGTCGAGAAGACATCCTCGATCGCCGCATCATAGGCCTCTTGCGTTTGGGCGAAACCCGCCCGGTACACCCCGTTGTTCAAACCGCGATGCACTCGGTCGTTCCAATCATCAATCTCTGCACGACGCTCTGTCGGGTAGAGATCGATTTTACTCATAGACAACGCGCCGAACGCCTCCGGCAACATGCGCATCAAATCGGATGATTCATTTGAGACCAGCTGTCCCGTCTTGCTGTCTACCAACAAGGGAACAGTCACACGACCATCGTAGTCATTCTGTCCCCTTGCATAGACCTCATGCAGCGCATCATGGCCGTTCAGATGATCAGCATAGCCTGAGGATGGCTCAAACACCCATCCTTCCTCGGTGCGTCTGGGAGCAACGATCGACACTGGCAAGATGTCTTCCAGACCAAGGATCGCGCGCACCAAAAGAACGCGATGCGCCCAGGGGCAGTTCCACGCCACATAGAGGTGATATCGATCCCTTTCGGCGGGAAGGTCTACATCCCGACCGATCCACGATCGAATGACGCTTGGTGTCCGTTGCCAGTGACCCTCTTTGGACGTGCTGTCGAGGGTGTCAGTATCGGCAACCCAACTTCCTGCAATCATGTGTCCCATCTGCGGTGTCCTTGTTTAAGCAGCGGCCTTCGCGAAAGACGCGGCCAGGTCGTGAGCGGCTGCACGTGCGTGCTCGACGGCTTGATCGTTCATCATGTGTTGATCGGCCGCAATCATCTGCACATCCGTGATGCCAATGAAACCAAGAACATGTCGCAGGTAGCCGCTGGCGAAATCAATGTCCGATCCCATTGGAGTACCGCCGGATACATAGAAGACTATCGCGCGTTTGCCCTTGAGCAGACCTACGGGTCCATTCTCGGAGTAGGCAAATGTGCGACGTGCGCGGCACACCTGGTCGATCCAGGCTTTCAATGCAGAAGGCACACCAAAATTGTAAACCGGGAGACCGATCAACAAGGTATCTGCAGCTTCGATCTCTGCAATAAGCGTGTCAGACAGCGTAAGGGCTTGCTGATGCTCTGGGTGGCGGTCGTCTTCTGATGTAAAATTAGCCGTAAGCCATGCCTCATCGACATGTGGGATCGGATCAAGCAGATCACGTGTCTGGACTGAAATCTTTCCATCCAGCCCGGAGATGAAAGCATCCATAAGGTCTCGTGTGTGGGCCCCGTCCCGGCGGGCACTTGCGTCAATGCGAAGGAATTTCATGTCAGGCTCTCCAATCTTTGGTGTGTGAGAACCAATAACACTTGCTACAAGGCGGAGTATCCGCGATTTAGAGAATACATTATTGCCATTTGGAGAATAAATGTCTCGTTTGGAGGAAATCGAAACCTTTGTTGCCATTGTCGATGCAGGCACGCTGACTGAGGCAGCACATCGAAGTGGACTGGCGCTCTCCGCGGTCAGTCGCAGGCTGAAGGACTTGGAGACGCGCATGGGCAGTGCGTTGATCCATCGCACAACACGCACCATGGCACTCACCGATGAGGGACAGACGTTCTACCAACGCTGCAAGCAGATCCTTTCCGATCTTGAAGAAGCCGAAACCAGTTTGAAGGACAGTGGCGGGCAGATTACAGGGCGGATCAGGGTTGCAGCGCCACTGACGTTTTCCGTGCGGCACCTTGCTCCCATCCTTCTGGACTTCAAAACAAAGAACCCGGAGGTGCAAATCGAGCTGGATTTGAGTGATCGGCGCGTCGATCTGATCGAAGAGGGTTTTGACCTGGCTATCCGAATTGGCCGCCTGACAGACAGTTCGATGATTGCAAAACGATTGACGAAGATCCGACATTTGCCAACCGTGTCACCCATGCTGCTAGACCGCATAGGCCGACCGGAAACACCAGAAGACCTGAAGCGCTTTCCAACTCTGAGTTATCGTCACCGTGGTCCAAAGGTAACTTGGGACTTCATCCGCCCGGAGGGAAGCGCGGGCAGCGTCGAAATGCATAGCGCCATGACCTGCAACAACGGCGACGTCCTGAGTGCTGCGGCTGAACAGGGGCTGGGCATCGCAGTTGAACCAACATTCATCTGCACAGACGCCATTCTCTCCGGCAAACTGGAACCGCTATTTGTTGACCATATCTGGTCCGACAATGCTGCCTATGTTGTATTTCCGGAAAGTCGCGCACTGCCAAAGCGGGTGCGCGCACTGATCGACTACCTCGCAGATAGATTTTCTCCTGATCCATGGTGGGACAAAGAGTTGATGAAATACTACCCGATTGTATGAATCGCTACTTGCGCTCACATATGTTCGCCCACCCTCTTGCTACGCGCTGCACCACAGCAGGGTGATGGAGATTTCATATATGCGATTGCGGCCCGCCGCTAAGGTTTGTCTGACTGAACCGACTTGAACCAGAAGATTGAGCCTTCCCAACTGAACTGGTCCACCGCTATGTTGGATTTGGAGTTCCCCCGGTTTGATAGACGGTTATGGGCTTAGAGATTCCAGCCCTTCAGCGGCGGTCCTTGGAGTTCCCCCGGTTTGATGGACACTTTTTCACTGATGAAGGAGAGTGTTTTTCATGCCAAGAACGAGGAACCCGTACCCCACGGAATTTAGGGAACAATTGGTTGCGTTGGCGCGAGCTGGCCGCAGTGTTGAGAGCC
>JBCCDJ010000013.1:0-141733 GCA_039030855.1 Pseudomonadota bacterium
CCAAGGCTTTCAGTGTTTCTGTCAACGCCTGCCGTATGGTTGTTAAGTTCGTGAGCGATGTCGCCGCGTTTTCGCCATGCAAAAACGCTTGGTGGAGCGTTCGTGACGAAGTTCGAACCGTGAAAGCTCTCGCGGTTTCTGCGAAACCGCTGCCGCTCAGCACTTCTGCGGACCGGGCGGCTTGCTTTCTGGCGAAAGCGCTTTGGTGGGACGTACTGGATTCGAACCAGTGACCCCAGCGATGTGAACACTGTGCTCTACCAACTGAGCTAACGTCCCAAACGTGGCGGTGGATAGAACCCGGCAGGCAGCGCGTCAAGCGGTTTTGGGCAGAAGGCCGGTCAGGACCTCGGGCAGATGTGCATAGTCTGAAAAGATCGCCTCGGGTGCCAGATTGGCGATCGGCGTCGTTGAGAACCCATGCTCGTAGAGGACGCAGGGAATACCGGCATTCGCCGCCGCCTTGCGGTCGGTCTCCGTGTCGCCGATCATGATCGCCATGTCACGAGCTCCGTCGAGCCTTTGGATCGTCTCCCAGATATGTTTGGGGTCGGGCTTGCGCACCGGCAGACTGTCAGCACCGAGAAGCGCGCCATAGCGTTCGAACCCGCCCAGCGTCGTCATCAGAATCCGGGCGAGGCGTTCGGGCTTGTTGGTGCAGATGCCGACTTTCCATCCATCGGACAGAAGGTGATCGACGGTTTCCGACGCGCCGGGGAAATACCGGCTCTGATCGGCGATCCGTTCCTCATAGGCGTCAAGAAAGGGTGGATAGGCGACGATGACCTGATCATCGGTCATCTCGCGTCCGACCTTGGACGCCGCATGGCGCATCAGCGCCCGCCCACCACGTCCGGCAACGGGCCGGGCCTCCGCCGGGTCAATCTGCGGCAGATCGAACCGGTCGGCGATGGCATTCATCGCCGAGATCAGGTCGTCCGCCGTGTCAACCAGGGTGCCGTCCAGATCAAAAATCGCAGTCTTGGTCACGCCATGCTCCCCTGTCGTGGCACCGTCTTATCGTCCTGTGGTTGCCGTGGGAACGGCCTATTCGCATTATCGGACCGCTGGCCCCATGAAATTCCATTTGCGGTTCGCTCTGTGCGGATTTGCAATGTCATCTTCTTTGCCGCATCCCGCTTTCGGGTTATGCAAATGCTATGAGCGAAATACGAATTGGGGCTGCCGTCATTCTGGCAGCGGGCGAAGGCTCGCGGATGAAATCCGCGATGGCGAAACCTTTGCATGCCGTCGGTGGCCTGTCGCTGCTGGCGCATGCGCTGCGTGCGGCTGAGGCGATCCACCCGGCGGAGCTCGCGGTCGTGGTCGGAGCCGGTGGTGAAGCTGTGTCTGTTGCTGCTCGCAAAGAACGTGAAGACGCGACGATAGCAGAGCAGACCGATCGTCTTGGTACCGCACATGCCGTCCTCGCCGCCCGCGAAACCCTCGCCCGAGCTGAGGGCGATGCGGTTGTCCTTTATGCAGACACGCCGTTCATTCGGCCCGAGACCCTGCGCGCGATGGCCGAGGCGCGTGCCAAGGGCGCAGATATCGTCGTGCTGGGTTTTGTGGCCGAAACGCCGGGCGGGTATGGCCGCCTCGTGGTTGCCAACGGCGCATTGGAGGCAATCGTCGAGGCCAAGGACGCATCCGAGGAGATGCGCGCCATCAACCTCTGCAATTCGGGTGTCATGATCGCCGGTGCGGCCAACATGCTCGACTGGCTCAGTGCTGTTGGCAACGACAATGCGAAGGGTGAGTATTACCTCACCGATATCGTAGCCATTGCCCGTGCAAAAGGGTTCAGCGCCGCTGTGGTCGAATGCGAAGAGGCGGAAACGCTGGGCGTCAATTCCCGTGCTGATCTTGCTGCGGCGGAGGCCGCATTTCAGGCCCGCGCGCGGACCCGTGCCATGGCCGAAGGCGCAACGCTGATCGCGCCGGACACGGTCTGGTTTTCGCATGATACCGTGCTTGGCCGGGATGTGACTGTAGAGCCTAACGTGATCTTCGCACCCGGTGTGACGGTAGCGGATGGTGCGGTGATCCGCGGGCATTCCCATCTGGAGGGCTGCACAGTTGCATCGGGCGCAATCATCGGCCCCTTCGCGCGACTGCGTCCCGGTGCCGACATTGGGCCAAAGGCGCGGATCGGTAATTTCGTGGAGGTCAAGAATGCAACCTTTGCTGAGGGCGCGAAGGCCAACCACCTGGCCTATGTCGGGGACGCGGCGGTCGGCGCAGGTGCGAATATGGGGGCGGGCGTCATCACTGCCAATTATGATGGGGTCTTCAAATATCCGACGACGGTGGGCGAAGGTGCCTTCGTCGGCAGCAATTCGACATTGATCGCACCCGTGATCATCGGAGAGGGGGCATATATTGCCGGCGGATCTGTGGTGGCGGCTGACGTGACGTCGGGTGCATTGGCGGTCGGACGCAGTCCGCTTGTGGAAAAACCGGGAATTGGTGCCCGATTGCGGTCAAAGTTGCTGGCGATGAAGAAGGCAGGCCAGAAGAAGAAGGGGGCACTCTGAATGTGCGGAATTATTGGAATCGTTGGCAAGCGCGACGCGGCACCGGTCATTGTGGATGCGCTGAAGCGTCTTGAATATCGCGGATATGACAGCGCGGGCCTCGCGATATTGGAGGAAGGCGCGCTAGCCCGCCGACGCGCCGTTGGCAAGCTGGCGATGCTGGCCGACCTGATCCAGCAGGAACCTATTGCTGGCAAGATCGGCATCGGCCATACGCGCTGGGCCACCCATGGCGCGGCGACCGAGGGGAATGCCCACCCCCACCAGGCGGGCGATGTAGCCGTCGTCCATAACGGAATCATAGAAAACTATAAGGTACTGCGTGCTGAACTGACGGCTGCCGGGCGCAATTTCCAGTCCGATACCGATACCGAAACCATCGCACAGCTCTGCGCCCATCTGATGCAGGGTGGCTTGTCGGCGGAGGATGCTGCCGCAGCCACATTGACCCGGCTCGAAGGGGCATTCGCGCTGTGCTTTCTGTTCGAAGGTCAGGATGATCTGATCATCGCGGCGCGGCGCGGATCGCCGCTGGCCATCGGTTATGGCGAGGGGGAGATGTTTGTCGGCTCCGATGCGTTGGCGCTGGCACCGCTGACCAACCGCATTTCCTATCTGGAAGAAGGCGACTGGGCGGTCGTGCGACGCGATGGCGTGATCATACATGATGAGGCGGGTGTAGTGACGAAGCGTGCGGTTCGCACCGTGTCCGTTGACAGCGTTCTCGTCGACAAGGGCGAATATCGGCACTTCATGGCCAAGGAAATCCACGAACAGCCAACCGTCGCCAGCTATGCCGTGTCCGCCTATCTGGACCCTGGCCGCACACGCATCGTGTCGCCTGCGGAAGAGGTTGATTTTACTGCGCTTGATCGGCTGTCGCTGGTTGCCTGTGGAACGGCCTTCTATGCCTGCCATGTGGCGAAATACTGGTTCGAAAGCCTCGCGAGGATCCCGGTCGAAATCGAGATCGCGTCTGAGTTCCGCTATCGCGAACCGCCGCTGAACGAAAGCGGTGCCGCGATATTTGTAAGCCAGTCCGGCGAGACGGCGGACACGCTTGCCGCGCTCAACTATGCGAAAGGGCAGGTCAAACATGTCCTGTCGGTCGTGAATGTGCCCGAAAGCTCCATCGCGCGGGGCTCCGACATCGTGCTGCCGATCAGGGCCGGGACGGAAATTGGCGTTGCCTCTACCAAGGCGTTCACGTGCCAGCTTATCACGCTGGCGACCATGGCCATTCTCGCTGCCCGTCAGCGCGGAAAGATCGATGCAGGCGAAGAGGCACGGCTCGTGGCGCTGCTGGCAGAGGTGCCACGCCGTCTCGCCGAAGCCTTGTCGCTCGACAGTGCCATCGAGGCACTGGCGCGCGAGATCGCGGGTGCCCGCGACGTGCTCTATCTCGGACGTGGCTCCATGTATCCGCTGGCGCTGGAAGGCGCGCTGAAACTGAAGGAGTTGAGTTACATTCACGCAGAAGGCTATGCCTCCGGCGAGATGAAACACGGCCCTATCGCGCTCATTGACGATGCGGTGCCGGTGGTGGTGATGGCCCCGACGGACAATGTCTTCGACAAGACCGTTTCCAACATGCAGGAGGTCATGGCGCGCGGTGCCAAGGTTGCGCTCTTCACGGACGCAAACGGAGCCGCGATGGCTGGTGAAGATGCCTGGCGCGTCGTGGAGATGCCGATGCTCGATCCGTTCATCGCACCCATCATTTATGCTGTGCCCGCGCAGCAGCTCGCCTATCACGCAGCCGTGGCCAAGGGCACCGATGTGGACCAGCCCAGAAACCTCGCCAAATCAGTTACGGTGGAGTAATGTGCCCCTGCGTGACAGCGCATCGAGCAGATGCCTGCTATACAGGATGAGATATGCGAGTGAAATCAATGTGGGCGGCTGGACTGGCCGCGTTGGTGGTCGTGGGCCTTGCCGCCTGCACGCCGACGGTAAAGAAGGCGGGGCCAACGCCCTATGACAAGACGGTCGTGGATGATTGCTACACGGTCGATCTGTTCACGGTAGCGCAGATTCAAGAACCTGAAGCCGATGTGCCCTCGGAATGGGCGCGGTATTCCGGTAAGTGGGGCAGCGCCGCGTGGGAAGGCAAATGGTGCCATGATCTTTATGTGCTGAAGATCGAGCCGACGGGCGCGGTGGAGGTTATGAGCCTCCATGCACCATATGAGCCATGGGGCAAGACCGCGACCGCCTTCCGCCGCAAGGGCGTCATCACCAAAGACGGTCGACTGCGCGTGCCCTTCCGGGGCGGGCTGATGGAATATTGGGTGAAGAACGGCAAGCTTTATGGCGACCGCAAGGAAGGCAACGGTGTTCTGCGCATTGCCATGCTGCCGCGGGTGAATGCCAAATTCTGACCTGAGCGGTGATCAAGCGCTCAGTGCCCTGAGGGCGCTGGGCGATACGAGCCGGGCGGCAGCG
Source organism: Pseudomonadota bacterium (assembly GCA_039030855.1). Classification (GTDB taxonomy): domain Bacteria; phylum Pseudomonadota; class Alphaproteobacteria; order Rhodobacterales; family Rhodobacteraceae; genus Pikeienuella. Next base: position 4,983 of record JBCCDJ010000013.1, read on the forward strand.
CAGGCGGCTTATCACAAATCGAGACGCCTGCATCTGGGCGTCAGCAACGGCGACATCGACCGGCTGGTAAAAGGCTGGCGCGGTACGCTGGATATGTCCGGGCGGGTGTCACTTGCCGACGCGCTTTGGCGCTCCGACATTCATGAGGCGCGTATCGCGGCGGGCAAATTGCTGACCCAGGCGCGTATCCCCGATGATGGCCAGGTCTGGGCGCTGATCACGTCATGGGTGCCCGATTTCGACGCCTGGGCCATCGCAGACCATTCCGCCAGCGCAGGGGCTCGCCGCCTGACAGCCCATCCCGAACGACTGGACGAGGTGGGGCGATGGACCACCGACCCGAACTTATGGACCCGCCGCGCCGCTCTCGTCTTCACTCTGCCCTGGAGCAAGGGCCGCCACCCCTCAGCGGCTGATCTCGCCCACCGCGAGCGCATCCTTGGCTGGGCCGCCGGGTACGTCCCGGACCACGAATGGTTCATTCAGAAAGCCGTCGCCTGGTGGCTGCGGTCGCTCTCCAAGCGCGACCCGGAGCGGGTGAGGGCGTTTCTGGCCGAATATGGCAATGGTATGAAGGCTTTCGCGCGCAAGGAAGCGGAGAAGTATTTGTGAGGGAGGCAGTGTGGGGGTCTCGGGTCAGGTCCGGGGCGGTAGCCGCCGGTTCAGCCCGTCCCGGACCTGATCCGGCACCTCACCCTACTTTCCAACCCCTTCAGCAATTCAGGTAGTGTTCTGACGAGGTCGTCTCCGAAGACATAAATGACTGTGCCACGAATGATCCACTTTATTGAGCGCTCGGTCGTCCGTATCGCCGCTTTCAGACCCTCATCCGCCAAGACATCGAGTGCGCGATTGAGGCGGTTGCCTTTCAGGGCTTCAAGCTCCGATCTCAGCCGTTCGATTTCTGTTTCAATCAGCGCCTTGTCGACTGTTTCGGCAATCTGACCAAAGCGGGCCGCCGCCGCCTCAATCTTCGCAAACGCCGCGTTCACCGCCTTCGGATCACCCTAAGACCGTGCGACCAGCACGGGCAGCGTTCGGCTCTTCCCCGGGCCGAGAGCGTTGCGACGGTGAAGGTCGCGGTGGGGTGTATGTGCGCGGTGCCATAAGTCGTGCCGGTCAGACCGGTTGATGCGCTCGTCGAGGGCCGAACGTTGCTCTCAGAGCGCATCACTGGCGCTTTTTCTGGACGAGCATTCGCTTCGCTGTGCTGGCGTCCCGGATCGGGTCCGGGAGAGCTTTCTGCGTGTTCTCAGAGCTTCTCGCCCAACTCCGGCGGCATCGGGTCGGCCGGGATGGTGCTGCGGCGGGCCATCCAGGGGTGGATCTTGCCGACCTCTCCCATCGTGCGGGTGGCTTCGCTGAGTTTGCCGAGGCTGGCTTCGATGCGCGCGCGCCCTGCGAGGGCACCAAAATGCCGGGGTTCGCGAGCCAATGTCTGTTCGATATCGAGGAGGGAGCCGAACGGGTCCCCCTTGAGGAATTTCGCGAAGGCGCGCTGATTCCAGGCTTCGGCGAAATCGGGTTGATCGGCGACCAGATCATCCAGCAGGCCATGCGCCTCGTTCAGGGCACTTGTCTGGATAGCGCTGTTCGCGCGGCGGAGGGTGGCGGTGGCTGCCGCGTCGGGTCCGATGAACCACAATGTCCATACCTCCCGTTCGGCTTCGTCGGCCGCTTCGCGCGTCTCTGCCGCTCCGAGACGCGCGAAGGCATCATTCAGCGCCGCAGCGCGGTCAGCGGCGGCGATCTGCCCGGCAACCGGGGCAGCGAGCAGAAACAGAAATACGATGGCGAGGCGGATGGGGCGATACATGGCAAGGTCCTTCATGGCACTGGTCCGAGTTTAGCGTGCGCGCCGGGGAAACCCAGCCCCGCGTCGTCCGCCTGGCGGTGCATTGATCTTCCCGTGCCGGCCCCTATGCTGCGCGCAACAAGCATTGCGGCAACCGACCGGGGCGGGCTTATGGACGGCGTTTTCACGCTTGCGGCGAACAATCTGTTGTCGCCGATCATTCTTTCTTTTGCACTTGGCCTCTTTGCTGCGCTGGCGCGGTCGGACCTGTCGATCCCCGAGGCGGCGGCGAAAGCGCTGTCGATCTACCTCTTATTCGCCATCGGGTTCAAAGGTGGTGTCAGCGTCGCGGCCCATGGGGTTGATGCGACGCTTCTGGCCTCGCTGGCCGCTGGCGTCGTCCTGTCCTTTGTCATCCCCTTCATCGCATTTGCGCTCTTGCGGCTCATGACCCGTCTGTCGGTCACCGACGCGGCGGCGGTGGCGGGGCACTATGGCTCCATCTCCATCGTCACATTCGTGGCGGGTACAACGACGCTGACATCCCAGGGCATTGATTACGAAGGCTATATGGTCGCTGTCGCCGCGGCGATGGAGGCACCTGCGATCCTTTCCGCGCTCTGGCTCGTCTCGCGCGGGAAGGGTGGCCAGAAGATGGAGAGCGATCTCTGGCGCGAGATCCTGCTGAACGGCTCCATCGTCCTGCTGCTCGGCTCCTTCGCCATCGGGGCGGCCACGGGCGAGAAGGGGCTGGCCGACATCGACAGCTTCATCGTTGCCCCGTTCAAGGGTGTCCTCTGCCTCTTTCTTCTCGATATGGGGTTGGTCGCAGGGCGGGGCCTGCGCGCGGCGCGCGGGGCCATGACGCCGTTATTGGTTTTGTTTGGCGTGTTGATGCCGCTGATTGGGTCGGTGATCGGCATCAGTGCAGGTGTCCTGTTGGGGCTGTCGGTCGGAGGCATAACGATGATGGGCGTATTGGCCGCATCCGCGTCTTATATCGCCGTACCGGCCGCGATGCGCGTGGCGTTGCCGGAGGCGAACCCGTCGATCTACCTGACGCTGTCGCTTGGTGTGACGTTCCCGTTCAACCTGACGCTTGGTATTCCCATTTACACGGCAATCGCCAGCGCAATCGGAGGTTAAGCCCATGCAGATGCACAAGGCGAAACGCGTGGAGATAATCATCGAGGCACCGATGCGTCGTCGCCTGGTAAAGGCCCTGATCGAAGCTGATATCCATGGTTTCACGGTGCTTCCCGTAAAGGGCGGATCGGGCCGGTCGGGCGAGTGGGACCGCGCGGGCCAGGTCTCGTCGGCAGGTGGCATGGTGGCCGTGGTCTGTATCATCCGGCCAGAGCGGGTCGATGAGTTGCTGGAGGCCGCCTTCGCCATTGTCGAGCGCCATATCGGCGTCGTCGCCGTCACCGATTGCGAGGTGCTGCGGGCGGAGCGGTTCTGATCTTCAGTGCCCCGTCCAGTCGGCGGAGCGCATTTCCGAGAGCCGCGATGCCGTGCGCTCAAACTCGAACGCGCCCTTGCCCTCAGGATAGAGCGCCTCGGGCTCCGCATCGGCGGAGCAGACGAGGCGCGTCTTCGCTTCATACAGCGCGTCGACCAGAGTGACGAAGCGCTTTGCCTCATTCGCGTTATGCACGCCGAGCTGCGGGATATGGTCGATCATCAAGGTACTAACGGCGCTGGCCAGGGTCAGGTAATCCGCTGCGCCGAGAGGTTTGGCACAGAGATCAGCGAATGACGCGCGCCCGATGCCCGAGTGAAAGCGCGGGATCGCCACATCGCGGCCCGTCACCTGAAGGATGAGCGGCGTTCCCGCCTGCCCGCCCGTCAGGCCATCCCAGGTCTCATCCATGGCGCTGTCGGCGTCAGGACCAAGGGGTGCATGATACACTTCCTGTCCCTTCAGACGCTCTTGCCTGTAATCGGTCGGGCTTTCCAGAAGATGCAGGTCCAGCTTTTCCTTCAGCATCGCGATGAAGGGCAGAAAAATCTGGCGGTTCAACCCGTCCTTGTAGAGATCATCGGGCGGGCGGTTGGATGTTGTCACCACGACGGTCCCGCGCTTGAACAGTTTCTCGAACAGGCGACCGACGATCATCGCATCGGTGATATCGGTGATCTGCATCTCGTCAAAGCAGAGCAACGTCGCCTCGCGCGCAATCGCCTTGGCGACCGTTTTCACCGGGTCATCATCGCCCGCCTGCCGTGCTGCGTGGATGCCTGCATGGGCTTCCTGCATAAAGGCATGGAAATGGATGCGGCGCTTCAGTTTGATTGTCGCGCGTTCGAAGAAGAGGTCCATCAGCATCGACTTGCCGCGCCCGACGCCGCCATAGATGTAAAGACCGTTGAGGTCGCTGTCTTTCTTCGCCGCCTCGCGTCCCCAACCAAAAATACCCCGCGCGACGCGCTTGCCTTTCCACGGGTCATAGTCCTTCAGCCTTGTGTGCAGGAGCTGCAGTTTTTCCAGCGCCAGCCGCTGCGCCATGTCATCGTTCAGCGCCCCGGATGCGATCATCTCGCGATATTTGGTCAATGGCCCGTCTGGCATGAAAGTCCCCTCAATATGCCTGACGATAGTGCAAATCCTGTCACCTGTCGCAAGGGCCGTGCATGGCACCACGTTCCCATGGCCGCGCCGCCCGGATCAGAATTGGTGATGTGAGAGCCATCGAAAACTGATTTGACCTTGACCGGCCACGTCCTGACTGTGGCTGGAAATGAAGGATACCGCGATGAATGACACAAGCCGCCTCTGGACACCTGTTCTGATCGCAGGGGCGCTGATCCTGATGGTGTCGTTCGGGGCGCGGGCCTCGTTCGGCGTCTTCCAGATCCCGATTGCCGCTGATCTCGGCTGGCTGCGGACGGAATACAGCTTCGCCATCGCGATCCAGAACCTTGCCTGGGGGATCGGCCAGCCGATATTCGGCGCGATTGCGGAACGCTTCGGCAATCGCAAGGCGCTGTTCATCGGCACGCTGGTCTATTTTGCGGGGATGGCCCTCAGCGCTGTTTCGATCACGCCGGAGGGGCATCAGGTCTGGGCGGTTCTGATCGGTTTTGGTGTCTCCGGCACCGGGTTCGCGGTCGTCTTCGGCATGATCGGGCGCACGACGTCTGATGAAAACCGCTCCATGGCGCTGGGCATCGCGACGGCGGCGGGGTCGATTGGTCAGATCATCGGCCCGCCTCTCGTGGCCACTCTGCTGCAATCCTATAGCTGGTCGGAGGTCTATTGGATCCTTGGCATCATCGTTCTTGGCCTCCTCCTGATACTGCCTCTGCTGAAGGTACCGGCGGCAGAGACGAGCGGGACGGTCGGCGCGCCGATGGGGCAGGCCGTCAGCGGTGCCATTCGTGACCCGAGTTTCATTCTGCTCTTCCTCGGATTTTTCTCCTGCGGCTATCAGATCGGGTTCTTCACCGCCCATTTCCCGGCACTGGTGACGGAGATTTGCGGCCCGATCTCCGCCGATAGCCTTCTGGCGTCGGTCGGTGTGACGACGACGGCGCAACTTGGTGCCTGGGCATTTGGCCTGATCGGGTTCGCCAATATCGCAGGCACACTTTATGCTGGAAGACTGGGCGGGCGGTACTCGAAAAAGAACCTGCTTGCCAGCATTTATGCGGGCCGCGTCGTGGTGTGCATCGTCTTCGTGATGGTGCCAATGACGCCCGCGACGGTGCTGCTGTTCTCGGCGCTAATGGGTATGTTGTGGCTGGCGACGGTGCCGCTGACATCCGGGCTTGTCGGTCAGATCTATGGCCTGCGGTACATGGGCACGCTCTACGGCATCATCTTTCTCAGCCATCAGATCGGCAGTTTCATCGGAGTCTGGATGGGTGGCATGTTCTATGACGCCTATAATGGTGCCGACAATTTTGGCGGCTATGAGCTTGTCTGGTGGATCGGCATCGGTGTCGGGGCCTTTTCGGCCATCGTTCACCTGCCGATTGATGAACGTCCGGGAAGATTGCAACCCGCCTGAGGAGGCGGGCGCCGCGTCTGCTGGTACGCGCCCGGCGACCGGCATGCCCGCGGCGAGGTGCAGATGTGCCATCTCTGGCCAGTCGCGCGGCACCCGGTTCCAATTGACGTCATCGGTCACATGCGCTAGATGCCCATCTCTTGCGGAAGCTTCTGATGCTTCCGGTCCTTGTCGCGGACAGGGATCGCCCCCGGCCAGCGCGTTGCGCCCGCCGGGGCAGATTTGTTTTCCGGTCGCGTTGTGCGGCCCGGTTGGAGAGGAGAGCAGGCATGTTCGAAGGACTGTCCGAACGCCTCGGCGGCGTCTTTGACAAGCTCACCAAACAGGGTGCGCTGTCCGATGCGGATGTCTCCACCGCGCTGCGCGAGGTGCGTGTCGCGCTGCTGGAGGCTGATGTCTCGCTCCCCGTTGCGCGCGATTTCATCGCCAAGGTGCAGGAAAAGGCCACGGGTCAGGCGGTCACCAAATCCGTGACGCCCGGCCAGCAGGTCGTCAAGATCGTTAATGACGAGATGACGGCGATGCTGTCCGGCGATGATGCCGAGGCGGGCCGCCTGCGGATCGACAGCCCGCCCGCGCCGATCCTGATGGTCGGCCTGCAGGGGTCAGGCAAGACGACGACGACCGCCAAGATCGCTAAGCGGTTGATGGAGCGTGAAAACAAGCGTGTCCTCATGGCTTCGCTCGACGTCAATCGCCCGGCCGCGATGGAGCAGCTTGGCATTCTTGGCATGCAGATCGGGGTCGACACGCTGCCGATCGTCAAGGGGCAGGACCCGGTCGCCATTGCCAAACGTGCCAAGCAGCAGGCAACGATGGGCGGCTATGATGTCTATCTTCTGGACACCGCCGGACGCCTCTCCATCGATGATGAGCTGATGAGCCAGGTCGAGGCGGTGCGCGATGTGGCAAAGCCGCATGAGACGCTGCTGGTCGTAGATGGCCTCACCGGTCAGGACGCCGTGCACACGGCGGAGAATTTCGATAATCGCATCGGCATCTCCGGCGTCGTTCTGACCCGGATGGATGGCGATGGGCGTGGCGGCGCGGCGCTTTCCATGCGCGCCGTCACCGGCAAGCCGATCAAGTTCGTCGCCACGGGCGAGAAGATGGATGCGCTGGAGGAGTTCCACCCCTCGCGCATCGCGGGCCGTATCCTTGGCATGGGCGACATTGTCAGCCTCGTCGAGAAGGCACAGGAGACCATCGAGGCCGAACAGGCCGAAAAGATGATGAAGCGGTTCCAGAAGGGCAAGTTCGACATGAACGACCTTCAGGGCCAGCTTGAGCAGATGCAGAAAATGGGCGGCATGCAGGGCCTGATGGGCATGATGCCGGGCATGGGCAAGATCGCCAAGCAGATGGAAGACGCCAATTTCGACGACAAGATCATCCGCCGTCAGGTGGCATTGATCCAGTCTATGACCAAGAAGGAGCGTCGCAATCCGCAGATCCTGCAAGCCAGCCGCAAGAAACGTATCGCGGCAGGTGCCGGCATGGATGTGCAGGAACTGAACCGTCTTCTGAAAATGCACCGTCAGATGGCGGACATGATGAAGAAGATGGGCAAGATGGGCAAAAAAGGCATGATGCGCGGTGCCTTGTCCCAGATGTTCGGCAAAGGCGGCATGAACCCCGCGATGATGGGCGGTCCGGAAGGCGCGCCCGGTTTGCCTCCGGCGGGCGGCATGCAAGGCGGCGGCCTCCCCGGCCTTGGTGGCCCGGCGCTGCCACCGGGTCTGAGCGGGTTTGGCAAAAAGAAATGACTGCCTACCCCGCCCTTTCCACCGAACGGCTCGACATGAGGCCGCCGACGGAGGCCGATCTCGGCACCTATTGGGCGTTCTATGCAGTAACGGATGTGAAAGTCGGCGGTTATCGCGGTGGACGCTCGGATGAGGAAGTCGCGGCGATCCACAAGCGCGACATGGATCACTGGGCCGCGAAGGGTTTTGGTGTTTTCCTCATGCGCCGCAAGGGAGAGGCCGACGCCGTCGGCGGCGTGGGTCTTTCGCACCCGGATCACTGGCCAAGTCATGAGCTTACCTGGTGGCTGATGCCCCATGCGCGCGGCGAAGGCTACGCGACTGAGGCGAGCCGAGCGGTCATCGCCTGGGCCTATAACGATCTCGGCTGGCCTGCTGTCGAGACACATATGCGGGACGAAAACGCGCCCGCGCGGCGTTTGGCGGCTCGGCTTGGCGGAGCCGTCGACCGGCGCGAGACGTTCCCTGACGGTGTGACGCGGGATGTGTTTGCCCTGCCGCGGGAGGACACCGTATGACCTACGCACCCACCGTCGAGACGGAACGCCTGATCCTGCGCCCCAACCGGGAGGCGGATTTCGAACCTTTCGCAGCCTTTTGCGCGTCGGATCGCGCCAGATTACGCGGTGGGGTAAAGAACCGCGCTGAGGCATGGCGGCAATTCGCGGCAGAGATCGGGCATTGGTACCTGAGTGGGTTTGGCTTCTGGGCCGTCGAGGAAAAGGCATCGGGTGCCTATTGCGGGCAGGTCGGCCTTTGGTATCCCGAAGGCTGGGCACAAGCCGAAATCGGTTGGATGATGGTCGATGGGTTCGAAGGCAAGGGCTATGCCTTCGAGGCTGCGATTCGCGCGCGCCGCTATGCCTATGAAACACTTGGCTGGACCGTGGCTGCAAGCTGCATCTCGGAGGGCAATGATCGCTCGATCCGGCTGGCGGAGCGGATGGGCGCAACATTTGATCGTCGCTTTCCGCGCGACGGCCTGCCAGATCACCTCGTCTATATTCACCCCGGCCCGGAGGCGCTGCAATGACCGCGCCCATGCTGGAGACCGCGCGCCTTGTCCTGCGCAAACCCGATGAGCGGGACCTGCCGTTCTGGATGCCCTTCGTGATGAGCGATCGGGCAGCGTTCGTTCGCAGTCAGGAGCCGACGGAGGCAAATGGCTGGCGCGCGCTGGCCGGTATCATCGGACACTGGACCTTACGTGGCTATGGCACCTTAGCCTTTGCGCTAAAATCAAAGCCCGACGTGACGCTGGGCATGACCGGTCCGTGGAACCCCCATGGCTGGCCTGAGGCGGAGCTGGGCTGGACGCTCTGGTCGGCTGACAATGAGGGCAAGGGCTATGTGCGAGAGGCCGCCGAAGCCGCGCGCGCCTGGGCATATCGCGACCTCGGGTGGCAGACGGCGGTGTCTTACATCGACCCGCGCAATACCCGCTCGATCCGTCTGGCAGAACGCCTTGGCGCGGTGCCTGACTGGGACGCGGCGACACCGCATGGTGAGCAATGCGTCGTCTTTCGTCATCCATCCAAGGAGGCGCTGCAATGACCGATGCGGCTACCCGCGCTGCCGATCTCCTCGCTATCCAGCGCGGCCATATCGACAATCTCGACGCCATACTCGTCTACACGCTCGCGGAGCGGTTCAAGGCGACGCAGGCGGTCGGCAAATTGAAGGCGGAGCATGAATTGCCCGCCTCCGATCCGGCGCGGGAGGAACGGCAGATCGCCCGCCTGCAGCGCCTATCCGAAGACGCGGATCTCGATCCGGCATTCGCGCAAAAATTCCTGAGCTTCATCATCTCTGAAGTCATCAGGCATCATGAACAGTTCCAGAAATAAGGGCCGGCCGGCCCGAACCAAAACCCAAGGAGAATATCAGAATGGCTGTTAAAATTCGTCTCGCCCGCGGTGGCTCCAAAAAGCGCCCGCATTATTCGATCGTCGCTGCGGACAGCCGCATGCCGCGCGATGGCCGCTTTATGGAGAAACTGGGCACATACAATCCGCTCCTCGCCAAGGATGACGAGAACCGCGTGAAAATGAACGTCGAGCGGGTGATGGAACTGATCGGTCTTGGTGCGCAGCCAACCGACCGCGTGCGCCGGTTCCTCGAAGCGGGCGGCCAGCTTGACAAGAAAGAGCGCGCCAATATGGAAAAGGCCAAACCTGGCAAGAAGGCGCAGGAGCGGGCCCAGGAAAAGGCTGACAAGGCCGAAGCCGCGGCAGCCGCAGCCGCTGCCCCCGCTGAGGAAGCGCCTGCCGATGAAGCACCCGCAGAAGAGAAGGCGGCGGAGTAATCCCGCTGGTCTGAGGGCGAAGGCCGGCATCCGCCGGCCGCGCCTCGCGAGGGATATCATGCGGGCATTCTCAGCCGAGTTTCAGAGCGATCTGATGGACCTGATGCGGTGGCGGCGCGATGTGCGCCGCTTTCGCACGGATCCGGTTGCGCCTGAGCTTGTCGCCGAGTGCCTGGAGGCGGTCCGCCTCGCCCCGTCCGTTGGGCTGTCGGAGCCGTGGCGCATACTGGCTGTTGAGAGCGATCAGGCCCGCGCTGCTGTTCTGGCCAATTTCGAAGTGTCAAATGCCGATGCGCTGGCCGGGTATCGTGATGACAAGGCCGCGACCTATGCCGGGCTGAAACTGGCGGGGATGCGCGAGGCACCTGTGCAGTTCGCCGTCTTCTGTGACGATGAGACCTCCAAGGGCGATGGCCTCGGCGCGGGAACCATGCCCGAGGCGCGGCGCTATTCGGTGGTCACGGCGGTGATGAACTTCTGGCTCCGCGCCCGCGCGCTGGGTCTTGGCGTCGGCTGGGTTTCGATCTTCGATACCGACAGGCTGGCGCGCGATCTAAAGGCTGAACCCGGCTGGTCGCTTGTCGCCTATCTCTGCGTCGGCTGGCCGGAGGAGGCGCATCTCGACCCTGAGCTTGAACGCGCAGGGTGGGAGACCCGATCAGACCATGTCGCAGTGGAGGTGCGCTGATGGCCGCCGTCAAGCCAACTGATCTGATCTGCGTGGGTGCCATTGCCGGTGCCTTCGGTGTGCGCGGTGAGGCACGCCTCAAATCCTTCTGCGCGGAGCCGCGCGACATAAGCAAATATGCGCCCCTGACGACCGAGGATGGCCAGCGGTCTTTCACGGTCAAAGCGCTGAAGGCCATCAAGGACGGGTTTTCCTGCCGCCTTGGCGGGGTCGCCACGCGTGAAGAAGCGGAAGCGCTGCGCGGCACGCGCCTTTATGTGCCGCGTGATCGGATGCCGTCATTGCCGGATGATGAGTTTTATTATTCCGACCTGACCGGTCTCGATGTAGTGGATGTAGGCGGCGTTCCGGTTGGTCAGGTCCGCTCCGTCGATGATTTCGGCGGCGGCGATTTTCTGGAGATTGTGCGGAGCGATAATGGCAGACTGCTCCTCATTCCCTTCACCCGCGCTGCGGTTCCGACCGTGGACCTGGGTGCGGGGCGGATCGTGATCGATCCACCGGAGGATATCGAGATGCGCGAATAGCGCCTATTGCTGTTCGGCGAGATAGGCGATCACGTCGCTGACATCGTCATCTTTCTTCAGTCCGCGAAACGACATCGTCGTCCCTTTGACGAGACCTTTTGGTGACTTCAGAAACGCTGTCAGCGTTTCCGCATCCCATGTCAGACCCGATGCTGCCATCGCATCGGAGTATTTCGCGCCGTCAACGACACCCGCCGGGCGTTCGAGGATGGCGTGCAGGGAAGGTCCGACGCCGTTCTTGCCTGCCTTCAGTGAATGGCAGGCCTTGCATTTCCTGAAGACCTTCTTGCCTGCCTTCGGATCGCCGGTCAGCACCGCGACCTTGGTTGCGACTTCGGCTGCGGGGGCGGCTGGTGCCGCCTCCGCTTTCTTCTGTTCAGCCTGGAAGATCAGGCGCAATGTGACCGGCGATGTCCGTGTGATGCCCGGCAGGTCGGCCAATTCCATCAGCTTGTCGATACCTGCCGTGATGCCTGCATCTTCGGTGTTGAGAAAGATCATGTCATTGGTGGTGACCATAACATCGGTCTCGGTCAGGCGCATGACGAACATCTCCGCCTCGATCTCCACATCCGTGCCGACGAAGGTCAGGGTGCCTTCGATATCAACGACTGTAGATGCGCCGACCTCAAGCGCGGCCACCTCTTCCATGTCGACCGCCGTCTTCAGGACTGCAGTGCCCGCACCTTTGAACACATGCTCGATCATGCGCTCGTTGCGGATTTCGATATTGGTCTCCACCGTGCTGAGGTCGATGGCGATCTCTGCAGTACCATCGGCGGCGACGGTGCCGGTCAGGCCGCTGAAACTGTGTACCTCGCCGATCTTGTCCTTCTTGATCGACCCGAAGGCGACATGCGACGCATCGCCATCAAGGGTCCAGGTTTCTGCGCGGGCGGTCCCCGCCAGGGTGCCTGCCATGATGACGGCGACTGCACAGATGCGTGTGAGCATGTTCTTCCTCCTAAAGGTTCCTGTTATGACGTTGCGACAGCGCGGTTCATGTGTAGGAAACGGATCAGAGCGGAAATTATTCGATGACATTCTCAAATCATGGACAAAAAATGATGGGAGAGAACATTCGCCCCCATCTGAAATCTGTCTGGCGGTTTGCGCTGTCACTGTCCGGTAGCCCCGATACCGCAGACGATCTGACCCAGTCGACATGTCTGAGGGCGATCGAGCGTGCGGATCAATATGTCGACGACGGGCGTCTTCAGGGCTGGCTGATGACGATCTGCCGTTCGATCTGGCTGAACGAGCTGCGGGCCGCCCAGATCAGACGCACCGGCGGCCTCGATACGGCGGAGGCGATGGCACTGGCGGACGGAAAACCCGGGGTCGAGACGAATATTTTCGCAACCGAAGTGTTTAAGAGGGTGATGCAGCTGCCGGAGGCGCAGCGCAGCGTTGTGGAGCTCGTCTATGTGCAGCAATTCAAGTATAGCGAAGCGGCTGAGATTCTCGATATACCTATCGGGACTGTCATGAGCCGCCTGGCGACGGCGCGCAAGGCACTTGCCTGGCTCAACTCGGCCGACGCGCCCGCCAGAATAAAGGGAACCGAGTGATGGCGTTTGCCGATGCCATGTTGAAATCCTACGTCGCCGGTGATCTTGGCGAGCCGGAGCGTGAACGCATCGAGGCGGCCCTCGCGAACGACCCTGCGCTGGAAAAGCGCCTGATGGCGTTTGATGGAATGGCCGCCCATGTGCGCGCAGCAATGCGCGATCTGCCGGATGCGACCCGAATTGAACGGCTTTCCATCGCAACCGCGCCTGCCGGGGCACCGCGAGCCGCAGCGCGGCGGGGATGGGTCGGTCTGGCGGCGGCCTGTATTATCGGCATCGTTATCGGCTGGGGTGGCACGCAGATCGTGCCGGGTGCGGACGTCGATTGGCGCACTGAGGTCGCCCATTATCAGGCGCTTTACACGCAGGACACCATTGCCGCGATCCCGACCGACGCCGCCGCGCTAAGCGCCCAGCTGGCGAATGCCAGCGCTGTTGTGGGCACTGAGCTTCAGGCGGCGGATCTTCGCGCCTTCGCCGATATGCGTCTCCTGCGCGCGCAGGTGCTTGGATTTTCCGGCGAGCCGCTCGTCCAGATCGTGTTCGAAGGTCCCGGCGGTACGCCGGTCGCGCTGTGCCTGATCCGCACGGGCGCGGGCGAGGATGCGATGCGCATAGATGACATGCTTGGCCTTGCCTCTGCATCCTGGGCGAATGGCGGCATCGAGTATCTCTTGATCGGCGGGCAGGACAACGCCTGGATCGAGGACCGGGCCGCCGAGATGCGCGCGCGGCTTGACGCGCGTATCTGATTGCCATGACCGGACCCGGGAAAAAGACATTGCGGTCCCATGGGCGCATTGCGGTACACCCAACGCTCCACCCCCGGTCTCTGGTCGAGGATGATGAGATCGCGGGCGTCTGGACAGCGCGGGTTCTGACATTGTTTCCCGATATGTTTCCGGGCCCGCTCGGCACCTCGCTTCTGGGCACGGCGCTGAAGAAGGGGCTCTGGAACTTGCAGGCGACTGACATTCGCCGCTTTGCCACCGACAGGCACCGGTCGGTCGATGACAGCCCCGCCGGGGGCGGCGCGGGGATGGTGATGAAGCCCGATGTTGTTGCCGCAGCCATAGACGATGCGATGCGCGGCGCGCCCGTCGACCGGGGGCAATGGCCGGTGATCTACCTCTCTCCGCGCGGCAAACGCTTCGATCAGGCCATGGCGCGGCGATTCGCGGTGTGCGAGGGTTTGACGCTGCTTTGCGGTCGTTTCGAGGGTGTGGACGAGCGTGTGCTAGATGCGCGCGGCGTTGAAGAAGTGTCCCTGGGCGATTTCGTCATGACCGGGGGGGAAATCGCAGCATTTGCGTTGATTGATGCGACGGTCCGCCTTATACCCCGCGTTCTTGGAAATGCGGAAAGCATCGAAGAGGAAAGTTTCGCGGCGGGACTTCTGGAAGCGCCGCACTATACCAAGCCCCAGCTTTGGGAGGGGCGCGCGATACCGGATGTTCTTCTGTCCGGCCATCACGCCCACATCGCCAAATGGCGGTCCGACCAGAGCGAAAGGCTGACCAAGGAACGACGTCCCGACCTCTGGCGGGCGCATGTTGCCAAGGCAACCGCTGCGGACCCGGCTGAAGACCGAGAGCTCTCGGATGCGCACACCATCGCCGCGAAAGGCGAGACAGATAAGGACGACTGAAATGAACCTGCTTCAGCAGCTTGAAGCCGAGCATATTGCAGAGCTTGGCAATGATATTCCCGACTTCGCCGCCGGTGACACCATCCGCGTCGGCTATAAGGTGACCGAGGGTACCCGGTCGCGTGTGCAGAACTACGAAGGCGTCTGCATCGCGCGCAATGGCGGCTCGACGTTGGCCGCCTCTTTCACCGTGCGCAAGATCAGCTTTGGCGAAGGCGTGGAACGTGTGTTCCCGCTGCATTCGCCGCAGATCGACAGCATCACGGTCGTACGCCGCGGCAAGGTCCGCCGCGCGAAGCTCTACTACCTGCGTGATCGTCGCGGCAAATCGGCCCGTATCGCCGAGAAAACCAACTATCGTCCGAAAAATACGTCCGCCGACTGACCTGTCGCGGTATCTGCCTGCGAAGCGGGCGGCCCATCGGGTCGCCCGTTTTCATTTTGCTGGTCAGGCTGGGCCTGTGTGCGGAGCGCTGACAGACTAAACCACTGTCAGACAGGCGCAGGACGCGCCGTGCGAGACGGCCTGACTGACCGAGCCGAGCGCGAGAGAGCCGACAGCCCCCAGTCCGCGCCGCCCCATGACGATCAGGTCTGCGTCCAATTCTTTTGCAACGGAAAGGGTGTGCTGCGCCGGATCGCCCTTGCCGATATGCGTTGAGGCGAGTTGAACGCCCGCAGCATCCGCCTGTTTGCGAACCTCGGCGAGCACGTGTTCACCGGCTTCGGCGATCTGCGCCTGGGTGGGGGGTTTCTCCAGCATTCCCACGAATGCACCGACAACAATGGGCGGTGTGTCCATCTGCGGCGTGTGTGCGACCCCCAGTTTTGCGCCGAAGGTCTTTGCCACGGTCAGCGCTGTTGCCAATGCGTTTTGCGCATGATCGGAACCGTCATATGACAGCAGGATTGTCTTGAACATCCAGTATGCTCCTCTCCATAAGTGGGATCAGTATTGTGGGCAGTGCGCCGCCGCGCGTTGATGTGGGTCAAACCTGTCCGCGTATCTGATAAGCCTCGTCCTGAGGCAAGATTTGCGGCCCGGATGGGTCGGCGATCATGACAGCCATCTTGCGCTGGGATGTTTTTCGATGAATCTGGCGGACCAGACTGATCGAAAATCGCCCTTCATTGCATCACGCCGACAGATCGAACCGGCAGGAGCGGCACCGGATGACGAACCAAATTGAATTGAAGGCCAGTGCGATGAGCATGTTCGAGCGCTGGCTGACCCTCTGGATCGCCGCCGCGATGGTACTGGGCATGATCATTGGTCTTATCGCGCCCGGCGTCGTTACTTTCATCGCTGCGGCTGAGGTTGCCTCGATCAACCTTGTTGTCGCCGTGCTCATCTGGGCGATGGTCTACCCGATGATGGTTGGGGTCGATTTCGGTGCAGTATCGGGCGTCGCGCGGCAGCCGAAGGGACTTGTGGTGACGTTGATCGTCAACTGGCTGATCAAGCCCTTCACGATGGCCTTTCTCGCGGTTCTGTTTTTCGATCATGTCTTCGCGCCCTGGATCGACCCGGAAGATGCCGCGCAGTACATCGCAGGACTGATCCTGTTGGGAGCGGCACCCTGCACGGCCATGGTCTTCGTCTGGTCGCAACTGACCCGCGGGGATGAGACCTACACGCTGGTTCAGGTATCGGTGAATGATCTGATCATGGTCTTTGCCTTTGCGCCCATCGTCGCGTTCCTGCTTGGCGTCACCGACATCGTCGTCCCGTGGGAGACATTGGTCACCGCGACGGTGCTTTATGTTGTCTTGCCGCTCTTGGCAGGTTTCCTCACCCGGCGTGCGCTGGGGTCGGAGGCGCGGATCGCGGCCTTCACAGCGCAAGTAAAACCGTGGTCGATCATCGGGTTGATTGCGACTGTCGCGATCCTGTTCGGGTTGCAGGGCGGGGTGATCCTCGCCAACCCGTTCGTTATCGCGCTGATTGCGGTACCAATCCTGATCCAGAGCTATGGCATCTTTGCGCTGGCCTATGGCGCAGCTTATGCGCTGAAAGTACCGCACCGGATTGCCGCGCCCTGCGCCATGATCGGGACGTCCAATTTCTTTGAACTGGCAGTCGCGGTCGCGATCAGTCTCTTTGGCCTCAATTCCGGTGCGGCGCTGGCGACGGTCGTTGGTGTGCTGGTCGAGGTGCCGGTCATGCTGTCGCTCGTCGCCTTTGCCAATCGCACGCGGGCGCGGTTTGCCGCACCCTGATGGTGGATCGGTTGTCGCCCGCGAGATTGTGAACTGACGCCGCCGCCCATATTGCCCATGGTCGCGATCTCATTGAGGGAGGTTCCCATGCTGCGCCTGATCATGTTTTGCGTCATCGCCCTGGTGGCACCACCGCTGCAGGCGCAATCCTGTGGCCAGGCGGAGGTGCCCTGTCAGGCACCGGGCGGCACCTATCATATCGTCTTGCCGGATGGGGACGGGCCGCATCCCGTGGTCGTGTTTCTCCACGGATTTGGGGGCACTGGCAACGGAGTGGTGCGCAATCGCGGCCTCCTTCAACCGATTCTGGACCGGGGCTACGCCGTCATTGCACCGCAAGGTCTGCCGTTTCGCGAAGGTATGAAGGGCGGGTCGTGGAATTCGATGAAACGTGAAGCTGCCCGCGATGATGTTGCCTTCCTGACCGAAGTGCTGGCTGCCGCCAGCGCGGTTTTCCCGCTCTCGCCGGACCGCACCCTGCTGACCGGGTTTTCCGGTGGTGCCATGATGACCTGGCGGGTCGCTTGCGATGCGCCGGAACGTTTTGCGGCCTATGCGCCCATTGCGGGCATGCTCTGGCTGCCGCTACCTGACAAATGCGAAGGGCCGTTCTACCTGCACCACACCCATGGCTGGTCCGATCCTGTTGTCCCGATCGAAGGCAGGTCGGTCGCCTCCGGCCAGTTCACACAGGGCAATATCTTCATCGGGTTTGATCTGTTGCGCGATGCCAATGGATGTCTGCGCGATGACCCGGATGAATACGGGGAGGTGGGCATCTATCTGACCCGACAGTGGACCGACTGCACGTCCGGCACGATGCTGGAAATGGCGCTTCATCCCGGTGGGCACAGCATCCCGCCGCGATGGTCGGCGCTGGCGCTTGACTGGTTCGAGCGGATCAGAGGCGGAAACTAGTGGTCAATACGTATTGAGTACGCTAGATCGCAATGCGGTCGATCCGGCATGCCGGATTGATTGCGAAGCGCAATATGCGCTGGCGGTTTTTGTCGTGATTTCAGCTCAGGCTGGTGTGGTCTGATCTGGAACGGCTAAAACTGCCTGCTGTCACGTTGTAGAGGGTTTGTCATGCGTAGTTTGTTTATCTTTCTGGTCCTGTTCGGACTGTCCTTCACCCGCCCCGCAAGCGCCGAAAGCCATATCACGCCAGAGATGGGTGCCGCGATAGAGGCATGGCTGGCCGATGATGACGCGACCGCGTTGCCTGCACTGGGCGCGATGGCGGCCGCCGGGGACCGATCCGTGCAACTTCTCCTGAGCCAGATCGAGCGTCACACGCCGGCTGGCGGCGAAACATCATGGGTCAGCGCGCTTGACGACGATGCACGTATGTCGCTGTTTCGCACGCCCGGCGATCCCGCTGCCGACCCATGGGTGATGCAGTTGGCCGCCAAAGGTGATCCGCTGGCGCAGGCGCTGAAGGCATCGCGCCAACCCGACGCAACGATCGAAACCGCGCAGGCGCTCTTCGCTGCCGGAGAGGTCGAGCAGGCCAAGCGCCTCACATGGAACATTTTAGCTGGCGGCCGGTTCGATGCGATTCTCAACCTGCCCCCCGAAGAGCCGCTGAACGAAGCTCTCGACTATGTGAAGTGGATGCAGGGCTGGTTCCTCGGCGGTGCGCTATCACCAGAACAGCGCAAATGGGTCCTTGTCTCGCCCAAGGAAGGGCGCATGTTGGGCATGGTCCTGGTGAACATGCTGGCACCGGTCATGAACCCGGCACTTGCCCCGCGTGAGCCCGTGGCAAGGGTGACCCGCGCCTTGCAGGGGTCCGCGCAGGATCTGGTCGAGGAAGGCCCCCAAGGTATCGGATTTGTGGCAAAGCTGCTGGAACGGCAGGCCCGGACCGACCCCGATCTGAAGGCGCTTGGCAACATGTGCACACGTCTCTGCGCTGATGAGGTCGGCACCTGCCTTCTCGGCTCGGTCTTGCTGCTCGGCGGGTATGAGCGTGTGATGGAGCAGGACAGCCCCTATGAGGGGCTGATCCCGCAGGCTGACTATGTGGCCAGCCTGCGTGCGCAAAATACTGCTGAACGCCGCCTGCGACGGGCAGTGGCAATCGGGTTCGGTGGTGGGACGGGCTATCGGGTCAGCCAGTGCCTCGCGGGGCATATGGGCGGCTGATCGCCCGCTTCATGTCTGCATCTCGTCGCGGGTGCCGGTCCGACCTCATCTGTAATCAGATGCAGAAGGGACTAGGATGCGCATGACGAAACGACCGTTTTTTGGGGGACTGACACCGTCCGCACCAAGGCAGGGGCGTCTGATCATTCGAAGATGATGTGGCTTGGTGCGACGCCAAATCCGGCTATCGGTTACCTGAATGCGCAGGTATCGGCTAGCGGCATGGCCCTGGGCCTGCAAATGGATCGGGACGGGGTGCCGTTGGTGCACTGCCATGCCAGGGATGACGGTGCCTTCGGCTTTGCTGCTGGCCTCCGGCAGGTGAAGGCATCGGATGCCATCGAGGCAGGTCGTGGCTGTTGCAATATCAAATCGGCCTTGCTTGTCACGCTCCTGCGCGCAGCGGACATCCCTGCGCGGCACTGCGCACGGGCGGGGCGGGCGGACACATTGATGGCACCACTATGCGGGATGAGCCGCGACCATATTTGCACGATACCGGCTGCATCAGGCCACCATGATCGGCAGCCGGTCACGGAGGCCATCTGTCGATGTGGGCTCGTTCCATGCGGAAGCGGGCCGAACATGGAACTACGTCAGAGCCAGAGTGCATGCCGGTTGCGGCAGTCTTGCCGCTGACGCCAACCGGAAGGCGGACGCCGTGCGCGCGCGATGTCTCATGACTGATGATGGCGGTGCAATCGGGTTGCTACCGCTTGCCGAATGCCCCTCTTTCCTCGTACATATTCGCCGATGAAACGGTACACCAATATTGATGACAGAACCCGCCTGCCGTGGCGGTTCTTCGCCGGGTTGAAGGCGCGCGAAGCCGTCTGAGCCGTGTCTGCACTTGCCGTTTTCAATAGTTTTCCACTGGGAGAGACCCAATGACCGCCGCACCAAGAACCCTTTATGACAAAATCTGGGACGCGCATCTGGCGCATGAAGCAAAGGATGGCACTTGCCTTCTCTATATCGACCGTCACCTCGTGCACGAAGTCACCTCGCCCCAGGCGTTCGAAGGGCTGCGCATGGCCGGGCGCAAGGTGCGCCAGCCGGGCATGACTGTGGCCGTGCCTGATCACAATGTGCCGACATCAGACCGGGCCGCCGGGATCGCCGACGAGGAAAGCCGTATTCAGGTCGAGACGCTGAAGAAGAATGCAGAGGATAACGGCATCACCTATTATGGTGTCGATGACATCCGTCAGGGCATCGTCCACATCATCGGGCCGGAACTGGGCTGGACCCTGCCGGGCATGACCATTGTCTGCGGCGACAGCCATACCGCGACCCATGGTGCCTTTGGTGCCCTCGCCCATGGGATCGGCACGTCGGAGGTGGAGCATGTTCTAGCCACCCAGACCTTGATCCAGAAGAAATCGAAGAACATGAAGGTGGAGATCACCGGATCGCTCCGCCCCGGGGTGACGGCAAAAGACATCACCATGGCTGTGATCGGCAGGACAGGCACCGCGGGCGGTACCGGCTTCGTCATCGAATATTGCGGCCAGGCGATCCGCGAATTGTCCATGGAAGGGCGCATGACCGTCTGCAACATGGCCATCGAGGGCGGCGCCCGCGCCGGTCTGATCGCGCCTGATGAGAAGACATTCGACTATGTCAAAGGTCGCCCTCACGCGCCGAAAGGCGCGCAGTGGGAAATGGCGATGGCCGACTGGAAGAACCTCTATACTGACGAAGGCGCGCATTTCGATCAGGTGGTCACGATCCGGGGCGAGGATATCGCGCCGCTGGTCACCTGGGGCACCTCGCCCGAGGATGTCCTGCCCATCACATCCGTGGTGCCCAATCCGTCCGATTTCGAGGGTGGCAAGGTCGATGCGGTGGCGCGGTCGCTGGCTTATATGGACCTCACGCCGGGCACGAAACTGTCCGATGTCGCCATCGATACGGTCTTCATCGGCTCCTGTACCAATGGCCGGATCGAGGATTTGCGCGAAGTCGCAAAGGTGGTCGAGGGCAAGAGCATTAAGCCGGGTCTGCGCGCTATGGTCGTTCCCGGCTCCGGCCTCGTGAAGGCGCAGGCGGAGGAGGAAGGCATTGCTGATATCCTTAAGGCCGCCGGTTTCGATTGGCGCGAGCCGGGTTGTTCCATGTGTCTTGCCATGAATGCCGACAAGCTGGCTCCGGGTGAGCGGTGCGCGTCCACGTCGAACCGCAACTTCGAAGGGCGGCAGGGCAAGGGCGGGCGCACCCATCTGATGAGCCCCGGCATGGCGGCGGCAGCGGCGCTGACGGGCCGCCTGACGGATGTGCGCGAAGTCTGATCGCCACGCGCCCTTGACGGAGCGTGACCATGCCGAAAGGACATGAAATCGATGCTGTCTGGAAATCCCGCGGTCGGGGATTCCAGATGGCGGTGATAGAGCCGGAAGGGGCGACCGTCCATCTGACCGGGCAGGTCGCATGGACACCTGACGAGCGAGTTGTCGGCAAGGGCGATGTGGAGGCGCAGACACGCCAGTGCTTCGCCAATATCCGCCACCTGTTGGAAGCGATGGGCGGCACCATGTCCGATATCGTGTCGGTAAGCACTTTCTTTACCGACCGGGCGCAATTGCCTTTGATCCAGAAGGTCAGGACCGAGATGTTCGCGCCGGGTACGGAGCCTGCATCGACCTCGATCATGGTGGCGGGCCTGGGACATGAGGATTTTCTGGTGGAACTGACGCCAATCGCTGTCATTCCGCGAAGCCGGTTTCGGGCCCCGCCGACGCCCGGTCGCTGACCCTACCGGATATCGACCCAGACAAGGCGGTGGTCTGAACTGACAGGCTTCTTGCCAGTAACCAGCCGCGCCAGAGGATCATCCGGAGCAGGCCAGAATACACCCGATCCACTGACGTTCAGCCCCCTGGACGGCAGCACGTAATCGACCCGCAGGTTGCCCGGTCCCGGAATATCACGCCAGTCGGCGGTGTCCTCGGCAGCATTGCCGCGATGGCGGGTGTTCGCACCTTCGCCTGCTGCGGCGGTAGCGCCGGGGCTCGTCGGGCGCGTGTCCTGCACCAGCCCCAGAAGCGAGAGCAGCGCACCACGCAGTGCGGCCCCATCGCTCGGGTCTGCATTCAGGTCACCGAGAACCGCGAATGCGGCATCACTGGCGAGCCCGCCGCGGGTTCCTGCATCGTCGATCACCCAGTCCTGGCCCTGAATGTAATCGGCCCAGAACCGGATCTCGTCATGATTGCGCCGCCCGTTCGCATCCTCGGGGCCATCGAACACGGGCGGCGTCGGATGAGACGCCAACAGGTGCAGTTGCCGACCGCCGGGGAGGGTCACCGGCACGTCCCAATGGCTCTTGGAAGACAGGCGCAGCGCAGCCGCGGCCTCTGGCTTGTAGAAATCCGGCGGGATCAGGTTGCCGGGCATATCGGCCCAGAGAAGTCGCTGGAACGTCCTGACCGCGCTCTCGTCGATGGGAAAGCGTGATAGGATTGCCATGCCGTACTGGCCTTCGAAATAACCGAACCCGAAGGCGTCCTTCGGACCCGATTGCCGCCCGTCACCATCCAGATCATGCCCCGACGCGATGCCGGTATTTGATGGCGCGGTGAAGACATGGGGATATGCGATCCCCTCAGCATCATTCGTGCCGGTAGCCAGCCGGTCGCGAAACAGTGTGGCGGCGATGCCATCAGGGTCACTATCAAGTTCGTTGATCAGGATGATATCGGGGCGGACAAGCTGAATAATCTCAGCAACCGCATCGATCTGGTCGACGGTTTTCGCCTTTTTCCCGAGACGCAGATCCTGAACCAATTCCCCCGGATTACGCCGGTTCAGGGATGCATTGAACGTCGCGATCCGGACACTGCCCTCCGCCCTGTCGAGCGTCATTTTCCGTATTTCCTGCCCCAGCGCCGATCCGGCCCAGAGCGCGCAGATAAGGGCGGCAAGACGGACGATCACCTCAGTCTCAACGTCGTGCCAAGGCGCAGATATGCACCGATGAGCATAATCGCCGTCGCCACCGCCGTCGCCCAGAGGCCCGGCAGCCAGATTGAAAAGAAGGGATTGCTGACCAGTGCGGAGCCAAAGAAGGCTTCGATCTGCGGAATACTGGACCCCTGCAGGATGCGGCAGAAGACCGGCGCATAGGGCAGGGTAATCGCCGCGACGGTCAGCGACACCGCGCGCAGGAACAGCCGCCCCGAGACGGGCGAGCGATCCGCGATGACCATGGGGTCGAAAATCGGCTTCAACCCACGCGCCCCACGGCTGGCAAGGCGATCTTCCGCCCCCTTGACGGTGATGCCCTTCCAGATGATCGCATGCCGACGCAAGGTCTCCCGGTGGCGCACGCCGCCGATCAGCGCAAGGACAGCACCGATGGTGCCGATCACCACCGCCGCGCTCAGCAGCAGCGTGATCGTGCGTGTCGCACCCGGATCGGGTGTCGGAAGACCGGGTGTCGGCCGGGCAAACATATGAACCGGGCTGAAGGGGAAATGCCAGATATCGATAATCACCCCCTCAGCCGCCGCCAGCACGGCTGATGCGCTGCCGCTCCACCGATCCCAGCCGGTGATCAGCGCAAGGAAGAATAACATGGCTGCCGCAGCCACGACGCCAGGGCCAACAGGTCCGATGCGATAGGGCAGGGTCGCGGGGATATCTTCCCTCTGATACATGCGCGCGGCTTCTACAGCCATCCAGATGGCCAGCGCGAGGCCCGCAACATTCGCCAGTTCAAACGGGCCAGGTGCCAGCAGCGCTGGTGCCACGAAGGTCGTGAACGTGAAGATCGCGGCCGCGTAGGCTCCGCGTCGTTGTGTGGCCATTGTCCCCTCCACCCCTGTACACAGGGCAAAGGATAATCTCAGCCTCGCCGGAAGGCGAGCATTATTGGCCGCGCTGCTGGTGGAACGCTGCGATTACTGCCCCGGCGTGTTGGCCAGCCAGGGCTGCTGGGATGCGCGCGTAGCTTCGAAACCGTCGATGGCGCTGCTTTTTTCCATCGTCAGGCCGATATCGTCGAGCCCGTTCATCAGGCAGTGCTTGCGAAACGCATCCAGATCGAACGAAACCTCTCCGCCATCGGGTCCGGAAATGATCTGGCGCTCCAGATCGACCGTCAGAACCGCGTTGGAGCCGCGATTGGCGTCATCCATCAGCTTGTCCACATCTTCCTGCGGCAGGGCGATGGGCAGAATGCCGTTCTTGAAGCAGTTATTGTAGAAGATATCCGCGAAGGACGGCGCGATCACGCAGCGGATGCCGAAATCGAGGAGCGCCCAAGGCGCATGCTCGCGCGACGAGCCGCAGCCGAAATTGTCGCCTGCAACCAGGATCTTCGCCTCGCGGTACGCGGGTTTGTTCAGGACGAAATCGGGATTTTCGCTGCCATCATCGGCGAACCGCATCTCATCGAACAGGTTGGCACCAAGGCCGGAGCGTTTGATGGTCTTCAGGAACTGCTTGGGAATGATCATGTCAGTGTCGACATTGATCTGCGGCATCGGGGCGGCAACCCCGGTCAAAGTGGTGAATTTGTCCATCTTTGGTCCTCCCTGACACGACGATGCGGATAAAGCACGCTGACCAGACCGGTGCAAGCATGATGCCAGTTACCGTTTGGCGATTGGGGGCGGCTGGGGCACAAATGGCACCATAATCATTCGATCCCGACCAGAGGAGATGTCCGATCCTTCACCGCGCCCTCTTGCCGATCGGCGGACATGTCTGTGCGATCATGTTGAGCGGCGTGCCTGCCACGGCGGAGGATATGCTCGTGCCGCCGAGCAAACCAGGTAAAGGCGGGGCGATCTCCACCCCCCTCGGGGCGCAGCCGAGCCCGCTGACAGCTGAACCGGATGCCGCACCGGCCATTGGCGCGCAGCCCGGTGCACTGCCTGACGAGGCCGCGCCGCTTCGCGCGCCCGGCGGGGGCGGGGACATCGGATATGGCGGGGCGGGATCGGGCGAGCCGGCCGCAGACGACAGTACCCGAAACCAACCGTCATCAGGGAATTTCGGTTTTGATCCGCAGCGCCGCGAATGAGCGGTCAGCGCAATCTCGTTTGGCATCCCACGACCCGGCCGAACGCCGTTGATTGTCGGTGACTGCGGTGCTGCCCACCCGTCCGCTCGCGCAGGATGCGAGGTGGCTTGGGGCCGGGGCGCTGATGGCGTTTTCCACCAGTTTTGGTCAGACGTTCTTCATCGCAATTTATGCTGGCGCGTGGCGTGAGGAATTTGCGCTCAGCCATGGTGAGTGGGGCGCGATCTATATGGTCGCCACGCTCAGCTCCGCCGCGATCCTGACCCAGTCGGGCCGCCTTGCGGATGCGTTTCGGGCGCGGTCTGTCGCGCTGTGCCTCTACCTCGGCTTCGCATTAATCGCGGTCATGATGGCTTATGTCACTTCACCCCTGATGCTGGCCTTTTTGGTTTTCGGGCTCCGGTTCTGTGGTCAGGGGATGCTGTCTCATCTGGCGATTGCGTCCATGGCGCGCTGGTTCAGGGCGCGGCGGGCACGGGCGGTGGCGATTGCCTCGCTCGGGTTTTCGGCGGGCGATGCGGTGCTGCCCGCCGCGACCGTCGCCCTGATCGCGGCGATTGGCTGGCGGTCGAGCTGGCTGGTGGTTGCCGCGCTGCTGGCGCTCGTCATTGCACCGACGCTGATGATCCTCCTGCGGCGTGAGCGGTCGCCGAGATCGGTTGCTGCCAATACATTGTCGCCGGGCCTTGGCGGCGCGCAATGGACCCGCAAGACGATGCTGCGGCACTGGCTGTTCTGGGCGCTGCTGCCCGGACTGATCGGACCGGGCTGGATCGGCACGGTCGTCTTCTTTCAGATCGTACACCTGACGGAGGTCAAGGGCTGGGCGCTGATCGACTATGCAGGCTTTGCCTACCCGACATATTCGGCCTGCGCGGTACTGGCCAGTTTCGCCTTTGGCTGGGCCGCGGACCGGTTCGGCGTGGTCCGGTTATTGCCGGTCTATCTGCTGGGCTGGGCAGCGGGTACGATCCTTATGGCGATGGCGCAATCGCTGTCCGCGGGCGTCGTCGCACTGGCCGCTGCGGGCATCGGTACGGGCGGTACATCCATCGTCATGGGCGCGCTCTTTGCGGAGCTCTACGGCACGCGATGGATCGGTGGGATCAAGGCGATCACCGCGGCTGTGATGGTGCTCGCCTCTGCTCTCGGTCCCGGTGTCAGCGGCGCGTTGCTGGATTCGGGCGTGACGTTCGAGGTACAGCTCCTGGCCATGGGCCTCTATCTGTTGGCGGTCAGCCTGTTATTTGTCGCGGTTGCGGCGCGGGTACGACCGCTGTTGCCGGGGGCGGTGGCGGCTATGTGATCGCTTGCCAGGGCAAAACCGCTTCGCCATCGAGGGCAAAGCGACTATGTCAGGACCATGCGCGTATTTTGGCTTTGCCTGGGGTTTTGCTGCGTGGGCCTTGCCTTGATCGGCATTGCGCTGCCGCTGTTGCCGACTGTGCCGTTTCTTCTGCTCGCCGCGTTCAGTTTCGCCCGCTCGTCAGAGCGATTCCATGACTGGCTCGTCCATCATCCGACGCTGGGCCCGCCGATCATGGATTGGCGCGCTTCCGGCGCGATCAGCAGGCGGGCCAAATGGTTGGCAACGCTGTCGATCGGCATCGCCTTTTCTATCTCGCTGGTTCTGGGACTGAAGCTGTGGGTGCTTGGTGTGCAGGCCATGGTTCTCGCCTGCGTGCTGATCTTCATCTGGACCCGACCCGATGGCGCGCGCCCTTAGTCCGATGCGATGCCCTTCAGCCGGTAAAGCGCTTCCAGTGCCTCACGCGGGGTGAGGTCATCGGGGGTGATGTCCGCCAGCATGGCTTCGATCTTTCCCGATGCAGAGGGTGGTTGCGCCGGGCGCGACGGCGTCGCGCTGAAGAGAGGCAGATCGTCGATCAATCGATCGGCCTTTGCACCGCCTTCTCGCTCCCCTTCTTCCAGCGCTTCCAGCACGTCCTTTGCGCGGGCGACGACCGCATCGGGCAGGCCCGCCAGTCGTGCGACCTGCACACCATAGGACCGGTCGGCGGTACCCGGGCGCACCTCATGCAGGAAAACCGCATCCCCCTCCCATTCGCGCACCGCCATGGTCGCGTTGGCCACATGGTCGAGCTTGCCCGCCAGCGCGGTCAGTTCGTGATAATGGGTCGCGAACAACCCCCGGCAGCCGTTCACATCATGCAGATGCTCCAAAACCGCCCAGGCGATGGAAAGGCCATCATAGGTCGCCGTGCCGCGCCCGATTTCATCGAGGATGACCAGCGCCCCCGGCCCCGCCTGATTGAGGATGGCGGCGGTTTCCACCATCTCGACCATGAAAGTGGACCGCCCGCGCGCCAGATCGTCCGCCGCGCCGACGCGGCTGAAAAGCTGATCGACAATGCCGATCCGTGCCGTGTTTGCAGGTACGAAGCTGCCCATCTGCGCGAGGATCGTGATAAGGGCGTTCTGACGCAGGAACGTGGATTTACCTGCCATATTGGGCCCGGTCAGCAGCCAGACGCGGTTCTTGTCCCCCGTCAGATCGGCGTCATTGGCCACAAAATCGCCTGTCCCTGCACGGCGAAGAGCCTGTTCGACCACGGGATGACGCCCACCTTCGATGGTAAAGCTGCGGCCGGCTTCGATCACCGGGCGTGCCCAGTTTTCCTCTACCGCCAGCTTGGCCAGCGCGGCGGCGAGGTCGATCTCCGCCAGCGCCCGCGCGGCGGCGGAAATCCGGCCGGCTTCGGCGATGATCGCATCGCGCAACGCGGCGAAGATGCGCAGTTCGATCGTCTGCGCTTCGCCGCCCGCCTCCAGCATTCGTGTCTGCATCTCCGACAGGGGGGCGGTGGTGAAGCGGATCTGGTTGGCGAGGGTCTGGCGGTGAATAAATGTCTCGGACAGGGGCGCAGACATCATCTTCTGGGCGTGGCTTGCGGGGGTTTCAATGAAATAGCCGAGCACGTTGTTGTGCTTGACCTTCAGTGCCGAAATACCGGTCAGGTCCTGATATTCCGACTGCATGGCGAGGATGACGGAGCGGCCCTCATCGCGCAAGCGCCGCGCTTCGTCCAATGGTCCATCGTGCCCCCTGGCCACAAAGCCGCCATCGCGCGCAAGAAGCGGCGGCTCCTCCACCAGCGCGGTGGTGAGGAGTGTGCCGAGTTGATCATGGCCGGTCAGCGCCGCCGCTGCTTCCGCGATGACCTGCGGCGGGGTGCTGCCCGAGAGATGCGTGGAGAGTGTTCCCGCCTGCACAAGCCCGGCGCGAATGGCGGTCATGTCGCGCGGCCCGCCCCGGTCGAGCGCGAGACGGTTCAGCGCGCGTTCCATATCCGGCACCCGTGACAACGCCTCGCGCATCTGATCGCGCAAGGTGCCATCGGTGAAGTACTCGACGGCGTCGAGCCGCTTTGCGATCTCGGCAGGGTCGGTGGATGGGGCAGAGAGCCGCGCCGCCAACAGCCGCGCGCCAGCTCCTGTCACCGTCCGGTCAACGGCGTGGAGGAGTGAGCCGTCTCGCCCGCCCGATAGTGCGCGCGTCAGTTCAAGATTGCGCCTTGTCGCCGCATCGATGCGCATCCCCCGCCCGAATGCTTCGCGCACGGGCGGGCGCAGGAGCGGCAATGCGCCGATCTGCGTGATCTCGATGTAGTCGGCAATGGCTCCGAGGGCGGCAATCTCGGCCCGCTCGAAGGCACCGAACCCGTCGAGGCTGGTGACCCGGTAGAGCGTCTTCAGGCGGGCGTCCGCCGATGTGCTGTCGAATGACGCAGCGGAGAGCGGCGTCGGCGTTGCGCCAGTTTCCTCAATCAGGTCGTTGAGGCCGGGATCCTCGGCATTTGCTGGGCCGATCAGCACCTCGCGCGCGTTCAGCCGTGCCAGCATGGGGCCCAGCGCAGTGCGCGGGGCGGCGGCGACGCGCATCTCGCCAGTGGAAAGATCAGCCCATGCCAGCGCGCCTTCGCCCCGGATTTCAGCCCATGCCGCCAGCCAATTGGCCGCGCGGGCGTCAAGCAGCGCATCCTCGGTCAGTGTGCCAGGGGTCACAAGGCGCGTGACATCGCGTTTGACGACGGCCTTGTAGCCGCGCTTCTTCGCTTCCGCCGGGTCTTCGAGCTGCTCGCAAACGGCGACGCGAAACCCCTTGCGGATCAGCGTCAGCAGATAGCCTTCGGCGGAATGAAACGGCACACCGCACATGGCGATGTCCGCGCCTGCATGCTTTCCCCGCTTGGTCAGCGCGATGTCCAGCGCCGCCGCCGCCTGATGCGCGTCGTCGAAGAACAACTCGTA
Organism: Pseudomonadota bacterium; assembly: GCA_039030855.1. GTDB lineage: Bacteria > Pseudomonadota > Alphaproteobacteria > Rhodobacterales > Rhodobacteraceae > Pikeienuella. Next base: position 33,967 of record JBCCDJ010000013.1, read on the forward strand.
AAAATCGCCCATCCGATAGAACAGGAGAGCATCGGGATAGCGCGCCTTGATCTCCAGATACTGCGCCATCATCGGTGTGGCGTCGCGCGGGATATCTACCTGTTTTTGCACTCGGTGCGCTCCACTGCTGGCTACCGCGTTCAATAACATGTCGTGCGGCGGATGCCAGCGGCGCGGCGGGTCGAACCGCATACCTGATCACATAAAGGAGATTCGGTGCCGGATTTGTATTTATACACGTTTCGGTTTTCTTGGCGTCGTATATGCATTTTGTCACTATGCAAATACAACGCGCCCGGCCCGAGGACGTCGCCTTTCTGAAGAGGATCGCGATCGCTGCCTTCAGCCCCTACATACGCCGGATCGGACGCAAGCCTGCGCCGATGCAAGCCGACTTCCCGGCGCTTGTCGCCGCGGGGGAAGTGTGGACCCTGTCCCATATGGTCGACATTGTCGGCTACATCGTAATGCGGCCTGAGCATAGCAGCCTCCATGTCGAAAACGTCGCGGTTCATCCTGAACAGCATGGTCACGGGTTCGGTCGCGCGCTGATGGATTTCGCCGAGGGTGAGGCGCGTCGTCAAGGGCTGGAACGGCTCGACCTCTATACCAATGCCAAGATGCGTGAGAACGCGGCCTTCTACAGCACTCTTGGCTGGCAGGAGACGGCGCGGCGAAATGAGCAGGGTTTTGAGCGCATCTACTTTGGCAAGTCGATATCGTCTTGAGTGACTGAAGGCGCGGCCCCGGCCACAGTTGGTGACGCATCCATGCGGCGGACTGCCACCCCGAATGGCGGAGCGGTCAATTGCGCCGGTCTGCCCAACTGGATAGGGTGCGCGACCGCTGCCCGCGCGCTACCTGAGCGGGCCAAAAATCAAGCCGAGGAAGCCCGCCTATGTCCGACAAAAACCGCCAGATCGACGAAGAGGCGCTCGCCTACCACCTCGCCAGTCCGGCAGGCAAATTGCAGGTGACGGCGACCAAGCCGATGGCGACCCAGCGCGACCTGTCGCTGGCCTATTCGCCGGGCGTGGCGGCCCCTGTGCGCGCGATTGCTGACGATCCGGAGACGGCATTCGACTACACCGCGCGCGGCAACATGGTGGCGGTGATTTCCAATGGATCTGCGATCCTCGGCCTCGGCGATCTGGGTGCGCTGGCATCGAAACCGGTGATGGAGGGGAAAGCGGTCCTCTTCAAACGCTTCGCCGATGTGAACTGCATCGATCTGGAGCTGGACACCGACGATGTCGATACGTTCATCAACGCGGTGCGCATCATGGGGCCGTCCTTTGGTGGCATCAATCTGGAGGATATCAAGGCCCCTGATTGTTTCATCATCGAGCAGCGCCTGCGCGAGGAAATGGACATCCCCGTCTTTCATGACGACCAGCATGGCACGGCGATCATCTGTGTGGCGGGGATGATCAACGCGCTGCATCTGACCGACCGCAAGATCGAGGATTGCAAGATTGTCCTGAACGGTGCCGGTGCCGCCGGGATCGCCTGTATCGAGCTGGTCAAATCGCTTGGCGCGAAACCCGAAAACTGTATCGTTTGTGACACCAAGGGCGTCATCTACCAGGGTCGCGAGGCTGGCATGAACCAGTGGAAATCCGCCCATGCCACGGTGACCGAGGCGCGCAGTCTTAATGACGCCATGGTGGATGCGGACGTCTTTCTTGGTGTCTCCGCCAAGGGCGCGGTGACGGAGGATATGGTGCGCTCCATGGCACCAAACCCGATCATCTTTGCCATGGCGAACCCTGATCCTGAGATTACGCCTGAAGAGGCAGCAGAGATTCGCGATGACGTGATCATGGCAACGGGCCGGTCCGATTACCCCAATCAGGTCAATAATGTCCTTGGGTTCCCATTCATCTTTCGCGGCGCGCTTGATGTGAACGCGCGGACGATCAATGAAGAGATGAAGATCGCTGCTGCCGAGGCGCTGGCGATGCTGGCGCGCGAGGATGTGCCGGACGAGGTCTCCGCTGCCTATGGCGGTCGGCTGACCTATGGGCGCGAATACATCATTCCTGCGCCGTTCGATCCGCGCCTGATCCACGTGATCCCGCCGGCCGTCGCCAAGGCAGCTATGGATACAGGTGTCGCACGGCGCCCGATTATCGATATGGAGGCCTACAGCCTGCGTCTGAAGGCGCGGCTCGACCCAACGGCCAACATGTTGCAAACGCTGACAGATCGTGCGCGCACCGGGCAGAAAACCGTGGTCTTCGCCGAAGGGCAGGATGAACGCGTCGTGCGTGCCGCGCTGGCTTATCAGCGCGGCGGCCTTGGCCGGGCGATTGTCATCGGACGCGATGATGAGGTCGCTGGCATCCTCGAAGCCTCCGGTCAGAGCGAGGCAATTGGCGAACTGGAGGTCATGAACTCCGAAAAGACGCCCCATCTGAACGACTATGTGCAGGCGCTCTACGCCAAACTGCAGCGCCGCGGATTTCTGGAGCGCGACTGCTATCGCCGGGTCGCGCGCGACCGGCATATCTTCGCCGCCTGCATGCTGGCGGCGGGGCACGCGGATGCCTTGGTCACCGGGGTCAGTCGCAAATCCTCGGTCGTCCTCGACGATATCGGGCGCGTCTTTGACACGCGGCAGGGCCAGAAAGTCGTTGGCGTGTCGGCCGTACTGGCCAGCGGTCGAACCGTTCTGGTGGCCGACACGATGGTGCATGAGATGCCAAACGGGACGGAATTGGCCGATATCGCCGAGCAGGCCGCACATGTGGCGCGCAAGCTGGGGTTGGAGCCACGCGTTGCGCTCCTCTCCTATTCTACCTTCGGCTATCCGACATCGGAGCGATCCCAGAACCTGCGCGACGCGGTGACGATCCTCGAAGAGCGGAGCGTTGACTTTGAGTTTGAGGGCGAGATGGCCGCCGATGTGGCGCTCGACCCCGAAGCGATGAAGGCCTACCCGTTCTCGCGTCTCACCGGCCCCGCCAATGTGCTTGTCATGCCGGCGCGCCACTCCGCCTCGATCTCCACCAAGATGCTTCAGCAATTGGAAGGGACGACAGTGATTGGCCCGATTCTGACCGGCGTCGAGAAGCCGGTTCAGATCTGCTCGATGAGCGCGACAGTTTCGGACATTCTGAACATGGCGGTGATTGCGGCGAATGAGGTCGGGTAGGGGGCAAACGCTTCGTGATATGTCCCAGCCCGTGCGACCAGCACGGGCAGCGGTCGGCCCTCCCCAAGGCCGAGCGCATTGCGATGTTGCAAAGAGCGGTGAGTGCGGATGTGCGTGGCGCGATAAATCAAGCAGATAAAACCGGTCGAAACGCTCTTTCAGGGCCGACCAATGCCCTCAGCGCTTAAACTCTCCCCGTATTGAGCGACCTGCCCCCTAAGGTGTCGCCCCCGGCCCGACCTGCCCGCGATGCAAAAGAAGATGGTCGAGGATCACGCAGGCCATCATCGCCTCGCCCACGGGCACGGCGCGGATGCCGACGCAGGGGTCGTGGCGGCCCTTGGTGATGATCTCAGTCTCCTTGCCGTCCTTGTCCACCGTCGCGCGGGGCTGGAGGATGGAAGAGGTCGGCTTGACCGCGAAACGCGCCACCACGTCCTGACCCGTTGAGATTCCGCCAAGGATTCCGCCTGCATTATTCGAGGTGAACTCGGGGCCATCATCGCCCATCGCCATCTCGTCGGCGTTCTGTTCCCCTGTAAGCTCCGCCGCCCCCATGCCCGCGCCGATCTCGACGCCCTTTACGGCATTGATCGACATCATCGCAGCGGCAATGTCGGTGTCCAGCTTGGCATAGATCGGCGCGCCGAGACCGACGGGCACGCCAGAGGCGACAACCTCGATCACCGCACCGATGGAGGAGCCGGACTTGCGCAGACCATCGAGATAGCTTGCCCAGCAGTCGACGGAGGCCGCATCGCCGGTCCAGAACGGATTGCGGTCCACCTCCGACCAGTCCCAGTTGTCGCGGCTGGCCTTGTGCACACCCATTTGCACCATCGCCCCGCGAATGCGCAGATCGGGGGCGAGCATCTTGATCGCCTCGCGCGCCACGCCGCCGGCGGCCACCCGCGCCGCCGTCTCGCGCGCTGATGATCGCCCGCCGCCGCGATGGTCGCGAATGCCGTATTTCGCCCAATAGGTGTAATCGGCATGGCCGGGGCGGAACTTGTTGACGATATCGCCATAATCCTTTGACCGCTGGTCGGTATTGCGGATCATCAACTGGATCGGCGTACCGGTGGTCTGTCCCTCAAACACGCCGGAGAGGATTTCAACCTCATCGGCCTCCTGGCGCTGTGTGGTGTATTTGTTCTGACCCGGTTTGCGCCGGTCCAGCCAGTGTTGGATCATCCCCGCCTCCAGCCGCACGCCGGGCGGGCAGCCATCGACCGTTGCGCCGAGCGCAGGCCCGTGGCTTTCGCCCCAGGTCGTGACGCGGAAAAGATGGCCGTAGGTGTTCATCGACATGGGGTATGCTCCTTCGGAGCAGTTCTTATGTCAGCTTGGCGGCGGGGAAAAGGGCTAGACCGGATAGGCGCTTTGCCCCGGAGCGCCCGCGCCGACCCCTGCCGCTAGATCGCTGGCCATGTCGCGAAAGCGCTGTGCTTCCGGTCCGTCGGGGCGGGCGGCTACGATGGGGGTGCCATTGTCGGAGGTGACCCGGATGTCGAGATTGAGCGGCACCCGGCCGAGGAACGGCGCGCCGATTTTCGTGGCTTCCGCCTCCGCCCCGCCATGGCCGAAGATCTGCGCCTCATGGCCACATTTGGGGCAGCAATAGGTTGACATGTTCTCGATCATGCCGAGGACGGGAATTTTGATTTTCTGGAACATGTCGATGGCCTTGCGCGCATCGAGGAGGGCCACGTCCTGCGGGGTGGAGACGACGACCGCGCCGGTTAGTTTGGTTTTCTGGCTGAGCGTCAGTTGCACGTCGCCTGTGCCGGGCGGCAGATCGATGATGAGGAAATCAAGTGGTGCCCAGTTCACTTGATAGATCATCTGGGTGATCGCGCTCATCAGCATCGGACCGCGCCAGATGACGCTCTCGCTCTCGCCGGTCAGGAACCCCATGGACATGCATTTGACGCCATAGCCGCGCAAGGGTTCGATATTGGTGCCGTCGGGTGATGCGGGTTTGCCTGATATGCCGAGCATACGGGGCTGCGATGGGCCGTAGACATCGGCGTCGAGCAGGCCGACCTTCCACCCCTCCATCGCCAGGGCAACCGCCAGATTGGCTGAGACGGTGGACTTGCCAACACCGCCCTTGCCCGAACCGACAGCGATGATGCGGGCGACACCGTCAACCTTGCCGTCGTTTGGGGCAGGCGGCGGCGCGCGCAGTGGCTTGTCGCCGGGTTTGGCACGGGTGCCGAGATCCGGCGGTGCACCCTTGGGCGCGGCGGGGGCGGAGGGCGCGTCCGAATGCGCGGTCAGCATGGCCATCGCCGAAGTCACGCCGGGTACTTGCTTTGCCGCCGCTTCGGCTGCCTGGCGCAGCGGCTCCAGCGCCGGGCCGCGGGCCGGGTCGACTTCGATGGCGAAGCGCACGGCACCTTCCTCGACCGACAGCCCGGAGATCATGCCAGCGGACACGATATCGGTGCCCGTGGCCGGATCAACGATGGTTTTCAGCGCGTCGCGCACGGCTTCGCTAGCAGCAGTGGACATTAAAAGATCCTTTTTACTCTCCGCCCATAATCGACAGATAGTCCGTAGTATGGTGCGGGGCCATAGCTCATCAGACGAGAATACGCCGCATCGCACCTATGAATCGGGTTCTTCGACCACGAATCCTATTGCCCCATGCGCCTGCGCTTGCGACTAATGGCGCATCTCAACCGGGGGGAAGGGTACAATGTCGGCCGAGCCATTGCTGACAGTTGAAGGTTTGACGGTTGCATTCGGGGCCGGAAAATCCGCTGTGAATGTGGTAGAGAACGTCTCGTTCGCGGTTCGGCGTGGCGAGACGCTTGCCCTTGTGGGGGAAAGCGGATCGGGCAAAACGCTGACCGGCAAGTCGCTTCTCGGTATCCTGCCGAAGGGTGCGTCGATCATCGGGGGCAGCGCGATGCTGGCCGATGATCGCGGGCGCACGGACCTGCTGAAATTGTCGGACCAGGACTTGCGCAATGTTCGCGGCGGTCGTGTCTCGATGATCTTTCAGGAACCGATGAGCTCCCTCTCCTCGCTCCACACGATTGGCAATCAGGTGTCGGAGGCCGTGAAGCTGCATACCGATCTCAGCGGAGCGGACGTGAAGGCGCGTTGTATCGAGACCTTCGTCAATGTCGGCTTTCCGGACCCTGAACGCGCCTTCAACGCCTATCCGTTTGAGCTGTCGGGTGGGCTGCGTCAGCGTGCGATGATCGCGATGGCGATGGTCTGCAAGCCGGCGCTGATGATCGCGGATGAGCCGACGACCGCATTGGATGTGACCACGCAGGCGATGGTGCTTGACCTGATCAAGTGCTTGCAAAAAGAAACCGGGATGGCCGTGGTGATGGTGACCCACGACCTCGGCGTCGTGGCCAATATGGCGGACAGCGTCGTGGTGCTGCGCAAGGGCAAGGTGGTGGAAAGCGGCCCGGCCCGCGCGGTTCTGACCACCCCCGGTCACGGTTACACGCGCAAGCTGATCAATGCCGCGCCGGAGATACCTGAAAACCTCGACGCGCGGACCGCACCGTCCGAAGACTTCATCTTGAAGGCCCGCAACCTGTCGAAGACCTATCAGGGCAAGGCGCGCGGCCTTGGCGGGCGCGCACCGGATGTGAAAGCGGTGCAGGATGTGCGCATTGACCTGCGCCGGGGAGAGACCCTTGCCATCGTGGGGGAAAGCGGATCGGGCAAATCGACCGTCGCCAAGCTGATGCTGCAGGCGGAGCGGCCGGACCCCGGTGCCTCGGTTATGTTCAAGGGTGGCGACGGGCTTGAAGTCGACGTGGCGGAGCTGACCGGCACCGACCTCATCAAGTTTCGGCGCAAGGTTCAGATCGTGTTTCAGGACCCGTTCTCGTCCCTGTCGCCGCGCATGAATGTCCGAGATATCCTGACAGAACCAATGCGGGTGCATGGCATCGGCACGGGCCGCGAGCAGCGCGACCGCGCCGCCGATCTGATGGAGCGCGTGGGCCTGTCAGCCGACCATCTGCAGCGGTTTCCGCACGCATTTTCGGGGGGGCAGCGGCAACGGATATGCATTGCCCGCGCGTTGGCTTTGGGACCAGAACTGATCGTCTGCGACGAGCCGACTTCGGCGCTGGATGTCTCGGTGCAGGCGCAGGTGCTCGAATTGTTCAAGGAAATCAGGGACGATCTGGGTCTTTCATATCTCTTCATTTCGCACGACCTAGCGGTTGTTGCGGATCTTGCGGATCGTGTCGCGGTGATGCGCCGGGGCCGGGTGGTGGAGGAGGGGCCGGTGAAGGCCCTCTTTGCCAATCCCGTTCATCCCTATACACAAGCCCTGATGGCCGCGTCGCCCGAGCCGGACATGGATAAGCCGCTGGACCTCGCCGCGGTGGCAAATGGGGCGGGGGAGCCGAGCAGCTGGCCAGAGCCGTTTGGATACGCCGAAGATGACGCACCGGGCTTGCGTGAAATTACGCCCGGTCATTTTGTAAGGAGAGCCGCATGAGTATTGCGCTGATCACGCGCATCGCCTTGGCATGTGCCCTGGTGGCCTCACCGGCCCTGGCGCTGGAAGTGAGGGAGACACCCTTCTTTGCTGAACGCGTCGCGTCCGGCGACTTGCCCGCAGTGGCGGAACGTGTGCCGTCGGTTCCTTTGGTGGTAGATTTCGCGTCCCGCGACCGGACGATCGGGCAGCATGGTGGCGAGATCCGGATGATGATCGGGCGCGCCAAGGATGTGCGCTACATGGTTGTCTACGGCTATGCGCGCCTGGTGGGGTATGACGAGAATTTTCAGTTGAAGGCGGACCTGCTGGAAGCGGTGGAGATCGAGGAAGGTCGGAGATTCACGCTGCGTTTGCGCGAAGGGCATCGCTGGTCCAATGGCGACCCGTTTACGGCGGAGGATTTCCGGTATTGGTGGGAAGACGTCGCGAATAATGCGGAGCTGGCCCCCGGCGGCCCGCCTGAATTGATGCTGGTTGAGGGTAAGCCGCCTGTGTTCGAGGTGCTGAACGAGACGACAATTCGCTATTCCTGGGACGCCCCCAACCCGCGCTTTCTGCCGGAGCTTGCAGCAGCGCGGCCGCCCTTCATCTATCGCCCGTCGGCTTTCATGAAGCAATTCCACGCGAGCTATGCGGATGTGGATGCGCTGACCGCGACCATGAAGAAGAACAAGCTGCGCAGTTGGGCGCAGATGCACAATAAGTTCGACAACATGTACAAGTTCGACAATCCCGAACTGCCGACCCTGCAACCCTGGGTCAACACGACACGCAAGAACAATACGCGCTATGTTCTGGCCCGCAATCCGTTCTATCACCGCGTGGATCCCGAAGGCCGCCAGCTTCCCTATATCGACACGGTGGAATTGACTGTGGCTGCGGGTGGTCTGATCCCGGCCAAGGTCAACCGCGGCGAAGCCGATCTTCAGGCACGCGGTCTTTCGTTTTCCGATGCGCCCGTCTTGAAAAAGGGGGAGGAGGAGGGCGGTTATGTCACCCATCTGTGGTCGAATGGTGCCGCATCCGACATTGCGCTTTATCCCAATCAGACGGTGAAGGACCCTGTCTGGCGGGCATTGATGCGCGATGTGCGGTTTCGCCGGGCGCTCAGCCTGTCGATCAATCGTCAGGCAATCAACAAGTCGCTCTATTTTGGGATGGCGAACACCTCTGCGGTAGCGGCGCTGCCCGCGAGCCCGTTTTTCGACAAGGACCGGGCGGCGGCATACACGTCGCTCGACAGGCAGGCGGCCAATTCGCTGCTGGATGAGGTCGGGCTCGACAAACGCGACCGCGACGGCTGGCGTCTTCTGTCCGATGGTCGCCGGGCAGAGATCATTGTTGAGACGGCAGGCGAGCGTCAGGAAGAAACCGACGCGCTGGAACTGGTGCAGGAAATGTGGGGCGAGGTCGGTCTGAAGATGATCTTCCGACCGCTGGACCGCGACATCCTGCGCAACAAGGCCTATGCGGGCGAGAGCATGATGCCGGTCTGGTTCGGCTGGAACAACGGCGTGCCGACGCCGGATGCGTCGCCATCGGGCTTGGCACCGGTTGACCAGACCAATTTTTCGTGGCCGACCTGGGGGCAGTATTTCCAGACCATGGGTTCAGCAGGCGAAGCGCCGGAAACGCCCGAGGCGAAGCGCCTGATGGTGCTGTTCGAGAACTGGTCCTCCGCCACGACCGAAAGCGAGAAAGCCGCGATCTGGGAAGAAATGCTTGCGATTCATGCTGATCAGGTTTTCGCCATCGGTCTTGTGTCCGGCGCACCGCAACCTGTCGTCGTCTCCGCCCGCATCCGCAACATGCCGAAGGAAGGCGTCTACGCGTGGGAGCCGACGGCGCATTTCGGGGCCTACCGGATCGATGAATTGTATTACGTAGAATGACCGGGTCAGCCGACATTACCGCCAAGCCGCGAGGGATCTGAGATGCTGCGCTACATTCTGCGCCGTCTCCTGACGATGGCCGGAACACTGATGGTCATCTCGGCATTGATCTTCGCCATTATCAACCTGCCCGAAGGCAATTACCTTACCAACCAGATCCGTGAGTTGATGGTGACGGGGGAGGAAGGCTCCATCGCGCAGGCGAAGTTCCTTCTAGCGCAATACGCGCTGGATCGCCCGCTGGTCGAGCAATACGGCATCTGGGTTGGCATCTGGCCCGGCCCGAACGGGTTTTCGGGTATCCTTCAGGGTGATTTCGGGTTCTCCTTCGAGCTGGAGCGCCCTGTCTCCGAAGTCGTGGCGGAATCGATGTGGTTCACCATCGGCCTCAACCTTGTGGTGGTGCTTTTCGTCTATATGACAGCCTTGCCGCTTGGCACGATCGCGGCGGTCAGGGCCAATACCTGGATCGACTATACGGCGGCGCTGGTCGGTTATCTTGGTCTGGCGACGCCAAACTTCCTGTTGGCGCTGGTGCTGATGTATTATGGGAACAAGGCCATCGGTTTGCCCATCGGGGGCGGCATGGCGAAGGAATTTATCGACCAGCCGATGAGCCTTGAGAAGCTCGGCTCCATCGCGTTGCACATGATTGCGCCGGTCGTCGTAATCGGGACGGCGGGTATGGCGGCGATGACGCGTCGGTTGCGCGCCAATCTTCTGGATGAGTTGGGCAAACCTTACGTCACCACCGCCCATGCCAAAGGGGTCAAACCGTCGAAAGTCGTGATGAAGTACCCTCTGCGCATGGCGCTGAACCCGTTCATCGCCGATATCGGCAACCTCCTGCCGCAGCTTGTGTCAGGCTCGGTTCTGGTCTCGGTGGTGATGAGCCTGCCCACCATCGGTCCGATCCTGCTGAGCGCGCTGCGCTCACAGGATATTTTTCTGTCGGGCTTCATCCTTCTGTTTGTCTCTGCCCTGACGCTGGTGGGCATGCTGATTTCAGACCTCTTGCTGGCCGTGGTTGACCCGCGCATCCGGCTGGCGGGCAAAGCGGGGAAAAATCGATGAGCACGACAGACCCCGACCGCCATTTCGTCGCCGATGACGATTATGATCCGGATGCCGATCTGCAGGCGCTGGACCGCGCCGATCTGGATGCGCCGACCTGGCTGTTGATCTGGCGACGGTTTGTCCGCCACAAGCTGGGCGTTGTGTCGGGTGCTTTTTTGTTGGTGATCTACCTCGCGTTGCCGTTCATCGACATGCTGACCCCCTATCATTATGCGGAGCGGAACGAGGATCATATTTACGCCTCACCGCAACCGCTGCGCTTCTGGTCGCCGACCGAGGGGTTCATCGGTCTGCATACCTATGCGACGGCAGAGGAGTTCAACCGCGAAACCTTCCAGATGACGTCGATCACCGATTGGGACAATCCGCAGCCGATCCCGCTTTTCACCAGTTGCGGCACGCCTTATCGCCTGCTTGGCCTTTTCGAGACCCGGTTTCGCGTGATCTGCGCGCCTGAGGACGGGACGTTATTCATTTTCGGGACCGACCGGCTGGGCCGCGATGTCCATTCGCGCATCATGCACGGGGCGCAGTTGTCGCTGACCGTGGGTCTGATTGGCGTGACGGTCAGTTTTGCCATCGGTCTCGTGCTCGGTGGGATGGCGGGCTATTTCGGTGGCATCATCGACAGTCTGACCATGCGCGCGATCGAGATTATCCGGTCCCTGCCCGAATTGCCGATCTGGTTGGCGCTTTCGGCGGCGATCCCGGCAAACTGGGGGCCCGTTTCCGTCTTCTTTGTCATATCCATAATCCTGGGCCTGCTCGACTGGCCTGGATTGGCGCGCGCGGTGCGCAGCAAGTTCCTGTCCTTGCGGGAAGAGGACTACGTCAAGGCGGCGGAGCTGATGGGCGCGCGGCCCCGGCGCATCATCATGGCGCACATGATGCCGAATTTCATGTCGCATCTGGTGGCCTCGGCCACTCTATCCATCCCGGCGATGATCCTGGGCGAGACGGCGCTGTCCTTTCTTGGCCTTGGCCTGCGGCCACCGGCGGTGTCCTGGGGGTTGATGCTGAACGATGCGCTCGACCTGACGGTGGTGGAGATTTATCCATGGCTGCTGATGCCGCTGGTGCCGGTCATTATGGTGGTGCTCGCGTTCAGCTTCCTCGGTGATGGTCTGCGCGATGCGCTGGACCCCTATAGCTGAGCACTGCGCCTTGTTGTCCCCGTCAGATGCCTCCGGCGGGGATATTTGTTGAAGAGAAAGTGGGGCGGGTGCTTTCGCTTGCCGACCTTATGATCCGACGATGGGGTCGATCGGTCTGCCGAAACCGGGGATGAGGTCTTCCATCACCCGTGCAATCTGCAACAGTCCAGCCTCGCCGCGTGGTCTGCCGATGAACTGGATGCCCATCGGTGCGCCTGAGGCGGTGAAGCCGATGGGGACGGAAATTGCGGGCAGGCCCAGCGTCGAGGCGAGAAAGCTGAATTTAAGCCATTCCATGTAATGGGCCATGGGCTGGCCATCCACTTCGGTCGGGTACTCGATCTCCACCGGCAATGCGCCAAGGCCGACCACAGGACAGGCGATGGCCTCATGGTCGGCAAGGATTGCTGCCACCTGGAGATAGAGCGCAGAACGCTGACGCTGCGCGGCAATGATCTGCCCGCCGGTCAGCGCGAGGCCCTGTTCAGCGTTTTCGCGCAGGGTGCGCTTGAAGTGCTTCGTCACATCATCGGGCAATTGCATCGGCCCGGCGGCCCAGAGCATGGCGCGGAGCGTCAGATAGGTTTCGTCAAGCTCGTCCGTTGGCGGATCGGTTTTTTCGATTTTCGTGCCGACGCGCTCCAGCGCTTTCATCGCGCCGTCCATCAGGTCACGCACGTCCCGCTCCACCGGGCCAAATCCGCCGAGATCGGGGGAGTAGGCGATACGCCCTGGGGGCTCGGCGCAGTTTACCATGTCGCGAAAGCTGACCGCAGGGGCATCGAAAGTCAGGGGTTGGCGCGGGTCGAGACCGGCCATCGCATCGAGGAGTAATGCACAGTCTTCTGCCGTGCGGGCCATCGGACCCTGCACACCCTCTTGCGAAAAGGCGTAATCCTTGCCAGCGCCTCCCGCACGGCCCGGCGAGGGGCGCATGCCAACAACGCCGCAATAGGCCGCAGGCGTGCGCAGGCTGCCGCCAAGATCGGAGCCATGGGCAACCCACGCCTCCCCCGTGGCCAATGCTGCTGCCGCCCCGCCAGATGATCCTGCCGGGTTCAGTTTCGTGTTCCAGGGGTTCAATGTCGTGCCGAGCACATCATTGAACGTATTGGCCCCGGCCCCCATTTCGGGTGTGTTGGATTTTCCCATGACGACGAGGCCGCGCGCCTCCATCCGCTCGACCAGCGGATCGCTCTCCTCGGGCACGAAATCCGCGTAGCCCTTCGTGCCGAAAGTGGTACGCACGCCCGATACCGGGGTCAGATCCTTGATCGGAATTGGCAGTCCGGCGAGCCATGGGCCTTCGTCAACCCGCTCCAGCCGCGCGATATGGGCCCGCGCGCGATCTTCGCAGAGCGTGGGAATGGCGTTGATCTGCGGCTCAACCACTGCGACCCGGCTCAGCGCAGCATCCAATACCTCGGTCGGCGACACATCGCCCGATCTCAGATGATCCACCACTTCGCATGCGCTCAGCGCGCAAAGCTCGGGTCCGGTGTAGTCATGCGTCATATGCGGTCCTCCCATGCATGAATGAGGATGGCTCACCCGCGCCAGCGCCGCTAGTCTGAAAATCAGAATTGCAGGAAGAGCGTAGATGCCCATCGAAACTGAGAGCCCGCCGGTCGCTGCCGCGGCGCGGGAAAATGTGCCTGCGGGCATCGCGTGGATGTTGTTGACAGGACTTCTGTTCGTGGCAGTGACCGGCATCGTGCGGTATCTCGGCTCGGACCTGCCTGCTGCCGAGGGCGCGTTTATCCGCTATGCTGTCGGCCTCGTAATGATCTCGCCCGCCCTGATCGGTGTTTTTCGTCGCCGGATATCGGCGCGGGTCTGGGGCTACTACGGCATGCGCGGCGCGGTGCATGGCATCGCGGTCATGCTGTGGTTCTATGCCATGGCGCGCATCCCGGTGGCGGAGGTTACCGCGCTTGGCTACACCTCGCCCATTTTCGTGACCATCGGTGCTGCGCTGTTTTTGGGGGAGCGGTTGCGCGCACGCCGGATTATCGCGATCCTGATCGGATTGGCGGGCGTTCTCTTGATCCTGCGGCCCGGCTTTCAGGAAATTGGACCGGGACAGATCGCGCAGCTTCTGGCAGCACCTCTGTTCGCGGCATCCTTCATCTTCGCGAAGATCCTGACAGAACACGCCAAATCGGCAGAGATCGTGGCGATGCTTTCGGTCGGCTGCACTGTGATGCTCTTCCCCTTTGCGCTTGCCGAATGGCGCGATCCAACATGGGAGGAGTTTTTCTGGCTCTCGCTGACTGCGCTGTGCGCGACATGCGGCCACTATACGCTAACGCGCGCCTATCGCTGCGCCCCGATCACGGTCACCCAGCCGGTCACGTTCCTGCAGATCGTCTGGGCGACGATCCTCGGTGCGGTGATGTTCGGGGAGGCGGTCGATATCTGGATCGTGGCGGGTGCGGGCGTAATCGTCGGCTCGGCCTGGTACATCGCGCGCCGCGAGATGAAAGCGAAGCGTCAGGCTGCTGTGCCTGCGGGTGGTGCGGCATCCGTCGCTAGTGGCGTGCGGCCCTGATCGAAGATCGCTTCCGGCCAACGCTGACGTTGTTCATTTCGCCGGCGGGACAGCCACCTTACTGAAACGGCACCTCGTTAAAGCTGCGCAGCTTGCGCGAATGCAGACGTTCGGGCGGCATGTCGCGCATCAGCTCCATCGCCCTGACACCGACCGCGAGGTGCTGGGCGACCTGACGTTTGTAGAAATCGGATGCCATGCCGGGCAATTTCAGTTCCCCATGCATCGGGCGGTCCGAGACGACGAGAAGGGTTCCATAAGGCACCCGAAACCGGAAACCGTTTGCCGCGATGGTCGCGCTTTCCATATCAAGGCCGATGGCACGGGACTGGCTGAAGCGGCGGATCGGCTCGGACTGGTCGCGCAGCTCCCAATTCCGGTTGTCGATGGAGGCGACGGTGCCGGTGCGCATGACCTGTTTCAGGCGATCCGTCTCGATCCCGGCAACCTCTGCCACTGCGCCTTCCAACGATTGCTGCACTTCGGCCAGCGCCGGGATCGGCACCCAAGGCGGTAGGTCCGCGTCGAGCACGTGATCGTCGCGGACATATCCATGAGCCAGCACATAATCGCCCAGCCGCTGTGTCCGGCGCAGACCTGCGCAATGGCCCAGCATGACCCAGGCAGATGGGCGCAGCACAGCCACATGGTCCGTCATCGTCTTCGCATTTGAAGGCCCCACGCCGATATTGATCAGGGTGATGCCTTCATGTTTGCCCCGCTTCAGATGATATGCGGGCATCTGCGGCGGATGGTGCGCGGCGCGCGGTGCCACGAAGTCAGTATAGCCCGAGGCCGGATCGGCGACCAGTTCAGCAGCCAGTTTTTGGAACCCGTCCACATAGAACTGGTAATTCGTGAACAGGACGAAGTTCTGGAAATGCTCGGCCCCCGTCCCGGTGTAATGACTTAGCCGGTGCAGCGAATAGTCAACGCGTGGCGCGGTGAAGAGTGACAATGGGCGCTCCGTCGCGCCGATATAGTCGATTTCGCCGTTCACATGGGTGTCGTCCATGGTTGCGAGGTCTGGTGCATCGAACAGGCGGTTGAAATCTGCCAGATGGTCCAGCGTCAGCGCCCCTTCGACATTCAACCCCTCCGGGAATGCAAAATGGATGGGAATGGGCATATCCGACAGACCGACATGAAAGCTGCAGCCATGGTTCGTCTTCAATTCGTCCAGTTGCACCGCGAGATACTGCGCGAATAGATCGGGCCGCGTGATCGTGGTCGAAAAATGCCCGACCGCGTCGCAAAACCCGAAGGATTGTGCGGGAGGGTGGGGCAGGGCGGTGGTCACGTTGACGGATAATCGCGGATAGTGGCCGCGCACCGGGGCGTCGGGCAGATCGCCGGCTGCAAAGGCGTGGAACGCATCGCGCAGCCGCGACGTTTCCTGATCGTAGAGCGCGCGCAGCGCGGCGAGGGCTGCTTCGGGCGTTTCAATGTCCTGATCTGTCATGGTCGGGAAATAGAGGGTTCGCAGCCCCCGCGCAACGCCCCGAAGGGGTGGGATTGCCAGCCGGGGCGGGAGCGATCAGATTGGCCAGAGCAACCCATGACTGCAAGTAAGGATAACAGCGCATGGCCGAGACCGATTTCTGGGGAAACGCCATTACGGTGAGCGAACCTACCACCGCCGCCGCGGTGCGCGATTTCTCCGAAGGGTTGATAAAGTTCGACCGCAAGGCAGGTGGCATCATCCGTGCGGCCAAGAACGATCCGGGCTGTGCGGTGGCCAATGCCTATGCCGCAATGCTGATGATGTTTCTTGAGATGGCCGACAGCCCCCGGGCTGCTGCCCCGTTCCTGAAGGCGGCGGAGGCTGGCTCGGGCGGCGTTACGGACCGCGAGAAGCAGATCATTGCCTGCGCCCGTCATTGGGTCGCGCGTGACATCCCAGCGTTGGTGAAGGCGGGCAAGACGCTGCTGGACGACCATCCTTCCGACCTCGTCATGGTGAAGATACGCCAGACCATGCAGTTCGACTGGGGTGATGCGGCGGGAATGCTGCATTCGGCCCGCTACGGCGTGAAGGCGTTCCCGGATGCGCCGGGCGCGCTTGGCATGCTCGCCTTCGGGCAGGAGGAAAGCCATCTTCTGGCGGAGGCCGAGGCCACCGCCTGGCGCGCGATCGAACTGGACCGGGGTGAGGGTTGGGCGCAACACGCGCTGGCCCATGTGATGCTGACCACGGGCCGGATCGATGAGGGCCGCGCGTTTCTCACCGGGATGCATGACACCTGGGAGGGCAAGAACTCCGTCCTCTATTGCCATAATTGGTGGCATGTGGCGCTGTTCGCGATCTCGCAGGGCGATTACGACGGCGCGCTGGCGGTTTATGACGATCATATCCACGGTGTTCAGCCCGATTACAGTCAGGACCAGATCAACGAGATCTCGCTTCTGGCCCGGCTGGAGGTTGTGGGCTGCGATATCGGATCGCGCTGGGAGGGGCTGGCCGAGCGCCTCGCGTTGCGCGCAGGGGATTTCGTCACGCCGTTCCTCTCGATGCAATATCTCTATGCCCTCGCCCGCGCGGGGCGGGCGGAAGCGGGAGAGATGCTGACCAATCTGCGCGCCTATTGCGACGGTGATGCCGGGTGGTCCGAACCCGTCTGGCGTCACATGGCCATCCCGGCCTGCGAAGGTCTGAAAGCCCATGCGGAGGGTGATTGGGAAGGAGCCGTCGCGGGCCTTGGTCGCGCGCTTCCCCTGATCTGGCAGGGCGGCGGCAGCCACGCCCAGCGCGATGTCTTCCATCAGATCCATCTTGATGCCCTGATCCGCGCGGGGCGGTATGCCGAGGCGCAGCAGGTGCTGATGGGCCGGTTGGGTTTTGAGCCGGACAGCGTGCCGAACAACCGGGCGCTTGCCGGGGTTTATGGGGCATTGGGATTGCCGGAGGAAGCGGCAGCAGCAGCTGCGAAGGCGCGGCTGAATTAGATGGGGGACCGGTGGGCCGAGGCCCACCCTACATAAGAACCTCGATCAGATAGGGGCCGTCCGCCGCCAGTCCCCGCCCCAATGCTTTGGCGAGATCTTCGGCGGTGCTGACGGCTTCGCCCGGCACGCCCATGCCCTTCGCCATATCGACCCAGCCGAGGGCGGGGCGGTCGAGCGACAGCATGTCGAGCGCACGGGGGCCGGGGTTTTGGACGCCGACATTGGTCAGCTCGCCGCGCAGGATGCGATAGCTCTGGTTGGCGAAGATGATGGTGGTGATGTCCAGCCCTTCGCGCGCCATGGTCCAGAGGCCCTGCACCGTATACATCGCGCTGCCATCGCCTTCGAGGGCGATGACCTTGCGGTCTGGCGCGGCGATAGCGGCCCCGATGGCAACAGGCATGCCGTAGCCGATGGAGCCGCCGCGATTGTTCAGCCAGGAATGGGGCGGCGCGCCTGCGGTCATCCCGAAGAACTGGCGGCCTGTGGTGATGCTCTCATCAACGATGATGGCGTTTTCCGGGATCAGCGCTCCGAGGACCGGTGCGATGGTCTCCGGCGTTGCGGGCCCGGTGGGGATGGCGGGGCGGTGGGCTTTGGCGGTCTCGGCCGCGCCGCTGGTTGCGCCGAGGGTATCTGCTAGTGCCTCAAGCGCGCCGGGCAGGTCGTCGCCGGGACCGCCAAGTGCGGCAAAAGTCGTGCCCTCTGCCGTCAAGATGCCGGGCTTGTCGGGATAGGCGAAGAAGGCGACGGGCGGTGCCGCGCCCAACAGCACGATGCGTTTGAAGGGGGCGAGAACCGCCAGCGCCTGTTCGACCACGTAAGGAATGCGGTTGATCGCGACCCTGCCTGCGCCCCGCTCCAGCACCGCATTGGACCATTCCGTGCGCAATTCGCAGCCGGTTTTGGCGGCGATGCGCCCGGCGGCGGCAAGCGCAGCCTCGGTCTGCGCGCCTGGTCCGAGGATGATGAGGGCATCGCCCGCCATAAGGGCCTTTGCGGCGTTGTCCACATCGTCCCCCGTGACCTCCGCCCGGGCAGGTGCCGCAAGCGGCTCTGCCACGGTGCCGCCCTCGGTCCATGCCGTATCGCCGGGGAGGATCAGCGTCGCGATCTGCCCCGGCGCGGTACGGGCGATCTGCACGGCCTCGGCAGCATCTGCGCCAACGGTTGCCGCAGATTTCGACGTGTGCACCCAGTGCGAGACGGGCCGGGCGATCCCTTCGATATCGGAGGTCAGCGGCGCATCGAGCGCAATATGCGGGATCGCGTGTTCGCCGACGATGTTCACGACCCCCGATCCGGCTTTCTTGGCGTTGTGGAGGTTCGAGAGCCCGTTGGCGAGGCCGGGGCCAAGATGCAGCAGGGTCGAGGCGGGCACGCCCTTGATGCGGTAATAGCCATCCGCCGCGCCGGTCGCGACATTTTCATGCAGCGAGAGGACCGAGCGCATGCCCACGATCTGATCGAGGGCCGCAACAAAATGCATTTCTGACGTGCCGGGATTGGTAAAACAGACATCGACGCCGCTCGCCAGCAACGTCTTCACCAGACTTTCCGCACCGTTCATCACGTTCTCCCGCCCTGAGTTTGAGACAGGGGTAGAGGTCGGGTCAGAGTGGGTCAACTCGTGTCTGCGTTTCGCAAAAACTCCAGTCTGGGCAAGTGCCAGAACACGCAGCGCTCCACCCTTTGGCGAGCGGCAGCCCACACGTCTTCTTCCTCGCCGCGCGCCAGTCCAAGCTTGGCCATGAGGCCGAGCGAGGCATGATTGGTCGGTTGTGCGCCGGCGGTGATCAGTTCGATATCCATCTCTTCAAACGCAAAACGGATAGCAGCCCCCAGCGTTTCCGAAGCATAGCCGCTGCGCTGATGCGGGGTGGCGAGCCAGCAACTGAGCCCGGCGCTGGGCGCATCGGCAAATTCGCGGTCGATATGCATCCAGCCGATCACCTCTCCCGTATTCCTGAGGCTGATGACGCCGGGAAAAACGATGCCCGCCGCAGCCCGGTTCAGGTGATCTTCGATGATCGCTTCCGCCGCCTCAATCGTCAGATCGGCGGGCCATAAAGCAACCGTCCGGCTGATCGCCGGTGTCATAAGAGGGGTGAGAAAGGCCCCGTCGCCACGTCGACAGGCGCGCACGAGCAGGCGCTCCGTCTCCAATCTTTGATCGAGCAGGATCATCGCAGTCACATCGCCTTTGCCAGTGTCCGCAGTTCAAATTTCTGGATCTTGCCGGTGGAGGTTTTGGGAAGCTCCATGAAGACAAATGTCTTGGGCACTTTGAAGCTCGCCAGATGCTCCTTGCAATAGGTGGTCAACTCAGCCTCCGTTACCGTGTGCCCATCGGCAAGCTCGACAAAGGCGCACGGCGTCTCTCCCCATTTTTCGTCAGGGCGCGCGACCACGGCGCAACTGATGACAGCATTATGCTTGAAGAGAACGTCCTCCACCTCGATGGAGGAGATATTCTCACCCCCGGAGATGATGATATCCTTGGCGCGATCCTTCAGCTGGACATAGCCATCGGGATGCAGAACCCCGAGATCGCCGGAATGAAACCAGCCGCCTTTGAATGCCTCTTCGGTCGACTTGGGATTTTTCAGATAGCCTTTCATCACGACATTGCCGCGAAACATCACCTCGCCAATGGTCGTGCCGTCGGCCGGCACTGGGTTCAGGGTTTCGGGATCGCGCACTGAGAGATCCTCCAGCGCTGAATAGCGCACGCCCTGGCGGGCCTTTTTCTGGGCACGCTGATCGGCGGGCAGGTCGTTCCATTCGACCTTCCATTCATTGATGACGGACGGGCCGTAAACCTCCGTCAGACCATAGAGATGGGTCACGGTGAACCCGGCATCGGCCATGGCGGCCAGCACAGCTTCGGGTGGTGGAGCGGCGGCGGTGAAGAAATCAACATGATGATTGAAATCGCGCTTTTGGTCCGTGGGCGCGTTCAGAAGCGTCTGCATGACGATTGGCGCGCCGCAGAGATGCGTGACCTTATGATCAGCGATGGCATCGAAAATCGCGTTCGCGCGCACGGCGCGCAGGCAGACATGGGTGCCCATGACCGCGGAGATCGTCCAGGGAAAGCACCAGCCGTTGCAGTGAAACATCGGCAGGGTCCAGAGGTAGACACTGTCGGGCCCCATTCGCCCATGCAGCGCATTGCCCGTGGCCAGAAGGTTCGCGCCGCGGTGGTGGTAGACGACGCCCTTGGGGTCGCCTGTGGTGCCGGACGTGTAGTTGAGCGCGATGGCATCCCATTCATCGCCCGGGGGCCTCCAATCGAAATCGGGATCGCCGCTGGCGACGAAATCCTCGTAATCGGTAACGCCGAGCGTGGGCGCGGTGCCGCTTTCAGGATCGGCATATTCGATCAGGGTCGGCGTGACCTTCGCGATCTTCAGTGCCTTCTCGACCAACGGCGAAAGTTCACTATCGACGATCAGGACCTTGGCCTCCCCGTGATCGAGGATGAATGCAATGGTGGCGGCATCGAGCCGCGTATTCAACGCGTTCAGCACGCCCCCGCACATTGGCACGCCGTAATGCGCTTCCAGCATCGGCGGGGTGTTGAGGAGGAGGGCCGCAACGGTGTCGTTCTTTGTGACACCAGCGTTGCCGAGGGCTGATGCTAGCTGGCGCGAGCGTGCGTAGAACTCGGCGTAGCTCCGCCTGAGCGGGCCATGAATGATTGCTGTCTTTTCGGGATGAACCAAGGCCGCGCGCGCCAGGAAGGGCAGCGGCGTCAGCGGCTGGTAATTCGCTGGCGTCCGGTCAAGGCCGGCATCGTAGGGGGAGGTCGGCATGGATCATTCCTCTTCGGACAAGCGGTCGCTGCAACGATAGCGCAAGCCGCATCGGGGGCAAAACGTCATCGCATCATTGGGACCGAGACCTCTGCCGCGCCGCAATCGCGGATCACGTCACCACCACATCGACGCGGTGTGAGATCGCGACTGAGGCAAATGCGCACCTCCGCCAGCATGCCATCGCGGCAGGTAACGGTGATGCCGTCGGGATCAAGTCCTGGGTTGGCCTCGACAAAGGCATCCTCGATGACTTTGGGCGGCAGATCGAAATCACGCGGCAGGCGGCGGAGGATATCGGGACGCCCGATCCCGCCATAAGCTTCGCGGCTGAGCGCGAAGTAGTCCATGGCAGACAGCGCCGTGCAGCGACCGTGCTTTTTCCACTGATGCCAAGCGAGGCCGCCCGATCCCATGATATCTGCCATCTCTGCTGTCATGCGCCGCGACGGATCGCGCGCCGTGGTACGGCAGTAGGACGGCCAGCCGTCCTCGTATTGGGGCCAGAGACCATGCAGCGTGAACCCGTGATCATGACGCGCATCACATTGGTCGGCACCGCGTGCATCGCCCTCGCGCAGGCACCAGGCCGCGTTCCACGAGAGGGCCACGACGTAATAGTCGAAATCACCGGCGCGCTCCCCCTCCGCCTGCGCGTTGAGGCCAACGGCCAGCCAGCATGTCAGACTGAAGATCAGAGCATGGCGCATCGAAAACCCCTCTTTATCTCGATCCAATCCTCGCCTATATAGCATCGCAATTCCCTCCGAATACCGAATAAACGCCCCGGCGCCGGTCTTCGCACCGCGCAAGAGAGATATGTCCAAAGGAGCCGCCCAATGTATGATTTGCCGCTTCTGCCGAAAGCCACCGCAGTGTGGCTTGTCGACAATACGACGCTGACCTTTACTCAGATCGCCGTGTTTACGGGTATGCACGATCTGGAAATCTCCGGCATCGCCGATGGCGAGGTCGCAATCGGAATCAAAGGCCAGGACCCGACGGTCAGCGGCCAGCTGTCCCGTGAGGAGATCAAGCGCTGCGAAGCCGACAGCACCGCCCGCCTGAAATTGATGAAGAAGCGCCAGATGCCCGAGCAGAAGCGCAAATCGCCACGCTACACGCCGCTGTCGAAACGTCAGCAACGGCCTGAAGCAATTGCCTGGTTGGTGCGGTATCATCCGGAGTTGGCGGACAGCCAGATCGGCAAGCTGGTCGGCACGACCAAGCCGACCATTCAGGCCGTCCGTGACAAGAGCCACTGGAACATGCCCAATATCCGCCCGGTTGACCCGGTCGCGCTGGGCTTTTGCACCCAGGTGGAACTCGACGCCGCGGTCAAACGCGCCAGCGCCCGCGCCGCCAAGCTGGCCGGTGAGGGCATGTCGGACGAGGAAAAACGCGCCCTGATGTCGACCGAAGCCAGCCTCCATGCAACGCCCGAAGCGCCGCGTCCGGAGAAGAGCTTTTCAGGTCTCGAAAGCTTTGCTGTTGCTGACGAAGCCGAGGAAGAGGGTGAGGGCACAGGTCTTGTCGATGCAGAAGCCCTGTTCAACCTGCCCAAATCAACCGAAGACGATGATGATCAGCCCCGCTGATCGTCATTTTGCGACCCCAAGGCCATCACTGCATTAAGGTGCTTGCGCAAACAGTTGTTTTTGAATATTTTCTGCGCTCGGCAAAGTGTCAGTAATTCAGCAATGGTGTGGGTCTCATGGCTAGTCTTTTTTTCGGTCTCGAATTTTTGGATGGTAGTGGTTCGTTTTCGATGGAGGACGACTTTCTGTTCTTCAGCGGGGGCATTTCCGAAGTCGGGCTCACCGGATTTTCCATTAATAATGAAGTCGGGGGCAGGGCGAGCTTTTATTTCACAGAAGTAGAAACGCTGAATTCTGCTGACATTGGCTTTGGTATCCTGACCGGCCAGTTGCCCGTGGGCACGCCGCCCGGTTCGCTGACCGGCGATGAAATTGAATTCGCAGGTGACATCAAAAGCTTCAACAGCGGCGCGGCGATCTTTGCCGACGATGAGGACGGAAATCCTGATCCGACCGGTGAGGTGTTGGGCACGGTGGTTGACGTTCGCGTGTTTGACGTCGACGTAGAGGTGGATGACTTCACCAACGCCATCGCGACAGGCAATCCTTTGACAGTGTGGGAGCTTTTCGCAGAGGGCGATGATCTGATTCTCGGCTCGGATGAGTTCAACGAAGAACTCTTCGGTTTTGGCGGCGATGATGTCATCGAAACAGGAGGAGGCGACGACACGCTGGTCGGTGGCAGCGGCGACGATACCCTCCGCGGAGAGGAAGGTAACGACATTCTTCGCGGCAGTTCCGGCGATGATCGCCTCGAAGGCGGCGCGGGGCTGGATACGATCCGCGGCAACAATGGCGACGACACAGTCAAGGCGGGTACCTTTTCTGATCTGGTCACAGGCGGAAAGGACGATGATCGTCTCTTCGGCAATGGTGGCGCGGATACGCTGATCGGTGGTCAGGGCGATGACCGCTTGATCGGCGGCGGCGGCGCGGATGTATTCGTCTTTGGCCAGAATGTCGGTGACGACACGGTCGTGCGGTTCCGTCAGGGCGTCGACACGCTGAAGGTGAACGGCACGACGAACGGCTTTGCCGATCTCGATATCGTTGCTGACGGAGCCGATGTCGTCATTTCCTTCGGCACGACGACAGTGACATTGCTGGATCAGAATGTGGGTGCCTTCACCGCCGACGATTTCATGTTCTGACAGGAACGACTTCTGGAGGTTTCAGCGCCGGGCCAGGTGGTCCGGCGTTTTGCGTTCCGCGCCCCCGTTCAGAAATCGGTCGGCGCGCCGCCTTCTTCCTTCCGCCTCGCCACAAAGCTCTGCAACTCCTCGCGGATTGCGTCGTCGGTGGCTGGTGGCTCGAACTCGGCCAGGATGGCCTTGTAGGTCTTGTTGGCACGCTCCGCCGTCCAGACTGCGCCAGCCTCGGACCAGGCTTCGAAATTTCGCCAATCGCTGAGGAAGGGAGAGTAGAATGCCGTCTCGTAGCGATCCTGCGTGTGCTGGCAGCCAAAAAAATGCCCCTCCGGCCCGACCTCGCGGATCGCCTCCAGCGCTAGATCCGCCTCTGTCACGGCGACGCCCTTCATGTAGACCTGCATCTGCTGGATCATCTCGCAATCCATGACGAATTTTTCGAACGATGCGATCAATCCGCCTTCGAGCCAGCCCGCCGCATGGTACACAACGTTGGTGCCCGAATTCATGCAGGCCCAGAGGCTGTTGGCGCTTTCCCACATTGCCTGCCCATCGGGTGCGTTGGCTGCGCAGGCGTTTGAGGCACGCAGGGGCAATCCGTAATGCCGCGCCATCTGCCCGGCCATCTGGGTCGCGCGCGAATATTCCGGCGTGCCAAAGGCGGGTGCGCCCGATTTCATGTCCACATTCGATGTGAACGTGCCCATCACCACCGGTGTCCCCGGATTGATAAACTGGAAGAGCGCGATAGCGGCCAGCGCTTCCGCCACCGATTGTGCGGTTGCGCCCGCCAGGGTGACCGGGGCCATCGCGCCTGACAGGGTAAAGGGCGTGACGATCACCGGTTGGCCGCGCCGCGCCAGCCGCATCGCGCCGTCGAGCATGGGAAAATCATGCTTCAGCGGCGAGGAGGAGTTGATGTTGGTATACATGTGCGGCGTTGCATCGAATTCTTCGTGACTGAGGCCGCAGGCAATGCGCACCATCTCCATCACATCCTCGACCCGCTCCTTGCCGAGCGAATAGGCGTGGCAGACCTTGTCGGTCAGCGTCAGCTTGTCATAGAGGCAATCAAGATGCCGGATGGAGGCGTGAATATCGACCGGCTCTACCGGATAGCCGCCTGCCAGATGGATGCAGTTGAAGTACTGGGTCAGTTTCAGGAAATTCCGGTAATCCTCGACATTCCCGATCCGGCGCCCGCGATCGAGATCCATCGCGTTCGGCGGGGACGAAACATTACCGAACACCATATGGTCGCCGCCGATTGTCACCTGGCGGGCCGGGTTGCGCGGGGTGATCGTGAATTCGCGTGGCGCATGGGCGACCATCTCCATGACGAAATCACGGCCCATGCGCACCCGATCGGAACCAGGATCGACGTCACATCCGGCCTCGCGCAGATAGGTCTTCGCTTCCTCATTCAAGAAATCGATACCAATTTCTTCGAGAATGCGCATGGCGGTGTTGTGGATCGCTTCAACCCCGTCGGGGCGCAGTGGCTCCGTCGGGTGATCGGTGTTGATTACGGTTTGCCAGGGTGACTGGCTGATCGCAGCGGATGCGCTGCGCCGCGTGTTGCCGGAACGCCCGCCGCCGCGCGTGCGGGTGCGGCGGGATGGCTCTGTCGCGGTTTGTGTCATGGTCGGATCATGGCCTTTGTTGAATGATGGCCCACCATCCGGCGCTGGCAGGGCATACGGCCATACCTAAGCGACATATCGCGTCGTGTTCTGGCGTCAGGCCGGAAAATTGGTGCTTAGGTAGTCGGGCAGCTCTGCGACAGAGGGCAGAACGACATCGGCCAATGGGGCCAGCTCCCGCTCCGTCGCCGGGCCGGTCAGGACCGCGACCGATGCGGCGACGCCTGCGGATTTGCCCGCCTCCAGATCATGCACGCTGTCCCCGACCATCACGATGTCGGCGGGGGCAAGGCCGGTGACCCGGCAAAATCCGAGCACCATGCCCGGCCCGGGCTTTTGCCCCTCGCCGCTGTCATAGCCGACGATGTAGGACATCTCGTCCAGAATGCCGAGAACACTGGCATGGGTGCGTGCCGCGGCCTCGCCATCATGAGTGGCGATGCCGAGGTGAAGTTCCATATCCTTCAATCGGTTAATCGCTTCGCGCAGTCCGGCGACCGGCGCGACGCCGCTGTCATCGCCCGCGCCTGACGCCGCTGCCCGTCGGTTGGCGTCTGCCTCGATTTCCGCCGCCGTCGGGCCGGACAGGAGTTCCGCTATCAACCCCGCGACCACATCGGTGCTGTCCGCCACGATGGGTGATCCGGGCAGGAAAAGCCCGGTCCGCCGGTCATAACCGATTGCCAGACCCAGCGTATTGGCCAGCGCTTCGTCGCCGGCGGCATAGTCCTGAAGCATACCCTCGACCATGCCGCGCCACGAGGCGGAGAAATCAATCAGGGTGCCGTCCTTGTCGAAAACAGCGCCGCGTATCCGGGTCATGTAACCATCCTTGTGATAAGCCGTTTTCATCCGTAGGGATCGCGATCTAGATTGGCAACGATTATGGGCCGCGCCGGGATCATGTGGCAGGGTCTGAGCGGCAAAAGGAATATGATATGGTCGATTATCCCGATCCGCAGCGGGCCGCGTTTCGCGCATTTTCGCAGTATCAGACGCGGTGGCGAGACAATGATGCCTATGGGCATATGAACAATGTTGTCTACTACGAGTATTTCGACACGGTGGTGAACCGCTGGCTCATCGAAAGCGGCGCGCTGGAGGTGCCGGGCGGTCCCATCGTGGGGCTGGTGGCTGAGACGTCGTGTAGTTTTCGCGCCAGCGTCGGTTTTCCAGAGACGGTGGAAATCGGGCTGGTTGCCAGCCATGTCGGACGCAGCAGCGTCATCTACGGATTGGGACTGTTTGGCAACGGTGAGGCCGCCGCGGCCGCGGTCTGCCGCTACGTCCACGTGTATGTCGACTCATCCACCCGTAAGCCGGTCGTTCTGCCTGATCTGTTGCGCAAAACCTTGGCAAATATCGCGGCTGAAATCGCCTGAATGGTCGTAAATTTGTCGTAAATATAGCCGTCTCGGAACCAAATGCAGTGTCACGACGTTGTGGAAATGCCTCCTATGTTGCGAAAAGGATACGCTGGCGTGAATGTAGTCTGCCGTCATGGCGATAACTGCTTCCACAGTTGTCTTTGCAAGTGCGTTATGTCAGAAGGCATCTAAGTCTGAAAAGGACTTAACGAGGGTCACTAATCTTGGGCGCGGCAAAAATGCGGCCCGTAATGAGACGGAGAGAGGGATGAAGATGATTTCCCGTACCATCCTGGCGGGCGCGGCTCTGGTCGTCGCTGGCTGTAACAATATTCCTGGCGCAAATCTTGGCGGAACGTTCACCGCTGCGGACTTCCTGGCAACAGACATGCCCGGTGGCGATTTCAATGCTGAACTCGCGAAACAGTATCAGAGCCTCGCGGCGTACAACGCGACGAAAGAGGTGAACTGGATGGATACAGCCGGCTACATGGACCGCTCCAACGCGGCCGCAGCTGGCGGTGTCGCACCCTGGAACCCTGCTGATATGGGCATCGGCGGTGAAGCGGCAGCGCTTTACTCCGAAGTTGGCGCGAACATCGCCGCAAACGCAGCAGCTCGTCCCGCAGCTTGTGCCGAAGCTCAGGCGCTTTGGGATCAGTGGCTGGAAGCACAGTATCAGCCGACAGGCTGCTTGGACGCCGACGAAGTAAAGGCCAAGTTTGACGCTGCCTATGCAGCTTGTCTCGCAAGCCCGGTTGGCGACTACATCGTTTACTTCGGCTTCGACCGGTCCGATCTGACAAGCGCTGCGCGCGGTGTCATCTCCGACGTCGTTTCGGCGCTGGAAGGTGTTTCCGACCCGATCGTGTCGCTGGTTGGCCACGCTGACACGTCCGGCTCCGCAGCTTACAACGTTGGCCTGTCCCAGCGTCGTGTGAACCGCGTTGCCGATGCTCTGGCCGATGCTGGCGTTGCAATGGGTGGCGTCACCCGCGCAGCACGCGGCGAAGCTGAGCCTGCAGTCGCAACCGGTGATGGCGTACGTGAGCCGCGCAACCGCCGCGTTGAAATCACGCTCGGCAACTAAGACCGATCGTTGATCCAAACAAGCCGCCCCCGCAGAGATGCGGGGGCGGTTTTCGTTTGTCATGCGATCTGACATGAAAGTGCTTCAAAGATGATTATGTATGACCCATGGGAAAAGTGATCCGATATGCAACGCTGGTTGTTTTGGCGGCCTTCATGATCGGTGGCTCCGCGCCAGCCGCCCCGGCCGATGATCAGCAAAAGCGCGGCGATAGTATCCTGCCCAGCGATGAGGAGCTCGAAGCGCTGAGTGATATGGCGCAAAGGATGATGCGTGACCTCGCTGGCCGGATGGAGCCAATGGCCGAGCGTCTGAAGGCGCTGGTCGATGATCTCGACGCTTATGAATCGCCCGAAATGCTACCCAACGGTGATATTATCATTCGCAGAAAGCCGGACGCCGATCCGCTTGAAGCCCCTGAAGACAAGGACGGCATCGCGCTCTGACAACCTAAGCGCGGACCGCTTACGTCATAGCAACCGCCGAGCTGACTGAATCGAGCCCCGCCCCTTTCCCCCTCTCCTTCAGACGACTATCTATCTGGGCAACGTCCCTATTCCGATTGCAGGAGCAGCCATGCGCGCCACCCAATTCCCCACCCCCCTTTTTGACGCCGAAGACGCGAAGACGGGGGGTGCAGCGCTGGGCGATCTGCCCGAATGGCGGCTGGAGGATCTGTACCCTGACATGGATAGCTCCGCGCTCGCCGCCGATCTCGATTGGCTGAGTGCGGAAATGGCGGCATTCGCCGCGGATTATCAGGGCAAGCTGGCAAATCTCAGTGCAGTGGAAATGGCCGAGGTGCTGAAACGGTATGAGGCGATCCAGTCAAAATCCGGTCGGGTGATGTCTTATGCTGGCCTCCTCTATCAGCAGAACACCGCCGACCCCGCGCGGGGCAAGTTCTATGCCGATTGTGAAGCGCGGCTGACTGATATGTCCAACCCGATGGTGTTCTTCTCGCTGGAGTTGAACCGGATCGAGGACACAGCACTGGAGGCAAAACTGGCGGAAAGCCCGGCTCTCAGCCGATATCGTCCCTGGCTTGAGCGCCTGCGGTCCTTCCGCCCGCATCAGCTCTCGGATGAGCTGGAGACCTATCAGCATGACATGAGTGTCGTGGGTGCATCCGCTTGGAACAAGCTGTTTGATGAGACGATGGCGGGGCTGGAATTCGACGTCAATGGCGAGGTCCTGAACCTTGAAGGAACGCTGAACCTCTTGACCGACTCGAAGCGGGAACGGCGCGCTGCCGGGGCTGCGGCGCTGTCGAAAGTATTCAAGGAAAATCTTGGCCTCTTTGCCCGTATCACCAATACGCTGACCAAGGAAAAGGCGGTGGAGGACAAGTGGCGCAAACTGCCGACCCCGCAATATGGTCGCCATCTTTCAAACCATGTGGAGCCTGAGGTCGTGGGCGCGCTTCGTGATGCGGTCGTGGCCGCCTATCCGTCCATTTCCCATCGCTATTATGCGCTGAAGGCCAGATGGCTCGGCCTGGACAAGTTACAGCACTGGGATCGTAACGCCCCGCTTCCGACGGCGGATGACAAGCCCATCCATTGGGACGTGGCGCAAAAGACGGTGATGGATGCGTATCAAGGGTTCCACCCTCGCATGGCTGAGATCGCCGCGCCTTTCTTCACCGATGGCTGGATCGATGCGGCAGTGAAGCCTGGTAAGGCACCCGGTGCCTTCGCCCATCCAACCGTCACCGACGCGCACCCTTATGTGATGCTGAATTATCTCGGCAAGACGCGCGATGTGATGACGCTGGCGCATGAGTTGGGCCACGGGGTCCATCAGGTGTTGGCTGCGGGGCAGGGCGAATTGCTGTCGCGCACACCGCTGACACTGGCGGAAACGGCATCGGTCTTCGGCGAGATGCTCACCTTCAAGAAGATGCTCGCCGCTGAGACTGATCCGGCCAAACGCAAGGCACTACTGGCAGGCAAGGTGGAGGACATGATTAACACCGTCGTGCGCCAGATCGCCTTCTACGAGTTCGAATGCCGTGTCCATGCCGCCCGTGCGGAGGGGGAGCTGACCAAGGACCAGCTCGGCGAGATCTGGATGGGGGTTCAGCGCGAAAGCCTCGGCCCGGTTTTCGAATTTGCCGAAGGGTACGAGAATTTCTGGACCTACATTCCGCACTTCATCCACTCGCCCTTCTACGTCTACGCCTATGCGTTCGGCGACGGCTTGGTGAACGCTCTCTACGCGGTTTACGAGGAAGCGCCCGAAGGGTTTGAGCAGAAGTATTTCGACATGCTGGCGGCGGGCGGATCCAAGCACCATTCGGAGCTTCTGAAGCCATTCGGGCTCGATGCTTCCGACCCTGCCTTCTGGGGCAAGGGCCTGTCGGTCATCTCCGGCATGATTGATGAACTGGAAGCGATGGAGGGGTAATCCCCCTCGCCGCAGTGCATTCGGTGCCGCGGCCCGGTCAGGCTTTTTTCACCAGACTGACGATAAAGAGGATGATCACAGCGCCGAATGTGGCGCTGATGATCGATCCGAGCAGGCCGCTGCCGAGGCTCACGCCGACTTGCGGCAGCACGAAACCGGCGACGATTGCACCGAGCACGCCGATCACCACATTGCCGATGAAACCAAAACCGCCGCCTTTCATGATCAGTCCGGCAAGCCAGCCCGCGATCACACCGACAATCAACATCGCAATGAAGCTCATCCCATCCTCCTGAGGATCTGTCTGCCGCCGAGCGTAACCGGATCGGCGGCAGGTGCAATCGCGTTCAGGCCGGTGCTGCCCTCTGCATGCGCTGTTTCAGGTAAAACGCGCGGAGCGTCAGGATGTGCAGCAAAATGCCGAAGGGCGGGCCGAGGAAAAGGGGGATGAGGTTCAGCGGAAAGCTGGTCAAAGTCTCCCCGCCGCCGAACATCTGGGCGGAGGCTGGTGCCAAGATCAGATCGCCGATGCCGATCACGCTCCAGATCAGGAGGGCCGCTTCCTGCCCTTTAATGTTCTTCCAGATCATCCAGCCGACCGGCACGGCCAATACACCGGTCAACACATCGCCCCATCCAGCATTTCGCGCAAACCCCCAGGAGATGTCGCCCCCTGTCCAATAGACCGCCAGAAAGACGAAGCCGATATTGCGGTAGACGGACAGGAAGATGAGCCAGTGCGTCGGCACGCGGGCGAGCACCTCCGCCACCCCTGGGTGGAAGGACAGTGCGAAGCCCACCGCGATGGGCACTAGGGCGAAGGGCAGGAAGATGGGGAAGCTGAGACCGGCTGACAGGCTGGTCGCAACGGCAATACCAAGCCAGAGCAGCACGACAACAGGTATGGCAAGCAGGGCTTTCTGGCCTGTCGCCGACAGCGGGCCGGGCGCGCGCGAAAGCATGAGAAAGAAGGTCGGCAGGATCAGCGCCAGCCCACCGAAGACGGCGATGGCGGAGAGCGTTTCGGGGGTCATGATGGTCCTTTCAATTGTATATACAAGTTTCTGATCGAAGAGATCACTCTTCGATGCAGCGAAGGGAGGCCCGCAGCATCGGCCATACACGGGGCCCCAGCTCGTCGAGCGTTTCGCGCTGCGCCCCGGCCCAGAGGGGCAGTGCAGCGGCATAGAGGGCGCGCCCCTCCGCCGTCGCGGTGAGGCGCTTCACGCGCTTGTCCTTGGCATCCGTCTCCGATCCCGCAAGACCACGGGCGATCAAGGGCCGGACATTGCGCGAAAGGGTGGAGAGGTCGAGCGCGAAGGCCTTGGCCAACTCGCCATGGGGGATTGCATCATGCTCGCTCAGCGCTTTGAGGGCAGAGAACTGGAAGCTCGTCAGCCCAAGCGGGCGCAGTGCGTCTTCGTAGCGGCGCGTGGCGATCCGGGCAGCGCGGCGCAGGTTCAACGCGATACATCCCTCGGACATAAGGGCGAGATCGGCGGGGTCGAGGTCTTTTTCTTGCATATGCAATATTTAGATCGCCACCAGACGAATTCAAGGCATATTTCGATCATGGACGGACCCGTCAGTGCGGATTAAAGTTTGCCAACCGAGGGAAGGCGCGTAAATGCCTAGAATGACTGAATTTCTGAATATCTACCATCATGGCATGGCGCGGGTCGCGGCAGCAAC
The DNA here is from genome assembly GCA_039030855.1 of Pseudomonadota bacterium. Taxonomy (GTDB): domain Bacteria; phylum Pseudomonadota; class Alphaproteobacteria; order Rhodobacterales; family Rhodobacteraceae; genus Pikeienuella. The sequence goes on from JBCCDJ010000013.1 coordinate 65,998, forward strand.
GCCCCGTGTCACCGTGGCCGATCCGGCAGCGAACGGTGCTGCGACATCTGCGATGGCGGAGGCCGCGCATGAGGCAGGCGTTGCCGTCCTCGTCTGTCCCGAACTGGGCCTGACCGGCTATGCCATCGATGATCTGCTGATGCAGGATGTGGTTCTGGATGCGGCAGAAGTGGCGCTTGGCGCGCTGGTTGACGCATCTGCCGATTGGCTGCCGGTCGTCATGGTCGGCCTGCCGGTGCGCGCCGAAAGCCGCCTCTATAATTGCGCGGCCATCATCCATCGTGGGGCACTGTTGGGCGTGGTTCCAAAGACCTATCTGCCGAATTACCGCGAATTTTATGAGCGGCGCCATTTCACATCAGGTGCAGATGCGGAAGCGAGCATGATCAGCCTCGCAGGGCGTGAAGTGCCCTTTGGTGCGGATTTGATCTTCGAAGCCGAAGACCGGCCCGACCTGAAGCTGGCGGTCGAGATTTGCGAGGATGTCTGGGTGCCGACCCCGCCATCCTCTGCCGCCGCGATGGCGGGGGCGTCGGTGATCGCGAATCTCTCCGCTTCCAACGTCACGGTGGGTAAGTCGGACTATCGCCATGCGCTTTGCCGGGTGCAGTCGGGGCGGTGCTTCGCGGCCTATCTCTATTCGGCGGCCGGTCACGGGGAGAGCACGACGGATCTCGCCTGGGATGGGCATGCGATGATCTACGAGAACGGCGCGCTCATCGGCGAGACGACGCGGTTCGCCGATGAGCCCGAACTGCTGATCGCGGATGTGGATCTGGACGTATTGCGCCAGGAAAAGATGCGCCACGGCTCCTTCGCCGACAATGCGGCGGTGGAAGGGGCGGCGTTTCGGAGGATTGGGTTCAGCCTGAACCCGCCAAAGGGTGATCTTGGCCTCCACCGCCAGGTTGACCGGTTTCCTTACGTGCCGAATGACGATGCCAAGCTCGATGAGCTGTGCTTTGAGGCGTACAACATTCAGGTCGCAGGTCTTGTGAAGCGGTTGGAGGCATCGGGGATTGAGAAGATCGTCATCGGCGTCTCAGGCGGACTTGATTCAACGCAGGCCCTTCTGGTTGCGGCGCAGGCAATGGACCGGCTCGGCCATCCCCGCACGAATATCCTCGCCTACACGCTGCCCGGCTTTGCGACATCGTCGTCGACCAAAACGGCGGCGTGGGATCTGATGCGTAGCCTCGGCGTGACGGCCGAGGAGATCAGCATCGATGCCGTCTCCCGCCAGACGCTAGAGGATATCGGCCACCCTTATGCCAACGGCGTGAACGACTATGATGTCACGTTCGAGAACGTACAGGCCGGCGCACGGACCGCGACCCTTTTCCGGCTCGCCAATCACAAGGGTGCACTGGTGCTTGGCACCGGTGATCTGAGCGAGTTGGCGCTGGGTTGGTGCACTTACGGCGTTGGCGACCATATGAGCCACTACAATGTGAACGGCTCGGTCTCCAAGACCCTGATCCAGCACCTCATTCGCTGGGTCGCGGCCTCTCACCGGTTCGGGGAGGAGGCATCGGCAGTCCTGCTGCGCATCCTCGGGACGGAGATTTCGCCCGAGCTGGTGCCCGGCGATGGGGAGACGCCCGGTCAGAAGACGGAGGAGGTTGTCGGGCCGTACGAGCTTCAGGATTTCAACCTGTTCCACATCTCGCGCTATGGGCTGAAGCCTTCGAAAGTGGCTTTTCTCAGCTACCACGCCTGGCGTGATCGGGATGCGGGCGCATGGCCGCCGCATATGCTGGATGAAAAGCGCAACGAATATGATCTGGCGACCATTCGCAAATGGCTGCGTACTTTTCTCTGGCGGTTTTTCCAGACAAGCCAGTTTAAACGAAGCGCCGTGCCGAACGGGCCGAAGGTGGCATCGGGCGGATCGCTCTCGCCGCGCGGCGACTGGCGCGCCCCTTCCGACAGTTCGGCGGCAGCGTGGATCGCTGAGCTGGAGGCAGGCGTGCCGGAGTGACGAAGACCACGCCCATCACCTGCAATCAGAACGACTGAAACCGGGTTTGATCGCGGGCGTATCCCTGCCGAGGCCTTCGCGGGATTTTCCATCTTGCAATCCTGAGTAAAATAGTAAGAATTAGAGAAAGCCACCCCAAGACCCGTTTCAGGGGCAGCCAGCATCCAGATGAGATGAGGTTCCCATGTCCGACCCCAAAGACACTAAGACAGACCTGCCGCCCCTGGAAACCGAGGAGCTGCGAGATATGATGCGTGACGTATTCACCTCCGGCGGTACCGGTATTGATCGCATGATCGACCGGTTCTTCGAAGAAAAGGATCCGAGATGAACATGCAGATCCTCCGGTTCGATGATGTCGACGAAGCCCAGTTCGCCCCGCGCCCACCCCGTCATGAGGCCGAAGCCCTGACAAAGGGCAACGCCACGGCAGAGATCTCTCTCGGTGACCAGATTTACTGCCTGCGCATCACGAGGGCGGGGAAGCTTCTGCTCACGAAGTAGCCCTGTGGTGCGCGTTGCGCTGAAGTCCGGGTCTGCTGCGGCGGCTTCTGGGGGATATGACCTGGCGATGGTATCAGTCTGGCGTATCTCTCAGGTCACTCAGTGCCGTGAGGCACCGCCTTCGTGGTCTTGAGGTCTGACCCCGGTCAGGCAGGCGCGGCGTCCGCTGCATTGAGGCCCCGGCTCAGGGCCGGGGTAGTGGTCGATGGCGATCGCGGCCAAGACTTAACTGGATGCCGCGTCAGCTTACTGCTTTTGCGGGATGACGTCGCGCGTGTCATCTGTTCATTTTGCCGAACCCGCCGCCATCAGCAGCAACTTTGCGAAGCAGATCCGAAACAGCCCATGATCCAGGGTCGTCATTGGCCACCTGTTCCATGTCGGCCAGCACCTGATCGACGCCGACGATATCGGCATGCATCATCGGCCCGCCGCGCCAGCGCGGGAACCCGTAGCCGAAGATCTTGACCATATCGATATCCAGCGGGCGCGCGGCGATCCCTTCGTCGAGGATCTTGGCCCCCTCATTGATCATCGCGGCCATGGCGCGGCGCTGAATTTCCTCGGGCGTAAAGCTGCGCTTCGTGCGCCCTGCGGCCTCCGCCGCCGCATTGATGGCATCGGCGACAAAGGTGTCGGGCAGTGGGTCGCGCCCGTCATAACGATACCAGCCCGCGCCGGTTTTCTGACCGAAGCGCCCGGCCTCGCAAATCGTATCGGCGACGGTTACGTAACGGACCTTCGGATCGCGTGTCGGCGCGAGACGTTTGCGCGTGGCCCAGCCGATTTGCAGACCCGCGAGATCCATCAGCTGAAACGGCCCCATAGGCAAGCCAAAGGCGCGCATTGCCTCGTCGATGGGCTCAATCGCGCGCATGTCCTCCATCATGTAGTCGCAGACCCGCCGGTATGCCGACAGCATTCGGTTGCCAATAAACCCGTCGCACACACCGCTGAGCGCGCCGACCTTGCGCATCCGCTTGGCGAGCGCGAAGCCGGTGGCGATCACTTCTGGCGCGGTTTCGGTGGCCTGCACGATTTCCACCAGTTTCATGATATGGGCGGGCGAGAAAAAGTGCAGACCGATGACCCGGTTCCTGTTCGGGATGTCCTTCGCGATCTCATCGGGGTCGAGATAGGAGGTGTTGGTGGCGAGGATTGCCTGATCCCCCATCGCCGCTGCAAGACTGGCGAAGACCTTCTGCTTGACCTCCATTTCCTCGAATACAGCTTCGATGGCGAGGTCGGCACCGGCGGCCTCGTCATAACTGGCAGTCGGGGTAAGTGCGGCCATCATAGCCTGCATCTTGGCTTCGTTGATCAGCCCGCGTGAGAGGGCAGAGCCGAGATTGGCTTCGATCCGGCCCCGCCCGGCCTCCGCCGCCTCATCACTCATCTCGATTAGCGTGACTGCGATGCCAGCGGTCAGCAGCGAGGTCGCGATGCCCGACCCCATCAGACCACCGCCTACAACTGCGACGCGGCTGATCTCGCGCGGGGTGGCTCCTTTGATCACAGGTGGTTTGGCAACGGCGCGCTCGGCGAAGAAGACGTGGCGCAGGGCCGTCGATTGATCCGATTCCTTTTCGCGGATAAATATTTCCCGCTCCCGCTTCAGCCCCTTGTCGAGTTCGAGCTTGTATGCGGTCCTCACCGCTTCGAGACAGGCGAGCGGTGATGTCTGGCCCTTTGCTTTCTTCTCAACCCCCGTTTTCATCACTGACCATTCAACTTCGGATGGGGCCGGGGAGGCTGGATTGCGATCCATACGCGGCACGCCGCTATCCATGATGTCGCGTGCGAATGACTTTGCACCTTCCAGCAGATCACCCTCGATGATCGTCTCGATCAACCCGATGTCGAGCGCCTTGGTCGCCGGGATCGGCGCGCCGGTTGTGATCATCTGCACCGCTTCCGCCGCGCCGGTGACGCGGGGCAGGCGCTGCGTGCCGCCAGCGCCGGGAATGATGCCGAGATGCACCTCCGGGAGGCCCATTTTGCCTGCTGGCGCGGCGACGCGGTAGTGACAACCAAGCGCGACTTCGAGACCACCGCCGAGTGCGGTGCCGTGGATCGCGGCGACCCAGGGTTTGGTGCACATCTCGATGATACCGACCACGGATGTCAGGTCGGGGGCCATCGGTGCCATATCGAATTCGCGGATATCCGCGCCCGCAATGAAGGTGCGCCCGGCGCAGATCAGGACAGCGGCCTTCGCGTCCGATTTGTCGACCTCTGCCACCGCGTCGACCAGTCCTTGCCGGACTGCCTGACGCAGGGCATTCACCGGCGGGTTGTCGACGGTGATGATGGCCAGATCGCCGTCGCGTGTGACGGTCACGGGCAGGTCGGGTGTGTTCGTGTCGGGCATGTGATCCTCCATCGCGCATTTTGCGTGACGCTACCCGGCGGCGCAGGTGGATGCCAGCCCGCACTGTCGTTCATGAGAGGAGGGGGTAGGCATGATAACCTTTGGGTTGTATCTACTCTTTCAGAACACGTCCCGATTCACGTAGCTGTGTACGGGGCGTCGATGGGGGAGCAGCGCGGACCGATTATGCAACATGAACATTATTTGAAACGCGAGTTTGATGCGCTGATGGCCGACCCGTCCTCGATCCGGTTCCTTGATGAGGGCGCGCTGGACGGTTTGTGGTATTGGGATCTGGAGAACCCGGACCATGAATGGATGAGTCCGGGTTTCTGGCGCACGCTCGGGTTCAATCCGGATGATCGAGAGCATCTGGCGGCGGAATGGCAGGACCTGATCTTTCCGGAGGATGGCCAACGAGCGCTTGAAAATTTCCAGCGCCATTGCGCGGACCCCAACCATCCCTATGACCAGATCGTGCGCTATCGCACCGGCTATGGGGGAACCGTCACCATCCGCTGCCGGGGGCTTGCGATCCGGCGCGACGGCGTGCCGGTTCGCATGCTTGGCGCACACACAGTTATCCACGACAGCCGGAAGGCCGAGATGGAGCGACGGCTTTCGGATCTCATCTATCTTTCGGGCGATGCGATCATGGCGTGGTCGCTGACAGGCGGCATCAAGCGCTGGAACCGCGGAGCGGAGATCGTATACGGCCACTCGAAGACTGCTGCGATGGGGCAGGATCCGAACCGTTTGCTTGCTGCGCGCTATGACGATGGGTGGGACAAAGTACTGGCCGTGCTCGAAGATTGGGGCGAATGGTCCGGCGATGTGCATCGAAAGGACCGGGACGGAAAGGATGTTGTAACGTCCTCAGTTCTGCATCGCGCCGAGATACATGCTGATGACATGCTGATCCTGCAGATTGACCGCAACGTCACGGCGTTGCGCCATGCCGAGCAGGTTCGCGAATTGCTGGCGCGGGAGCTTGACCACCGCGTCAAGAACCTGATGGCTGTTGTCACCAGCATCGTCTCGATGAGCGCCGTTGGCCAAAAGGATCCGACCAAACTGGCGGAGGCGATCAAGAGCCGGGTCAAGGCCCTGTCCGCCGCCCATTCCCTGTCCTTCGAGGAGGCACAGCATGGGGCGGTCGGTTTGGAAGACATGGCCTCTGCCATTCTGACCCCGTTTCACTCGGATGAGCAGGATTTGAGCGTAAGCGGAGATCCGGTCACCGTACCCCAGCGGCAGGTGACACCGCTCAGCATGATCCTGCATGAACTGGCCACGAATGCTGTGAAATATGGCGCGTGGTGTCGGCAGGAGGGGAAAGTATCGCTCGACTGGTCGCTTGTCGAACCTGCTGAGGCGCAGCAGATCGTGGAACTGTCGTGGCGCGAGACCGGATCTGACACGGCAACTGCCGGAGATGACGGCACGAGCGGGTTTGGCACGCGCCTCATCGATATGTCCGCGAGGCAGCTTGGCGGAACGGTGGTTCGGGACTGGCGTGCTGAAGGGTTGAGTTTGACCCTGCGGTTTCCGCTGCAGACCCTCGATCAGTGAAAGAGTACCAATGATTCAGATTGAGTTTACGTCCGGCACCCGCCGCCCCCCGCTGTCATCTGCCATTCCACTGGATGCAGGCCGACGCTATGGGCTGCTTGCCGGCAGGAAGATCCTGCTGGTCGAAGACGAAGCACTTGTCGCGGTGGAGATCGAGCTTGCGTTGCAGATGCAAGAGGCGCTTGTGATCGGTCCTGCCATGGACGTGTCGCTGGCCGTGAAACTGGCCAGCGAGGCGATATTCGACGGTGCCATCCTGGATATCAGCATCAATGGCGGTGATGCGTTACTGGTGGCCGATATCCTGACCCGGCGGGACATCCCGTTCCTGTTCCATTCAGCCCATGGTCAGCGCGTCCGCGGGCTGTCAAAATATGACGCTGCCCCGGTTTGCAGCAAACCAATACCCGCAGACCAGTTGATGTCGCATCTCGCATCGATCCTTCAGACGGCCTGACCGGTGGCGATCATGGGCGCTGGATTGTAGTTACAAGCCGACGTTGGCCATGGCCTCGGCAACTTCCGTGATGCGATCCTCCTTCAGGCCGGCGACATTCACGCGGCTGTCTCTGATCAGATAGATACCGTGCTGATCGCGCAACTGGTCGACCTGTTCGGGCGTTGCCCCGAGCAAAGAGAACATACCCCGGTGATGGGCGATGAAATCGAAGCGGTCGGAGTTGGTACGCTCACGCAAGGCATCAGCCAACGACTGGCGCAGCGCCAGCATGCGGCTGCGCATGGCAGTCAGTTCGTCCTCCCAGACGCTGCGCAAGGCCGTGTCGGTCAGGATCATCCGCACCAGCGCCGCGCCATGATCCGGCGGCATGGAGATCGATATCCGCATCAGTGTCTTGAGATTGGCTTCGACCACCTTCGCCTCCGCCGCGCTGGAGGACAGAACCATCGCGCAGCCGACGCGGTCGCGATAAAGCGCGAAATTCTTCGAACATGAGGCCGCGATCATCATTTCCGGCACTTTGGCCGCCATCAGGCGCAGGTTTGCGGCATCTTCCGCCAATCCGTCGCCGAACCCCTGGTAAGCGATGTCGACAAGGGGGGTGAACCCCTGCTCGAGCGCCATTTCGGTCAGGGTGATCCAGTTATCCTCGGTCAGGTTCGCGCCGGTCGGATTGTGGCAGCAGCCGTGCAGCAGCACGACATCGCCCGGACCCGCATCCTTCAGGTCGGCGATCATCTTGTCGAACTCCACCGCCCTGGTCGCCGGGTTGAAATAGGGATAGTCGCGTGTGCTCAGCCCTACGCCTGCCGCAATGGCCCTGTGATTGCCCCAGGTAGGTGTCGATACCCACACGGTTGCGCCCGGTTTGGCCTTGGCAATCAGGCTCATGAGGATCCAGAGCGCGCCGCTGCCGCCCGGTGTCTGGATCGCCGACAGCCGATCCGCCGGATGCTCGCCAAGCACAAGCGATGCCATCGCATCATTGAACGCCGTGTCGCCCAAGAGGCCGACATAGGACTTCGTGTCCTGCGCCTCGATCAGTTGCGCCTCTGCCTGTTTGACCGCTTTTGGAATAACCGTCAGGCCGGAGCTGTCCTTGTAGACCCCGACACCGAGATCCAGTTTGTTCTCGCGCGGGTCGGCGCGAAAATCAGCGGCGAGCTGCAGGATCGGATCGGCGGGGGTCGGCTGCAGGGTTGAGAACATCATCGGGCTCCTTTATGCGCGCTGATATGCCAAAGCGGGACTGTGACTAATGTGCTACCCGGTGCAGCGGAGATAGGCTATAGGCCCGGCGTGCGGAGGGTGAGGATTTGACGAAATTTATGGCAAGTAGCGGGGCCGTTTGGGCAATCGAGGGTGATGAGGCTGTCAACCTGACAGCGCTGGATCGGAATTTTGGTGCTGATCTGATGGGTCCGATCTCCATGGGCCGCGAGGACGCATCGCGCCGGGCGCAGGCATTGTTCGAGACCGGTCAGCGCGAGCCGCTTGGCGATCTGGTCCCGGACATGCCTGTCAAGAAGCCGGGTAAGGTTCTCTGCCTCGGTCATAATTATGTCGATCACATCAAGGAAGGTGGTTACGACATCCCCGAATTTCCCGCGATTTTCGTGCGCGTCGGGACCTCGCTGACCGCCGCCGGGCGGCCGCTGATCGCGCCGAAAGCGTCGCCGAGGTTCGATTTTGAGGTGGAGTTGATGATCGTCATCGGCACGCAGGGACGCAACATTGCAGCTTCAGACGCGCTCGATCACATATTCGGCTATACCGTGTTCAATGACGGGACATTACGCGATTTCCAGAAACGATCGCACCAGTGGACACCGGGCAAGAATTTCGACAGCACTGGCCCGGTTGGCTCGGTGGTCGTGACGGCGGATGAGCTGGGCGACGCGGCCGGCCTTACCCTCAGGAGCCGCCTTAACGGTGAGGTCATGCAGGACGGCACCACCGACGATATGATGTGGAAAGTGCCGCAGATCATCGAGGTGATGAGCGAGTTTGCGACATTGGAACCGGGTGACCTGATCGCCACCGGCACCCCGCCAGGCGTCGGTCATGCGCGCACGCCGCCGGTATTCATGAAGGCGGGCGATGTGATCGAAGTTGAGGTTGAGGGCATCGGCCTGTGCCGCAATCCCGTCGCTGCAGAGGGGGCGAGCGATGCAGATTGACGACACAGCCATCCCCGGTGTCAAGCTGATCATCCCGCGCCGGTTTGGCGATGACCGGGGCTGGTTTTCCGAAACCTGGAATGCCGCGGCAATGCGGGAGATGGGGCTGGAATTTGCATTCGTGCAGGACAACCATTCGATGTCGGCGGAGGTTGGCACATTGCGTGGCCTCCATTACCAGTCACCGCCCTTCGCCCAGACCAAGCTGGTGCGCGTCGCGCGCGGCCGGGTGCTGGATGTGGCGGTTGATATGCGCCCCGGCTCACCCACCTATCTGCAACATCTGGCGGTCGAATTGACAGCGGTGGCGGGGGAGCAATTGCTGGTTCCGCGCGGTTTCCTCCATGGGTTTCTGACATTGGAGCCGGCGACAGAGGTTCTCTACAAGGTCGATGCACCCTATTCCGGTGCGGCCGACGGTGCCGTCCGGTTCGACGACCCGGACATCGGCATTGACTGGGGCATGGATGCTGCCGCCATTACCCTGTCGGACAAGGATCGCGCCGCGCCGCTGCTGCGCGACTGGACCAATCCTTTCGCAGGAGGCGTCGAATGAAGTTCCTGATCACCGGCGGATGCGGCTTTATCGGCTCGGCGGTGGTGCGCCGCGCGCTGGCCGATGGTCATGAAGTCCTGAATGTCGACAAGCTGACCTATGCGGCCAATCCAGCGAACCTGCCGGGGGCCGACGAAAACCCGCATTACACATTCGCCAAGGTCGACATCTGCGATGGCCCGGCACTGGCCGCGCTGTTCGCCGCGCACCGTCCCGATGCGGTCATGCATCTTGCGGCGGAGAGCCATGTGGATCGGTCCATCGATGGCCCGGCGGAGTTTATCCAGACCAATCTCGTGGGCACCTTCACGATGCTGGAAGCCGCGCGCGCCCACTGGCTGTCACTGGGCGATGAGGACCGCGCCGCGTTCCGGTTCCACCATATCTCCACAGATGAGGTTTTTGGCGCGCTCGGCGACGAGGGGTTGTTCCACGAGACGACGCCCTATGACCCGTCTTCACCCTATTCGGCATCCAAGGCGGGGTCTGATCATCTCGTAAGGGCCTGGGGGGAGACCTATGGCCTGCCGGTTCTGGTCACGAACTGTTCGAACAATTACGGCCCCTATCACTTCCCGGAAAAGCTGATCCCACTGATGATCCTCAACGCCGTGGCAGGCAAGCCGCTTCCGGTTTATGGCCAAGGCACGAATGTGCGCGACTGGCTTTATGTCGAGGATCATGCCGAAGCTTTGTTGACGGTGGTTGCTAAGGGTGAGGTGGGCGAGACCTACAACATCGGGGGTGACGCGGAGGCGCGGAATATCGATATCGTGCGCGCACTTTGTGCGATCCTCGATGAAGAACGCCCCGCCGGTGCGCCCCATGACCGCCTGATCACCTTCGTCACCGATCGCCCCGGCCATGATTTTCGCTACGCGATCGATGCCACGAAAATTCGCGCTGATCTTGGTTGGGAGCCTTCGGTGACCCTCGATCAGGGGCTGCGCCGGACCGTGCGCTGGTATCTTGAGAATGAGGATTGGTGGCAGGCCATCCTTGCGCGAACCGATGCGCAGGCCCGTCGGGGGATCGCATGAAGCTGCTGATGTTCGGCAGAACAGGGCAGGTCGCGGCCGAGGTCCTGCGCCGCGCTGGACAGGTGCAGGTCGTTGCGCTCAGCCGTGACGAAGCAGATCTGGCTGATCCCGTTGCCTGCGCCGCGTTGATAACAGGAACAGATGCCGATGCGGTGCTGAACGCCGCCGCCTGGACGAATGTCGACGGGGCGGAGGCAAACGAGGCCGCCGCCAGCGTCATCAACGGTGCGGCCCCCACCGCGATGGCGGAGGCGGCAGCGGCGCGCGATCTGCCGTTCATTCATATCTCCACCGATTATGTTTTCGATGGCTCCGGCACGGCACCCTGGCAAGTCGGCGATGCGGTCGCGCCGATCAATGCCTATGGCTGGACCAAACTTGCGGGGGAGCGGGGGGTGGAGGCCGCCGGGGGTCCACATGCGATTCTGCGCACCTCATGGGTTTTTTCGGCACATGGCGCGAATTTTGTGAGAACCATGCTGCGTGTTGGCGCTTCGCGGGAAAGGCTGACGGTCGTTGATGATCAGATCGGCGGCCCCACCCCGGCAGCGGCAATCGCCGATGCTTGCATCACCATTGCTGCCACATTTCAGAGCGGCGGTGGCCAGAGCGGCATCTACCATCTTTCTGGTAGCCCTGCGGTTAGCTGGTGCGATTTTGCACGGGCGATTTTCGCTGTGGCGGGTATGAGCACGGTGGCGGAGCCCATCCCGACGACCGATTACCCGACCCCTGCGAAGCGACCGTTAAATTCCCGCCTCGACTGCTCGGCGATTGGCGAGGCTTTCGGGATCAATGTGCCGGACTGGCGCGCAGGGCTGAGTGATGTGTTGGAGGACCTGAAATGAAACGCAAGGGGATCATTCTGGCAGGCGGGTCTGGCACGCGGCTGCATCCGCTGACGCTGTCAGTGTCCAAGCAATTGCTGCCGGTCTATGACAAGCCGATGATTTATTACCCTCTGTCGGTCATCATGCTGGCCGGGGTGCGCGAAGTGGCCATCATCACCACACCGCAGGATCAGGACCAGTTCCGTCGCCTGCTTGGCGATGGCACACGCTGGGGCATGCGGTTTGAATACATCGTGCAGCCGACCCCCGACGGGCTGGCGCAGGCTTACATTCTGGCCGAGGATTTTCTGGCCGGCGCGCCGTCTGTCATGGTCCTTGGTGACAACATCTTTTATGGCGACGGGATACCTGATCTTCTGGCCCGCGCGGGTGCGCAGACCACTGGCGGAGCGGTGTTCGGCTATCGGGTCGCGGATCCGGAACGTTATGGTGTGGTGGATATCGATGCTGAGGGCAGGGCGCTGTCCATTGTCGAAAAACCGACCGCACCCAAGAGCCGCTATGCGGTCACCGGCCTCTATTTCCTCGATGCCGAGGCACCTGAACGTGCCCGTTCCGTCACCCCGTCAGCGCGCGGCGAGCTGGAAATCGTAACCCTGCTGGAGAGCTACCTGCACGAAGGCACGCTGAGCGTGGAGCGTATGGGAAGGGGCTATGCCTGGCTCGACACCGGGACCCATGACAGCCTGATCGAAGCGGCAGAATTCGTGCGCACCATTGAGCGGCGTCAGGGATTGAAGATCGGCTGTCCCGAAGAGGTGGCGTTCGAGAATGGCTGGATCGATGTCGACGCGCTGAAGGCGCTGGCGGAGCCGATGACCAAGACGGAATACGGCCGCTACCTCATGCGGATCGCCGGTTAATCATCTCAGGTCAGGCTACAGCGATTGTGGTCCATAGGCGCGCTGACGTTGCCGCGCGAGCGGGCCAGTGGCCGCGCCACCGGCACAATCGGTGAAGAGCATTGGAAACGCTACCTGCGCATCCTTCGCCGCGGCGATCCGTTGACGTCATGTTGGCACCCGAAAAGATGATCCGAACGTCCTGTGCGATCTCAGCGATAACCGCGCCAGTGGATTTGCTGGCGGCTAGGTTTGACACCAGCTGCGCGGAATGCGTGCTTTGATTGGCAGGCGTTCAATCCAAGCGAGAAAATTGCATCTCTTGCTGCAAACACATGCTAGTTTTTTGCAGCGCTTGGCGATCAAACTGCTGGACGCTGACTGAAACTTTGGGTGAGGCACTGGTGCGATTGCTGCAGAACAGGCGTTGGCGTTACACAAGTGATACTGCTTCCTGTCTTGTTGGATTGCACGGGTCGTGTTTAGTCTGCCCAAGAAATAAGCAAATGCCGGGCCCGAACCGGCGGTCACAAAGGGAAGTTACCCATGCTTGATTCCACCACCGAGCCGAGTTTTCGACAGTCCGTCGACCTGATGTTCAACCGCGCTGTTGCGCTGATGAACCTTTCGCCGGGTCTGGAGGAGAAGATTAGGGTCTGTAACTCGACCTATACGGTTCGCTTCGGTGTCAAATTACGCGGGCGCATCCACACCTTTACCGGTTACCGCTCCGTCCATTCGGAGCATATGGAGCCCGTGAAAGGCGGTATCCGCTTTGCCACCAGCGTCAACCAGGACGAGGTGGAGGCACTTGCCGCGCTCATGAGCTATAAATGCGCGCTGGTCGAGGCACCGTTTGGCGGTTCGAAAGGCGGGCTTTGCATTGATCCAACTGACTGGGACGAGGATGAGATGGAGCGGATCACCCGCCGCTTCGCTTACGAGCTGATCAAGCGCGACCTGATCCACCCCTCGCAGAACGTGCCTGCCCCCGATATGGGCACCGGCGAACGCGAAATGGCGTGGATCGCCGACCAGTTTAGCCGCATGAACACCACCGAGATCAACTCCCGCGCCTGCGTGACGGGCAAGCCGCGCACGGCCCACGGCATTGCAGGCCGGGTGGAGGCGACGGGTCGCGGCGTGCAATATGCCTTGCAGGAATATTTCCGTCATCCCGACGATGTCGCGAAATCCGGTCTGACAGGTTCGCTGAAGGGCAAGCGTGTGATCGTTCAGGGCCTCGGCAATGTCGGCTATCACGCCGCGAAGTTTCTGGAGGAGGAAGATGGCTGCGTCATCGTAGGTGTGATTGAACGCGACGGTGGCATCTACGACGCGAACGGCCTGCCGGTCGAGCGGGTCAAGGCGCATCTTGGCGAACATGGCGGCGTGCGTGGCTTTCCGGGTGCCGACTATGCCGCCGATGGCGCAACGCTGCTGGAAGGCGAATGCGACATCCTGATCCCGGCGGCCTTTGAGGCGGCAATCAATCTTGGCAATGCGCAGCGTGTGCAGGCACCCGTTATCATCGAAGCCGCCAACGGCCCTGTCACAGCGGGCGCTGACGAAATCCTGCGCAAGAAGGGCTGCGTGATCATCCCCGACATGTATGCCAATGCAGGCGGTGTGACGGTCAGCTATTTCGAATGGGTGAAGAACCTCTCGCATATCCGGTTCGGCCGGATGCAGCGGCGGCAGGAAGAATCGCGCCATCGTCTTTTGATTGATGAACTTGAACGTCTGACCGGGCAGAAGGTCGGTTCTTCCTTCGAGGAACAGTATTTGCGCGGCGCGGACGAGCTGACGCTGGTGCGCTCCGGCCTGGAGGACACGATGCGCACGGCCTATCAGGCGATCGCCGAGGTGTGGCGGAGCCGCGATGACGTGCCGGATCTGCGCACCGCGGCTTATCTGGTGTCGATCAACCGCATTGCGACCGTATACCAGACGCTGGGCCTCTGACAGGTTTGTCATGAAGGCACTGGTCACTGGCAGTTCGGGCCATCTCGGGGAGGCGCTGATGCGCCTTCTCCCCGATGCAGGGTTCGATCCGGTCGGTATCGATATTGCTGCGGGGCCGTTCACCACTGCCGTCGGTTCTGTCGCGGATGCCGGGTTTGTTGGCGATCACATGACCGGGGCGGAGGTGGTCTTTCACACCGCCACGCTGCACAAGCCACAGGTTGCAAGTCAGCCAAAGCAGGCTTTCTTAGACACCAACGTCACCGGCACGCTGACCCTTCTGGAGGCAGCGGTCGCTACCGGGGTCAGCCGGTTCATCTTCACCTCGACCACCAGCGCGTTCGGGGCATCGCTGCGCCCGGATGCGGATGCGCCCGCAGTCTGGATCGACGAAGACACGCCTTCGCCGCCGAAAAACATATACGGTGCCACCAAGGTGGCGGCAGAAGACCTTTGCCGCCTTTTTACCTATGAGCATGGCCTGTCTGCCATCGTTCTGCGCACATCGCGGTTCTTTCCCGAAGATGACGATGATCCCGATATGCGCGCGCAGTTTTCCAGCGAGAATACCAAGGCGAACGAGTATCTGTTTCGCCGCGTCGACATCGTCGATGTGGTCAGCGCCCATATCGCCGCGACGCATGCTGCGCCGGATATCGGGTTTGGCAGCTATATCATCAGCGCGACATCGCCGTTTCAGCGCGATGATCTCGCCGCGCTTCGCCGTGACGCGCCCGCTGTGCTGGCGGCGCGGGCACCGGGGTATCGGGCGGTGTATGATGCGGCCGGCTTCGGAATGTTTCCTTCCATCGATCGGGTCTATGACAATGCCCGCGCGCGATCGGATCTTGGCTGGCAGCCGCGCTATGATTTTGCCCGCATCCTCGCCCAGATCGAGGCGGGTGAGCCCGTCGGTGATCCGCTGGTACAGGTCATTGGCAGGAAGGGCTATCGCGGGGCGGATGCGATTTACGGGCACGCCGGATAACCCGGCTGGTCAGCGGTGGCACCGCGCGCTATGTGTCGGCCCATGTCACAGACACTCTTCTTCGCGGCAGTGGCCGCCTGCGTCGTCGTCCTCGTCGTTTTGCTGGCCGGGATATTCTCCTTCGCCAAGGGCGGTGAGTTTAATCGCAAATATGCAAACAAGATCATGCGTTTGCGGATCATCACCCAGGCGATTGCCGTGGTGCTGATCCTGGCTGCGGTCCTCTCCGCGCAAACGGGTAACTGAGCGGGGGCCAGATATGGTTGTTCTCAACAGGATTTATACGCGGACCGGCGATGATGGCGGCACGGCGCTCGGCAATGGTCAGAGGGTGGCGAAATACTCCGCCCGGGTCAGCGCCTATGGCACATCGGACGAGACGAATGCCGTTGTCGGCCTCGCCCGCCTTCACGCCACTGGCGAGATGGACGAGGCGCTGGCGCGGATCCAGAACGATCTCTTCGATCTGGGGGCAGATCTTTGCCGCCCCGATATGGAGAAAGATGCGGAGGCTGAATATAAGCCGCTCCGGGTGACTGATGCGCAGGTCGAACGGCTGGAGGCGGAGATCGACGCGATGAACGCGAACCTCTCCCCCCTGCGCAGTTTCGTCCTGCCAGGCGGATCGGCCCTCGCCGCGCATCTGCACCAGTGCCGCACCGTGTCTCGCCGTGCTGAACGTCTGACGACGGAGCTTGCCACATTGGAGGAGGTCAATCAGGCCGCCCTCAAATATCTCAACCGCCTGTCGGACTGGTTCTTCGTTGCCAGTCGGGTCGCCAATAGCAATGGTGCCGATGACGTGTTGTGGGTGCCGGGTGCCAATCGCTAACAAGTGATGCAGCTTGCCGCTGCGGCACCCTTGCAGTTGTGCAAAACTGCGGCAATGTCTGTACCCTGATGCTATGAGGTCAGTGATGATATTTGTTGCAGAAACGCAGGCAGGCGAACGTGTCGAATACCGCGACACAAAACGGTACCTATGGGCGCTGGCCTTCGTGCCGTCGATGGTGCCAGTAGGCTTTTACATGGCTTATCTATTCGGGTCGCAAAACCCGCTCTGGATGCTTGGCCCGATAATCTTCATCTATCTGATCATCCCAGCCGTCGATCTGATATTCGGTGAAGATACCAACAACCCGCCCGAAGCGGTGGTGAACAAGCTGGCGGAGGACCGATACTACACACGCCTGCTATTTTGCGCTGTCGGGCTCTGCTATCTGTCATTTGCCGTATCTGCCTGGGTCTACGCGACGCAGGATTTGCCGATCTGGGCCATGGGCGTGGTTGCGGTGACC
Organism: Pseudomonadota bacterium; assembly: GCA_039030855.1. GTDB lineage: Bacteria > Pseudomonadota > Alphaproteobacteria > Rhodobacterales > Rhodobacteraceae > Pikeienuella. The sequence goes on from JBCCDJ010000013.1 coordinate 82,606, forward strand.
GCCGGAATGGTATCCGGCGGCGCATTGACCATCGGGCATGAACTTGGCCACCGCACTGATCGCGGTGCGCAGTTTGGCGCAAAGCTGATCAACGGCCTATCCTGGTACGGACATTTTACTCAGGAACATAACACGGGCCATCACACCCATGTCGCAACGCCGGAGGACAGCGCCTCCTCCCGCCTGAATGAAAGCGTCTATGCCTTCATGTTTCGGGAAATCCCGCATGGCATTCGCCGCGGCTGGATGGTGGAGCGCAACCGCTTGTCGCGCCGTGGTCATGGGTTCTGGACATGGCGGAACGAGGTCTTGCAATCTTATGCAATCTCCGCCGCTATCGCGGTGACCTGTCTGGCCGCCTTCGGCTGGATCATGGTGCCGTTCCTGATCGTTCACACGATCTTTTCCTGGCAGCAATTGACGCTGGCGAACTATGTGGAGCATTATGGGCTGAAGCGCGCGCGGCGCGAGAATGGCAAATATGAGCCGTGCCAGCCCAAGCATAGCTGGAACACCAACCACATCTTTTCCAACCTTTTGCTGTTCCACCTGCAACGCCATTCGGATCACCACGCAAATCCGATGCGGCCCTATCAGGCCTTGCGCAACTTCGATCATTTGCCGCGATTGCCGTCAGGATATCCGGGCTGCTTCGGCCTTGCCCTGATCCCGCCGCTCTGGTTTCGGGTCATGAACCCGAAAGTCATGGCATGGGCCGACGGGGATATCTCCAAGGTAAATACTGGGCCTTAAATGCTTGCCAATCGCTGCGCTTGGCGCGACCTTCCTCGATAAACGAGGGAGGAGCGCATGGCGCAGCATCAGATCGACGGCACGAACAGCTTATTCTACCTGTACACGCCGCCGGCGCGCGCGGGTGCGCCGACCTTCTATTTCGTCAACGCTCTGACGGGTTCAACCGAGCATTGGGAAGCAATCATCGCGCCGACATTGCGGGCCGAAGGTTTCGGCACGCTCAGCTACAATTTTCGCGGCCAGACCGACAGCGCCTTCGCGCCGGGGCTGCCACTGACTAACGGCGTGATCGTCGATGACATCCTGACACTGAACGCGGCGCTGGCACCGCCACACCCGATCCTTGTGGGTCTCTCCATCGGCGGGCTATTCGCGGCGCAGGCGCGCGCAAAGGGGCTGACCGCATCGGGGCTGGTGTTGCTGAACACCCTGCGCCGGATCGGGCCGCGCATCGCCTGGATGAATGATGCGCTGCCGGAGATCGTGGCGGAGGGCGGCGTTCAGATGTTTCTGGACGTGATGTTCCCGATGCTGGTCAATCCCGATCTCGCCGCTGCGGCGCGTCCGAATTTCCTGAAGGGCGGCTATGCGCCGCTCGACCCCGAACACGGGCACATGAACCTGATGCGCAACTCACCCAGCGCTGATTGGGATTTCGACTGGAGCAGTCTCGACCTGCCGGTCCTGTCGATCACCGGTGCTCATGACCGCGTCTTCCGAGACCCGGATGTGATTGAGGAACTGTACGCCACACTTCCCGATGCACGACGGGAGGATTGGGACGATTGCGGCCATCTGGTGCCTGTCGAGCGGCCGGAGAAACTGGCGCTCAGCCTTCTGAAATTCGGGCGGGAGGTCGAAGGGTGAATATCTCTCCGCGTTGGGCTTATCTGGCGGTCTTTATCGGGGTGATCGGTCACGCATCCTCTGAATTCTTTGCGGTCCTATCTGGCGTCTCCGGCCCCGAAGTCAGTGTCTGGCGCTATATGATCGGGTCCGTCGGATTGCTGCTCTGGGCCATGGCAACGCCTGAAAACCGGGACATCTGGACGCCTCTGCGGCAGGAATGGAAGACCTTTGTGCCACTCGCGCTGGTCGGCGTTTCGGGTGCCTATCTCGCTTTTCACTGGTCGCTTGATTTCGCGACGGTCATTCAGGTGGCGACGGTCGTCACGACGATCCCCATCTTTGTTGGGCTGACCAACCTGATCGTGAACAAGGCACCGATCTCTACCGTCAAGATAATCACCGGTGCGATGGCGGTTGCGGGGGTCGTGATCCTCTTGACCGACGGTTATGTCGGCTCATTGACGGGAAAGGGGGATACGCTGATCGGGGTTCTGCTGGCAGTGCTCTGTTCCGCGCTTGGCTCTGCCTACGCGGTGCTGGCGAAACCCTACATGGTGCGCCATGGGGGGATGAAGATCACCACGCTGGCGCTTTTGATCGGGGCGGTCGGCCTTTATGTCGTGGTCGGTGCAGGCTGGGGCATCTGGGTCAATCCGATGACGTTGGCTGATTTCCCCACCGTGGCTTTCTGGTCGTTGCTGGCTCTTGCGATCCTGAACACCACAATCACGCAGGTCCTCTGGTTCGGGGGGTTGGCGGCGGCACCGGACATGACGCGGGCCTCTTACCTCTTCTTTCTCAAGCCGGTCATCGCGGCAGTTCTTGCGATTTTCATCCTCAGCCAGGAGCCGACGCTTTTGCAGATGCTGGCCATCCTCGTCGTAACAGGATCGGTACTGGTGGAGATTTTCTGGCCCCGTCTGGTGGGAAAGCCGGCCTGATACTGAAAGCTGCCGTCACGTCTTCGTGGAATTGTGAAATTGCCGCCTGAAATTTCATGAAGCGCATTGAAGCTTACGTAAACGTCAATATATTCGCGGCCAAACGGGTGCTGTGGCGATTCGTTACTGGCTGCTGTCGCAATCAGACGATGACCTGATCCGTTTTCGGGCGTAGAACGCCCCGGTAGGATTCGACCGGTACCGCCATCCTGCGGCTGTCGGCAAGCAATATGGAGAGACGCGCAATGAAGGTGCTGGTGCCTGTCAAACGTGTGATCGACTACAATGTGAAAGTCCGCGTAAAGGCGGACGGTAGCGGCGTCGATCTCGCCAATGTCAAAATGTCGATGAACCCGTTTGACGAGATTGCCGTCGAGCAGGCCATCCGCCTGAAAGAGGCGGGCCAGGTCGAGGAGATCGTCGCAGTGTCCATCGGCGTGAAGCAGAGCCAGGAAACGCTCCGCACCGCGCTAGCCATGGGTGCCGACCGCGCGATCCTCGTTGTTGCTGCCGAAGACACGGCGACCGATATCGAGCCGCTCGCAGTTGCCAAGATCCTGAAAGCCATCGTCGAAGAGGAACAGCCTGGTCTGGTGCTCTGCGGCAAGCAGGCGATCGACAATGACATGAACGCCACCGGGCAGATGCTGTCGGCGCTCCTCGGCTGGAGCCAGGCAACCTACGCATCTGAGATCGAAATCGCTGGCGATACCGCGAAAGTCACGCGCGAAGTCGATGGCGGTTTGCAGGTGATCGAGGCGAAAATGCCCGCAATTATCTCGGTCGACCTGCGCCTGAACGAGCCGCGTTATGCGTCGCTGCCCAACATCATGAAGGCGAAGAAGAAGCCAATGGATGAGAAGACGCCCGATGATTATGGCGTCGATGTCGCGCCGCGCCTCTCTGTTATCTCGACCACGGAACCGCCTGCGCGCGCCGCAGGTATCAAGGTCGCGGATGTGGCTGAACTGATTTCCAAACTGAAAAACGAAGCGGGGGTGATCTGATGGCTGTTCTTCTTCTTGCTGAAATCAACGGCGGCGAACTGTCGGTCGACCAGACCGGCAAGGCGCTGTCTGCTGTCAAATCCCTCGGTGATGTGACGATCCTCTGCGCCGATGAGGGCTGTCAGGGCGCGGCGGAGCAGGCTGCGAAACTCGACGGTGTCTCCAAAGTCCTGTGCGCGGCCGATGCAGGTCATGGTCATGGGATGGCCGAGGCTGTTGCCGCGACCATCGTCTCGCTTGCTGGCGATTATGAGCATATTTGCGCCCCCGCGACCGTGCAGGGCAAAAACGTGCTTCCGCGCGTTGCCGCGCTGCTTGATGCGATGGCGATCACCGATGTCACCGAAGTGAAAGCGGCTGACGAATTTGAACGCCCGATCTATGCCGGTAACGCCATTCAGGTCGTGAAATCTGCGGATGCCAAGAAGGTGTTCTCGATCCGCACCGCCGGGTTTGATGCGGCGGGCGAGGGTGGCTCTGCCCCTGTCGAGACTGTGGGTGCCGCTGATAATCCGGGCCTGTCGACCTGGGTAGAGGACAAGTTCGCGTCCTCCGATCGACCTGAACTGACCTCGGCCAAGATCGTCATCTCCGGCGGTCGCGGTGTCGGCTCGAAGGAAAACTTCGCGATCATCGAGAAGGTTGCGGACAAGCTCGGCGCAGCCGTTGGCGCATCGCGCGCGGCGGTGGATTCAGGCTATGCGCCGAATGACTGGCAGGTCGGTCAGACCGGCAAGGTCGTCGCGCCAGAGCTCTACATTGCTGTCGGTATCTCCGGTGCCATTCAGCATCTTGCGGGGATGAAGGATTCCAAGATCATCGTGGCGATCAACAAGGATGAGGAAGCACCGATCTTTCAGGTTGCTGACTATGGCCTCGTCGCAGATCTCTTCTCCGCGGTGCCGGAGCTGGAAGCGGCTCTCGGCTGATCGTCTTGGATGTCAGATGACGAAGGGTCGTCCTGCCGGGGCGGCCCTTTTTCTATGGGTCGATCAGAAGGTCAGCCGCTGCGTCAGCAGCCTCCAACGCGCCTTCGAGGAACCCGCCGAATTCGGTACCGATTTCGGAGGAGGCAAAGATCAACCGCCCGCCCCACAAGCCACGAAGGGCAGCAGGCATGCCATATCGAGGGTGCCCGTTCGGTAGGACATCATCGGCAGCAACGGCGGTCAGCGGCTCTTCGGCCCAGTCCTGCAAGATGACGTCAACGGGCATCGCGGCGTCTGATCCGAAAAGAGCGACCAGTTGCTCGACCGCTGCTGTCTTCACGAGATCGGCCTTACCGCGCCGGGCTGCTGCGGGAACGCCGACGAAGCCGAACAACGCTCCCGTCCTGCCATCGGCAGGGGAGGCGTCGTGTATTTCGGCAAGCGGGCCGCGCTGGCTCATCGCGTCACCGGAAAGGCCCGCATCGCGCCAGAAGGGGCGTTCATAGATCGCGACCAGTTTGGCTTGTCCCGCCATCCAAGTCGGCACGGACTGCATTGCGCTTTTTGCATCTGCGGTCAGGGCGGGCGCAAAGCGGATCGTTGCCTCAACCAGTCGTGGGGGAAGGGCAAGCGCGACGCGGTCGGCGTTGATCTGCCACGGGCCGCTATCGTCCGTTCCGCTCGCCCGAATGCGGCCATCCGCATATGCAAGGTCAGATACCAGTGTGCCGCAGTGCAGGCATCCTTCCGGCAGGGCTGCCGCCAACTGATCCGTCAGCTCTCCCACACCACCAGCCAGTCGTAGCGAACCAGCCATTGGGGCCATTGTCAGATCGCGGCGGACGGCTCCGGTGGCATCCTCATACGCGAGCGTTCCCTCGGCAAACTGCTCGAATACAGCGATGCCCAGTGATGCTGCCAGTGCGGCCATGCGCGGCTGGCCTGGCCAGAACCAGGATGGGCCGAGGTCATATGCCTGTCCCTTGATGTCCGGTGACAGGATCCGCCCGCCAACCCGGTGTCGGGCTTCGAGCAGAACCACATCCCGCCCGGCGGCATAGAGGCGCGATGCCAGTCGCAAGCCCGCCAGACCCGCGCCGACGACCAGAATTTCGGTATCTTCGCGGGGCGTGGACATGGCCTGACTTTCGGCTGCAAATACTGATCAATCGATAGATAGATGACCGGACCGGGCAAATAAAGGGTGCGCCGCGGTCAGGGCCGCGAAAGGCGCGGAACCGCACCGCCGCGCGCCTGCTCGATCCCCATGCTGAGGCTCGATCCGATCCGCCGCGCCAGCGTATTGAACGCCGCCGCCTTGCTTTCGGGCAGAAGATCCCGCGCCGTTGCCTCAAACAGATCCAGCCATATGGCGAAATGACCGGTCTCGATCGCCGCCACAGCCAGATGTGCCTGCATCGGATTGCCACGATAGGCCCGCTCATGAAGCATGACATTGGCCCAGAACGCTTCGATCTTCCGCAGATGCGGCTGCCATTCGGCATCGGTTTTTCCGATCTTGCGCTCGAAGATCGGGCCGAGCCGGGCATCGGCGCGCACCCGCGTGTAGAAGCCCGCAACCAGAACGGCGATGTCCTCGCGGGTGATTTCGGATTTGCCGGGGTGAACCATAGGTGTAGCGCATAGCACGGGAACGCCGCCGACCCCAGTCGCGGTATTGTGGTCGGCAGCATCGATCAGGCCCTTGTGCTGCACTCTCCGATCAGGTCCACTCCGCCAAAGTAGAAGGAGACCCCCAATGAACATCGATCCCGACCGAGAGCAGTTCGAGGCTTTCAAATCCCTGCCGCGGGACAAGCCGGTCAATATGCTCAACCTTGTCAAGCTGCGCTTCAAGGCGGCCTATGAGGATGGGAGGGAGGCAACCGGGGCCGAAGCCTACAAGGCCTATGGCGAGGCAAGCGCACCGATCTTTCAGCGGGTGGGCGGTATGATCATCTGGCGCGGCGCGCCGAAGGTCACGCTGATTGGCCCGTCTGAGGAAGCATGGCATGTCGCTTTCATTGCACGCTACCCGACTGCAGCGGCGTTCCTGACCATGGTGACCGATCCCGAATATCAGGCGATTGTCTATCATCGGCAGGCGGCGGTGGAGGACAGCCGACTGATCGCCCATGGTGAGCTCATGGATGCTGCAAGCTTCGGTTGAAGCTGCGGCGCGCTGGCCCTTGCCCAAACAGGGGTGCGGTTCTACTCTTTGCCGCGACGCAAAATAATCAGGACGGGTGCAAAGGCCCGTGGGGGATCTAATGACGATCAAGTCGGTCGGAGTGGTGGGTGCCGGGCAAATGGGCAACGGGATCGCCCATGTCTTTGCGCTGGCCGGATATGATGTGCGTCTTAACGACGTCGATATGGAACAGGTCTCCGCTGCGATGAACCTGATCGACGAGAATATGAACAAGCAGGTCGTGCGCGGTGCCATTGCCGATATTGACCGCAAGGCGGCACTGGCGCGCATCACCCCGGCAGAGGGGCTGGGCGACATCGCGCGCACCGACCTCGTGATCGAGGCTGCGACGGAAAAGGAAAGCGTAAAGCAGGCAATTTTCGATGCGCTTCTGCCGGACCTGAAGCCAGAGACGATCCTGACGACCAATACCTCGTCCATCTCAATCACCCGGCTGGCCTCGCGCACCGACCGGCCGGAGCGGTTCATGGGGTTCCATTTCATGAACCCGGTGCCCGTGATGCAACTGGTCGAACTGATCCGAGGCATCGCGACGGACGAGACGACCTACAACACATTGAAAGACGTTGTTGACCGCCTTGGCAAAACTTCTGCGTCGGCTGAGGATTTTCCGGCTTTCATCGTCAACCGCATTCTGATGCCGATGATCAACGAGGCGATCTACACGCTCTATGAAGGTGTCGGCACGGTCGAGAGCATCGATACCTCGCTCAAACTCGGTGCCAATCACCCGATGGGCCCGCTGGCGCTGGCTGATTTCATCGGTCTCGATATCTGCCTTGCGATCATGAACGTCCTGCACGAGGGATTGGCGGACACCAAATATCGTCCCTGTCCGCTCCTGACCAAATATGTCGAGGCTGGCTGGCTTGGCCGCAAATCGAGCCGCGGTTTCTATGATTACCGTGGTGACGTGCCGATCCCGACACGCTGATCTGGGTCGACCGCAGATAGACCTGCCCTTGGAATGCGAACATATTCGTAAACAATCTGTTTATTGGGCATCTATTGTCTATTCAGATCGGGTGTCCATGTTAGACAGAGTGATCGTCAGCCATGGATCAGGACACTATCATGCGTTTTCCGAAGATTGCCGCCATTGCCGCCATTGCCGCTCTGATCGCGGCTCCTCTCTCAGCCGCGCCGTGGAAAGTCGACAAATCGCATGCGCACGTGACGTTTTCTGTGTCGCATCTGGGGTTCTCAACCACGCAGGGTCAGTTTCGCGAATTTGATGCAGAGATTGACTTCGATCCTGACAATATCGAGGCCGCCACAGTGTCGCTGACAATCAATGCAGAGAGCATCGATACCAACTGGCCCGCCCGGGACAAACATGTGAAGTCCAAGGATTTCCTTCATGTCAGCGAGCATCCTGAGATTACGTTCGTCTCGAGGACGGTGCGCCTGACCGGCGAGAACACCGCCGAGGTCACGGGCGATTTGACGATCCGCGGCGTCACCCATGAGGAAGTGTTCCAGGCGAAGCTGGAGCGGATCGGGCCCTCACCGTTCAATCCCGATCAGCAGGTCGCAGGGTTCGTGATTGAGGGAGAGGTCGACCGCACGAAATACGACATGACCTATGGTGCGCCGGCCATCGGCACGGTCATACCCTTGCGCGTCGACGTGGAGATCAGTCCAGCGAGCTGATCGGATAAAAACCGGAGGTCGCGACATGCTGCGCACAGCGGTTCTTGCCCTGGCAGCGAGTGGTGGCAACTGGTTGGCGGGGCCCGCTATGGCCGAGCCCCGTCATTGGGAGATTGATGCCGAGACCTCGCGTTTTGACATCGTTTACCAGATTAATGGCCAACAGCGCAGCGGTGTCATCAACCGTTTCACTGGCAGCGCCAAGTTCGATCCCGATAATCTGGAAAATGCCAGTCTTGATCTGGTGATCGATATGGACAGCATCGATGTCGGCGACCGTTTTGGCACCGCAATCGTCAAGACCGGTGACTGGTTCGATGTCTACGAACATCCGACATCGACATACCGGCTGCTGGAGCTGACCGCGCTCGGCGATGACATGTTCCGCGCCAGAGGCATCCTGTCCATGCGCGGCGCGGTGGCCGAGGTTGAGGGGACACTGGCCATCGACCTAGAGGCAGAAACGGCCGAAACCGTCGGCCGCGCGGCGTTCATGCGCAGCACATTCGGAATTGGTGTGGGGTTTACCGCTTTGTTCGTGGAAGTCGGCGATGATGTTGCCGTCGAGTTTGAGTTGGTTGCCACGCCGGTAGACTGAGGAGGCGAAGATGAGCACCCGGAACACCAGGACCACCTGGGGACTGCCCGCCCGCATTCTGCACTGGGCGATGAGCCTGATGATCTTTGGCCTCATCGCGGTTGGTTTCTATTCGGCAGAAGTCACGCAGGACCTTATGCTCCAGTTTACTCTGGTTCAGTTGCACAAGAGCTGGGGTTTCACCGTCTTCGTGCTGGTTCTGATCCGCATCGTCTGGCGGTTGATGAACCCAACCCCCGCTTTGCCCGAAGCGATGCCGAAGCGTGAGCGGCTGATCGCCCATGGTGTGCAATACCTGCTTTACGCCCTGATGATCATCATGCCTCTCAGCGGCTGGCTCATGGCTTCCGCGTCAGAGTTGCAGGAGCTTTACGGCATCAAGAACAAGGTGTTCGGCCTTTTTGAGATGCCTGATCCCTTCGTGCCTGGCAGCTCAGCTCTGGAAGAGATTTTCGCGTCTATCCATTTCTGGTGTGCGCTGCTGCTGACGCTGGTCCTCCTCGCGCATATCGCTGGTGCGGTCAAACATCATTTTGTGGACCGTGATCCTGTCCTGCGGCGGATGATCCGGGGCCGGTGAGCGGCAAGGCCATGGTCGTTGACGCGCCAAAGCCGAAGAGCGGCTTTAGTATCCGCAGATGCGTGGTCTTGATCGGCATGAAACCGCGATTGCGGTAAAGCGCCTGCGCGCGAGGATTTGTATCGACCACGTCGAGCCTGACGCGAGATCGCGCTCGCTCTCGCCCCAGTTCGGCAACCGCGTCGAGAAGCCTCGTGCCCATGCCCATGCTGCGCGCATCGCGGTGGACGACAATGCCATCCATCAACAACTCATCGCCTTCGGGCGCACGCTCGAACAGCGACAGAAGCGCGGCTCGCCAGAGCGCGCCTGCACGGCCGAAGGTGGCGGCAAGATCGCGCCACCCCCCACCGATGAAGCCACCAGTGCCATCATGGAAGCCGGCCAGCCCGACCAGTCGGCCATCATCTGCGATAGCGGCAATGGCTGCCTCAGGGCGCATCACCGCGGTGAGGAAATCGACAGCCCGCTGGTTCCGACCGATGATCGGACCCAGCTTGGCTTCGAAAGCCTCCAGATACAGCGCTGCCGCTTCGGCGCGCAGATGATCCGGCAGGCCGACCGTTATCGAAACGCCGGTCGGCCGGACCATGCGATCAGCCTGCCGCCATCTTGGTGAGGATCGCGTCGGTCATCTCGGTCGTGCCGACCTTCGTGCCGCCGCCGACTGTCATCAGATCGGGGGTGCGCAGGCCGTCAGCCAGCGCGCCCTTGACGGCATCCTCCACCAGATCCGCGATATCACCCATGTCAAAAGAATAGCGCAGCGCCATCGCAAAAGAGAGGATGCAGGCAATCGGGTTGGCCAGCCCTTGACCTGCGATATCAGGCGCGGAGCCGTGCACCGGCTCGTAAAGCGCTTTCGGGCGGCCATTGGCCATCGGCAGACCCAACGAGGCGGACGGCAGCATGCCGAGCGATCCGGTCAGCATGGCGGCAATGTCGGATAGCATGTCGCCAAAGAGGTTGTCTGTGACGATCACATCGAACTGCTTGGGCCAGCGCACCAGCTGCATTGCGCCAGCATCGGCATACATGTGGCTGGTCTCCACCTCAGGATATTCCGCGTCGCCGATCTTCTGGACTTCCTCGCGCCAGAGGACGCCGCTTTCCATCACATTAGCCTTCTCCATCGAACAGACCTTGCCGCCACGCTTTTTCGCCAGTTCGAACGCGGCGCGCGCGACGCGCTGGATTTCGGAGGTGGTGTAGCGCTGCGTATTGATCCCGACGCGTTCATTGCCTTCCTGGAAGATGCCGCGCGGCTCCCCAAAGTAGACGCCGGAGGTCAGTTCGCGCACGATCATGATGTCGAGCCCCGCGATGACTTCATGCTTCAGCGAGGAGGCTTCGGCCAGCGCATCGAAACAGACTGCCGGGCGCAGGTTGGCGAAAAGGTCCATCTCCTTGCGCAGGCGCAGCAGCCCGCGCTCCGGTTTCAGCGAGAAGTCGAGCACATCATATTTCGGGCCGCCCACCGCGCCCAGCAAGACCGCGTCCACTTCCTGCGCCTTGGCCATCGTGTCGTCATGGAGCGGCGTGCCATGGGCGTCGTAGGCCGCACCGCCGACGAGGTCTTCGGAGACGTCGAAGCTGACGCCCTTGTTCGCCGCCAGCCAGTCGATGACGCGGCGCACCTCTGCCATGACTTCGGGGCCAATCCCGTCGCCGGGGAGGATGAGAAGGGAATTGGACATGGGCGCGCGCCTCCTGAGTTTTCTGTCTCAGAGCGGGTAGCCCCCGGCGCAGCACTGGTCAAGCCATGCAAGGGTCTCAGACGTAGCGGCGCACCCATTCATCTATGACATGCCCAAGGGTCGCGGGGCGCGCGGCCTTCAGCCAGTCATGAAATTCGCGCGGCACGCGGACGGGATGGCCGGTTTCTGCTGCGATGAAGCGGCGGACATTCTGTGTCATCCTGAAATCGCGATCTAGCGGCAGATCGCGCGACAGACCGCCACCATGCCAATCAAAGCTCATGATCTGGCTATCCTTCCCAAGGCTGTCGCAAGATGATCGAAGGTCCGACGGATCAGGCGATTTGACATCAGATCTGCGTGGCTGACCAACCATACCGGCAGGGTTGGCAGGTCGAGATCGGGCAGAACCCGCGCCACCGCCGGTTCATGGTCGCCGATTGAGCGCTGGTTGGCACCGATCCCGGCCCCGGCTACCACCAGCCGCCAATAGGCGGCCTGATCATCGGTGCGGACGCGAAACAGACCTTCGTGCGGCTCTATGCCGAGATGGCGCATCCATGTGATGATCATGGGATCGCGGTCATAGCCGACGAGGTGATGACGATCCAGCACATCGATCGCGGGTGGTCCATGCTCCGCAAGGTAGCTGTGCGCCGCATAGAGCCCGAGCGGGAGGTCCGCTACTTTGCGCGTAATCAGATCCCATTGCGTCGGGCGATACATGCGGATGGCGATATCCGCCTCGCGCAGGAGGAGGTTCTGCGTGCTGTCGGTCGGGATCAACTCCACCTCCAATCCCGGGTCGGTACTGACCAGGTCTGTGAGGATCGTTGGCAGGTGAAAATGGCTGATGACCATTGGTGCGGTGATGCGCACGGTGCCTGAGATGGCCTCCGACTGCCCAATGGCGGCAAGGTGCAGTCGACCTGCGGCGGCCTCCATCTCACCTGCGTGGCGCAATAGCGCGGTGCCTGCCGGTGTCAGCCGGACACCGCGCGGACCCCGGTCCAGAAGCCGCAGCGCCAGCGCTGCTTCCAACGCGTCGATGCGCCGGCCAAGTGTGGGTTGGCTGACATCAAGCTCGGCAGCCGCTGCCAGAAGCGAGCCGTGTTTCGCCACTGCCAGAAGCGCCCTGATCCCGTCCCACTGAAAACTCATATCCATCTGACTATTCATAATTGAATATCTGATACGTGGAAATGGGTATTCTGGTTGGTAACATGAATAGCTAACTGGTCAGTGTTCAACCAAGACGGAGACACAAGATGTCCGAGACAGTTCTCATACTGGGTGCCACCGGCCGGTTTGGCCGCGCCGCCGCCGCCGCGTTCCACGATGCCGGATGGGAGGTGCGTGTGCAGATGCGCAGCGCGGTCCCACATGCCCTTCCCGGCCGGCGGGTCATCGCTGATCTGGATGACAGCAATATGCTCGACAAGGCGGCGGCGGGGGCTGCTGTCATCGTCAACGCGCTCAACCCGCCCTATGACAAATGGACCGAAGAGGTGCCCCGGACCACCGATCAGGTTATCGCACTGGCGCAGCGGAGCGGCGCCCATGTCATGATCCCGGGTAATGTTTACAATTTTGGGAGTAACCTTCCGGAGGTTCTGTCGGAGGCGACGCCGGAAGTCGGTGACCACAAGAAGGCCCGCATCCGCATCGCGATGGAAGCTGCCTATCGCGCCAGTGGTGTGCCGACGCTGGTGTTGAGGGCTGGTGATTTCATCGACACCCATCCCGGTGAGAATTGGTTCGAAGGGCAGATCACCGCCAAGTTGGCGCAAGGGCGGCTGGTCTATCCCGGCCCAATGGACAGCGTGCATGCCTGGGCCTTTCTGCCGGACCTCGCACGCGCAACGGTGGGTCTGATGGCACGCCGGGATATGCTGGCCCAGTTTCAGACTGTCCATTTCCCCGGTTACAATGTCACCGGCGCGGAGCTTGCACGCGCGGTGGAGGCATGGGTAGGTCCACGCTCCGTCCGGTCCATGCCGTGGTGGGCGCTGCATCTGATCGCACCGTTCACCCCCCTGATGCGGGAGGTTCTGGACATGCGCTATCTCTGGCAGCGCCCGCACCGTATTGACGGGGCGCTCTTCCACCAGCTGCTGCCCGAATTCAAGGCGACGCCACTTGAACAGGCGGTGCGCGCCTCGCTGGAAGGGACCGGTCATCTTGCGCCGTTGGGTCATGCTGTTAGGACTGCTGCCTGACAACAATCTTCATGAAAGACCAGCCCATGACACCGCTTGGCGCACTGATCCCTGAGATGCTGGTCGAGCGGGGCATCACCACCGTCTTTGGCATCCCCGGCGTTCATACGGTGGAGATGTATCGCGGGTTGCCCGGCTCCGGTCTCCGCCATGTCACGCCGCGCCACGAACAGGGCGCGGGTTTCATGGCGGATGGATATTGGCGTGCTTCGGGCAAGGTGGCGGCCTGTTTCATCATCACCGGCCCCGGCATGACCAATATCGCGACCGCGATGGGTCAGGCCTATGGCGACAGCGTGCCGATGCTGGTCATCTCGTCCGTGAATGCGGAGGCCGAGATCGGCAGCGGTGCCGGACACTTGCATGAGTTGCCTGACCAGCTTGCGCTGACCGCAGGAGTGGCGGCCTGGTCGCGCCAAGTGCGCGATGCGGCAGAGCTGGCAGAGGCATTGGATGATGCGATGGACCTTTTCACATCCGCCCGCCCCCGTCCCGTTCATATCCAGATCCCGATTGACCGGCTATCGACGGGCATCGCACTTTCGCCGCCGCCGCGCACACGTGCCACGCCGCCTGTGGTCGATGATGCGGTCATCGGTCAGGTGGCGGACCTGCTAAATGGGGCGTCGCGCCCGCTCCTCATTCTCGGCGGCGGGGCGCGGAACGTGAACGGGCTTCAACTGGCCGAGGCCTTGGGCGCACCTGTGCTGATGACCGCTAACGCCAGCGGGCACTTGCCGCCGGACCACCCGCTGCATGCGGGCGGCACCCTTTTTGCCGATGCTCAAAGGGATCTGATCGTGAGGAGCGACGTGGTTCTGGCGCTGGGCTGCGAATTCGGGCCGACCGACTGGACGTTTTATGGAGAGCCTGCCGTTGCGTTCAGCGGCACATCGATCCGTGTTGATATCGATGCCGCGCATCTTACGCGCGGGCCGATCGCAGATCATCCGCTGGTCGCTGATGCGGCGGCTTTCGCCGAGGCTCTGTTGCCCCTGATCACCCGTGCGCCCGCGGTGGCGCGGGATCTGTCCGCCTGCCATCGCGCGCGATGCGAGGCGTTGGAGGCCCGGATTGCACGTCATGTCCCCCTCCTCGATGCCATATGGGAGGCGTCGCCGGATGCGATCATCGCTGGCGACAGTACGGAGCCCGCCTATGCCGGACTGGTCGCCGCCCGCCCGCCCCGTTTGCGCCAGTGGTTTACCACGGCAACCGGTTTCGGCACGCTTGGCTACGGCCTGCCCGCCGCGATCGGGGCCAAGCTCGCCCAACCCGACGCACCGGTTATTGCGCTGGCCGGGGATGGCGGTGCGCTCTATACGATTGCCGAACTCGCGGCGGCGGCGGAGATAGGGCTGCCTGTTGTCCTTCTGATATGGAACAATGATGGCTATGGCGAGATCCGCCACTTCATGGAAGATGGTCAGATTGAACCTGAGGGCGTCGCGCTCAGCCCCATCGATTTCGCGGCGCTGGCCAAGGGGTTTGGAGGACGATATGTGCGCGCTGACACTCTGGCGGCGATTTGTAAGGCCATTGGCGACGCTTGTAACGGGTCGGTGCCGGTCGTGATCGAAATGCGTGAAGGCGATGCCTGGACCGCGCTCGCACGCCCCGCCTGAACAACGGCTTGAGGGCTGAGGGAAAGATGCGTGACATTCTGATCGGCGGGGCGGGTATCGCCGGACTTGCCACGGCGGCCCTGCTGGCGGCGGATGGTCATCGGGTTCTGGTGCTGGACAAAGCTCCGGCACCGCGGGCCGTTGGCTCCGGCCTTGTCGTTCAGCCGGTAGGGCTCGCTGTTCTGGGTCTCTAAGGGGTGCGGGACAAGGTCGAAGCGCTCGGCGCGCCTCTGGAGCGGCTGCTCGGAAAGTCTCAACCGAGCGGGCGGGTCGTTCTCGATGCGCGCTATGACATTGTCTATGGCACGCGCCACGGCCTTGCGATGCAGCGCCGGGCCCTTTTCGAGACGCTGCTGGACATCGCGCGTGACGCGGGAGCTGATGTCAGGTTCGGGTTGGAGGTGACGAGCGCTGATGGCGCAACCGGTTGGGTCACAACTGCCACTGGCGAAGACTTTGAAGCCGATCTGGTCGTTGATGCGCTCGGCTCGCGTTCGCCTCTTTGTCCTCGTCCGGGGCGAGAGCTTTCCTATGGCGCGCTTTGGGGTATGTTCGCCTGGCCTGATGACGAATGTGTGTTTTCCCGGACCCGGCTGGAACAACGCTACTATCGCGCATCGAACATGGCAGGTGTGCTGCCGCTCGGTCGCTCAGCCACCGATCCAACCTTTCGTGCCGCTTATTTCTGGAGCATCCCAACCGCGAAGATGGCTGCGTGGCGGGCCGCGCCGATTGAAGACTGGAAGGCCGAGGCGCAGACCCTCTGGCCCGAGACGGCACCCCTGCTAAGCCAGATCCGGACCCATAATGATCTGATCGAAGCACGCTATCTGCACCGGACACTGCCCAATCCCGTTGCAGGCCGATTGGTGCATATGGGCGACAGCTGGCATGCGAGCAGCCCACAACTGGGGCAGGGCGCGAATATGGGGCTGCTGGACGCCGCTTCGCTTGCACTCGCCCTGCGTCAGGGCCCCAATCTGGCAGAAGCGTCGCGCGATTTTCATGGACGTAGACGTTGGCATCTGGCGATCTATCAGGCGGCCAGCCGTATCTTCACGCCGGTCTATCAGTCAGACAGCCGCCTGCTGCCATGGGTACGTGATCAGCTGTTGTCGCGTGTATCCTACGGCTGGCCAGCCTCCGCGCTGATTTCCGCCATGGTCGCGGGTACGATGGGCTATCCCCTTCGTCAGCTGGACCTCGAATGACGCCTGACCGGGCCTGAAAGCCAATTGGTAAGCTCCGTCACGCGATAACGCCGGTCCAGAAGATCAAGCCCGATCCGGTGCTTTGCGCTGAGGCGTGCATAGGCGGCCGGATCATCTCCGATCAGCCTCAAATCGCGGGCCAGCGCCGTGCTCTGTCCGGGCCATACCGGGTGCTGCGGCCCCAGCCAGAACGCGAGGTCGGCGAGCGTGGCTTCAGGTTGATAGGACATTCCCCAGAATTCGACACCATCGCGGGCACAGGCGAGGGCCGCGACGGAGCAGCCGTCACTGCTGGCGGTCGGAGCTGACCCGTCGGGCAGATCGGCAATGATGTTACGGCTGAGGGTGAGGGCATCGAACGCTTCGTACCGCCCTTTCGTCATCGGGTGCCCCGCCGGGCGGATCGCCCGCGCAATCCCTGTTATCGGGTCATCCGGGCAGCGGGCAATCGCCGCGCCAAGGCAACACGCACCGACCAGCATCGCGGCACCGGTTGCAATCACGGGAACGCCTGCATCGAACGCCCGTGCGAACATCCCCGAGAGGAGTTCAAGCGACGGATCATCCGCCGCCATGGAAAAGGCCGAGGCGGTCACCGCCATGCCATCCGTTGCGGCGAAATCGATCGCGTCCGGGTCATGGTCTGAAAAGAACGGGTTTGCCGTTGCCACCCGCACCGCAGGGTCGATCCCGCGCACCGCATCCACCAGACGCCGCGCCGGTGTGGCACCTGCGCTGCGCTTGGCTGCGAGGACGAATTCGGGCGGATTACCCTCCACGACCAGTACCTGTGAGACCATGTGGGATGTCCTCTCCTCTTGTCGCGATATTGTGTGGTGGACAGGCAAACAATCAATTGCGATTCGCATGAATTGAGCGTATCCGCAGCTCAGACATGTTATATCGGGAGAGTGCGGGTCAGTCCCCGCCGCCGAAGGAGCAACCGCCCCGGAATCTCTCAGGCATCAGGGACCGATGTGACAGCATACTCCGAAGAGTGGCCGCTGGCCCGCCGAAGGAGAAAACCCGAGCCACCATGACGGGGCTCCGGTCAAGCTCTCAGGCAAAAGGACGGAGGGGGCGTGCCCATTGCGGGCGCAGCCAGAGGGACGTCCAGATGAAAAAGATTGCAGTGATCGGTGCGGGTGTGACCGGTGTCACGACCGCCTATGAGCTTGCCCGGCGCGGTTTTGCCGTCACGGTCTTTGATCGCCAGCGCTATGCCGCGATGGAAACGAGCTATGCCAATGGCGGCCAGCTTTCGGTGTCCAATGCCGAGACATGGACCCAGTGGTCGACTGTTCTGAAGGGCCTGAAATGGATGGCGCGCCGCGATGCGCCGCTGCTGGTCAGCCCCAGGCCCGAATGGCGCAAGATCCGCTGGATGATGGAGTTCCTGACCCAGATTCCGAATTACCGCGCCAATACGGTGGAGACCGTGCGCCTGGCGCTGAAAGCCCGCGAGATCCTCAAGGAAACCGCAGCGCGCGAAAGCATCGATTTCAACCATGAAGGCCGGGGCATCCTGCATTTCTATTCCAACCAGCATGATCTTGATCATGCGCGGATGGTCAACGAGATGCTGACCGAAGGCGGGCTGGAGCGGCAGGAGCTTGCGGGACATGAGCTGCGCCAGATCGAACCGGCGCTGACCGGTGATTTCATCGGCGGCTTCTACACGCCCTCCGATAGTTCAGGCGATATTCACCGCTTCACCATGGGGCTGGCCAAGGCGTGCACCACCATGGGCGTCACGTTCCGGTTCGAGACCGGGATCGAGGAAGCGCGCCGCGATGGGCGGCAGATCCGCCTCGACACCGACAAGGATGAAAGCCTGGTTTTCAACGGCGTGGTGATCTGCGCCGGTGTGCGCAGCCCGGATTTCGCGAAGAAATTCGGCGACCGGGTGAACATTTATCCGGTGAAGGGCTATTCGGTCACGATCAACCTGCCCGATGAGGAAAGTCGCCGCGCTGCGCCCTGGGTCAGTCTTCTGGACGATCAGACAAAGATTGTCGCCAGCCGTCTTGGCGAAGACCGCTTTCGCATCGCCGGGACAGCGGAATTCAGCGGTTATTCGAAAGACATCCGCGATGATCGCATCCGCCCGCTGACGAAATGGTCCGAGACGTATTTTCCCGGCATCTCCACCGAGACCGTTGTGCCCTGGGCAGGATTGCGCCCGATGATGCCGTCCATGCTGCCCCGGGTCGGGGCTGGGTCAGGGCCGGGCGTTTTCTACAACACGGGCCACGGGCATCTCGGCTGGACGCTTAGCTCCGCAACTTCGCTGATGGTGTCGGAGGTTGTGGCAAATTCGCTGGGCGGGGCGGAGCGGGTAGCCGCCTGATCGCCTCACCCCCAACCTCACGCAACCGTCCCGGCCTCGCGCCGGGACCGCCAGTATCGGGTGAAGGGCATGACAAAGAGGCGGCCCCGGCTCAAGGCCGGGGCGGTCCGGTGTCGATGATTACCCGCTCAACCCGGCATGGCTGCTTGGCATGTCGAGCGCCGCAAACCCGTAATGGCGCAGCCAGCGCAGATCGCTGTCGAAGAAGGCGCGCAGGTCCGGGATGCCGTATTTCAGCATCGCCAGCCGGTCGATCCCCATGCCGAAGGCAAAGCCCTGCCATTCATCCGGGTCGATCCCGCCCGAACGCAGCACATGCGGATGGATCATGCCGGAGCCGAGAACCTCCATCCAGCCATCGCCCTCACCGATGCGCAACTGGCCGTCGGCCCATGTGCACTGGATATCAACCTCGGCGGATGGCTCGGTGAAGGGGAAGTGGGACGCGCGAAAGCGGGTTTTCACCTCGATGCCGAAAAAGGCGGTGAAGAACTCTTCCAGCACCCATTTGAGGTTCGCCATGGAGATATCGCGATCAATCGCGAGCCCTTCGAGCTGATGGAACATGGGCGTATGGGTCTGGTCATAATCGGCGCGATAGACGCGGCCGGGACAGATGAATTTCGCAGGCGCACCGCCCTCCAGCATCCCGCGGATCTGAACGGGCGATGTATGCGTGCGCAGCACATGGGGCGGGCGCTCATCCCCCTCCGCGCGCTTCATGTAGAACGTGTCCATCTCGGTGCGCGTCGGATGCTCGGCCGGGATGTTGAGCGCGTCGAAATTATGCCAGTCGGTCTCTATCTGCGGGCCTTCCTCTACCCCGAAACCCAGTTCAGCAAAAATCGCCGTCACCTCTTCGGTGACCTGACTGACAGGATGGATCGTCCCCTGCCGCGCCGGACGGGGCGACAGGGTCACATCCAGCCATTCGGTTTTCAGCCGCTCGGCCAGCGCGGCGTCCGCCATGGCGGCCCGCGCTGCGGTGATCGCGGTGTTCAGCTCATCCTTCAGCGCATTCAGGGCAGGACCGGCCACCTGCCGCTCCTCCGGCGACATCTTGCCCAGCTCGCGCATCTTCAGGCTGACCTCGCCCTTTTTGCCAAGGGCCGCCAAGCGCACAGCTTCCAGCGTTGCCTCGTCAGAGGCGGCGCTGATCTGCCCGAGATAGCTGCTGCGAAGATCGCTCAAACCGTCCATGTCTTCCTCATATGCCAGAATGGCTGACCGATACCGACCCCTCCGATGAAGAGCAAGTGCCAGCGCGCGGGAATGCGCTGCCATCTCCTTGGCAGGCTGTCTGGGGCATCATCGCGTTCTGAAAACACCTGTCGCCCGGAAGAGCCCCGCCAAAAGGCGGGAAAAGGTGATCAGACCCCGACCTCGGTCACGAATTTGGTCCGGTAATAGGCTTCCAGTCCCTCCGTCCCGCCTTCCGATCCATAACCGCTCTCATTGACGCCGCCGAAAGGTGTCTCGGGCGTCGATACGGCCGGATGGTTGACCGCGACCATCCCGGCCTCCAGTTCCTCGGATATGGTGCGCGCCTTCGCACCATCGCCGGTCCAGACATAGGAGGCGAGACCGAAGGGCAGCGCGTTGGCCCGCTCAAGCACATCGTCGACGCCTTTGAACGGGGTGATCGGGGCGAGCGGGCCGAAGGGCTCCTCCCGCATGATCATCGCATCGTCCGGCGTGTCGGCCAGCACGGTCGGGGTCCAGAACGACCCGACATTGCCAAGCCGCGCACCGCCATGTTTCAGCACCGCGCCATGGCTGACTGCGTCACTGACGAAGCTTTCCATAACCTCCAGCCGCCGGTCGGCGATCAGCGGTCCCATCTGCACACCGTCATCCATGCCGTTGCCAACCTTCATGGCAGCGGCCACCTCGGTGAAGCTGTCGACGAATTTCGAATAGACGTTTTCCTGCACGAAAAACCGCGTGGGCGAGACGCAGACCTGCCCGGCATTGCGGAACTTGAACCCCGCCATCACCTTCACGGCCTTGTCCACATCAGCATCGTCGAAGACCACGACCGGGGCATGGCCGCCAAGTTCCATCGTGCAGCGCTTCAGCGTATCGGCGGCCAGTTTCTGCAGGTGTTTGCCGACGGGAATGGAGCCGGTGAAAGAGAGTTTTTTGCAGACAGGGGATGCCAGAATGTGGCGTGATACTGTGTCAGGCACACCAAAGACCATGTTGAGCACGCCGTCCGGCAGCCCCGCATCCTGCAGCGCGCGGGCGATGGCAACGGCGGTGCCGGGGGTTTCCTCGGACGGTTTGATAATGATCGAACAGCCCGCGCCGATCGCACCGGCGATCTTGCGGATCACATTGGTGCCCGGAAAATTCCAGGCAACGAACGCGGCGACGGGGCCGACGGGTTCTTTCATCACCATCTGGCGCGCGCCGGGCACACGTGAGGGGACGAGGCGGCCATAGGCGCGCTTGCCCTCCTCGCCGTACCAGCGGAACATGTCGATGACAAAACCGACCTCAAGCTTTGATTCGGGGAAGGGTTTGCCCTGCTCGCGGGTCAGCGTCTCCGCCACCGCGTCGATCCGGTCTTCGAGAATGCGCGCGGCACCCTCCATCACCTTCTGGCGCGCCAGCGGTGATGTCGCGCGCCATGCCTGGAACCCATTTGCCGCCGCCGCCAGCGCCATGTCCAGTTCCGCTGCGGAGGCATGGGGACAGGTGCCGATGACCTCTCCGGTCGCAGGGTTGATGATATCTTCACCGCCCCCGTCGCCCTTGCGCAATTCGCCGTCGATCAGCAACTCGATTGTCTCATAGGCCATATCTGTCCGTCCCCGGGTCATGTGATTTCGCGTCAACTTAAGCCCTTCGCGCGAAAGGGGAAGGGTGCATCTGGGCCCTGCAGGGTGACGCAAGGTCGCCTCGTCAAAAGCCCGAATGTGATTTGCGGTGAGGAGATTTCTGGAAACGATGGGCGCACAAACAAATGGGAGGAACAAACATGTCAAATGCCACTGGTTTTGACAGGATCGTCTATCTTGGCGACAGCCTGACCGATAATGGCGGGTTGTTCGCGGCGTCTTCGGCGGTCGGGTTCTTTGGTATTCCGCCTCTGGCGGCCGGTTATGCCGGACAGTTTTCAAACGGGGCTGTGTATTCCCAACTAGTACCCGATCTGATCGGTGCTGAAGGTGGGGCCGAG
Organism: Pseudomonadota bacterium; assembly: GCA_039030855.1. Classification (GTDB taxonomy): domain Bacteria; phylum Pseudomonadota; class Alphaproteobacteria; order Rhodobacterales; family Rhodobacteraceae; genus Pikeienuella. The sequence continues at coordinate 104,417 of JBCCDJ010000013.1, forward strand.
CTGAATTTCGCCATTGGCGGCGCGCAGGCGCTGACCGACAGGACGATTGAGGATTTCTTTGTCGGCACAGGCTTCATCCGGCCCGATGCGACCGCTGAGGATCTGGCGTTCCGCGTCGATTTCAAGGGACAGGTCGATAGGTTCCTGAGCGGAGAGGGGGCCGAAGGCGATCTTGGCGATACCGCTGTTTCGATCTTCATCGGTCTCAATGATTACAACGATTTCGTGCCGACAAGTGTCGAGACCGCAGGACCGGAGGCATTCGCCTACGGCATCCAGGTCGCAAGCACCGCCCTCGCTGACGCGCAGCCGCTGCTCGCTGCGGGCGTGGGCACGATCATTCTGCACACCAACCCGCTGGTCACCGTGTTCCCGTCGACCAACGGTGCGGGCGCGGACGAGCAACTGCTCTTCGGAGCGGTTGATGCCGGGTTCAACAGCACGATCCGTGCAGGCGCGGCTGAACTGGAAGCCGCCGGTGTCGACGTCAAACTCGTCGACTTCGCGGCGATCTTCGCGGATGTCGATGCCGATTCGGAGAGCTACGGCTTTCGGATATTCGAGGAACAGGTCCTTCTCGGCGACAATGGCGCAGACGGGATCAACCCGGCGGTGGTCGGTGTGCCGCTCGACCAGATCGGGTTCTTTGATGCCGTTCACCCGACCGAGGCGTTCCACGGCATCCTGGCAGGATTTCAGTCGGAAAGCCTGACCTCCGACGTGCAGATCGGCGGCGGCGAGGATGACCGGATCAAGGGCGGACGCGATGATGACCTTGTGCTCGGCGCGGATGGCGATGATTTCGTGCGCCTGCGTTCGGGCGATGATGTCGGGATCGGTGGTCTGGGCGAAGACATCGTTCTGGGTGGTCGCGGATCCGATCTTGTCGCGGGCGGTGGCGGCAATGACGTTGTCGCCGGGGGCAAGGGCGATGACCTTGTCGTTGGCGGCGAGGGCAATGACATCCTGCGCGGCGGCAAGGGCGACGATGTCCTGATCGGCAGCAATGGCGAGGATTTCGCCAGCGGTGGCCGCGGCGACGACCTCTTCATCTTTACCGAAAGCAGCCTCCTTGGCGATGATCCTTCGACGTTGGAACTGGTTCTGGGGGGCAGGGGACATGACACGCTGGTCCTCCGGGTGGAGGATGCCGAGGCGGATCTCGGCATTCATCACGTCGGACGGTTTGTGCAGGTCGATGCCCTCAATATCGTCGGCTACGGGATCGAGGAAGTTGTCGTGGTTGAGAATACCGACCTTAGCGGTGAGGATTTCTACAACGATACGCTGGCGCAGGCGGATCTCTGGAATTTCGTCTGATCAGCTGGATCTTGAATGAAAGAGGCCCGCGCCGGGTTACGGCGCGGGCCTCATTTATCTGTCAGGCCGTGGCAGTCAGGCCAGTGCGGCCTTCGCACGATCAACGATGGCGTTGAAGGCGGCGGGTTCATGCACCGCCAGATCGGCCAGAACCTTGCGGTCCACTTCGATCCCCGCGAGCGCGAGGCCGTTGATGAAGCGCGAATAGGTCAGGCCATCATCATGGGCCCGCACGGCGGCATTGATCCGCTGGATCCAAAGCGCGCGGAAGCTGCGCTTGCGGACCTTGCGGTCGCGCGTCGCGTATTCCTGCGCCTTGTCGACCGCCTGCTTGGCAACGCGGATGACGTTCTTGCGGCGACCGTAATAGCCTTTGGCGGCCTTGCGGATCTTGGCGTGGCGGGCGTGGGTTGTAACGCCGCGTTTTACTCGTGACATATCTCAGGCTCCCCGGGTCAGCCGTAAGGCAGGAATTTCTTGACGATCCGTGCATCGGGTTCGGACAGAATGGTTGTCCCCCGTGCATTGCGCAGAAACTTGTTCGTGCGTTTGATCATCCCGTGGCGTTTACCGGCCTGCTGTCCGCGGATTTTGCCGCTGGCAGTGACCTTGAAGCGCTTCTTGGCGCCTGACTTGGTCTTCATTTTGGGCATTTTGGTCTCCTATCAGTCGAAGAGCGTCATCAGGGGAAGCTCGGCAGCCCTTGTCGCCGGCATCCCCGCTTGAAGGCCGCGTTACTAGAAGAAAGACGGCCGCTAAGCAATAGCCAATTGTGCCGGTCAGTCATGCGTCTGGCAGATATCCCGCACCGGTTTCAGATGGGTGTCGAAGGCGTGATCCAGATCTTCTGTCAGTTTGACAGCCCGGTTGCCATTGTCGGCCCCGAGTGCGCCGCAGCCGATCGATCCGCTATTCGTCACGCCGCCCGGCTCGTCGATCTTCAGATCGACGATCATGTCCGTCATCGCGGGCAATTCAATCAGCGAACCCGGCTCGAGCTCATTCACTTCTTCGATGGTCAATGGAAATTGGGCCAGCACGCCAACCAGTTTCAGCTGGGCCTGGGAGGCGGCAGCGGTCATCGTCTTGTTCCAGAGGCTATCGGCATTGGCACCAAAGCCGCTCATGCGGCTGATGGCTCCGTTCGGGGATGACGCGCGGAGCACGTCCAGCACGTTCAGAGGCACGAGGAACAGAAGTTCCAGTTCGGGTCCACGCGATTCGAACTGTAATGTGAGGGTGTAGGTCAGAACGTCCATGTCATCGGGGATGTCCATGAACGTCTTCACAGACTTGGCGAAGCGGGAAAACCTCAGCGCCTCGCCATCCTGTCGCGGTGGTGTGGCAATCGCGTCCTCAAAACAATCGATCAGCGTGATGGCAAAATCCTGTGACAGGTATTCGTCCATCTTGGTGAGTTTGCGGGTTCCCGGGGTTACCTCACGTTTGGTCCGTCCGCCTGATGCGGCCTCTATCAGATGTTCGACAAGGACGTCGTCCAGTACGGCGGCAGCGGCAAATGGGCGGCTCTTTGATTCCGCCTGTGCCAGCAGGCAGGATGAGGATACCTCCCCCAGAGTGGCCTTCAGTTTCCGGACCCGGCAAGTGGAAACCGAAGCAACCACGGGCACGCGCAATATGCGCTTCAACCGGTTCTCGAGCAGGCGCGAGAACAGATCGCCGATTTGATCGATGTCGCCGATCGGGGGGCGCCCGACCCGGCTGTCACCGATTTTCTGTCGCAATGCTGGATGGGCACCCAACGTCATTCGAGGATCACTCCGCACAATGAAAACACCGTCGTCATTTCACGACCGGCTTTCTATTCCATTAAGGGAAACGGCTTTCTGCGCCGCTTCGAAACGTTTTCTTAGCGCGTCCTGTGCAAAAGGCCCCTGCCGGAGGTCGACCCGGCGGATAGTCAGAGGATGCATGTCATGGCCGATTCCAACGCCCCGATTGTCGTGATCAAGCGCAAGAAAGTAGTTGGTGGTGACGGTCATCATGGAGGGGCCTGGAAGGTCGCCTATGCTGATTTCGTCACCGCAATGATGGCATTCTTCCTCTTGATGTGGCTGCTCAACGCGACCACCGAAAGTCAGCGAAAGGGCATTGCCGACTACTTCGCGCCAACAGTGCCGATCTCTCCGATAAGCGGTGGCGGCAACGGAATCTTGAACGGTGATGAGGTGTTTTCGCAGGAAACACTGGCCAAGAACGGCGAGGGCGGGGAGACCGCGTCGACAAAGTCCGATGACCGTTCAGAGCCGGCACCGGGCAGCAATGCGGCGGAGGATGAGGGGATCGAGCAGGGCCTCGCCGAAGCCTTCGAGGCGCTGGAGGCGGAGTTGCGCGGCATGTCGGGTGAAAGCGAAACCGCCGACGACCTCCTCAGTCATATCGTAACGCGGGTTACCGATGAAGGGCTCGTTATCGATGTTTTCGCGAAGGAGGGGCGGCCGTTGTTCGAAACCGGTTCTGAATTGCCGACCGAAAAGATGCTTCAGATTCTTGATATGATTGCCGAGGTGGCTAGTCATGTCTCGAACGGCATCGCGATCGATGGGCACACCGATGCGGCACCGTTTTCCGAGGGGGCACGCGACAACTGGGGGCTGTCGGCCGGGCGTGCGAACGCATCGCGCCTGGCCCTGATTGGCTCCGGTCTGACCGATGACAGGTTTCAGCGCGTGACAGGAAAGGCCGCGCGCGAACTCGCGCTGCCTGATCAGCCGCTTGATCCGCGAAACCGCCGGATCACCCTGACCTTGCTGCGTTCTGACCTGCGGATGATCTCCAGAAACCGCTGATGAATTGTCTAGAATTCTTATGAAATGCTGCTTGGAGACCGACCGGACTTAATCAAAGCGAAACCCTGACCGGCGCACTCTGCACGCGAGTAGAAGTCGGATGTGCTTGGCGCATCCAGGAATACGGATTGTGGGATTGGCCCATGATTCTGGTTGATCAAGAGGAGTGGTGATGACCCTTTCATCTTCCCTAAATGCTGGCGTGGCCGGTCTCAGTGTGAATTCTAGCAAGCTCGGAACGATTTCCGACAACATCGCGAACTCTCAGACCGCAGGCTATAAAAGGGCGGACACGCAGTTCTCCTCTCTCGTCGTCAGCGAGTCGGGGGGCGGCCGCTACGCTGCCGGGGGTGTACGGTCGGTTTCGTTTCGCGATGTCGACGCGCGTGGCGGCCTGATCACCACTAACAATCCGACCGACATTGCAATCGGTGGCCGCGGTCTGATCCCGGTTACGCCGGTCTCGGCCCTGCAGAATCTTGATGGCAGCCTGCCCGTCATGTTCGTCTCCACAGGCTCTTTCCGCCCTGACGAGAATGGCATCCTGCAATCGCCGTCCGGTCTTGCCCTGCTCGGCTGGCAGGCAAATAGAGATGGCAGCATTCCCGCGTTCCCCCGCGATACCACGCAGGGCCTTTCGCCCGTGCGGATCAACAATGGCCAGCTGCTCGGGGCGCCAACAACAGCGATCAGCCTCGGCGTGAACCTGCCGGCGCTTCAGACCCAGTCCGATGCGGCGGGCAATACGATCCCGCTGTCGATCGAGTATTTTGACAATCTCAGTGCGTCGCAGTCGCTGGATATCAGTTTCGTGCCGACCGTGCCTGCGGCCGGATCTTCCAATCAATGGACTGTGGTGATTAACGACTCGCAAACCGATCCTGCACTTAACCCGGTTGCAAGTTTCGAAGTCCTGTTCGATGACACCGCTCTTGCCGGTGGCTCTATCGACACCGTTACGAATGAAGTCGGCGGTGCGTTTGATCCGCTTACTGGGATCTTCACGTTCAACACGGCGGGTGGCCCAATCGATCTCGATATCGGGATCCCCGGAACCGGCCTGGGTCTGAGCCAGCTTTCCGCTGAATTTGGACCGACCGGAATATCGAAGAACGGTGCACCCGTCGGGGCGCTGACCACAGTCGATATCAATGAAAACGGGTTGCTGCAGGGGGTCTTCCAGGGTGGTTTCGTCAACACGCTCTACCAGATCCCGGTCGCCGATTTCTCGAACCTCAACGGGATGCGCGCCGTGGACGGTCAGGCATTTCTGGCATCACCCGAGAGTGGCTCGCTCTTCCTCTGGGATGCGGGAGATGGGCCGACGGGGGGGCTGATCAATTTTGCTCAGGAAGAATCCACATCCGACATCGCGGAGGAGCTGACCTCCCTGATCGAGACCCAGCGCGCCTATTCCTCCAACGCCACAGTCATTCAGACCGTGGACGAGATGTTGCAGGAAACCACGAATATCAAACGCTGACATTCGTCTTCGGGCGGTGATGCCCTGGTGCCCGAACTGTAAAGGAGGCAGATCATGTCGTTATCACTTGCGCTGTCCAATGCCCTGACCGGGCTGCGGGCGAATTCGACCCAGGCTGACATCATCGCCAATAACGTGGCGAACGCCCAAACCGAAGGATACGGGCGGCGCAATGTGGCCCTTTCGCCTGCCGCCATTGGCGGTGCCGGTGCCGGTGTTCGTGTCGACGGGATCGTGCGCGCTGCCTCCCCCGTCACGACGGAGGCCCGACGCATCGCCGATGCCGCTTCGGGCGGGGCCGATGTGCTTTCCACAGGTCTTTCGCGCCTCGCCGATGCTGTTGGTGAGCCGGGGGTCCCCGGCAGCCTCGCCTCGGCTGGTGATCGGCTCGACACGGCCCTGTCTGCAGCTGCCGATACGCCGGAAAGTACGGCACGTCTTGCTGATGTGTCGGCGGCGGCAAACGCATATGCGTCCTCGATCAACCGCGTCGCATCTGAGGCAGCAGCAGTTCGGACACAGGCCGATCGATCCATCGCATTGCAGGTCGACACCGTTAACAATGCACTGAACGCGATCAAGACGCTGAACGGAGAGATCACCCAGCGTACCCTCGCGGGGGCAGACACATCGGCACTCAATGATCAGCGCGGGCTTCTGATTGATCAGGTCTCGTCAATCATTCCTGTTAAGACCATACGCCGCGACAACGACGCTGTGGCGCTCTTTACGCCGAAAGGTGGACAATTGCTGGATGGCTCCGTCTTTCCTCTAGGTTTTGAGCCGGCGCGGATCGTCACACCCGAACAGACGGTCGGCAACGGTGCTCTCTCTGGCATCACACTCGCTGGCCGCGATGTGCCGACCGGCGTTGGTGATGACCTTGGATTTCTGGACGGCGGCACGCTAGGCGCAACTTTCGCATTGCGCGACGTCACGGTGCCCGAATTCACCACCAGCCTTGATGGCATGGCTGCTGATCTGATCACACGTGTTCAGAGTTTACCAGCAGATACAACGCTCGCGCCGACTGATCCTGGGTTGTTTACGGATGCCGGACTGGCGTTCGACCCGGTCAATACCGTGGGCATCTCCACCCGCATTGCGGTGTCAGCGCAGATTGATCAGGCGCAAGGCGGCGCGCTCACCAACCTACGCGACGGCCTGAATGCCGTCGCCGTCGGCGATGCTGGCAATGCCAGCATTCTACGGGGTCTTCAGGACGCACTCAGCCAGCCCCTTGCTCCGCTCGCAGGATCTGGCCTGACGGGGCAGCGTGGCTCCGCCGGGTTCGCGGCGGAAATCAGTGCCACTCTTTTGACAAGCCGGTCGCGGGCCGAGGAAGACGCTGTGTTCCGGGCGGCCCGCGCCGATGTCCTGAGCGAGGCAGAGACCGCGGACACAGCAGTCGACACCGATCAGGAACTGTCCCGGCTTCTGGTCGTTGAACAGAGCTATGCGGCCAATGCGAGAGTGATTGAAGTGATCGACAGCCTTCTCGCACGTCTGTTGCAGATATAAGGGAAACGGATTATGAGCACGATGGGAACAGCAGACCTCCTCAGCAGTGGCGTGCTTTCGCGCAATCTGGGTCGGGTCAATAACGATCTTTTGCGTGTCACGGATGAGCTTACTGGCGGCCTGAAAAAAGATGTTGTGGCAGCTGCGGGCGGAGATCCGGCGCGGATCTATCTGCTGGAGCGCCAATTGAGCCTTGCAGAAACCCGTAAAACGTCCATCGAACTCGCGGCCGGTCGATCTGAGGTGACCCAACGCGCCTTATCAGAGCTCCAGTCATCGGTCGCATCCCTGGGGGCACCGCTTCTATCAGCGACCACGCAAGGCGACATTCGCACGGCTGAACGAGAGGCTGCTGGGGCGAGATCGGCCTTTGACCGCGCCATAGCGTCTTTGAACGCGCGCTTTGGGGATCGCTCTCTCTTTTCAGGTGCGGCAGTCGACGGTGCCGCGACCGCGTCGGCGACTTCGATCCTGGCCGACATTCAGGCCAGCATCGCGGGAGAAACCGATGTTCTCGCCGTTATTGCGGCCGTTGACGACTACTTCAATGACCCGACCGGGTTCGACATGACTGGCTACGCGGGATCGGCCAATGACGCGCCGGATGTCGAACTTCGCGAAGGCGAGCGCTTGTCATTTGCCGTGCGTGCTGATCAGGCTGAAATCAAGGACAGCCTCGCGGCACTCGCCCTGACCGTTATCGGGAACGAGGGTGGGTGGCCGGGTGCCAATGATACAGCCAATCTGGTCATCTACGATGCAGCGGCGCGTCGCTCCATTGCCGCAGAAGATGGTGTCATTGATCTGCGCTCCACACTTGGCACCGCGGAGGAACGTATCGAAGAGGCGAGCATCAGCAACCGCGGGGAATCCCTGTTTCTGTCTGCGGCTCTGAACAACATCGTGGCGCGCGACCCATTCGAGGCTGCAACGGAATTGACCGCTTTGGAGACGCAGCTCCAGGCAATCTTCTCGGTGACGGCACGATTGTCGTCACTCTCGCTAACGAACTTTTTGAGATGAGCGGTGCCAGGTCCCTCCGCCGGGTCATCGCCATTCACCTATGTCTGGTGATTGGGTGGTTTGCGGCACCGCTGGCCAGTGCGTCTGAGATCCGCATCAAGGACCTCGTTGAGTTCGATGGCGTAAGGGGTAATGACTTGGTTGGCTATGGACTTGTGGTTGGTTTGCCTGGGAGTGGTGATGGCTTGCGAAATTCTCCATTTACCGAGGAAGCGCTTTCAAACCTGCTCGAACGCCTTGGGATTAATGTAACTGGCGAGCAGTTTCGCCCCAAGAACGTCGCAGCCGTTCTCGTCACAGCGGAGCTTCCTGCCTTTGCTCGCGCCGGAAGCCGCATTGATGTTTCCGTTTCTGCAATAGGTGATGCCAACTCCTTGCGGGGCGGAACCCTGATCATGACGCCCCTGAACGCAGCGGATGGCAGAATATACGCAGTTGCCCAGGGGCCTGTGCTTGCTGGCGGTGTCGTGGCTCAAGGAGAGGCCGAAACGGTGACACGTGGTGTGCCAACAGGCGGCGTAATCCCTGACGGTGGACGCGTCGAACTCGAACTTGACTTCGAACTGGCCAGCCTCGACAGACTGAGGCTGGCGCTTCGTGACCCAGATTTCACGACAGCATCGCGGATCGCAGCGGCGATCAACAGAAGTCTGAGAATCAATATTGCGCGGATGCAGGACTCAGGTACCGTCGTGCTCGATACGTTGGATATGGTCCAGGGCAGTACGGCAGAGATCATCGCCAGAATAGAGAACCTCCGGGTTGCTACTGATCAGAAGGCACGCGTTGTTATTGATCAGCGATCCGGCACAATCGTCCTGGGAGACGATGTGCGCATCGACCGGGTTGCAATCAGTCAGGGTGACCTGACGCTTCGCATTCGAGAAACACCGATCGTGGTGCAGCCAAGTCCTTTCGGTCAGGGCGAGACAGTCGTTGTGCCTAGAACCAATGTCGAGATCGAGGAAACCGGTGAAGGAATTGCTATCATCGACGAGGCCGTGTCCCTCGCGGAGCTTGTAGAAGGTCTCAATGCTCTTGGCGTTTCAACGCGGCAGATGATCGACATCCTGAGTGCAATCAAGGCTGCTGGGGCGGTGCACGCAGAATTCATACTCCAATGACGGTTTGGCTGTGAGGCTATTGGAAGGCTTTGGCGGGCTATCAATCGCTATTGTCAGAACCTCGAGCTCGATACCGCTTTGGCCCGTCGGTGACGATCGTGCACGAAAGCTACGTGATCTGTATATGTCGAGTTGCAGAGCCTGAAGGTGGCCTGCTGCCGGTTTCGTGGACACCGAAATACGGTGTTTATGAAACTGGACAATCCACATGACGAGAAAATTACGCCGCCGCGAGTCTAAGCAAGAGGCGGTGAAATTGGTGATGAGGCGTGGCGTGAATGCGGCGCAGGCTTCGAGGGATATCGAAATACATGCGACGGTGCTTCGGCGTTGGATGCGTGCTGCCGCTGCCGATGGTCCAGGGCCATACCCTGAAATGGGCGGCTGACGCCATAGCAAAAAGAGCTCCGAAGTCTGCGGCGTGAGGTGTCTAAGCTGAAGGCGGAGCGTGGCATTCCCAAAAAAAGGCGACCGCCTATTTCGCCAAGGACCAACTCTGACCCGGATATCCCATATGGAAATCGTTTTGCGGTCAGTCCATCGCATGATCATTTTTTAGCATCGATAGGTTATCCTGCACGGAGGTTGGATTAGGCGGCGGATGCGGCGGGTGAAGCGGAAACGGGGCCTCTGCGTCTACATTTCGACCGCTCGATCAAGCTGGCGTTTCAGGGAAGTTCGATCAGTTCCAACGGCAGATTGCTGCTGCACCGGGAGTTGGATAACGCCCTCGGCCTGACCGAGATGGCAACGGAGATGCTGCTCGATCCCCGCACAGGAAACAATGGTCAGCACCAGATTGGCGGGTTCCTGCGCCAGATCGTGAGCGGTAGGGCGGTAAAGACCGGCGCGGCGTCAGTACCAGCCATGGGGCGGTTCGAGGCTGAGGTGCTGACGCAGGCGGCGAACCTTGACGCGCTGGCGGAGCTGCCCGGGCGCTGGATCAACGCCGCGCATGAAAAGCAACCGCCAAAGTTCATCACGCTCGACATGGACAGTTCCGAAAGTCCGGCTCTCGGTGACCAGGAATGCGCGATTTGGAATGCGCACTTCCAGTCCAAGTGCCTGCACCCCCTGTTCGTGTTCAATCAGTTTGGTGATCTGGAGCGCTGTGCGCTCCGCCCGGCAACGTTCATAGCGCCGACGGCGGGGGAGACGTCCTGAAGCCGGTGCTGGCCCGTTATTCCTGCTCAGCACGGCCCTCACTCCATCGGCGCAGGTTCAGGGCAGATGCGGCCTTCGCAATTCCTGCGCTCTTTGATCTTCTTGAAGTTGAAGGCTGGGACTACGCCATCCTTATCAAAGGCAACCCAAAACTGCATGCCCGGATCGACTGGCTGACCAGGCTCCGAGCAGGCCGTCCGCCGCAGCATGTTGCGCGCCAATACACCAGTTTCCCTCACCGGGCGAAGAGTTGGTCAAAGCCGCGGCGGGTTGTGGCGAAGGTCGAGTTCCATCCGGGCGACCTGTTCCCTTGCGTCCGGTTCATCGTCACCAGCCGCCGCCTGCCTAGTGAGCGGATGCTGGCCTTCTATAATCAGCGCGGCACCCTCGATCATCATATCAAGGAAGGTAGATACGCCGTCAAGTGGACGCGCCTCTCGTGCCTGAAGTTCGCCGCCAATGAGGTGCGCCTTCAGCTTTACGCGCTGACCTACAACCTTGCCAACTTCCTATGGGTGCTGGCGACACCGGAGGTGATCGAGACGTGGTCCCCAACAAGCCTGCGAGAGTGGCTGACCAAAACCGGTGCCCGTCTGGTTCGTCATGGCGCTACGCCATCTTCCAGATGGTCGCCGCCGTGCTACCGCAGCAGATTTTAGCGGGGGTGCTCACCCTGATCAATGGCTTGCGCGGGCCGCCCGGCAAAGCGGTCGGGCATGAGCGTCACCGCAATCAGATGTGTTCACCGCCGCTTCGGCGATCCGATAAGCGTGTCTGGACCGTCGTCCATGCCCGACCGATCAGCATCCGCCGCTTCGAGTCCACGCCCTGCGCCGACCAAACCGCTCGCGCAAGCGGCATCCACCAGCGGCCTTAACTTGGATCCAGCGCGACAGCGGTGCTACGGATCGGATCCGAACTTCAACTGAAAGACCGCACTCATGAGAGCCGCACGAATCGCGACGGCTAACTTCTCAAAACATACGAGATTGAAAAAATGAGCTTCCTTAATGTGATTACTATTTGGCGTGGGTGAACAACGGAGGGCATCGTCAGTTTGTTCATAATATGCATGGACACCGGGACGCGATCGTAAATGACATCTAACCATCGCGAAAGAGATGGCAGAATGGCTGAAAGCCAACCCTGAAGAGGCGGGTCAGCAGACTGGTTTCACCGGCGGTATCGCTGATGCGCTAGCGGCCTTGGACAAAAGGTCCTTCGCCGCTGAGGGTGAGATTTCTCTCATGAAGTTAAATTCGAGATGGGTCGCTGGTTTGGGTAATTTGACGGTCGTCGATGACGATGTGATGGCCCAGACTCTCGGAGAAATCGCCCATCGTAACCCTCACCGAAAAGCGCGTCTGGCAATCTTAGCAGTCGCCGGTTTGAGCGGCCACTTATCCGAACCACTTCGCTTGGGTTTAGGTATTGCGGGCTGGCGTGCCACTCCTCCGAGGCCGGTCACTGCCATCGGCACCGGAAGTTACATGGACATCGGCGACGAGAAAGAAATGACATGGTCTTTGTCGCTGGCAACGGGAGACCGCGGCTACGGCGTCGTCGACGATACTGGTGCTCGTCTCTATGAGTGTGTCGAAGGCACAAAGGGGCCTGACATCAACGATCGTGAAGCGATGATGGCTTTCGATTTTGCCAGCTATGAAGGACCAAACATCGGCGATTTACGAGGTGAGGTCGGTAACGCAGATATTGCCGAAGCGGGCCAGCTTTGTAAGAAACTTAAGGTGGGTGCCGCTGTCCATCTACTGGCCGAGAACTTCGATGCCGGAGAGAAAATCACCAGTATTTCCGTCCGATTGGCTGAAAAAGAAGACAAGGGCCAGAGCCGGGTGATCCTGTTTGCGGTCATAGATAGACAGAATGGTTATTGATATTCTTGTCCGAGAAGATGCCGCCGCTCTTCTCAATATGGATACGATGGATATTCTATCCAAAGCTTCACGGGCGGAAATCGAAAACCATTTCAGAGCTACTGAGCCATCCGAATTGGTCTGAGGGTTCAGCAAATCACTCGCAAATGATGGATTTGTCGCCCTCAACCCATCATCCCGCCCAGCTGGACACCCGCATTAACCCTTGGTTTCCGATTTGGATTTGGGTATTTGGCGGTGATGTTTGGGTTTGTGGCGAAGCACCGGGGGATTTGGCCAGTGAGTTGGATTTGTGATGCACTCGGTGCGTCACGAAGCGGTTTCCATTCTTGGCTGACAAGACCGCGCAGTGGCAGATCGATCCGCGAAGAAGAGTTGTTGCAGGCGGTCTTTGCGAGCTTTCTGCGGTAAGATCGGGCCTATGGTGCCCGGCGTGCCTGGCACGATCTTCTGGAGGAGTGTGATTCCCGCGGCTTGCCCTGCGTTGAACGACTGATGCGGCTGCATGCCGTCAAAGCCTGTCCTAAACGTCGGCAACCGCCGAAAGACCGAAGCACCTGATCGGTCGCCGCTGCCCACCCGCTCGATAGAGCGTTCGCCTCGGATGGTCCGAACCAAAAACGGATGGCTGACTTCACCTATATCTGGACCGCGGAAGGTTGGCTTTACGTCGCTGCCGTTGATCAATTCTCGCGACATGTAATTTGGTTTATCGATGAAAAACCAAGTGACCAGCTAGATGGTCACGGACACCCTGATCATGGCGACGCTCACCCATGACCGCGAAGCTCGTCGGGTAGCCGCATCGAAGATGAACGCAGCTTGTTCGGAATGTTTCAGATCGTGACCGGAGCATAGTCTGCCTCTTTGAGGTAGTTGGCGCATTCGTCAGGAGTGAGACGGTCGAGGGTCGCTCTGACCGTTCGCCAGATCGGGGCTGTATGGCGGCCGCAAAGAAAGATGGGCACCGGCTGAGCCGATCGCCCGTCGTATGGCCAGGCTCTTGTCGCTGTCAGGCTGGTCCATCATCATATCGCTTGGCCTGGGCGTCGGAACCAGAATGCGTTCGACGCAAGTGCGGAAGATGTCGCCATTCACTGGGCCATCGAACACCTACGGCGCGTCGATCCGATCATGCTTCAGGTTGGCGATGAAGGTTGATGTGTTCCAATGCCCGAAAGGGGCTGTAGCGGGCAGGCGGCCACCCTTCGGTGCCCGGCCTCGAAGCGGATTTATGTTGGTCTTCCCCATCTTTCGTCGATAGACACCAGCCCTGTTTTGTCGAGCCGTCCACGAGGGCGTTGATACCCCGCCCCGCGGCGTTTCACGTCCGGGCGTTCACGTTCATCGGTGACCAGCGTGGTTTTGCAAATGAACCCGCAACCGCGTAGGGACCGCCAAACTTTGTCATGGCTCACGTCGATCCCGTGCGCCGCCACCCTCTTGTGCAACTTCGCCAGCGTGACATCGGTGCAGACCGGCACCCGATCCTGAAGCCACGCCCGGTGCGATGCGAGGATCGGATGGCGGCATTCAAGACTGACAGCCCGACCGTCTCCGTAGGCTCAGCGGCCAGCCGCTCGCAATCAACCAAAGACTACCGGCGCTTTTTCTCTGTTGGGCACATCTTTTGTTGGATCGAAAGTCTATCGTGGTCGTCTGCTCAATCGGGACAGGATCACTTACGTGCCCGGGCGAACGGCAGTCACTTCGCTGGCAGCGATCGTATCACCTCCGCCGAGGACCAACTGAACTCCCTCAGGTGCGATCCGGGCCTCGATCACAGGTGAAAATCCTGAAACCGGCACCTCCTCGGTCGCTCCCTGCTCTGCATCCGGCAGCAGGGCGAAACGATATGACCCCTCATCGATCGTAGTGCCATCTGCGATCACACCGTTGAATGTGAATTGGCCGCTGGACGCATCAATGGCGAAACGCGTGACTTCGCCGCCGTTAGCGTCGCTGACGATCAGTGTCGTCGGACGACTGCCAGGCTGAGGGGGAAAGGATAGGTCGATCGCAGTGCCATCGAACCGCAATGCTGTCGGTGCTGTCACTTCGGTGCCGAGCCATGGCGCAAGCGATGCGGCATCCCCACCGCCCAGAGCGGCGGAGATGGTTTCGAGGGTTTCGTTTCCGCGGATCTGTTGTTCGACCGCAGAAAACTGCGCAAGCTGAGCGATGAACTCAGTTGAATCAACTGGCTTCAGGGGATCTTGATTGCGCAACTGCGCGGTCAGGAGCGACAGGAATGTATTGAAGTCCGTGTCGATTTTAGCTCTGTCCGCAGCGGTAGCCGATGCGACCTCGGTCGATACCGACGTCGAAGGTGCCGAGGTGTTGATTGACGATGCATCCATGTGAAGCTCCTAAAGTCTGATATCGAGATGGCGTCCTGCTGGCAGCACGAGACCGGAAATCTCGATCACGCCAGTCTTCGCTGTGGGGCCGGTTTCACTACGCTCGGTGCTTTCGGATGCGTGAGCTTCGAAGGCGGATTGGTCGCCGCCGTGAAGGTTTGACAGATCAAACTGCAAGTCGACATCGCTGTGTCCTGCGCCTTGCAGCTCTCGCTGCAACAACTCACTATGCCGGCGCAGAAGATCGATGATCTCCGGGCGTTCCGCCGTGATCGCGGCCGACACCCTGTCATCGACGATCGTCAGGTTCATCGTGACTTTACCGAGTTCGGGCGGGTCGAGCCTGACCTCAAGTGCTCCGGTCTCACCTGGTGTAAGCGCAACACTGATTTGTCGTGCGATTGCCTGGGCTTGCGTCAAGGCGCGATCAGCGGGCGTGTTGAGCTGTTGCTGGACCAGTTGGGTTTCGCGCATGGGCGAAGACGTATCTCGCCCGATTGCGGCGATCTCGGCCTTTGCGTCCGGTGTCATCGTTTCAGCCGGATCGGCGATCATCACCGGGGCAGACGTTTGTTGAGAGGGCAGTGCACCGCTGATCTGCGTGGCAGTTCTGCCGTCGTTGGTGCTTGTGGTTGGGGACTGAACAGGTGCGGGCCCATCTGTCATGGCTTCGTTGATCGGGCGACTTGCGGTCCTGGACAGTGGCGTTGCCGGTGTTTCTGCGGTCAGTTCGCGATCAGGAGCAGTTGCCGATGTAACCGGAGCGGATACGATGCGGGCCGTGTCGTACTGCCCGACGCCCCTGGGTGCCGCACCGTCGGTTGTGCTACCGGGCGCGTTGATCGCGGCCTGATCGACGGCGGTCTTCGCATCCGTGGCGATCGTCGTGACCGGGACAGCATCTTGCGCTGATGCGGTGGCCATGGGCCCGGCCGTCGGGTTTATCAGTGCCGTGGCTTTCGGCTCCGGCTTCCCATGGCCGGATGGCGCGATCGCGACTTCGACCGGTGCAGCCGTCAACGGGGTGCCGTTAGCAGCTGCGGTCGCCGATTCTGTATCAAGAACTGGCAGGACTGTTTGTGTGACCATCGTCGTTTCAGATGCCTGCGCCGGTGCACCTGCGGCCGCCGGATCGGTCGGTAGTGGTGCGATGGGCACGACAACCTCCGCCTCCTTCCGCGCATCGGCATCCGGTGTGGCGTCTTCGACGATACTGGCAAATGACCCCTCCCGAAGAGGCTTCTGAGCGGTCTGGCTGGTGACTGCTGTATCCTCAACGGTTTCGGCTGGGTCGTTGTTGGCACCTGACCTTTTGCCAGCCTGGCCTGCATTGCTGAAATTCGAGAAGATATCACCGCTACCTATCACAGACACATCCTCAGACTGTTTCCGATAGCGCCGGGTATGACGCGGCTTTCTTACGATTCGTTTACCGAGCAGCGCCATAATGCAGTCAATCAGAGGAGAGTCTTCATGATCGATCCAGTCCGTCTCAGCAGTGTCCCGGCGACACAGCAAGTTGCGAAACCCGCCGCAACAAAGCCTGAAGAAAACGCTTCGCTACGCGCAGCGGCACAATCATTCGAAGCGACGTTTCTGGCCGAGATGTTCAGCCATGCGGGCCTCGGTCAGGCGCGTGAAAGCAATGGCGGAGGCGCTGGCGAGGAGGCATTTGCAAGCCTTCTGTCACGGGAATGGGCGACGGCTGTCGCCAATAACGGGGGCATTGGCCTTGCCGATCGGGTCTACGAGGCGCTGGTGCTGCGCGAGGGGTCGAAATGATTGATGCGCTGAAATGGCGATATCGGTTGGCCGAGGCCCGGTCTCTTTTGGAGGCCGAGCGCCTGATCATCCTGAACGGGCCGATTTCGGACATCGCGAAACTGGACGCACGCCGGGATCGGGTCGAGGGGTATCTGTCGGAGCTGCCTGAAACACTGTCTGATCAGATGAGGGGCGCGATCGAAGACCTGAGCCAGCGCGCCCACGATAATCAACGCCTGCTAAAAGCCTATCTGGACGGCGCGAAGATGGCTGCGGACCGCCTGGTTAAGATGGCGGAAGTGCAGGAAAATCTTGGTGCCTACCGCCAGGATGGATCACGGGTCACCGCGCCGTCAAAATCCGGGGCACAGCAACACAGGTTCTAGCTGGCGGACTGGTTGTCGCGCAAAGCGCGCTTTGGCAATGGGGAAGGCGCGGTTGCTCTCAGCGCGTTTGCGGATGATCGCGGTCTTGATTGCCTGCGCCTCGGTCGTTGCGGGTCGATTCAGTCGGCAACTGCTTATCTGCAGGTCGATCTGGCACGAACGGACAACCGCCTCAGAAGGGTCGGTGCAAAATTGCCTGACCGAACATACGCAGCACCGCGTACTCACAGGTCACGATGTTTCGCAGTATTGGACGTTGCTGGCACGGCCAGTTCCTTACCCCAGGCGGGCGGATGACAGCAGGATGTTCGCCAACCCCGCTGATCCGATGCCACCAGAGCCGTTCAACAATGACAGAGCCGTGAAACCTGGCGTACCGGCGCTTGGGCCGGCTTCGGCGGCGGCCCTGGCCAGGAAGCGGCCGATCACCTCGTCGACCTTGGTTTCATCGCTGAATATGTCGAGTGATTCCGACCCGAATGTGCGGTTGTTGAAGCTGCGCAGTTCATCGCGCTGGCGATCGATGTCGAGCTGCCCAAAGGATTCGGGCAAGCCGAACGCCCCTTCGAAAACGCGGCGCACCGGCACATCACCCATTACGGAAAACCACGCTGTGCCTGACGGGTCGCTTGCGGCGGCATATTCGCGGATCTCCCGCCTGAAATTCAATGCAAGCCGCATGGTTTCGTCACCCTCGCCGACGGCGATCTCGAACTGGCGCTCGGTATAGGCGGAGGTGATTGATTGAGCAAACCCGGTCAGACCGGTTCGCGCGCCCCCAATGTTCCCAAAACCGAACGCATCGGCGAAGCGGCCATAGCGCGGATCAACAAAACGATTGGCGAAGGCCTCGTCGCTTTCGGTGCCTTCGGCGACGATCTTCTTGATGAAGGCCTTTTTGTCGATCTCCTCGTCGAGACCGAACGCACCGAGGGCAACGCGCAGCAGGCGCCGGTCGTTGACCAGATCGTCCGCCGTGCGGACCTCGCTGATTTTTTCGAGGAAATATGTAACATCCCGCGCGATGATCGGCTGGCGTTCAAACGTTGCGCGCTGGGCGGTCTCCGTCGCCTCAAGCAAGCGAAAGCCGGCGACACCGCCGAGGGGCAGGATCGGTGCGAAGGTCATATCGCGACCTGTTCCTGGTCGGCCATTTCGATCAGCTTCGCTTCAAGCGGCAAAATGGCCCTGAGTGCACGGAGTGCGGGATAGAACCTGCCCTCGGCCACATCGTCGGCGGCGCGGGCCAATCTCTGGCTGTTCTCAGGATCGATGAAGACGGCTCGCAATTGCCGGATGCCTTCGATCAGCTGGCGGCTTGCTTCGTCCGGATCTGCCTCTCCCGCCAGTACGAGCTGGGCGATATAGCAGACCTTGCGCACCGGCGTATTGGCCTGATCGGGATGGAGTGCATCGCGCAGGCGCAGAACGCTGGAATCCGGGGTCAGGATGTTCAGTCGCGACCGGCGGTCGCCGTTCTCGATGACGACGCCGTTGGCGATGAAACGTTCACCCGGGGCAAGTTTCAGAATGAGGCCGGGCATTATGCTGCGCCCTCCTGGTTTTGCGCGGCTGGCGCGCTCTGACGCAGGCCGCGCATGATGGCGGTGTTGATGTCGATCAACGCTTCGGCATCACCTTCCCCGCGCAACACTTTGCGGGTGTGGTTGCGGGTAAATTCACCAAGGTGATAGAGCCGCGCGCGCAATGTATCGGGCAGACCGTTGCTGCCCTCGATGACGGAGCTGGACAGGATGGTCCAGAGACGCAGATTGCGATGGAGCGCTTCCGCATGTCGCGGGAAGTCTGTGGTCACGGTATCTGCCGACAGACGGATTTCCTTGGTGACCTGGGCAAAGGCCTGATACTCGATTTGCCGCGGAGAGGAGGCGGAACTGCGCGCATTGCCATAGGCAGTGTTCGCTGAGGCATAGTTGTTCATGTCAAATCCTCGACGGGTCGCGGCCAGCGGCCGCGGTAAGGGATATTGCGGCTTCAGCCACTCGTCCGGGAGGATCCCGGAGCCGGATCACCGGCTCCGGGGGTAGTCGATTACCTGAAGAGAGACAGGATCGACTGCGGTGCCTGGTTGGCGATCGACAGGGCCTGAACACCCAGCTGCTGCTGCACCTGCAGGGACTGCAGACGAGCAGACGCTTCTTCGAGGTCCGCATCAACCAGCGAACCGATTCCGGATTTGAAGCTGTCGATCAGGCTGCTCTGAAAGTTGGCCTGGATTTCGACGCGCTTCTCAGCGGTACCGAGTGCAGCCTGGGTAGTGATGACGCTCTGAATTGCCGTCTCGATTGTCGCAAGAGCAGCATCAGGGTCAGCAGTCACGTCAATGCCCGCGAGCCCAGAAAGGCCACCGGCACCAACCGACGACACAGTTGCCGTCAGGTTTCGGTCGACGTTACCAGCGCCATCGTTACCGAAGAGCAACTGCCCCCCTGCTGCGTCGACCACAAGGCCTTCGACCCCTTCGGCGATCAGCTTGTCGCGCAAGGCTGTCGTGACGATCTCGGCATCGCTACTGTCAGCCTGCAGGTCTGCGGCCTGTACCGTGTAAGATACTGAGACATCGTCGACCGTCACCGTCACCGAGTCGCCTGCCTGCAGAGCGTCTTCGACGATTGTGAACTGTACAGATGCTGCGGCATCACCAGCGTCAATGAAGATTGACGCATTGTCGCCATCACCAGACGCTCCGTCCGAGCCGGCAAGACCACCTCGTACTGCGCCAGCTGCGGTCCCGAGGTTCTGCTGTGCCAACTGAATGTTGGAGGTTGTCACTGCCCCAGTCGCGTCCCGGTCAAGCGACGAGAGAATGTTCAGCGTACCGGCAGTACCGTTGATGAGGTTGGTGCCGTTGAACTGAGCCGCATTCACGATTGAGCCGACCTGATCCCGGAGGGAGACAATCTCAGCCTGAATGGTGGTCGCATCAAAGCCAGCTTCGCCCGAGTTGACGATCTTGCCTTTGATTTCGTTCAGCAGATCGCCGATCTGGTTGGTCGCGTTGGACGCAACAGCCAGAGTGGAGGAGCCGAGATCCAGCGAATCAGAGATAGCCTGGAAACCGGCAACGTCCGACCGCATGACCTGCGAGATCGCGAAAGTTGCAGCGTTGTCTTTGGCATTGCCGACTTTCAGGCCGGTGGAGATTTCGCTCTGCACGCCTTCAAGATTGCGGTTGATGTTGCCGAGTGTCTGCAGCGCAACCATCGCGCTGTTATTGGTAAGGATACTAGCCATTTCTAATGGTCTCCTGATAGGCGGCGCTTTTCGCACCGCTGGGTATGACCCCGGTGTTCAACCGGGACGAACCGCCCTTATGGCGGATCATCGCACCGGCATGTCTTCGTGCGCCGATGCGACCCAGGCCTTCGTAGCCTTGCGCTTCTTTTGCCCCGCTACCGGTTAACGAATTCTTGCCGCCAGCAGGTTCCATATCCTTGATTTAGTTACCATTTGCCGTGAAATACGAGGTTTGGTGGTTACCGAAAGGTTACCCTCCATCACTGGCATCGCCCCCATCCGCTTCGCGCAGCAGGTCGGCGAGGCGGCGAAAGGCCGAAGGGCTGTTGTCCCGCTCATCGACTGGCAGCGATTGTGCCATGAACTGATCGAGCGCAGGGAAGAGCCTGACCGCGCGATCAATCTCCTTATCATTGCCGGGCTGGTAGAGGCCGGTCTGGATCATCGGCTCCGCCCGCTCATATACATGGATCAGGCGGCGCGCTTCTGCGATCAGGGCGTTTTCGGCGTTATTGGCGGCCTTCGGCAGGCATCTCGATACCGACTTGCCCAAATCGACGGCCGGAAAGCGCCCACGCTCCGCGATGGATCGGTCCAGAACGATGTGGCCGTCCAGAACGCCGCGCGTGATATCCGCGACCGGCTCCTCCATGTCCGAGCCCGCCACGAGAACAGAGAGGACCGCGGTGATCGCACCATCCGCGTCGCGCCGCCCCGCGGGGCCCGCTCTTTCCGCAAGCGCCGCGATCATGCTGGAGGTCGAGGGCGGATAGGCGCGCAGGCTCGGCGTCTCGCCAGCGGTCAGGGCGATCTCCCGGTGGGCCTCGGCAAATCGGGTCAGCGAATCGACAATCAGCAGCACATGCTTGCCTTCGTCGCGAAATGTCTCGGCTACGGCCATGGCGGTCCAGGCTGCCCGCCGCCGTGTCAGGGCCGATTCGTCCGAAGTCGCGACAACAAGAACCGCCCGCTTCATCCCCTCGGGCCCGAGCCCGTCTGCCATGAACTCATTCAGTTCCCGGCCCCGCTCTCCGATCAGGGCAAAGACGACGATGTCCGCCTCTATATTCTTTGCAAAGGTCGCGAGCAGAGTGGACTTGCCGACGCCGGATCCGGCGAAAATGCCGATGCGCTGGCCCTTGGCAAGCGGCAACAGGCTGTCGGTCACCGCCAGGCCGGTACGCACCCGCTGGCCGAGGCCACCCCGCGTGGCGGCGGGCGGCGGGGCGCGGCGCAGCGGGGCTGCCTGCGCGCCCAGCGGCAGCGGGCGGCCATCGAGTGGCTGACCATAGGCGTCGATGACCCGTCCCTGCCACGCGGGGGAGGGGCGGATCGGCACATCGGGTGACAGCCATACCGGATCGCCGATTGCGACCCCGTCCGCCACGCCGACGGTCATGGCCTGCGCATCCTCGCCCGACAAGGCGATGATCTCGCCCACGATACCCGTCTGATCCGGACGCTCCGCGATCAGGATGCGATCACCGAGCCGCGCTTCAGCTCCCAGTCCCGATATCGTCAGTGACCCCCCATCGGCCGCGGCGATGCGCCCGCATCTGTGGCGTTTCGGAGTGCGTGCGAGGTCGGCCTGAAGGGCGTCAAGATCAATGAGGGTCATGGTCGGTCCGGTTTTTTCAGTGGTCGGGTTACCTGTTGTAAAGCTTCGATCCTTAAGACCGGCTTTCCAAGGCAAGCAGCGGGAGAATCCCATGGCTTATGATTTGACGGTCTTATCGATGGCAAAGGGGCTGGCCCGGCACGCGAGTGTGCGTCAGGGGCTGGTGACCGAAAATGTTGCCAATGCCGACACCATCGGCTTCAGGGCGCGCGATTTGCGGCCATTTTCCTCAGTATATCAGGATGTAATGCCAGCGGACGCCGCCATGCGCGCGGTGTCTGTCGTGCAGGAAAACGGACAGAGGGGCCTGAACCCGGCCCCCATGCCGGAATTTGCGGCCATGGCAACGCGCCCTGGACACGCGGGTTTTGATGCCGCACGCACGAATTCCGCCGGGCTTAATGCGTATGAGCTTGCCAAGCTGGAGGCTGATTCGCCGAACGGAAACTCGGTCTCGGTCGAGGACCAGATGGCCCGCGCTGCCGAAGCGAAGCTTCAGCATGGCATGGCCCTCGGCATCATTCGAAAATCGATGGATCTTCTGCGGATGAGCATCGGGCGATCCTGATCGCCCGAGCACCCATCGGCACCAGAAGGAAGGAATGGATATGAGTAATCTTTTGCGCAGCATGACGGCCGCTGGCAGCGGCATGGACGCCCAGTCGACGAGGCTGCGGCTGGTATCTGAGAACATCGCCAATGCCGACACACCCGGCTTTCGTCGAAAGACGATCAGTTTTGAAGCGCTCACCAACCGGCCCGATGACGCGCGCGCCGTTGCGACCGGTCGGGTCTCCCTGGATGAGAGTGATCTGGAACGCGTGTTCGATCCCGCCCATCCGCTCGCTGATGGGGACGGGTATTACGACGGCTCCAACATCCAGTTGATGATCGAGGTTGCCGACGCGAGAGAAGCGCAGCGCGGCTATGAAGCCAATCTTCGCATGTTCGACCAGTCACGCCAGATGCTGACATCGCTGTTCGATTTGCTGCAGCGCTGACTGACTGCATTCACCATCCACCAGAAAGGGGATAAATCATGGAGATTACCAACTCACTTGCCAGCCGCTTCTATGAAGGTGTCCAGGGCGCGTTGAAGCCCGCCGCCATCGACGACAGCGCTTCGGTCGGCAGCACGCCGTCCGAAACGGCGGCCCGAGCTGCGCAAAGCTTCGTCCAGACCCTGCGTGAGGCTGAGACAGTTTCGATGGCTGGCATGGCTGGCGAAGCCGATCCGCAATCCGTCGTCATGGCCTTGTCCAGCGCCGAGATCGCGGTGCAGAGCGCCGTCACCCTGCGCGACAAGGTTGTCGAATCCTACAACGAAATCCTGCGAATGCCGGTCTGATCGGCAAAGGCTCTCCAGAACGGACAGGCCCATGACCGAGCTTGAGATCATCGACGTCACACGCGAAGCGCTGTGGCTGACCTTCATTGTCGCGCTACCGACGCTGACGCTCGCGCTGATCGTTGGTGTCTCCATTGGCCTGTTTCAGGCGCTGACATCGATCCAGGAAATGACGCTGACCTTCGTTCCGAAACTCGCGGCGGTCGGCATCACGTTCTGGATCACCATGGGCTTCATGGCCGAAAGCATCGTCACGTTCTTTCAGGACGGGTTGCTGCCATTGATTGCGGGCGGGTAATGCGCAGCGTCTCGTCGATCCACCAGATTTTCCTCGGCCTTTGCCTGGCCGTAGCGGTCACCGCAATCGGCGCGGCGGCAGAACCCCGCACCGATATCGATGACGCCGAGATCTGCGATCATGCGGCCAACAATGGAGCCGAAAGTCGGGGTGTTCCATTGAAAATATTGCGCGCGCTGACCCGAACCGAAACGGGCCGCAGTCGGGGCGGCAAGCTGGCCCCCTGGCCTTGGACCGTGAACATGGAAGGCGAAGGGTTCTGGTTCGATACCCGGCAGGAGGCGCTCGACTTCGTCCTCGCGCGTCATGCAGCGGGGGCAAGGTCATTTGATGTCGGATGTTTCCAGATCAACTACCGCTGGCATGGGGAGGGGTTCTCTTCCATCGAGGCGATGTTCGATCCGCTGGAAAATGCCCGTTATGCTGCCGGTTTCATCGCTGATCTGAAGGCCGAGGGCCGTGACTGGATTGCGGCCGCCGGTGCCTATCATTCCCGCACGCCGCAGTTTGCCAAGAAGTATCGCGACCGGTTCAGCCGTATCCTCGCCGGGCTTGGTGCTCCGCCGGATCCCAATACGCGGCTTGCCGAGGCCACGCCCGAGACAAACCAATGGCCTGAGATCACCGCCGGAGCGGAGCCCGTTCGCGGCGGTCTGTTTGCCGCGCTGCCCGCGCATGCTGAGGCGACCGGTGATCGCAAGAACTGGCGCGGCGGGGTCGCGCTGACCGTTTTTGCGGATGAGGAGACCCATCTCCTCACCCGCGCCCGCCCCTTGTTCGAGTGAGCCTGCCGATGAACCGCATGTCCTTCAATCAACCGACGATCCTGTTGGCGCTGGCGCTTCTGGCGATCATCACGATGATGATCCTACCCATGCCCGCTTTCGTGCTGGACCTGGGGCTGACGGTTTCCTTCGCCCTGTCCATTCTGGTTTTTACAAATACCCTCTTCATATCGCGTCCGCTGGATTTCTCCTCTTTCCCGACGGTCCTGCTCGCCTCGCTGATGTTACGTCTGTCGCTGAACATCTCTTCCACAAAACTGATCATCGGCGAGGGGCATAACGGCACCCATGCGGCGGGGGAGGTGATCGAGGGTTTCGCCATGTTCGTGATGGGCGGCTCGGTTTATCTCGGGCTTGTCGTGTTCTGCGTTCTTCTGATTGTCAATTTCATCGTCATCACCAAGGGTGCGGGACGAATGGCGGAGGTCGGTGCCCGTTTCGCCCTCGACGGGATGCCGGGGCGCCAGCTTGCCATCGACAGCGACATAGCCGCCGGTGCGATCAGCCATGAAGAGGCGCGTGAACGGCGCAAGACCGAACAGGAAGAGACGACATTTTTCGGCTCGCTCGACGGGGCCTCGAAGTTCGTCAAGGGCGACGCGATCGCGGGCCTTCTGATCACGCTTCTGAACCTCATCGTGGGGCTGGCGATCGGTGTTATGGCCCAGGGCATGCCGATCGGCGAGGCTTTTGAGACCTATGCCATTCTGACCGTTGGCGACGGCCTCGTCAGCCAGATCCCGGCGGTCATCATTTCCATTGCGGCCGCGCTGCTTCTGTCGAAGGGGGGGGCGCATGGCTCCGCCGACAAGGCGCTGGTTCGGCAACTGGGCGGCTTTCCGGCGGCACTGGCCACGGTTGCCGGACTGATGACCCTGCTGGCACTGGTGCCTGGCCTTCCGATGGCACCGTTCCTGCTTGGCGCGGTGATCCTCGGGACAGCCGCATGGTTCGCATCGCGGATGGTGGAAGAGGCGGCGATTGCGCTGCCGGAGCCTGACCAGTCGGAGCGAGCGCCCGAAAAAACAGTCGGCGACATTCTGGATCTCGATGAGATTCACGTCGAATTCGCCGCAGATCTTGTCTCCGGCGTCCTTGATGAGGCGACGGGTCTTGGTGCGCGCATCTCCAATATGCGCAATCACATTGTCGGGCTCTACGGCATCGTCATACCGGAGATACGTTTGACGGACGATCTGGCCCTGCCGTCCGGATGCTATGTCGTGCGCATTCAGGGCGTGGAGATGGGCAGGGCCGAGTTGCGCATCGGTCAGGTGCTGGTCCTGCTCGGTGACACACCCGACGATGTGCCGGAGGGTGAGGACGTGAAGGAGCCTGTCTACGGTGCCCCTGCACGCTGGATCAGTGTGGAGGATCAGGAGATGGCGGCGCTTGCCGGTTGTTCGGTCATCACGCCGACTGAGGTTGTCGCCACGCATCTTCTGGAAATCATCAAGGATAATTTCGGACGCCTTCTGACGAGGCGGGCCTTGCGCAAACTGCTCGACGAGTTCGTCGCTGTTTCCGATCAGGCCCGCGCCGGAGCCAATCGCAAGCTGCTGGACGAGTTTGTGCCGGACAAGGTGCCGGTCGAGTTGTTGCAGGGTGTCCTACGCCGCCTTCTGGAAGAAAAGGTCTCGGTCCGCAATCTGCCGCTGATTCTGGAAGCGGTCGCCGAAGGCAAGCAGATGACCAACCGCCCCGATCTGATCGCCGAGCATGTGCGCCGTCGTCTGGGTTTTCAGCTGGTTGCCGAAAATCTGGAAGCGGATGGAGCCTTGCCGATGATCCAACTGTCACCCGATTGGGAAGATATCTTCGGCGCTCATCAGGTTGCCGGCGATGATGGCGATAGCGAGATCGCGCTGCCCCCGTCGGAGTTTAACCGCCTCGCTGCCGCGATCGCTGAAAAGGTTGCCGATGCCGCCCGCAAGGGGCGTTATCCGGTCATCGCCACATCGGGGCGGCGGCGACGGTTTCTGCGTACTGTGTTGGAGGCTAAGGGCGTGCGCAACGCGGTTCTCTCCTTTGAAGAGATCGGTGCAAACGCGCGCCCGGCGCTTCTGGGCGTTGCCTGAAAGGATGGAGTTCGCCCCGCCTGATCCCACATCGCTCAGCCAGTTCTATTTCTTTCTTGCGCAACTCCTTTCGTTCAGTGAGGCAGAATTATACGCGCTGTTCGGTGTGTTCATCCGGGTCGGTGCCGTGGTCGGATTATTGCCCGGCTTCGGCGAGCGCATGATTTCGATCCGCATCCGTCTGGTCGCCGCCATTGCCTTTACCGTGGTTGTCTGGCCCGTTGTCATGGACGCTGCCGTTGTTGCGATGTCCGAGGTTGCGGCAACCACTCCAATCTCATCATCCACCGTTGCGCCGATCGGGCTCGCGAGTTTTTTCCTGGCCGAGACCGCGGTCGGGCTGTCCCTCGGCATTGCGATCCGCTTCTTTGTCTTTGCGCTCCAACTGGCTGGATCGATGGCTGCGCAGGCGACGGCGGTGGCGCAGGTTTTCGGCGGCGGCGGGATGCCCGATCCGATGCCGGCCATCGGTAATTTTCTCACCATTGGCGGCATTGCCGTCGCGCTGGCGGCCGGTCTGCACATCAAGGCCGTGACCGCCATGATCACATCTTATCAGGTGTTGCCGTTTGGCGTATTTCCAATCGCAGGCGACCTCGCGGAATGGGGCGTGCGTCGCGCGTCCCAGGCGTTTGAACTGGCCTTCACGCTTGCCGCGCCATTCGTGGTCGCATCGCTGGTCTACAATGTTGCGCTGGGTGCCATCAATCGCGCCATGCCGCAGTTGATGGTGGCCTTTGTCGGTGCGCCGGCGATTACGGCCGGTGCGCTGTTTTTCCTGTTTCTGGCCGGGCCGGTGGGTCTTCTGCACTGGTCGGGCGCGCTCGACCTCGCGCTTGCGATGCCATTCGGAACGCTGCCATGAGCGAGGAAGAACAGAGCGGTGAAAAGAGCCATGAACCATCCGAACAGCGTCTTCAGGAGGCGCGCGACAAGGGTGACATCCCAAAGTCGACGGATCTTTCAGCCGCTGCTGCCTATATCGGCCTGGTCGTCGCCGTTTTTCTTGCAGGCGCGGCTGTCGTTCAAGGCACAGGTATCGTGATGATGTCGTTTCTGTCGCGCGCCGATACCCTTGCGCCGCGTGTCCTGGCAATGGGCGGCGGCGGTATCACGGGTCAGATGGCACTTGAGGCATCATGGACATTACTGCCCATTTTCGGCGTGCCGTTCATCCTCGTCCTCGGTGCCCTTGTGGCGCAGCGAGCGGTGGTCTTCGCCCCTGACAAGCTGGTCCCCAAGTTGAACCGGATATCCCCCATTGCGCAGGCAATGAACAAGTTCGGTCCGACAGGATTGGTCGAATTTGCAAAGGCGGCGCTCAAGCTTTTCGCCATTTCGATACTCATGGGCCTGTTCCTGCTCCAAGAAACCGATCGCATCGTAGGCCTCGTGAGGGCAACCCCGGTGACCGCGATGCGCGAGATGGCGGATATCTCGATCAATCTGTTGATCCAGATCGCGATCATCGCCGTCGCGATCGGTGCCATCGACTATTTCTGGCAGCGTTTCGATCACGCGCGAAAACTGCGCATGACATTTCAGGAGGTGCGCGACGAGTTCAAGCACAGCGAGGGCGATCCCTTTGTGAAGGGACAGCGTCGGCGGCGTGGTGAGGATATCGTGAAAAATCGGATGATGCTGGATGTGCCCGATGCAAGTGTCGTCATCGTCAACCCGACCCACTATGCCGTGGCTCTGAAATGGGATCGGACGCGCGGCGGCGCTCCGATTGTTGTGGCCAAGGGCGTCGACGATGTCGCTTTTCGCATTCGCGAAGTTGCAGAGCGCTCAAAGGTGCCCATTCATTCAGATCCACCGACCGCACGCGCGCTCGACGTAACCACGGAAATCGGGCAGGAGATCAATCCAGATCATTATAAGGCCGTTGCCGCCGCCATCCGGTTCGCCGAAGCGATGCGCAAGCGGGCAAGAGAGCGCGGCGCATGACCCCCGATGAAGCATATGTTCTGAAGGGCCTGACGGAGCAGGTGCTGCTGCGCGACCTCGCGGTGCTGTCGAAGCTGATGCAGCAGGACGAGGCGTTGGTCCAGCGCATGGCTGCGGAACGGGCTGCGGTCAGCGCCGAACGTGCCGCTGTTTCGGGCGCTGAAGATATGGAGATACGCGCAAGGATGGACAGCTTTGCCGCGGCCACGGAACGGCGCGCGGCGCAGGCTGAGGCCGCGCGTGCATCATTGATTGACCCCATTTCCGCCGCCCGCGGCGCGGCCCAGCGCGCCTTTGGCCGATCACAAGCCCTGGATTTGCTCGCCAGCCGGGCGGCGCAGGCAGAGCGCGCCAAGGCCAACCGCGCGGCTGAACGCGCGATGACCGCGCTGGCGCTCGCCAAGGCCGCGAAAAAGCGTGATCAGCGTATCCCTCGGCTATCCAGCTCGCAAAGTCCGCAAGGCGCTGGGTCATAACGCACTGTCATACCGAACGGCCCTATTCCGGCTCGCCTGCGTAGATTTTGTTTTCATCGCATGGTGCGACACGCAGGATATTGGTCGTGCCCGGCACATTGAATGGCACGCCCGCCGTGACGACAATGTAGTCGTCGGTCGTTGCAAACCCGCTCGCCAATGCCTCTCGCGCTGCGCTGACGACGGCCAGCTTGAACCGCTCAACCTCTTCCGACACGGCGCAATGGAGCCCCCAGACCAGCGCCAAACGGCGTGCTGTTCCGCGAAACGGTGTCAGGGCGATGATGGGAACGAAGGGCCGCTCGCGGCTCATGGTCTGGGCGGTTGTGCCGGAATGGGTAAAGCAGCAGATCGCCTTAATGTCTGTCGTCTCCGCCACCTCACGGGCCGCGGCCGTAATGGCGTTCGCGATGGAGGCATCGGCAGGTGTCCGGCTGCGACCGATGATCTCCCGATAGGTCGGATCCGCCTCGACCGACAGCGCCACCGCGTTCATGGTGTTCACCGCCTCGATCGGGAACTGGCCAGCGGCGCTTTCGGCGGACAGCATCACCGCGTCCGCGCCTTCGTAGATCGCCTGCGCCACGTCCGACACTTCGGCGCGGGTCGGCATCGGGCTTTCGATCATGCTTTCCAGCATCTGGGTGGCCACGATGACAGGGATGCCGGCGGCGCGGCACCGCCTCACGATCCGCTTTTGCAAGGGCGGCACGTCAGAGACCGGCAGCTCCACCCCCAGATCGCCGCGCGCGACCATGATGCCCTTTGAGGCATCGATGATCGCATCGAGATCCTTCAATGCGGCCGGTTTTTCGATCTTGGAGAGGATCGCCGCGCGCCCGCGGGTCAGCTCAACCGCCTCCTCCACATCGGACGCGCGCTGTACGAAGGACAGCGCCAGCCAGTCGACGCCCAGCTCGCAGACAAATTCGAGGTCGGTCTTGTCCTTCTCCGACAAGGCGGCAACGGGCAGCACGACGTCGGGCACATTGACGCCCTTGCGATCCGATATCTCGCCGCCGACCACGACCTCGCAATCGGCGCTGGTATCGTCGCAGGCGGTGACCAACAGCTTGATCTTGCCGTCATTGACCAGAAGGCTGGTGCCAACCTCCAGCGCCTTGAAGATCTCCGGATGCGGCAGTTGCGCGCGCGAAGCGTCACCGGGTCTGTCGTCGAGATCGAGCCGGAACGCCGCGCCGACCTCAAGCATTACGGGGCCATCGGCGAAGGTGCCCACACGCAGCTTCGGTCCCTGCAGATCGGCCAGAATGCCGATCGGGCGCTTCATCTCATGCTCCACCTCGCGGATGATCCGATGGCGCGCGGCGACGTCTTCGTGGCTGCCATGGCTCATATTCAGGCGAAAGACGTCCGCGCCTGCCTCGAACAGGGCTTTGATCATCTTCTTATCTGACGATGCAGGTCCCAGCGTGGCGACGATTTTTACGTTTCTGTTTCGGCGCATGGTCGGTTCCTTGTCTCGGCTCTGCTCTGCCCCTCGTTTATAGCGGCGATGCTGGCGGGCGCCTCCCCTATTTGGGCAGGGTGGATCAAAATTACGGTCAAGTCCGATTGAACGGCTCAGCGGCGCGCGATAGGTATCGCGGATGAGCAGTGCTTCCTTTGAAATCATCGGCGAAGATCGTAACCCTGACTGGATCGTGCTGTGTGATCATGCCTCGAACGCGGTGCCCGGTGATGTTGCAGGCGGGGATCTGGGCCTGCCGCCGGAGGACATGGCCCGCCATATCGCCTGGGATGTCGGCGCGCGCGGTACCGCGCTGGCCCTGGCGGAGGCGCTGAACGCGCCGATGCTGGCCACGAAATTCTCACGCCTTGTGATTGATCCAAACCGGGGAGAGGATGATCCGACGCTGCTGATGCGCCTCTATGATGGCTCCATCATTCCGGGCAATCGGCATGCGGACGCGGTGGAGCGGGAACGCCGACTGGCCCGTTTTCACCGGCCCTATCACAAGGCTATTGAT
Organism: Pseudomonadota bacterium; assembly: GCA_039030855.1. GTDB lineage: Bacteria > Pseudomonadota > Alphaproteobacteria > Rhodobacterales > Rhodobacteraceae > Pikeienuella. Next base: position 135,069 of record JBCCDJ010000013.1, read on the forward strand.
GCGCTGATCGACCGGGCGGCGGCGCGAGGTGTCTCGCCGCGCCTGCTGTCCATCCATTCCTTCACGCCCCAACTGAAGGGGCGCGCGATGCGGCCCTGGCATATCGGCCTGCTCTGGGACCACGATGAGCGGCTGTTCCGCCCGCTTTACGACCGTCTGTTGCGGGAACGGGACCTGACGGTTGGCGACAATGAACCCTATTCCGGTCAACTGAAGGGGGATACGATGTTCCAGCATGGCACCGCGCGGGGCCTTGCGCATGTGTTGATCGAATTGCGCAGTGATCTGATCGAAGCCCCTGCAGAGCAGGCGCGCTGGGGTCGTGATCTGGCCCATTGGGTGAGCGAAGCCATGGAAACCGCACCGGCGGCACCCTAAGTCGAAGCCAAGATAGTCAAAGGAGCTGCCCGATGGATGACCAGACGCAAATTGAGATTGAGGCCGCCGCATTTCGCCGCCTCCGCGATCATCTTCGCACCCGGACCGATGTGCAGAACATCGACATGATGAATCTCACCGGATTCTGCCGCAATTGCCTCAGCCGCTGGGTGCTGGAAGCGGCTGCCGAGAAGGGCTTTGAGATGAGCAAGGACGAGGCCCGCGAAGCCTATTACGGTATGCCCTTCGACGAGTGGCGTGCAAAATATCAGACCGACGCGACGCCGGAACAGAAAGCCGCCTTCGCCAAATCGCACGGCTGACCACGATGGGGTCTTCGCGCCTATCGGGATTTCACAACCTGAGCCGGGAGGCGCGGCTGGCCGCTATCGCCAAGGCCGCTGGCCTGTCACCGGACGCTGTCGAGCGGTTCGCCGCCGCATCATCGGCAGAGGGTGATCTGGCCGATCATCTGTCGGAGAATGTCATTGGCACGCTCTCGGTGCCCATCGGTGTGGCCACCAACCTGACCGTGGATGGCGAGGACGCGCTGGTGCCCATGGCGACCGAGGAAAGCAGCGTCATCGCCGCGGTCTGCAATGGTGCCAAGGCCTGCCGCGATGCGGGTGGGGTGACCACGTCTGCGGATGCGCCCTGCATGATCGCGCAGGTCCAGATCAAGGGGCTGTCAAATCCCGCCGCCGCCCGCGCCGCGCTTTACGAGCGGGTGGAGGATATTCGCACCCTTTGCGATGCGTGCGATCCGGTTCTAGTCTCGCTCGGTGGCGGATTTCGGGCAATCGAGGTGCGCCTTGCCGGGCCCTTTGTCGTGCTGCACCTGATCGTCGATGTGCGCGACGCCATGGGGGCCAATGCGGTCAACACGATGGCGGAGACCATTGCGCCACATGTGGAGCAGTGGACGGGCGGCGCTGTCGGCCTTCAGATTCTGTCGAACCTTGCCGACCGGCGACTTGTGCGCGCCCGCGCGATCTGGCCTGCCGCCGTCATCGGTGCCGATGTTGTCGCCGGGATGCTGGATGCCTATCAGTTCGCCCATCATGACCCTTACCGCGCCGCGACCCACAACAAGGGGATCATGAACGGGATCAGCGCCGTCGCGCTGGCAACCGGCAATGACACCCGCGCGGTGGAGGCCGGTGCCCACACCTTCGCCGCGACCCGCAGTGCTGCGGGTGGTTACGGTCCTCTGACCACATGGGAGGCGACAGCGGCTGGCGATCTGTCTGGTACGATCGAGGTGCCGATGCCGGTAGGTATCGTCGGCGGCGCCACAAAGGCGCATCCGACGGCGCGCCTTTGTCTTGAGATTATGGGGGCAACGGGCGCCGATCGGCTGGCGCGGGTGATGACTGCAGTCGGGCTTGTCCAGAATTTCTCCGCCATGCGGGCGCTTGCGACGGAGGGGATACAGCGCGGTCACATGAGCCTGCATGCTCGTAACGTTGCCATTGCGGCTGGCGCGGAGGGTGCCGAAATTGATCGTGTTGCAGCGGAAATGGTGTCCCGCAAAACCGTCCGGGAAGACGTGGCAGCGGCAATCCTGAACGAAGAGTAAACCAACCAGAGATCGTGTCGCAAACCAGTGCAGATGGCAGACCTGCGCCGCTTGCATTTGCCGTTCGTGACTATCATTTCTGCGTCATGATGACCTTTCTATGAAACTAGGATAAGGCTATCGCGTTGTCATTCAGCGGCCGATCCGTGGTCTGTTGCAATCACGATGATCGGGTACCGCATAAAGGCATGGGCAGTATGGCGTTTACAGCAATCGTGATGGCAGGTGCGCGGCCGGGTGAGGACCCCGTCGCACTGCATTATGGCGAAAGCTGCAAGGCCTTCGCGCGGGTCGGTGGCACGCCCATGCTGGCCCGTGTCATCCAGGCGCTCAGCGCCGCAGGGCAGGTCGACCGGATCGTAATTGTCGGCGACAGCGGCATTGTCAGCACCTCTGGCGAGACACTGCTCGACGTGGCGGAGCGTGCGACCGACCTTCCCGTCCGGCTGGTCGCGTCGGGTGAAACGATCAGCGCCAGCCTTCAGGCCGCAGTTGCAGGATCGGAGGAAGGCCAACTCTTCTTCGCCACCACATGTGATCATGCCCTCCTGACCAAGGACATGGTGTCCTATTTCCTGTCGGAGGCCTCCAATGCGGGCGGCCTTGTGGTCGGTGTTGTATCGCGGGATGTGATTGAGGGCGCGTTTCCGGGCATGAAACGCACCTATTGGCGGTTTCGCGACAACGCGGTGTCAGGGGCCAATCTTTTCGCATTCACCACCGCTGATGTCGCCCCCGCGCTCGGCTTTTTTGAGCGTATGCAGGCCAATCGCAAGCGACCGCTGAAAGTGGTGGCGGAATTTGGTTATCTGAATGTGATCCGCATGGCGCTGCGCCGCGTGCCGATGAGCCGGGTTTTCGAGGTGTTGTCCGAAAAATTCGGGGTCAAGACGACGCCGATCCTTCTGCCCATGGCAACGGCGGCGGTTGATGTGGACAAGATCGCGGATATTCAGACGGTCGAGGCGCTGCTGAAGGCTGCGTGAGCGTTCAGAGCGCCCGCCATGCGATATCGCGACGGCAGAACCCGCCCGGCCAGTTAATCGTATCGACAGCTTTGTAAGCGCGTGCGCGCGCATCAGCGACAGTTTCACCGCGCGCCGTAATCGCGAGGACCCGTCCGCCATTGGAAAGTATCTGGCCTTTCTCTTCTACGGTTCCGGCGTGAAAAACCTTCACATTCTCATCCGCGCCGGCCTCTGCCAGACCGTCGATCACTTCGCCCTTGTTATAGCTGCCCGGATATCCCTTGGCCGCCAGAACGACGGTCAGGGCAGGTTCGGGCGACCATTCCAGCACAATATCGCTGAGCGTCCCGCGCGCCGCTGCGACCAGCGCGGGCAGAAGGTCGGATCGAAGGCGCATCATCAGAACCTGACATTCCGGATCGCCAAACCGGACATTGTATTCGACCAGTCGCGGCTGCCCATGTTCGACCATCAGCCCGGCAAACAGCACGCCGGAAAAAGGTGTGCCGCGCCGCGCCATCTCAGCCAGACAGGGGCGCACGATCTCCTCCAGTGCTTTGCGCTCTACGTCCCTGGTCATCACCGGGGCAGGGGAGTAGGCACCCATACCGCCCGTATTGGGGCCATTATCGCCATCATAGGCCAGTTTGTGATCCTGTGCGGAGGCCAGCGGCAAGGCGGTCTCGCCATCGCACAAGACAAAGAACGATGCTTCCTCGCCGGTCATCATCTCCTCGATGACGATCTCGGCCCCGGCATCGCCGAAGATTCCACCAAGCATCTCGTCGATCGCGGTCTCGGCAGCTTCGATCGTGTCTGCCAGGATAACACCCTTGCCCGCGGCCAGCCCGTCGGCCTTGATCACGATGGGAGCCCCCTGCGCCCGTGCATAGGCCTTGGCATTCTCGGGATCGGTGAAACGCGCATAGGCCGCGGTGGGGGCACCGCTGGCATCGCAGATTTGCTTGGTAAACGCTTTCGATGCTTCCAGCATGGCGGCTGCGGCGCTTGGCCCAAAGACAAGAATACCGGCATCGCGCAGGGTGTCTGCCACCCCGGCGGCCAGCGGTGCCTCGGGCCCGACAACGACAAATTCGATCCCTTCGCCGAGCGCGAATGCGGCGATGGCGTCGGGGTCCATCGGGTTCAGCGGCACGCATTCCGCGACGGCCGCGATGCCCGCATTGCCGGGTGCGCAAATCAGCCGGTCGCAATCAGGGCTCTTGGCAATTGCCCATGCCAGCGCATGTTCGCGCCCGCCGCCACCGAGAATGAGGATATCCATATGCGCCTCCGATAAGAACGTGTCCCGTCTATCGCTGCGGGGCGTGACGGGCAAGCCGGGCCGCGCTAGAACCGTGTTCATGGATCTGATCGAAGATGATGAGCCCGCCGGCGGCAATGCGCCGGAATTTACGGTATCGGACCTTTCGGGTGCGGTGAAACGCGTCATCGAGGGCTCGTTCGATCATGTGCGGGTGCGCGGCGAGGTCGGGCGTGTCTCGCGCCCCCGGTCGGGGCATGTCTATCTTGACCTCAAGGACGATCGCGCCGTTCTGGCGGCGATCTGCTGGAAAGGCGTCGCTGCCAGGCTGGAAGTTCAGCCGGAGGAGGGGATGGAGGTTGTCGCCACGGGCCGCCTGACCACCTATCCCGGCCAATCGCGCTATCAGTTGATCGTCGACAGTATCGCCCCCGCTGGAATGGGCGCGCTGATGGCGCTTTTGGAAAAACGCCGTAACGCGCTGGCGGCGGAAGGGCTGTTCGCGGCAGAGCGCAAGCGCCCGCTGCCTTATCTGCCGCGTTGCATTGGTGTTGTCACCTCACCTTCGGGAGCGGTTATCCGCGATATCCTGCACCGGCTGTCGGAGCGGTTCCCGATGCCGGTGCTGGTCTGGCCCGTCGCCGTGCAGGGCAAGGCAGCGGCGGGCGAGGTTGCGGCAGCAATCCGGGGATTCAATGGGCTGGCCGTCGGTGGCCCCCTGCCGCGCCCCGATACGCTGATCGTCGCACGCGGTGGTGGATCGGTAGAGGATCTCTGGGGGTTCAACGAGGAAATCGTGGTGCGCGCCGCTGCCGACAGCACCATTCCGCTGATCTCGGCGGTCGGGCATGAGACGGATACGACATTGATCGATCACGCCGCAGATCGCCGCGCCCCGACGCCCACGGCGGCGGCGGAGATGGCGGTGCCGGTGCGCGGAGAATTGCTCGCCACCCTCTCCAGCCTGGAGGAACGCACGCTGCGTGCTCTCACACGGGGGATGGAGGAGCGCCGCCGCCGTTTGCGCGATCTCGCACGCGCGCTGCCTCGCCCCGAAGAGATCGCAGCCGAGCGTCGCCAGCGTCTCGATGCAGCGGCGGAGCGGTTGCCGTTGGCCCTGCAACGCGCGGCAGACCGCAAGCGCATCGCGTTTACCAGCGGTGTCGCCGGTGCGTTCAAACCGCATCTCCTTCGAAACATCCTTGGCCGGAAGCGGGACCGACTGAGCGAACTGTCTCGCCGTGTGGGCGCGGCATTGCAGTCGGATGCGAGACGTGCCCGGGAACGGCTGAACGACCGCGGCCACCGTTTTGCGGCGCTACCTCGCCGTCTCTGGCAACGCACGGGCGAGGCGCAGACCCGCCTTGACGACCTCTCGCGCAGGTTGATGCGCGTCGGGCCGCAAGCGACAGGGAGAGAGCGTGAGCGGCTGGACAAGGCCACCCGGCTTCTGAACAGTCTTGGCCACAGGGGTGTATTGGCGCGCGGCTATGCCATTGTGCGGGACGCAGGCGGCGACGTGGTCAAAGCGGCAAAAGGCGCGAAGCCCGGCACAGCGATATCCGTGGAGTTCACCGACGGCGAGATCGGCGCAGTCGTGGCCGGAACGCCAGCAAAGCCGAAAGCGACATCCGCGCCGAAGTCCAAACCGAAACCGGGACAGGGCTCCTTCGATCTTTAGGCGAAGTGCTGGTGTTCTGAAAAAGGGCGCACCGGATGATGCGCCCTTTGGTTTTCGATTGGGATCGTTTCAGGCAGCTAGCCGAAAACGAGGCTCGGCAGCCAGAGCGCGAGCGCTGGAAACTCCAGCACCACGGCAAGGCCGATTAGCTGCAGGATCACGAACGGGATAATGCCGCGATAGATCTCCTGCATCTTCACCGAACTTGGTGCCACGCCCTTCATGTAGAAAAGGGCGAACCCGAAGGGCGGCGTCAGGAACGACGTCTGCAGGTTCACGGCCACGAGGATCGCGAACCAGTAGATCACCTGACTTTGCACAAAGGTCAGGGCGGCCGCATTGGCCGGGTCCTCCAGTCCCAGATGCGATGCAAAGGCGGGTGCCAGAACCTTGATGATCGGCGCGAAGACCGGAAGGATGATCAGCGTGATCTCAAGGAAATCAAAGAAGAAGCCCATGATGAAGATCGTGCCCATCAGCATGAACAGCAGCATCCATGGTGTGAGGTTCAGATGCTCGATGAACTCGATGATCAGGTCCTCGCCATAGACATTGCGGAACACGGTGGAAAACGCCGTCGCACCGACAAAGATGAAGAAGATCATTGCCGTCGTCAGGGCCGTGCGATGCACAACCTGGCGCAACACATCCATGTTAAGCGTCCGGTTGATGACTGCCAGCACCATGGAGCCGAAGGCACCAACGCCGGCGGCCTCGGTCGGAGTGGCCCACCCAGCGAAGATCGAGCCGAGCACCATGACGATCAGGAAGATCGGGGGCACGAACCCCTTGAGG
>JBCCDJ010000014.1:0-126722 GCA_039030855.1 Pseudomonadota bacterium
CTCCAACACCCCATCACCTAACCCGATGCATCCGCTGTGGTTTTGCCAGAAAGACGACCGCAGGCGTCCTATTCCCTACGCATCACCAACCCAGGCCGCTGCGCGAAAAAGATTGCTACACCTGACGCACCGGTGGTGCCGGGGCGGTTCAAGCCTGCCAAGCCGACAACCTTTTCCGGCTCTCTTGGTTTCAGCGCTATTGCGCATGAAAAATCGATCCAAGTAGCAAAGAGACATCAAAGCGCGATGTCGATCCTCATCTTGTCGGGACGGTCTAATCACAGGCTCGCGCTTCAGATCCGGGCGTTCGCGATCGTCGGCGACCAGCGTCTTTTTTGCAACTGAACCCGCAACCGCGTCGGAACCGCCGGACAGTGTCATGGCTCGCTTCGAGCCCATGCTCCGCCAACCGCTTGTGCAACATCGCCAGCGTGACATGGGTGCAGGCCTGCGACCGACCCTGAAGCCACGCCGATGCGTGCCGCGCGCTGAGCTCACTTCACGCCACTGAACGGCACGACCCCGAACCGCACGGCAACTCTTGCCAGATTGCATCGCTGCCAAAGCGCGCGCGCAAAAGCCCCTTCAAGATGGTTTGGTTATCTCTGTGCCGGCTTCTCTCACCTGTATGGGTGCTGAAACGTAACGAGCGCCGGTCGGGGCTCCCAATTCGCTTCAGACATAAACTGACCCGCTCCAGAGAACGGGTATTCAGCAGCCACAACGGTTCTTTGAAGAGCGGTGCCTCGCCAAGCCTGCTCTCAAAAAAGAGCGCTCGCGCTTAGAAGGCTTGCGCTAATGATCAGGATCGCGAGACCGCAGGCGATCTGCAACGCGTGAAATCCCACGACAGGGGCACCATCGCCGCTCACCCATGCGAACGCCGCGCCGCGCGCCGCCACGCTTGATACAGCGACGAGGCTTGTCAGTGCGGCCGTCCCGAGCCCCATCGCCAACACGGCGACGGCTGCAGCGATGCGGATGTCAAGTTGCCACCCGATCACGAGGAGAAAAATCGCGCCGGTGCACGGCCTGATCGCAACGCCCCCGATCAGGGCTGCGCATTCCCGCAAAGAAGTCAGCGCCGCGATCTTTTCGATGGGCGCGTGATGATGGGAGCCGCATCCGCATTCGGCATGATCATGCGAATTGGCCGAGGTCCCGTCGCGGTTGGCACGCCACAGCGATCTGCCACCGCGAAAACAGAGGAGCAGACCGATCGCGCCGATCGCGGCGTAGCTTGCGGGTGCCAACAGGTCCTCGGCGAAGGACGTCATTCCCCGGGCCGAGGCCTCCAGCAGAGAGAAGCCACCGTAGACGATCACGATCGCCCAGAGCGCCTGCGCCAAGCTGGACGCAACCGAGACGAAGAGCAAACGAGACATGGAGACCGAAGTGCCAAGACCGACCCCACCGATCAGATACTTGCCGTGTCCGGGGCCGACCGCATGGACAAAACCATAAGAACCCGCGGCACCGAGGAGCAGGACGTAGGCCGCCGCATCGCCCGCGCGCAAGGCGCGCAAAGCGGACGCCATTTCATTCTGAAACCAGCGCTGCCTTTCGATCGCCCAAGCGCCCACAGCCTGGAGGTCCATGACCAGCCATGCACCGACAACAACCAGCGCGATTATCGAGAGAGTGAGGCTCAGTCGCATTTCAAAACAATTCTGTCTGCGAACAGAGCACCGACATTCTCAATTTCAGGTGTTTCTTCCCGGCTGAGTTCGAAAAGGCTGTATTGAAGGGCGTTCAACTGGGTGTCGGGGTCAAAGCGGATCACGTCGGTTGCGCATCCCGTTTCCGCGCCGATGAATTTCGGCCCCTTTGTGACGCCGAGAGAATAGAAAAAGGTCTTCTCATAGACGGCAACCTCCACATCAAGACCTCTTACATCGATCGGTTCAGGCAGGTTGCGCCGGAACGTCACCTTCAGTTGCTCGTTCTCCAGCTCAACGTCAAAACCTGTGGGACGTGCAAGCTTCACCGCTTCGCCTTCGATCGACAGGTGCGACGTACCGTCGAAATCGCCGGCCCACACGGATTCATGCGCAATCAGCCGTGCCCGATCGTCGCTCGACAAGCGCCATTCGGCATCCGGCGTGATCTTGAGCGTTGCAAGAACATAGAGCGTCTCGAACGGGTCGTAGAGCCAGGTTACGTCAAGCGCCCGCAAGGTACCATCCTCGTCCATCACGAAATCCACCCCGCCATCGATGAAGACGTGGGGGTGAGATTTTGCGGCCTGCGACGACACCGCGAGACCCACTGATAGGACCAAGGCCGTAGCGCACCGCAGCATACCGGCGTCCATGATCACACTCAGGCCTCCGTGTCGAATTCGTGCAGCATTGGTACGATGCGCCGCAGGATCTCCGGCGCGGCGATGCGGCATGGGCCACCAACGATCGCGACGATCCGGGTCTCGCTCAGGCCGGGCGGCCATCCGTCCATCAGACGCGGTGGACTAGCGACATGGCCCACGACATGTAACACACGTGGCGTATCAGGATGGCCCGACAATTCGACGACGCCCTTCATCCGCAGCAGGTCAGGCCCGAAGCTGCGCTGAAGCGCCATCACGCCCTCGTTGAGGTCGGTGGGGTCAACTGGCCCGCTTGCGGAAAAGCAAAAAGCCGTCGCCGCCTCGCCATGCGCGTTGACGTCGTGATGATGATCATGGTGATGATGATCATGCGACTTCTGGCCGCCCGCGTCATCTTCAAACCTGAGCCAATCGCGCACATCCGGAGGTTTTCCCGACGGATCGTACGCCGCGAGCGAAAACACCGCGCGCGCGTCGACTTCATCGACGTCGACGATCCTAGCATTCGGGTTCGCGGACCTCAGCGTCTCGGCGAGTTCGACGGCGTCGGCGGCGCCCGGCAAAGCAGTCTTCGTGACGACGAGCATGTCTGCGACGCCGACCTGCCGTCTCGCCTCCTCAAACCTCGCCAGCGCGCCGAGACCCGCGACAGCGTCGACAAGCGTGACCACGCCGTTCAGGGTGAAGCGACTGAGAATGAATTCATTCGTCATGAAGGTCTGAAGGACCGGTGCCGGGTCGGCAAGGCCCGTCGTCTCGATCACCAGTCGGGAGAATTGCGGACCGGTCCCGCGTTCCGCCTCGTCCAACAGCCGCAGGAGTGTGAGCCGGACATCGCCACGAACGGTGCAGCAGAGGCAACCGGTGGACATCGCGAAGGCGCGTTGATCGCCCTGCTCGATCAACGCCGCATCCAGTCCCGCTTCGCCGAATTCATTGACGACGACGGCCGTATCGCCGAACCCCGGCTCCGTTATCAGGCGGTTCAGGAGCGTCGTTTTTCCGGCGCCAAGAAAGCCCGTCAGGATCGTGACTGGGATGCGGTTCATTTGACCAGCACCGCCGCCTTCGGGTGATCCCGCCCCCAAATCGCGCTGGCGTCCTTCGCGATCAGATGTTCCTGAAGGCGGTCCAGCTCCCGCAGCGCCTCCGCTTCGTCCTGCGTGCGCGACAGGGCCTGATCGAACGCACGCCGGACCGAGCGCGGCCGCCAAGGCAGGCTCGCCGACGCCAGCCAATGGCGCAATTCGGTAGGCAGACGGTCATATTCGCGCATCGGGTTCTCGTGCGTTCGTTTGCGTTTGAGGCTGGTCGCACCGCGGTTCGACGGCATCAGAATTCCTCCTCGTGCTCAGTTAGACAATCGAGGACGAGCACGAGGCGGGTCTCTCCGGTCCCTTCGATCGGGGGGGAGCGGTGGACGAGGCCTGTTGCAGGCCGTTCCGGCCAGAGCGTTCCGCGCAGCAAAACCGGCGAACCTGTGGGGGCGGTGAAAATGCGCGCGGGATCCAGACCGTTTTGCGAGGTTCCGTATTGCGTTCCCGTCCCGCGATACGTGCACACCATACGCGCAGCAACCGCATCACGGTGAAATTTCCGACATGAGTTTGAGGTCACAACGCTGAGGCGGAGCCGGAGGTAGGACGCCTCCGTCAGTTTTGCGAAAATATCCGAAAGCGCGGCGACATTCTCAGCGAACCGGTCGCGCTCAGGACCGCCCGGCACGCCTGAAGCAATGCAGATATCATCAACGGCGCGGCGTACATTCCCAGGCTTCAGCACCACACGCGCATTCGGCAGACGGTCAACCGGCAGCGCGTCGATCCAAGCCTGAAAACCGGACACGACCGGGTGCCGCCATATCGCCGCAGCGCAATCATCCTCAAGGAAAGCGGACAACGCCTCGGCTGTCTGTACATCGCGCAGACCGACCGGGCTCGCTTCCGCAATATCGGACAGGGCGTTCATGCTGCACCCTCCTGCCGACGCCAGATCGGAAAGGGGTCGGGCAACTGCGGCAGTTCCTCGATCCGGCTGGCCGCCACCGCCGGCAAGAGCGCCTTGTCCAGTTTCGCCGTCAGCGCCGCCTGATCGATGCCGGCACCGATGAAGACGATCTCCTGCCGTCGGTCGCCCCAGGGCTCCTCCCAGTGTTGCTTGAGATAGGCTTCGGCGTTCGCCGCATCCGGCCACCGCTCCTTGGGAACCGAAGCCCACCACGTGCCGAGCGGCTTGACGCTCGACAGCGCCCCGGCGAGCGAAAACTCCGCAACCCATTCGGGCCGCGTCGCAATCCAGAAATGGCCCTTGGCGCGGATCACGCCGGGCAGTGCGCCATTGAGAACAGCCATGATCTTTTCCGGCGCGAACGGACGGCGCGCCCGGTAGACGAAACTCGTCACGCCGTATTCCTCGGTCTCCGGCACATGGTCTGCGAAGCCATAAAGCTCCTTCGCCCACATCGGGTGATCATGGGCCTTCTCGAAATCGAAGAGCCCGGTATCGAGAATTTTCCCGGCGGCGACGTCGGAATGGTTCGTTTCGATAATCTCCGCATCGGCGTTCAGGCTGCGGATGATCTTGCGTGCGGCGTCGACCTGGTCGGACGTCGCGTCATCGACTTTGTTGAGGACGACGACGTCGGCGAACTCGATCTGATCGGTGAGGAGATGCACCAGCGTGCGTTCGTCCTCCTCGCCCAGCGTCTCGCCCCGGTCGCTCAGGAAATCATGACTTGAATAGTCGTTGAGCAGGTTCACCGCGTCCACCACCGTTGCCATCGTGTCGAGGCGCGCAACATCGGTCAGGCTTTCGCCCGCCTCATCACGGAATTCAAAGGTGGCGGCGACCGGCAAAGGCTCCGATATGCCGGTTGATTCGATGAGCAGGTAATCGAACCGACCTTCCGCGGCGAGGCGGCGCACCTCTGCCAACAGATCATCGCGCAGGGTGCAGCAGATGCATCCATTGGACATTTCCACCAATGTCTCGTCCGTGCGGCTGAGCTCAGTATCCGCCCGCACTAGATCGGCGTCGATGTTTACCTCCGACATGTCATTGACGATGACCGCAACGCGCCGCCCTTCGCGGTTGTTCAGAACGCGGTTCAGGAGCGTTGTTTTGCCGGCACCGAGGAAGCCGGACAACACGGTGACGGGAAGTCTGGGGTCTGCATTCATGACGAGATCCTGTTGCTTTGTGCAGCTTATGCGTATGGTGCCGCCGGATCGCTTGTCCCCAGCGGCGGTTACTGTTGTTCAGAAGTTCAGGCTCAGATACGCGACGCCGCCGACATCCTCATCTGCGCCGTCATCGCCGTATTCGATGCCAATCGTCGTCGCCACGCCCGGTACCCATTTGTAGGTGGCCCAAGCCGCCGCCACATCGGTGTCGTTGAAGTCATTATTCGAATACCCGCCCGCGACGACCCATGGACCGGTCGCATATTCTGCGCCGACATAGAAACTCTGCCCGGCGGAGGCGCTGTCGGTGTAATCATCACCCGCATCCTGATAACCACCTGCGACAGTGACACCGGCAAAGCTGACATAGCCGCCGACATTCCAGACCGCATTGTCTGGTCCGTTTTCATCAGCATACCCGCCGGACAGACCAAGCCCGATGCCGCGAACCTCGCCGTTATATGCGGCTGCGATGGAATAGAACGCATCATTCTCCTCGAACACCGGCTCGTTGGTGTCGCCCGCCTCATCTGCGGAAAGGCTGGGAATATAGCTTATACCCGCCTGGAAACCCATGAACTCCGGCGTATCATAGTGAAAGCCAACGCCCTGCTCGCCGCCTGCAACAGCGCCCATATCATCCGCTGCCGTGGTGATGAAGTCGGCGTCGTAATAGCCCATGATCCCGCCCGGAGCGCCAAGAACGCCATTATGGTAGGTCGCAATCGCAGTATCATCGCCGCCAATCTTGAACGTACCGAGAGACGTCTCGACGCCGCCGAAATTCTTGTCGATCTGATCCTCGTCCGTCTGCGCCTCCAATTCGACACGCGCGAAAAATCGCAGGCCGTTATCTGCCGTGAGCGTGCCGTCGAAATGCACTTCTCCGTCCCGCAGGACGCCGAGACCGCTCTGATTATTCCCATCGGACAGACCGACGCCGAGATGGTAAAACCCGGACAGGCCAACCTCCCATTCGGCGGAAAGCACCGGGAAAGCCGACGCCGCGACCAGCGCAGAGCTGCAAAGAAGAATTCTCATTTTGTCCTCGTTCAGGTTGGGCGTCCATATCGCCGCGCCCACGGGCGCGGCGAATTCCAAAGGGGCCAGAGCGCGAGATCGTGCTTTGATCTGGCGGCATGGCGCGTAAACTCGATCTTGCGTTCAAGAGCCGAGCGCGGCGGCGAGCGTGCGCGCGTTGTGGCGCATCATGTCGACATAGGTACCTGCGGGACCGTCGCCCGCCGACAGTGCGTCGGAGTACAGCGTGCCTCCAATCACCGCTCCGGTTTCAGAGGCGATTTGCTCAAGCAGCCGGTTGTCCGTTATCGATTCGACGAAGACGGCCGAGATGCCTTCCTCGCGGATCTGGGTGATCATTTCCGCGACGTCCGCGGCGGAGGGTTCGCTTTCGGTGCTGAGGCCCTGCGGCGCTTCGAACCGCAAACCATAGCTGTCGGCGAAATAGCCGAACGCGTCGTGGGAGGTGACGATGGTGCGGCGATCCGCCGGCAGACCGTCGATCAGCGTCCGGATCTCCGCGTCAAGCGCTTCAAGTTCGGCGACATAGGCGGCGCGGTTGATATAGAACACCGACGCGTTCTCGGGATCGGCGGCGGCGAGCGCGGCGGTGATGTTGTCGACGTATTTCACGGCTTTCTCGACGCTCAACCAGGCGTGTGGATCAAACACGCCGTGATCATGGCCATGATGGTCGCCATGGCCGGCGTGATCTTCGTCGCCGTGATCGTCATGCTTGTCCTCGGCGTGATCTTCTTCGCCATGATCGTCGTGCTTGTCGCCGTCGTGGCCGTCATGATCATCGTGCCCGTCTTCAAAGGCGATCGCGTCGATCCCGCTCGTCGCAACGGTCAACGCGCCATTGAACTCCGCCGCTTCCACGAGGCGATCCATCCAGCCTTCGAATTCGAGCCCGTTGACGATCAGAGCCGCTGCTTCCTTCACCGCACGCGCGTCGGCGGGCGTGGGTTGATAGACATGGGCGTCCCCGTCCGGACCGACGAGCGTCGTCAGCGCGACCTTGTCGCCACCGATCCGGGCGACCATGTCGCCGATGATCGAAAACGAGGCGACGACCGGGATGGGCTCTTTCGCGATGGCTGCGGGTGCGCCGAACGACAGGGCGACGGTCGCCGCAATCGAAGCGATCAGAGTTCTGCGGGTCTGCATTAGAATAGTCCTTTCATGTGTTTGAAACCGTTCCGCCCAGCTTCGCGGTCAGAAGGCCGCCGACCGGCCCGAAGATCAGCGACAGGCCGTAGGCGACGCCCGCCATGAGAATGATCGCGGGTCCCGATGGCAGGCTGTAGTGATAAGACAGGAGGAGGCCGACGACGCTGGAGGCGATGGCCACGATCACCGAAACGAGCATCAGCGCGCCGACGCCGTTCGCCCAGAAACGCGCGGCGGCGGCGGGCAAGATCATGATCCCGACGGCCATCAGCGTGCCGAGCGCATGGAACCCTCCAACCAGGTTGAGAACGACCAGCGTGAGAAAAGTGAAATGGGTAAGCGCGCTCAGCCCGCTTACGGACTTCAGGAACTGCGGATCGGCGCATTCGAGAACGAGCAGCCGGAAGAACAACGCGAGGATCAGAGTGGACGCGCTCGCTATCGCGCAAAGCAGGATCAGCGCCGCATTGTCGAGCGCCAGAACGGTCCCGAAGAGCACGTGCATCAGGTCGACATTTCCACCTCTCGTCGAGACGATCAGCACACCCAAGGCCAGCGAAATCAGGTAGAAGGCCGCGAGGCTCGCGTCCTCGCGCAGCGCCGTCGCGCGGGCGACGAAACCGGACAGGAGCGCGACCGCCATTCCGGCCACCAGCCCGCCGATCGTCATCGCGCCCAGCGATAGTCCGGAAATCAGATACCCGATTGCCGCGCCCGGAAGGATCGCATGCGCCATGGCGTCGCCGGTGAGGCTCATTCGCCGCAACATCAGGAACACGCCGACCGGCGTCGCCCCGATGGAGATCGCGAGGCAGCCGAGCAAAGCGCGGCGCATGAAGCCGAAATCGGCGAAGGGCGCGAACAGCGCATCCCAGATCACGCTGCGGTCTTTCCGCAAACATGTGGCGGCCCGGCGCAGGCCTCGCACATCTGGCGCGCACGAAACTGATTTTCCGCGGTGAGCACTTTGTGCGTGGGGCCATGGGCCACGAGTTCGCGCGCCAGCATGAGCGTTTCAGGAAAATGGGCGCGCACCGTCTCCATATCGTGGAGCACCGCAACGACGGTGCGGCCGCTTTCATGCCATTCGCGGACAACCTTGATCAGGTCCGCCATCGTTCGGGCGTCGACCGCGGCGAACGGCTCATCAAGCACGATCAGGCGCGCGTCCTGCAACAAAAGGCGCGCAAAAAGCGTGCGCTGCATCTGACCGCCGGACAAGGAGCCGATCGCGCGACTCTCGAGCCCGGTCAAGCCCACGGCGGCGAGCGCCGCATCCACTCGGTCGAGATGCCGGTCTTTGACCGCTCCGAACGGCCCAATCTCCCGCCAAAGCCCCATTGCGACGAGATCGCGCACCGACATTGGGAACGACCAGTCGATTTCAGCCGCTTGCGGCAGGTAGGCGAGATCGTCGCGACTGAGACCGCTGAAGATGATCTCGCCCGCGAGGGGCGCCAGCGCGCCCGTAAGACCTTTCATGAGGGTCGATTTGCCTGCGCCGTTCGGGCCGATCACAGCGGTGAGGCTGCCCTCCGCCAGTTCAGCCTGAAGATCAAGCACAGCGGGTTGACGCTCATAACCGAGCGTCAGATTTTGGAAGGAGACCGTTCCGCTCATCGCGGCCCCGGCGCGCCGGTCGCCCACATGAACGCGAGCCAAAGCCCAATGACGATGAACGCCGCCAATGAAAGGCGATGCGGGACGCCAACGAGCAACAGGCGGACTTGCGATGATTTCAGTTTCATGCGGGCGAGCTCCGCTCATCGCAGTCCGAGCAAAGGCCGTGCACTTCGACCACATGGCGTTTCGGCGTAAACCCGGTCTTCGCGGCCAGGCCGGAGAGCTCCTGCAAGAGACCCTCGGGCGCGCTTTCATCCACTCGCCCACAGTCGCTGCAAATCGACATGACAGGCGGCCCTTCGTGGCCGGCACCCTGACAGAGAAGAAAGGCGTTAAGCGATTCGATCCGGTGTACGCATCCAGAATCAGTCAATGATTTCAAGGCGCGGTAGACAGTCGGCGGTGCGGCTTTCGGGTTGACGGCTCTGAGTTCGCCGAGGATCTCATAGGCGGTCATTGGCCCTTGGCGTTCCCGCAGGATCTCCAGGACCCGCTCTTTATGCTTCGCACGTTTCATATGTTGCCTGTCGGATTCGACCTGAGAATTTTTGTTATGTTATTACATCACACTTTGCAACTCTTTCCTCGCTCATCGTAGGCTGGCGAGGCAACTTGCATAGAAAGGCACATCCTGTGCCGTCGAGGTACCAGACCGTATGATGCCGCAGCAGGCTCCAATTCTTAATCGGTCCGCCAAATCTGCGGCCGAAGATCAGACGCAAAAGACCTCTATCGAGTATCGACTGCGAGATTGGGGGATCAGGTCAGAGATGTAATGGGCCAACCCAAAGCGCGCATACGGGAACGCTTGCGTCGCGCCCGAGCAAAAAACCAGGTCCGCGCTTGGGCAAAAAGTGTTTCCACCAACACGCGGGCCAGCGCTCAGACGGTCGAAGAGTGACCACTTTCGGGAACTCACCCGCGGCGTTAGGCAGATGCGCAGATGGCATCTAATGGACCGTCCACGGCGAGGCAGCACAATTGGTTCCGGATGCCGCCGCGCCGCTGCCGATGTCGGCTAGAAACCTTCCTTGACCAATGCAGCAAAAATCACGGATGGCTGCTTTTGTAACGCATCATCATCGCCAGGAATGTTCCAGCTACAGGCCAAGCTATCATCACATTGCGGATACGAGGATCGAACCAAGTGACTTCGAAAAAGCATTCAGCGACCTCGCCCCGAAATTCACCAGACAACGAGGTCGGGTTGATCGGGCTACCGAAACGACTATTTCCCAAAGCATGTAGAAGTTTTGAATTCCAACGTGCCTGTTGTGAGCATGTCGCAGCCGTCGGTAGCGTCGTCATCGAAGTTGAGATGCGGCCCTTGCGGTACGTCGCCCACGCTCCGGCGAGTGGGACGTGAATGCCGAACAGCATGAGGGTTTTCGGCGAAAGTCGGAGAGGGGACGGAACGTGATCGTCCTCATACTGAGCGCGGCGGCGCGTCACCGCGTTGCCATCCAGTAAGGCCGACTCTTCCAGTTCGTCAAGCATATCTGCCAGCGATAAGAAGGGATACCCATCGTGAAACGCATCCTGCTCCTGACCGGCTCGCACACGGCCATGCTCGCCGCCGGCTTCGCTCTTGGCATCTATCTGCTGCCAATTCTGACAGCGCCGCCATCCCCCGATTCCGCCACGCTCACCCAACGCGCCGAAGGCGCGCTATTCACGGCCGCGTTCGCTGAAGACTTGCGCGGCACCGATGCGCTGCATTGGGGCGAAGGCACAGTCAGGATCACGCAAACCCAGATCGTGCACGAAGGCCGGCTGTCGGCCGGGCCTGACTACCGCATGTATCTCGTGCCCCAATTCGTCGAACACGAAGACGAGTTTCTGCCGATCAAAGCGGAGGCCCGGCTGATCGGTGAGGTAAATACTTTCGACGGGGTCATTCTGGACATCCCGGCAGGTGTCGACGCATCGGACTACACCACGGTCCTGATCTGGTGCGAGGCCTTCAGCGAGTTCATTGCCGCCGCCCAGTATCGGTGAGCTGCCTCAGCCAGAGAGACATTACAAGCCAACCAATCATCGTATCTTCTGACCTTTGCGGATGGGACAACACCGCTCTGGCCGACGAGATGGTGCTGCAAGCGCGGTCTGTCATCACAAGCAGACTTTCGGGCATTGCGGACGAACGGTCGCTTCGGCCGCGGTCCGGGCCTTTCACCAGGCGTGATCTCCGCGCTTGCGGTGCGCGGGGATCCGGTCGTCTTTCGTCGGTTCCGACTGGGTTTATCTGCCGGTCATCGCCTCTTAATGATCGCGCACGTGCCAGAAATCACAAAGGCCTCGCCAATGGCCTGCGGGCCGCTCGCCACTTCCCGCCGAACGCCGAGGATGACGTCTTCGGAGCCACCACCGTTGATATTGTCGGTGTTGGAGACCCCCGGGTCGTTATCGCGCCAAACGATCATGAAGCCAACCGTCGAGCCAAAGATGACAAGGGCCTTCGCTGGCCTTTTCGGCGGGGGGCATATTCACCGAGATCGGTGTCGCCACCGACCATGTCGTGGTCGATAGTCGATAGAGGTAACCCAGGGTTAGGAGCAGGCATGTGCCGACCGAGCGGGTCCGCGACTGCATTCTATTCGTTGAACGTCGGTTGCCGCCTTGAGCGGACACTGGCCATGTCATCAGGCGTCTCGGCTACTCATCCGCGTTTGCACCCCTGCCAAGAGACCAGTTGCGTTCAAGGTTCTGCACCTCCGCGATCGCTCGCCGTGTGGCAGGACTGTCATCCGTAAACGCGCCGGTATCGGTGGAAACCAGGGTAACCGCCGCCGCCAGTGAGCGGTCATGATTGAAGATCGGCAATGCGATGGCGCAGAGCCCCGGAATGTACTGTCCGCTCGCCAATGTGTAGCCCGCTTTCAAAGTCGCCTTTCGCAGCTTGCCCAATGCACTTTGATCCGGGGCCGCATGTGGTGTCTGGGTCTGCAAGGCTTGGGTCGTGGCATTTTCGGGCATGAAACTGAGATAGACCAGACCAGATGCTGAACGTTGTAGTGGCAGAACCGTGCCTACGGCCACAGGTGAGATCACAGGCGGCCCGCCATGGGCGCTGCGGATCACGACAGGACCGACATCGGACCAGACCGACAGATGGCCAGACGTTCGGAACTCATTGCACAGCATGACCAAGACTTCGTAAGCCCGCTCGATGATGTCATGCTGGCTGATCGCCGCGAGGCCCATGCGCAGTGCAAGGGGACCAAGCCCGTAATAGCCACTATTAGAATGCTGTTGTGTCAGGCCGATCTCGCACAGGCTGGTGAGATAACGGTGTGCCTTGGCCGGCGGAAGGCCCGCTGCCCTGGCGATGTCGGACAGCGTGGCAGGCGCGCCCAGTTGCACCATTGCCTCCAGCAGGTCGCCCCCGATTTCAATGGATTGCACGCCACTGCGTCGCGAACGCGTCGGGCTGTCAGTAGGCTTGTCCATGATCCGTCCCCTGTTGCGAAGCGGATAGCAGCTTGCCGCATGCCTCGTCCATAAAAGCTTGCTATTTCATTAAGCGTAACGTTATACGCAGTGCGTAATTAAACGTGAGGGAGCGGAATCATGTCAACACAAAGCGCATCAGACAGTGATGCCGTGTTTCGCGAGGCATTGAAGGAAATGTCGGTCTCCCCGCTTTGGGACGTGATGGCCGCGCTCGTGACGGAAGCGCCGCAGCCACGTGCGGTGCCCCATGTCTGGGCCTATTCCGATCTGCGCCCTCAGTTGATCGAAGCGGGTCATCGGATCACGGCAGAGCAAGCCGAGCGCCGCGTGCTGATCCTTGAAAACCCCGGCACGGACGGCGATCACACCATCACCGATGCGCTCTACGCCGGTCTGCAACTGGTCCTGCCGGATGAGACTGCGCCCGTTCACCGCCACACGCAGTCTGCGCTACGCTTTGTCCTGGAATCGGACAGCGCGTGGACCTCGGTCGACGGGGAACCGGTGCAAATGTCTCCTTTCGACCTGGTTCTGACACCGTCTTGGCGATGGCACGAACATGGCGGAGCCTCGTCGCCAACCATCTGGCTCGACGGGCTCGACATTCCGATCGTACAACGGTTCTCGGCAGGTTTTGCAGAACGTGACGGCAACGTTCCCGCCAATGACGACGCCGTGTCCGGGCGAACGCGCGCGGCTTATGGCGCGACCCTGAAGCCGACGAGCACGCAGGATCTCGACACGGACACACCGCTGTTTCATTTCCCTTATGCCGTTTGGTCCAGGTCGCTGTCAGGTTTCGCCGCCAAGGTGCCGGTTGATCCGCATCGCGGCTGGATGCTTGAATTCACCAATCCGCGCGACGGTGGATCGGTCATGCGCACGATTTCCGCCTTTGTGACGATGGTGCCACCAGGCATGACCACCAAACCACGCCGTCAAAGCGCCGGAGCGGTCTATGCTGGCGTGTCAGGCGGCGGAACACTGATCGTTGACGGCGAGCCACTCAACCTCGGCCCGCGCGATGTGGCCGCCGTGCCGTCCTGGGCCGCGCTAGAGCTCAGGAATACAGGCGAAGAGCCGCTGGTCCTCTTCTCCTATTCCGACCGCGCCTGCCACGAGAAGCTGGGATTCTGGAAAGAAAGCCTCGACTAATGACTGACCTCTTCGCCTCAGAAGCAAATACAACACTCAGAACGACCGATCACCGCGATTTTCCGGTTGCACGCGTTTTCTGCGTTGGCCGTAACTACGCCGCCCATGCCCGCGAAATGGGCAAGGACCCGGACCGCGATCCGCCGTTCTACTTCACCAAGTGGCCGGAAACCGTGCGCAACAGCGCCCCAGAGGATGATCTGGAGATCCCCTACCCGCCGGAGACCGGCAATTTTCATCACGAGGCCGAATTGGTCGTCGCTATCGGTCAGGCGGGTTTCCGGATCAGTGAGGATGCTGCGCCAGATCACGTCTGCGGCTATGCGGTGGGGCTCGATATGACCCGCCGGGACCTGCAGCTTGAAGCGCGCGAGAAGGGGCGTCCCTGGGATACCGGCAAGAACGTGGCCGACAGTTGTCCGACGGGCCGCCTGCAACTGGTCGAAGATGCAGGCCACCTCTCGGCCGGACGCATCCATCTGACGGTAAATGGTGACACCCGCCAGGACGCGGATGTAAGCGAACTGATCTGGTCGGTCCCTGAGATTATCGCCGATCTGTCCAAGTACTATGCGCTGCGACCGGGTGACCTGATCTATACAGGCACCCCCGCTGGCGTCGGACCCGTCGCCAGCGGGGACGAGATCGTCTGCACCATCGCGGGCCTGCCTGACCTCAGGGTCCGGATCGGCGCGCCCTTTGGGCAGGGCTGAGGGGTTCGGCATGGCGCTGCATGTTTCATCCGCGACGCTTTATGATTTCCCTTTTTCGTCAGCGTCCTACCGGGTGCGGATCGCGCTGAACCTGAAGGGGATCGCGCCGCAGACGATCAAGGGCATCAACCTGCGGACCGGCGAACAGCTGGAAGGTGGTTTTATGGCGATCGCTGGTGCCCCGATGGTTCCAACCATGGACTTCGGTGATGCAGCCTATGGGCAATCCATTGCGTTGATCGAGTGGCTGGACAACAGGCATCCCGACCCGCGCCTGATCCCCGAAAACGCCGATGATGCGCTGGCGGTGCGCAGTCTCGCCCTGACCATCAGTTGCGACATCCATCCCCTGAACACACCGCGCGTGCTCAAGCGCCTGACCGGCTCGATGGGTCAGGGGGAAGAGGCCCGCAAGGACTGGTACGCCCATTGGGTGCGCGAAGGGTTCGCGGTGCTGGAACGACAACTGGCGAGGTTTTGCGATCGCGGGCCGTTCTGCATTGGTGCGGAGCTTACGCTGGCCGATATCTGCCTGGTCCCGCAGGTGCTGAACGCCCGCCGTTTTGGCGTACCGATTGATGATTTCCAAAGGATCACTGCCATCGACGCGCACTGCAATACGCTGGCCGCATTCCAGGCGGCTTCACCACTCAAGGATTAAGGTCGAAAAGATCAGGGAGGATCATATGACAACAACATTAACACGGCGCGGCGCAATGGCCGCAATCGGGGCGACATCGCTGGTGACGCTTGCCGGGCAGGCCAGGGCCGCCGATGTCACAATCAAGCTCAGCAATTATTTGCCGCCGCGCCACGGCTTTACCGCCGACTTCATGGCTCCCTGGGCCGCCGAGATTACCGAGCGTACAAATGGCGCGGTTGCGGTCGAGTTGTTCGACGCCACCAGCGCCTTTGGCAAGATCGACCGGCAGGCCGATCAGGTGCGTGCAGGCGTGATCGACATCGCGCTGGGGCTGAACGGCATCCCACGTGACCGTTACCCGTCGGCGGCCGTGATCGAGATGCCCTTTCTGGTCGAAGACGCCGGTGCCGGGTCCAGGGCCCTGTGGGAGCTGTACAAAGAGGGGGCGCTTGGCTCCGATTACGAGGACTTCAAGGTTCTTGGCCTTTTCACTCATCACGGGGGCCTCTTCCACACGGTCGACAAACCCGTGCACACCCTAGATGACCTTGCCGGCCAGCGCCTGCGCACGCCCAGCCCCGCCGTATCGGCCATGCTGGAAGCTGTGGGCGCGTCCCCTGTGGGCATGCCGCCCTCGGCAATCTACGAGAACCTGCAAAAGGGCAGCCTGAACGGGGTTGTGACCACATGGGATCTGGTCGGGGCCATCCGCGCCAACGAACTGCTGAAGTACCACACAGACGCCCGCGCCTATGTGGCGGGCTTTCACGTCGTCATGAATCAGCGAAAATATGACGGTCTGCCCGCTGAAATCCGCAAAGTTCTGGATGACGTGACCGGTGACAACCTCGTCGCCAAGTTCGGCGACTGGTGGGACGCGTGGGATGCACGGGGCAGAAAAGACGCCCTTGAGCGCGGGAATGAGATCATAGAGATCGACGCCGGGACCCGCGCGGCCTGGCGGGATCAGTTGCAGCCGATGATCGATGGCTTTCTTGCCGGAATGGCCGATCAGGGCGTGGCCGATCCACAGGCTCTCTATGCCCGCGCGCAGGAGCTTGTCGCCGGGTTCGAAAGCGCCTGACCGCGACCGTGCCTGTGTCTCGACACCACAACGCCGAGGGGGGCCGTCTGGCCTCCTTCGTGATCCGCTTCGATCAGCTTGTCCTCAAGCTGACCGGCGGTCTGGCAGTCCTGGGCATGTGCGCTCTGGTCGTCGCGATTGCGGTGGTGGTGGGGGACATTGTCTGGCGGCGCGTGGGCGGCGGGTCGTTTATCGGCTCGGTCGATCTTACGCAGTTCAGTGTGATGATCGCCGTGTCCCTGGCGATCCCATACGCCTTCGCCACTGGGGGGCATGTCAGCGTAGATCTGCTCACAAGCTCTTTCAGCGTTAGAGCAAACCGCATTCTCGACATCTGCGCCAGCCTCGCGGGAACGGCGATCACCGGATTTCTTTGCTGGCTCTGCGCCGGGCGCGCGCGCGAAATCTGGACCTATGGCGACGTGTCCCAGGATCTCGCCCTGCCCATGATCTGGTTCTGGTGCGCCCTTGTCGCCGGCCTTGGACTATCGGCGCTGGTCTGCACGGTCCGTGCCTTGCGGCTGACACTGGCAACGGCGCACTGACATGGCGTGGATCGGCATTGCAGGATTCGGCGTCGCGCTTTTTCTGGCCATGTGCCGGGTTCCCGTCGCGCTCGCCATGGCTGCCGTGGGCATCATCGGGGCAATCTTGCTCGGGGATTGGTTCTCTTCAACCTACGTGATTGCCAGCCTGCCGTTCGAGACGATCTTTCCCTATGGCCTGTCGGTTGTGCCGTTGTTCATCTTCATGGGCGTTTTTGCCGGACATTCGGGTTTGTCCGAGAACCTGTTTCGCGGCTTGATCGCCTTTGTCGGGCACCGGCCCGGAGGGCTGGCATCCTCCACCATCGGTGCCTGCGCCGTCTTCGGCGCGATCAGCGGTTCGTCGCTGGCCACCTGCGCCACCATGGGAAAGATCGCGCTGCCGGAAATGGAGAGCCGGGGATATGCGCCGCGCCTTGCCGGAGCCGTGGTCGCCGCGGGCGGGACACTGGGTGTTCTGATCCCACCATCCATCCTTCTGGTGATCTACGCGCTTATGACTGAGGAATCGATTGGCGCGCTCTTTGCCGGGGCGCTCATCCCCGGCATTCTGGCTGCGGCTCTCTATATGGGGGCGATCAGAGTGATGGTATCGCGTAACCCGGACATGGCACCGCCCACACCCTATGTGCCTTGGCCTGGGCGGCTGACGGCGCTGGCAGGCATGTGGGACGCGCTGTTGTTGATCGTCGCCGTGATCGGCGGCATCTACGCCGGCCTCTTCTCACCGACCGAAGCCGCTGCCGTCGGTGCGGGGGGTGCGTTGCTTGTCGCGGCTTTGCGCCGCCGCCTGAACCTCACGAGCCTGCGCAGCGGTATGCTTGAAACCGCAGTCATGACCGGCATGATCTTCATGATTTTGATCGGTGCGACATTGTTCAACTTCTTCCTCGAACAGTCCCGGCTGACCGAAACGCTGCTGCACTGGATTACGCAAGCCAATCTCGCACCCGGCGTCGTCATTCTTGCATTGCTGATGTTCTACATCGTGCTTGGCTGCTTCATGGATTCCCTGTCGATCATCTTGCTGACGGTCGTGCCCGCACATGGACTGGTGACCAGCCTCGGCTATGATCCTGTCTGGTTTGGCGTTCTGATGGTGTCAGTGGTCGAGATCGGCCTGATCACACCGCCAATCGGCATGAACCTCTTTGTGGTCAAAGGTGTGGCTCCCCGGATGTCGCTGGCCGATATATCGCGCGGCATCCTGCCCTTCATAGGTGCCGACATCGTTCGACTGGTCTTGCTTGTGATGCTGCCGGGTTTGATCCTGTGGCTGCCGAGCATCCTCGGCCTTGGCATGTAGATGTCGCCTGAGAGCAGGAAAACCTTCGGAATGACAAGAGGTTATCACGTGATCTTCTGCCCTGTTCGTTGGAAGCTTTTTGACGAGCGCTCGTATCAGGATCGAGACGGAATTTAACCGGAGGCGGGCGTCGTTCATATGATCTGAACGGGCGGTTTGCGGCAATCGGATGTTTCAAGGCAGTTCCGCCCGATTGCACCGGTCATGCGAATTGGGCCTGAGGTCAGTTTTGTGCCTTCAACCCCACCCCGGCTCTCAGGGTGGGGGGGTACAACATTTCCTCATGGTTTTAGAAGATGAAATCGTCCTCCGTCAGCTCCAACAGGCTGATATTGTGGAACTTGATCACATCGCCGCTACCCAGATCGACCAGCACGTCCAGTCCGTCTTGCACAGCATTGCGCACGGCCTCGTCGATCCCACCGAGGCCAAAGGCTGACAGGTCCACCCTGTCCACCCCGTCCTGAAAGTCCTGTATCCTGTCCAACTTCCCATCGACGCCGAAGATGAAGATGTCTTCGCCAAGGCCCCCCTTGTAGCGGTCGGAACCCGCACCGCCATCCAGCGCGTCGTTTCCGGAATTGCCCTTCAGGCGGTCATTGCCGCCGCCGCCGTTGACGACGTCGTCTCCACCACCGCCGTTGACCCGGTCAGCACCGCTGCCGCCTTCCAGCGTGTCGTCACCGGCCTTGCCCTTGAGGCGGTCACGGCCTGCGCCGCCTACCACCACATCGGCACCTTCGTCACCGCGAAGCCGGTCGTCTCCGCTGCCACCGAAAAGCGTGTCGTTATCACGTCCACCGCGGAGGCGATCATCTCCGCTGCCGCCAAAGATAACGTCATTGCCCTCCTCGCCATGCACGCGATCATCGCCGCCGCCGACAAAGATGTAATCGTTCCCGTCTCCTGCGCGAATGCGGTCATGGCTGTCGCCGGTCGAGATGTCGTTACCATCGTCCGTGGCTTCCATGCGATCTTCGCTCCAGTAGCCGTTGATCTCGCTCAAAGCGTGGTGATCGGTGGTGCCGACGGTCCCGCCAGCCGCGGCGAAACTGTCGGCAATCGCCTCCAACCGCGCGATGTCTGCCAAAGTCGCAGGCCGCTCGATCAGGTCGATATCATCTGGGCCTTCACGCTCATAGACGCCGTTCTCGATCTCCTCTTCCGACCCATCGGCATAGGTAATCTCCAGCTTTTCAGGGTCTTGCTTGACCTTCACGACATCCGCCTCCGGCGGCGCGAGCGACGCCTCGAACGACGAAGCCAGTTCGGACAAGCGCGACAGATCCGCCGCGGTGGCCAGGCGATCCTCGACCGTCTCTCCGCGCGTGTCCTCACGCTCGTATACACCGTTCTCGATTTCCTCTTCAGTACCGTCAACAAATGTGATCTCGATGTTGCCGCCGAACACCTCAACGCCCTTGATATCCATGTCTGTCTCCTTCCGGATGCAACCCCGCGATGAGTGCGGCGTTCAATCAGACAACCCGCCAAGCAGAGCTTTATTCCCGCAAGTCCGGGATTCTTTTTTGCTGGATGCGCCGCGAGGCATGGGCAGGCCGGCAGCCCGATCAGAATGTCAAAGCCGCAGTTGAATGACCCCATGTTGGGGCATGAAGGTGCCTGCCCTAGCTTTCGGCCCACATTCTGAGGAGATTGGCATGGGCGCGATGGGCGCGGTCCGTCTCCTCCGCCCCCGGCGCGTCTTTCGACAGCTTGGCGCGCGCGCGATCCAGGTCCTGAAGGATTTCGCGCCGTGACGGATCGCGAACCCGGCTCTGGACCCAGGTCACGGCGGCAAGACGTTCACCGTCAGACACTTCGAGAACCCGGTGCAGCGTCGAGGAGGGGTAGACAATGACGGATCCGGCCGGAAGCTTGACCTTCACCGGACCATAACCAGAGAATATTTCCAGCTCGCCGCCCTCATATTCCTCCGGCCCGCTCAGAAAGACAGTCACGGAAAGGTCGGACCGGATCGCGCCCTTGTCCATCAAGGCATTGTCGACATGGAGGCCATACTCCATCCCCTGACGGTAGCGACTGATAAGCGGGCGGTTGATCTTGGCGGGCAGCGCGAAACGGCAAAAGCGCTCATCGCCTTCCAGCGCGGCGACGATCTGCACCTGAACCGCCTTCTTGTCCGGCGCGCCGGCTCCAAGCTGCTCGTTCCGCTTGACCCGCGCAGCGCGCGCACCTGCAGTCTTTCGCCCGTCGACGAAGCCTGCGTCCCTGATTGACGCACGGATCGATGCAACCTGATCGCCGGTCAACAGGTCCGGTATCGCCTCCAGCATATCAGAGAACTTTCGCCAGTCGCCAGCGCCCGTCCACCCGGCAGGCGACCGCCTCACGGTCTTGCGTCTCGCCACCGATGGAAACTGTTTCGATGAACTGCCGACACCAATGGCCGGATGTCGATTTCCAGGTTTCAACCGGCGTCACAAAGCCAAAATCGCCGGATGGGGCGCGCCATCCTGTCTGGCGGCCGCTCAGCGATGTCTCAAGCGCGGTCTGCACCGCATCTTCTGCCTCGGCCTTGGTCTCCATACCGCCACGGGCGTAGAAGTCGGGCCTTGCGGCCTCCGGCGAAGGTGTCGGCTGCGTACATGCGGCAGTGAGGAGCGCAGCCCCTGCCGCGCCATTGGCCAGGGATCTCATGGTCTAGTCCCCCCAGCCATCGGCAATTGCCGCCGCTTCCTGATCCGGACTTAGGCTGGAGCCCGACGGATCAGGCGAGACGTCGCCATCGTCTCCCGCTTCACCGCTTTCGCCGTCCTCACCATCGTCTCCGTCTTCGCCGCTCTCTCCGGTTTCCCCTTCCTCGCCTGACTCTCCGCTTTCGCCATCTTCCCCGCCGTCGCCATCTTCCCCGTCGTCGCCGTCGGCATCGCCGGCCTCAGCCCCTTCACCATCGGCATCGCCGCCCTCCCCCCCTTCGCCGTCGGCGTCGCCGCCTTCGCCATCGGCATCACCGCCTTCGCCACCTTCACCGCCGCCATCGGAGTCGCCACCCTCACCGCCGCCATCAGAATCTCCGCCTTCGCCACCGCCGTCGGAGCCGCCGCCTTCACCGCCTTCGCCATCCTCAGCATAAGCGGATGCAATGTCTAAGCCGCTTGTGATTGTGGGCAATTCGAAGGGTGCCGAAGCAAGCAAGGCTGCGGTGATCGCGCTTGTCGCGAGCGCTCTGGCTTGGATCTTCTTCTTTTCGTCCTGATCCTTCATCATAAGCTCCATGACTACATTTGCGACGACAACGCGCAAGAACCCATTTTTCTTCCCGAAAGATGATTGCGGATGAAAACATGCGCTGGCGTGTTGTTGATCAAGAACATGATGGTCGGGAGCGGTATGGATCGCAAAACCCAAGATATGTTGATCGCGCTGCTCCCGCGCGTTCGCAGGTTTGCGATGTCGCTGACACGGTCCGAAGCGGATGCCGACGATCTGACCCAAGCGACGGTTGAGCGGGCGATTGCGAAGATCTCGCAATGGCGGCCGGGGTCGAGGCTCGACAGCTGGCTCTACAAGATCGCGCAGAACCTGCACCTGAACGAGCAACGTCGCCATTCGGTGCGCAGAAGAGAGGCAGGAGCGGTGAAGATGGCGCAGTTCACGGTGATCGAGGGCGGCGGCGAGGCAGCGAGCGATCTGAACCGCCTGCAGAACCGCATCGCCGCTTTACCCGAAGAGCAGCGGCAGGTGCTGCTGCTGGTTGCGGTCGAGGGCTATGGCTATGCCGAGGCAGCGGAAATTGTCGGCGTTCCAATCGGCACGATCACGAGCCGTCTCGCAAGGGCGCGAAGCGCGTTGAAAGAAGATGCCGAACAAAGGGAAAGGCGGGCCAATGGATGATGCGAGTGTTTTCCCGGACGAGACGATCTGGGCCTTCATAGATGGCGAGACAAATGCAAAAACGACACTTGCCGTGCTCGCGCGGGAGCGGCGCGATACAGCCTTTGCCGAACGTATCCGTGCCATGCGGGAAGAAACGGCCGCTATCGCTGAGGCGTTCGACGCCGAGTTGCGGCCATCGCCGTCGCATCTGGTGCGAGCGGTCCGCGCTGCCCCAGATGCGCCCACGGGCGCCGGAGACCCCGTCCGCTCCCTCGCTGCGCTCGCGGCGGCCATCACTTTAGCCATCGGGCTAGGCGCACTCTTCGCGGAGTGGCGCTTCGAGAACCGTTTGGCCGCACTGGAGGAGAAGGAATTGACCCAACGCCAACTCGTCTCCCAACTCCTCCAGCAAACCCTGGAGCAAAGGCTGAGCGGTGAGGAGGAAGTGGCGTCGATTGACGTCTCGGGCTTCTCGGCACGGATCACGCCCACGGAAACCTATAAGAGCCGGACCGGCCATTGGTGCCGCACCTTCGAGGAGACGCTCATCGCGGACGGAGAAACCGTGATCCGCAAAGGTGTCGCTTGCCGTGTTGACGGCGGTTGGCAACGGCTGGAGACCACCACCAAAGGCGAGACGGCAACCAATCGGCTGTAGCGGAGGCGAAAAGGTAATATTCGCCGCATCATCCTCACCGGCTTGGAAGGGCTTGAGGCAGACCTCTCTGACCCGCTCCAAGACCGTCGGACAGCAGCGTCCGCCGCGCAATGCGCTGAGCTGATTTGCTGGAACCGGATTATTGGATTGAGCTGTCTTCAGCCGATTCAATCCTGCGACAGGCCAAAAATAGGCGACCCGATTGTCGCCGAGAACATGACCGACCATCGAAGTGAGGCACTTGGCATGCTCCTGTCGCTCGGCATGAGGCGCGGTGCGGGGCCCTTCAGCAACCGCTCGCCAATGTCCCGAGCCCTGACAAAAAGCGTAGATAGCTCCACCACGCTTCGCACCAGCGCCCTGATCTGCATCATGACGGGTGCCCGGCGGCAGTATGCTCATCGGTGACAGTTACAGCTATTTGAGGGGGGCGGTATCAAAAGCGACGGATCAGGTCCTCGCCGGGCGGTCATGGGCACGCCTGACCAACGTGCCCCATCATGCGATCATTCAATTTATTGCCGGTCAGGCGCGATGCTTCGCCTCGTAAGCGAGGTTCGCGCGATTCAGACCGATATCAGCCAGTTCGCGATCGGACAGCGACGACAGCGCATGCACTGTATCGCGATAGGCGCGCCATGCCTTGTAGCGCTCGATCAGCGACACGATCCAGGTGATGCCATGCGGCCGGGACGCAGCCGTGTTCGTTGTTACTACAGTCATTTTCTCTACTCCAAAGCGTTCGTTTTGCACTGCAGCAAATGACGATTGGAGCGGCCCCGGACAACCGATACGGATGCAAATCCGCTATGCAGATTGCGCAACGATCTCGCGCGAAAGTTGCGCCCTATGCCAGGGCATTCGCGTGAAAGCGCAGATGATCCTCGATGAAGCTGGCGATGAAGAAATAGGAATGGTCATAGCCGGCCTGCATGCGGATCGTGGCAGGGATCGATTTCGCCTCGCAGGCCTCGACCAACAGGTGCGTTTTCAACTGCTCTTCGAGAAACCCGTCCGCCTCGCCCTGATCGATGAGGATCGGCACCTCGGCCCCGCGCTCCGCGATCAGCGCGCAGGCATCATGCGCTGCCCATGTGCCCCGCTCCGGGCCAAGATAGGCGGTTAGCGCCTTCTCCCCCCATGGGCAGTTCATCGGCGAGACGATGGGCGAGAAAGCGGAGATCGAGCGAAAGAGCTCCGGATGGCGAAGCCCTATCGTCAAGGCACCATGGCCACCCATGGAATGACCGCTGATGCCCATCCGGGCGCTGTCGACCGGATATTCAGCCGCGATCAGCGCGGGTAACTCCTTGGTGATATAGGAATACATCCGAAAGTGCGGGGCCCAGGGCGCCTGCGTCGCGTCGACATAAAACCCGGCCCCCTGCCCTAGATCATACGCATCGTCATTGGCGACACCCTCGCCGCGCGGCGAGGTGTCGGGCATCACGAGGATCATGCCGAGTTCAGCAGCAACACGCTGCGCGCCCGCCTTCTGGGTGAAGTTGTCCTCGTTGCAGGTGAGGCCGGACAGCCAGATCAGGGTCGGGCGCGGGCCGTCGCCGGGCGGCAGGAAGATCGCGAAACGCATCGCCGTGCCGGTCTCGGCGCTGTCATGTTCCATCGTGATCTGGCGTCCGCCAAAACTGCGCGTCTCGGATATGGTTTTCATGGCTCGCTCTTCCTCCGCTCTTGCCGTGAAGATGACCGCGCTGGACGATCAGCGCAAGCGCCGCTACACAACCGACATGCGCCTTCCCCCCGCCCTGCAAGAGCCGCAATACCGCACCTATGTGATCGGCAATTTCTTTTCCCTGCAGGGCATGTGGGCCCTGCGCACCGTAATCGCGTGGCTGGCGTGGGAGCTTTCAGGATCGGCTACCTGGGTCGGCATCGTGGCGTTTCTCTCCTTCGCGCCGACGCTGGTCTCCGGCCCGATCTTCGGCGTCTATGCCGACCGCGCGGACCTGCGCAAGGCCGCCATGGTGACGCAAGGCGCGATGGCGGCGACCGCGACAGTGTTGTTTCTAATCGCCTCGACCGGTCTTCTGACGCTGATCACACTGGCGCTGGTATCGACCGCGCAGGGGATCGCGATCAGCGCCCATCACCCCGTGCGCCTTGCCCTGACGCCGCGCCTTGCGCCCCGCGCGGCGCTGGCCAATGCTATTGCGATCTCTTCGCTGAATTTCAATCTCGCGCGACTAACCGGTCCGGCGCTTGGCGGTTATGGCCTGGCAGTCTTGGGCGCTGAGGCGACGATCCTTGTGACGGTGTTCCTGTTCGCGCCGGTGATCCTCCTCCTTTCAACCCTTCAGCCCCGCGCGCCGAACGCGGTCGCGCGGGAACGCGTGACAGTGCTGGTCGCGCTGACCGACGGCGCGCGCCATGCGCTGGCGCATCCCGGTATCCGCGATGCCATGCTGTTGACCACGCTCTTTGCCCTCGTGGTGCGGGGGTTCCTCGAACTCCTGCCGGTGATCGCCGATGGCGTGTTTCAGCGCGGTCCAGTTGGGCTGGGCGAGATCATGGCAGCGGCGGGGGCGGGCGCGCTGACCGCCGCAATGATCCTATCTGCCCGCGATCAGGTGACGGAGCCGCGCCCGCCCCTCCTGTCCATCGCCGCGATTTTCACCGGGCTGGTCACCGCCGCCCTGACAGCGACGACGGAGATGTGGCCATTGGCGCTCTGCCTTGTGGCCATTACCGGTTTTTGCGGCACCATCGTTGGCGTCACAATGCAATCGGTCGTGCAACTGGCGCTGACAGACGAGTATCGCGGGCGGGTGATGAGCCTCTGGGTCATGGTCGGCGTCGGGGCCGCGGCCATCGGCGGGCTGCTCATGGGCGTGGTCGCTGACCTTGCAGGCTTCGCGCCAACCATCTGGTTTGCCTCCGGCCTCGCCATCCTCGTGACCAGCGGTATGTTCCTGCGCCGCGCCAGAACCGCCACGCCCTAGACCTTTCGCCGCATCTCCCGCTCCAGCACCTCCAGAAATCGCGAGCGGTCCTGCTTTGAAAACGGTCGCCCGCCGCCGCCCTGGGTCAGCGGATTGGCGGCGCGCAGATCGGTCATCAGATCGCGGGTGGCGAGGATGTTGCCGATATTGGCCGCTGTGAACAACTCCCCATCATGCTTGATCGCCCGCGCACCTGCCTTGATGCAGCGATCCGCAAGCGGAATGTCGCCGGTCACGCAGATATCACCGGGCTGAATACGCTCCACGATCCAGTCATCGGCAGCGTCAGCACCTTGCGTGACGACGACGACCTCCGCCAAAGGATGGGGATTGGGACGGATGCCGCCGTCGGAGACATAGACGGTTTTCACCTTATGACGCTCCGCCACGCGCAGGGCTTCGGCCTTTACGGGGCAGGCATCAGCATCGACATAAAGGATCATAGACGCTCAGAATTCATAGGAGGCGGCACGCTGCTCCGCCTCCGGCAACCATGTCTCATGGATATGGAGCCAGCAGTGAGGCTTAGCCTTTGTCATCAGAACCGTGGTGAACCGGCCGTTACTCGTGGCAGAGCGCTTTGCGCCGGTTTGCCATTCGGTATAGGCGGCCAGCACCGTGTCACCCAGATCGCGGAGTATGCTGACATCGCCGATGGCAATCCGGAAATCGGGATTGCTGCCATGGGCCCCGCGCATCATCTCCACCAGCGTCGGCTGGTCCATCCGGTCGCAATCGGGCGTGATGTAAAGGCAGTGCGGATCAATGGCAGCGGCGAAGCGGTCCTCCAACGCCGACCGCTCCACCTGTCCCGAAAACCAGGCCACGAAAAAGCGATGGAGATCCTCGATCTCCTCCCTGATCGAGGCCTCAAGATCGCTCAATACATCACCACACTGCGGATGCTCTCACCCGCATGCATCAGATCGAAGCCCTTGTTGATGTCATCCAGACTCATCGTGTGGGTGATCATCGGGTCGATCTCGATCTTGCCGTCCATGTACCAGTCGACGATCTTCGGCACATCGGTCCGCCCGCGCGCGCCGCCAAAGGCCGTACCGCGCCAACTGCGCCCGGTGACAAGCTGGAAGGGCCTTGTAGAGATCTCCGCCCCCGCTGGCGCGACACCGATGATGATGCTCTCGCCCCAGCCCTTATGCGCGCATTCGAGCGCATTGCGCATGACCTGCACATTGCCGGTCGCATCGAAGGTATAATCGCCGCCACCCTTGGTGAGGTCCACCAGACAGGGCACCAGATCGCCCTCCACCTCGGTCGGATTGACGAAATGGGTCATACCGAATTTGGTCGCCATCTCGACCCGGCCCGGATTGATGTCAACACCGACGATCATGTCCGCACCGGCAAGACGCAGGCCCTGCACGACGTTCAGGCCAATACCACCAAGGCCGAAGACGATGCAGTTTGTCCCCTGCTCCACCTTCGCGGTGTTCATCACGGCGCCGATGCCGGTGGTCACGCCGCAGCCGATATAGCAGACCTTGTCGAAGGGCGCGTCCTCGCGGATCTTCGCCGCCGCGATCTCGGGCATGACGGTGTAGTTGGAGAAGGTGGATGTGCCCATATAGTGAAAAATCGGGTCGCCATCGAGAGTGGAAAACCGCGAGGTCCCATCGGGCATAAGCCCCTGCCCCTGGGTCGTGCGGATCGCCTGGCAGAGATTGGTTTTCGGGTGCAGGCAGTATTCGCACTCACGACATTCCGGTGTGTAGAGCGGGATGACATGATCGCCCTTTTTCAGCGATTTGACACCGGGGCCGACATCGACGACGACGCCCGCGCCTTCATGGCCGAGAATGGCGGGGAAGATACCCTCTGGGTCAGCGCCCGAAAGTGTGAACTCATCCGTGTGGCAAATGCCTGTCGCCTTGATCTCCACCAGCACCTCGCCCTCGCGCGGGCCGCCGAGGTTGACCTCGGTCACTTCCAGTTTCTCGCCGGCTTTTGTCGCCAGTGCAGCGCGGGTTCTCATTGCCCTTCTCCTCCCATAGGTCATTCAAGATACAATCGACCCTGAGGGAAATTCAGCGCCGTCGCAAGCCAAAGCTGCCATTACCGCGATGGCTGCAACGAGGCCGCAAAAGGCGCGTGCGCTCAAAGGCTGTTGAGGTGATGCTTTTGCAAAAGACCGACCAGCGCCGTCTTGGCATTGGCCCGGTGCGCCCGATGGATCGCTCGCGCGGCCTCCGCATCGCCGCGCCGGATTGCGTCCAGCACCGCGCGGTGATCGGCGTTGGATGCAACTGGCAGCGGGCGAATGTAGAGCGTTACCAGACGGGCGCGGCGCACCTGATCGGCCATCATCCGCACGATGGCCGCAAGGCGGGTATTGCGGCCAAGCCGCACGAGTTCAGTGTGGAACATGTCATCGGCAACCGCCCAGGTGTCACGGTCTTCGGCGGCCAGCGCAGCATCCATCCGGTCGATGGCATCCTCTATCGGCGCGAGGTCCTCCTCGCCATAGCCGACCACCGCCGCGTTGGCGGCGGCGAGGCTTTCAAGCTCCGTCAACACATCATAGATTTCGGCCATATCGGCGGGGGAAACCGGCGTGATGCGCACACCCTTACGGGGGCGCACCTCCAGAAGGCCCTGCCCCTCCAGCGCAACCACGGCCTCGCGTACCGGCGTGCGGGACATGCCCATGGTCTCGGCCAGTTCACTTTCCAGATGATCGGTCCCTGCCCCCAGTCCGCCCGAGAAAATCATCTCGCGCAGTTGCTCTATGGCCAGTGCGGCGTTTGATTTGGGTTTGGTCTGATCGTCCAAGGAACAAGTCCTTTCAGAGATGGTAGAGGGGTCACGTAAACCATGCTACCTGGCCGCGCCACCCGTAATTCAACATAAGCAAATCGTTGCTCAGGAGACCATCAGGTTATCACGATCCATTGGATAACGTGAATGCACCATCGGGTATGTCGATGAAGGCCGTCACGCCTGCCGCTGCGATGACCGTATCACCCGGCCCGCCCATGCCGTCGGCAGTCACACCGCCTTTGACCACTGTCACCTCCTTCTTGCCGTAAGGCAGGACTGCGGCGACAGCGTCCTTGTCCACCTGATCGGGTTCCGCGACCCCGATGGCAACCACCACCCGCATCGTTGCATGGTCGAGGCCAAGCTGGCGAATGATCGACAACGAGGAATGGCGCATCGCATCCTCGACCGCCCGTTTCGCGGCCTTGGTGTAGTCACGGCCATGCAAGTCCACGCCCGCGCCGAGTTCCATGATGATCCGCTGCTCCGTCATCGCGCATCCTCCATATCGAACGAGACGGATATGATGGCATTCGCGATGATCGTCGTTCCGGTATCCTTTGCGAGCGTCAGCCCCCCCTCGACCGGCTCAACCGCGACGATGCCATAGGGCGCGCAGGCCGCCACCGCATCGCAGTCGACTGAGGCCGGGTCAGGTACGCCGACGCGGATATCGACCATCATCGCCTCTTTGGGAAAGCCGAGCGCGGGCGCGACAGTCAGCGCATTGCGATGCAGCGCGTCCTTCACCGCGCGCACGGCAGCCTTGGTGCAATCCTCGCCCCTCAGGTCCGTGCCCATGCCGAATTCCACAGCCATCTGTTTCTTCATGTCCTGCCCTTACTTGCTGGTCGCAACATAGACGCCATCCCAGTCCGCCGGTGGCGGGCTGGCCCGATATTCCGCGATACGCTCAAGAAACACATCGCGCAGACCGGTCGGATCGAACGCCTCTGTACTGTATTCGGCGGCGCGCCGATAGGCGGCCTCGGCGCGGTCCCAGTCCTGGGCCTTGTAGGCGCCGATCCCCTCATCCACCGCAGCGCGCAGGGCGAGGTAATCGGGATGGTGCAGGAGGCCCCCTTCACCCGCGACAGTCCAGATCCGCTCGGGCAAGGTCCGGCCCTTCACCGCGACCTGGTCAATCTCAATCAGGGCGAAGGCGTGCGAGACACCGCTGGCGGTGGTGTCGCCGATACAGTTCCAGAGCCCGTATTGCTTGGTGATCCCCTCCAGCCGGGATGAGAGGTTCACCGCATCGCCGATACAGGAATAATCGAGCCGCGATTTCGACCCCATCGCACCAACCGCACAGGGGCCGGTGTTGACGCCGACGCCGATATCGATTTCCGGGAAGCCGATCTCGACGAATTTCGTGTTGATCTCCGCCAGCGCGTCCTTGAACTGGTAGAGCGCGAGCGTGGCCTGCTCCATATGCAGGTCGGATTTGCGCGGCGCGTTCCAGAACGCCATGATGCAATCGCCCATGTATTTGTCGATCGTGCCGCCATTGCGCAGGACAACATCGGTCAGGGGTGTCAGGAACTCGTTGATGAAGAGGATCGTCTCCTGCGGGGTCATCTTTTCGGTGATAGTCGAGAATTTGCGCACATCACAGAACATGATCGACAAGTCCCTGAGATCGCCGCCGGGAGTCAGATAACGATCCGGATCCTCCGCAATCTCCTCAATCACTTCGGGCGACATGAAATGCGCGAACTGGTTCTTCACAGCCCGCTTTTCCGCATCGGTCTGAACATAATTGTAAATCGTTAGCGTACCCCAGGGCAGGAAGACGCCGAGCGCCGGGTAGACCGGGCCGAGGAGGAAGCCGTAAAGATCGAAGGAAAACCAGCAGGCTGCCGCCACCGTGACCACACCTGACGCCGCCGCAATCCCCGCCATGATGGTGCGGTTATAGGCCAGAAGCGCGCAGACCAGCAGTCCGACAAGGATGATGAAGCCCCGCTCCAGGGCAATGGTCCAGTTGGGGCGGGAGATGAAAACCGGCTCGGAAAACTCATCGATGCTCGCCTCCAGTTCGGCGATTTTCGCTTCGACCGCCGGTTTTTCCTCCGCCGACGCACCGGGCAGTGCGGCAGCCAGTTCATCGCGATAGGCAATGCGGTCCTTCTGAAAGAACCCGGCGATAATCTGCTCGGCCAGTTCCGCGTGGACATTCACCCCGGCGGCGGCATCCTCGAACGGCGTCGCCACGAGGTCGAGCAGGCCCGGCGCGGATGTGCCGATGAAGACGACCTTGCCGCCGATCTGCGCGGCCAGCGCCGGATCGACCGTATCGCCGCGCATGATATCGGCAACGGAGACAACGCGGGACGAGCGCCGGTCCATCATGCCCGAATAGTAGACATAGAGCCCGCCATCGAATTCGACGGGGATTTCCATCGGTCCGACGCGCATGGTGGCAATGCCGGCACCGCCAATTTCGCCACTGCCATCGCTGCTTTTTACCAGGATCGTACCTGCCTGAAATCCGACGCGGATCGCCTCCAGCGACAGGGTCGGCACGAATTGTTCCTCGATCCGGGTCAGGAGAGGCACGCGGCGGATGATCTCGCTGCGCAGTTCGCTCAGTGAAAAATTGCCAACGCCGGAGGCGCTCTGACTGAGAAGCGGCAGATTGACATTGGCCGACTGGAAACTGCGCACAAAGGGGCGCGGATCCGAGCCCTGATAGGATACGCCCGCCCGCTGCGGCGGGCGCCCACCATCGGGGTCGTTGTTCAGCACCACACCAAGGACAGTGGGTGTGCGGGCGATGACATCGGCGAAGGCCGCATCATGGTCCTGCAGGGTCCGCTCAGCAATCGCGGCGGCGGAGGGGTCGTATTTAAGCCAGCTCTGGATCACGCGGGCGGGCGAGGTTCTGTCCGGCTCCGCAAAGACGACGTCATAAGCGATGGAGAGGGCACCAAGTTCCGCCAGGCGGCGTGTCAATTCCGCCAGTTCGGTGCGCGGCCAGGGCCACTGGCCAAGTTCTTGCAGGGATCGCACGTCGATATCGACAACGGCGACCGGCACCGCAGGGTCGATCTGACGCGGCTTCCAGCGCTGATACTGATCGAAGGCCGCCTCGTTGATCGACACGATCCCGGTGAAGCCGAGGCGTTGTTCATAGATTTGCAACAGGAGAACAGCCGCCGTGACGGCCATGCCATAGCCAAAGGCCCGCCAACGAAACGCGTCCTTGCGGCGACGCTTTTCCATCTTTTTCAATTTGCGGCGCGATCGCCGCCAGACACGATACAACCGATACGGATTACGCAGATTCATACCTACTCGGGCCCCTTCTGAAACCGGCGCGGGCAGCCTATCGCCTTGGCCCCCCTCTTGCCAGCATCAGACATGCGCTTTGTCACAACGGGGTTAATTTCCGCGCTTGCAGCCGCTCGAATGCAGGGCGGGCCTCGGCGACGATCTCCTTCATCTGCGGCGGCAGGGGGCGGGGATCGGCGGGCGGGGCGAAGCCGGTGGAGGCGACAACGGATTTGTACCAGTGCGCGCCCCAGACCCCGTCTGTCTTGCGCGTCCCGGCGCGCCATTTCAGCATGTCGCTGTCAAAGTCGATATCGAGCGCGGCGCAAAGCGCGCGGAGCATGCCGGCAGGGTCGCGCCGGATATCCTCCGCCTCGATCACCGGCGGTGTTTGGCCGCGCAAGGCCTCGATATCCGCGATCACGCCGTCCATTTGCGGCACGCCCAGATCCTCCAACGTGGTGCCGGGGCGGCCTGCCTCGAAGCTCGCCGCCACAAGGGCGGGATCGCGGATCAGGATGGCGTGGCGCATGCCCTTGAACCAGTCGCGCGGCACGCCGGGCACCATGTGATGGGGCATATGTTTCTGGTACCAGATCGGCGCGCCATGGGGCACCGGCCCGGTAATGAGGCGGGCGACATCATGGGGATCGTTCGACTGGTTG
Organism: Pseudomonadota bacterium; assembly: GCA_039030855.1. Taxonomy (GTDB): domain Bacteria; phylum Pseudomonadota; class Alphaproteobacteria; order Rhodobacterales; family Rhodobacteraceae; genus Pikeienuella. The sequence goes on from JBCCDJ010000014.1 coordinate 32,401, forward strand.
AGGAGGACCTCCTTGCGCATCGGGTGATCGATGCCCGTGGCGCGCAGATAGCAGGCATAGAACGGCTCATCGATCACCACCGTATCGCTGCGCGCCCCGAAGGAGCGCAGCATCGCCGTCGAGAGGTTGCGCGGCCCCGACCACATGGCAATGCGGACCGGGGAGACATGACTGGCATCAAACATGGCGACCTTCCGCCTCTCTCATCTGGCGATCGAGATAGAGCGCGCGCAGGCGCTGCACCATCGGGCCGGGCAGCGCCGGTGCCTCCTCCAGCACCGGGCCGAGGGTGCGGCCATCGACCATGCGCACCGGGGTCAACCCGGCAAAGGTGCCGGTCACGAACGCCTCCTCCGCCGTATAGACATCGTGGAGCGAGAAGGGTTTTTCATGGACCGCGATCCCTGCGTCGCGGCAGCAGGCGATGACATTGGCGCGCGTGATCCCGCCAAGGCAGTACATGCCGGTGGAGGTCCAGACCTCCTCTCCTCGCACGATGAAGAAATGGGTGGAGTTACAGGTCGCGACGGCGCCGGACGGGTCGAGCATCAGCGCCTCATCCGCGCCTGCCTTTGCGGCCTGGATACAGGCCTGGATGCAGTTCAGCTTCGAATGGGAATTCAGCTTTTGATCCTGCGCATCGGGCGCGCTGCGCCGGATGGTGGAGGTGAAGAGCGTGATGCCGTCATCATTGGTCTTGGCCGCCTTGTATTCGGGAATGATCACCACGGTCGGCGGTGTGATGGTGATCCGCGGGTCCTGATAGGGCGTCGCGCGAATTCCGCGCGAAATCATCAGGCGGATATGAACGCCGTCCGTCATCCCATTGGCATCGAGGCAATCGAAGATGCGCGCCCGCATCGCATCCGGCACGAGCATATTCTCAAAATCGAGCACCCGCGCGCCACCATAAAGCCGCTCCAGATGTTGGGTCAGGAAGGGGATCTTGCCGTCTTTCAGGCGCAACCCCTCCCACACCCCGTCGCCGAGCATGAAGTTGCTGTCAAAGACCGAGATCACTGCCTCGGCGCGGGGCGTCATCTCGCCGTTGACGGAGATCAGGATGTCTGCGTTGCGCGGATCAGGTTCGTAGGAATGGGCACCATAGCTCATGGTGCACCGATGCTGTCGGGATGCGCCGCCTGAAAAGCGTTCAGCCCGGCGCAATGGGCCTCGATGGCGCGGAGGGTTGGAAACGGGGTCAAATCCACCTCCCACCGGCGGGAATTGTAGAGCTGCGGCATCAGGCAGCAGTCGGCGAGCGTTGGCGCATCACCATGACAGAACGCGCCCGCGCCACCCGCAGCGACAAGTGCTTCGACACCAATGAGGCCCTTCGGGATGAAATGGCGCATCCACGCGCCCATCTCATCGCCCGACCTTTCTGTCGCGTAACGCGCGACGGACAGGTTGCAGACCGGGTGAATTTCCATCGCGATGGCCGCCGCGATGGCGCGCACGCGCTGGCGGGCCACGGGATTGGCGGGAATGAGGGGGGGATCGGGCCGGGTCTCGTCAAGATATTCGATGATCGGCAGGGACTGTGTCAAGATCAGCCCGTCGACCTCCACCGTCGGGACAAGGCCTTGCGGATTACGCCCCAGATTGGCCGCGCCCTTGTGATCCCCCTTCAGAAGATCAACGGGACGGGCCTCATAGGCGATGCCCTTCAGGTTCAGCGCAATGCGGATGCGATAGGCGGCGGACGACCGCCAGTAGTCGTAGAGAACGATATCGCCCATGGCACCCCCGGTTATCTGTCCCAGTGATCTTTTCGCCAGTCTTGCGCGGGCATCGCGCCGCATGCAAGGGCGGGCTGCGTTGACGGTGCGGCGTTTGGATATTTGAAGAAGAGAAAGCAGGGCGGGCGGCACGCCGTCGCGCATGTCGGAAACTGACGGTTAGGGGCAGCGGATTGGCGGTCACTACTGCGGGACATAGTCGGGGGATACATGACATGAAAATCGGGTTTATCGGGCTTGGCAATGTCGGCGGCAAACTGGCGGGGAGCCTTTTGCGCAATGGCAAGGACGTGGTGGTGCGCGATCTCGACAAGGCGGCCGCCCAGCCATTTCTTGATCGCGGTGCGGGTTGGGCAGAGAGCCCGTACGCGCTGGCAGACATATGCGATGTGGTGATCACTTGCCTGCCCTCGCCCAGTGCCTCTGCCGCCGTTGTCGAAGGCCCCGACGGATTGTTGAAGGCATTGGGGCCTGGCAAGATCTGGCTGGAGATGTCGACAACCGACGAGGCTGAGGTCAAGCGCCTGGCGGCCAAGGTCGCGGCCACCGGCGCGGCGGCGGTGGATTGCCCTGTCTCCGGCGGGTGCCACCGCGCGGATACCGGCAATATTTCGATCTTCGCGGGCTGTGAACGTGACGTGTTCGAGCGTATCCTGCCGATCCTGACGACACTCGGGCGGCGGGTGCTGCATACGGGGCCGATCGGGTCAGCGTCTGTCCTGAAAGTCGTCACGAACTATCTGGCGACCGCAAATCTGATTTCCTGCGCCGAGGCGCTGGTCGTCTCGAAGGCTGCGGGCATGGACCTGAATGTCGCCTATGAGGCGATCAGGATTTCCTCCGGCACGTCTTTTGTGCATGAGACGGAGAGTCAGGTCATCCTGAATGGCAGCCGCGATATCTCCTTCACCATGGACCTTGTAAAGAAGGATATCGGTCTCTTTCAGGCCGTAGCCGAGCGCGCCGGGGTGCCGGTGGAATTGAACCCCAAAATGATCGAAATGTTCGATGACGCCATCGCCCGCTATGGCGAGCGCGAATTCAGCCCCAACATCATCCGGCGGCTGGAGGATGCGACGGGGTTGTCGATCACGGCACCCGGTTTTCCGGCCGAAATGGTCGATGACGAACCCGAAGCAGAGGGCGCAGAGGTCATCCCCCGCAGGGGATGACCAATAGGCTCAGGGGATCATCCCTTCCAGCATCCGCAGGATAATGGTCAGCGCCGCGGACATGCCAAGGACGTAAAGCGCATCGCCACCCCATGTGTGGAGGCGCTTGATCAACAACAGCACCACACCGATGGCCAGAGAGATTGCGACGACCCAGCCAAGTGCCAGTTCAATCTCCAGCGACCGCTCGAAGAACCATGCCAGCGCATAACCGCCAATCGCGATGGAGGCAGGGTAGACGATGCGCAAACGGTACCAGTCCTTCGATCCGAACCAGAGACCAACGACAAGGAAACAGATCAGGACGACGAAGAGCTGGCCCAGTTCAACCCCAATATTGAAGCCGATCAGCCCCGCAACATAGCGCCCCTCAGGCAGGCCAAACTCCGTCAGGACCCCGGCAAAGCCGAGGCCGTGGAGGAGGCCGAAAGCAAAAACCAGCAGGGGGCGCCAGGGCGTCAGCTTTTTGAAGAGCACATTTTCCACCGCGACATAGACGATGGAGAGGGCGATCAGCGGCTCCACGATTTCGGGCGCGATGCGGACAACACCAAAGAGGCCGAGCGCCAGCGTCACCGTATGAGCGACCGTGAACGCGGTGACCTGGATCAGGAGCGGGCGCAGTTGCGCCGAGAACAGGAAAAGCCCGATCACGAAGAGGATGTGATCGAGGCCAAGCGGCACGATATGTTCAAATCCGACCCCGATATAGTCGACGAACACGTCGAGCGAGGACTGGCTCACACCGCCCGTCACCGGGATCGGGACGCTGGCCTCGCCGTTCTGGAGGAACGCCGAATACCCTTCTCCGCCCTCGCTTACCTCGGTGCGAAAAACGATGGAGCCGTATGAGGGGTCCCAGGCGAAGCTAATAGCGCTCACACCGTCCGGGATTGGCCCGCCGATCGTCAGCGTGCTGTCACGCGGCAGGTCGAGATCGCCCACCGGCGGCACGAAAAGCGATTGGACCTCGGGGCGCAACGGCTGCCCCGCCCCGTCGAGCGTTATTCCGCCGATGAACAGGGCCGCGAAGCCTTCGAACTCAGCCTGTAGTGCATTTGGAGGTGAAGCGCGCAAACGATTGTAATCAGCCGCATTCTGGGATTCGCTGGTATCGTCATGTTCTGGCCCTATGCCGGCCATCAGCGCCTCGACATTCAGGATGAAATCGATCCGGTACGCATTCTGCCCCTCGGGAAAGCTGATTTCGGCCAAGGCGGGCCGGATTTCATGGGCATGCGCCACTCCGCCCATCAGGGCGAGGAGGATGAGCAACGCTTGACGGATACAGTTTGGCGCGCGAAGCATGACACTACCTTTTTCGAAGCAGAAAGCGATGTTCTGTATGACCTCTCTTCGCAGTCTCGCCAAGGCCGCAACGCTTGTCTGCGGCACGTTTTTTGCCGTTTCCGCGGCGGCACATGAATTCTGGGTTGAGCCGGTCGCTTATCAGGTGGATGTCGGTGCCCCAATCGAGGCGCGGCTGAAGAATGGCGAGAATTTCAAGGGGTCGACCTATCCTTATCTGGACGAGCTGTTCACACGCTTCGATCTAGTAACACGCGCAGGCATCGAACCGGTGAAAGGGCGGCGCGGGGACAATCCCGCGCTCAACCAGGCAACCGCGCGCGGCGGGTTGCATGTGGTCGCCTATGACAGTCGAATGTACTCGCTGACCTACACCAACTTCGAGAAATTCACCAATTTCGTGACCAGCAAGAAGCTTGGCTGGGTGCTGGAAGAACACGCCAAGCGCGGCTATCGCGAAGACAAGGTGGTGGAGACCTATTACCGCTATCCGAAATCGCTGATCAAGGTCGGCTCGGGCGCTGGCCGCGACAAGCCGGTGGGACAGATTTTTGAGCTGGTTGCGGAGATCAATCCCTATTCCGCAGCGGCGAAGGAGGGTGTGCGGGTGCAGCTCCTGTATGAGGGGGTGCCCTTCCCAGACGCCGACATCCAGATTTTTCATTATCCCGCTGGCACCGAAGACGCGGTGAAGGACCATGTCACCACCGATGCCACCGGCCGCGCCACGATCCCCGTTTTCGATGGCGGACCGTTCCTGATCAATGCCACCCATATCCGTGATCCGCGCCCTGAAGGCGTCGCCAAGGGCGCGCATTGGGAGAGCATATGGGCTTCCATGACATATGAGCTGCCACGATGAGCCACCACATGACCGAAGCCGAAATCGAAGCCTTCCAGCGCGATGGGGCGGTCGTCCTGCGCGGTGTTCTGACCGACTGGGTCGACGTGATCGCCGAAGGCATTGCCCGCAACATGGCAGCGCCGTCGCAATATGCGTCGGAGAATGCAGTGACCGAAGGGCGGTTTTTCGATGATTACTGCAACTGGACCCGCATTCCGGAATTTGAGCGAGTCATCCGCGAAAGCCCCGCCGCTGCCATCGCCGCCGAGGCGATGCGGTCGAAAACCGCGCAGATATTCCACGATCATGTGCTGGTGAAGGAGCCCGGCACATCGAAACCCACACCCTGGCATCAGGATGCGCCCTATTATTTCGTGGAGGGCAGCCAGACGGTCAGTTTCTGGATACCTGTTGACCGGGTTGAGGATGCGACGCTGCGCTTCATCGCCGGGTCCCACAGGTGGGAGCGGATGGTGCGCCCTGTCTCCTGGGCCGATGACAGCGATTTTTACGACAAGGGCGACTGGACACCGGTGCCCGATCCGGATGCCAACCCCGACGAGACGCAGGTGCTGGAATGGGCGATGGAGCCGGGCGATTGCGTTCTCTTTGACTTTCGCACTGCTCATGGCGCACGGGGCAATCCGGCGGGGCGGCGCAGGCGCGCGCTGTCACTGCGATGGGTCGGCGACGATGCGCGCTATGTGGAGCGTCCCGGTCGCACTTCGCCGCCCTTTCCCGGCCATGACATGACGACCGGCCAGCGCCTGCGCGAAGACTGGTTTCCCGTGATCCACGAGAGCGCAGCATGAAAAAGACCCCCCTCGCCCCCGCAGACATCGCCGTTATGAAGGTCCCGAACTACGCCCATGGGATGGTGGCAGAGGGCGCGACGCGCTGGGTTCATCTGTCCGGCCAGATCGGCATCGCGCCCGACGGCACCGCGCGCGAGGGTTGTGAGGCACAGACCCGTCAGGCATTCGAGAACATCATCGCCTGTCTTCGCGACGCTGACATGACGCTCGACAATGTGGTGATGCTGCGCATTTATCTGGTGAACCGCGATGACCTGCCCGCCCTGCGCAAAGTGCGCGGCGAAATGTTCGGTGACCGGCTCTGCCCCTCGACGCTCATCTATGTCGCAGGACTGGTGCAGGAACATTGGGTGGTGGAGCTGGAAGTCGTGGCCGCTGGCTGAGCGATGATGCAACCGACATCCCGCTGGACCTATCGCCGCCTGCAATCCGATGTCGGTGTCGAGATATCGGACTGGGCCGGGGCCGCCAGCCCGTCGCTGGCCCCTCATTTTCACGACGAGACGCAGATCTCGGCGGTGTTCACCGGATACCGGCTGTTCCAGATTGGTCAGCAGGTCTTCAGGGTCATGGCCGGAGAATTCGCGATCATCCCTGCCGCCACGCCGCATTGTTCCCGCGGGGCGAAGCATGTCCCGACAAGAAGCCGCGATATGTTCGTTGATCCCGTTCGCTGCCCCGTCGAAAGATCCGCAACCGTGCTGATCGGATCGTTTCCAAACGGCACCGCGACGCCCGACGACACAGCGATGGACGCGGTTTTGCGCGCTGCCTCGTCATCCGGGTTGCGCCGATACACCCTCTCTCTCGGATCGTCGCTACCGGACGAGCTCTGCGAGGCTGTACGCAACAGTGACATGTCGATCGGGCGCATCGCCGATCTGTCACCGCTCAGCCGCGAGGGATTCATTCGCCGCTTCACGCGTGAGATGGGCATGACACCCCATGCTTGGCGTCTGGCCTCAAAAGCGACGCGCGCGCGTGCATATCTGCGGCTGAGCCTGCCACCCGCCGCGACGGCCCATGAATGCGGCTTCGCCGATCAGAGCCATCTTGGCCGGATCTTTCGCAAGAATTTCGGAACGACACCGGCGGCCTATCGCAAGGTCTGGCAAGGCTAACCAACGTCACTTTTGTTCCAGACAGGTCCTTCGGGCCGACCCTATACCTGTCACAGGCAATGGACTGGTTGGAGGGAGACATATGCAGGCCCTGTTGTTCGAGATGACGCCCCGTGCGGGCCATGAGGACCATTACTTCCGCCATGCCGCGCATCTGCGCCCCATTCTGATGCGCCATGACGGGCTAATCTTCATTGAGCGGTTCAAGTCTCTCGCGCGCCCCCATGTGATCCTGTCCCACTCGCTCTGGCGCGATGAAGCCGCGATCACCCGTTGGCGGACCGATCAGGACCATCGCAAATCGCAAATGGCAGGGCGGTACAAGCATTTCGAGGATTACCGTATTCGCATCGCCCGGGTGTTGTCATATCATGACGCGACGCCAGTGCAGGGGGCATTGCCCGGGCACGAGGCCAGTGCCGAAGGAGGGGGGTCAGACGACCGGCTCGTTACCATTGTCAGATCGGCGGCGCAGCGCAGCGCTCCAGAAGGCGAAGTATTTGAGAGCGTCACGCAATCAGGCTCCTTTCTCACCATCGGCATGCCCGTGCGTTTGGACGAAGCACGATCGCGGACCGCGCGGATCATTGGCGAAGACATGGTCATCAGCGCACTTCTTGGTCGGGTATCACGCGACTATGGCATGTATGATCGCGAAGAGGCCCCCCAGAACCTGAAGCCGGTTGAGCCACCTGCGAGCGGCAGCGATCACTGCACCTGATTGGGGGAGCTTATGGCATTAATCATCCCGTTACCGATTGCCTTGAAAGCCCCCTGCCCCGACAACAGATGACAATGGGTGGGAATTGAGGAGAGCTCAACCAGCCGTTGCATCGTCATCAGGAAGGAACGCCATGCTGTGTCGGATCGGAGAGGTTGAGGTCTGGCGGATTCTCGAGATTAACGCGCCGTTTGAAATCGTCGATGAACTCTATCCAACCGCAGGGCCCGATGTTCGCAAGATCATCGAAACCCATGTCCCCGGCGCGCTCTGCCGCGAGAGCGGCAAGTTGATTCTGCCCGTTCAGGGTTTTCTGCTGAAAACGCCGAGCCACATCATCCTGGTCGACAGCTGCGTTGGCAATCACAAGACCATCCCAGGCAGGCCTGACTGGCACCAGCGATCAGATACCCGGTTCATGTCGGCACTGACGGCAGCAGGCATCGGTCCAGCGGATGTCGATTATGTTCTTTGCACCCATTTGCACACGGACCATATCGGGTGGAACACCCGGTTGGAGGATGGCCGCTGGGTCCCGACCTTCCCCAATGCCCGCTACCTGCTGCCAGCCGCCGATGACGAGGTGCTGCGCGTCCACGCCCCGCATCTGCATGGTGAAAGCGTCTCACCCGTGATCGAGGCCGGTCAGGCGGAAATGGTCTCCGCCGGTCACATGCTTGGCGATCATGTGGAACTGGTCCCCACGCCCGGCCACACGCCCGGGCATGTCTCCGTCCTCATCCGCAGCGGCGCGCGCGAGGCGATTATCACCGGCGATGCCCTGCATTCGACCGTGCAGTGCTGGCATCCTGAATGGGAGTTCAAATACGATATGGATGGCACGCGGGCCATCACCTCCCGCCGCCAGTTGTTGGAGGACGCATCCGAGGCGGACCGTACCGTGCTTGGCAGCCATTTTGCCCTACCCTCCATCGGCAAGGTAAGGGCAGCGGGCGATGCGTTCAGGTGGGAGGAAGACTGACGCCGCCCGGCACCCCCCGCCGCTACGCCGTCCCTGATCAAATCCGCCTCTGGAACTCCCGCCCGAAACGTGCACTGTGCGGTCAGGGCCGCGCATTGCGAGCACCGATAAAAAGCAAGACAGGGAGATTTCCATGACATTCATGTCACGAACATTGAAGACTGCAGCGCTCGGCGCGGCAATGGTGATGGGGTTTGGCACCGCCTCCATGGCCGAAGAGTTAAAGTTCTTCACTATTGGGACCGGCGGCACCGCCTATACCTATTATCCCGTGGGCGGCGTGATCGCCAATGCGATCTCCAAACCGCCAGGATCGCGTGAATGCGGCGAGGGCGGATCCTGCGGCGTGCCGGGACTGATCGCATCGGCCGTTTCCTCGCGCGGGTCAGTCGACAATGTGAACGCCATCATCTCGGGCCTTCGCAATTCCGGTTTTGCCCAGTCTGATGTGGCCTATTGGGCCTACACCGGCACCGGCACGATGGAAGGCCAGCCCCCCGCCGAGGATCTGCGCACCATCGCCGCGCTCTTCGAGGAGCATATCCACCTCGTCGCGCTCAGCGACAGCGGCATCAATTCGGTCGCGGACCTTAAGGGCAAGCGCGTCTCGCTGGATGAGCCGGGCTCAGGCACCTATGTCGACGCGCAGTTGATCCTTGAGGCGAATGGCCTTTCCACCGATGACGTGACCGCGGAGGCGCTGAAGGGCAATGCCGCCTCTGAGGCGCTCCGCAATGGCAAGATCGACGCGTTCTTCGTCGTCGCGGGCTACCCGACCGGATCGCTGGTGGAACTGGCATCGGCTGCCGACATCAAGCTGGTGCCCATCGATGGTGAGGGCGCGAAGGCGTTGACGGAGAAATACGGCTTCTTCGCCATCTCCGACATCCCCGCCGACACTTATGAGGGCATCGCCGCCACGCCAACTGTGGCCGTCGGGGCGCAGTGGTTCACCTCCGCCAAGGAAGACGAGGAGACGATCTACCAGATCACCAAGGCGCTCTGGAATGACGAATCCCGTGTTCTTCTGGATGTGGGCCACGCCAAGGGCAAGACCATCACACCCGCAACCGCACTGAACGGCATCGGCGTGCCGCTCCATGCCGGGGCGGAGCGGTTCTACAAGGAAGCGGGCCTGCTGAAATAATCAGCGCCCCAGCACCAACAGGCCCGGCCGCGCCAGATGCGGCCGGGCTTTTTTGACTGAGCCGATCTGCCGGAGCGCTGCCATGGCCGAGAAAGACCTCACCGCCGACGAGCTGGCCGCTATCGAGCGCAAGTATGACAGCGAAACCGCCTTTCGCCCGACCGGGCGGACCATCGCACTGATGATCACAACCGCGCTGGTGGCCATGTCTGTCTATCATTTCTACGCCTCTGGTTTTGCGCTGATCCGCGAATTGCTGCACCGGGCGATCCATATCAGTTTCGTTCTCGGTCTCGTTTTCCTCCTCTTCCCCTTGCGCAAGTCTTCGGGCGCGGGGCTTGCGCCTAAGGCGTGGCACCGGCTGGATCATGTGCCGATCCTCGACATCATCTTCGGGCTTGCCGCCATTGCCGCCGCGCTCTATCTGCCGCTCCTGCCGCCCGAGATTATGGCGACGCGGGTCGGCAATCCGAACGAGACCGATATTCTGATGGGCACGATCCTTCTTGTGCTGACATTGGAGGCGACGCGCCGCTCCGTCGGGCCGACGCTGCCGATCATCGGGCTGATCTTCATTGGCTTTGCCCTTTTCGGCCCCTATGCCCCCGGCGCGCTGAAACATGGGGGGACGAGCTGGCTGGGCCTGATCAACCATCTCTACATGACCAATCAGGGCATCTACGGCATCGCCATCGGGGTGATGGCGCAATATGTGTTTCTCTTCATCCTCTTCGGGGTGCTGGCCACGCGGATCGGGCTCGGTCAGCTTTTCATCGATCTCGCGATGGTACTGGCGGGGCGCTATTCAGGCGGGCCGGCCAAGGTCGCGATTTTCTCTTCCGCCTTCATGGGCACGATCTCCGGCTCCTCCATCGCCAACACGGTGACAACCGGGGCGCTGACCATCCCAGCGATGAAGCGCGTCGGCTATCCCCCGCATTTTGCCGGGGCGGTGGAGGCGACGTCATCAACCGGCGGGCAGATCACCCCGCCAATCCTCGGGGCCGCCGCCTTTATAATGGTGGAATATTTGGAGATCCCGCTCCGCGATGTGCTGGCAGCCGCACTGTTCCCCGCGCTTTTGCATTATTTCGGCATCTTCATCATGGTGCATCTGGAAGCGAAGAAACTCGGCCTGCGGGGCCTGAGCGCCGAGGAGCTGCCCAAGGCCGCCATCGTCCTGCGCCAGCACTGGCTGTCGCTGATCCCCCTCGGCATCCTTGTCTACATGATCCTCGCCGGGTTCACGCCCGATTTCGCCGCCGTCTACGGGATCACCGCCTGCGTGGTGGTCGGGTTCCTGAATCCGGTGAACCGGCTGACGGTGGCAGAACTCTGGCATGCACTGGCCGATGGCGCGAAGAACACGCTGGCGGTGGGGGCCGCAGCCGCGACGGTGGGTATCGTGGTCGGTGTCGTGACCCTGACCGGCGTCGGCTTTCGCCTCGGTTATGTGGTGGTGCAGACGGCGAATGACATTGGCGCGGTCCTCGGCGCGATCTGGCCGCTGGCTTACTTTACCGTCCAGCAATGGGCACTGTTCGTCTCGCTGATCCTGATCGCGATATCGTGCATCATCATGGGCGCGGGTATCCCCACTACCGCGACCTATATCATCCTCGTCGCGGTCGCGGCCCCTGCCCTCGCAGTTCTGAATGTGGAGCCGCTGGTCGCCCATTTCTTCGTCTTCTACTATGGCGTGTTGGCCGACATCACGCCGCCCGTTGCGCTGGCGGCCTATGCGGCGGCGGGGATCGCGGGGTCGAACCCGTTCAAGACCGGCAACACGGCCTTTCGCCTTGGGATCGCCAAGGCGCTTGTGCCGTTCGTCTTTATCTATTCGCCCGCATTGCTTCTGGTGGCGGACGGGTTCACCTGGGCGGCCTTCGCGGTGACGCTGGCCGGGGCGATGCTGGGCATCGCGTTCCTCGGGGTGGCGTTCTCGGGATATCTCCTGACGCATCTGACGCGGTTGGAGCGGTGGTATGTGGCGCTCGTCTCTTTCCTCTTCATCGCGCCGGGACTGGTGACGATGGGGGCTGGCCTTGCCCTGATGGCCCCGGTGATGATGCTTCAGTTCAGGCGGCGCGCTCGCGCCGCCTGAAGCGCCACCTCACTCCGCCGCCTGCATGACGGGTGCGCCGCCCCTGCGGAATTCGGCCAGAAGCTCGGCCTGACGTTTCGCTGCCGCTTCGGCATTGGCCTCTTTCACATGGCCGAAACCCTTGACCTGCAAGGGTAATGCAGCCAACTGCACCGCGACTGCATGGGTCTCCGGCGTCAGGCCCTTGCACAACTCGGTCAGCAAAGCCTCCTGCGCGTCAATCGCTGCGCGCTCGCCCTTGCGCTCCGCCGAGTAGCCAAAGATATCAAAAGTCCCGCCGCGCAAGCCCTTCAGTTTCGCCAGCCGCTTCAGGGCCGTCAGCATCCACGGGCCGAAGGTGGTTTTCACGGGTCGGCCCTGTTTGTCCTTCTTGCCGAACAAGGGCGGGGCCATGTGGAACTCAATCTTCCGGACGCCCTCAAACTTGTCACCGATCTGCGCTTCCAGCGTTTCGGAATGGAGGCGCGCAACCTCGTATTCGTCCTTGTAGGACATCAGTTTGAAGAGGCCGAGCGCAGCCGCTTCGGCAAATCCGTCAGCACCGGAGATCTTTGCCTCAGCAGCCTCGGCAGCCTTGACCGCGGTCATCCAGCGATCAGCCCATTTCTGATCCTGATACTTCACCAGCCGCTCTTGGCGCAGGCTGATCTTGTCTTCGTAAGTCGCGACCGCGACCTGTTTCGGGGCAACCGCCTGTTCCGCATCCTCCGGGTGCACAACAGCCCAGCGCCCGATCTCGAACGCGGCCTTGTTGCCGTCGATCCCAGCACCGTTCAGCTCAATCGCTTTCATGATCGACGCTTTTTCGAGCGGGATGCGTCCCATCTGCCACGCCGCACCGAGGACGAGAACATTGGAAAAGATCGCATCGCCCAGCAGTTTTTCAGCCAGTTTCGTGGCGTTCAGATAACGCACCTCATCCGTGCCAACACGCGCCTCCAGCCCGAGCCGCAGACGATCCGCAGGGATCTTGAAGCCACCGTCGAGCGTGAACTCACCGGTATTGATCTCGTAGGTATTGCAAACGACACCAGTGCGCCCATTGGCCATCAGCGACAGCGTCTTCGCGCCCGCCGTCACTAGAAGATCGCCGCCGATCACCACATCCGCCTCGCCCGTCGCGACCCGGATCGCGGTGATGTCGGCGGGTGTGTTGGCAATGCGGCAATGGATCTGCACCGCGCCGCCCTTCTGGGCGAGCCCGGCCATCTCCATGACGCCCGCACCCTTGCCCTCGATATGGGCTGCCATGCCGAGCAGCGCGCCGATGGTCACGACGCCCGTACCGCCAACACCGGTGGTGACGGTGTTGTAGACCTTGTCGATGGTCGGGATCACCGGATCCGGCAGATCGGGAATGTCCAGACCCGCTGCTTTTTCCTTCTTCGGCGTCGCGCCGTGCAGCGAGACGAAGGACGGGCAGAACCCGTTCACACAGGAAAAGTCCTTGTTGCAGGACGACTGGTCGATCTGCCGTTTGCGCCCCAGATCCGTGTCCAGCGGGGCGACTGACACGCAGTTGGATTTCACGCCGCAATCGCCGCAGCCCTCGCAAACCTCGGGATTGATGTAGATGCGCTTGTCGATATCGGGGAACTTGCCCCGCTTACGGCGGCGGCGTTTTTCGGCGGCGCAGGTCTGCACGTAGATGAGGGCAGAGACGCCCTCGACCTCCCGCAGATCACGCTGCACGCTATCCAGATCCTCGCGCTTGTGGGTCTCGACGCCGGAGGGGACGCGCGATGGCTCAAACCCTTCCTTTTCGTCATAAACGACCGCGACCTTCTTCACGCCGAAGGCTTTGACCTCCTCGATGATCCGATAAACATCGAGGCCGCCTTCCAGCGTCTGACCGCCGGTCATGGCAACCGCGTCATTATAAAGGATCTTGTAGGTCACGTTGGCATTGGCGGCGACGGCAGCTCGGATCGCCTGCGCGCCGGAATGGGTATAGGTGCCATCGCCAAGCTGCTGGAACGCATGTTTGGTGGTGGAAAAGCGGCTCTCGCCGATCCAGTTCACGCCCTCGCCGCCCATATGGGTGTAGCCGATGACGCCGCGGTCCATCCATTGCGCCATAAAGTGACAGCCGATCCCGGCAAAGCCGATGGAGCCATCGGGCAGCTTCGTCGATGAATTATGCGGGCAGCCCGAGCAGAACCAGGGCGTGCGCTCTGGCGTTGCCTCCACATTTCCTGAATTGGCGGCCTGTTCCAGCGCGGCGATGCGGCGGGTGTTCAGCTCTCCGGTCACGCCTTCGGCTTGCAGGATGCGGCCGAGTTTCAGCGCGATGTCGACCGGGCTGTGACCCATTTCGATCGGGAAGAGGACATCATTGTCCTCGTCGCGCTTGCCGATGACCCGCGGCCGCGTCGGCGCATCGAACATGATCTCCTTGATCTGGCTTTCGATGAGAGAGCGTTTCTCCTCCACCACCACCACGAGGTCCAGCCCTTCGGCCCAGGCCTTCAGGCCCGTCGGCTCCAACGGGTAAATCATCGCGGGCTTGTAGACGGTGACGCCCATGCGTTTCGCGGCATCTTCGTCAATTCCCAGCAGGTCGAGCGCATGCGCGACATCCAGCCAGCTCTTCCCGGCTGAGACGATGCCGATCTTCGCGCCCGTCTCGCCGCGCACGCGCTTGTCGATCTTGTTTGCACGGGCATAGGCATGGGCGGCCCAGCGCTTATAGCGCTGCATCCGCGCCTCTTGCGGCACCCGGTCATCGACGATGCGGATATTCAGGCCATCTTCTGGCAGTTCGAAATCGGTCGGAGTGACGGTTTTTACGCGGTCAGGGCGGCCATCAATCACCGCAGTCGATTCGATCGTGTCTTTGAGGCATTTCACACCGACCCAAAGGCCCGCAAAGCGGCTCATCGCATAGCCATGGATACCGAGATCGACAATCTCCTGCACGCCCGCGGGGGCGAGAATGGGCATATGCGCATCAACAAAGGCGAAATCCGACTGATGGACGGTGGTGGAGCTTTCGCCGGTATGATCGTCCCCCATCGCCGCAAGCACACCGCCAAGCGGATGCGTACCGGCGAGATTGGCATGCCGAAAAACATCGCCGCAGCGATCTACCCCCGGCCCCTTGCCATACCAGAGGCCGAACACGCCGTCATGAGTGCCATCGCCCCGCAACCCGGCCGCCTGCGCACCCCAGAGCATTGTCGCACCTGCATCCTCGTTCAAGGCGGGCTCAAACCGGATATCTGACGCGTCCAGCGGCTTTTTTGCAGCGAGGAACGTGCCGTCGACGCCCCCAAGGGGCGATCCGCGATAACCGGCGACGTAACCCGCTGTATTGTGACCAGCCTGCGCATCCCGCCATTTCTGGGTCAGCATCAGCCGGACAAGTGCCTGCGTGCCGTTCAGCAGAACATGTTCCTTTGACAGATCGAACCGGTCGCCGAGGCTGACATTCGCGTGCTTCATGGACATCTCCCGGTGCTCAGACGGTGCAGCATGTAAATCAAGGTAAGCCTAACTGACCTACTCTCGCAAGGAAATTCGAAACTTTCCGTGCTTGCGCCCGTTTCCATGTCAGGCACATTCAGTCATAGGTTAAACGGGCTCAAGGCCGGATCAAATGGTGTTGAGCGTCGAGAGGGCATTCAAATGACGAGACGTGGATTTCTGACCACCAGTGCGGCGGCGACATTGCTGACGGGATGCGCCAGCACCGTGGCCCCCAGCACCACCGCAGAGACGCAATATCCACCGGTCGGACGTTTTGTCGAAGTCGATGGCCTGAAGATGCATTACATCGACGAGGGACAGGGACCGCCGATTGTTCTGGTCCATGGTGCCAATGGCAATGTGCGCGACTGGACGTTTTCCATGACTTCGCGGCTAAGGACCCGTTACCGCGTGATCGCGATGGATCGCCCCGGTCACGGCTATTCACAACGCCCTGCTACCGATGGGGCCAATCCGATGAAACAGGCGCAGCTGATCGCGGATGCGACGGCGGCCATTGGCATCGATCGCGCGGTGATCGCAGGGCATAGCTGGGGCGGTGCGGTAGCAACGTCATGGGCGCTCAGCCGCCCCGATCAGGTGGCCGGTGCAGCCATTCTTGCCGGTGCCACCTATCCCTGGGGCGGTGATGGCGGGCTTTTGTATTCGCTCGGCTCCGGCCCCTTTGGCCCGGCAATAGGTGCCATCGCGCGTGCCTATGTGTCGGGGCCGAGGGTCGACAGCATGGTGGCAGATGTCTTCGCCCCCAATCCAACACCGCCCGGCTATGTCGACCATATTGGTGTGCCACTAGCACTGCGCCCCTCGACCTTTCGCTGGAATGCGGACGATATTGATCAACTGAATGGCAATCTCGAACAGATTGCGCCCCGCTATGGCGAACTGGCGATGCCGCTGGAGGTGCTGCATGGCGATGTGGATGAGACCGTGCTGGCACGCATCCATTCCGTCCCGTTGGCTGCCGAGGCGATGAATGCCAGGCTGACCATTCTCGAAGGGGTCGGCCACATGCTCCACCATGTCGAAGAAGACACCATCGTGGCCGCAATCGACCGCCTGATGACGCAGGCATTTGCCTGATAGGAGATGCCGTCGGCATCAGGCGCAGCCGACATTAAACATGCCGAAACGAATTGCCTTCATTGTCCGCCCTGTCGGGTTTTTCATCCCGATGCTCAGAATGGGCAAGAGTGAGGTCACATATGAACAAGCTGGCGATTTCCCGCGACCTGACGGAAGGCGACGCCTGCCCCCTCGTCCCCGATACGATGGCGGAGGCTGCGGGCTGCGGGCTTATTGGAATCGACAAAGACAACGTGATCCGCTGCGCCAATCACGAGGGCAAACAGATCATGGGCCTGCCGGATCGCGGAAAGCCCCTGAAATGGCCCGCGGGGCTGATGTTCTATGATGCGGATGAAGATGCGCTTCTGCCAAAGGATCAGGACCCCGTTGCTCTCTCCGATGCTGGCAATCTGGTCGACGTCCGCCTCTATGCCGCCGTTGCCAGTCTGATCGAAGAGACGACCGACAATCGGCGATTGTTGTTGATCACTGTCAGGCGGACGGTTTCCCACCCCTTGCTGCGCTACATCATTTCCATGCAGGACGTCACCACGATGACCGCACAGCGCAACGAGGCTGAGGCACTTCGCCGTCTCGATGCACTGGGGGAGACGACAGGCAGTATCGCGCATGATTTCAACAATGTGCTCGGTGCCATAATGCCATCGATCCAGCTTGCGATTCACAAGACCGACGACCCGGCGGTGCGCGAATTGCTGGACCGGGCTCTCGAATCAACGCGCAGTGGTGCCGTGCTGAGCAAGCGACTGCTCTCATTCGCCCGCGCGCAACCGTCCCTGAACGAGGTCTCCAGCGTGTCCGATGTCTTTGACACGGTGAGAACGCTGGCAGAACGCGGGCTTGAACGGTCAATTCGGCTGAAATTCAACGACTACCTGTCTGGCACCAATATCGTTTGCGACCGGGGGCGTCTGGAAACCGTGCTCCTGAACCTCGTGTTCAACGCGCGCGATGCGATCCAGAGCGAGCGTCATAGCGGCACGATCATCGTCTCGGCGCGCACCGTGACATCGCGCGATGACCGGGACCAGATGGTGGAAATCAGCGTCAGCGACGACGGATCAGGGATGAATGACCTGACATTGCGTCGCGCCATCGACCCTCTGTTTACAACGCGCAACCACAGCGGCGGCGGACTGGGCCTGTCCATAGCATATGGCTTTTGTCGCCAGGCGGGCGGCGGGCTGGATATCCAGTCCAAGCTCGGCGAAGGTACGACAGTTCGGATGAAGCTGCCGGCCGTAGATGGCGGTTTGCCTGAGGACGAAGCCGATCAGCTGTGGATATCCGGCAAAAGGGCCAGCATCCTCGTGGCGGAGGGAGAGCCGCAACTTCGCCGCTCCTTGCGGGACGTGCTCAGGGCGCTGGACTATGACGCGCAATTGGTAGGCGACGGTGACCAGGCGCTGAGCGCGCTCAAGGACAAGTATTTCGAGATGCTGCTGACCGATGTCATCATGCCAGGATCACTGAACGGGTTTGAACTGGCCAAGCGTGCTCTCGCGCTCAACAAGGAGATCGCCATCGCCTACATGTCAGGCAGGCCAAAAGGCGAACACGACATAGAGATGGAGGTACCCGGTCCGATGATCATGAAACCCTGCGAGATCGGCACGCTAAGCCAGATCCTTCATCAGATCCGCAACAAGGACGGCGCGAAAACGGACTGAACACGCGCCGATCAGGATCAGCAGACCCGTTCAGTAGCGGTCCAGCACCGTCTTCACTGTCTCGAGAGAGGTCGCAGCCCGCGCGACGCGGGCACCTGCGCGCTTACACTCCGGGTCGCTCCGCCGATAATCGATCGAACAACGGATCGCCTCGACCAGCGCCAGTTTCTGCGCCTCGACATCGCGGCGATAGCCGTTGAAAGTTTCCACAGCATTGGGGCTGCGCATCATCGTCTCGAATTTCGACAGAACCTCGTCGCAGTTCACACCCTGACCGCGCAAGGCCTCCGCCAGCCCGACCTGCGATGACGATCCGCGACACAGTTTCCACACAATATCGGTTTGCACCACCGCGTGGAGCCGGATCAGCGTCCGATACCGCCCACGCACCATGTCATAACCGTACCCGACATTCAGCGACGGCCAGAATGCGTAGCTTTCAACAAAGGCCAACGGGTCGACGGTGCCTCCGGGACCGTCTGGCGGCGGGACATAGCGGTTGGGCTTCGGCGGCGCATCGACGCCTTCCTTGAGGAACGCCAGCGCCTGCGTCTGATCAGACTGGAACGACCCATCGGCGTCCAGTGGAATCGCGATCATGCTGAGGCCCAGCGGCTCCTCCGTGAAGAAGAGATAGACCTGCCTGCCGTCGCGATCGATTGTCGCCTCGGCACCGCCCGGCAGCGTGGTCGCCGCGAAGTCGCGGCGCGCGCCGGATCCGTCGACAAACACGCCCTCCAGCGCCGCGCCGGAACCTGAGAAGCGCAGCTCCATCCCCGCTGCCTCGTCCAGCCCGCGATAGCCGCCTGAAAGCTGGGCCTGGGCCGATGAAAGGCCCATCAGACCGGCGAGCATCACGAAACCCGCCCGCGTCAAAAAGAAAATCACTGCGCGCGACATGCGTTAGTCCTCTGTTCAACGGCGTCATATCCTGATCTACATCAGCCGCACTGCATTAGAAAGTGCGGGCAATAAAGCGAGGATGACAGAACCGCGATGCCGACGGATTGGGATAAATTGCGTGTATTCTACGCCGTGGCCGAAGCCGGGAGCCTCACCCATGCCGGCGAAGCGCTCAATCTCAGCCAATCTGCCGTCAGCCGGCAGATCCGTGGCCTGGAGGAAAGCCTGAGCGCGACATTGTTCCACAGGCATGCCCGCGGCCTGATCCTGACGGAGCAGGGAGAGTTGCTGTATTCCGCCGCCCGCGACATGTCCTCGCGGCTCAACCTGGCGGTTGCGCGCATCCGCGACGCCAAGGATGGCGATGCTGGCGATCTACGCGTCTCCGCCACCCATGGTCTCGGCTCCATGTGGCTGGCACCGCGCCTTGGCCGCTTTTTTGCGGAGCACCCGGATATCTCGGTCGACCTGATCCTGACTGAGGAAATTCTGGACCTGCCGATGCGGGAAGCAGATGTGGCACTTATGTTACGCGAGCCCGAACAGGCCGACCTGATCCGCCGTCCCCTCGTCGAGAGTTCGATCCGCTTTTACGCCTCACGCAACTATGTGGAGCGGTTTGGCACACCTGCGAGCGCATCAGAATTCCGCAATCACCGTCTCATCAGCTATCGTGCCGATCACAAATCACCTCTGCCGCCGGAGGTTACTGGCTGGCTTGCAGAGACCGTTGAAATAGAACATCAAAGCGACCTTTCGACCAACAACTACTTCGCGGTGATGCAGGCTGCCGAGACGGGCATAGGTATCGCACCTTTGCCTGATTACTTGTCCGCGCTGAACAGTGATCTTGTCCCTGTTGCACCTGAACTGGTAAGTCCACCATTCACCATTTACCTAGCCTACGCTGAAGAACTGCGTCGGTCCCGGCGAATTCTTGCGTTCCGCGACTTTGTTCTCGCTGAGCTCTCCGCACTAAAAGCTAAAATTTGATGTAGATAGCCATGCGTTTTTTGCATTGCTGCATTGCACGCGTAAATCGACTTTTTTTCTTGCACAGGACCGGCCCCACGCCTATATCGCCAATTAGACGATGCAAAGACGCGACGCACTGTTGCTAAACTGCATCGCCTAACCTCCCTGTTGGACTTGGCCGAGCGTAAGCTCGGCCTTTTTTTTGGCCCTCACCGAACATACTCCCTCCGCGCACGAAAAAGGCCCGCCTGCCGAGTACCGGCAAACGAGCCCGAATGATGCGACGAAGTGCTGACGCGTCAGCGCCAGAGGCGATCTCCGGCAGCGCGGGCCTCTTCGGTATCGTAAAGCGCCGCGACCTGCTCGCCATAACCGTTGAACAGCTGTGTTGGCATCACATCGCCGGTCTCCAGATCGGTCTCCGTGGCCTGTGACCAGCGCGGGTGGTCCACTTCCGGATTCACATTTGCCCAGAAGCCATATTCATTACCCAGCAATTCTTCCCAGAAGCTGACCGGGCGTTCCTCGACAAAGCTGATCCGGGTGATCGACTTGATTGATTTGAACCCATATTTCCACGGCAGGTGCAGGCGGATCGGTGCGCCGAACTGTTTGTGCAGAACCTTGCCATATGCCCCCACCACCAGCATCGAGAGATCGTTCGCAGCCTCGGCCATGGTCACGCCCTCGATATAGGGCCAGGGATACCAATTCTGGCGCTGGCCGCGCGCGACTTTCGGGTCGAGGAACGTCTCAAATCGTATATATTTGGCCGATGACAACGGCTGCGCCATGTTCACGAGCCCGGACAGTGGCATGCCGAGCCAGGGCGCGACCATTGACCAGCGTTCCACGCAGCGATGACGATAGATCCGCTCCTCCAGCCCCAGCTTGGCAATCAGCTCATCAGGGGTGACCTTCATCTCCTTCTCGACCAGACCGTCAATTGTGATCGTCCAGCCGTCAGTCTGCAACGCCTGAGCGGCGTCATGGATCTGTTTGTGAGAGCCGAACTCGTAGAAATTATTGTAGGTGGTATTGATGCTTTCGGGCGTGATCGGCCGCCCGGCATCGCTGTAGAGCGGATTGCGCGCGGCGCTTTCAAACGGGGTCGCAGCGCGGAGACGCGGAGCGCTCACCGCCAGCGCGCTGAGGCCGAGGCCGAGGCCCGCGATGACGGCGCGGCGGTTCAGAAACACCGCCTCGGATGTCACCTTGTTCTCGGATATGTGCCAGTCCGGCTTGCGGATCAGTCGCATGAATACCTCATTTTTTCCAGGCTCGGTTGGCATCACAGGTAAGTGTCCGCACCCGGAGCGTCCAATCACGAGGTCGCCAGTCCCTGAAATGTCAGGAATAGCCCTTGGCGGCAATGCCCTGCAAGCGCAGCACCGCCGAAAGGTCCGAATGGTTCAGTTGCGCGTCCGAGCGGGCCGCCACCGCCGGCTTGGCGCGATAGGCGACACCCAGCCCGGCAGCCTCGATCATCGCCAGATCGTTGGCACCGTCACCAACCGCGACGGCGTCGAGCGGGCCAGCGTCGATACTGGCGCTGAGCCGCTGCAGCGCCTCCAGCTTGGCCGCACGGCCGAGGATGGGGTCACCGGGCAGGCCGGTCAGCCTGCCATCGGCGACCAAAAGTCGATTGGCCTGATGATGTTGAAACCCTGCCGCCGCCGCGACGCGTTCCGTAAAGAAATCAAACCCACCTGAGACGAGCGCGGTCAGCGCACCGCCCGCCGCCATCGTTTGCACCATTTCGCTGGCACCGGGGTTCAGCGTCACACGTTCGTCATAGACGGTTTGCAGCGTCGCCTCCGACAGCCCTTCCAGAAGAGCGACGCGCTCGCGAAGCGCAGCCTCGAAATCCAATTCCCCCAGCATGGCGCGTTCGGTAATGGCTGCGACACGATCTTTTACCCCGGCGAAATCGGCGATTTCATCAATGCACTCAACGGGGATGATAGTGCTGTCCATATCGCAGATCAGCAGCTGTTTCCGCCGCCCTCTGGTGGTGACGGCATTGGCATCGACCGGTGCATCGCCGAGGGCGGCCCGCGCGATATCGAGCACACCGTCCAGCCCACCCGACAACGCCATCTCCACCGCATTGCCAGCAAGACGACGTGCTGCCGCGAGCCGCACGCGCCCCGTCAGTGCCGCCCTGACCGCGCCAATCACATCGTCGCCGAGGTCACCAGCAGCGGTGAGAACCAGAACCGCTGGCACGTCTCAGACAGCTTCGGCCCGGCTCGGCGGCGCGACCTTTTCCAGCTCTTCCGCGAGGAGGAACGCCAGCTCCAACGCCTGGCTGGCATTCAGACGCGGATCGCACGCCGTGTGATAGCGGCTGGAGAGGTCGGCGACCGCCACATTGCTCATCCCGCCGATACATTCGGTCACGTCCTGCCCGGTCATCTCGAAATGCACGCCGCCGCCATAGGTGCCCATGGCCTGATGGATATCAAAGAATTCACGCACCTCCTGCAGGACTGAATCGAAGGGCCGCGTCTTGTAACCCGTATCGGCCTTGATGGTGTTTCCGTGCATCGGATCGCAGGACCAGACAACCTGCTTCCCTTCCCGCTCCACCGCCTTGATGAGGCGTGGCAAATGGGCATTGACCTTGCCCGCACCAAAGCGCGCGATCAGCGTCAGGCGGCCCGCCTCATTTTTCGGGTTGAGGATGTCGATCAGCCGCAAGAGATCATCGTCGCTGATCGTCGGGCCGCATTTCAGGCCGAGCGGGTTCGTAACGCCGCGGCAAAACTCGACATGAGCGCCGTCGGGCTGACGCGTGCGATCACCGATCCAGATCATATGACCGGAACCTGCGACCACATCGCCGGTCGAATGGTCAGTGCGCACCAGCGCTTCTTCATAAGGCAGCAGCAGTGCCTCGTGGCTGGTGTAGAAATCCACGCCGCGCATCCGCTGAGCCGTCGATGAGTTCACGCCGCAGGCTTCGACAAATTCGAGCGATCCGGAAATCTGCTCGGCTAGGCGCATGTAACGCTCTCCGCCGGAGCTACCCTGGGCAAAGCCGAGATTCCAGCTCGCCACCCTTTGCAAGTCGGCAAAACCACCCTGTGCATAAGCACGCAACAGGTTCAGCGTCGCCGCCGACTGGAGGTAGGCCTGAAGCATGCGATCAGGGTCCGGCATCCGGGATGCCGCGGAAAAATCGAGTTCGTTAATGATGTCACCGCGATAGGACGGCAACTCCATACCGTCGATCGTCTCCATATCGGCGGAGCGCGGCTTGGCGAACTGCCCGGCCATCCGCCCGACCTTCACCACCGGTTTTTTGGCGGCGAATGTCAGCACGACCGCCATTTGCAGAAGAACGCGGAACGTATCGCGGATATTGTCGCCGGAAAACTCAGCGAAGCTTTCCGCGCAGTCCCCGCCCTGCAGCAGGAAGGCATCGCCCCGCGCTGCCTCGGCGAGGGAATTTTTCAGCGCGCGCACTTCACCTGCGAAGACCAGTGGCGGATAGGATGCAAGCTTGCCTTCAACCGCTTTCAGCGGCGCTTCGTGGGGATAGTTCGGCATCTGCAGCGCCGGTCGGTTGCGCCAGCCAGAAGGGCTCCAATGGGCGGCCATGTCAAATCTCCTGCGCGGATATAGCGTAATCGCGGACGTTCTAGCGTGGTCGCGGCGGGATTGCCAGATCAGGGTCTGTCGAATTTGACCTTGACGCGGGACGCCGAAACGCATGAGCGTGTCGTATCTACGGTGAACGGATCAACGATAATGAACCAACCTGAGGCACACCGAAAACGGGAATTCGTTTTTCTGCTCGTCGACAAGTTTTCGATGATCGCTTTTGCGTCGGCGGTGGAGCCGCTTCGCGTGGCCAATCGCATGGCGCGCGAGGACGTTTACACATGGCAAATCGCCAGTGAAAACGAGCAACCCGTCCGCTGTTCCAACGGAACGCGCGTGATCGCCGATATCGGGCTGGGCGATGTCGACAAGGATGCGATGATCTTTGTTTGTGCCGGGATGGACGTGAACCGGGTCACCACGTCGGCTGTCCTTTCATGGCTGCGCAAACAGTCGCGCCGGGGGGTCGCGCTCGGCGCGCTTTGCACGGGCAGCTATGTTCTGGCGCGCGCCGGGTTGCTCGATACCGCCCCCTGCACCATTCACTGGGAAAACCGCGAAAGTTTTCGCGAGGAGTTTCCGGATATCGACCTGACTAATCATTACTATGAGCGGCACGGCAATCGCTGGACCTCGGCAGGCGGCACGTCCTCGGCTGACATGATGCTGCACATGATCAACGAGGAGCTTGGCCGGGACCTCGCCGCGATGGTCATAGACCAGCTGGTGCTGACGCCGACGCGATCGGAGACGGATGAGCAACGCCTGTCAGTCCCGGCACGGATGGGTGTGCGCCATCCCAAACTGACAACCGTTATCCACATGATGGAGGAAAATATCGAGGATCCGATCAGCCCTGCGGACCTCGCCCAGGACGTTGCCATGTCGACGCGCCAGTTGGAGCGGCTGTTTCGCCGCTATCTGAACCGCTCGCCCAAGCGCTATTACATGGAGCTGCGCTTGCAGCGCGCGCGCAACCTCCTCCTGCAGACGGACATGACGGTGATCAATGTCGCGCTCGCATGTGGGTTCACGTCACCATCGCATTTCTCGAAATGCTATCGCAGCCACTTTGATCGCACGCCCTACCGCGAACGCGGCGTAGCGGATGCCGAGGCTGCCAAGCGCGCCTGACATCAACCCGCGGCCATCTGTCGTAACGCCAGCGCCGTCGGCTCGTCCGCCGGGAAATAGAGCTCGATCTTCAGATCATCCAACGTGACATCCTCAGGCGTGCCGAACTGGGCGATGGTGGCAAACATGGACAGGCGTACCGTCCCGGTGTTCAGGATCGTGGGTACGACGGGCTCGAGACCTCTGTCGAGAGGCCGCGCGACGCGCGACAGATGCGCCGCCGCTGCATCAAGCTCGGCGACACCGCCCTGCGCCATGCTTTCGGTGCGCAGGCGCTGGGCCGCGTGATGGGCCACCGCTGGCCAATTCTCGATCAGGGGTGGCAGGCTGTCGGAAACCATCAGATCGACAAGGCTGTCGTCGTCCCCCACGCCCAACAGTCCGTAGAGCGCCCGCGCCTGCGCGTTCATCCCCTTGATGATCCAGCGCCGGTCAAGGGCCAGCGCGGGATAAGGTGCATGGCCGGTCAGCATGTGGTCCACCGCCCTGCGGATCGGAGCCATATCGGCGGTCTGCCAGTTGCGGCCCGGGTAGCGCGCAGCAAATCCGGCATGGCTGAGCAACTGATTGCGTGCATCCAGCGGCAGGCGCAAAGCCTCCCCCAGACGGGCGACCATCTCCTGGCTGGGTCGTGCGCGCCCGGTTTCCAGAAACGAGATATGGCGGGCGGAGACATCAGCCTCCAGCGCCAGGTCCAGCCGGCTGAAACGGCGGGTCTGCCGCCAGGTCTTCAGCGATTGGGGAAAAGCGCTCATCCGGCAAATCTATAATACCTGCGGGGCCTTGTCAGTTACCTCTGAGGTAATTGCTGCAATGATCCCGCGAACCCTAACGTGCCCCCAATCTGAACGGGAGCACCCTATGAGCCAAAGATTCCACAAATTCTGGTTGAAGATCACCGCAATCGTCGTCGGCTCCTTCGGGCCGGTGTTCGCCCTCGGCACGATGGCCGCGACGTCGGAGCCTGCCCGCCTGACCCTCGATATCCTAAGCTGGCCGCCCGACGGGGCGACGATCTTTGCTGACCCCGACACTCAGTTCCTGTCGGCGCTAACGGGCGGATTTCTGCTCGGCTGGGGGGTGCTGATCTGGTGCCTTTCGAGCCTGATTTACGATGCTGCACCCGAGGCCGTGCGCAAAAGCGTTCTGGCCGGGCTTCTGGCCCGGTTCCTGCTCGACAGTGCAGGCTCAATCGCGTCCGGCAATGCCTCGAATGTTGGCTTCAACATCCTTGTTCTTCTGCTTGCGGTCGGCCCTCTCTGGCGACCTGCGCGCGACAACACCCTTGATAGGAACGCTACATGACATTCCTTCGGACCATTCTCTGGCTGATGCTGATCGGCGTCTTTGTCACACCGTGATTGCCGTCTCCGGCCACGGCTTGAACCTGTTACCGTTGGTTATGGGTGACCTCGCATCGGGCAACTGGCGCGGGCAGTTCAACCTTGATTTCCTGGTCTATCTGATCCTCTCGGGCCTCTGGGTCGCGTGGCGGGGTGGGTTCAGCGGGCAATCGATCGCGTTAGGGTTCATGGCCTCGGTTCTGGGGATGTAGTCCCTCGCCGCCTATATTCTGCTGCTCTTGCGCCAGACGGGCGGGGATATGAGGCGGGTTCTACTCGGCGTGCACGCGCCATAGGTCCGCGCAGAGTATCGAATGCTGGGGAAAAATGGTCGGAGCGAGAGGATTCGAACCTCCGACCCTCTGGTCCCAAACCAGATGCGCTACCAGGCTGCGCTACGCTCCGACGAAGCGGTCTATAGGGGAAACTCCGACCGGTGAAAAGGTCTCAACCCGGAAAAGAGCGATCAGAGGGCGGTCAGCCATTCGGCGAAACGCCGCGCGCCCTTCATCTTGTTATCCTGCCAGTCGTCCGCCGCACCATCGTCGGCGCTGTCGCTGACATATTTCACGCACCGGAACGCGACGCCGTGGCGATGGCAAGCCTTGGCGAGTGCATAAGCCTCCATATCCACGAGATCGGAGGCAAGCTCCGGCGGGCCATCGGCGAAACTGTCGCCAGTGCCGACAACAGGCCCCTCCGCCCAGCGGATCATCGGGGGTTCCTCGTCCCCGAATGTGGTGCCAAGGGCCAGGCCGAGCGGGCGCAGATCCATATCGCGCTGGACGGTCGCGCCGCATTCGATCAGCCCGCCATGGTCAATCGTCAGTCCACCTGCGGTGCCGTAATTGATGGCAAGAAAGGGTTTGTGCTCCACCAGTGCCGCTGCGGCCGCAAGCGCCGCATTTACCTTGCCGACACCGGTATGGACCAGCACCATGCCGTCCGGCACCGGGCCCGCAAATTCATCCGCGAGGGCCACGAAGATCACGATATCGCTCACGCTTCTCGATCCTCACTTAAAGCCATGATGCCATGTCTTGTCATTGCTATGGCCAGCGCAGCAGACGGGCTTGGTCGGCACAGGCGGCCACAGCGCCGGGAACATATCTTGCATCAATGCGGTTTCATCGCGCTTAAGGCAGCGCGCGCTCGCGATTTTTGCGAAGGCACCATCACGCCAAAGCCAGTATTGCAGGCGGACGCGGCGCTCACCGGCAGGCCCAGACAGGCTGGTTGATTGCCGGATGACGACCCGGCGTGCCGACGCGCAGGCCCTGCTCCTCCGCCACGCCCGCATTGACTTCAAGGACCGTTTGCGAGGCGCAACCGGATGGGATGTGGTCCAGCGAATAGGGCGTTGTGCGCGCCGTGATCGAACAGATCACGCCGCGCTTGTTCAGAAAGACAATGTCCAGCGGCAGGGGCGTGTTCTTCATCCAGAAGGACATCTGCGACGCGGTCTCATGCACGAACAACATGCCCTCATCACGCTCGAGATCGGTCCGCTCCATCAGGCCGCGGGCGCGGGTTTCAGGGGTGTCCACCACTTCGATGGAAAAGCTGACGATACCGTTTTCGGTGTTGAAATCGATCCGGTCAGTTGCACAAACCTCGTCCGACAGTCCTTGCCCCGGCATCGCGATGCAAAGAATGAACAGCCAAAGCACCGCGAAGGCGGGTTTCAGGAATCTTCGCTCTGCAGGACTGTTTCCCACGCGCATACCTCTGACGCCATTTTGCCGCGAGGACCTTCCGCGATTCGTACCGCGATGGCCTCACCTGGCGCAAGGTCGGGCAATCCGGTGCTGCGCAATGTCTCCATGTGCACGAAGACATCGGCATTGTCGCCGAATACATTCAGAAAACCAAAGCCCTTGGCCCTGTCAAACCATTTGACGCGGGCCGGAAGCCAGCGTTCATCGCTGTCCACGGTTTGAAGAATGTCCGTCGGCTTGGGTGGCTGATCTGCCTTGACGGCGTCATCCTCAAGCTCCAGCACGGTAACAGCCTGCCGACCGCGATCCCCCATAATCGCTTCCAGAACGACACGCGCACCTTCTGGCGCGTGCGTCAGTCCCGCACGGCGCAAACAATTAGCATGGAGCAAGACATCCCCTGCTCCATCGTCGACAGCAACAAAGCCGTAGCCCTTGCCACTATCGTACCATTTTACGCGGCCTACTAACTGAGACGCGTCTGATGACGGTACAATACTCAACCTTCAACCCCACGATCCGACTCTCACCTACGTGACCCGTATACCTCATCAAATTTGATACAACTATGGAAAAATTGAGGTTTACAGTTAATGTGCCGTTAATTCTGCAACGTGAAGGATGTCACATTGAATTCTTTTTGTCGGGTTTTCGCCCGTATTTCGGCGTTTTTTGGGGTGTTGATGACGATTGGCTGTTCATCCCCCGTTGCAGGCACCGGCACAACCCTCACGACGCTAAACGGGCCGAGCGCGGCTGATCTTCTGACGATAGGGGCTGCACCGCTGCCGCCACGGCTGGTGGCTGCTGATGTCGGGGATGTCAACGAAATTAGTGCATCCGCGGCTGCACTATCTGCCGAACAACTGGCCCAACGGCGCGGGTTCAGGCAAATCCAGATCTCAGCAATACCTTATCTCCGGGCCTCTCCGGCCGGTGCGACATTCCTCAGCCGCACTTTTCCACGTGCCCTCTCACGGGGAGAGCCTGCCTCCGCCTGCCCCGCGTCGATGGCCTCCTCCGCCGATGTCCTGACGACGCGGGCGGCAGCGCGCGATGCCTTGGGAGGGTGCCTTGCGCAACTAACCACGCGCGGCGCTGATTCGTCTTGCGGATGCCGGTTGATCGCAGTCAACGATTTTCTTCTGGCACCACAGGCGGATTTCACCTTCGCGCCTTCGGTTTCAGCACTGCTGATCCGCCCCGATGGCTCGGCAGAACGTATTGTGGCCGAATCGCTGCGCCCCGACGGCGATACCGAACTGGTCAGCCTGCGCGATGTGCGCGGCGAAATCGGGCGTCTGGTCCTCAGTGGTGAGCGGGCAGCAATGCAATTGCTGATCCCAGCAGAGGTAAGCCTGACCGGCGAGAGGACGATTTTTGGTTATCGCCGGGGTCGCCTCGCGGAACGTGTCACGCTGACCACCCCGACCGGTGATCTTTACAAGTTGTTGATCGGTGTCGAACTGCGCGACGCCGTTGCACCGCGATAGTCCAAGAGACGAACATGCGGACCCTTGAAACCGGAGCGGGGTTTCGGTCATCTGGCGGCGTCACCGCCATTGATGGGAGCTTTCATGTTTCAACAATTTACTCCTCCCGACCATGGCGGATCTGACGCTGATCGCCTGAAGGCACTGCGCACACAGCTGGCCGCGCAAGCCGTCGACGGGTTCATCATTCCGCGCGCAGATGCGCATCAGGGCGAATACGTGCCACCGCGCGATGAGCGGCTGGCATGGATGACCGGTTTCACCGGCTCCGCAGGCCATGCGGCGATCCTGCCCGCACGGGCCGCGGTGTTTGTGGACGGGCGCTACACTTTGCAGGCGGCAACACAGATCGATCAGGGCGCGTATCAGATCGCATCGCTTTACGATGACCCGCTCGGTAAATGGCTGGCCGCAAACAGCGAGACAGGCAGTCGCATCGGCTACGATCCGTGGCTCCACGGCAAGGCGCAGATCGATGTACTGGCCACCCGGCTGGCCAAAGATGGCAGCGAGATGGTACCCGTCTCGCAGAACCCGGTCGACGCGATCTGGGCCGACCAGCCCAAGCCGCCCGCCGTCCTGATCCGCCCCCACCCGGTGGAGCTGTCGGGCGAGGCCGCTGCCTCAAAACGCAAGCGGATCGGCAAGGCCATCGCCGCGGCAGGTGTTGATTTCGCCGTGCTGACCCTGCCGGACAGCATCGCGTGGCTTTTGAACATTCGGGGCGGGGATATCCCGCGAAACCCGGTGCCGCTGGCATTCGCCATCCTGAACGCCGATGGGACAGCCGCGCTGTTCCTGCGCGACGGGCAAGGCGATGATCGCCTGTCGGATCATCTCGGCCCGGACGTTGCGGTGATGCCGCGCGAGGGGTTTCTGGAAACGCTGTCGGCGCGCAGCGGCACGGCGCTTCTTGACAAGAACACTTGCCCTCTTGCCATTGCCACGGCTCTGGACGACGGCGGCATGGCCATCACCTGGGGCACCGACCCCTGCATCATGCCCAAGGCAATCAAAAACGGGGTGGAGATACAGGGCGCGCGGGATGCGCATCTGCGCGATGGTGCCGCCATGGCAAGGTTCCTTGCCTGGCTCGACCGCGAAGCCCCGACCGGCACCCTGACGGAGATCGACATCGCCAAGCAATTGGAAGGGGA
Organism: Pseudomonadota bacterium; assembly: GCA_039030855.1. Taxonomy (GTDB): domain Bacteria; phylum Pseudomonadota; class Alphaproteobacteria; order Rhodobacterales; family Rhodobacteraceae; genus Pikeienuella. Next base: position 62,934 of record JBCCDJ010000014.1, read on the forward strand.
GCGGAGCGCGACAAACGCCCTGATGGACATCTCCTTCGACACGATTTCCGGCGCTGGCCCGGACGGCGCGATTGTTCACTACCGGGTGACGGAAGCGACCAACCGGACACTGCAAAAGGGCGAACTGATGCTGGTCGACAGCGGCGGGCAGTATGTAGACGGCACCACCGACATCACCCGGACCATCACAGTCGGCCCGCCCCCAGACGATGCCGCGCGGGCCTTCACGCTGGTCCTGAAGGGCATGATCGCCGTTTCGCTGGCGCGGTTTCCCGCCGGCACCAACGGGCGCGATATCGATACGATGGCGCGCATGGCGCTGTGGCGCGCGGGGATGGATTATGACCACGGCACCGGCCATGGGATCGGCAGCTATCTTTGCGTTCATGAGGGACCCCAGAGCCTATCGCGCCGGGGCATGATCGCGCTTGAGGCCGGCATGATGTGTTCCAACGAGCCGGGATATTATCGCACCGATGCCTTCGGTATCCGCATCGAAAACCTGATTATCGTGAACGAAGCGGCGATCCCGTCCGGCGGCGACCGTCCGATGCTGTCCTTCGAGACGATCACGCTCGCCCCCATAGATCATCGTCTGATTATCGCGGAAATGCTGACGGCGGAGGAGGCCGACTGGCTCAACGCCTACCACGCCGAAGTCGCGACCAAGATCGGCCCTCTGCTCGCTGCTGAAGACCGCGACTGGTTGCAGACAGCCTGCGCCCCACTGTGATCGGTTGCGAGGGAGGCTGCCTAGCGAGGCTTGACCCTCGTCTGAACCGGGACGAGATCGCCAAATGAAGAGCGCGCGCGCGTCACCTGGCAGGCATTCAAGCGATCGCGCGCCCCGCGCCTGATCCCCTAGCCACCCCGTTCCCGATCCGCCTCCAGCAAGGCGCGGTTGAAGGCTTTTAGGGCATCGATGTGATAGACGGCCCCCAGAAGGCTGCGGTCCTCGTCGATCAGGGGGACGAATTCCAGTTGGTCGCGTTCGAACATCGGCAGAGCGTCAGCAAGGGTCGCGCCGCGTTTCAGAACTGCGCCCTGCTCCACAAGTGCCCAGCAGGCGGTGTCGGAGGCGCAGCGATCGTCGCCGCGGATGCGCATCAGGCCAAGCGCCTTGATTGTGGGCGGCAGATACCGCTCCGGCCCCTCTGCCAGATTCACGCCGGCGCGCATCAGCTGGCTGAGGAAGAAGCTTTTCCAGACAAATCTGTGCGCAGTGACCGAGGCGAGCGAGACGGAGACCATCACGGCAATGGCCGTCTGGTAGTCTCCCGTGAGCTCAAATACGATCAGTGTCGTCGAGATTGGCGCGCCGAGGACCGCTGAGGCGACCGCACCCATGCCCGCCAACGCGTAAAGTCCGCTTGTGCCCGACATCTCCGGGAAGATCTCCGTCGCGATGGCACCGAAAGCGATGCCTGTGAGCGCGCCCATCATCAGCGCGGGCGAGAACACACCGCCGCCCATCCGCCCGGCATAGGTGATCGCAACGGCCAGCGCCTTCACCACCGCAAAACCGATAGCAATCCAGAGCGGCAATTGACCGGTCAGCGCCAGCGATGTGGTTTCATAGCCGACACCGATAATATGCGGAAAATAAATGGCAATCGCGCCCAGCATGGCCCCCGCCACAACAGGGCGCAGCCAGCGCGGTGTGCCCGTGCGATCTTGCATCTTGTCGGCCAGATCCTCCGCCACGAACAGCGCACGCATAAACACGACGGCGACGACGCCGCAAACAACGCCAAGGATCATAAATGCAGGAATTTCAACATAGAACGCCAGAGAGTTGGGAGGCAGCGCGAACTGTGCGATCTCGCCCATATGAATGCGCGAGATGACCGTGCCCGCGACAGACGCCATGACGATGGGGCCAAAGGCGTGGAGCGCATAGTGGCGCAACACCACCTCCAGCGCGAAGAGCGCGCCGGCAATGGGCGCGTTGAAACTGGCCGAGACGGCGGCGGCGACTGCACAGCCGAGAATGTCGCGGGCGGTCACTCCATGGTGGTCCAGCTTGTCATCGAACCATCCGGCGATCACCGCGGCAAGATGCACGACCGGGCCCTCTCGCCCCGTAGAGCCACCGGTCGAAAGCGTGATGAGCGAGGCGAAGGCAGAAGCGACACCAATCTTGCGATCCACCCGCGCATCGCGCAGCGCCGCCGCCGCGATCACATCAGATACCGAGGCCGCCTTGCCGTTAGGCGTGAAGAAATGAAGGATCAGCCCGACCGCCAAGCCACCACATATCGGCAACAGGAAAATCAGCCAGGGCGAAAGATTGGCCGCGTGGGAGTGCAACATCGCGCCATTGGCACCATAGAACGTCTCCTGCAGCACATCGATGGCAAGGCGGAACCCAATGGCCATGTAGCCGGAGACGATGCCGACCACGAGCGCCACTGACCAGAACACCAACCGCGCGGGTGCGCGGGCGGCGCTGTTGGCCAGCGCATCCGTCCATCGCCTGCGTCCTTCGGCGGATGCCACCGCACCCGGTTCTGGCTGATCGGTCATCTTCGCCCCTTCGCCTATCAAGCTATAGCTGGCGAAAGGCAGGGCGTGAAGGGGTCCGCGCACGCATCGGTGCATATCTGCCGCGGTCGAGATGATGGCGGTGCCTCTGACAGCACCGAAACGGACCCTGCTGCGAGATCAGGCGCTGAGTTTGTGCTGTTTTTCGGTGCCGCAGGCCACGATGTGATCTTCATCAGCCTTGCCCGGCGATTGGTCCGACACCGCCAGCGGCAGGCCAAGCGGGACCTCGAAAGTAAACGTGCTGCCCTTTCCAACCTCGCTCTCCAACGTGATCGAGCCCTCCATCAGATCCAGCAGCGACACGACAATCGCGAGACCTAATCCCGTGCCGCGATGATTTCGGGTGAGCGAGTTATCCACCTGAACGAATTTCCGGAATATCCGGCCATGTTCTTCGGGCGGCAGCCCAGGACCTGTATCGCGCACCGCAACCCGGAGGCGAAACTTCGGCTCCATTGCCGTTCCGGCCTCCGTCGGCAAGTCCTCGCCGCCCACCTCCATCGTGATGGATCCTTCGCTGGTGAATTTCACCGCGTTGCCCAGAACATTCATGCAGACCTGCCGCAACCGTCCGGCATCCCCGATCATTGTCCGCGGCGTGTGACGGGCAATATCGAGCGACAGGGACACCTGCCCGTCATCCAGCCGGGGTCCAAAAAGCGCGACGACCTCTTTCAGCATCCGGTCGAGATCAAACTCCCGCTCATGCAGGGACAGATGTCCCGCCTCCAGCTTCGAGAAGTCCAGCACCTCGTTGATGATGGCCATCAACTCATCCCCTGAACGGCGGATCAGATCCACGGACTGTCGCTGGTTTGCATCAAGCCGGGTGTGAGCGAGAACTTCGGCCATGCCCAGAACACCATTCATGGGGGTACGGATTTCGTGGCTCATATTGGCCAGAAACTCGCTCTTCGCCCTGTCGGCGGCGAGGGCCCGCTGGTTGGCCTGATCTGCCCGCTTTTTCTCCGATTGCAGGCGCTCATTGACGACAGCGAAATAGCTGACCGCCGGAATGGTAACTATGATCGAGACGATCGTGGTCACCGTCATCTCCAGCACGATCAATGAGGGATCGACAAAGGCAAAGATCGCGAAAACGAGGACATTGGCTGACATCACACAGAGCAGTGAGAACGGCAACACCTTTGGAGTTAGCCGAATGACACTCTCGGAAAGACCAAAATGCCAGACCATGACGTGATATGAATTTGTTCTGGTAAATTTCCCGTTAATCCGGGCCGGGCCGCGTTCACCTTCGCCTGATAGCGATGGCCTGTCCCACCTGCGGGGGTCGCGGCAGGTCTGCCTGCACGGCCTTCATGGCCGAAAGGCGCTCCTGCGCCCAGTCTGGATAGGGTGCGGATCTGCGCGTATCGAGATCGACGCACATCGATATCCCCTCATAGGTCGCGGCGACCGAGCCATCACGCTCCGCAATCATCTCACCAAAAAAATGCAGACGTTTTGAATCGCAGTCGAGCATCAGCACCTCGACATGAAAGGCCTCGTCTTTCATCAACTCGCCCAGATAGCAGGTCTGCATCTGAAGGCTCATCGGGCCGAGGCGCGAGCGATTGACGAAGGACAGACCGATGCCGAGATGATCTTCCAGTAACTCGTCGAATGCGATGTCGAAGGCCATCGTGTAGTAGCTGACATTCATATGACCGTTATAGTCGATCCACTCAGGCAGCACGTACTGGCGCGACAGGCGCAGTTTTTCCGCGCCGAAGACCCGCTCGGGGCAGGATGGTGTGACATCTCGCATGGACAATTCCTTCGTCTTTGCGGCTTTTTACGACGACGGGCACGCATCGGAAAGCCGCTTTTCGCCGCGCATCGCTTCCGCTAAGTCTGATGGCAAGGGAGATATGTTCATGAGCATCGAAAACGCCATCAGCCGTGTGCGGGACCTGATCGGGGACCGTCTTTCCACTTCGTCCTCCGTGCGCGACCTGCACGGCCAGAACGAGGCGTACTTCAAGGCAGTGCCACCAGATGCGGTCGCCTTTCCGCAGACAACCGAAGAAGTGTCCGCGATCGTGCGGACCTGCAATGAAGAACGATGCCCGATCGTCGCCTGGGGCACCGGCACCTCGCTCGAAGGGCATGCGGTACCGTTCAATGGCGGCATATCCCTCGATATGGCGGAAATGAGCCAGGTACTTGCGATCCATCCGGAGGATATGGACGCCGTCGTTCAGCCCGGCGTGACGCGCGAGGCGCTCAATCAGGAGCTCAGGGCGACAGGATTGTTCTTTCCCGTTGATCCGGGTGCCAATGCCTCGCTCGGCGGGATGACGGCGACCGGCGCATCGGGCACCACCGCCGTGCGCTACGGCACGATGCGCGAGAATGTCATGGCGCTGGAGGTTGTGCTGGCTGACGGGCGGATCATCCGCACCGGCACGCGGGCGCGCAAATCCTCTGCCGGGTATGACCTGACAAAATTGATGGTAGGCTCGGAAGGCACCCTTGGCATCATCACCGAGATCACGCTGCGCCTGCAGGGCCAGCCCGAAAGCATCACCGCCGCCGTCTGCCCCTTTCCCGATATGGAAAGCGCGGTGAATACCGTCATCGCGACGATCCAGATGGGCATCCCCATGGCCCGGATCGAGCTGATCGACCCGATTTCGGTAAAGGCGGTGAATGAGCATAACGGTATGTCCATGCCCGAAGCACCGCATCTCTTCATCGAGTTTCACGGATCTGAGGCCGGTGCCAAAGAGCAGGCGGAGACCTTCGGCGAGATTGCCGCCGAATATGGCTGCCTTGGCTTCGAATGGTCATCCAATCAGGAAGAACGCAACCGCCTGTGGTCGGCGCGGCACAACTTCTACTATGCGTCGCTGAAACTGAAACCGGGCAGCCGCGGTCTGACAACGGACATATGCGTGCCGATTTCGCGTCTGGCGGAGGCATTGCTGGAGACGGTCGAGGATATCGAAGCATCGGGCATGGTCGCCCCCATCGTGGGCCATGTGGGCGACGGCAATTTCCATGTCGGGTTCCTGGTCGATCCCGACAACGCGGATGAGGTGGAACAGGCCAAGGCCCTGACCCACAAGATGAACAAACGCTCGCTCCGCCTGGGCGGCACAGTCACGGGCGAACATGGTGTAGGTGTGGGCAAGAAACGCTATATGGCGGAAGAGCACGGCGACGCTTGGTCAGTGATGACCGACATCAAGCGGACACTCGATCCGAACAATATTTTGAACCCGGGCAAAGTGGTTGAAATTAACTAGGGGTAAAGTACATGCGACGTCATCTTATTCCAATCGCGATGGCAGCGTTCCTGCCGATATGCGCAGGAGCGGCTGAGCGGGCCGGGAATGTGATTGCCTCTCAGCAGGATGCGTACCAGGCCCAGAATATCATGGGCTTCAAGGTGGAACGGGGCGACACGATCTTTCAGCAGGCCAAGGTCTATACTAAGGCCTATGGCAGCCTTCAGATCAAGCTCGACGACGGATCGGATCTTCTGATCTCGCCAAACTCCGAGATCACGATCGACGAATATGTCTTCCAGGGCACGGTTGGCTCGCTGAGCCTGTCGCTCGGCAAAGGCGCGCTGCGCATGATCAGCGGGCGGCTGCAGAAGCCCAACTACACCGTCAACACCACCATCGCTACCATCGGTATTCGCGGTACGCGGTTCTGGCTGGATCGAGATACGCCGGACCTTCTGAAGATCTGGACCGACGAGGGGACAGTGGTCGCACGCCCGTTGCAATCAGATCGGGAGTTCGTGTTCGTGGCACCGGTCTATGCTGAATGTACAATTACCGCATGCCAGATCACAGCGGCACCACCGCCGCCGCAGAAATTCCCGACTGATCCGACGGGCCGGGGTACCGATGGTGCCGATGGGTCCGACGGTGGCAACGGAGAGTAATCGTCCTGCGGCCTGAAGATAGATAAGGCCATGGAGGGCAGGCACTCAGGGATCAGATCAGCGCATCGGCGGCGGCGCGGGCGGCGTCGGTGATCTGATCGCCCGCCAGCATGCGGGCAATCTCGTCGCGGCGCTCCTCACCGCTAAGGTGTTCTATCCGGGTTCGGGCATCGCCTGCGCTGACAGATTTAGCGATGCGGAAATGCGCGTCACCCCGCGCGGCGACCTGCGGCGAATGAGTGACAACCAGCACCTGTGCCCCCTCGGCGAGACGCGCCAGCCTGCGTCCGACCGCATCGGCGGTTGCACCTCCGACCCCCCGATCAATCTCGTCGAATATCATCGTTCCCCCGCCGAGGCGCGTGGCGAGTGATACTTTCAGTGCCAGCAGAAACCGTGACAGCTCCCCCCCCGAGGCGATGGTGGCAAGCGGACCGAAAGCCGCGCCGGGATTGGTCGCAATTGTAAAGGCGACTTCGTCTTGACCGTCTGGGCCAGGGTCAGTCGGCGCGATGGCGGTGGCAAATCGTGCGCGCTCCATCTTCAAGGCCGGCAGTTCCTGAGCGACCGCCTTATCGAGCGCCGCTGCGGCCTTGATGCGCGCCGCCGTCAGGGCGCTTGCCGCTTTCGAGTACTGTGCTTTTGCCTCTGTCAGGGCGAGGGTAAGCGATTTCAGCTCCCCCTCCCCAGCCGAGATGGCGCTGAGACGCGCCTCCAGCGTCTCCGCAAGCGCGGGCAGATCGTCGGAGCCGCATTGATGCTTGCGGGCGAGTGCCCGGATCGCAAAGAGGCGTTCCTCGGCCTGCTCCAGCTCCGAGGGATCAAACCGCAGTTCTTCAAGTGCCGCCTCGATGCCCGAAGTGGCCTCGGCGAGCGCCTCTGTCGCACGCGACAGTGCTTCGAGGGGCGGATCAAGCCGCCCCTCGGCGGCCGCGGCAGCGCTGTCGAGGCGCCTGAGCGCGTCATCCACAGCACCTTCCGCACCCTCGGTCCCAAGCACGGTTGCCGCGCGTAAAACCTCGTCGCGGATTCGCTCAGCGCCCTGCATCAGGCGGCGGCGGCTGCCGAGGAGATCATCCTCCCCCTCCTCAGGCGCAAGATCGCGCAGTTCAGCGACAGCATGCTCCAGATATTCCCGGTCTTTTGCAGCAGCCTCGATTTGCGCCTCTGCCGTCTGCAGCGCATCCTGCGCGGCACGGGTCGCGCGCCAGGCTGCGCGCACCTTTGCCACGCCAGCGTCCGTTGCGGCAAAGCTGTCCAGCAGAGCGCGATGACCCCGCGCGTTTAGAAGACCCCGGTCATCATGCTGCCCGTGAACTTCGACCAGCGTCTCGGCGATCTGACGCAGGGTGTCCGCATTGACCCGCTGGCCGTTGACGAAAGCGCGGCTCGGCCCGTCGGCGTTGGCGATCCGGCGAAGGATCAGACCGTCTTCGTCCCAGGCGATCCCGGCCTCATCCATAACCGCCCGAGCCGGATGATCGGCGGCGCAATGGATCGCAGCCTCCACCGATCCTTCGGACGCACCGGCACGAACAAGGCCCCGCGCATCCCTGCGACCAAGCGCAAAGCCCAAGGCATCCAGAAGGATGGATTTCCCGGCACCGGTCTCGCCTGTCATCACGTTCAGGCCGCCATCGAAATCAAGCACCAGATGGTCGATCAGAACGATGTCGCGGACGGTCAGGCACTCAAGCATCGCGGAGCCCCATGCGCGTGACCCGATCTGCCATAGCGATCAGAACTGGTCGCCGTAAACCACCTTGCGGAAGTTCCGGCTCAGCCAGCTTTCCGAATCCAATTCCGGCCCGATGCGTTGCCCGGTCAGCATTGCATAGCTGTCGACATACCATTCCGATCCCGGAAAATTATAGCCAAGGACGGCAGCCGCGTTCTGCGCCTCATTCGTGATGCCGAGCGCGGAATAGCTTTCAACCAGCCGATGCAATGCCTCGGGCGTCTGCGATGTGGTATTGTAACGCTCCACCACAGTCCGGAACCGGTTGATGGCGGCGATGTAGTGACCGCGACCGAGATAGTAGCGGCCAATCTCCATTTCCTTGCCGGCGAGATTGTCCAGCGTCAGATCGCGTTTGAGCGTCGCATCGCGGGCAAAATCGGTATCGGGATAGCGTTCGATCACCTCGCGCAGCGCCTGACGCGCCCGGATCGTGTCGCCCTGATCGCGTCCGACATCAGAAATCTGATCATAATAGGTCAGCGCGATGATGTACTGCGCATAGGCTGCATCGGGGTCCGATGGGAAGAAATCCAGATAGCGTTCCGCCGCCAGCCGCGCCTCGTCATATTTGCGGCCCCGGTAGTAGCTATCTGCCGAGCGGATCATCGCTGTCTTGGCCAGCGCGGAATACGGATAGAGACGCTCCACCTCGTCGAACCGCTGCGCGGCATCCTCGAAATCATTGTCTGCAGCTGCCGCCTCGGCATCGGCAAAGATGGCCTCAGCGGGGCGGACATCATCAACAAGCGAATCGTCGGAGGAGCACCCGGCCACCGCAAGCACGACACCGAGGCCGAGCAGACCGGCGCGAAGCCTGAATTTGCGATGCATCTGGCGTCTCCTCAGTCGAACCACATTCCACGATAGGCCCGCGAATGGCGAGCGTTCGTTACTCATTAACCGAACATGAGACGCCAACCAAGTGCAACTCAAAACCCAGACATCCAAAACTGTACGGGGCCGCCTGCCTCCGTCCTTACGCTCAAACGAACGCCCCTGAGACCAGGCTCAGAGGCGCACGCCTATGCGACAGGGAGAGGTCGCGTATCAGTTGGCCTGGCGACGAAGGAAGGCCGGGATCTCCATCCGCAAATCCTCGTCATCGCTGGCGGTATCTTCATGCTGATGCGCCTGCTGTGCAGGTGCGGCAGACGTTGCTGCCGTTGGACGCGGCGTCGCCACGGCCGTTGGCTCCCGCCGAACTGGTGTCGGTGCCTGTTCGCGGCGCGGTGCTGCACCGCCCGTCATGCGATGGATGAGGCTGTTGAAGCCAAACCGGGCTTTGTCTTCGCCATCTGCATCCGCTTCCGCCTGCATGCCAGCAACAGTAAAGGGTGTCGGATCACCCGCATGTGCGGCACGGCGCTGAGGCGCTGGCTGCGCCTGTTGAGACGGGGCAGGCGCAGGCTCTTCTTCGGCAATCGGATCACCCGGCTGCACCGCCTGGGGGGCGATGAAGCCAGCTTCGGCACTCGGCTCAGGTTTGTCGAGATCAGCCTCGGCGAAGAGGTTCGGCTCCTCCTCCGTGGCTGGCGGCGGCGCTGAGGCAATGGCAGCCGCCACGGTCTGTGCTGCGGGGGCCAGGGGTTTTGCCGCAGGTGCCGGTGCGGCACGCTCAACCGCCGCCGGTGCGGTGGAGGCGCGGCGCGGTGCCGTCTGCACGGTCGGCGGAACGATCCGAGCGGTCGTCTGCGGACGACGCTCCGACGGACGCGGCGCGGCAACTTCACCTTCGATTGCGTCGATCCCGGTGGCAACGACCGAGACGCGGATCAGGCCTTCCATATCCGGATCAAGGGTGGAGCCGACAATGATATTCGCATCGGCGTCAACCTGTTCGCGGATTCTGTTGGCAGCTTCATCCAGCTCGAACAGGGTCAGGTCATAGCCGCCGGTGATGTTGATCAGAACGCCTTTCGCGCCTTTCAGGCTGACCTCATCAAGCAGCGGATTGGCGATGGCTTTCTCGGCGGCATCGACCGCCCTGGTCTCACCCTCGGCCTCGCCCGTACCCATCATCGCCTTGCCCATTTCATCCATCACGGCACGAACATCGGCGAAGTCGAGATTGATCAGGCCGGGCCGGACCATCAGATCGGTCACCCCCTTGACGCCCTGATAGAGGACATCGTCCGCCATCATGAAGGCTTCGGCGAAGGTGGTCCGCTCATTTGCGATGCGGAACAGGTTCTGGTTGGGGATGATGATCAGCGTATCGACAACCTGCTGCAACTCGTCGATGCCACTATCGGCCAGCTTCATCCGCTTGGTGCCTTCGAACTGGAAGGGCTTGGTCACGACGCCGACGGTCAGAATACCCATTTCGCGCGCGGCGCGGGCAATCACGGGCGCAGCACCCGTTCCCGTGCCACCACCCATACCGGCGGTGATAAAGCACATATGGCTGCCCTGTAGATGGTCAGCAATGTCGTTGATGCTTTCTTCGGCAGCCGCGCCGCCAACCTCTGGCTTCGCGCCGGCACCGAGGCCCTGGGTCACGTCGACGCCGAGTTGCAATTTGCGCTCGGACTTCGACTGCTGGAGCGCCTGCGCGTCGGTGTTGGCGACAACGAATTCCGCCCCCTCCAGATTCTTCTCAATCATATTGTTGACGGCATTTCCGCCCGCGCCGCCGACGCCGAATACGGTGATGCGGGGCCGGAGATCATCGGTCTCCGGCGACTTGAGATTAAGGGCCATATTATCCGCCTGTATCTTGTTCTACTGCTGCCACGCCTTCATTCATATTTGTGAGGCGTTATTTGAAAACTGTAACGTATGCTTGGATTCCTGTCGACGTTTAATACCGCCCCTCGATCACGTTTTATGCTTATCCTGTCACCAGTTATCCCTGAACCAACGCATGGCTTGTGATAACCTTCTGCGGGAGGAAAAACCCGTAACCGGTTCAAAATCCCACAACTCATCCTGTGGTCGCGCTGCGTAAAGTGCCAGTCCGACAGCGGCGGCAAAGCCCGGACCAGTGGCCATCTGGGGCAGGCCATTTATGCGCATCGGGCGACCGATTCTGACCTGACGGCCAAGGACGCGCTGCGCGGCCTCCTCGATTCCCGGCAATTGCGATCCCCCACCTGTTAAAACGATGCGCTGGGCGGGCAGATGCTGAAAGCCTGCAAGGTCCAGGCGACGCTTGGCATCCTCCAAAATCTCTTCCAGCCGGGGACGGATGACGCCGATCAGGGCGGAACGTGAGATCGTCCGCCGCTCCGCCGGGTGACGGTCGCCAATATAGGGTGCTTCGATCTGCTCACGGTCATCGAGGCCGGTCGCAACCGCGCCGCCGTGAAAGGTCTTAATCCGCTCTGCCGCAGCCTCCGGCATCGAAAGACCCGCCGCGATGTCGTTGGTCAGGTGATCACCACCGATCCGGGCACTGTCAGCGTAGATCAGGTGGTTACGCAAGAAGATGGAGACATTGGTAGAGCCCGCGCCAAGATCGATACAGGCGGCTCCGAGCTTCTGCTCGTCCTCCACAAGGCTCGCCAGCCCTGCTGCATAGGGGGCGACAACCACGCCCGCCAGTTCCAGATCACAACGCCGCACGCATGTGGCGAGGTTTTTCAGGGGCGTCGTGGTGACCGAAATGGCATGGAGATCGACGCTCAGGAGGTTCGCCGCCATGCCCTTGGGGTTCGTGGCGGGCGTCGTGCCATTGACTGTGAAGTTCACGGGCATGGCGTGCACGACCTCGCGCCCGTCACGCCGTTCGGGCCAGGCGCAATTATAGAGCGCGCGCGACAGATCACGGTCCTCCACGCTGTCGCCTTCAACCTCTGCCTCACCGAAGCTGGAATAGCTTTCAGGCCGCGCGCCCGACACCGAGGCGATGACCTGATTGACCCGCACGCCGGCCATCTTCTCCGCCGATTCCAGCGCCGTCCGGATAGCGCGCTGCGCTTCCTCCAGATCGATGACCTCTCCAAGCTTCACCCCGCGAGAACGGGTCACACCGGTACCGATCACCCGCAAAGCGCCCTGCGCATCATGGGAGGTGCCGGATTCCAGCGCAGCCTCCAGCCGCACCGTGTCGACTTTCAGCACGAAACATACCGTCTTGGAGGAGCCCACATCGAGAACCGCGACCAGACCGCGCTTCAATGCGGAATGGAGCCGTCCGCGCATCGCGCGCATGTCGGAAATATAATGGTTCACGCGTCTTCTCCCGGCGGGTTGGGCTGTCGGGTGGTCTTCAAGGTCTCAAGCGCATCGGGATTGAGACGCAGCGTCGGCCGGCTGCGCAGCCTGAGGTCGATATGCGATACGTCGCGTGCAGTCATCGATTTCGTATCCTCCAGCGACACAAGATAGCCGAGCGCACTGAGCGGATCGGCGGCGGGCAGCATCACTGTCGGCCCGTCCTGCAAGACCATGTCCCAGCGCCGCTCACCGATGCGAACAAGACCGCGCAGGCGGAGGTTCAATGGCCCGGCAGCGGCTATGATTGCGCGCGCCTCGCTCACCCCGCGATCAGCCCCTTCTCCGGCGATGATGGGCAGATCGGAACGTTCGGCACGCGTGGCGAGTGGCGCGATCTGCGCGCCGTCATCATCGACCAGCATCAGCCGGCCCTGATGGCGCCAGATCGCGGCAGGGGTGCGAATGTCGACAGAGACGATCAGCGTCTCAGGTGCCGACAGACGCACGCGCGCAGCTGCGATCCAGCCAAGATCGGTGACCTGTTTGCGGATCAACCCGACATCGGCGGTCAACGATGACGACCCGACATATCCGCTAAGCATGGTGGTGATCTGCTTCGTCACCTCTGGGTCGCCACCGCGGATATCAAGCTTGCGAATGGCAAATTCGGGACGCTCGGACACTTCCGCACGCAGATCGGCATAGCGGTCGATCGCAGCGGCGCGCAGATCGGGTTGCGATACGACCCAACCGCCCGTCGCCACCAGCACCAGAACCGGCAACCACAGCGTCACCAACCGGCGCAGACGCCCGCTGCGCCAGTTGCGTTTGATTCGAAAGGCAAGCCGGCTCGGCGCAGGGTCGCGCCGCCGCCCTTGTCCGATCAGCGATCGCATGAGGCATCCTCCACCATCCAGGCACAAAGGTCAGGAAACGAAATCCCGTGATAGGCACCCTGCTCCGGCACGAGCGAGGTCGGCGTCATGCCGGGCTGGGTGTTCGTCTCCAGCACGATCAGGCCCTCAACGCCCTTCGTGTCATCCCAGCGAAAATCCGTGCGGCTGACACCCCGGCAGCCGAGCGCCTGATGACATCTCAACGCAAAATCCATGCAGGCATCGAACACCTCCGTCGGGATTTCGGCGGGCAGAACATGGTGCGATCCGCCCGCGCCGTATTTGGCGTGATAATCGTACCAGCCGGCGGTCGGCACGATATCCGTGACCGTCAGCGCCCGGTCGCCCATCACCGCCACGGTCATCTCGCGGCCCGGTGCGAATTTCTCGACCATCAGGATATCGGGTGACGTGTCGTCCAGCCGCACCGGCGTGTTGGCCCCGTCCTGCACGATGTGGATGCCGACCGACGAGCCTTCGTTATAGGGCTTGACCACATAGGGCGGGGCCATCGGGTGGCTTTTCTGCACTTCATCGCGGCTGACGAGGCAGCTTTCCATCACCGGTATGCCCGCCGCCGCGAAGACGCCCTTGGCGCGTGCCTTGTCCATGGCGAGCGACGAGGCCAGCACGCCGGAATGGGTATAGGGGATCGCCAGTACTTCGAGGATGCCCTGCACACAGCCATCCTCGCCCCAGCGGCCATGGAGGGCGTTGAACACCACATCTGGCCGGGCCGCTGCCAGTTGCGTGGCAAGGTCGTGCCCTGCATCAATCTCGGTGACGTCATAACCCGCGCTGCGCAATGCTTTGGAGCATTCGGCCCCCGAGACGAGAGATACCTCCCGTTCGGCCGACCAGCCCCCTTTCAGCACTGTCACGCGGGAGGTCCTGCTCGACATCCGCGCCTCATTCTTTTGCGCCCCGCTTGCCCGGGGCCTCATGCCTCTCTTACTGGAGGCCGTTTGCGCCCTTTTTGTGGACACGTTGTGTGGTTTGCCTGAACCACCTCAGTCGGTCGAGTGTTCCCCGATCCGCCTGATTTCCCATTCTAGCGTGATCCCGCTCGATTTGAGAACCCTTTCTCTGACCATCTCCCCGAGATTTTCGAGGTCACTGGCCGTAGCATTGCCCGCATTCGTTAAAAAATTGCTATGTTTTGTATTCATGACCGCACCGCCAAGGCTCAGACCCCGGCAACCGGCATCATCGATCAGCTTCCAGGCCATCAGATCCTGCCCGTGATCACCCCGGCCGGTGGAGGAGAAACCGGCGGGATTGCGAAAGGTGCTGCCAGCGGTGCGGTCCTTGGTCGGCTGGCTTTCCTCCCGTTTCGCCAGTGCTTCGGCCATGCGCGCCTCGATGGCGGCAGGCTCAGCAGGATGGCCTTTCAGCGTCGCCTCGACGAAAATGACGTCCTCGGGCGGGGCGGAGGAGCGATAGGCGAAGTTCATCTCGTCGCCACTGAGCGTGACGATCCGCCCGTCGCGCGTGACGCCGGTCGCGCTCTCGAACACATCCGCCATGTAGGTGCCATAACAGCCCGCGTTCATGGCGATGGCACCGCCAATCGAACCGGGAATGGTACGCAGAAATTCGAGTCCCGCAATGCCCTGACGGGCGGCAGCCTTGGCGACCTGCGCATCGAGCGCAGCCGCGCCAACGCGCATGCGCGCGCCCGGCAGCCCCTTGATGGAGCCAAAGGCGCGGACGGGGAGACGGATCACGACACCGGGCAGACCGCCATCGCGAACAATGAGATTGGAGCCGACGCCAACGGTCGTGACCGGGCCGTGATAAGCGGCGAGGAAAGCTGCGAGGTCTTCGGTGTCGGCGGGCGAAAAGAGGTGTTCGGCAGGGCCGCCGACGCGCAGCCAGGTGAGGCTGGCCATGGGGCGCGCGGCTTCGATGCGGCCACGTGTGGGGGGGAGGTTGGTCATAGAGCCATCAATCTCAGAACGAATTCGATCGCTAAGTAAACCGCCGCCGAATTCTTGACGATCACGCCGATTGACTTGCTCATCTCAGCCAGTCCCCCAACGACAGCGTTCACCCCTCTGCCCAGTTTGCGAAGGGTGCCATAGATGCGCAGAAGCCTGCTTCCGAAGCGATAGAGCGCGTTTCGGCGGTCAGCCTCGCTCGCCGCTTCATCCACGACGATCTGCGCATCTTCGACCAGTTCATCTCCAAGTGGCTCGGAAGTCGCGGTCCTCAGCCCCTTTGCCGCCTCGGGAAGGATTGCGACCTCCTCTTTAGACGCCTTGTCCAGCCGCATTTGTGCGCGATGGGTAACCATGGCCTCGACTTCGGGATCGGCCAGCAGGTCCAGCGCGGTTTCATCAATCTGCTGTAGAAGATCCTCAATATCGGCATCCTGCTGGGGGGATGGCACATCCCCCTGTTCCACCTTTCGGTTCACGCGGCGGGTAATGCGCAAGCATGTGTCGTGGAGCGTGGCGGGATGAGGGGCGGGCGCGTCAATCGCCGCGCGCAGCATGTCGCGCTCGACCGACAACCCGCCAAAGGGGTCATTGCCGGTGGCATTACGGTCGATAACGGCCAGCGCCCCCTTCAGTTTTGAGATGGCGAAACCGAGGGCGGAGGCGGAGAGATTGGAGACGGGTTCGGCATCGAACCGCTTGGTCGCCTCATCGAGCACAATCCGCTCGGCATTGGGGGAAGCTGCGATGGCGTGATCAAAGCGTAGGTCGTTGATCAACCCCGCAACATGCGAGGGGCCTTTTTCCCAGTCCTCGCCGTCGATCAACGCGATGGCGGTCAGCAGCGCTTCGTTTTCAGGGCGATAGAGGGTGCCGTTCAGGGCTTCGTCATACCAGTTGACCCAGAACGCCCAGTCGGCGGCGTCGGGGGATGAGAGGATTTGGGATTTCAGTTCTTGCCAGTCCTCATTATATGACATCTCGGACGTCCAAAGAGGTGTTTGCGCTATTTCGACGCCATCAGATAGCTTCATATCGAGTGTGACTTGCCGCCAGACCACCGCATGGAAATGTGCGGCGCGGTCAACGGCGTCTACAGAGTCGACTACACTGCCGACGACGGCGCATACGGCGTCTGCCGCAGAATCAGCGGCATTACTAGCGTCGGACGTTATGTCTAAACTGGTAAATGAGGTGTAAGAAGTTGCGGCCCTGGCGAAAGCGGTGTTTATCGATGCTTCAGCGGCGTCCCTGACTGCATCAGTTTCGTGTATCACGGCAATTCCCGCGATAAGATTGCAGCGCAAAACTTGCAAAGCAGTCCAATCAAGCTTTCGCCCCTTATTTTTCCTTCGAACCCAATTCCAATACTCAGGCAACACCCGCATTGCAGCGCGATGCGCAATCGCCACCGCAACGCGCCGCCCTTCCTCCTCGCCCTTCTCGACAATGATCTCACGCAACCGCGCTTCTAGCGCGTGGCGGTCCCTGATCTCAGACCCTTCACTCATTCAGCAACAATCCCGCCACAAGGCAATGGTGTAGAGCGGCAGGTCATTCGGCCAGAGTCCCCGGCAGCGCATTGGTCCAGCCCGAAATCGTCCCCGCCCCAAGACACACGACCATGTCGCCCGGTCCGGCATGTTCGCGGACAAACGCCTCCATGCCCGTCTCGTCGTCGACGGCGAAGGCTGCGCGGTGGCCGTGGGCGCGCATGCCGGCGACGAGGCCGTCGCGGTCGGCACCTTCGATCGGGTCCTCGCCTGCTTCGTAGACATTGGTGATCGCGACCACATCGGCATCGTTGAAGCAGCCGCAGAAATCCTCGAAGAGGTCCCGCAGGCGGGTATAGCGGTGGGGCTGGTGCACGGCGATCAGTTTGCCGTCGCAAGCGGCGCGGGCGGCTTTCAGCACGGCTTCGATTTCCACCGGATGGTGGCCGTAATCGTCGATAATCGCCGCCCCATTCCAGTCGCCCACATGAGTAAAGCGACGCTTGACCCCGCCGAAGGCCGCTAGGCCCGCATGGACATTTTCGGCGCTGACGCCGAGTTCGCGCGCAGTGGCGATGGCGGCGAGCGCGTTCTTCACATTGTGTTCGCCCGGCATGGGCAGCACGACATTTTCGAGGAACGCCCCGTCGCGGAAGGCGACATCGAAGACCGCCTTGCCCGCCTCGTAATGCAGGTTTTCGGCGCGCACATCGGATTGGCGCGAGAACCCGTAGGTCACAATCCGCCGGTCATCGACGAGGCCGACAAGGCGCTGCACCTCCGGATGATCGATGCAGCAGATCGCGACGCCATAGAAGGGGATGTTGCTTACAAAGGTCAGGAACGCGTCGCGCAACGTGTCGAAGTCGCCGTAGTGATCCATGTGTTCGGGATCGATATTGGTGACGATGGCGATGGTGGCGGGAAGCTTGATGAAGGTGCCGTCGCTCTCATCCGCCTCGACCACCATCCATTCCCCCGTACCGAGACGCGCGTTGGAGCCGTAGTTCTGGATAATGCCGCCATTGATGACAGTCGGGTCGATCCCGCCGCCGTCCAGAAGGGCCGCGACCATGGAGGTGGTCGTCGTCTTGCCATGGGTCCCGGCGACGGCCACGTTCTGGCGCAAGCGCATGAGTTCGGCAAGCATCTCCGCCCGTCGCACGACGGGGAGGGAGGCTTCGCGCGCGGCATCCAGTTCCGGATTGCCAGGTTTGATGGCAGAAGATATGACGACGACGCGCGCATCGGCGACGTTCTCGGCGCGCTGGCCGATGAAGATCCCGGCGCCCATGCCCTTCAGCCGCGCGGTGATGGGGGTTTCCTTCAGGTCGGAGCCCTGCACCTGATAGCCGAGATTGAGCAGCACCTCGGCGATGCCCGACATGCCGATACCGCCGATACCGACGAAATGGATGATCCCGATATCGAGCGGCAATGCGGTGGTCATCATCAGAGGTCAGCCCTTTTGCGCGGCGATGCTTTCTACCAGATCGGCCAGCCGCGCCGCCGCGTCGGGCCTGCCCCGCGCCGCGGCCTTTGCCGCCATGTCGGCCGCAACGGCGGGGTGTTCGAGGATGGCGCGCATGTGCCCTGCCAACGCCGCCCCCGTCAAGCCCAGCCCCGTCAAGCCCGGCCCCGTCAAGCCCGCTTCGGGCGCGAGGATCGCCCCGCCCGCATCGGCCATGGGGCGGGCATTCGCCGTCTGGTGATCATCCATGGCGGCGGGATAGGGGATCAGGATCGAGGGGCGGCCAATGGCGGCAAGCTCCGCCATGGTGGAGGCACCGGAGCGGCAGATGACAAGATGCGCTGCGGCGATTTTCTGGGGCAGATCGGGGAAGAACTCTGCCAGATCGGACGCAATGCCGCCGGATTTGTAGACGGTGGCAAGGACGGCATGTTCCGCCGGGCGCACCTGTTGGGTGATCTCAAGCCGATCGCGCAAAGCCAGCGGCAGAGCGGCGATGGCTTCGGGCAGGAGGGTGGCGAAGACGCTCGCACCCTGGCTGCCGCCGAAGATCAGCACTTTAAGGGGGCCGTCATCGCCGGGCGGACTGTAGTCAATCGCCATGGCCGCGCGCGCCGCGTCGCGGATCGGGTTACCCATATCGATCAGCTTGGCACCGCCAGGCGCATTGCTGACCGGGTAGACCCCGCAAGCAAGCGCATCGACGCGGGCGGCGAAGATGCGGTTCACCCGGCCAAGGACCCCGTTCTGTTCGTGGATCAGGCGGGGGATACCATGGTAGAGCGCCCCGGACAGCGCAGGCAGCGCGGGATAGCCACCAAAGCCTGCTACGGCTGCAGGGCGGTCATGGGCGAACCAGCGGCATGCCTCCACCACGCCCCAGCCGATGCGCAGGGGGGCGGCGAGTTTCGCGGCGAGCCCGCCCCGCGCGAAGGTCGCCGCCGACAGGGCGCGGCGCGGAACCTCCGCCGGGAAGCCGCTGGCATAGCGCATGCCGCGCTCATCGGTGGACAGCTTCACCCGCCAGCCGCGCGCCAGCATGGCCTCCGCCAGGGCCTGCGCCGGGAACATATGCCCGCCGGTGCCGCCAGCGGCGATGACAAGAAGCGGTGCGTCGGTCATCCGGCGTCAGCGCCCGCCGCGCAGCATATCGGTGACGTGATCTTGCGGACGCTCTCGCGTCAGGGCCAGGAGGAGACCCATGGCGATGCCGGAGGCCAGCATGGACGAGCCGCCATAGGAGATGAACGGCAGCGTCATCCCCTTGGCGGGCAGCAGCGTGAAGGTCACCCCGATATTGACGAAGGCCTGGGTGCCGAAAGTCACCGCAAGGCCGATCCCGGCGATGCGGCAGAACATGTCCCGCTCCCGCGTCAGAAGGCGCACAGCACGCAGGGTGATGAAGAGGTAGAGTGCGATGACCGCGAGACAGAAGATCAGGCCATATTCCTCTGCCGCCACGGCCATCACGAAATCGGTATGGGCATCGGGCAGCGACCATTTTACCGATCCCTCCCCTGCCCCGACGCCAAAGAGGCCACCCTGAAGGATCGCGTTGGTGGCATAGCCGATCTGGCTGGTCGGATCGATCTCCGCCGCCCAATAGGCGTCGATCCGGTTGGCGATGTATTCAAAGTTCGAATAGGCGAACGCGACGAGCGCGACACCCGCCCCGACCAGGATGACCATCAGCCAGATCGACGCGCCCCAGACGAAGAACATCGCACCCCAGGCTGCCACAACAAGTAGCGCCTGACCGAAATCGGGCTGGATTGCGAGGCCCGCAATGACGAGAGCGGTCAGCACGCAGGACATCGCCACACCCGGCGGCCCGTTCGGGCGACAGGCAGCGGCCATCAGCCAGCCGGTGAGGATCGCGAAGCCCGGCTTCAGAAACTCCGATGGTTGGATCGAGATCCCGAAGGAATACCAGCGCACCGCACCCTTACCGAAATCGGTGCCGAAGAGCGGCAGGAACGCGAGCGCGATGAACGCCACCAGAAACAGGCGCACGCCGTTGCGGCGCACCTGATCGGGCGTCATGACGGAGAGGAACAGGATCGTGCCGATTGCCATGACGGCAAAGACGCAATGGCGAATGACGAAATAGAAATCCGGCAGGTTCTTTTTCTCCGCCAGCGGCACCGAGGCCGCGAAGGAAATCAGAAGCCCTGTCAGGATCAAGGCGGTCAGCGCCGCAAGCGTCAGCTTGTCGACCGTGCGCCACCACTTACCGAGGACAGAAGGATCGGCAAAAACCGTCTGCGGCGACTTGAAAGCAAGTTCGGTCACGGAGCCCCCTCGATGATCCTCTGAGCGGCGGCGCGGAACTGGTCGCCGCGCGCCTCGAAACTGGCAAACTGGTCGAAACTGGCACAGGCGGGCGACAGGAGGACCACGTCGCCCTCTACCGCATCTTCGGCGGCGCGCGCCAGCGCGGCATCTAGATCACGGCAGACCTCGAAAGGCTGATCGCCGAGGGTGAAGGCAAACTCGTCCGCGGCCTCACCGATCAGATAGGTCTTGGCGATCCGATAAAAGAGCGGCTCCAGCGACGCGATCCCACCCGATTTAGCAACGCCGCCAGCGATCCAGCGGATGCTCTCAAATGTCGACAAGGCTTTCTCGGCAGCGTCGGCATTGGTCGCCTTGCTGTCATTGACGAAGGTGACGCCGCCCCGTTGGCCGATGATTTCCATCCGGTGAGGCAGACCGGGAAACGTGGTCAATGCCCTGCCGATAACCTTCGGTCCGATGCCGAGCGCACGCGTTGTCGCCCAGGCGGCACAGGTATTCTGTGCATTGTGATTGCCCTGCAAATGCGGCGCCGTGCGCATGTCGAACGCGGCAACCTGCTTGCCCTTCCATTCGGTCAGATGGTTCTTGTTCATGAAGACCGAGCGCGCCTCCCCCTTCAGGCGCTGCGCGGCGGAGACACGGATCAGCGTCGCGCCATCCTCGCTCGCATCCTGGGTCGCAGTGGCCAGAAATGCCCCGTGCGGATCATCAACGCCAATCACCATATGCGTGGGCGCGCCAAGCTCGAAAAGGCGCCGCTTTGCGGCGAAATAGCCCCCTTCCCCGCCATGGCGATCCAGATGATCGGGGGAAAGGTTCAGAAACACCGCAATGTCGGGGGCAAGGGCCCGTGCCAGTTCCAGTTGATAGGAACTCAGTTCCAGTATGATCGTTTCGCCATCCGCAGGCGGGTCGAGATCGAGCACACCGCGCCCGATATTGCCGCCGATCTGATGGGGGCGACCGGCATCAGCAAGAATATGGCCGATCAACGCGGTCGTCGTCGACTTTCCGTTCGATCCGGTCACGCAGATCACCCGCACATCGGCGGCGGTCATCGCAAGGGCGCGAAAGAACAGGCTGACATCATTATCCACCAGCGCACCGGATTGCTGCGCGGCGGTGATCGCGGGATGGGGCGCGGGATAGAGGTGCGGCACACCGGGCGAAACGACCAGAAGCGGCATGTCTGCCCATTGCTGCTGCTTGGTCAGATCCTCGACCGTGAAACCGGCCTCCACGGCGCGCGCACGCTCAGCCTCGTTATCGTCCCAGAGGACAGGCATCGCGCTACCGCCGCGCAGCGCATCCGCCGCCGCGATACCGGAGCGGCCCAGGCCGAGCACGCCGACGCGCCGCCCTTCATATCCCCTGACGGCGATCATTCTTCGCGCAGCGCCTCCTCGCGGCCCCGCTGGCGCGCGATCTGCAGGCGCTGTTCCTCGTCGCGGGCGCGCGCCAGTCGTGTGACCGCCCCCTCAAAATCCTGGCGGCGTTCAATTGCGCGGACACCCAGCCCCATGGCAGCGATCATTGGAGAGCTCGTTATCATTGAATTACCTCAGTTTCAGGGAAGCTAGGCCGATAAGCGCCAGAATGACGGCGATGATCCAGAACCGGATCACGACCGTCGGCTCGCGCCAGCCTTTTTGTTCAAAATGGTGGTGGATCGGAGCCATCTTGAAGACCCGTTTGCCGGTCAGTTTGAAGCTGGCGACCTGCACGATCACGCTGACAGCCTCCAGCACAAACAACCCGCCGATGATGGCCCAGACGATCTCATGTTTAGACGCAACCGCGATGGCGCCGAGCGCGCCGCCGAGCGCGAGCGAGCCGGTATCGCCCATGAACACCATTGCAGGGGGCGCATTGTACCAGAGAAAACCAAGCCCCGCGCCGATCAGCGCCGCGCAGAAGACCGCGATCTCGCCAGTGCCCGGCACGTAATGCAATTGCAGATATTCGGTGAAGTCCGTGCGCCCGACCACATAGGCGATCACCCCGAGCGAGCCGGCCGCGATCATCACCGGCATGATCGCCAGACCATCCAGCCCATCGGTCAGGTTCACCGCATTGGCGCTGCCGACGATTACCAGCATCGCGAAGGGAATGAAGATCACGCCAAGCGGGACCAGCGCATCCTTGAGCACCGGCATTGCCAGTTGGTATTGCAGTGCCTCGGGCTGGATAGACGTCGCCCAGATCGCCGCGATGGCGGCGATGGCAAAGCCGATGGTGAGGCGGACCTTGCCGGAGATGCCAAGATGGTTCTGCTTCGTCACTTTCTGAAAGTCATCGACAAAGCCGATGGCCCCAAAGCCAAAGGTCACGAACAACACCAGCAATACAAACCCGTTGTCCAGCCGCGCCCAGAGCAGGGTGGAGATCAGAACGGCGGCGAGGATCATCACCCCGCCCATGGTCGGCGTACCGGCCTTCTCCACAATATGTGATTGCGGTCCATCCTCGCGGATCGGCTGGCCCTTGCCCTGCATCCGGCGCAGCCTATCGATGATCGGTTTGCCGAAAACGAAGCCGAACACGAGCGCGGTAAAGAATGCGCCGCCGGACCGGAAGGTGATATAGCGGAAAAGATTAAAGAAATCGCCGCCGCTGGACAATGGTTCGAAGAGTTCAAATAGCATTGCACATCCTTCAGGTCCCCTCGCGCACGGCTTTGCCCATGCGGCGCACGGCATCGACGACCACCGCCATGTCCGAGCCGAGCGAGCCCTTGATCATGGCAACGTCCCCCGCGTCAAGCTTTCGCCCGACCCTGTCAGCCATGTCGCGGCTGGTCTTGAACCATGTGCCGCGCTGTGCGGGCGGCAGCGCCTCGTGCAGCGCCTTCATCAGCGGCCCGCAGGTGTGAACCGTGTCGACTTTCGCCATCTCAGGGCATTCCGCGAGGCCGGCATGCAGTGCAACTTCGTCTGCGCCGAGCTCCAGCATGTCGCCGAGGAAGGCGATGCGCCGGCCCTCGTCGACCCGGCCATAGTGATCCGCCGGCTCCGACGCGCCAAGAACCGCGAGGGCGGCGCGCACGGATGTGGGGTTGGCATTGTAGCTTTCATCAATCAGCGTGATCGACCCATCGATGCCGGTCTCTCCGATGCTGATGGTCCAGCGCGATCCGCGCCCGTCCGGCGGGTTCCAGTTGCTGATGGCCAGCGCCGCGCGGGCCAGATCGCCGCCCGCCGCCTCCGTCGCGGCAAGGGCGGCAAGAGCATTCAGTGCCAGATGCTCGCCCGGTGCGCTCAGCTTGAAGACCAGCGGTGCCTCGTGCATCCGGGCCTTCACGACAGTTGCGCCTGCCGTGATATGCGCCTGTTCGAGGCAGATATCGGCCGATGCGTCGCTCCCGAAGGCCACGATATTGGCGCCCGCTGCCTCCGCCTTCACTTTCAACTGACCGAAATAGGCGTTGTCCATGTTCAGGATCGCGGTGCCGCCGGGCACCAGACCCTCGAAAATCTCAGCTTTCGCATCGGCGATCCCGCTGAGGTCCTTGAAGGCGGCCATATGGACCGGCGCGATGGTCGTGATGATGGCCACATCCGGTCGCGCCATGCGCGAAAGCGGGCCAATTTCGCCCGGATGGTTCATACCCATCTCGATGGCGGCGAACTCGGTACCGTGAGGAATGCGCGCCAGGGTCAGCGGCACACCCCAGTGATTGTTGAAACTCTTGACCGCCGCATGGGTCGGACCAGCGGCGGAGAGGCAGACGCGCAGCATCTCCTTCACCCCGGTCTTGCCGACCGATCCTGTGACACCGACGACCTTGCCGGTGATCCGCTCGCGCGCCGTTTGGCCCATCGACTCCAACGCCTTCAGGGTGTCGTCAACGATCAACAGGGGGAATTCGTCCGCCACAGTGTCGGGCCGGTGCGTGACCAGCGCCGCGACCGCTCCGCCGCGGATTGCGGCAGCGACGAATTCATGGCCATCGCGCACGTCGCTGAGGGCAACGAAAAGATCACCCTGCGCGATGTCGCGGCTGTCGATGGAAATCCCGCTGACGTCGAATGGCATCGTCGCGCGACCGCCGGTCGCTGCCTCTGCCTCTGCCGATGTCCAGAGCGGCCCTGTCATTGCGTCTCGGTTCCTCCAAAACCCTCGCCGTCCAGTGCCACGACCGCGGCGCGGGCCTGCTCGGCATCATCAAAGGGGATCACGTCGGTGCCAACGATCTGACCGGTCTCGTGTCCCTTGCCCGCGATCAATAGGCAATCTTGCGGCGACAATGCGTCCACTCCGGTCAGAATTGCCTCGGCCCGGTCGCCGATCTCGATCGAGGTCGGACAGGCCGCCATCACGGCCTTGCGAATCAGGGCCGGGTCTTCGGTGCGCGGGTTGTCGTCGGTGACGATCACCCCATCCGCCCCCTCGCAGGCCGCATGACCCATCATGGGGCGCTTGCCCGGATCGCGGTCGCCACCCGCCCCGAAAACGACCAGAAGCCGCCCTTCGGTATGCAGCCTCAGCGCCGCCAGCGCGGTCGCCAGACCGTCGGGCGTGTGCGAATAATCGACATATATGGCGGCACCATTGGCGCGGGTTGCCACATGCTCCATCCGGCCACGCACGCCCGTCAGTTTTGCCATGGCGGCGAACACCTCGTTCGGGGCCTCCCCGGTTCCGATGACCAGCGCCGCGGCCGTCATCGCATTCAGTCCCTGAAAGCCACCAATCAGGTCGAGCCGGGTGGTCACGTCCTTGCCATGCCACTGCATAAGAAGCTCCTGCCCGCGCTTGTCGAACCGGGCGTCGATCAGGCGCAACCCCGTGGATGCGGCTGCATCGCGGCCAAGGGGGATCACCTCCAGCCCCGCATCGCGGGCGGCCGCCCAGGTCTTGCCATAGGTGGCATCGTCCGCATTCAGAACCGCTACCGCATTGCGCGGCAGAAGATCACGAAAGAGACGCAGCTTGGCATCGAGATAGTCATCGACCGTCGCATGATATTCCAGATGATCGCGGCTGAAATTGGTGAAAGCCCCGGCGCGAAGACGAACGCCGTCCAGCCTGGCCTGCGCCAGACCATGGCTGGAAGCCTCCATCGCCGCATGGGTGACACCTTCGCCCTGTAACTCGTCGAGCAAGCGGTGGAGCGTGATCGGCTCCGGCGTCGTCATCGTCAGGGGTTTGGAGACCGCGCCCTCCACACCGACCGTGCCGAAATTCGCAGCGCGATGACCGAGCGCGACAAAGAGCTGGCGCGCGAAACTGGCGACCGACGTTTTGCCGTTGGTGCCGGTGATGGCCACCATCACATCCGGCTGACCAGGATAAAAGCGCGATGCCGCCAGCGCCAGATCGTGGCGCGGGTTGTCTGAAATCAGAAACGGAATTGGCAAGGGGCCGATGTCGCGGGCCGCCGTCTCAGCACCCTCTGCTGAACAGAGGACAGCACCTGCCCCCATCCGCACGGCGTATTGCGCAAACTCCGCCCCGTCGAGGGTCGTGCCTTTCAGTGCGGCGAAAAGGTATCCGGGCTTCGTCTCACGGCTGTCGACGCAGAGACCGGTGATAGTGGCCTCCATATCCGGTGCCGGCCCCTCATGCGGCAGATCGCCGAGACCGAGAGTGGCCAGCGTGGGCATCAGAAATTCCCCACGGCTGTTGCAGCCTCGCCAAGATCAATCGGTGCGGGCAAGGGCCGCATCCCCAGGAGCGGCGCTATCCGCTTGACCGCAATCCCGGCGGTCGGGGCCGCAGTCCAGCCCGCCGTGCGCCATTCGCGGCCATATTTCCACGTCTTCGCTTCGTCCAGTGTCACCACCAGAACGTATTTGGGGTCCGACATCGGGAACGCCCCGGCAAAGGTCGACAATGTGCGCCGCTCGTCATAGCCGCCGCGCGATGGCTTGTCCGCAGTGCCGGTCTTGCCGCCAACTTCATATCCCGGCACCTCAGCGAAGTTGCCGGTGCCCTTTTCTTCCGCCACCACAGCGCGGAGCATTTCGCGCAGAAGCCGCGATGTCTTGGCCGAGATGATGCGATCATCCTCGCCCGGCACATGACCACCCATGAGGAGCGTCGGTTTGACCTTCAGCCCGCCATTGACCAAGGCCGCATAGGCTGCCGCAAGATGCAGCTGCGTGGCGGCGAAGCCATGGCCAAAGGAAATGGTCATCGTCTCCAGCCGGCCCCAGCGTTTGGGCAATAGGGGGCGACCAATGCCGGCTTCGGCGATCTCCAACGGGGTCACGTCGAGAAACCCGAATTTCTCCAGAAACGCGCGCTGACGCTCGGCCCCGATGACCAGCGCGAGGCGCGATGTGCCGACATTGGAGCTTTCGACAATCACATCGCGCAAGGACATGATCGGCGGCATCTTGTGAAAATCGCCGATCTTGTGACGGCCCATGCGCAGCGGCCCTTTCGTTTCGATCATCGTCTCGGCCCCGGCGATGCCCTCGTCGATGGCCTGGGCCGCGGTGAAGAGCTTGAATGTCGAGCCAAGTTCATAAACGCCCTCGGCGGCCCGGTTCATCATCGGGCGAATGCGCGCCACCTCCGGATCCTTGGTATTGGGGCGATTATTCGGATCGAAATCGGGCAGCGAGACGAGCGCGATGATCTCGCCCGTATTGGCGTCCATCAGCGTCGCGGCGGCGGCCTTGGCGCGAAACTCCGTCATCGCCGCTTCCATCACCCGGGTCAGGGCGGTCTGCACGGTCAGATCGACCGACAACGCGAGCGGGGCACCCTCGCGCGCGGGATCGCGCAGCATGCCATCGAGCGTCCGCTCAACCCCAGCGCGGCCCACAAGTTCTGCGCGTGTCACGCTTTCTTCGCCCACACGCGCACCGCCGAGGATATGCGCAGCGATACGGCCCGCCGGATAGATCCGGGTCTCGCGCTGGCCGAAATGAATGCCGGGGATGCCAAGGTCATGCACCGCCTGCCGCTCCGCCGGGGTGGCCGGGCGCTTGACCCAGACAAGACCCTTGCGCCGCGCGAACCGGTCCGCGAGGCGGTCAATATCCGTGCCCGGCAGCACGGCGGCGAGGCGCTCAGCAGCACGCTGGGGCGAGACGCCGGAGCGCTTCATCTCCGTCGGGTGTGCATAAATGGCCCAGGTCGGCAGGTTGGTGGCGAGGATCTGCCCCCGCCGGTCGGTGATCGGCGCGCGGCTGAATTCGGCAGAGGTGTCGGTGGCCGATGCGATGCGCGGCTCCGCCGGCTCCGACGCCGCCAGCAGCGCCATGCGCCCGCCAAGCGCTGCATAGCCGAGCAGGAAAAAGACACAGATCAGCCAGAGCCGCCATTCAGAGCGCTCGGCCGTTGCGGCCCGTCGACGCTCACGGCTGCGCGCGCGGTTTTCGGCCCGCTGTGCCAGCAGAGCGGCAGATTCCTCACCCCGCCCTAATAGCGAGATTAGACCCGCTCCGCGGCTCTGATCATATCCCCCGCTCATTGACTGGTCCTCGCGGCATGAAGAACCGGACGCGGTTGCGGCGGCGGCGCGAAGATGGTTTCCGGCCCCGCCTCATCCAGATCGATCAGGGCGACCGGCTCCATCCCATCATCGACGGGCGGCATTGCGATCTCGGATATCTCGGCAAACTGATCCGGAGCCAGCGCTGCCAGATCCAGCGACGCGCCATGATCCCGCACCAGCCGTTCCAGCCGCGCCGGTCGGTTCAGCCAGGCCCATTCGGCCTTCAGTACTGAGATTGCCTCGCGTTCCCGGCGGATATCACTGCGAAGCAATGCCACCTGATCCAGTGCCGTCTGCGTGTGGTAAGTGACGCGATAGGACCATGCAGCCGAAGCGACGACGAGGCAAAGACCAACAATATAGAATGCCCAACGCATCAGTGCCGCCCTTTTGAAGTGGCCGGCAGCGCGGGCAGGCCCAGCGTCTTTGCATCAACTGGCAAAGCAGGTGCTGAAAGCCGCCGACCAGCCCTCAGCCGGGCGGACCGGGCGCGCGGATTAACCGCCAGCTCTGCCGCCGACGCCTCAATCGCCTTGCGCGAAATCATCTCGAACCCCGCAGGCGTGCCATCAACCACCGGCGCATGACGCGATCCTTGCGGCGTCGCGCCGGAGCGGGCCCGAAAGAAGCGCTTGGTGATCCTGTCCTCCAGTGAATGGAACGTCACGACGGCCAGAACGCCGCCGGGCATCAGCAATCGCTCAGCCGCCATCAATCCGCGCGCCAGTTCGCCCAGTTCATCATTCACGGCGATGCGCAAGGCCTGAAAAACACGCGTGGCAGGGTGAACCTGACCCGGCTTTGCGCGCGGCAACTGACGTTCCACCACGGCAGCAAGCGCCAGCGTTGTCGTGATCGGCGCATCCGCGCGCACGGCAACAATGGCGCGCGCGATCCTGCGCGCGGCACGTTCCTCGCCATAGATGAAAAAGATGTCTGCGAGGCGCGCCTCGTCTTCGTTGTTCACCAGATCAGCCGCCGAAGGGCCGTCACAGCCCATACGCATGTCGAGCGGGCCGTCCTTCTGGAACGAA
Source organism: Pseudomonadota bacterium (assembly GCA_039030855.1). GTDB lineage: Bacteria > Pseudomonadota > Alphaproteobacteria > Rhodobacterales > Rhodobacteraceae > Pikeienuella. The sequence goes on from JBCCDJ010000014.1 coordinate 91,866, forward strand.
AACCCGCGCGCCGCCTGATCGATCTGCATGGACGAGACACCGATATCGAACACAACCCCGGACAGGGGTTCATTGACCACCCCCTCGATATCGCCAAAGCAACTTTCTACAATCTCCAACCGGTCGCCAAAGACCGGGGCCCACACGCGGCCCCGCTCAATCGCTTCCGGGTCGCGGTCAACCGCAATGACCTTGCCGGCGCCAGCCTCCAGCAATGCGACGGTGTAGCCGCCGGCACCGAAGGTGCCGTCCAGAAATGTTCCACCACGCGCCGGCTTCAACACCTCCAGCACCTCGTCCAGCAGCACCGGCGCGTGCAGCGACCGGGCCTCGGCCAGCGCTGCCTGCGCCGCACCACCCATCAGGGCGCACCCCGATCCGCGCCGCGCTTGCCCGCCCATGGCAGCTTGTCGACATTGGCTTTCGCGGTCTCGCGCATCTCGGCGCGACCTGCATTATAAGTTTCGGGATTCCAGATCTGGAACGTGTTGGCCCGACCGACGAAATGCGCGAGATCGGTAATTCCGGTCAGGTCGCGAAATTCCTGCGGCAACACGATGCGGCCCGTATCATCCAGCGGCAACTGATGTGCCTCGCCAAAGACCATGTTGGCCAGCGCGTCATATTCAGGCGTGTAGGGGTTCATCTCCTCCAGCGAGGCGGCGAGCTTGTTGAAATGCGCCTCACCGAACCCCTCGATGATCGGGCGGCCCGTGATTTCGGGCACCAGCACAAGGACGGAGGACCCCTCTCCCTGCAGCACCTTGCGGAAGGGCGCGGGGATAGACACCCGACCCTTGGCATCGACCTTGTTGGTCGCGCTGGAGGAAAAGAATTTCAACACCTCTCGGGCCTCCCCGGCCCTTTTGTTATCTGCCCCTGACGAAACGGGCCGCACACCCGTTTCGATGCGCGGCCCGTCACCTGTCCCTCAGCGTCCTGACTGAGCGTGCCGCTTTTGCGGCTTATGTCTGCCTCGCCGCAGGTCCGGCCGGCGCCGTTTATGAAACCTGCTCGTTTTATCGTTATGAGCCGGGCCGTCTCTGCGTGGGATTTTGAATATCATGGGAAATCATGGTCAGCAAGGGATTTTTATGTAAATCAGCTATGATCTTTTGGGAACTACAGGGAAATTCTGACAAAAGTGACCAATATCACGCCAAATGAGAACATCGGGAAGTATATATTTACCTTTTGTTCACTTAATATTCTCTTTTGCAGCTGATCATGAATTCCCATGGTGATCCCGGACAGACCCTGCCTGCCCGGATTCGCGCTTCGACAGGGCCACCGACAGGCGAGGACGGGTCTGGGTTCCTTGGTGTACTCCTGCACTTCTGAAAACCCAGCCAAGACGCAATATGCGCGGACGGTGCGATTGCACGAGCGGTCGAGGGAGAGACAGGTGTCCACGCAAACGATAGCAGCCACCATCGCGCTGGCAGCATCTTTCATGCTTGTTAGTGCGCTGGCGCACAGCTCCGGCAGCGGCGCCGGAGGTGCGGATGCGACGCTTTCGTTGTTTCTGAAGTAAGACGTGCGGATGGCCTGTACGCCGGGTTCTGTCCCCCTCGCCCGGGTCACCCCGCACAAGGATAGATAGCCATTCATCTGGGACGCATGTCGCCATGCGCCTCGTGCAGTCAACCCGGTCGGCGGGGCGGAGACCCCCTGCCCGTGATCCGAAGACCCCGTGCTGCCAACCCTATTCGACCTTGCGACCAGCGGGGCTTGCCGTGCCGCCCCTGTTGCCAGGGGCGCGGTGGGCTCTTACCCCACCGTTTCACCCTTGCTCTGCCCGAAGCCAGAGCGGTTTCATTTCTGTGGCGCTTTCCCTCAGGTTGCCCTGGCCGGGCGTTACCCGGCGCCGTTTCTCCATGCCGCCCGGACGTTCCTCGCCCCCCAGGGAGCGCGGCTATCCGGCCATCCGCGTTCTGGCTTTACGGGTTGGAGGGGATAGCGGCAAGGCCAAGATGCGCAAGTCGCGCCCAGTCGAATTTCCCACCAGGGTCGATCTTGCGTCCCGGTGCGACATGTTCATGGCCAACAACATTGCCGACCGCGATCTGCCAGCGCGCATGAATTTCGATCAGAAGACGCTCCAGCGCTACCATTTGCGGCTCGGGAAACGGGTGGTAGCCCCAGTCATGGCCCCGGTTCACAAGTTCGATTCCGATGGAGCGGGAATTGATATCCGTCTCTCCGTGCCACGCGGAAACGCCCGCATGCCACGCGCGGCGGTCTTCGGGCACCAGGGCTTCGGTCGCGCCATCGAGGTCGATCAGCCAATGGGCCGACACCTCCGCCGCCGGATCGCAAAGACGCGCGCGGGCAGCGGCGGCGCTTTGCATGCCCGTGTAGTGAATCACGACCATGTCGGGCGGGCCGAGGCGGCGGGCATTGTGATTAGGGCTAGGCATGGGCGGCATCTTGACCAAGGATGGGGCCATGTCCAGCCGCCCCTCCCCACTGCCGAACCGCGTAACGCCCTTTGGCGAGATCTGCGCGGTGCCAGACCGGGGCGGCATGTTCGGCAACCGGGGCGGGCGTATCCATTCGGACGGGTTCACCATCACAAGGCGGCAGGCATCACAGCGATGGATCTGCTGCGTGCTTAGCTTCAAGGGTCGCCAGCGCAGGGTGATGGGGAAAGGATATACGGAGCTGTTTTTCCTCGACGAGGCAACGGCGCTGGCGTCCGGACACCGGCCCTGTTTCGAGTGTCGGCGAGCCGATGCCAAAGCTTTTGCCACCGCATGGGCAAGAGGCCAGGGCATGGCGCGTCCCGCCATGGCAGATGAGATGGATCGGGTCCTGAACGTGGAGCGCCGCGCGCCCGCCCCCGCGGCCACGCACGCAGAGCTTGCCTATGGTGCGATGGTGGCCAGTGGCGGCGAGGCGTATCTCTTCGATGGCAGCCGGTTTTGTCGCTGGTCATTTGGTGGCTATGAACCAGCACAGCCGAAGGGAGCGCTGACGCTTCTTACCCCCGCTTCGGCCCTCGCGGCGCTCCACGCGGGCTTCCGCCCGATGGTGCATTCCTCGGTTTAGACGTTTTTGGCGCATTCCTCGGCGTGGATTTGCCGCCGCCGCTTGCCGATTTCGGAGCAAGGCGCGCGCTCTGGCCCCCATCCGCCCGCTTGACCGGTTTCGCCTTCGCGCGCGGCGGCAGAGGCGCATTTTTCACACCAAGCTGGTCGCGCAGGATCTTCGGCTTGATCTCCTCCACCCCACCCGGTGCCAGATCGCCAAGCTGGAAAGGCCCGTAGGAGACGCGGATCAGGCGATTGACGATCAGGCCGACCGCCTCCAGCGCCCTGCGGATTTCACGGTTCTTGCCTTCCTTCAGCGCCACGGTCAGCCAGACATTTGCGCCCTGCTGACGTTCGATCGCGATATCCATGGGTTGGAAATGCTCTCCTTCGACGGTGATGCCCTTGCGGATCGGGTCGAGCGCTTTCTCTTCGATCCGACCATGGGCACGGGCGCGATAGCGACGGGTCCAGCCGGTTGAGGGCAGCTCCAGCTTGCGCTTCAGCCCACCGTCATTGGTCAGGAGGAGGAGCCCCTCGGAATTCAGATCCAGCCTGCCGATGCTCATCACGCGGGGCATCTCGGGCGGCATCCTGTCGAAGACGGTCGCCCTGCCCTTCTCATCGTGGGCCGAGGTCACGAGGCCTGTGGGCTTGTGGTAACGCCAGAGGCGGGGCGGCTCCAGCTCGCCGATCACATTGCCGTCGACCGCGATCACATCGCTGTCGGTGACGTTCAGCGCGGGGCTGTCGATGCGCTTTCCGTTCACATGGACGCGTCCGGCTTCGATCATCCGCTCCGCCTCCCGCCGCGATGCAACGCCCGCGCGGGCCAGCCGTTTTGCGATACGGTCGCCCGCGGGCGTTTTCTTGTTGGTCATGGCAATCGGGCCTTGCAAGCGCGGCGCACGCGCGGTTCAACCCTCCCATGACCCGTTTCGCCCCCCATATGCAAGTCGCGCTTGACGACGCCCGGGCCGCCGCAGCGCGCGGTGAGACACCTGTGGGGGCCGTCATCGTCGCCCCGGCGACCGGCGCGATCGTTGCGCTGGCCGGCAACAGAACGCGGGAGCTGAACGACCCAACCGCCCATGCCGAGGTTCTGGCCATCCGCGCGGCCTGCGAGGTGCTGGAAAGCGAGCGTCTGCCCGGTCTCGACCTTTATGTCACGCTGGAGCCTTGCACCATGTGCGCCGCAGCGATTTCGTTCGCGCGGATCAGGAGGCTCTATTTCGGGGCGTGGGATGAGAAAGGCGGCGCGGTGGACAATGGGGTACGGTTTTTCTCGCAAACCACTTGTCACCATGCGCCTGAAGTCTATGGCGGGATCGCCGAGGCGGAAGCCGCCGAAATTCTGCGCGCCTTTTTCAGGGCGCGCAGATAAGCAGGGTCGGATTACTTCTTGATGACGATGCCGGGGAAGAAGATCACCTTGCCGTGGGATTTCACACCATGGCCGTGCACACCGTGCTTGAAGCCACCTTTGAACTTGCCGTGGTGACCGCCGAAGAACTTGCCGCGATGACCGCGGAAACCACCGCGAAAGCCACCCCGGAAACCGCCCCGAAACCCGCGATGGCCGAATTTGACATCAGTTACTTCAAGGTTTTCGGCGGCGATGGGTGCAGCCGAGGTACCGAAGGACACACCGGCGGACGCGCTCTGAGCACCGAGGCTGGCAGCGAAAATGAAAGCGGAGGCGAGAATGATGGAATTACGTGCAAACATGGGTTTTTTCCTTTTCCTTACATACCGTTCTTGTGTCGTGGTGAACAGGTGGGCAGTCAGTGATCACACAACAATGGGCAAGAATTGACGTTAACGTCAGCCATTGAAACATTCTGGAATTATCGGTCCACAATCTGGCCTTTACCCCGGTCTTGGCCCGCGATTGGAAGAGCAGTCAGAGCAAGAAACGGCACTGCGGTACCGTTACAAGGGATCAATCAGTTCCGGCGCTGGATAACATTGCCCGGTCCGATCACGTAGCCGGGCTGCCGGTTGCGACGCAGCTGCTGCACATGATTGTCGGAGCGGTTCTGCAATTGCCGTCTCAGGGGTGCGATGCGCCCCTGACGATCAAAGGCCGTTGGTGGTGATTGGCGCGGGCGTACACGCTGTATATCACGTTCAGGCGTGATCATCTCGGGCCGGATCGGCTCCGGCGGGCGGGCGGTGGACGGCGCACTCAGATCGTCGCCCGCAGCGCTGGAAGCGAGTGCCCAAAAGACTATTGCAGCTGCCGTTGCTGCGCGCATGGCCCTAAGGCTGTGTGAACAGGCGCTGGCGCAGGCTGCGTTGCTGGCCACGCGCGCTCGGCGCAAGGAATGCGTCGAAATTGAACTCGTTCAACCCGCCGACACTGCGATCAGGGCTCCGGTAGGGGCCCGTCGGCACAGTGATGCGTAAATCGCCAGAACCCGGTGTTTCGAAAAAGGGATTGAACGGCCGCTCTCTGATGGTCTGGGTTGTGGCTTGCGCGCTTTGATTCGCTTCCGGTTGTTCAGCGTTGGTTTGCGCCATCGCCGGACCTGACAGAAAGATACCTGCAACGAGCGTGCCGATCAGTGGATTGTGTAACATGGATCTGATCCTTCCGCATGGACCCCGAAACCAAAATTACGAGGCGGGGCAGTCAGGTCAATCTAAAGCAGGCGAGTACATCAAACCGTGATCAGCTTCATCACTTCTGGCTCCACAATCCGTGATCCCGGCACGTCCATCCCGTCCGCCGATTGTGCCAGCAATGGAAAGGTTTTGTAGTGGCAGGGGATGATCATCTTGAAATCAAAGAACTTGCGGCAGGCATATCCCGCGCGGGCCGGATCCATGGTGAAATGGCCACCGATCGGGACGATGCCGATATCAGGCGCGTGCAGTTCGGCAAAAATGCCCATATCGGCCATCACGTCGGTATCGCCCATGAAATAGATGACATGGCCTTCGGCGGCGATCATGTAGCCGCTTTCGTGACCCACATAGATCGGCCCGTCCGCAGAAGCGGCGGAGGAGGAGTGCGCGGCGTTGACCATCGTGACCCGCACATCACCAAGGGCCACCGTACCGCCTTTGTTGAAACCGATCCCCTCAATCCCCTCAGCCTCCGTGACCCAGGACACCCAATCATAGATACCGACCACAGGTGCACCGGTCGCGCGGGAGATATCGACAGCTTCGGAGGCATGGTCGCCGTGGCCATGGCTGATCAGGATATGGGTCGCCCCCGCGATGGCGGCGTCGTAATCCTTGTCATCGAACATCGGATTGCCTTTTAACCAGGGATCAACCAGCAGGACCTGATCCTCTGTCTCGATGCGAAAACTGGAATGGCCGAGCCAGATGATGTTCATGTCCGATCTCCCTTCATTGCGGTGCCGTGCGCGGGCGCTTATGCCTCTCGCATGACGATCCACCTTCATCTCGGCGCACACAAGACCGGATCGACGCATTTGCAGGCGGTGATGCGCAAAAACCGGCATCGGCTGCGCGAGGCTGGCACCGTTTATGCCCCGCCCGACCAGCTGCGCGATCTCATCGGACCCGCCCAGCGCGCCGCTGCGGCGGTTGCGCCGCTGCCGTCTCTGCGAGCGATGAGCGCGGCGCGGGCGCTGGCGCGACTGGCAGATGGCGCGCCGAAACTCCTCATCGCTGCCGATGAAAACGGGCTCGGCCATTGCGGCGACATGATCCGGGCGCGCCGTCTCTATCCCGAAGCGCGGGCGCGCCTTGGGCTATGGCACCGCGCCGCGCGGGCACGCGATCTGACCTGCTTTCTGGCGATCCGCGACTATGCGGCGTTCTTCGCCAGCGTGCACATCCAATCAGTACGTGACGGCCCATTGGCTGAGATGAAGAAGGAGGACCGCATTGGCCTTGCCGCCCTCCCCCGCCGCTGGCCCGATCTGGTCGCGGAGATCCGCCGCGCGCTACCCGGTGCCCGACTGGTAATGTGGGAGTTCGATGATTACGAGGCGCTGCGCGAGACCGTCGCCCGCCGCCTGTCCGGGCAGGAGGGACTAAAACCCGTCCTCCGCCGTTCCATGCAAACGCCGAGTATCGCAGCATGGGCCGCGCTTCAGGTCGTCGCGGCAGGCCGCGAAGACAGGCGCGTGCCGAAGGACGTGTTTCGCGCAGTGATGGCCGACCACCCCGTCACCACCAATAATCCGCGTTACGCCCCGTGGGCAACGGCGGAGGCGGCGCGCATGACAGTCGCCTATCACGAGGACGTGGCGGCCCTGCGCGCAGATGCCGGGATCGAGTTCCTGACCCCCTGATGCGTAAGATCAGCCTTTGCCGAGCTCCTCGCCCCTAGCCCGCGCTGCCTCCACCGCCTCGGTCATCATCGCCTGCATGCGGCCCTCCTTCATCATCACCGCCAGTGCCGCTGCGGTTGTGCCGCCGGGGCTGGTGACCTGTTCGCGCAAGGTGCCGGGGGGTGTGTCACACTCCATTGCAAGGCGACCTGCGCCCATCACTGTCTGTGCGGCCAGACGGGCGGCGAGGTCCGCTGGCAACCCGGCGGCCATACCCGCCTCGCCCAGTGTTTCGATCAGATGGAACACATAGGCGGGGCCGGAGCCGGAAACAGCGGTCACCGCATCCATCAGCGCCTCGTCATCAATCCACGCCACCTCGCCCGACGCGGCCAGCAGCGTGGTTGTCAGATCGCGCGCCGCCGCACCGACACCATCTGTTGCAAAGCACACCATCATGCCTGCACCGATGGCCGCGGGGGTATTGGGCATGCAACGAATAACCGGAGTGCCCTGCCCGAGACCCGCGCGCAGCGTCGCCACCGTGGTCCCCGCCGCGATGGAAACGAAGGTCGCATTTGCAAGATGGGCGTAGTCTGGAAGCACCTGCGGCATCACCTGCGGCTTCACAGCGAGAAACACGAGATCCGGTGCCAGTCCGGCGGGCAGCTCAGGTGCAGCACCTACCGCCTTCGCGCCCAGCGCCGCCGCCTGATCACGCAGCGCCGCAGAGGGTTCCACCACATAGGCGGACAGCGACGGGCGCGCCGCCAGCCAGCCTTTCAACATCGCACGGCCCATATTGCCACATCCGACCAGAAGCACCGTTTCCGTCATCGCCTGTCCCTCTCGCGCCAGCGACATTGTTCATGCGCCGGTATTCGTCATGTCTGCCGCGTCGCATCTTAACCGCCCCACGCCAACATGCGAGCCCTCTGAAACGCAGCCGGTTTGTGCCGATCCCGCATTGATGCCCCTCGCCAGAGCGGCCCAATCGCGGTAGAGGGGAGGCGAAGTCGCAAGGGTAGAGGGCCGGAAAGAGCACCGGGATGAAGCTATTTTTTCGCCAGAAAGATAACGGAGCGACCGTTTTGAGGGTCGTCGAGGATGCCCGCCAGCAGCGCATCGATCTCTTGCCGCTCGCCGAGGTGAACACACGCAATGGCTCCATCAAACCGCGCAACGGGGTAGAGATCTCAACCGATGAGAACGTCGAGATTGCGAGATGGATCGAACAGCGTCAGGCGCGCGACGCTACCGATCAGGCGCTGACCCCGCGCCACACGATCGAAGCGCTGAACGCGGCTGCCCACTGGATATCCAGCAAACCCGACCCCGCCGCTGCGGACAATGCGATCGATGATCTGCTGCTTGCGATGTATGATCTGCGCACCGCGATCATCCGCTACAAGTCGAAGAACCAGCAGGACGAGGGTGGCGAATGAGCGACCGGATATTCGCTTCATGACCCGGACCACCGCGCTGGCCATCAGCGCTGCGCTTTTCTCCGTTGCGATCTGGGCCAACTTCCTTGTCACCACAGGTGGCGTCGTCGGTGCCGGGCTCGGCACCGTGGAACTCGGGGTTCTGCGCGCCGTGTGCTGCACCATCGCGCTCCTCCCCGTGATCTGGCGGATCGGGCTCTATCCGCGCGGATTGGAATTCTGGCGGTTCCTGATCATGACCCTTGGTGCGGGGCTGTCCTTCATGTTTCTCATCCCGCTCGGCTTTCATTTCGCGCCGCCCGCCGATAGCGGCATTTTCGCGCCGGGGGTATTGCCGCTCTGGGTCGCGATCCTCTCATGGCTGGTCCTGAAGGAGCGGATCAGCCCTTCGCGCATCCTCGGCTTCGTCCTGATCGCCATCGGCGTCTTTACCGTTGGCGGCTACAGCGCCCTGTCGCAGGCGGAGGGGCAGGAATGGCTGGGTTACATGTGTTTCTCCGGTGGATCGCTGCTCTTTTCCTTCTACACCATCGCGCAACGCGGATCGGGCCTGACAGCGCTAGAGGCGACGGCGCTGATCTCGGTCTGGTGCATCCCGATCGCGATCGTCGTGATTGCAATCTTCGGCGTCGACTTTTCGACCGTTTCGGTCCCGGCCCTTGCCTGGACAGCACTGGCGCAGTTCGGATCGGGGGTCGTTGCGATCGTCACCTACACCTATGCGATCATGCAGCTTGGTCCATCGCGCGGCTCCGCCTTCATCGCGCTGACACCGGTGATCGTCGCGCTGGCCTCCGGTCTTTTCCTTGGAAAACCCGCGACAGACCTTGCTCTTGTGGGGGCTGCCGTCGTTTCGGTTGGCGTGCTGATTGCCTCGGGCCTGTTCGAGCGTCATCGCCGCCCGGTTTCGGGCGAGATTCCGCCATGACGGCACCTTGCGTCTCTGCCTGCCCGACCTAATGTAAAGCCATCTGAAATCTCCTGAGGAACCTCCATGGAATCCGCAATCTGGTGGATCCCCGCCGCCATCATCTGCCTTCTTATGATGTCCGCCTTCTTTTCCGGCTCCGAGACCGCCCTGACCGCTGTCAGCCGCGCCTCGCTGCACCGGCTTGCCGCGGGCGGCAACAAGGGGGCTGGCATTGCCCTGAAACTGACCGAGGACAGCGAGCGGCTGATCGGGGCAATCCTGCTGGGCAACAACCTCGTCAATATCCTGGCCGCCGCGCTGGCAACGCAGCTCTTTACCGGGCTGTTCGGCGAGGTTGGCGTGGCCTGGGCCACGCTGGTGATGACCCTTTTGGTGCTGGTCTTCGCCGAGGTGACGCCAAAGACCTATGCCATCACCAACACCGAAAAAGCATCCGTGCGCGTCGCCGTCCCGATCAGCGTGATTGTCCGGGTACTGGCCCCGCTCGTCTCCACCGTGCGCTTGTTCGCACGCGGTGCACTGCGCCTGTTCGGCGTCGAAGCTGATCCGAATGCGCGGATCATGGCGGCCGACGAGGAAATCCGCGGCGCGATCGATCTGCACCATTCCGAAGGAGCTGTCGAAAAGGACGACCGCGATCGTCTGCTGGCCGCGCTCGACCTGCGCTCGCGCGAGGTGTCGGAGGTGATGATGCATCGGCGCAACATCGAAACCATCGACGCGGACCTGCCCGCCGAGGAAATCGTGAATTTCTGCCTCAACTCCTCCTACACCCGCATTCCGGTCTGGCGGGGGGAGCCTGAAAACATCGTCGGTGTGATCCATGCCAAGGACCTCCTGCGAGAGGTAAACCGCCTGACGCGTGAGGCCGGGCCGGGGCAATCCGCCCTCGAAGGGTTCGATCTGATGCAGGTCGCGATGGAGCCGTGGTTCGTCCCCGACACCACATCGCTGGATGAGCAGATGCGCGGGTTCCTGCAGCGGCGCAGCCATTTTGCGCTGGTTGTCGATGAATATGGTGATCTGCAGGGGCTGATTACGCTGGAGGACATCCTGGAAGAGATCGTCGGCGACATCGCTGACGAACATGATGCCGAGGTTGCGGGCGTCGAGGAAGTCAAGGACGGCTCCATCGAGGTGGAGGGCGACATGACCATTCGCGACCTTAACCGTTTTGGCGACTGGACCCTGCCTGATGACGAAGCGACGACCATCGCCGGGCTGGTCCTGCATGAAGCACAGACCATTCCTGAGGTCGGGCAGATATTCTCCTTCCACGGGTTCCGGTTCGAAATTCTGGGGCGGGAACGCCATCGCATCACACGCTTGCGTGTCAAACCACTGAGGACAAATCCATGAAAGCTGCCTGGTACGAGGGGTTCGGCCCCGCCGCCGACGTTTTGACAATCGGCGATCTGCCTGACCCCGAACCCGGCGCGGGCGAGGTGCTGGTGCGCATCCATGCCACAGGCATCAACCCGTCGGATGCGAAACTGCGTGCGGGTGCCCGGCCCGGCGCGGTGATGGAATTTCCCCGCATCGTCCCGCATTCGGATGGCGCGGGCGAGATCGTCGCGGTCGGCACCGGCGTCGATGCAGGCCGGGTTGGCGAACGCGTCTGGCTCTGGAACGCTCAATGGAAACGCGCCTTCGGCACCGCCGCCCAGATGATCGCCCTGCCGGCCGAACAAGCCGTGCGCCTGCCCGACAGCACGAGTTTCGCCGAAGGTGCCAGCCTGTCGATCCCGGCGATGACCGCCTGGTACGCCGTCTATGCCGATGGCCCGGTCGCTGGCAAAACCGTCCTGGTCACGGGCGGTGCCGGCACCGTGGGCCGCTATGCCTGCCAGATGGCGGCGCTCGGCGGCGCGCGGGTGATCACGACCGTGTCCTCCGATGCAAAGGCGGCCCATTCCGGCGCTGCCGACTGGATAAATTATCGCGAGGCAGACGTTGCCGAAGCGGTGATGGACATGACCTCCGGCGAGGGCGTCGACCGGATCGTGGAGGTCGATTTCGGTGCCAATCAGGCAGCCTCGCTGGCGGTGATCAAGGCGGGCGGCACCATCGCTTCCTACGCCTCTGCTGCCGATATGACGCCGGTGCTGCAGTTTTACGGGTTCATGTTCAAGCATGTGAATCTGCGGATGCTGATCCGCTATCAGTTCAGCGCCGCCGAGAACCGCGCAGGCGAAGCCGCACTGACCGAATGGCTGGAAGCGGGAAAACTGTCCCACGCGGTCGTGCCTGGGGGTACGCTTGACGATATCGCCGCAGGTCATGACATGGTGATGGCAGGTGATAAGCTGGGTACTGTGGTTCTGAACATCGAATAATTATTGAATAACAATAATTATTGATTGCGAATCAATAATTGAATCTGCACGCTGAACCCCTCTGCTTAGGAAGGGTTCAGCATGTCGACATCACCCGACACCGTCTTGTCCGACCGCACGCTCAAGCGGCGCAGCCGCGTTGCCGCAGGTCTCTGCCTTGGTGCGGCGGTCTTTTTGCCGCTCAGCGTCCTTGCCGCACTGGCTCTCGGCAATGGTGCCAGCGCGCTCTACGCCTCGCGCATCGGGCTATCGCTGTCGCATGCGCCCTCAGGGGCGGCCATTATCCTTGCCACTATCGTGGCGCTGCTGCCTGCATTGTGCGCCTCTGCCGCGCTCCTGTCCGCGCGGCGTTTTCTCAGCCATGTTGCTGACGGGCGCTGGTTCGACCAGACCGCCGGACGCGCCATTCGTAACATGGGTCTTTGGGGCATTGCCGGGGCGATCTGCGGCCTGGTCGCGCCATCGCTGATCGGGCTGATCCTCACTGCGGGCGCGGCGGCGGGCGAGCGGTCGCTGGTGATCAGCATCGGCTCCGGGCCCCTGTTGGCCCTCCTCTTCGGGGCGGTGCTATATCTGATCGGCGATGTGATGCGCCGGGCCGCCGCGTTGTCGGCCGACCACGCCTCGATTATCTGACCTGGCCGATGGCGATCATCGTGACCCTCGACGTGGTGCTGGCGCAGCGCAAGATGCGATCCAAGGACCTTGCCGCCGCAATCGGCGTAACGGAGGCGAATCTGTCTTTGTTGAAGCAGGGCAAGGTCAAGGGCATCCGCTTTGAGACCTTGGCGAAGATCTGCGCGGCCCTCGACTGCCAGCCAGCCGACCTTCTGCGATGGGAGGATGAGGGATGAGGACCAGCCTTCATTTTGCGCCCGTGATCATCGCCTGCCTGTTGCTGAGCGGTTGCGCCACGATCAACTGGCAGGAAGCAGGCGAAAACTGGATACAGTCGATCTGCCGCGACAATCGCGATCCCGATTGCGCGCGCTCCCTCAGCCCCTGATGCCCTCAGGCCCCGGCCAGCCCCGCAAGGTCGCGGAAATATGCCTTGTCATCATCGAGCAGGGCAGAGGCGTCAACTTCCGCCATGATCAGCGACAACTGACGCTGCGCCTCTTTTGCTGACCGCGGACCGAGGCGCGGCTCCAGCCGACGCAGGGCGGCGATCATTGCGCCGATCACCAAACCGCTGCCGGAGGCATTGCGCCGGATCGGATCGAAGGCGACGCGGATCAGTTCCGCAATCCCGACGCGCGGGATCACGACCCGGACTGCACCGTCGTCGTCGCAATGCACCCCCGGCGTCAGTCCACGCTCTGCCGCTTCGGCCAGTGATGCCGTCAGCCGGTCGATGCAGGCAATTGCGGTGAACCCGTCATTGATCCCCGGCGACAGGGCCCGAAGCGCGATTTCCACCAGAAGATTGACGGAAAACCGCAGATCACTATCCGCCGTGCGCCTGTCGGCAATGGTGACCGCCGCCCGCGCATCGGTCACCAGCGCCTTCGCGCCCGGCCCCAGCGCGCGGGCCATCACATCGCCTTTCAGCACCGGATCGCCGGGTGTGACCATGAAGTCGACCACCCCGCTCCGCTCCGCCGCGATGGCTGAAAGCTCCTCCACCGCCACATGGCAGAGATAGCCGGAGCGGGGCGCGCGGATCGGCTCATCGTCGCCCGAAGGCAGCACGATGTCATCGGTTTCAATCCCGCTGGAACGACGCGCCGCCACCCGCAATTGCGCATCAAGCTCTCCGGCGATGGAGGCGATTTCCTCATCTATCGTGATCCGGCGCGACACGTGATCGACGAAGAACAGGAGGAAGAGAATTGAATGAACCGCCAGCATCCCGGCGACGATCACTGGAAGTAATTGCGGGCCGTCCGTCATCGCCAGCGCCGTGAGCGAATGGAGGAACAGCGCACCGAGCGATCCGACCGCGATCTGGTTCATCCGGTCCTTGGCAAACCGCTCCAGCAATCGGGGCGCAATGGTCCCGGCGGCGAGTGTAAACACGACCAGGACCATGGAATAGACCAGCGAAAGCGCCGTCATCGCCGCCCCTGCAAGCGTGCTCAGGACCGTGCGCGATATCTCGACATCGAACGGGCCGAGGCCAAGCACGTCCTGCGCCGCCCCGTCGCCCCAGACCGAGAGGCCGCCGATCAGGAGGCCAGAGAGGCTGAACAGACCCGGCACCGTGACGAACCCACGCAGCAGGCGGATACGGGATCGGAGCCGCAGGAGATCGCGTTGCATGGCGTTCGCGGTCGCCGTATCCCCCGTCACGCGGCCCGGCTCATACGTGCTGACCGCCGTTGATCTCGATCTCCACGCCGGAGACGTAGGAGCTTTCTGGCGTGCAGAGATAATAGATCGTGCGCGCCACTTCCTCCGGCTTGCCAAGGCGGCGGAGCGGCAGGTTTTCGACGATCTTGTCAGTGCCGGGGGACAGGATATCGGTCTCGATCTCCCCCGGTGCGATGGCATTCACCCTGACCCCAAGCGGCCCGAAATCATGGGCCATCTCGCGCGTCAGCGCCGCCAGCGCCGCCTTGGACGTGGAATAGGCGGCCCCGGCAAAGGGATGCACGCGAGCCCCGGCGATGGAAGTGACATTGACGATCGCTCCCTGCGCCGCCTGCAATTCTGCCTTTAGTCCGCGCGCCAGCACCACCGGGGCGAAGAAGTTCACGTGAAAGACGCCGCCCCATGTCCGCAAATCGGTATCCAGGGTGTTCAGACGCGCACCGCCCTCCCCCTTCGGCGAGATACCGGCATTATTGACGAGCGCTTCGAGCCGTCCGCCGAGAAGCCGGGATTTGATCTCCTCCACCGCTTCGATGGTCGATTTTGGATCCGCCAGATCGACCTGGATGTGATCCTCCTCGCCCGCTTCCCATGGACAATCCTCCGGAAACGGGTGGCGCGAGCAGGAAATGACACGCCATCCGGCGGACGAGAACCGCTTCACCGTCGCGTGGCCAATCCCGCGGCTGGCACCGGTCAGCAGCAATGTCTTGCGATCTGGCATGGAAGGGGTCTCCGACCTCTGGGTTGCGGGCACATCGGCGCCTGGCAGGCAAACCTGCCACTGCTGGAGCCTATGCGCAGAGCCTCCCGGCGTCCAGCGGTGTCAGGTACCGCAAAATGTCCGCGCCACGATCTGATCATCAGAGGGCGGCGCGGCATAGTCTTCATTGCCCGGCTGATCATCATAGGGCCGCGCCAGGACATCGATCAGGCGCGCGAAGGGACCAAAATCGCCGTGATATCCGGCCTCTATGGCCGCTTCCACCTGGTGATTGCGGGGAATGAAGCGGGGATTGGCAGCGCGCATGCGGGTGCGGGCACCGTCGAGATCGCCGCCCGCTTCCAGCCGCGCGCGCCACTCCTCTGCCCAGGCCACAAAGGCCGTGTGATCGACCAGCCCTGCCGCCACAGGCGCGTCATCACCGGCAGAACATTCCGAAATCGCACGAAAGGTCAGGGTGAAATCAGCCCGCTCCGTCGCCATCAGGCTCAGCAGCGCCTCGATCAGTGGCTTGTCGTCGGGCGACGGTGACGAGAGGCCGATTTTCGCCCCCATCTCCGCCAGCCACGCCGCCTCGAACAGTGCCGGATATTCGTCGAGCGCGGCCTTGGCGAGGTCGATGGCGTCTTCCTCCGCCCCGGCCAGCAGCGGCACCAGCGCGATGGCGAGGCGCGAGAGGTTCCAGTGCCCGATCCCCGGCTGCATATGAAACGCATAGCGCCCGCCCTGGTCTATGAAGCTGAATTTCTGGTCTGGCACGAACCCGTCCATGAAGGCACAGGGGCCGTAATCGATGGTCTCGCCCGAAATCGTCATGTTGTCCGTGTTCATTACACCATGGATGAAACCAAGGCTCAGCCAGCGCGCAATCAGTCGGGCCTGACGGGCGATCACGCCCCGCAGCAGCGCCAGCGCCGGATTGTCCGTGCCCGCCGCGTCGGGATAATGGCGCGAAAGGGCGTGTTCGGTCAGTAGGCGCAGGCCGTCGACATCGTTCTGCGCACTGAAATACTGGAAAGTGCCGACGCGAATATGGCTCGCCGCGACACGCGTCAGGACACCACCGGGCAGGCCGCCTTCCTCGCGCAGGACAGCCTCGCCCGTTGTGACCGCTGCCAGGGCGCGCGTGGTTGGCACGCCGAGCGCCGCCATCGCTTCGGACACGATGTATTCACGCAGCACAGGGCCAAGGGGCGCACGACCGTCCCCCATGCGCGAATAGGGCGTGGGGCCTGATCCCTTCAGCTGGATATCGCGGCGCTCTCCGTCCTTGCCAACCACCTCGCCCAGAAGCACAGCGCGCCCATCGCCAAGCTGCGCCGACCAGCCGCCGAACTGATGGCCGGCATAAACCTGTGCCAGCGGCGCGGCACCGGGTAGCGGCGCGTTGCCGGCCAGCGCGGCAATCCCGGCCGGCGAGGCCAGCGCGTCGGCATCAAGGCCAAGATCCGCTGCCAGCGCATAATTGATCATCACCAGCCCCGGTTCGCGAACAGGGGTGGGTGCCAATCTGGTGTAAAACCGCTCGGGCAACCGGGCATAGCTGTTGTCGAACGGGAAGAGAGGCATTTCGTTCATCGTCGATCCCACGTTCCGCACCCTAGAACGCAATGTGGCGTGCGATAGCAGCCAAGGGAAGCACCCTGATGAAATTTATCGCGCCCGCCAATAGATCGAGCGGGCCTTCGAAGGGCGGGCGCATGATCCGCGACGGTAGTGCCATCGTCCCGACCCACGCCAGCGCACGCCGCCGACCGGTCAGGGGTTAAGGCGTGTTACCGTCCATTTTGTCTCGTCAGGACCGGAGCGCACCCAGCGAAACCGGTCATGAAGCCGGAAATCACCATCTGCCCAGAACTCCATCTCGATCGGGCGGATCCGGTATCCGCCCCAATGGGGCGGGCGCGGCGGGTTGAGCGGGTAACGGGCGGAAAACTTAGCTACATCTGCCATCAGCGCCGCGCGCGAACGCAGCGGGCGCGACTGTTTCGAAGCCCAAGCCCCGATCCGGCTCTGATACGCGCGCGATTTGTAATATGCATCCGACTGCGCGGCGGATACCTGCTCGACCGGGCCGCGCACGCGCACCTGCCGGTGCAGTGATTTCCAATGCATGACCAGCGCCGCCTGCGGGTTTTCGGCCAGCTCCCGCCCCTTCGCACCCTCGTGATTGGTGTAAAAGACGAACCCGTTCGGCTCGATCTCCTTCAAAAGAACCATGCGCACATTCGGCAGGCCCGACCGGTCCGCCGTTGCGAGAGCAATGGCGTTGGGGTCGTTCGGTTCCGTCCCGGTTGCCTCCTCCAGCCAGGTCTGCGCCAGCACGAAGGGATCTTCACCGGCGAAATTATCTTTGCGGGCACTGCTCATCACGTCGTCTCCTCACTCCGGTGCGGATCATAGAGCGGAGATGCGAAAGGTCCATTGCCCGACCTCCCCTGAGACATCTTGCCGTGGTGCCCCAAACACCTTAAACGCAACGGCCAATGTGACGAGATCATGAGAGAGGGTTCCCGAATGACAAATACCGCAGGGCTGATGGCCGGAAAACGCGGACTGATCATGGGGGTCGCCAATCAGAAATCCATCGCCTGGGGGATATCCGAGGCCTGCGCGGCGCAGGGCGCGGAACTGGCCTTCACCTATCAGGGCGAGGCACTTGAAAAGCGGGTCAGACCGCTGGCCGCGTCTATCGGCTCCGACATCGTGATGCCATGCGATGTGACTGACACAGCATCCATAGACGCGGTTTTCACGGAGCTGGAGGCGAAATGGGGCAAACTTGACTTCCTCCTCCACGCCATCGCCTATGCCGACAAGACGGAGCTGACGGGCCGCTATGTCGATACATCCGCTGCTAATTTCGCGATGTCGATGAACATCTCCTGTTATTCCTTCACGGCCATCGCGCAGCGCGCCGAGAAGATGATGCATGATGGCGGCTCGATGCTGACGCTGACCTATTATGGTGCAGAAAAAGTTATGCCCCATTACAACGTGATGGGCGTGGCCAAAGCGGCGCTGGAGACATCCGTGCGCTATATGGCGATGGATCTCGGCCCGAAGAATATCCGGGTCAATTCCCTCTCCGCCGGGCCGATGAAGACCCTCGCCGCCTCCGGCATCGGGGATTTTCGCTATATCCTGAAGTGGAACGAACTGAATTCACCGCTCCGCCGCAATGTATCGCAGGATGACGTGGGCAAATCGGGGCTCTATCTTCTGTCCGATCTTTCCAGCGGCGTCACTGGTGAATGCCACCATGTCGACTGCGGCTATCACGTCGTGGGCATGAAAGCCGAGGACGCGCCAGATATCGATGTCGCCGTGGGGCGCAAGGCATGAATGACCGCCTGCCGCACGAAAAGGGGTTTCATATCTCCTGGGACCAGATGCACCGTGACAGCCGGGCGCTGGCATGGCGGCTGGAAGGCAAGGGCCCGAATGAAAGTGGCGGCTGGACAGCGATTGTCGCCATCACGCGCGGCGGCATGGTCCCGGCCTGCATCATCGCGCGAGAGCTGAATGTGCGGGTGGTCGATACGATTTCCGTCAAGTCCTACGACCACCAGTCACAGGCCGAAGCCAAGGTCCTGAAATCACCGGATGCGGAGATTTCAGGTGACGGCGACGGGATCCTGATCATCGACGATCTGGTCGACAGCGGCAGAACGCTGGAGGTGGTGCGTGACCGCTACCCCAAGGCGCATTTTGCCACCGTCTATGCCAAGCCCAAGGGCCGCCCGATGGTCGACACGTTCATCACGGAGGTGAGCCAGGACACCTGGATCTTCTTCCCCTGGGACATGGCGCTACAATATGTCGAACCCTATCGCGGGACCGACTGAGCGCGTCTAGCGACCCCTGAACAACCCGCCAAGAACACCGCGCACCAGTTGGCGCGTGATCTGGCTGCCTGCCGTGCGCACGACCTGTTTCACCAGC
The DNA here is from genome assembly GCA_039030855.1 of Pseudomonadota bacterium. GTDB lineage: Bacteria > Pseudomonadota > Alphaproteobacteria > Rhodobacterales > Rhodobacteraceae > Pikeienuella. The sequence goes on from JBCCDJ010000014.1 coordinate 110,848, forward strand.
GTCTCGCCAACGCTGTCTGACCGTGACGAGCGGCCCTTGCTGCTGCGTGGCTTGGGTTTGACCGCAGGGCGATAGCGGCGGGCAGAGCGAAGGTCGTCATCGTCCTGCCAACTGGGAGCCAGATCGCGGCTGCGCCCGCTGTCCTGCCGCGCCTTGAAACGCTTCCAGCCATCATCATCCGCCGGTTCCGGCAAGGCGGCCTGCTCCGCCGCCTTCGCCGCGTCTTCGGCAGCTTTCGTGAGGATCTCGTAAGCACTCTCGCGGTCGATTGCGGCCTCATAAAGCCCGGCAAGGGGTGAGCCGTCGATGGCCAGCTTGCGAGCGTCGGCGTCGGCGGGGCCGAGGCGTGATGAGGGGGGGCGGATGAGGGTGCGCTGGACCACACCCGGGACGCCCTTGTCCTGCAGGGTGGAGACAAGCGCCTCGCCGGTGCCGACCTCCATGATTGCTGCCTCTGTATCGAAGGCCGGATTGGGACGAAAAGTCTCAGCCGCGGCCCTGAGAGCCTTGCGATCACGGGGGGTGTAAGCGCGCAGCGCATGCTGCACACGGTTACCAAGCTGGCCAAGAATATCCTCGGGCACATCCGCCGGGTTCTGGGTGACAAAATAAATGCCCACGCCTTTCGAGCGGATCAGCCGCGCGACCTGTTCGACCTTGTCGACCAGCGCCTTTGGCGCGCCATCAAACAGAAGATGTGCCTCGTCGAAGAAGAAGACGAATTTGGGCCGGTCGGGGTCGCCAACCTCCGGCAGCTGCTCGAACAATTCAGACAGGAGCCAGAGAAGGAACGTCGCATAAAGCCGGGGCGAGGCCATCAGCTTGTCCGCTGCCAGCACGTTGATGCGCCCGCGCCCGTCGCTGCCCACCGAGATCATGTCCGACAGTTGCAGCGCCGGCTCACCAAAGAAATCCGCGCCGCCCTGATTTTCCAGAACCAGAAGACGGCGCTGAATGGCACCGACGGAAGCGGTGGAGATATTGCCATAGCGCAGCGACAGCTCGCTGGCGCGCTGTCCGACATGGACCAGCATCGATTGCAGGTCCTTCAGGTCAATCAGCAAAAGTCCCTCTTCATCGGCCAGACGGAAGACGATGTTGAGAATACCCTCCTGCGCCTCCGTCAGATCGAGCAGGCGCGACAGCAGAAGCGGACCCATCTCTGTGATCGTGGCGCGCACCGGATGGCCCTTCTCGCCGAACATATCCCAGAACACCACCGGAAAGGCGTCATAGCCGTAGTCGTCGAAGCAGATGGTCTCGGCCCGCTTCATGAAAGCGTCGTGCAGTTTGTGGTCCGGGCTTCCGGCCTGACAAAGGCCGGAGAGATCACCCTTCACATCGGACATGAACACCGGCACCCCGGCTGCCGAAAAGCTCTCGGCGAGTATCTGCAAGGTGACCGTCTTGCCAGTGCCCGTCGCGCCCGCGATCAGTCCGTGCCGATTACCATATTTCAGAAGTAGTGACTGCGCTTCGCCATATGCTTCCGCGCCACCACCGATGAAGATCTTTGTCATACTGCGTCCCTGCCTTGAACCTGCAGCCCCTGTGATGGCCTGCACATCCTTCGTTAACCATATTCTGCGAAAGTTGAAATGCGGACATGGATTCGTCTGTTGTCCGCACTCCTCCCTGTCGAACTGACCGCGCTTCGGCGCGGTCTTTTTTTGCTTGTCGTCGATGCCTGTCGAAATGTGACAGATTCAAGATATTTGCCGTTGACGGTGCGTCAAAGTGCACATAGCTTCTGCCACTGAACTTGCCCCGGCCGGTTCGACAGGGAGAGAATAGAGGTAAATTGCCTCATGGGAAAGACGCTCAGTGGGGCGTCTTTTTCGTTTTCATGAGGTATGTGGCGATGCTCACTTTCGCGCGAGTCGGTACCTGAGCGACCTTGCTCCGCCCATCCAGCCTTGATTTCACCACGGTGAGGCCCCATCACTCTACAAACTTGAATCGCACCGCCCGATCGGTGCCCGAGCTGACAGGACCTTAATCGTGTTTCGAATGATCAAAGCCAATCTCGCACTCATCATGACTACCCTGGCCATCGGTGGTACGGCGGGGCAAGCGGCTGCGCAGTCGCAGCAGCCAGGCACGACCGTGAAGGAAAAGCACGGTGCATGGGAAATCCGGTGCAGCACCCAGAATACCGATGCCTGCGCGATGGCGCAGACCGGGAATAATGCCAGCGGACAGCCAGTATTACAGGCGCTGATTCGCAAGACCCCCGGCCTCAAAGGCCCCAATAACGAGGAGATCGCAGCGGTGATGGAGGTGGTGACCCCCATCGGCGTGTTGATCCCCGCAGGTGTCACGGTCAAGATCGATGGCAAGGAAGTCGGGCGCGGTGGTTATCGCTATTGTAGCCCGCAGGCCTGTGTCGTGCAGGAACCCATTCAGGATCAGTTCGTCGATCAGCTGAAAAAGGGCTCTGGTGCCACGCTGACCATCATTTCAGCCGGAAATGGTGAGACGGCCGATGTGCCGATTTCCCTTTCGGGCTTCACCAAGGCCTATAACGGCCTCTGATCGCGATCAGACCTTGCGGAAGGCCAGAACGGCGTTCAATCCGCCAAAGGCAAATGAGTTCGACAGCGCGGCGGTGACGTCGCGCTGTTTTGCTTCATTGGGCGTTACATCCAGATCACAGTCGGGATCGGGTTCCTCATAATTGATCGTCGGCGCAATGATGCCGTCCTTCAGAGCCATAATTACCGCGGCCGCCTCCAGCGCGCCGGCGGCACCGATGCCATGGCCATGCATCGACTTGGTCGAAGATACCGACACCTGATCCGCCGCAGCTCCGAGGACCCGCCGGATCGCCGCGCATTCAGTGCGGTCATTCGCGGCTGTCGCGGTGCCATGAGCATTGATGTATCCGATATCGTCGGGGTTCAGACCGCCATCATCCAGCGCGAGGCGGATGGCACGAGCAGCACCGTCCTCGCTCGGCATCACGATGTCCGAGGCATCGGCGGTCATGCCAAAGCCGCAGATCTCCGCCAGGATCGTCGCGCCCCTCGCCTGCGCATGGCTCATCTCTTCGAGGATCAGAACCGCAGCACCCTCCCCCTGCACCATGCCGGAGCGGTTTTTGGAGAACGGTCTGCACGCCTCCCGCGCCATGACGCGCAGCCCTTCCCAGGCCTTGATCACGCCGAAGAAAAGCGGGGCCTCCGCGCCGCCCGCGACCATTACGTCCGTTGCCCCGGATCGCACCAGCTGAAACGCCTGACCGATCGCATGGTTGGAGGATGAGCAGGCGGTGGAAACCGACCAGCTTGGCCCTTTCAGACCACATGACATGGAGATCTGGCTGGCACCGGCATTGGTCATGAGGCGTGGTACGACAAAGGGGTGGATTCGGTTCTTGCCCTCCTGGAACACCGCACGGTAGTTGGCATCAACCGTTTCCATACCGTTCAGCGCCGTGCCCATGACGACCCCGGCGCGAAGCGCCTCTTCCTCCGTCAATTCCAGACCGCTATCGGCAATTGCTTCCGCGGCAGCGGTCAGGGCCATCTGGGTGGTGCGATCAAAAAGGCTCAGTTGCTGGCGGTCGAACCGGGTCTCGCCATCATATCCACGGGCTTGCGCACCGATCTTCACGGAAAGGCGATCAACATCGGTAATGTCCAGCGGACCGATGCCGTTCCGCCCCTCGCGCAGACCTTCGAAATGTTCGGCCCGGGTCAGCCCGAGGGACGAGACGACCCCAAGTCCCGTGACGGCCACGCGTCGCGTCATTCTGTTACCCCTTCGCCGCGATCAGCTGCTCAACGGCGTCGACGATGCGGTCAACCGACGAGATATCGAAATCCGACGCGGCCGCCTCGTTCGCATTGAAGGGGACTGACACATCGAAGGTTTCCTCGATCGCGAACACGATCTCCACCAGTGCCAGCGAATCCAGCCCCAGGTCCTGGGGCGAGGCCGTCAGCTTCACGTCTTCCGGTTTCAACAAGGCCTGCTCAGCGATAATGCCGATGACCTTCTGCGAAACATCTTCCTTGGCCATCATCCGCTCCCCGCCAGTTCATGCGCTGTCTAGGCTTTAGCGCACCCAGCCGAAAGATCAATGTCAGCTTCACTGATGCTGGATCACAAGACCCCGCGATTGCCGCTATCCGCCAACCTCATCCATGACCCCGGCGGCCCGAAGTGCCGTCAGAACGCGCGCATCGCGGCCATAGATATCATCGCGATATTGCCGGTTTCCGCTCTGGTCAATCCACGCGGTGCGATAGGTCAAGTGAACCGGAACAGGTTCGTCGAGGTTTACGCGACGTTCCTTGCGGCGGTCGAGAACGCGCTGAATATACCCCTCAGCGTCATCCCTCTGAACGCTGAGCAGCGCTTTGGCAAAGCGCAGCGGGTCCTGTACGCGAACGCAGCCATGGCTGAAGGCACGCGCGTCCTTCTTGAACAGGCTCTTGGACGGGGTGTCATGCAGATAGATCGAGAACTGGTTGGGAAACATGAACTTCACCCGGCCCAGCGCATTGCCACCGCTCGGGCGCTGCTTGATCCTGTAGGGGAAATCGTTGGCGGTATAGACCGACCAGTCCGTGAGCAAGGGATCAGGGGCCTCGCCGCCACCACGTGGGACGAGACGCATGTTCTTCTTGCTCAGATATTCCGGATCTTCCTGCAGTTTGGGCAGGATTTCGTCCGTCGCGATTGAATTAGGGACGTGCCAGGTGGGGTTGAGTACCAGATGGGTCATCTGGTCGCTGAATTCAGGCGTGCGGTGTCGGCGGCGTTTGCCCACGACCACCCGTTCGCTGAAAACGACGGTGCCCGCGTCGATCAACTGAACCGTGAAGTCGGCCTGGTTGACATAGACATGGCGACGACCGAGATCGCGATTCATCCAGCGCAACCGCTCCATATTCACGATGATCTGTGCGCGCCGGTCTTCGGGCGACGCATTCATCGCATCGATGGTCCTGCGTCCGGCGATCCCATCATCATTCAGGCCATGGCGGCGCTGAAATGCGCGCACGCTGGCTTCGAGAGCATCATCATAGATCGCGGGTGCCGCGTCTTCCGAGATGGTTGCATCAACCTGATGATCTCCGATAGCGATCAGTCGCGCACGCATCGCGTCGATACGGGGGCCGACCTCTCCGAACCGGATCGACGGGCCGACTGGTACCGCTGCGCCCCAATTCGTGGTGCCAGACACCAGTGTGGCCAATTCAGCCTTCAATGCGCGGTAATCGTCATTTTGCGGTGCCAGACGTTCGATGAAATCTGCAACCGACGACGTCCGGCTCAGACGCGCGAGGAGCGCGGCTTCCTGGGGTCGGTCGGGGAAGACATGAAGTTCCCGATCGACGCTGCGCGGCTCCAACAGGCCGGAGCTGACATCCCGCGCATAGGTCAGAAAGCTATGGGTGAGCGCGATTTCCGCGGTCGCGACACGGGCCGGATCGCCGCTGCTCGCGGCAAGCACGGCCTTGCGCAACATGTCGATCCTGTAGCGCGATACCGGCAGCGCATGCGCCCCCGCCCCCTCCAGCGCCGCAATCAGCTCCAGCGCTTTGCTGTCATCGCCTTCCGGACCGAACCAGATTCCCTCGAACGCAGACGCCTCGTAATGCGCGCGCGCACCATCCGACGCTGCGTCCGGCAAGGCGAGCGCCAGCTTGATGGCTGAGCCGAGAACGGAGTGGGAGCCAACGGCCGGAACTTCGGGTCCGGCGGTGGCTTCTGGTGTTGTCGCGAGTGCCCCCTGCATCGACAGCGCAGCGCCAACTGCTGCGCCTGCGACAACAAATACCACTCTGTGACAAAAATACTTCACTGTGTTCTCCCCGCGTCAGAACAACCTCTCCCATTTCAGGAGTACCGGCAAGCCACCCCAAAAACAGGCCGAAACTGCAGTAATCTGAAAGTTTCGCTCACAAAGTGTGAAAAAGGACGCACAGAACAGCTCATTTTGCATTTTTTCGCCGATATTAACCATCCTTCAAGCACTGGATGCGAATTCCACCTGACGCCAAACTACAACTTGCACATGGTGTGCATTATGACAAAAATACGGCCACAAACAAAAGAAACGGCGGGAACAGCCGGAACCGAACGAACCGAGGGTGCAAAGCACATGTATAGTGATAACGGCGCGATTCTGTCGCGCAGGGGCCTGTTGGGCATGATGGGGGGTGCGTCTGTTGCACTCGCTGCGCCCTCCGCGTTTGCGGCCCCGGCAATCCTGAAAGGTGCCGGCGACATCCGTCGCCTTCACCTGATCAATCCCAGAACGGGTGATGAGGTCAACACGGTCTACTGGATCGAAGGCAGCTATATTCCCGAAGCCAAGGCTGAAATCGATTTCCTCCTGCGCGACTGGCGCGAAAATCTGATGATCGACTTCGATGCGCGTACGGTCGACATTCTGGCAGGTACATATCGCCTGATCGATGCGGCAGAGCCGATCAGCATCGTATCCGGTTACCGCAGCCCGGTCACCAACGCCATGCTGCGCCGAAAGAACAGGGGGGTGGCGAAGGACAGCTACCACACCAAGGGCATGGCGATCGATCTGCAAATGAAGACCCGCTCGCCGAGCCAGATCCGCCGCGCCGCAAAGCGCATCGGTGCGGGTGGCGTTGGCGGCTATCGTACATTCACCCATATCGACAGCGGGCCGGTCCGCAGCTGGGGCCGCGGCTGATCGCGTTCCGGCCCAGCGAAATATAGGATCCCGGCTTCACGCCGGGATTTTTGATTATGAGATTGGCTTCTCTCCACACGTGGCTCGATAGCGCCGTCAGGGGCGGATCGTGCCATGCCCCTCCACAAGATATTTGAAGCTGGTCAGCTGCTCCGCTCCGACCGGCCCACGCGCATGCATCTTGCCTGTGGCGATGCCGATTTCCGCACCCATCCCAAACTCACCGCCATCGGCAAACTGGGTGGAGGCGTTGCGCATCAGGATGGCGCTGTCGAGGCGGGCAAAGAACCGCTCCGCCACCGCATCGTCCTCGGTCACAACGCAATCGGTGTGGTTGGAGCCATAGCGGCGAATATGCGCGATGGCCTCATCGACGCCATCAACCACCCGCGCGGCGATGATCATATCCAGAAATTCCCGCCCCCAGTCTTCCTCCTGCGCTGCCCGGACATCCGGCTTCGTCGCGAGGGCTGCATCCCCGCGCACCTCCACACCCGCCGCCAGGAGATCATCAATAAACGGCGCGGCATGCTTGTCGAAGAACGTCCGGTCGATCAGCAGGCATTCGGCTGCGCCGCAAATTCCGGTCCGGCGGGTCTTGGCATTGAGGATGATCGCGCGTGCCTTTTCGATATCCGCCGCTGCATCGACATAAATATGGCAGATGCCTTCGAGATGGGCGAAGACCGGGACCCGCGCATCGGCCTGCACACGCCCAACGAGACCCTTGCCACCACGCGGTACAATCACATCGATATGGTCGGTTGCGGTCAGCATGGCCCCGACAAAGGCGCGGTCGCGGGTCGGGGCCATTTGCACGGCGTCCTCGGGCAAGCCGGCCTGCCGAAGCCCCTCCACCAGACAGGTATGGATGGCGGTGGCGGAATGAAAACTCTCCGATCCGCCGCGCAGGATCGCGGCATTGCCGGATTTGAGGCACAGCCCCCCCGCATCCGCCGTCACGTTCGGGCGGCTTTCATAGATCACGCCAATGACACCAAGAGGCGTGCGCACGCGGCGAATATGGAGGCCCGAGGGCATGTCCCATTCTGCTGTCACCGCGCCGACCGGATCATCCTGCGCCGCGACGGCGCGCAGGCCATCCGCCATCGACTTGACCCGCTCCTCCGTCAGCAGCAGCCGGTCCAGCATGGCACCCGAAAGCCCCTTCTCGCGTCCATATTCCATGTCGCGCGCATTGGCGGCCTCAATCTCTGCCCGCTGCGCCCAGATGGCATCTGCCGCCGCGGTCAGCGCGGCGGTTTTCTGCACGGGGTCGGCGTAGGCTAGCTCCTGCGAGGCGGCCTTCGCCCGCGCGCCGATATCGGCCATCAGGGCTGTCATATCGATCTGGTCACCGTCCATCACGCTCTCCTAATCCCAAAGCACCATGTCATCGCGATGCGCCAGCGCCGCGCGTCCCGGATGGCCGAGCGCCGCTTCGACGGCATCCGTCTGCAAGCCGGCAATCATGCGCGCCTCGGCAGCCGGATAGCCTGCCAGCACGATGCCGAGCGCCGCACCGGCTTCGTTCAGGATGGCCACCGGGTCACCCCGGTCGAAGACACCTTCGACACCACGCACACCGGCAGGCAACAGCGACTTGCCGCGCCTCAGCGCCGCTGCCGCGCCTGCATCGACGATCAGTCGCCCCTCCGGCTTCATCCCCGCAATCCACTGTTTGCGCGCGGCCTGCGGATTGCCCGCCGCCATGAACCAGGTCGCCTTGCTGCCGGTTGCCAGCGCCTCCAGCGGGCGGTCGCGGTCACCGCGCGTGATCGCCATGGCGCATCCGGCCTTCATCGCCGCCTTCGCCGCCAGCAATTTCGTGCGCATGCCACCTGATGACAACTCCGACCCCGCATCCCCGGCCATGGCCTCGATCTCCGGCGTCAGGTCCGCGATTACGGGCAGAAGAAGCGCATTTTCATCTTGTCGCGGGTTCGCAGTGTAAAGACCATCGACATCGGAAAGGAGGATCAGCGCATCCGCCCCTGCCATCGACGCGACCTGCGCGGCCAGCCGGTCATTGTCGCCATAACGGATTTCATCCGTGGCAACGGTATCGTTTTCATTGACGATCGGCACGACGCCGTATTTCAAGAGCGTCTTCAACGTCGCGCGGCCATTCAGATACCGGCGCCGGTCGCGGCTGTCATCGAGGGTGACAAGCACTTGCCCCGCCTTGATGTCGTGAACGCCCAGCGCCTCCTCATATGCGCGGGCCAGACGGATCTGGCCCACCGCGGCGGCGGCCTGGCTTTGCTCCAGCGCCAATGGCCCCTGCGCGAAGCCGAGCGCACGCCGCCCGAGCGCGATCGCACCGGAGGAGACGATCAGGACCTCGGCACCCCGGAGACGCAGCACAGCGACATCCTGTGCAAGCCCCGCGAGCCAGGCAGATCGCAGCGTTCCGCCCTCATCATCGACCAGCAGGGCAGAGCCAATCTTGATCACGACGCGCCGCGCCGTTGTCAAAGGGTTTGTCGTCGTCAGGGTGTCCACGGCGCGGCCTCTTCCGTATCGGCAGCCTCGGCCTTGCGCGCGCGGTCAATCTCTGCCCGCAGGGCGCGCAAGGTACCGGGCACGCCATCCCCCGACACGCCGGAGATAAGCCGGATATCCAGCGCGCCCGCCGCCTCAAGCGCAGCGCGCTTCTCGGCGGCTTCCTCCTCGTCCAGCGCGTCGATCTTGTTGAGCGCGGTAATGCGCGGCTTGTCGGCCAGCCCACCACCATAGGCATCAAGTTCGTCAATGATCGTCCTGTAGTCCGCTGCCACATCCTCGCCGGTGCCATCGATCAGATGGAGCAGCACCGCGCACCGCTCCACATGGCCGAGGAACCGGTCGCCGATCCCCCGTCCCTCATGCGCGCCCTCGATCAGGCCCGGAATGTCAGCGATGACAAACTCCCGCTGATCAACCATTACCACACCCAGTTGGGGGTGGAGCGTCGTAAACGGATAGTCGGCAATCTTCGGCTTGGCATTGGATGTCGCTGCCAGAAAGGTCGACTTGCCCGCATTCGGCAGCCCCACCAGCCCCGCATCGGCGATCAGCTTCAACCGCAGCCGGATGGTCCGCTCCACCGAGGGCTGGCCGGGATTTGCGCGGCCCGGTGCCTGATTGGTCGAGGTCTTGAAATGGAGGTTGCCAAAGCCGCCGTTTCCTCCCTTGGCAAGGACGAGCCGTTGGCCGACCTCGGTCATGTCGGCGATCACCGTCTCGCCGTCTTCTTCGAGGATCTCAGTGCCGACGGGCACGCGCATCAGGATATCATCGCCATCAGCGCCGGTGCGTTGTCGCCCGGCACCCGGGCGACCGTTCTTGGCGAAAAAATGCTGCTGATAGCGATAGTCGATCAGCGTATTCAGCCCGTCCTGAACCTCCACGATCACGTCACCGCCGCGCCCGCCGTCGCCGCCGTCGGGGCCGCCATACTCGACATATTTCTCGCGCCGAAAGCTGACAGCGCCATTGCCGCCCGCACCGGCACGCACATAGACTTTCGCGACGTCGAGGAATTTCATGACTTGTCTCCGTTCCCGCGCTTCCTACGCCGTCGTCGCAGTCGCGGCAATGTCGAGTGTGAAGAGCCGGTGTTCCAGCATGGCATTGGCTGCCACGCTGAAGAAGGCCCCCCTGCCCGTCTCGACGAACCCGGCATGCTGCAGGACCGTCGCTGATGCGGTGTTGCGGGCCACAACACGCGCGGTCATCCGCGTATGCCCGGCAGCCATGACAGCATCCACAACGCCAACTGCGGCTTCCGATGCAAATCCGGTGTTCCAGAAGGGCGGCCCAACCCAGTAGCCAAGCTGAGGCTCAGGCATCCGGATCTTGACGCCAATGACACCGATGAACTCGGCACCATCCCCCTTGCTCGCGTCCATGATCCAGACATGTTCTGCCGCATCGGGCCGCAAGCTACGCTCGATAAATGCCTCGGCGGCGCCGGGGGGATAGGGATGGGGCAGGTGTTCCAGCATCTCTGCCACGCGCTTGTCCCCCGCATAGGCCGCCATCGGCCCGGAATCGGATGCGCGCGGGCGGCGAAGCGTCAGGCGCGTGGTTTCTATCATTTCAGGAAAAGCCATTCTCAGCCTCCTTTCAGAACAACATAGAGAACACTCAACACCGTTGCCGCGGCAAGCGCCCACATGATCCAGCGCTCCGCCGGTGTTCCGGCCACCGCCCTTGCCATGCGATCCCCTGCAATTGCGTAGAGCGGCTGCATGATGAACTGGACGAACAGGATCGCGGCCGCGACCGCGAATGTTGCCGCGAAAGTCGTCGCCGCCGGATCGACGAAGGTCGCGAAAGACGCCGTGACCATTGCCCATGCCTTCGGGTTCATCGGGTGCACAATCAGACCCGCGATAAAGCCGGGCGGTGCTCCCTCCACCACGCCGGGGCGGATGCGCAAGGCCGCAACCTTCCACGCGAGGTAGAGCATGTAAGCGATGGACGCCCATTTGAGTGCCGCGAATGCCAGCGGCATCTCTGCCGCCAGGCCCATCAGGCCAAAGCCGAGCGGCCAGATGACAAACTGCTTGCCAAAGATCACCCCAAGGATCAGCGGCAGCACCCGCCCCATGCCAAACCTTGCGCCTGCCGCCATCAGGACGACATTGGCAGGCCCGGGCGTGCCAATCACCGCGAAAGCGAAGGGCAGATAGGCAAGAAGGTCGATGGGCAAAGCCATTTCATTGATCCTTGAGGATGGGTGGCCGCGTTATCCGCGACCCGCCCGTTTCGCTCGTGCCCTGACGCACCAGGGTGCGTCACGCTGCCAGTCACCGGCCATGATGCACCCAAAGGGCTCAATCTCGTCGATCACATCGGCAAGACCATACTGCCCCATCTGGTCGCGCACCTTGGCGGCAGGCTTGTAGGCGCTCGGCAACTCGGAGATGTCGATATTGCCGGAGAAAAACGGGGCATCGATCCCGGCTGTTTCCTCGGCGAAGATCGCCTCATCCGTCTTACCATCCATCGATCGCTTATGGGCCGAGCGTGAAAGGTTCCGCCCGGCCCCATGGGGCGCGAGACCGAGATTATTCGCGTTCTCAGCGCACCGGGCCGAAAGCACCGGCTCCGTCATGTTCAGCGGCACGATCTGGATGCCCGGCATGTCCGGCAGGAACTTGTCCAGCACCGGGATCGCACCCTTGGCATGGTAGAACCTATCCCCAGTGCGAAAGACGAAGTTGTGCTCGTTCCAGAACCGCTCGGTCGAAGTCCCCGCCGATATCGTCGCAGCCAGGTGGATCGCCTTTTCGGTGCCCACCACTGCGCCCATAGCGATTGTCCCTGTAGGGCCGGTCGGGCAGGCATCGGGCATCACCGCGCCGGCGCGCAAGGTCGGCATACGCATCAGCACATCCGTCGTCTCGTGCACCTTGGCGACGTTGTCGGCCTCCGTCTCCGAAGTCGCTTCGAAGGTAAAGCTGTAATCCGGTGCGGCCTGCAATCGGATCCCGGGTGCAGGCCGATTGGCCCAAGCCCATGCTGTCAGGGCGTCCCCTACCAAACCTTCGCGCTGCGCATGTTCCAGCGCTTTGCCAAGGTCGGAGCCCTGCTCAAATCCCAATGCGATCCAATCCTTGCCGGTCACAATCATAACTGAGGTCCTTACTTCTCCTCCACGCGCCCCCTTGATCGGGGCCTTTGAAAGGCCGGTCCTGCGAACGAAAAAGGGACCGGCGATGATCGCCGGTCCCCTGAAAAGTCAGGTATGGAGCGCGACGCTATTCAGCGGCTTCCGTCGCTGGGATGATGGACACAAATGTGCGGTTCTTTAGGCCTTTGTGGAATTTCACATTGCCCTCAGCCGTCGCAAACAGGGTGTGGTCCTTGCCCATCCCCATATTCTCGCCCGGCCACCATTTGGTGCCGCGCTGACGCACCACGATGTTGCCCGGAACAACGGCTTCGCCGCCGAATTTCTTCACGCCCAGACGACGGCCTGCACTGTCGCGGCCGTTGCGGGAGGAACCACCTGCTTTTTTATGTGCCATGCTATCCTCTCCTTACTTGATTTCAGCGGCGAATTCGGTCGCCTGTTTGATCCACTCATCGCGCTCGATCCGGCCCTTGAAGGAGAGCTGGTCATCCATGAACGCGATCTCTGCCGGGCCCCATTCCTGGATCTGCCAGAAATGGTAGACGCCGTTCTCATTCAGTTTTTCCAGAAGCTTCGGGCCAACGCCGCTGATGCGGGTCAGGTCGTCAGCATCGCCCTTGGGCGCATCTAGAAGGTTCGCAGGACGCGTGCCTTCGACGGCAGCCGCGGGCGCGGCCTCTTCCTTCGGCGCTGCCTTCGCCTTGGGCGCTGCCTTCTTCGCAGCGGGTTTCGCTGCAGGCTGCGGACCCTTGACGGAGCCTGATCCAATGGCCGTCATCACACCGGACTTGTCAGCACCGGATGCGAGGATCTCGGTGATCTTCACCAGCGTCAGATCCTGCTTGTGGCCACGACGGCTCTTGGACGAATGCTTCCGGCGGCGACGCTTGAACGTCATCAGCTTGGGACCGCGTGTCTGGTTAACCACTTCTGCCTGAACACCAGCGCCATCGACGCGGGGCGTGCCCACGGTCACGTCGCCTTCGGTGCCGAGCATCAGCACTTCGTTGAACTGAATTTTGTCGCCGGCCTCTGCTGCCAGCTTTTCCACGGTAAACACGTCGCCCGAAGCGACCTTGTACTGCTTACCACCTGTCTTGATCACCGCGAACATCTCGCGCATCCTTTTCTCTGCTTCCGCGTCCTGCGGCGGCGGTTTCCCGCACTTTTCGGGCCATATCGGCCCGCCCCGGACAGCGCGCCCCGATCAGGGCGTCATAACGACAACCACCGGCGATGCGATCGCATCCCGGCAGCGCGCGCCTTATCCCCGAAACCCAGCCGTCCGTCAAGCACAAGAAACACCCCCTTGCGCGCCCCCTCCCCCGCCGCTAAACACCGCCCGTCGTCGACAGGCTGACGCATCGCGGAGAGGTGCCGGAGTGGTCGAACGGGGCGGTCTCGAAAACCGTTGTGGGGGCGACCCCACCCAGGGTTCGAATCCCTGTCTCTCCGCCATAAGACCAGCTGAAATCTGGCCGTTTTCCGATATAATCCAATAGTTTCGCGGGTTTCGAGGTTCGAACGAGGTATCGAACGCTCCGAATTGGCAAACATTCTAGAAAACAAATCGGCAAACAGTGGGTTGGATCGGCATGCAGCGTGACCTGCTCCCCTTTGAGTCCGCTAATTTGGGTTAGCGCTGTTCAGGTTTTGGTCCGCTTTTGACCGGTTAACATATTCGTGTGGCGTCAGGCCAGCGAGGCTGGAATGGGGGCGGTGGTGGTTGAAGTCGTCACGCCATGCCGCCACCAAATTGCGGGCATTGCGCAGACTGTCGAACAGGTGTTCGTTCAAACATTCATCCCGCATACGTCCGTTGAAGCTTTCCACGAACCCGTTTTGCATCGGTTTCCCCGGTGCGATGTAGTGCCAGTCAACCTTGCGGTCTTCCTGCCATTTCAGGATCGCATTCGAAGTGAGTTCTGTGCCGTTGTCGCTGACCACCATGCAGGGGTAGCCGCGCATCTCAGCAATGCGGTCCAGTTCACGACCCACACGGTCGCCTGAGAGTGATGTATCAACCACGGCAGCGAGGCATTCGCGACTGAAGTCATCAATCACGTTCAGGATACGGAAGCGGCGGCCACAGGATAGGCTGTCAGACACGAAGTCGAGCGACCATCGCTGGTTTGGCCCTTGCGGGATCGCCATGGGTGCTCTGGTGCCCACTGCACGCTTGCGACCGCCCCGTTTACGAACAGTTAACCCTTCTTCACGGTAGATCCGATACAGCTTCTTCCAATTAACCTGCCAGCCCTCGCGCTTCAGCAGGATGTGCAGCCGGCGATACCCAAAGCGCCGCCGTTCTGAAGACAGCTCCTTCAGCCGACTGCGTAACTCGGTATCCGCTGGACGCTTGGATGTTCGGCGATAGACACGTGGATCAATCCCAGCCAGCGCGCAGGCGCGCTTCTGATTGTATCGTTTCTCTGTCATGGCCCAGGTCACCGCTCTGCGGCGCGCACCGGGCCTCAAAAGTTTTTCCCAGCATTTCCTTAAGCGTCGACACATCCATCATCTGTTCGGCCAGCAACCTCTTCAGCTTCGCATTCTCAGCCTCAAGCGCCTTCAGTTTCTTCGCATCCGACACTTCCATGCCGCTATATTTGGATCGCCATTTGTAAAAAAGTCGCGTCGCTGACACCATGCTTTCGGCACACCAAGCGGCGGTCGCGCCCGCCTGATGCTCCTTCAGTATCCCAATGATCTGTTCTTCGCTGAAACGGCTTCTCTTCACCATCTGTCTCCTCAGTTAGAGAACAGGCTAACCTCAATTCGAGGACACTTCAGGGGAGCAGGTCAATGATCCATCTGCAGGGGTTTTCCTGCAAAGTGACCCTGTTGGATTTCTTAGTGGTGGGTTGAACAGCTATCGCTACGTACTCAATAACCCAACGGGTTTTAACGATCCAACTGGGATGACTGAAACGGCCAGTTTCACGACGACAACAGCCGCTCAATTTCTAGGATTTCAGTGCGATCGTTGTCGAAATGCACGAAGCGATCCTCAATTTCAATTCAACCAGGAATAGATCATCCACTAAGGCCTTTGATAGTCTCGACACTGGTATCGTCGCAAACGCGGATATTAGCGCTGAAGAAGCTGAGCAACTAAGGGGTGAACGCGATGCAATCGCAGAGATGTGTCATTCTGAATGGGAAGCAGACGACGCGCAGTGCAGAGAAAGTGAAGGCGGGGCGAAGAAAGGCGTCTGGAATTTCCTATTGGAGCAATGCTATGATGAGGCAAAACGTAAATTTCAGTCATGTATGCAACCCGCCTACGAAATTGATCGTCTCCTAAAGGGGCTTTGATGATGATTCGCAGCATACAGAAGTTGATAAAAAGTATGGAGGATAGTTTATCTTCAGAAGAGCTATCCGAAAAAGAAAGAAACATTGCCTTTCTAAGAGATTTATCTAGGGTCTGGACTCAATTCAGCCAGCAGCTGATTGCGAAGATGTGGAGCATGGACAGGAAGTTTCGCTTCAGCTTTTCGTAGCGTGTGGTCAGCCTGCGCATGTCCTTCATCCGACAGAAGAACCGCTCGACCAGATTGC
>JBCCDJ010000015.1:0-120688 GCA_039030855.1 Pseudomonadota bacterium
CGCTCAACCAGCCGGCAACCATCCCGAGCGCGAATTTCAGCGCCTGCAAGGCGAGGATCGAAAACAGGTAGATCCCGCCGAGCAGCATCAAAAGCGGCACATCGCCCGCGGGCAGCGCATCGTCGATCATGCGGCGCTGCAACTCGATCGGGGCCAGCGCCGCAAGCGTGGTCAGGACGGCGAGCGTGATCGCCAGAACCTGCGAGCGCCCGGTCATCCGCCAGACAAACCGCCAGACGGAGGTCGCCGGACTATTGTCCCCAGTGCGCCGGATCCGACGCGGGGATTTCGTCAGCACGGTCAGCACTTAGTAATGCCGGGGCGGAGCGGACATGCAGCTTTTGCGGCTCTGCCCAAGCGGTAGACGGCTTGGAACATGTGACGTGAATTCCCTTCTAGGCATCAACACGTATGCGCCCGGGTGGCGAACCAAGACGACGAGACCCCGCATATATCGGCCCTGAACCTTTAGCGAAAGCTAACCTGTCAGCCGGGTGAAAGGAGGCGCTTCTGACTGAGTGTCAGGAGGATAATGATCGCCGCACCAGCGACGTTGATCCAGATGGCACCTGCCATGATGTCTACCGGCAGAAGGACGCTCACACCGCCAGTGACCGAGGCGAGGCGCATCAGTGGGGTGAGCGGTTGAAACAGGAAGCCGACGATCCCGGCTGTAATGAAGTAAACCCCAATCGCCGCAGTGATGAGGGTGGTTGCCACCTCCAACACCGACCCTTCCATGAGGAGGGCCGGGGAAAGGGCGAAGAGGAAGGGAATGAGATAAGCGGGCCACGCGATGCGCACAGCTTCGAACCCGGTTACCATCGGCGGTGCCTTGGCCATGTTCGCAGCCACGAAGGCGGCGATGGCCACGGGAGGCGTCAACATCGAGAGCATGCCGAAATAGAGCACGAAGAGATGCGCCGCCATCGGTTGGAGCCCAAGTTCCACCAGCGGCGGGGCGGCAAGGGATGCGAGCAGCAGATAGACACCGACCGTGGGCAGGCCCATGCCCATGACGATACAGACCACCGCGGTCACCAGAAGCAGGAGGAGCAGACTGGATTCCCCCAACTGCACCAGAAAGAAGCCGAGCCCAAATGAAAGGCCGGACCGGGCGACCAGACCGATGATCATGCCTGCAATGGCGCAGATCAGGATGATCTCCACCGCCGCCTTGCCTGCCGAGATCATAACCTCGGCAATCACGCGCGGCGACACACGCTGTCCGTCATAGGTCCGGACCAGCGACAAGCAAAAGAGCACGAGAATAGAGATCAGGGCAGAGGTTTCGGGTCTGAGGTTCAGACCGAACAGGCAAAAGATCAGAACGACGAACGGCGCGAAGACAAACCAGCCCCGTTTCACGATAGCGCTGAGCGCGGGAATGCGGCTTTCCTCCACCCGGTCGATACCGAGGCGGCCCGCCTCCAGATCCGCGAAGATGAAGAGGCTGAAATAGTAAAGCAACGACGGTGCCAGCGCCGCGAGCATGACCGCCGTGTAGCTGGCCTGCAGGTTCTCCGCCAGAAGGAACGCGGCGGCCCCCATGATCGGCGGCATCAACTGCCCTCCGGTGGAGGCCGATGCCTCAATCGCTGCGGCGGTTTTGGGGCGGTAGCCGCCCTCCTTCATCATCGGGATGGTGATGGCCCCGGTTGATGCGACATTCGACACCGCGCTGCCGGAGACGGAACCGAAGAAGGCGGAGCCGAGAATGGCGATCTTGCCCGCGCCGCCGCGTTTGCGGCCCGCGACCGCGAGCGAGAAATCGGAAAAGAACGCTGCCCCGCCGGTTGCCAGCAGCAACTGCGCGAGGATCAGGAAGGGCAGGACGACGGCCACTGCGATGGTCAGCGCCGCACCTGCCAGCGACGCACTGTCGAGCACGAGGAAGGTCAACAACCGGTCAGGCGCGATGGACCGGCTTTGCAGCGGCCCCGAGAACGCGCTGGCAAACAGGGCGTAGAGGCAGACGCAGGCGAGGATAATGATCAGGCTCCATCCCATCGTTCTGCGCACGGCTTCGATGATCAGCGCGAACCCGATGACGGAGACGATCAGCGCCTCCGTGGGATGATAGAAGACGTTTTCGGAAAGGGTCGGGAATCGCGCGGTCAGCCACGTGCCGAACCCGATGGATCCCGCCGCCAGACCCTGCGACAATCGCGGCCAGCGTCCCTGGTTCGTGAGGTAGGCAATTGCCATCGCCATGGCGAGCGCGGCGATGAGGATCTGTTCGGTATAGACACGCCACCCGATCCAGAGCGGCGCACCGGATGACCAGAAAATCGCCGTGAGCGTGGTGAGCGCGGCAAGCCCTGCCGTCAGGCCGAACCTGCCGCGCGCCATATCAGACATCTGATCGGTCGCTCCCGATCACTCTCCCCAGACGCCCTGTTCCTTGAAGAACTTGATCGCGCCGGGATGGTATTCGATGCCCACATCCATGCCCATATCCTCCCTCGCGAAGCCGCCCCAGAACGGGCCACCGGCCAGAAGGTCAGCTTCCTTTTCCCAAAGCGCCGCAACCGTCTGATAGACCATGTCTTCGGAGACATCGGCATTGGCCCAGAGCGTGTAGTCGAAGACGTTCACGTTGGTTTCAGCCGCGATACCGGGGATGTTGGCGTCGGGGCCGAGGGTCTGGGAATAGGTCTGGGGCAGGAATTCCCGCATCCGCGCGATCGCGTCGTCGCTGTTGTCGAGGCTCAGATACCGAATGCCGAAGGTGGCGTCGAACTCGCGGCTGTTACCGGCACCGACGACGACGATGGTAACATCGGTCGACCCTTCCTGAAAGCTGGCCCACATGCGCGGGAAGTTCGGGACGGCGACACCTTCGACGTCATCGAGGGTCATTTCTGCATTGGCGAGATAGCCCTTGGTCACATAGTCGCCCAGCGCCCGGTCGGCGAAGACCGGCACACGCTTGCCCTTGAGGTCAGCGATGCTCTGAATATCGCTGTCCTTGCGCACGACATAGGCATTCCGGAACGGCATCAGGCGCGCGACCATTTTCAGATTGGCATTGGGGCGCCCTTCGGACATGCCGGTGCCGCTGACTGCGTAGGTCAGCTGCACGATGTTGGAGATGCCGAATTCCAGCTCACCCGCGTTCACCAGCGGAATGTAGTCGGCGGTATTCGCCAACTCCTGCGGGCGCATCTGGAAAGGGGCGGCCTCGGACACCGCCGCGGCGAGGGTCCGGCCGATCTGGCTTGTCCCGCCCCGCGCGGTGGAGCCAAGCGCCGCGACCTGCGCGGCAGCGGACCCGGCAATGGCAACAAGCGCCGCAGCGGCACCGATCAGAAGGCTTTTTCTCATGGTTCTTCTCCCTGTTATTCAGTGTTTCTCGAAGAGAGGCCCGTGGCCCGAGAACTGATCATCGATCCCCATGGCCCGCAGCGCATGCCAATAGGTCGCCGCGTTGATGGCGATGAAAGGCTTGCCGTATTCCTCTTCCAGTTCCACGCAGAGCGCGCACATGGAAAGATTGGTGCCGACCTGAACGAAGGCATCGACATCATCGCCATCCATTTCAGCCACATGGGCGCGAAGCTCATCCGGCTGCACCTGCGCGATGGCAACGGGGCTGGAGCACTTCAGCCCGCGAAACCGCACGACATCGAAGCCACAATCCTGAAAGAACAGCGTCACGTTCTTGTCGGAAATCGGAAAATAGGGGGAGATGACGGCGATCCGTTTCGCCCCGGTCAGGTTCAGCGCTGCCTCGCAGGCGAAGGACCCGGCCGAAACTTGCAGCCCGCAATGGTCCGAAAGTTCCTGCATCCGCTTTTCCGAAGCGTCGCGCCCATCCCAGAACATGAGGGCCGACATGCCCATCACCAGATAGTCAGGCTCGCAGGTTGAACAGCGATCCACCGCATCATAGAGGGTTGCGCCGATCGCCTCCACCAGCGCGACGAATTCGTCGTCATTGCGCACCTTCATATTGGGGACGGCAATCCGCCCGAAATGATTGGTCACGCCCCGAACGCGGAAATCGTCCATGTCCGGTTGAACGATGGTATTGGTCGAGGGAGCAACGACAGCGAACTTGGCTCGCCAGCCTCGTGCGTCTTTCGCCATGAAAGCCCTCCCGCTGAACTTCTGTATCAATTAACTATTGCGATTTGCCATTCGTCAAGAAATTGTCCGGACAAATTTCAGCCCCATCATTGGTGCTAAACAATGACCAAGGGAGACAGAGATGGCCGATCCAAAGCTAAAAGAGATGATTTCCAGCGGGCGCTTTGTGATCGCGCCGGGTGTGTTCGACATGATCTCGACCCTTGTTGCCGATCGGATGGGGTTTCCGGCGTTATATGTGACCGGCTATGGCATCTCCGCCTCGCATCTCGGTCTGCCCGACGCGGGGCTGATGACCTATACAGAGATGTCGGACCGCGTTCGGCGCATCGCGGAAAAGGCGACCACCCCTGTCGTTGCCGATGCCGATACCGGCTATGGGGGGCTGTTGAACGTTCGTCATACGGTGCGGGGGTATGAGGCCGCGGGCGTCTCTGCCATTCAGATCGAGGATCAGGAATTTCCGAAGAAATGCGGCCATACGCTGGGGCGGCGGGTGATCCCGCTTGAGGATATGGTCGCAAAGATCAGGGTGGCCGCCGACAGTCGGTCCAGCGCTGACTTTCTGATTATTGCGCGCACCGACAGCCGGACTTCCTTGGGGCTGGACGAAGCGCTGCGCCGGGCGGAAGCCTTCGACAAGGCCGGGGCCGATATCATCTTTGTCGAAAGCCCCGAAAGCGAGGCGGAGATGCAGGCGATCAACGCCGCCATCGACAAGCCGACGCTGGCCAATATGGTCTCGGGCGGCCGAACGCCGATCCTGTCATCGGAAAAATTGCAGAAGCTTGGATTTGCAATCGCCATTCATCCTGCGCTTGGCTTTCTGGCTGTTGGCGAAGCGCTCAAATCCGCCTATGGCGTTCTGGCGGAGACCGGCGATGTGAAAGGGGCGGCGCTGGAGGATTTTGGCGAGTTCAACAAGCTTGTCGGCTTCGAAGATGTCTGGGACTTCGACAAGAAATGGGCCGAAATCTAAGGTTTGGTGAGGCTCAGACTGGCGCGGTGGATATAGCGGTCGCCGCCATGGTGCCAGTTGAATGACGCGATCAGCGTGCCTGATCTGTCGGCATACCGGCGCATGATCCGCAGAACCGGTGCGCCGGTCGCCAGCCCCAGTGCCTCCGCCACATGATAGGGGGCGGGCAGGGCCTGCATTTCCTGCTCGGCGCTCTCGATCGGCTCGCCGGATGCGGCTGACAAGGCGGCGTAGATCGGGCCATCGATATCCGCAACCTCGTGGGCGATCTCGGCAAATCGCGCGGGCAGATAGCTCTCGATCATGGCGATAACCTCGGTGGAGGCAGCGTCAGGACGACGGATCGCCCGGAAAAAGCACCAGGTCTCACCCGCCACGCCGCCGATATGGGAGGCAAGATCGGCGGTCAGTTCGATATCGGCGACGGTGATCATCTCGAGATGCGTGTGCTCAGCATAATGCGTCAGTTCGGAGATGGATTGATAGCGCTGAACGAAAACGCTGGATGGCGCGTCGCGAACGACCTTGCTTCCCGCGCCCTGTACGCGTTTGACCATGCCGTCCGCCTGCAGACGGCGTAGCGCCTCGCGGATGGTGAAACGGCTGACAGCGAACCTTTCGCAGAGATCCGCTTCACTGGGCAGCGATGATCCGACCGGGTAGGTGCCCGACGCGATCTCGGCGCGCAGTTCGGCCAGGATTTCGGCATATCGCGGCGTTCGCGATGCTTGTCCTCCGTCCATCATGACGCCTCCATCAGGCTCAGCATTCAGGCGACATCTTCGAGATCGCGCAGAGACTGGATCATGGATGAGCGCATGACATACGCAAAATGGCGGTCCCTGTCTGCCACGGTCGCATGCAACTCATCGTGATACGCGCGGCGCTTCGCCGGGTCGGTCTCCTTCAGGATCGCCCGGTTGCGCAGGGCTTGCGCCTGCACGGTTTCAATCGCGACCTTCCGGCGCTGACGCTCATACCGGCCCATGAGAGCGAGGTCCGCGCCGCGCCAGACCTTAGCCAGCTTCTCCGTCAGGTTCACCGCGTCATGGATGCCGCCATTCATCCCCATACCGCCAAGGGGGTTGTTGAGATGCGCGGCATCGCCGGCCAGAAAGATGCGCCCGTGCACATAGGCATCTGCCACGCGTTCATGAACACGGTAAGCGGTCTTATGTGCGATCTCATAAGGTGCGCCCGGAAGCACCGCCTGCATATGTGATTCGATCCGCGAGGGATCGAGGATCTCCTCATCCGACAATGCGGGGTCGGTCGGGAAAAGGACACGCCACAGCGTTGGCGTTCTGAGAAGGACAAACCATTCCTCCGGATCGGAGATATACGATATGTCGGCGAGGCCCTCGATCGCCTCGTGATAGGCGAAGGGTGTCGATAGCGACAGGAATATCTCGGGGATCGTCAATCCGGGAAATGCGACGCCGGTGGCCTTGCGCACTGCGGACCGCGCGCCATCGGCACCGATCAGAAAGGGGGCCTTGAAGACATCGACCTCTCCTTCCGTGGTGCGTGCGGTGACTGTGATCGAATTGGCGTCCTGTCTGACGGCTTCGACCACAATATCGGTGATCAGCTCGGCATCAGGGTGCGCGTCCAGCCGGGCGCGCGCCGTCTCCGTCAGTTTCCACTGTTCGCATTGCAGACGATAGGGATGACCGGTTTCACTGGCGAGCAGGCCAAGGTCGAAGGTCGCAACCTCGCCTTCCTTGCGATCCCGGAACTGCCAGTAAGGGCATTTGATCCCCCGTTCTATTAGACCGTCCGCCAGGCCCAGCCGGTCGAGATAGTCGATGGTCGGCGGATGGAAGGTGGAGGCGCGCAGATCGACCGCCAGATCGGCTGAGGCCTCCAGTACGGTGACGGGGATGCCGTCCTCCAACAGCGAAACGGCCGCCACCAGACCAACCGGACCGGCACCAGCGATAAGGACCCTGTCGCTTGCCTTCGCCATCGTCATACCTTTCGCCCATGAATTTCCTTCAATTATAGATTTGTCTGGACAAATTGCGAGCGTGGCAGAGGATGATCGAATGAGCACGATGAGAAAGCTGGCAATCCTCGGCGCTTCGGGCGCAATCGGGCGGGCGCTGACCAGCCGCGCGGTGGAGGACGGCTGGGAGGTTGCGGCGCTGGACCTCGCCGCAACTCTGACAACCTATCCGCCGCCCAATGGTGTGACAGCGCAAGAGGTCGATCTGCGCGTGCCGCAGACACTGATCGACGCGATGGAGGTGATTGGCGCAGTTGACGGTTTCGTCAATCTGGCAGGGTTCATGAGCCCGGTCCGACCCATTGCCGACACACCGCTCGACGATTTTGATGAGGTCATGGAAGGCAATTTGCGCGGTGCCTTCATTGCATCGAAAGCAGCCCTGCCACATCTGGTCAAGCGTGGCGGCGCGATGGTCAATGTGGCCTCCGGGCTGGCGGCCTACACCCGGCCCGGGTTCGGGCCCTATGCCGCCGCCAAGGCCGGAATGCTGAGCCTGACAAGAACACTGGCGCTGGAGGCCGCGCCCGATGTGCGCGTCAACGCCGTCGGCCCCAGTGCTATCGATACGGATTTCCTGAAGGGCGGTGCCGGTCGCAAGGAACGTGAGAAGGCCCCCATCAGTCTTCAGGCAATTGCCGATGCTACGCCGTTGAAACGCATCGCAACGCCTGAAGATGTGGTAGCGCCGGTTCTGTTCCTTCTTAGCGATGCGTCCAGTTACATGACCGGGCAGACCCTCTGGATCAATGGTGGGACCTATATGCCATGACGGATGGATCGCTGAAGGGCAGGGTGGTGCTGATCACCGGCGGATCGCGTGGACTGGGGCGGGAAATGGCGCTGGCGCTCGCCGAGGCTGGCGCACATATCGCAATAACCGGTGCCGCGCCATCTGATGCGCTGGAAGACACCCGCGCCGAAATCGAGAGGCTGACAGCGGTTTTGTCGATACCGGCAAATGTCGCCGACCCTATTGCGTCGGCAAGCGCGGTTGCGAAGACGGTCGAGCGATTTGGCCGACTGGACGTTCTGATCAACAATGCCGGTCTGGGCATGCGGTTGATATCAGAGACGTTCAACACGGTGCCGACGAAGTTCTGGGAGGCTGACACCGATGCCTGGTCGCGGATCGTGGATACCAATGTCAACGGCCCGTTCCTGACCGCAAGGGCGGCAGTGCCGCAGATGCTGGGGCAGGGGTTCGGCAAGGTCATCAACATCTCGACCTCGGACATCACGATGGTGCGCAACGGCTATTCGCCCTATGGGCCAGCCAAAGCGTTTCTGGAGGCGGCGAGCCGCGTGTGGGCGGCGGATCTGGCAGGGACGGGGATTGATGTGAATGTCCTCCTCCCCGGTGGTGCGACGGATACGGATCTTCTGCCCCCATCACCTGACAAAAAGGGCGCGGATGGGAACCTGCTGTCCCCGCGCATCATGCGCGATCCCGTCCGATGGCTGGCTTCGGACGCATCGAACGGCATCACCGGCGCGCGCTTCATCGCCAGGCTTTGGCCATCGGCGGGGGTGGCTCCAGGTGCCGCGCGGGTCGATCAGGGCGAGACGCCGTCGATCATGTAGCGGCGGCACCTGCCATGTATGCGATGGCGTCTTCGGTTGAGATGAGATCGGCGTATTTCGCGCTCATGTCGTAAAGATTGGCTTCGTGCGGACCGGTGGCCCGATCGCCGCAGGCGTCCTTTGCGATCAGCGTCACAAAGCCTGAAGAAATGCTGTCGATGCAGGTCGCGCGCACGCAGCCGGATGTGGTCAGCCCGCCGATGATCAGCGTATCGATTTTCATCCAGTGCAGCGTTGCGGCCAGTGATGTTCCGAAAAATGCGCTGGGATATTGCTTGGTGATCATCAGATCATTTGCCTCCACCGAGAGGCCCTTGACCAGTTTCTGTGTCTCTGCTCCCGCATCGAAGCATGAAAGGGCAGGCACCTTGGCATAGAACGCGCCGCCATCGCCGCCGCCGGGCTGATACTTTACCTCGGTAAAGATCACGGGCACACCGAACTGGCGCGCCGCATCGGCCAGCCTGATGGCATGATCGCGCGCCATCTCACAGCCCGCGCCGCCATAGAGGGGGGCGTTGGGATCGAAATATGCGTGTGCGAAATCCACCAGCAGCAACGCTGGCCGCGTACCGCGCGTCTGCGCCGCATGATATCCGGCGCGCGCATAATTTTGTTCAATCGCTTCGCTCATGGATCACTCCTTCGCTATCGCTGGCAGTGTTGCCAACCTGCGGCATGATGCAAACCGCGATGCGCCTCTGTCCTATCCAAGCAGAAGCCTCGGCAAGAACAGAACAATGCCGGGAAAGGCAATCAGACCGGCAATCGTAATGGCATCGGCAACGAAGAAAGGAGACGCCCCCTTGAACACGTCCTGCACCGAGATATCGGGGCGCACGCCCGCGACTACGAAACAGTTCAGGCCGATGGGCGGCGTGATAAGGCAAAGCTCGGCCATTTTCACGACCAGAATGCCGAACCAGATCGCGCAAAGCGGCCCCGACATACCAAAGGCGCTGTCGGCGGCGGCGACATTCTCACCCCCGTTCAGGGCCATGACGGCAGGATAGACCACCGGCAATGTCAGCAGCAGCATGCCGATGGCGTCCATGAACATGCCAAGGACCGCATAGGCCAACAGGATAAAGATCAATGTCAGCATCGGACTTTGATCCAGCGAGGTGATCCAGTTCGAAAACGCGCCCGGCAGATCGGCGAAACCAAGGAAGCGGACATAGATCAGCACGCCCCATATGATCGTGAAGATCATCACCGATAGCTTGGCGGTCTCAAGAAGCGCCTGTTTCAATTGCGGCCACCGCATGCCGTTCCAGACGGCCATGCAGAAGACGACAAAGGCGCCGAGCGCGCCGCCCTCGGTCGGGGTGCCCCAGGCATCGCCGCCGAAGGGGTTGTAGATGAAGCAGATGATGATCACGACGACAAAGATGATCGGCGACATCGGCGGGATGGAAACCAGACGTTCCTTCCATGTGAACCCACCAACCGGCGGGCCGAAATTCTTGAGCACCAAGGCCATGCCGACGATCAGCGAGGCGTAGATGATGGCGGAAAACGCGCCGGGCAGGAAGCCTGCCAGCAGCAGGCGCCCCACATCCTGTTCCACGATGATCGCATAGATCACGAGGATTGCCGATGGCGGGATCAGGGATGCCAGCGTGCCGCCCGCCGCCACAACACCGGCGGCGAAGCGTTTGTCATAGCCGACCTTCAGCATCTCTGGGATCGCGATGCGGGCGAAGACGGCAGATGTGGCAACGGAGGCACCCGATACGGCAGCAAAGCCTGCGGTTGCAAAGACGGTGGAGACCGCCAGACCGCCCGGCAGCCAGCCAACCCATCGCTTTGCCGCCTCGAACAGCGCCTTGGTTAGACCCGCATGATAGGCGAGGAAGCCGATCAGGATGAAAGTCGGGATCAAGGACAATTCCTGACTGGCGATCTTGGAATGGGGCACCTGACCGGCGGTCTTGGTCGCCACTGTCAGCGCCCAGAAGAACTGATCAGCCGCATAGTCGCGTTTTTCCCAGAAGATCCAGATCAGGCCGAAAAGACCCGCAAGACCGGCCGCGAAGGCGACGCGCATGCCAAGGATGACCATGACCAGCAGGCCGCAGGACACCCAGATGCCAATTTCGATAGGTTCCATTCGGCGGCCCCCTTATGCCGGGCCGTCGGAGACGGTGCGCGCCTCCTCGGCAGCCATCTGCGCCGCGTCTTGCACCAGCGGCACGGCCACGGGGTCAGCGGCATTGGTCACGATCGCGCGCCCATATCCCCACAACTGCAGTGCCAGCCGCATGCACAGCACGCCGAATGCAATCGGTGCCAGCAGTTTGGCTGGCCAGATGGGGATGTTGATGTCGATGGAACTGTCATTGGACCAGAGCGGCGCATCGAAGCTGAAACTGCGCACGAAATGGGCATAAGACCCCCAGAGCAGGAGGATCATCAGCACCAGCATGAAGAAGACGGTGACAAATTCCGCCAGCCAGAGCGGGCGGCCCTTCAGCCTGCCGACGAGGATATCCATCCGGATATGCCCGCCATCGCGTTGCGCATAGGCGATGCCCATGAACGCGATCAGCGGCATGATCTGTTCGATCCAGTCCACATAGCCGGGCAGGGGGGCATTGAAGGCATTCCGGCCAGAGACGGAGATCACCGCCAGAACCATCAGTGAGAACGCGGCAACGCCGCTCAGCAGTGCAAGCCAGCGTTCGAGACTATGAAGTTTCACATCGAGACGGCTCAGCAGGCTGTCATCGGTAAGAACGGCGGATGATCCGGCCATGGCACTGTCCGATTATCTTGGGGGCGATCCCGGATCAGGTCCGGGATCGTTGTCGTTCTTGGGTGGGGGCAGCAACAGTTGCCGCCCCGGCCGCACTCACTTACGCTTTTCAGCCAGTGTCGCCTGGACGAGGTCGTAAAGCTCCTGCCCCGGCAGGCCCTGTCCTTCCATCGTCTTGATCCACTCTTCGCGGATCGGATCGGCGGCAATCTTGCGGAACTCGGCCAGTTGATCCTCGGGAAGCTCGACGCGCTGAACGTTCTTTTCGTCCAGAATGCCATCCCACTTCTTTAGCAGCTCGGCATAGTTCGCGAGGTAGTGTTCAATCGCCTCGTCAACGGAGCCGTCGAGCGCTGCCTTATGCTCATCACTGAGCGCGTCATAGGCGTCG
Organism: Pseudomonadota bacterium; assembly: GCA_039030855.1. Classification (GTDB taxonomy): domain Bacteria; phylum Pseudomonadota; class Alphaproteobacteria; order Rhodobacterales; family Rhodobacteraceae; genus Pikeienuella. The sequence continues at coordinate 11,813 of JBCCDJ010000015.1, forward strand.
GTGTTCACAACGACAGGGCAGTTGACGGTGCCGGGGTTAAGGTTCGCTGTCCACCATGTGGCGATGTCGATGGTGCGGAATGACAGATGCGCGTGCTGGGCAAAGGCCACGGTGTCGACAACGCCGCTTTCCATCGCAGTGTAGGCTTCGGTCGCCGTCACCGAGGTCGGCACGCCGCCAACCGCCGAGAATGCCTGACCAAGCCCGCCGGTGGCGCGCACGCGCATGCCGTCGAACTCGCTCAGCTCATCACGCGGCTCACCGGTGCCGACGATGTTGTATTGCGGCATGGGCGAGGTCATCAGCAGCTTTGCATTCCAGCGTGCCAGATCCTTCTGCACGGCGGGATGGCCATAGACCGCGTGGCTGACGGCGACCTCTTCCTCCAGATTGCTGACGCCGAGGAAGGGCAATTCCAGCACGGTGATGGTCGGGTTCTTGTCTCGGTGATAGCCGGCGCAGAACTGGGCCATCTCGAAGGCACCGATGGAAATCCCGTCAAGGTTCTCCTTGTTCTTCGAGAGACCGCCATAGGAGATGTTCATGGTGAACTCGCCATTGGTCTTGGCCGACACCAGCTCCGCCATCTTTTCGATATGTTCGGTAAAGGCGCGCCGCTTGCCCCAGACCGATACGTTCCATTCGACCGCCATCGCCTCACCGGCAATGGCAATGGCCGTTGCGGCCAGCGCCGCTGTCTTCAATGTCCTGAATGACATGGTGATCCTCCCTGAGATCGTTTGAACCTGTTATGAAACAGACCATAACCGGATTTTCAACGGCGGCAACGGCCAAGACCCATGCCGGCATGGATCGCCAGGCGCTGCCTCTTGCGCCTTCACAACTTCCCGCTAGGCTCGACCGGCGGAGGTGGCGATGGCAAATCATGAGGAGGTGGCTGATCCCACAGCCGAGGGGATCGAAACGGTCGTCAAAGGGCTGTCCGAAGATCTTGCGCCTCTGACCGGCTATTTCCAGACGATCTACGAGACGCTGGCACCGCAGATCCTGTCGATCAACGGTATCGTAGAGCTTTGCCTGATCGCGGCCGCTGGCTTCCTTGCGCTCTTGTTCCGGGGGCTGAGCAGCCGGGTGATCGAGCGGGTTTTCCCGTCTTCCGATGATCAGGAAGTCTCGCGCATCGGGCGCGTTCTGAAGAGCCTGGCGCTGCCGCTTGCCTGGGTTCTGATCCTTTGGATCGGTTCAGCGGTTCTGATCGGGCTCGGCTATCCCAACAACCTCACGCGGCTGGCCGCGAGCCTTTTGAACGCATGGATCCTGATCCGGCTCGTCTCTTCCGTGGTTGCCGATCCGTTCTGGTCGCGGCTCTTTGCCCTGACGGCCTGGATCGTTGCGGCACTGAACGCGCTGCGCCTGCTGACCCCGACGATTGAGCTGTTGGACAGTATCGCGTTCACTGCGGGCGACCTTCGAATATCACTCTATCTCGTGATCAAGGCGCTGGCGCTGGCAATCGTGTTGTTATGGCTGGCGACGACCCTGTCGCGCATTGTGAACCGGCGGGTCCATCGGTCAAAAAACCTGACGCCGTCTGTGCAGACCCTCATCGTGCAGGGTGTGCGCCTGTCCTTCATGCTGATCGCGATCCTGATTGCAATGAACGCCGTGGGGGTCGACTTGACGGCCTTTGCGGTCTTCTCCGGTGCCATCGGTGTTGGACTTGGCTTTGGCCTTCAGAAGATCGTCTCGAACTTTGTCAGCGGCGTGATCATTCTGACGGATCGGTCCATCAAGCCCGGCGATGTGGTGGAGGTTGCAGATACCTATGGCTGGGTGACGAGCCTTGGCGCGCGCTATGCCTCGATCCGCACCCGCGACGGGACGGAACATCTGATCCCGAACGAGGAATTCATCGTTAGCCGGGTCATCAACTGGACCCATTCCGACACAGCGGTGCGCCGCAAGCTGCCGGTCGGCGTATCGTATGACACCGATCTGGATGCGGTAATCCCGATCATCCGCGATGCCGTCGCCAGTACGCCGCGCGTTCTGGGCAGCCACAAGATCAATGTGCTGGTGAAGGGATTTGGTGACAGCGCGATTGATCTGGAAGCGCGGTTCTGGATCGCTGATCCGCAAAACGGCGTCGCCAATGTCACATCGGATGCCTTCCTGAATGTCTGGCGTGCGCTGAAGAGAGCGGGCGTGGAAATTCCCTTCCCGCAACGCGATCTCCATATCCGCTCCGGCCTGCCGTCGGTAGCCGCGACGACGAAGCCTCAGGCGGAGGCATGAACCGTGTAGGGCCGGTCGAACCAGTGTTCCTTCAAATTGTCGCCGGTTCCGATCCGGTCCACGACAGCGAAGAGACCCGGCGCGTGCAAGGGCGTGAGGACGCCGTGCCAGGTGCCGCGATGATAGTTGACGCCCTGACCCGGTGTGGTTTCAAAAGCGCGCGGCGTGCCCGGCCTGCCGCCCCCATCCGGCGCGACGATGACCAGAAACGGATGCGCCGTCATCGGCAGAAAAGCTTGTGAGCCGTCCGGATGCCGCTCCATCATCTCCAGCCTCAGGGGCAGGGTGCGCGGCACTGCATCGAACAGGCTGATCCCTGCACGCCCATCCGCAAAATCCAGCATGGCGAGATCGTGATGGCGACCGCACAGGCCCTGATTGATCACCTTGTCAGGGGTATCACGCAGGGCGATGACGTCACCGAACGGGGCGAAGGCCGCCGTACTCAGCGGCTCCACATGGATGATCGTCATGGCAGGCGCAGCTTTGGGTGCCGGTTCACATCCTTGTAGAGAAGGTAGCGAAAGGGATCCGGCCCGGCGGCGACGCAGGCTTGCGGGCAGAAGGCGCGCAGCCACATGAAATCGCCCGCTTCCACCTCCACCCAGTCACCATTCAGGCGGTATACGCCTTTGCCTTCAAGCACATAGAGCCCATGCTCCATCACATGGGTTTCGGCAAAAGGGATGGAGCCGCCGGGCTGAAACGTCACGACCGTGACATGCATGTCGTGGGACAAATCCTCCGGATCCATGAACCGTGTTGTCGACCAAGCGTCAGTATTGGCCATGTGCCGCGCGGCGACCGTCTTGTCGGAGGAAAAGATTGCTTGCGGCGCTGGCAGGCCGGGCACGGGCTCATAGGCTTTGCGAATCCAGTGGAAAACCACTCGCTTGGTGGACGCGTTCGAGACGCTGTAGATCGCGCCCGGCGGCAGATAGGCAAAACCGCCAGGCTTTAGCTTGTGCGTCTCTCCGGCCATTGCAATCGTCAGGGTTCCTTCTACGACAAAATAGGCACCCTGCGCCTCGCCATCAGGCTCCGGCATTTCGGAACCGCCGCCGGGCTGCACTTCCATGATCGTCTGGGCAAAGGTCTCGGCAAAACCGGTCATCGGGCGGGCGAGGACCCATCCGCGCGTGGCATCCCAACCCGGAAAGACGCTGGTGACAATATCCGTCATCACACCCTTGGGGATGACCGCATAGGCAGTGGTGAAGATTGCGCGGTCGGTCATCACTGTTTCCTGCACCGGCAGGCCGCCAGGTGGCGTGTAGTAGTTCATGGCAAAAGCTCCCTCAGGCGCAGGGCGGCGATACGCTCGACCTGGCGGCATGCCTCGGCCAGTTCTGTCGCGGCATCATGATCGATGCGGCGTTGGAACGCGGCGAGAATGCTGTCCTTGGTGTTGTCGCGCACCGCAATGATGAAGGGGTGGCCAAATTTGGCGACATAGCGCGTGTTCAGGTCCTGAAAGAGCGCATGTTCGCCATCGGTCAGCGCGTCGAGTCCGGCAGAGGCCTGCTCGGCAGTGGAGGCTGCGGTCAGGCGTTTCGCTGCTGCCAGCTTGCCCGCGAGATCAGGATGCGCGCGCAGAACCTCAAGCCGCTTTTCGTCAGATGCGCCGCGAAAGACCCGCGCCATCGCTTGCGCCAGCCCCGTGGCGCGGTCATGGGCGGGCCCAAGCTCCAGCTCGTAAGCGCCCTCTGCAACCCATTCGGAATGTTCAAATATCCCGCCGAATGCCGCGATGAAATCGGCCCGCGACATCGCACTGGGGATCAGGGCAGGGCGCTTCGGCGGATGCGTCCTCGCCCAGTGCTCCGCAATGTCGATGCGTCTGGGAAACCAGACGTCATCATGGCTGCGGGCATAATCGAGAAACCGGCTGAGAGCGGCGATCCGACCTGGTCGCCCGACCAGGCGACAGTGAAGGCCGATGGACATCATCTTTGGCGTACCTGCCAAACCTTCGGCGCGCAGAGTATCGAAACTGTCGCAAAGATACGCTTCGAACTGATCCCCCGCATTGAACCCTTGCGGCGTCGCAAAGCGCATGTCGTTGCAGTCCAGCGTGTAGGGGATGATCAACTGATCGCGCGCGCCCATATTGATCCAGTATGGGAGATCATCATCATAGGCATCTGATAGATAGTCGAATTTCCCGGTCGCCGTCGCCATCTTCACAGTATTGGCCGAACACCGCCCCGTGTACCAGCCGCGCGGGGCCGCGCCGGTCACTTCGGTGTGGAGGCGGATTGCCTCCTCCATATCTGCGCGCTCGTCCGCCTCATTGTGATCGCGGTAGTCGATCCATTTCAACCCGTGTGAGGCGATTTCCCACCCCGCATCCTGCATCGCGGTCACCTGTTCGGGCGCACGGGCCAGCGCGGTAGCGACACCATAGACGGTGATCGGGATATCTAGGCCGGTGAACAGACGATGGAGACGCCAGAACCCCGCGCGCGCACCGTATTCGTAGATCGATTCCATGTTCCAGTGGCGCTGACCGGGCCAGGGGGCGGCCCCGACAATTTCGGACAGAAATGCCTCGGATGCCGCATCACCGTGGAGGATGCAGTTCTCGCCACCTTCTTCGTAGTTGACCACGATCTGCATAGCGATACGCGCGCCGCCCGGCCATTGCGGGTCGGGCGGGGTCGCGCCATAGCCGATCATGTTGCGTGGATATCTGTCTGGCATCGCGGTCCCGATATTTGGTACGCGACCATAGCGTCGTCAGAAATCCTTTTTCCAGTTCAAACCGATGGATGTACCGATATCGGGACCGACCTCGCTGTCGATGGTAACGTTGTCGAAGACCTCAACCTCCACCTGGACGGAGGCGGAGCCGCCTCCGATTGGCTGCTTTGCACCGACAAAGACGCCATCGGCGACGTTGGAGCCGACGGTGACCGTCGTGTCGGCTCCTTCACCATCGATCCGCAGAACATCGACCCCGATGGCACCACGCACCGAATCAATGCCACCGCCTGACCCGTCCAGCAGCGTTGCGACCCCAATGGCAAGTTGCAGCGCCTCTGTCGGCGACAGTGATTGCTTGGAGCTGCCGAAAAGCACGCGCGGCAGAACCTCTTCCTCTGGCAGGGCAGGCTGCGAGGTGAAGTTGATCTGCGGGTCGCGCCCGGTGCCGCTGACCGCGATCCCGCCGACAATCCCGTCATTTTCACGCAGCAGCTGTATGTCCAGCATGGGATCGATGATGCGGGAATTGGTGAACCGGACCACACCGGGGTCCAGCTCAAACAGCCGGCCAAGGAAGTCGAGCGTACCGCGCCGCGCCTCGATCAGCCCCTTGATCCGCGGCACGGCGGCGGTGCCGCGAACCTCCAGATCGATCATCCATTCGGTGTCGAGGCCGCGCCCGCGCACAAACACATCCTGCGGCGCGGTGATGTCGATGTTGAGGTCAATATCCTCGCCGAAAGGTGGCGGCGGCTCTGGTCGCTCTTCCCCCTTGATGCGCACATCGCCAAGATCGGCGATACCGGGCGGGTTGGCGGCGATCAGGCGGATTTCGGCCTTGTCGATATTGATTGTGCCCGCAATATCGGGGGCTGCCAGCGCGCCGCGTGCCGCAATGTCGAGGGTGATGGACGCCGTCGCATCGTCGCGCCGGACGAGCGTTGCACCGTCCGCCGCGATGCGTGCGTCGAGCGTTCCGTCAGAGATAATCACATCGGCATTGACCGGTCTGCCCGCGCCATCATCCGCATCGAGATTGACCACGAACGCGCCTGTGCCGCTGATCTCGGTATCGACGGTGAGGTTCATCAGGATCGTGCCGACATCAAGGTTTTCATACCGCCCGTTTGAGACGGAGATATTGCCGCCGATATCCGGCTCACCAACAGTGCCGCCCAGACGCAATGCGACGAGCGTGTCGCCCGCCAGCACATGGCCCGGGGCAGGGACCAAGGCCCAGAAACGGCTGATTTCACCCCGCCAGTCGATGCTGCCGGTCAGTTCACCCGACTGGGGCAGCGTCGGCACCGGGCCATTGCCTGCCCTGAGTGGCAGCCCGGCCGCAATTCTGAGGGGATCGCCAAAGGGGCCGGACACCGTCGCCGTGACATCGGCAACGCGGCCGTTCCACGCGATGTCCGAACGCAGATCGACCGCACCGACATCGGCAACCACGTCGGCAAATCGAAAGCCGGGCGCATTCAGCACCACGGTTGCCGCTGCGCGGGCGGGACGGGTGTCGAACGCAGCGGTCATATCAAGCGCGCCACGCTCCACCGGAACCGATGCAAATTTCGCGAGCGGTCGCAGGTCAGCGATGTCGAGCGCGAGATCGCCCGCAATGCCGGTGCCATAGATTGTGGCATCCCCCGTCAGCGCACCGCCCGGCAGGGCGAGATCGAGATCGCTGATCGTCGTGGCCCCCTGAGACTGGCTGATCCGCAGGGGCTGGCGGAGGGCAACAAGGACTGCGTCGTCATCCTCCTTCAGCCGGACGCGCAGTTTGTCGATGGTCGCGCCGATTGCGTCCTTGAGATTTGCATTGAGCGAGACGCTGGCCACCAGCGGATCCTCATTGCTAAGCGTACCGCTGGTGTCGAGATCGAGCGCAAGGGCGGACAAACGCCCGGATGTGGTGATGGTGGTTGTGCCTAGCTGCGCAGCGCCAAGATCGGCGTCCGTCAGCGTCAAGTTGGCGCTGATGCCCGGATCATCCGCTGCCACATCCGTGACGTCAGCGTTCAGCCCCGCGCGTGCCAGTGTGATGTCGCCGGAGCGGATGCGCGCCACATCGGCATTCAGCGTCAGCGCGGCTAGATCACCAACGGCGTCTAGCGTGCCTGATGCAACCTCAGCACCGCCCGCCACCAGCCCCTCGAACCGCACCGCCGCGTCGAGCGACAGCGCGCCAAGCACATCATTCAGTTGCGCCTTCACATCGCCTTCGACCAGCGCCACGCCCGCCGCTTCGATCCCGCTGATTGCAAGATCGACCGACGCGTTCTGCGCGCCATTGTCTGAATTGATGACCACGTTGCCGTTTGCGGCCCCGCGCACCGTCTGGCCTGTCACGGCGGAAAAGCCCGACAGGTCCGGCGCAGTCAGCGCGATGGTCCCGTCCGCAAGCGTCGTTGCCAGATCGACGCTCACGTCGCCATCGATGGTCGCACCCAGCCCTGTCGCTGTCAGATCGCTGAGCGCGAGCACCTCTTCGGCCAGCGCGAAATCACCGCGAAAGGTGACGGGACCGAAGCGGGAGCCATCGGCAGACAGATCGGCAGACCCGCTCGGGTCAGCGTCAAGAACCGCATCATGGATCAGCGCAACCTGACCATAGCTTTCGCCCTGAAACTCCAGCGCAGTCAGATCGACCCGCCCGTCGAGCCGGGGCGCGGCAAAGGGGCCGCTGACCCTCCCTTCCACACTGACCCCGCCTGCGGCATCAGTCTCGTAAGCCGCCGCAATGGGCGCAAGATCCGGCGCATAGAGCGCGTAGCGCATGGTCACCGCCTCGGCAGCCAGATCAGCATCGCCATTGAGCGTCAGCGAGAGGGGCCGCGCCGTGATTGCCAACTGATTCAGCGCGACAGTGTCGCCCGCATAAAGAACGTCGATATTCAGCTCAGCCTCACCTAGGAGGGTGCTGTCGATCCGGTCGAGCCGCAGTGCTGAGGCCCGGCCATCAACGATCGCCTTGATCTCCTCACTGATCTGCACATCGACATTCAGCGCTGCCGACCCGACATCAACAGGTGCTGTGCGCAGATCATCCAGCGTCAGTGCACCGCGCGCATTCAGATCGCCAACCGGTCCGGTGACGCTGCCATCGAAGCCAAGCGCCGCAAACGCCACGCCTTCGGCGAGGTCCGACAATCTGCCATCGACATCAAGCACCAGATTGATATCCGCGAGCGCCTGCGCGCGGTCGAAAAACCCGTCAGCCCGCAGGGTGACATCGGTGGAGGACAGTGACCCCTCATTGATCCGCACGACGCCATTTTCATCCTCGGTCACGTCAACGCGCAGGCGGGCTTCCGGTGCCAGCGCGCGTTGGACGGCAGGTGAAAGGGACTGGCCCGGCACCAGCACAAAATCGGCTTTGGCCGCGAGCCGTGCGACAGCGTTGAGCTGCGCAGTGCCGCGGATTGCGACGACTTCCTCCGCCTCCGCATCGAAGCGCAATGCCCAGTCGTTCAGAGGGCCGCTGCCGGAGAAGTCAATCCGACTGGCGCTATCCGGCGGGAACCCGGCCAGGGTGCCGGTCAGCCCGCCCGCCGCTTCTTCGGCCTGCAAGGTGAGCGTGAGCGTCTCTGCGGCAAAATCGCGGAGGTAATCGACGAGGATCGTCCCGGCGATATCGTCAGTCCGCAGGACCGATAGGTTCAGCGATTGCTCGTCACCTTCATCGCGAAACGCGCCATCCGCGTCGAATCGAAGCGATTGCGGCGCGATCAGCCCGTCGGCGATCTGCACATCCTGAAATTGCAATTCATCGACGCGCACGGAAATTGGCGCGCGGGGCCAGTCAAACGGATCGTCGTCGGTCTGCGCGATGGCGGCGTCTTCCTTGACCTCAACCTCGGCAGAGCCTGGGGCAGGGGCCCGGCGCACATCGACACCACTGGCCGCGAGGCGGTTGATCTCCAACTCACCGCGCAGGATGCGGCTGGCATTCCAGCGCAGCGACAGACGGTCGATCCGCAACCACTCCCCCTCGCTGTCAGCGATGGCCAACCCGACAATGTCTGTCGCGCCTTCATCCGTATCCTCCACGCCCTCCGCTGTGATCTCCAACTCACCCGGTACCGAGATCTGCTCCAGTGCGAACTGCACCAGCGAGTTCTTGAGGCCCAGAAAGGAAAACTGCGCCGCAACGGGCGGTCCGGCCAGAAGCGCGGCGAGTATGATCAGCGAGACGAGATAGCGTTTCATCAGAATGCCTGCCCGATTGAGATGTAGACCTGGAACGCATCATCGACGGAACGGCCATTGACCGGCACGCCGACATCGACCCGCAAGGGTCCAATGGGCGAAAAATACCGCACGCCGCCGCCCACGGCCACCCTCACGCCTTCATCGAACACGGGAACGACCTCATTGGAGACGGAGCCCGCCTCGACAAAGGCCGCGACGCCGATGGTGCTGGAGACCCGCGCGCGCAGCTCCCCCCCGAGTTCGATTGCCGAGAGGCCGCCTGTCGGCTCCCCCTCTGCATCAAGCGGTCCGATGAAGCGTTCGGCATAGCCGCGGACTGACCCGCCGCCACCCGAAAAGAGACGTCTGTTTGCGGACACGATATCCTCATCTCCTGCCAGCGCCGAGGCCAGTCGGCCACGCGCCGCGAAGATGTATTTACGGTCGCCAAGAATGTCGAAATAGGTCGAAAGCGTGCCGTCCAGAATGGCAAATGCTGCCGGAGTGCCGCCGACAACGCCCGTCAACGGTGTCGCCGAGATCCGCGATTTGATGCCCTTGCTCGGGTCGAGCCGATCATCGGTGCTGTCATAGGCCACAAAGACCGGCAAACCGACCAGGCGGCTGGTCTTGGTGCCATCGATATCCGCAAGACGGCTCAGCTCCAGCAAACCGCCCGCACCGATCGTCAGCTCTGGCGTGATCTCCCGCTCCAGCCCCGCCGCGAAGGTGCCGCCGATCTCCTCGAATGCTTCGTCCTTGATCCGTCGCAATTCCAGACCGAGAACCAGATCCTGGCCGGAGCGACCGTATTGCGGCACACGGTAGCGGCTGTCGAGGGATTGTTCCTCCAGCCCTACGAGGGCCTCAAGGGACAGCGTCTCATTCGCGCCGAAGAGATTACGGTGTTCGTACCCGCCGCGCACCGCCGGTCCGACATCGGTGTCAAAGCGAACACCGCCCGAAATGGTCTGGGCCGGTGCCTCCTCCAGCACCACCTCGACGGGCGCTATGGCTCCCTCCGGCGGGTCCTGCGGCAGGTTAACGCTCGCGGCATTGAAAAGGCCGGTGGAGGCGAGCGCGCGCTGAAACGCGGTCAGTGCTTCCGGATCGACCGTCTGACCGGCATCGAATGTGCGATAGGTCTCCAGATATTCTCGGTCCACAGTCAGGTTGCCCTGATAGGTGACACCGCCGAACACATAGGCACGGCCGGCATCAATGGTCGTCGTCACCTCGATCTCGGCCACGTCAGGGTCGGCAACCGCATCGCGGTCGGTGCGTGTGGCATAGGGCCGCCCGAATGCGCGCAGATCGAGAACCGCCTGATTTTCCGCGCCGAGTATGCGCGACGCGCGCGCCGGTTGGCCCACCGGCGAGCCGAGCGCCGCGGCATCCGGCGGGGCAGGGCGCGTGCCCGGGCCGGTGTTGATTAGCAGGATGTCGTGGTCAGCCAGCGTATACTGGCGCTTTTCGTCGACCATGAAGCGCACCACCGCCTGCGGGAGCGGCTCGCCTTCCGCCGGTGGGCTGGTGCTCTGCTCGGTGCCGGGATCAGTGGCGCTATCGACGTCGATATCGACCACCGCCTCGTAATACCCGAAGGAGCGTAGGATCTTCTGCGCGGTCGCAATATCGCCCTGTGCACGGCGGCGCAGGAATGCGATGCTTTGTGCGCCATCCTCCTGCTTGCGATACACTTCCAGCGCCTGCTCCATCAGGCGAAGCGCCCGTTCATTTGTCACGCCAGTCAGTTCAACGGTGTAGTCGACGGCAGTTGCGGGACGCTCAAAACCAATATCGTCCTCTGCGTCATCTGCGGTACAAGCGACCAATACCAGTGGCAGCAGCCAGATCAGCAGGCGGAGAATCGGCCCAACGGGCATGTGGTCACTCTTCATGGCCCGTACTTAGCGGCCTTGACACGACCTGACGAGAGCGTTGCGGGCGAGCAATCGCCATGGATGGCTTGCGGTGCCCGTTGCAATCATCGCCAAGTTGCAGGAGCCTGCCCCGAAGCGCCTAGAGGACAGAGGAATTGTCATGGTCGATCACATCCTTGCCATTGATCAGGGCACAACATCATCCCGGGCCATCCTGTTCGACGCCGCGCTAGCGCCTGTTACGATCGCGCAGCAGGAATTTCGCCAGATCTTTCCGAAATCCGGCTGGGTGGAGCATGATGCGGAAGATATCTGGTCATCGACCCTAGCGATGTGCCGAGAGGCCCTGAAGGACGCCGCGCTGTCTGCGGCGGATGTCGCGGCAATCGGCATCACCAACCAGCGTGAGACGACGATTATCTGGGACAGGACGACGGGCGAGGCGATCCACAACGCGATCGTCTGGCAAGACCGGCGCACCGCGGATATCTGCGCAGCGCTCAAGGAGGCGGGCAACGAGGCGCTCGTGACTGCGCGCACTGGCCTTGTTCTCGACCCCTATTTCTCAGCCACCAAGGCCGCGTGGATACTCGATCATGTACCGGGCGCGCGGGCACGGGCGGAGGCGGGCGAGCTGGCCTTCGGCACCGTCGACAGCTTTCTGATCTGGCGGCTGACCGGGGGCAGGGTACATGCGACGGACGCGACGAATGCGGCGCGAACCATGCTCTATGACATCCATAACGGGCGATGGGACGACGACCTTCTGGCACTTTTCCGTGTGCCGCGCAAAATGCTGCCGGAGGTGCGCGACAGCGCCGGGAACTATGGCGAAGCGCTGCCAGATATTCTGGGCAGTGCCGTTCCAATTCGCGGTGTTGCAGGCGATCAACAGGCGGCAACGGTGGGGCAGGCGTGTTTTGAGCCGGGCATGATGAAATCGACCTACGGCACAGGTTGCTTTGCGCTGTTGAACACCGGCGCGCAGGCGGTGACGTCGACCAATCGCCTTCTGACCACCATCGCCTATCAGATCGACGGCACGCCGACCTATGCGCTGGAGGGATCGATCTTCATCGCGGGCGCGGTCGTGCAATGGCTGCGTGACGGGCTGGGTGTGATCGAAAGCGCCGCAGATACCCAAGCGCTGGCCGCCGCTGCGGACCCGGATCAGCGGATCTACATGATCCCGGCCTTTACCGGCCTCGGCGCGCCGCACTGGAGCCCCGATGTGCGCGGGGCAATCTTCGGCATCACCCGCAACACCGGCCCGGCGGAGATGTCGCGCGCCGCGCTTGAAAGCGTCGCATATCAGACGCAGGACCTCCTCGGTGCGATGCAGCGGGACTGGCGCGGCGGCGGCGAAACCGTCCTGCGCGTCGATGGTGGCATGACCGCGAGCGACTGGGCCATGCAGGCATTAGCCGACCAGCTCGGCGCGCCCGTGGATCGTCCCATCGTTACGGAGACGACAGCGCTTGGGGCCGCGTACCTCGCCGCTTATGCCGTCGGCATTGCCCCCGCGCCCGCCGAGTTCGCGAAATCCTGGGCGCTGGAGCGCCGGTTCGAGCCGACGATGGACGAAACGCTGCGGGCGGAGCGCTATGACGGCTGGTGCGACGCGGTGCGGCGGCTGATCGGGTAGGGGCCGGGACGCGGGGGACGGATCAATGACAGTCTGGCGACCGCAACAGGTTATTCGGGTGAAAGCCCTCGGTCTCGTCTGGCGAAACGGGCATCTGCTCGCCAGAGAAATCCACCGTGATGATGGCAGCGTGAAAGGCGTCCCAATCATACTGGAGAACATCTATACCCATCTCGGCTCGGTCGGCCATGAAGTCACATTCATTTCGGACGTCATCTTTCCGGACAGTGTCTATGCGGGAGACGGGACCATCGCGTATCGGGAGGACAACGGCACGCCTTGCACTGCGCACTGGTTTGACTTGTCCCGGTTGGATGGCGGCGGTCTGCCGCTTTATCCGAACGGTCTAAAGGGTGCGCTGGCGGAGCAGCGTTCTTGCGATTAATGGAAGGCTGCGCGGCGTTGCGTCGGCTCGCAATACCAGAAGCGGCGGGGGTCGTGCGATGTTGCAACCAGGTAGAAATGTCACTGGGTTTGCAAAGCAGAAGTGTCACCAAGGGGCGCGACGGGAGCAAAGTCTGACAGGGTGGAGACCTCAATTATCGCAGCCCTGGCTGGCTTTGCGGTTTGCGATGTCACATACCTTAAGATGACGATTACACTGGTGTTACTTTGTTGATGGGGATTGCTTGTGCACCTAAGTTTTCGGCGCATTCTTCGATTCTGGGCTCGGACAGCGCCCGAAACGCGCATGCAGCGATTTGGAGCTGGTCTGATGGCGATCAACACCATTTTTTGCACCATCATTATCGTGATGACTATCATTGATGCGTCATCGGATGCTTGGACGCTTAGTGGGGTTTTGGGTAGTGCAGTTGGCCTGAGCGTTATCGCGTTATTGCTACCAGTTGGGATGGCACACGGTTTGGCCTCTGTTTTTCCTCGGATTTTTGAGACTTGGAACGACAAGCCGACAGATCATGTAGACGCGCTGAGAGTGCTTTTCTCTGACAGATTGAGAGATTTGTATCTCGTGCTTGGGTGGGGGTTCTTGATCGGCACGGTTGTCTTGATTGTCGTACTACTCGTTTCTCGGACACTTTGATGTGACTACTGGCCATCGTTTTGTGCTGTTGCTTCTTTGGCCCGTTCGGCCCGCCGCCGCTCATAATACGCTTCCATCTTTGAAGGCCGCCCACCTGGTCGTCCGTCAAAGATGGAAGTTTATTACGAGCACAGACGTGCAGAAGGGGCAGCGGGGGGCTGACAACGCAGCGCTTATGCCTCCTCAAATACGGTTTTCATGCTAGCCATATGGTATTCGAGAAGCCAGGAGTGCCGTGACCTGTACAAGTCGGAAAGCGCTTCTTTTCGCATGGCGATTACATCCATGCCCCGGTCATCGTATGGGTGCAGGACAATCTGTTTTTCGAAGTCGGCAAAGTATAATCTAGCGTTTGCCGCAGGTCGGATACCAAGTTCAGCACCAAGAGCCAGCCAAATCGCCTCCTTGATTAAATCTGGGCTATCTAACAAAGTGCCAGCCCAATGACGATAACGGTCTTTGCCAAATTCCTCGATGTGGTCCGCATCGTTTTGGGCAACAGCTCCCAGGTCGGTGAAGTCACTCCGAGACAGCCCAATGGTTTTAAAGAGTTTAAAGTGCTTCTTCGGAGGGCTGGCCTCACCATAGGTAGAACTAAGTAGCCAGACCGATGATCTTTCAAACAGGTCTGCCGCTACGGCTTCAGCTCTTTCAAATGCTTGGATGAACCGCCTAATGGGTCGTCTTGTGCTAACGCCTTCACCACCCAACTCAAATCTGAGAGCAAAATCAAATTCATAGAACAGCCCATAGGGTAGTTCGACATGGCCAAAAACAGATTCAATTTCTTTCTTGAGATCAATCATGGAGAAACAATAGCATCACAAAACGTATGAACGCCACAGCCCACTTCGAAGGCAGAGTGACATTCCTGAATTGCTCATGGGTGACATTTTAGCTTTGCAGCTACAAGCCTAATGGCCTATAATCATTATTATGTGAATTAAAAACCTGAGCAACCTCGACGCCTTATGTCGTCACGCCATACCATCATCCCCATCTGCCTTCGGTAATTGCGCAATGCGGCGGAGGCAGTTGCGCAGGATCACTTGTTCCTCTTCACTGAACGCTTCCATCAGTTTGCGATCAAATGTCTGGGCCGCCGCTGAAAGCTCCTGATATGCCGCGTCGCCCGCACGCGTCAGGCTCAGGGTCTCGTGGCGCCGGTCTTCTTCTTGCGGGGCTCTGGTGAGGAAGCGTTTCGCCTCCAGCGCGGCGACGGCGCGGCTGACCTTGGTTTTGTGGATGCCAGCCAGATCACAGAGCGCCCGTGCCGTCATCGCGCCGTAGCGGCCAAGGTGAAAGAGCACACGCCATTCGGTGCGCAACATGCCGTAGCGGCCTCTGTAATTGGCTTGGAAGTCGACGCTCAGCCGCTCAGCCGCCTGGTTCAGCAGATACGGCATGAAATCGCGCAGATCGAATTCTTCGTTTTCCATCATGAAGGGCGAACTAGCCCTTGTTAGTTACAAAAGCAACTAGTACCAGCTCCACAATCTGTTCGGAGAAGATATCGAAAGGTCTGGCCCCATGAACAAGGATGTGAAACCCGCCGCCCTCAAGAGCGCCGCAACCCCCGTTGGCACCCATGCCGGCTACATGCCCGGCTTTGGCAATGATTTTGAGACTGAGGCGCTGCCGGGGGCATTGCCACAGGGCATGAACTCACCCCAGAAAGTGAATTACGGCCTCTATGGCGAGCAGCTATCCGGCACCGCCTTCACCGCACCGAGCCACCAGAATGAGCGGACCTGGTGCTATCGCATTCGCCCCTCCGTCAAGCACACGCACCGCTTCGCGAAAATCGATCTGCCCTACTGGAAATCCGCGCCCCATGTGGACCCGGATGTCATCTCGCTCGGCCAGTATCGCTGGGACCCGGTGCCCCATTCGGATCAGCCCCTGACCTGGCTGACGGGCATGCGCACCATGACGACGGCGGGCGATGTGAACACGCAGGTTGGCATGGCCGCGCATATCTATCTGGTCACGGAAAGCATGGTGGACAGCTATTTCTACTCCGCCGACAGCGAGTTGCTGGTCGTCCCGCAGGAAGGCCACCTTCGGTTCTGCACCGAACTAGGCGTGATCGATCTGGAACCGCAGGAGATTGCGATCCTGCCCCGCGGGCTCGTCTATCGGGTCGAGGTGCTGGATGGTCCGGCGCGCGGGTTCGCGTGCGAGAATTACGGGCAGAAATTCGATCTGCCGGGGCGCGGCCCCATCGGCGCGAACTGCATGGTCAACCGGCGCGATTTCAAGACACCGGTCGCTGCCTATGAGGACCGCGATGTGCCCTCCACCGTCACGGTCAAATGGGCTGGCCAGTTTCATGAAACGAAGATCGGGCAGTCGCCGCTCGACGTGGTGGCCTGGCATGGCAACTACGCGCCCTGCAAATACGATCTCAGAACCTATTGCCCGGTCGGCGCGGTCCTGTTCGATCATCCCGATCCGTCGATCTTCACCGTCCTGACCGCGCCGTCGGGTGTCGAGGGCACGGCGAATATCGATTTCGTCCTGTTTCGTGAGCGCTGGATGGTCGCCGAAGACACCTTCCGCCCGCCTTGGTACCACAAGAATGTCATGTCGGAACTGATGGGCAATATCTACGGCATTTACGATGCGAAACCGAAGGGCTTCATCCCCGGCGGCATGTCGCTGCACAATATGATGCTGCCCCACGGGCCGGACAAGAACGCCTTCGAAGGGGCAACCAATGCCGAGCTTGCGGCGGAGAAACTGGACAACACCATGTCCTTCATGTTCGAAACCCGGTTCCCGCAGCATCTGACCGCCTTCGCCGCGAACGAGGCCCCTTTGCAGGACGATTACATCGACTGCTGGACCGACCTTGAGAAGAAATTCGACGGCACGCCCGGACTGAAATAGGAAGACCCCAATGCCCCTGACCGAAAGCTGGGTCGCCTCGGCCAACAGCGCCGAGACGCCCTTTCCGTTAAATAATCTGCCCTATGGCGTCTTTTCGACCAAAGGCACCACGCCTCGCTGCGGCGTAGCCATCGGCGAGATGATCCTCGACATGGCGGCCGTTGAAAAGGCCGGTCTGGTGAAGCTGGGGGATGGCAGCGTCTTTGCCCTGCCCTACTGGAACGAGGTGATGGATCTCGGCCCAAAGAGCTGGTCTTCCCTGCGCGCGCGCCTGACCGAGCTGCTGGCAAAGGGTGCGAAGGACCGCAAGGCGGTGGAGCCGTGCCTGGTGCCCCAGGCCGATGCCACGATGCACATGCCGTTCCTCATCGCCGAGTACACGGATTTCTACGCGGGCCGTCACCACGCCACCAATGTCGGCACGATGTTCCGCGGGGCGGAGAACGCCCTGCCCCCTAACTGGCTGCACATTCCCATCGGGTATAATGGCCGCGCATCATCCGTCGTGATCAGCGGCCATGACATCGTGCGCCCGAATGGCCAGCTGAAGGTGCCGGATGCGGGCATGCCCACATTCGGCCCCTGCAAGCGGCTGGATATTGAGCTGGAAATGGGCGCCGTCGTCGGCACCACCAGCGATCTTGGCAAGCCCGTGACGGTGGCCGAGGCGGATGAGATGATCTTCGGCTATGTCCTTCTGAACGACTGGTCAGCGCGCGACATCCAGGCTTGGGAATATCAGCCCCTCGGTCCGTTTCAGGCGAAGGCCTTTGCCACCTCGATCAGTCCGTGGATTGTCACCAAGGAAGCGTTGGAGCCGTTCCGGACATCAACGCCGGATCGTGAAAAAGACCTCCTGCCCTATCTGCGGGAACCCAAGCCCATGCTCTATGACATCGCGCTCAGCGTCACGATGCAGCCCGAAGGCGGCAAGGAAACCACCATCTGCGAGACGAATTACAACCAGATGTACTATTCCGCCGCGCAGCAACTGGCGCATCATGCCTCGTCCGGTTGTGCCATGACGGCCGGTGATCTGCTCGGCTCCGGCACGATTTCCGGTCCGACCAAGCCTGAGCGCGGCAGCCTGCTGGAGCTGACCTGGGGCGGTAAGGAGCCACTGACGCTGGAGGACGGCGCCACCCGAACCTTCATTGAGGATGGCGATACGCTCACGCTGCACGGTGCGGCCAAGGGCGATGGCTATCAGATCGGCTTTGGCACCTGCACGGGAACGATCCGCCCTGCCCCGAAATTCCCCGCATAAGGCCCGCATAAGGATAAACCACGATGGCAAAAGCATTCGCATCCCAAGAGGATATGACCGAAAAGAAGATCACCTTCGATGAGATCGGGCGCGACCTCTGGGCCTTCACCGCTGAGGGGGACCCGAACTCCGGCGTCATCATCGGCGATAACAGCGTCATGATCGTCGAGGCGCAGGCGACGCCCCGCCTGGCCGCGAAAGTGATCGAGAAGGTCCGCACCGTCACCGACAAGCCGATCAGCCATGTGGTGCTGACCCATTACCATGCCGTTCGCGTCCTCGGCGCATCGGCCTATGGCGCGGATCAGATCATCATGGGCGAGGCGGCGCGCGGCATGGTTGTGGAGCGGGGGCAGGAAGACTGGGACAGCGAGTTCCAACGCTTCCCGCGTCTTTTTGAAGGACACGAGAGCATTCCCGGCCTCACCTACCCCACCACAACATTTTCCAACAGCATGACGGTTTATCTCGGCGATCGTCGAGTCGATCTGCATCACCTCGGGCGTGCGCATACGGCGGGCGATATCGTCATTCATGTGGCCGATGAGAACGTGATGTTCACGGGCGATATCGTCGAGGATCATTCGGCCTGCTATTGCGGCGATGGCCACTTCAACGAATGGGGCCATACGCTTGATAATATTGCGGCATTCGACGTCGATGCTATCGCGCCTGGCCGCGGCGGCGCGCTGTTGGGCAAAGAGGCGGTCGACCGCGCGCTCGCCTCGACCCGCGATTTTGTCGACAGCACCTACGACCCCGTCGCCCGCATCGCCGCGCGCGGCGGCTCGTTGAAGGAGGCATGGGACGCCGTGCGCGCCGCCTGCGATCCGAAATTCAAGGATTACGCGATTTACGAGCATTGCCTGCCCTTCAACGTCGCCCGCGCCTATGACGAGGCGCGCGGGATCGAGCATCCCCGCATCTGGACCGCCGAGCGCGATCTGGAGATGTGGGCGGCATTGCAGGGCTGATCGGAGGGAGGCGTCATGGTTGCGGTCAGATACAAGACGGCCTTCGCGCTCTACCCCTACACCAAGGTGGCGGCGCAGGATGGCCCGCCGGTTCGCCATCCGGTCGTGATCGTAGGCGGCGGCCCTGTCGGCCTCGCGCTTGCGCTCGACCTTGGCAAGAAGGGCACGCCTGCGCTGGTGCTGGATGACCATGACGGCGCGGGGCTGGGTAGCAAGGCGATCTGTTTTGCCAAACGCACGCTCGACATTGCTAACCGGTTGGGGGCCAGCCGGGCCATGGTGGACAAGGGCGTCGTCTGGAATGTGGGGCGGGTTTTCCACGCAGACGGACAATTGTTCGAGTTTAACCTGCAACCCGAACCTGGCCACCGGAACCCCGCCTTCATCAACCTGCAGCAACCCTATTTCGAACGCTATCTCGTTGACGCCATTCGCGCCGCCCAGGCTGATGGTGCCCCGATTGAGATCCGGGGGCAGAACCTCGTCACCGGGCTGACGGATCATGGCGACCATGTCACGCTCGACATCGACACGCCCGACGGCCCTTACGGTCTTGAGGCCGACTGGCTGATTGCCTGCGACGGCGCGCGCTCTCCGGTACGGGACATGATGGGTCTCAGCTTCGATGGGCGGGTGTTCGAGGATAATTTCCTCATCGCCGATGTGAAGATGAAGGCTGACTTTCCAACCGAACGCTGGTTCTGGTTCGATCCCCCTTTCGAGGGCGGCGGGCAATCGGCGCTCCTCCACAAGCAGCCCGATGATATCTGGCGCATCGACTTTCAGCTCGGCTGGGATATCGACCGCGAGGTGGAGATGGACCCGGACCGCATCCGCACACGCGTCGATGCGATGCTGTCCTCCCAGACCGGCACGGCTCCGGACTATGAACTTGAATGGACCTCGATCTACACGTTCCAGTGTCGCCGGATGCAGAAGTTCCGCCATGGCGCTGTGCTGTTCGCCGGGGATGCCGCGCATCAGGTATCGCCCTTCGGCGCGCGCGGTGCCAATTCCGGCGTGCAGGATACGGATAATCTGGCCTGGAAGCTGGATCTGGTGTGCAAGGGGCTGGCAGATCAAAGCCTTCTCGACAGCTACGCGGCAGAGCGTGAACACGGCGCGGATGAGAACATCCTCAATTCATCGCGGGCGACCGATTTCATGACTCCAAAATCAGACATCAGTAAAATTTTTCGCACCGCCGTGCTGGACCTTGCCGGACGTCACGCCTTCGCCCGACCGCTCGTCAATTCCGGGCGGTTGTCGGTGCCCTGTACCTATGACGGGTTCGCGCATTTCGGTGAGGATGCGCTTGGTGGCCCCGCGATCTCCCGGCCCGGCGCGCCCTGCCCCGATGCGCCGCTTGATGATGGCTTCCTGCTTGACCGGCTTGGCGGTGATTTCACGATCCTCGCCCTTGGTGGCCCGCCCCCTGCGCCGGTGACGTTAGCCGGACTGGCGACCAGCGTTGTCCATATTGGCGCGCCCGGAGAGCAAATGGTGCAGCGCTATCTTGGTGAGGCCCATCAGGCGATCTACCTTGTTCGTCCGGACCAGCATGTCGTGGCGCGCTGGCAAGACTACGACCCGGCCAAGATCACGGCGGCGCTACGCCGATCAATCGGAAAGGCCTGAGCCATGTCCCTGACATCGACCCCAAACATCCCCGACCCGGACGGGTTCTACGAAGAACTGCTGCGGGCCCATGAGGGGATGAACAAGGCCGAGAGTGACGCATTCAATGCGCGACTGATCCTGACCTTGTGCAATCAGATCGGCGACCGCGACGTGATCCGCGCGGCAATTGAGGCGGCCAGATAGCGTTCAGACGCTGATGTGATACATCAGCACGTCGGGGAACTGCCGGTTGAGCCGCTCGAACACGGGTATGGCGGCAGAAACTTCGACATCTACACCATCCTCGTGATCGGTACGCGCCCGCATCTGGCAGTTCCGGTAGATCCAGGCGAGCGCGGCACCGCTGTCATGACCAAGTGACAGGCGGCGGACCACGTCGCGTTCGGTCAGCCTCGCGGTGATGGCCGCCAGGGCCTCGTCGACACCCGCACCTGATAGTGCCGAGACGGCCAGTTCGTCATCGCGCCGCGTGCATTGCTCGGTCAGGGCCCTGCGCTCCGGCTCCGGCAACAGGTCGATTTTGTTGTGCAGCACCAGAACCTCGCCCAGTTGCTTCTCGCTCAGGCCAAGTGCCTCCAATGTCTCGCGCACATCGCGGTCCTGCGCCGCAGCGTCGGGATGGCTCGCATCGCGGACATGAACGATGATATCGGCTTCGAGAACCTCCTCCAGCGTCGCGCGAAAGGCGGCAATCAACTGGGTCGGCAGATCGGCGATGAAACCCACCGTGTCCGAAAGGATCAGGCGCTGGCCGCCTGCCCCTTCGACGCCGCGCATGGTCGGATCAAGCGTTGCGAAAAGCATGTCCTTGGCCATGACCTTCGCCCCGGTCAGACGATTGAACAAGGTCGACTTGCCAGCGTTGGTATACCCGACCAGCGCAACGACCGGAAACGGCGCGCGCTTGCGGGCGCTGCGTTGCAGGCCACGCGTGCGAACGGTCTTGTCCAGTTGGCGACGAATCTTCACCATCCGCTCATCCAGCGCACGCCGGTCAGCCTCAATCTGCGTCTCACCGGGGCCACCGACGAAACCAAGACCACCGCGCTGACGTTCAAGATGGGTCCAGGACCGCACAAGGCGACTGCGCTGATATTCCAGATGGGCCAATTCGACCTGCAACGCGCCTTCGCGGGTCTGCGCCCGCTCGCCAAATATTTCGAGGATCAGACCGGTTCTGTCGATCAGCTTGACCTTCCACGCCTTTTCCAGATTCTGTTGCTGCTTGGGCGTGATCGCCCCGTTGACGACAACCAGTTCGGCGTCAGCCTCCCTGATCGTGTCGCCAAGACTGTCCACTTTGCCAGAGCCGAAAAGCCAGCCCGCGCGCGGTTGCTGAAGGCGCGCAATCTCCGATCCGACGACGTCGAGATCAAGCGCAACAGTCAGGTTAATCGCCTCGTCAAGCTGGCTTTCGGCATCACGACCTTTGTCCTGCCCTTTGAGAAGGTCAGGATGAATGACAAAACTGCGGGTCTGCAGTGGATCACTCGTTTGCAGCGTCTTCGCCTTCGTAAAGCGTGATTGGTTGCGACGGCATCACAGTAGAAATCGCGTGCTTATAGACCAGCTGGGACTGACCATCGCGGCGCAACAACACGCAAAAGTTGTCAAACCAGGTGATTACACCCTGTAATTTGACCCCATTTACCAGGAAAGTCGTCACGGGGATCTTGTTCTTGCGAACGTGATTTAGAAAAGCGTCCTGCAAGTTCTGCTTGTCTGCACCCATAATTATGGTCCTTCTTTAGCTGCGCATTCTCACCGATTTTTTCGGCTTCTCGTGCGCATGCAGGGAATGTGTGCGTTGCGGCGCAGCATTTCCAGTGGAAATTTACATATTAAATGGAATTTAGCGCCAGTTGTCGGCATTCAGCATCGCGATCAGTGCCAAAAGCTCCACCCGCCCCAGTACCATGGCTACAATCAGAACCGCGCGACCCTCGGCCGAAACCGATGTCAGCCAGCTGCTGTTGGGCTCCGCCGTCGTAAAGATCGGCCCGGTATTCGAAAGTGCGGCGATTGAGGCTGCCAATGCGGGTTCGAAGGCCAGTCCGGTCACGCTGAGCGCTAGCAATGTCAGCGCAAGAGCGACCAGAAACAGCATCACGAAGACCCATGCGATCTGCGCGCCCTCGCGGCGCAACCCGCGCTTGGCGGACCCTGAGCCCGATATCGACGAGGGCCTGACAAGGCGCTCCATCTCCCGCGTGCCGTGTTTGAAGAGGGCGTATGCACGCAGAAGCTTGACCCCGCCCGCCGTCGTTGCGACGCCGCCCCCCATGATCACGAGACCAAAGAGAACGAGCGACGTATTCTCCAGCCCGCTCCACATTCGCGCGGCGTCCCAGTCTGCACTTTCAAACCCCGTGGTGGTCGCAAATGAGAGCGCGGTAAACAGAGCGCCCCAGAAAGCTGTAATCGGCGGGATCGGATCGGCTGCCTCCAGATCCAGGATACCAATCCAGTGTCGCAGGAACAGCCAGCCTGAAACACCCAGCACTGCCACAACGAGAATACGCATCTCTGGATCGCTCGGCAGACGATAGAACCGCAGGGGCCCCTGCCCGCCGCTGCCATAGGTGTGGCGTGTGACGGCCATGATCAGAAAGACAAAGACGATCGCTTCGGCCGCGAACCCTCCGCCAGCGAAAACCGGGCCATTGACGGGCTGAACACCGCTGGTCGACAGTGTCGACATCGCCGAGATAACCGCGACCAGCGGATCGGCCCCCGCGATGACGAGCAGTACAAACAACCCGCCCGTTAACGAGACGTAAACCGGGGTGACCTGTCGGATGGCGGAGGCTACCCGGTCGGCTGCTGCTTCCTGCTCACGACCGCCGGCCCATTTTGGATCCCCTCTCAGGCGACCGACCGCACCACTCCGCCCGAGATCGGCGCGGACCTCGAAACCACCGAGATTACGTGGGGCAAGCAGGGCATAGGCCATAATCAGGGCTATGAAGCCCCCAAGCCATGCGGTCATGCCGCGCCAGAGATGAATTGCCGGATGAACCTTTGTCGTGTCATCGAAAACGCTGGCACCGGTCGTTGTAAAGGTCGATACCATCTCGAAATATACCGCTTCGAAGGGCAGGTAGGGAACGGTAAGCGCCATGGGAATGGCAGCCGCTGCGGGCATGATCAGGAGCGCGGCCAGCAGCACGCCAAATTCGTCCACAACGGCGGAACGGCCAACGCGCCGGTATGTCGCAATCAGGAACAAGCCACCGCCCATGCCTGTCATCACGGCGCTGACGATGAAGGCCCAGGCGAGATTTACGCTGCCATCCGTCGCGAGCACAAATACCGCCGGGACCAGCATCATTGCGGCCAGCAGCACGAGTAGCAGACCAAAAACCGACAGGCCGCGCCAGCTCATCAAAAGAAGTCGACAGAAACGCGGAACAGTTGCTCGATTGCTTTTACCTCCCGCGAGATGGCGAAGACGACCACGCGATCCTCTGCCTGCAGCACCAGATCACCATGGGGCAGGCTGACCTTGCTGCCGTGCATTACGGCACCGACGACGGATGCGGGCGGAAACCCGGCATCACGGATCTTCTTACCCGCAACCGACGAAGTCGAGAGGATCTGCGCCTCCAGCACCTCCGCCTCACCCTCGCCAACGACCTGCACTGCACGGATCCGCCCTCGCCGCACATGGCGCAGGATCGTTGAAACCGTCGCTGCCCGAGGGTTGAGGGTCACATCGACACCCATCTGCCGCGAAAGTGACGCCAGAACGCCATCGGTTGTCAGCGCAATCGTCTGACCGCATCCTGCCTGCTTGCAGAGCGCCGCCGAGAGAAGATTGACGCGATCGTCCTGCGTCAGTGTGATCACCGCCTCGGCACGGCCAACGCCGGCCTCCTCAAGGATATCGGGGTCCATCGCATCACCGCAAAGAACGACCGTGCGGTCCAGCCGGTCGGCAGCATATTCGGCGCGCGCGCGGTCCCGTTCCACCAGCTTCACGCGTACATCCGGTGCGGTTGCCTCCAGCAATGTCGCGACTTCTAGTCCAACATTGCCGGCACCGATCAGGATAACATTACGGGCGGGTGGACGCTCCCCGACGAAGATCGCGATGGTTCTGTCCAGATCCTCTTTGGTGGTCAGAACGTAGATCTGATCGCCGACATGCAGCTGATCATCCGGCATCGCGATGCGCATCCGTCCATCGCGGATAATGGCAAGAACCTGCGCGGAAAGGGTGCTGAACAGCTCCGTCAGCTGACGCAGCGGCGTGTTCACGACCGCGCAGTCGCTGTGCAGGTTGATCGCCGCCACCGCCACCTTGCCGTCGAGAAACCACCAGAGGTCGAATGCCGCCGGCCGCTCCAACCGGCTGACGGCGACCTTCGCCACCTCCGTCTCTGGCGAGATGACGACATCGATCGGCATGTGATCGCGGCGAAAAAGGTCGGACCAGCGGGTTTGCAGATAGCCCTTGGCGCGCACGCGGGCGATTTTCTGCGGCACGTTGAATTCCGAATGGGCCACCTGACAGGCGACCATGTTCACCTCGTCCAGCTGCGTTGCTGCGATCAGCATGTCAGCATCAGGTGCACCCGCACGTTCCTGCAC
The DNA here is from genome assembly GCA_039030855.1 of Pseudomonadota bacterium. GTDB lineage: Bacteria > Pseudomonadota > Alphaproteobacteria > Rhodobacterales > Rhodobacteraceae > Pikeienuella. The sequence goes on from JBCCDJ010000015.1 coordinate 36,909, forward strand.
ATCCGGATGCGCGGCGTGGCCGACGATCCCGGCCACGTCCAGCCGATCGGTCGCACGGCGAACCAGTTCAGGTTTCTGGTCGATCACGGTGACCGAATGGCCTTCTTCGGACAATCGCAACGCGATCTGCCCTCCGACATTGCCTGCCCCGCAAATGATGACTTTCATCGACTGCTCCGCGCTCGGATGGTGCTATCAGGATGCCGGCAGCCGTGTGGCCGCATGGCTGACCCGATCAGCCGTCCGCCTCTGTCTGCTCTTCGACTTTCGCGATGCGGGCACCGCCCAGCGACGCTGTCGTGATATTCAGTGATTTCAGTTTGCGGTGGAGCGCCGAACGCTCCATCCCGACAAAGGCCGATGTCTTCGAGATATTGCCACCATAGCGGTTGATCTGCGCCACCAGATAGTCGCGCTCGAACAGCTCGCGCGCTTCGCGCAAGGGCAGGCTTGCCTGCATGGCGCTGATGCCACCGCCGTCGGTGCCCGTATCCTGCCCCCTGCCCCGATCAGAGGTCAGCTCGGCCGCCGAGATATCATCGCCCTCGCCGCCCAGGATCATCAGACGCTCCACCAGGTTGCGCAATTGCCGGACATTGCCGGGCCATGCAAAAGTTTGCAATGCGGCCACTGCGTCGGTGGTGAAACAGCGGCGCGCCAGGCCCTGCTGTTGCGAAATCAGCGCCGCGAAATGTTCGGCAAGCTCCGGAATGTCCTCGCGTCGTGCATCCAGTGGCGGGACATCGATCGGCACCACATTCAGACGATGATAAAGGTCCTCGCGAAACCGTCCCTCCGCGATTTCCTGTTTCAGATCCCGCGTCGTCGCCGAGACGAGCCGCACATCGACGCGCACGATTTCGCCGCCGCCCGGACGCGCGAAGGTCTGATCCACGAGGATGCGCAGGATCTTGGCCTGTGTGCCAAGCGGCATCTCTGCCACTTCATCAAAAAACAAGGTACCGCCATGGGCGCGGTCAAAGAGGCCCTTCTCAATGCGCCCGTCATCGCGGGAGCGACCGAAGAGAACCTCCTCCATCAGATGCGGCTCGATGGTGGCCGCGTTCGAGACCACGAATGGCCCACTGGCCCGGCTCGAATTGGCGTGAATGTAGCGGGCGCAGACCTCCTTGCCCGACCCTGACGGGCCGCTCAGCACGACGCGGCTGGCTGCGCGCGCAACCCGGTTCAGATGGCTGCGCAATTGCTGCATCGCCTGACCGGAGCCAACGAGGGTCATGTCGCGGCTCTCATGCGCCTTCAGCCTTGCATTCTCGCGGCGCAGGCGCCCTGCTTCAAGTGCACGCTGAACAACGACCATCAACTGATCGATATTGAACGGTTTTTCGATGAAGTCATAGGCACCCTGCTTGATCGCAGCGACCGCAATTTCAATGTTCCCATGACCAGAGATTATCACAACCGGGATGTCCGGGTTGTCGCGTTTGACAGATTTCAAAACCTCGATCCCGTCCATCCGGCTGCCCTGAAGCCAGATGTCGAGGATGATCAGATCGGGCGGTGCATCCCCGACAGCACCCAGCGCTCCGTCAGCATCCATCGCGGTCCGGGTTTCGTACCCTTCGTCATTCAGGATGTCACTGATCACATTGCGGATGTCAGCTTCATCATCGACGATCAGAATATCGCTCATACGTCTGCTCTTCCTTCCGCGCGGTCTTTTCCAGGAATGGGCAAGGTCAGCACAACTCTTGCGCCCGGCGCGCTGTCTTCGCTGCCGAATGTGTCGGCTGTCTCCAGGCGCAATACGCCGCCATGTTGCTCCGCAATCTTCTTGACGATGGCGAGGCCCAGTCCGGTTCCCTTCTCGCGGGTGGTTTTGTAGGGCTCCATCAGTTCAGATCGGCCTGTCGCCGGCAGGCCGATGCCGTTGTCCTCGATCAGGAACGACACCGTGGCCGCCTCTGACACCAGTTGGGTCCGAATAATTCCCCGACCGGCGAACGCTGGCTGTCTTTCAATTTTACTGTCAATGGCTTCACTGGCGTTCTTCAACAGATTGGTAAGCGCTTGTGAGATCATTCCGGCATCGCAAGCCAGTATCACCGGCGCGTCGGCACCTTCGGTTTGATATTCGATATCCGGCCGGGCTGAGGTCTGCAGCAGTACCGCTTCGCGCACAATTTCGGCCAGATCTGCGTTGCGCACCTCGGGTTCGGGCATGCGGGCAAATTTTGAAAACTCGTCCACCATGCGCCCGATATCCCCGGCACGGCGGATGATGACGTCGGTATATTGCGAGAACAGTTCCTCCTCCTCGCCCGCCAGTTTGCCGAATTTGCGGCGCAAACGCTCGGCGGAAAGCTGGATCGGGGTGAGCGGGTTCTTGATTTCATGGGCGATCCGGCGCGCGACATCGCCCCAGGCTGCCTCCCGCTGCGCCGAGACGAGCGCAGTCAGGTCATCCAGCGTCATTACATAGCCTTGTGTCAGGTCATCGCTGGACCGTGCCGCGACGCGCACGAGAACCTCGCGCGCGCCTTCGGCCAGGGGGACGGTCTCCTGCGTCTGTGCCGTGCCTGTGACCGATGCACGCGCCGTGCTGATCGCCTTTCGCAACGGCGCTGGGAGCTCCGCACTGTCACCGAGCATCCGGCTGGCAACGCCGTTCATCATCTCGACATTGCCGTCAGCGTCGAGGCCGACCACACCAGCCGAAACACCGGACAGAACGGTCTCGATAAAATTGCGCCGCCGCTCGGTTTGCTCGTTCGCGGCCAGCAATTCGTCGCGCTGGCCTTTCACCTGTGCAGTCATCCGGTTGAAGACACGCGACATCAGCGCGACCTCATCGCCCGTGCGTTCCTCCGGCACCTTGATGTCGAAATCACCCTCTCCGACCCGCGCTGCGGCCTCGGCCAGCACCCCAATGGGCCGCGACAGCCGTTCCGCCATCCAGAGGCCGAGCCATGCCGCCGTCGCGACGACCAGCAGCGCAAAACCGAGATATATCAGTGCGAAGGCCGACAGGAATCGCCCGCGCGTGGCCTCCGTCTGATTGTAGATCGCCACCGTATCCGCCGCTTCGTCCAGCAGCAAAAGGACATCACCATCGATCTGGCGCGTCACATAAAGAAAGGTGTCGATATAGTTATTCAGGTAGACGAGCGCGCGCAGCTCGTTGTTTTCCTGATCCTCCATCACGATCACGTTGCCAAGCCGGGCTGAGGCGATCTGGACCTCTGTCGGCGAGTCATAAGTGAATGTGTAGCTAAAATCACCGCGATGGAGAATATTGCGTCCACCATCGATCAGATAGGCCTCGGGAAATCGCCGCAGCGCCTGCTGTCGGCGTAAAAGATCAACGAAAGCCGGGTCAGAGATGCCAAGCGCGCCCGCGCGGTTCATGTCATTGGCCATATTCAACACCTCGCCCTCGATGGAGCGCCGGTGTTCTTCGGCGTAAGCCTGCGCCGTGATCAGCGAGTTGCGCACGACCGAGCCGACCTGACGCGAGAACCATGTCTCGATCCCCACATTCACGGACAAGGTCGCGAAGGCCGCGATGATGACGGTCGGGGCCAGGGCCACGATGGCGAAAATCCCGACGAGCCGCAGGTGCAACCGAGCTCCCGCCGCATGATTGCGCCGCGCCACCATGAGCAGCCACACCCGACGTCCGATCAGAACCAGCAGGAGCGAGATATACGCAATATCCGCCGCGAGGATGTAATAGACCATGTCCGGCGTCATGCCGGTGCGATTTAGAATGACCGTCGTCGTGCCAGCCAGCGCCAGCCCGAACAGCACCAGTATGATCAACGCGCCGCCGTTGAACCGGCTGCCGTGCCGAAACGCAATGACACGCTCCGCCAGAGATGGCAAAGAAGAAGTCTGTGCGGCGTCGGTGGGATTTGCAGCCATATATGGCCCAAACTGTTGCTTTGTTACATCAGTTTCTTGCCGCGTGTGACCGGAATGTCAAGGTCTTTGATCTTTTTTCGCAAGGTATTGCGGTTGATTCCCAGCACGTTCGCCGCCTTCAACTGATTGCCGCGCGTCGACATCAAAGTCAGCGCAATCAGTGGCAATTCGATCTCCTTCAGTACCCGGTCATAGAGGCCCGGCGGCGGCGGCTGCTCGCCGTGAAGGCCGAAATAGCGATTGAGATGGTGTTCAACAGCTGCGCCTAGGCTCTCTCCCATTCCCGGATGCGGTTCAACCGCCGAAGACGGGCGTGCGGTCAGCTCCTCCTCCACCATGGTCGCATCGATCACGTCGTCGGCGCACAGGGCGGCGAGACGCTTCATGAGGTTTTCCAGCTCCCGCACATTGCCCGACCAGTGCTGGGCGGACAGAACATCGAGCGCCTGTTGTGAGACGCCCTTGCGCGGCAGGCCTTGCGCCTCTGCCCTTCGAAGGAATGCGCGGGCGAGATCTGGAATATCTTCCACCCGCTCCCGCAATGGCGGCAGTCGCAGAGGCACGACATTCAGGCGATAGAAAAGATCCTCGCGAAACCGTCCTTCATGGATCAGACTGCGGAGATCCTGGTGGGTCGCCGCGATGATCCGCACGTCGGAGCGGATCGCCTTGCGCCCACCAACGGTGGAGAATTCCCCCTCCTGCAGCACCCGCAGGAGGCGGGTCTGCGCATCATATGGCATGTCCCCGATCTCATCGAGGAACAGCGTGCCGCCCTGCGCCTGCTCGAACTTGCCGGAGGCGCGTTCGGTCGCGCCGGTGAACGCGCCTCTTTCATGGCCAAACAGCTCGCTCTCGATCAGCTCTCGCGGGATCGCCGCCATGTTGACGGCAACGAAAGGCATGGCCTTGCGCCGCCCGAAATCATGCAGCGCCTTGGCCACCAGTTCCTTGCCCGTGCCGCTTTCACCCGTGATCATCACAGACAGGTCGGTATTCATCAGGCGTGCCATGATGCGATAGACTTCCTGCATGGCCGGCGAACGCCCGATCAGCGGCAGGCTTTCTTCCCGCGCGCCTTGGCTGGCCGGCTCCGCCGATTGGGGCGTGCGTCCTTCGAGCGCCTTCTTGACGTGGCCGATCACCTCTTTCAGGTCAAACGGCTTTGGCAGGTATTCATAGGCACCGACCTCCGCCGCGCGGATCGCGGTCATAACGGTGTTCTGCGCGCTCATCACGATGACGGGCAATTCGGGGCGCCGTTTGCGGATGGCGGGCAGCAGATCCAACGCATCGCCATCCGGCATCATCACGTCGGTGACGATCAGGTCCCCCTCCCCGTCTTCGACCCAGCGCCAGAGCGTATTGGTCGACCCGGTCGTGCGCACGCGGCATCCGATCCGGGTCAGTGCCTGGTTCAGCACCGTGCGGATCGAACGGTCATCATCGGCCAGAAGAACGGTTCCCAGTGACATGGTTCAGCCTCCCACGGCTGCGATCGGCCGTCTGGCTGCACGCCAGATCGGCAGGCGCAGACGAAATGACGTCCAGCCAGGGCGTGAGACGCAGTCGATCGATCCGCCATGATCGGCGATGATCTTGGATACGAGTGACAGGCCGAGGCCGCTTCCGCCGGTCTTGGTTGTCACAAAGGGCTCGAATATCTCTTTCTGGAGGTCATCCGGAATTCCGACGCCGTTGTCAGAAATCTGGATGAGCAAAGGCATGCTAATGCGCGCGCCGCCCGGCCCGGCCATTGCCACACCCCCTTGATAGGCAGTGCGCAAGGTGATCACCCCGCCGACCTCCGGCGTGGCTTCCGCCGCGTTTTTCAGAAGGTTCATGAAGACCTGGATGAGTTGATCGGTATCGCCCGGCACCTCCGGCAGGGAGGGGTCGTATTCTTCATGAAACCGCACGTGACGCGCAAAGCCCAACTCAGCGGATCGCTTGGCGCGGTCTAACACATCATGAATGTTCACCGGCTCCGACCGCAGGGGCATGCCATTGCCAAATGCCTCTACCCGATTGATCAGGTTCTCGATCCGCTTCGTCTCATCGCGGATTAGTTGCGTGAGCGCGATGTCATCGTCGGCTGCATTCATCTCCAGCAATTGCGCCGCGCCCGAGATACCGGCGAGCGGGTTCTTGATCTCATGCGCCATCATGGCTGCCATGCCACTCATGGACCGGGCAGCATGGCGATGGGTCAGGCTGCGGTCGATATGTTCGGCAAAGGACCGGGGCTGAATGATCAGCATGACATCATTCCCATCTTCGGCGGAGGCGGCCAGCAAGTCGACGGAAAGCGGCTGTTTGCCAGGCCAGATAAACTCTACCGCATGGTCGGAGGCGGTCGCAGCCGGCATGCGCGCACGCGCCACCAGCTCAACGATCCGCGTGTTCTCGCCAAACAGCGCCTCGACCGTTTTTCCGCAAAGCGCGGTTTCGCTGGTGCCGAGAAACACCTCCGCCGCCGCGTTGAGCGTGGTGACACGGCCCGTCGCGTCGACGATCATCGCGGGGAGCGGCAGAAGGCTCCACAGATGCTCCATCGCGCTCATGCCGCGTCCTGCGTCGGCATGACTTCGGCTTCCGTCAGGCACGTTTGCAGCGCGGCGATGACATCAGCGGGATCACCCATCCTCATCAGTTGTGCCCTGAGCGGTGCGCCCGAAGGCAGGCGCAAGAGGTACCAGCCCAGATGCTTGCGCGCGATGCGAACACCGAGATCGACGCCATAGAAGCTGAGCATCGCTTCATAATGCTCAACGATCAGATCGCTCAATGCCGTGCCGTGCGGCGCCGGGATAGGCGTGCGTCCGGCAAGCGCATCCCCGATCTGGCCGATGATCCAGGGGGCACCCTGCGCACCACGGCCGATCATCACGCCGTCAGCACCGGACTGGCTGAGCGCATCACGCGCCGATGCGGCATCAGTGATGTCGCCGTTCACGACGAGAGGAACGCTGATCGCCTCTTTCACCGCCGCGACGGCCTGCCAGTTGGCATGGCCTTTGTAGAATTGCTGGCGCGTGCGCCCGTGAACGGCGACCATAGCGACGCCTGCCCCCTCGGCCCGCGCGGCGATATCGGGGGCGTTCAGGCTGGTTTCGTCCCAACCAAGGCGCATTTTCAGGGTCACCGGCGCGTCGACCGCTTCGACAACAGCTTCGATCAGGCGGAGCGCGTGATCAGGGTCCTGCATCAGGGCCGATCCCGACCATCCGTTGGTGACCTTCTTTGCCGGGCATCCCATGTTGATGTCGATCAATGCCGCCCCCGCACCGACAGCGCAGCGCGCAGCCTCCGCCATCGGTGCCGCTTCCCGACCCGCCAACTGGACCGCCGGGACACCGGCAACCGGATCAACCTCCGCCTTGGCGAGGGTCGAGACCCGGCCCGTCATGAGTTCACCCGATGCAACCATCTCAGACGTGGCCAGGCCAGCACCGAAACGCAGGGCGAGACGTCGGAAAGGCAGGTCTGTAATACCAGCCATAGGCGCAAGCAGCGCCTTATTTTTAAGCACAAGCTGTCCGACATTCAGGGTCATGATGCACAATTTCTAAGCAGGATTGGGCGGAACTTAGCGATGTGCCCCATCAGGATCAAGGACCAGCGCGCCCGGTCATCTTGTCACGCGTGGTTTTCGGCGCACAGGCTTGTCGGAGCCACAGTCCCCATCTACGGTCCCTTTGACAATCGCCAGGACAGAAACCGCATGAATACAGTCGCCCTGATTGTCGCCGCCGGACGCGGCATCCGTGCAGGCGGCAGCGCACCCAAACAGTACCGACACCTCGCCGGCGAGGCGGTTCTGACACGGACAATTCGCGCTGTTCTCGCCTCAGATAAGATCGACCACGTGATGACTGTCATCCACAGGGATGACCACGGCCCCTACGATGCAGCGGTGGCTGAGATCGACGACCAGCGCCTGCTTCCACCAGTCATCGGCGGAGTAGAGCGGGCGCAGTCCGTACGTTTGGGGTTGGAGGCTTTGACGGAGGTCGCGCCTGATCATGTCCTGATCCACGACGCGGCCAGACCGTTTATCACCGCGCCGGTGATCGAAGCGATCATTGCAAAGCTCACCAACCATGATGGTGCGATGGCGGCCGTGCCTGTCGTCGATGCGCTCTGGCGAGGTGGCGACGGTTTTTGTGTAGATCAGGTGGATCGGTCCGGTCTGTGGCGGGCGCAAACGCCGCAAGGGTTCGGATTTACTGCCATTCTTGCCGCCCATCAGACAAATACAGATCCCAAGGCAGCGGATGATGCCGCGATTGCGCGGGCCGCCGGGCTGGACGTCGCGCTGATCGAGGCAAGCACTGCGAACTTCAAAATCACCAACCCGGCGGATTTCGCGCGGGCGGAAAGGCAGATCATGGCGCACGCCGCGGAATACAGAACCGGACAGGGCTATGATGTCCATGCGCTCGTAGAAGGGGATGGTGTCATTCTTTGCGGCATCAAAATCCCGTTTCATCGCTCACTTTCAGGCCATTCTGACGCGGATGTCGCCATGCACGCCCTGACCGATGCCATTTTCGGGGCGCTCGCCGAAGGTGATATCGGTCGCTGGTTTCCCCCTTCGGACATGAGGTGGAAGGGCGCGAAATCCTCGATCTTTCTTGAAAAGGCGATCGAGCGCGTGACGGAACGTAAAGGGCGGCTGATTAATTGTGATCTGACGATCATCTGCGAGCAGCCCAAAATCACGCCCCATGCCGAGACGATGATCGCCTCGCTGGCCGCGATCATGGCCGTCGATCCGGACCGGATCAGCGTCAAGGCCACGACGTCTGAACGCCTCGGATTCACCGGACGCGAAGAAGGCATCGCGGCCATGGCAACCGCAACTGTGGCACTGTCATGAGCGGCGCGCTGACAGGCCAGATCGGTGGGATGTTCGGGCTGGCGCGCCTCGGCATCATCGGCGGCATCCTGGCATCCCTATTGGCGCTGGTCACCGGATGGCTGGTGCACTGGCTTGGCGGGTTTCCGGCAGTCATCGCCCTCACACTGGCAGCATTCGTTTTGGCGCATCGCGCTTCGCGCATCGGTGATGTGGCCCTGGATTGCTTCGCGGGGCAGTTGCTCGCGCTCTGGGCCCTGTCGGGCGGTCTGTGGTTCGCCGGTGTGGCCCCGCATATCTTTCCCTGGCCGGGCGTCGTAGGCAGTTTTGTGATCTTTACACTTTTCCGGTTTCTACCGCCGATGCGGGCGCTGCGCCGCCGTGGCGCGATCTTCGACGATATGGCCGCGGGCGCGACTGCGGCGGCCGTGACATTGCTGTCCGCAGCCATCTCGCACGGGTGGATCGGATGAACGACAACATCACCACGAAGGCCCGTACCGTGCTCGGTGAGCTGTCAGCGCGCAGCCTGATGCTTGCTACCGTCGAAAGCTGCACGGGCGGCATGATCGCTGCGGCACTGACCGATATTGCAGGATCCTCCACCGTGGTAGAGCGCGGCTTCGTCACCTATTCCAATGCCGCGAAGTCCGAAATGGTCGGTGTCGATCCGACCCTGATCGAGACCCATGGCGCGGTCTCTGCCGAAGTGGCTGAGGCGATGGCGCGTGGGGGCATTGCGCGGTCTAAGGCCGATATCGCAATTGCCGTGACCGGGATTGCGGGTCCGGGCGGATCGGACTTCAAACCCGAAGGGCTCGTCTGCTTTCACGTCGCCGCCCGCACTGGCGCGGGTTTTGGCGTGACGCGGGAATTCGGCCCGCAAGGGCGCGCCACCGTCCGCGAGTTGAGCGTGCTGGAAGCACTGGACATGGTCCGGGCGATTGCCGGAGATGTCTGATGCTGACTGCGCATGAGTGAAGGAGACATTGTCATGGACGATCCAAACCTGCTCCTCCAACGTGCCTGGGACGCCCTGCGCGAAGGGGTCGAGCCAGGAAAATCCGCATTCAGCATGATCTCGGTTGCCACGATCGGGCGGGATGGACACCCAAAATTACGCACCGTCGTCATCCGCCGCTTTGACGAGGCTGCGGGCACGATTGGCTTCAACACCGATGTCAGGGCACCGAAGGCGGCGGAGATCTATGCCAACAAAGCGATCGCCGTCCTCGGCTATGACAGTGCCGCTGGCATCCAGGTGCGGATGGAGGGGGAGGCGACACTGCATCACGCCGGACCGGCTCATGCGGACGCCTGGGTCGCCAGCGCTGATCGCTCTCGCATCTGTTATCGCCACAACTATGCGCCGGGTACGGCGCTTGAGGACCCGGCACTTGGCGATCCGACCACGGCCATGGTGGCACCGCCTGACCGCGAACTGGGGATGGAGAATTTCTCCGCCGTGTCGGTCCGCCTGACAAAGGTCGATTATCTCGACCTGAAAGCGGGCGGTCACAGGCGCGCGGTGTTTGAGCGCGACGATGCAGGGTGGATCGGCGGCTGGGTTGCCCCCTAACGCCGGTTTCTAACGCGGACCATAAAGCTCGACAGCGCGGGCTTCGAAGGCGCGCACGATTCGCTGCATGGCCTCGTTGAAGACGATGCCGATCAGCGCCTGCAGGACCGATGACTTGAATTCGAAATCGACGTGAAAATCGACTTCGCAACTGGTCTCCGACATGGGTTTAAAAATCCAGCGATTGTCGAGATAGCGGAACGGCCCATCGAGGTAAGAGACATCGATCGCCTTCTGCTCGGGCTTTAGCACAACCCGGCTGCCGAAGCGTTCGCGGAAGAGTTTGAACGAAATCACGAGGTCGGCGTCCAGCACCTGCCCCTCCGGCACCGGTCGGCGGGCGCGGATGCGGGCCGCCGAACACCAGGGCAGAAATTCCGGATAGGCGGGCACGTCGGCGATCAGCGCGTACATCTCATCCGCGCTGTAAGGCATCACTCTTATTTCGGCATGTTTCGGCATGTTTGCCACTTAACCCCTGTTGCAGCAGCGCGCAGCCTGTCCGATTGTCGCAAAGCGATCAATATTCGAAGGTGCCTTATGAACCCTTATGAAATCGACATCATGTTGTCAGAGGCGCAGATATCGGCGCGCGTGGCGGAATTGGCAGCCGAGATCACCGAAGATTTTGCCGGGACGGAGAAACTGGTGGTCGTCGGCTTGCTGCGCGGCTCCTTCGTTTTCATCGCCGACCTTGCGCGCCGCCTCGACCTGCCAGTTGAGATCGACTTCATCGAGGCGTCTTCCTATGGCGATGCGACGACATCTTCGCGTGAGGTGCGCATCCTGAAAGATCTGCGCGCGCCCATCGAGGGGCTGGACGTGCTGGTGGTCGAAGACATTATCGACACCGGCTTCACGCTGAACCATGTCATGGGGATGCTTAAGGCGCGCAGCCCTGCCCGGCTGGAGGTTTGCACACTGCTCGACAAACCGGCAAGGCGCGAAGTGGCGATCGATGCAAAGTATATCGGGTTCGAGATCCCGGATGAATTCGTGGTGGGGTACGGCATTGATTTTGCGCAGCGCAATCGCAACCTGCCCTATATTGGCAAGGTCCAGTTCCTGGAGTGACCCTGCCGCCGGATCACTTGCTTTTCATGATCCACACGCCGTTCCAATCATCACCTGGCGGGTCAAGTTGCATGATCTCGCATCGGGCCAGATAGTCATCTGACAGACGGTCATCTGGATTGGCTTTCAGCGCCTCACCGAAGGATTTCATCGCGCGCTGCCAGTCCTGCGCGCGGTAGCTGGTCACGCCTTCGCGAAAATGGCCGAGCACGTCCATCATGTTCGGAAAGGTCTCTTCGGTATGATAATCGAGGCATTCGAACACATCGACCGGCTTGGTCTTGCCCTTGACCTGAACGCGGTCGATTTGCCGCAACCGGTACACGCCTTTCAGCTTGCCCGCCGTGTGTTCGGACAGGAGGATGCGGGCATGGTACTGTTTGCAGGCGCTTTCCAGTCGCGCCGCAAGGTTCACGCCATCGCCGATCATGGTGTAATCCATCCGCTTCCGGCTGCCGATATTGCCGGCGACGATGCTGTCGGTGTTCAAGCCAATGCCCATGTCGACAGGCGCTTCGCCATCCTTGACCCGCTTCGCATTCCATTCCCAGAGACGGTTGATCATGGAAATCGTGGCGCGGACGGCGCGGTCCTCGTCATCGTCGCGGGCCAGCGGTATGCCAAAGGCTGCCATGATCGCATCGCCGATGAATTTGTCGAGCATGCCGCCCTGTTCGCTGATGCAATCGACCATCAGTTCAAAGTACTCGTTCAGCAGTTTCACCGTTCCTTGCGCGCCAAGCGCCTCGGTAAAGGTGGTGAAGCCGCGGATGTCGGAAAACAGGACCGTGGCCGTGGTGTCCCTGCCGACCATCAGATCCGCGGATTGACTGTCCGACAACATCTGATCGGCCAGCTTTGGGTCCATGTAGCGCGACAGGGTCGACTTCGCGCGTTTCTCGTTGGTGATGTCCTCAATCAGCACCATGGCCCCCAGAAAATCTCCCTCGCCGGATTTCAGCGGCAGCATGGTCAAATTCGTGGTTATGGTGTTCTGAAAGAAATTCAGGTCGACACCCATGATGATGTCGCCTTCACCCGTCTCAAGAACCTGTCGCAAACGCTTGAGCAGCCACTCATTCTCCTCGCCGATGGCTTCGCCCGGCTCACCCACGACCAGATCCGGCGTTCGCCCCATAAGGCGGGCGGCGGCCATGTTGCAGGTCCTGACCACAAGGTCCGCATCCACCGTGATGACCCCGTTGGTCATACTCTGGAGCATGCTTTCATTGTAGTTCTTCATCTCCTGCACATCGTTGAACAGTTTCGCGTTTTCGAGACCAATGGCGATCTGCGCGGTGAAAGCCTTCAGCCGACTTTCATCCTCCGCATCGAAAGGACCGCCTGCCTTGTTCAGGACCTGCGTGACCCCAATCACCTTGCCCTGCTTATTGACCACCGGCACACAGAGGATAGATCGGGTGAAAAAACCGGTCTTCTTGTCGAATGCGGGATTAAACCGCAGATCGGCATAGGCGTGCGGGATGTTGATCGTCTTCCCGTGGGAAAACACCGATCCAGCGATCCCGGCGGTGTTTGGCAACCGGATCTCAAAACTGTCGAGGCCCGCGCCCACATGGCTGAACAACTCGCCGGTGCGCTCATCATTCAGAAAGAGGGTAGAGCGTTCGGCATCCAGCATGCGCGTTGCTTCCGACATCACTTTGTTCAGAAGCTTGTTCAGCTCTAACTCGGACGTCATCTCGGAGATGATGTTCAGAAACTCGACCTCACGCTCGCGGCTTTTCTCGATCCGCTCCACCAATTGCATCGACTGGAGGGTGATGGCGCACTGCGTCGTAATACCTTGGAGAATATCGAGATCGGTGCGCGAGAAAGTACCGCCTGGCTTGTTCAGCATCTGCGCGACACCAATCACTTCGCCCTTGGCGGTGCGGATCGGACAACAAAGGAGAGACTGGGTCTTGAACCCGGTTTCGGTATCCACCGTCGCATTGAAGCGCGGGTCGGAATAGGCGTCGTCGATGATCTCGCCAATACCGGTCTGAAACACTGAGCCGGCAATGCCGCTGTCGTTCATCAGCCTGATCTCGCGGCGCATCATGCCCATGGCGACCCGGCTGAACAGTTCCCCGGTTGACGGATCGTTGAGGAACAATGTGCCGCGCTCCGCCCCGGTTTCCTGGCAGGCAAGGTCGATCAGTGTTTCGAGAACTGTGTCGAGCGTGTCCTGCGCTGCGACCTGGCGGCTGACATCAAGCAGCATCCGCAGATGTACCAACTGCTCCTCATGGGTCTCGCCGACATCGAATGTAAGAGCATCATCAGGCATCTGCGCGCACCTCTTCCAGTTGATCGCGAAGTGCGGTGATGGTCGAGACAAGCTCCGCATTCTCAGCGCGCGCCTCTTTCACCGCACGTTGAAGCGCGGCGGTCTGGTCATGGGTCATCCTGTCCATCTGCGCGCGGATGGCCCGGGTGGTCTCGCGGGTCTCGGCGATTTCTGCGGTCAAGGCAACGCGGGTTTCCTGCTGGGCATCATGACCACGGGCGCGCTCGCGCTCAAGCTCCTCACGCAGGGACCGGATCGTATTATGCAACTGCGCCGCTTCTTCGACCGCCGCGCGGCGGGCTGCCTGCAGTTCTGTACCGTGGTTGGCGCGCTCCTGCTCCAACGCCTCACGGAGGGCTTGCGCGATGTCCTTCATATGCTGGTTTTCACCTGCAGACGTGGCGATCGCCTCCTGCACCTCGCGCTGGCGGCGGATATCCGCCTGTTCCAATGCGGCACGCAACGCAGCAATGCTGTCGCGCAGAAGGCGCGGGTCTGTTGCTGTCGGGTCGTCGGCATCCGTTGGCATGATCGCCCCCACGTGCATGTTGCGCAGCACTATAGACCACGGCGCAAAACAGAGGAAAGCATTTGCTGCGTTAGCAAGCTCCGCAAGGTGGCAATCTGCACGCGCATGGTGGTGGAAAACGGGCCGCTGATCAGCCCTGCTGTTTTAGTCGTGCCTCGCGCAGCCGTGCAAAATCGTCACCTGCGTGATAGCTGGAACGTGTCAGCGGCGACGACGATACCATCAGAAACCCCTTCGCAAACGCCATCTTCTCATAGGCGGCAAATTCCTCTGGCGTGACATATCGGGCCACCGCATGATGCTTTGGCGTGGGCTGCAGATACTGTCCGACGGTCAGGAAATCGATGTCGGCAGCACGCATGTCTTCCATCACCTGCAACACCGCCTGACGATCCTCACCAAGGCCAACCATGATCCCCGATTTCGTGAACATGGCCTGGTCAAGCTCCTTCACCCGCTGCAACAGACGGAGAGAATGGAAATACCGCGCGCCCGGGCGCACCTCCGGGTAGAGGCCCGGCACAGTTTCGAGATTATGATTGAAGACGTCCGGGCGGGCAGTGACAACGGTTTCCAGCGCAGCGGGGCCGCATTTCAAAAAATCCGGGGTCAGCACCTCGATCGTGGTATCGGGCGATTTGCGGCGCACAGCGCGGATCGTTTGCGCGATGTGATCGGCACCGCCATCATCAAGATCGTCGCGATCAACCGATGTGATCACCACATGGTTCAGACCCAGTGTCGCGACCGCATGGGCAACGCGGCCCGGTTCAAACACGTCGAGCGCATCGGGTCGGCCGGTGGCAACATTGCAGAAGGTACACCCCCGGGTGCAGATCTCTCCCATGATCATCATGGTGGCGTGACCCTGGCTCCAGCACTCGCCTACATTGGGGCAACCGGCTTCCTCGCACACCGTCACCAGCGAATTGTCACGCATGATCTCACGCGTCTTGCGATACCCGTCCGATGTCGGCGCCTTGACGCGAATCCAATTCGGCTTCGGCGGTGACGGATTGTCGCCGCGATGCGCCTTTTCGGGGTGCCGATCGGCGCGGTCTTTGAGGTCTCTTTCGGTCATGATCGTTTCATACAAGGAAATCGCGCCGATGGCTAACCCGGCTTCGCAATCCCGTCATGCGCATGGCGCAGTGTTTGCCCGATGTCACGGAGCAGGATCGCGGCAATATCTATGCTAAACCGCATAATGCCGAGCAGGAAAGCGGAGATATCATGAACAGTGTTGAGATCAGGGATGAAGGTCCCACACGAATTGTCACCATCAACCGCCCGGCGGCGCGCAACGCCGTTGATCCCGAAACGGCAACCGCGCTCTACGAGGCGTTTCTGGCCTTTGACGCAGATGACGGCATGTCGGTTGCGATCCTTACCGGCGCAAATGGCGCATTTTGCGGCGGGTTTGACCTGAAACATGCCGCTGGCGGTGTCGACGACAGCTGGTTTCGGCGCCACGCTCTGACCGGTGCCGAAGATCCCCAGGACCGGCGTCCGGGGCCAATGGGCCCGACGCGGCTGCATCTATCCAAGCCGGTGATCGCCGCGGTCGAGGGGCCTGCCGTTGCGGGCGGCATGGAACTCGCGCTTTGGTGCGATATGCGGGTGATGGCCGACACGGCTTACA
The DNA here is from genome assembly GCA_039030855.1 of Pseudomonadota bacterium. Lineage (GTDB taxonomy): Bacteria > Pseudomonadota > Alphaproteobacteria > Rhodobacterales > Rhodobacteraceae > Pikeienuella. The sequence goes on from JBCCDJ010000015.1 coordinate 52,772, forward strand.
TGGGCGTCTATTGCCGCCGATGGGGTGTGCCCCTGATTGACGGCGGTACCATTCGCCTGCCCCGGATCGTCGGGCAGGGCCGGGCGCTGGACCTGATCATGACCGGCCGCAAGGTGGAGGCGAAGGAGGCACAGCAGATCGGACTGGCGAGCCGTCTTGCCCCCCATGGCGGCGCTTTGGCAAAAGCGCTGGAAGTGGCAGCGGAGCTTACGCGTTTCCCACAAGAATGCCTGAGGGCCGACCGATCTGTGGCACTCGACCAGTGGTCCCTGCCCCGCCACGCGGCGTTCGCACGCGAATGGCAGTCGGCAGCCGCGTTTCAGCGCGAAGGTCTGGCCGGAGCCGCCCGCTTCAGCGCTGGCAAAGGGCGCGGGGGCAGCTTCGACGAACTATAGGTTATGGAGACCCACAGCACGTAATCCTCTCAGCCAGCTACGACCGGAGCCAGCCATGAGCACGACACAAAGCGCCAGCCTCAAACAACACCTGCAACAGGAGCATCGGGTCGGCAAGGTACAGGAATTCCTGAAGGAAATCGTCTATGGCGGTAATGATGGCATCGTGACGACCTTTGCCATCGTCGCAGGTTTCGCCGGCGCGGGGGCGGAGGGGGCAGCGACCGTTGGCGGCATTGCCGTGCTGCTTTTTGGTCTGGCAAACCTCTTTGCAGATGCGACTGCGATGGGCCTCGGCGCGTTTCTGTCGGTCCGGTCCGAGCAGGACGTTTATCGGGCCACCCGCGAAAAGGAACTTTATGAAATCTACCATAACCCCGAGATGGAGCGTCAGGAGACCATCGAGATACTTGAGGGAAAGGGATTGGGTGCCGAGGACGCCCGCACGATCACCGCGATACTGCAGCGTCATCCGGAATTCATGGCCGATTTCATGATGCAGTACGAGATCGGAATGGCTGACCCTAGCGGGGAAAATCCCGCAATGAACGGCCTTGCGACCTTCCTTGCGTTCATCGTTTTCGGTGCCGCTCCGATCATGCCCTACTTCTTTGCCGCACCTAGTGACGGGACATTCTATGCCTCGCTGATCTTCTCTCTCCTGGCGCTCGTCGCGCTTGGCCTCCTGCGCTGGCGGGTCACGAACGAGACCATGGCACGCTGCGTTGGCGAGACACTGCTGGTTGGTGGCTTATGCGGCATTGTCGCCTATGTGGTCGGGCTGGCCTTCGCCTGATAGGCCTCGTCAGGCGGTCGTGTATGAAATGGCGGCGTAGTAGGACTTGGCATATGAAGCGATGAGCGCCTTCTTGTCGCGGCCATTGATGATCCGCCGTGCGCCTTCCCAATCCTCGCGCACGCCGTCCAGGTAATCGCTGAGCTTCTTGCCGGTGAAGGTGCCGAGGATCATGCCTTCGAAAAGGATCTGGGTGGCAAAGCCTAGCTCCAACACCTTGTTGGCATTTTCATAGCTGCTGGTCAGGTCAGTCTTGAGCCGTTTTTCCCAGGCTGCGTAATTGGCACGACCCGTGAGCTGGACAAAGCCACGCCCGTGAAACCGCACACCGTCACCCTTTGCGATGTTGCCCAATTCACGTGCAAGGCGCGGGTTGTCGCCTTCGATGTCGTATTTTCGAAAGAAATACTTGCTGCCCCCATATTCTTTGATCGGCATCATCTTGCGGTCCACTTCGTGATGAGCGGTCGCAATGACGTAAGCCAGCCAGCGGTCGTCTTTCTTGGAATGCTTGGCCTCCCAGTAGTCGAGCAGCCCGGTCAGCCCGTTCACCTGCTGCTGCTTTAGCGAGCCATCGAACAAGGTTGTCCGAGCTTGGTCGAAAAAGAATTTTCTGTTGATCGCGCTCATCGGGGTGCTCCCTTTGCGATAGGTTGGCTGTGTTCAGCCGGAAAGGGGTGATCGCTCAACCCCACTGCCAGCCAGTGAACACCACACAGGCGCAAAAAGAAGTGGTAAATCACACAGGCACGACCGAAATGCCCGGACCGGCATTCGGCGATGATCGTCAGTAATGGATCGCGCGGCCATAGGCATCCAACACCGCCTCATGCATCATTTCGGACAAGGTCGGATGGGGGAACACCGTCTGCATCAGGTCCTCTTCCGTCGTCTCCAACTGACGACCGACAACATAGCCCTGGATCAACTCGGTCACCTCGGCACCAACCATATGCGCGCCCAGGAGCTCCCCCGTCTCGCCATCGAACACGGTCTTCACCAACCCTTCCGCCTCGCCAAGCGCGATGGCCTTGCCGTTCCCGATGAAGGGAAAACGCCCGACCCGGATTTCGTGGCCACGTGCTTTCGCCTCTGCCTCCGTCAGGCCAACGGAGGCGATCTGGGGCTGGCAGTAGGTGCAGCCGGCAATACTGTCGGGTGAGACGGGATGAGGCGTGCCGCCGGCGATCAGTTCGGCGACCATCACCCCTTCATGGGACGCCTTGTGCGCCAGCCAGGGGCCGCCCGCGACATCGCCGATGGCATAGATGCCGTCGACGCCGGTGCGGCATTGCGCATCCGTAACCACATGCGCGCGGTCCACGCGGATGCCCAGTTTATCGAGGCCGAGCCCCTCCACATTGCCGACGATCCCAACGGCGGAGATGACGGTGTCAAACCTGTGCTGGCTGGTCTTGCCCCCCTGTTCGATATGGGCCGTGACCTCATCGCCATGCCGGTCCAGTTTCGAAACCTTGGCACCCGCCATAATGGTCATACCCTGCTTTTCAAACTGCTTGCGGGCATGGTCCGCGATTTCCTCGTCTTCGGCGGGCAGGATACGATCCATCACCTCCACCACTGTCGTGTCGGCACCGAGTGTGTTGTAGAAACTGGCAAATTCGATGCCGATGGCACCGGACCCTATGACAAGCAGTTTTTTGGGCATGCGTGGCGGGGTCAGCGCGGTCTTGTAGGTCCAGACGGTATCGCCATCGTCCTCCAGCCCCGGCAATTCGCGAGCGCGGGCACCGGTGGCGACGATGATATTTGCGGCCTCCAAAACCTGATCGCCGACAGTGACGCGCCCCGGTGCGGGGATCGCCGCCTCCCCCATCACAACATCGACCTTGTTCTTCTTCAGGAGATGGCCGACCCCCGCATTCAATTGCTTGGCGATCGCGCGGGAGCGTTTGACCACGGCACCGAGATCGTAACCGATTGCCGAGGCTGACAGGCCAAATTCCGCCGCCCGCCCCATCAGGTGATAAATCTCGGACGAGCGGAGCATTGCTTTCGTCGGAATGCAGCCCCAGTTGAGGCAAATCCCGCCGAGATGTTCCCGCTCCACCACCACCGTTTTCAGGCCAAGCTGCGCGGCGCGAATGGCCGCGACATAGCCGCCCGGACCGGCACCGATCACGATGAGGTCATTTGTTTTCGCCATGGACTAATGCTCCGCCACCATTGTGCCGGACCGACGCTAAAACACTCCGCGCCGCTGCACCAGCCTAGGCTGCGTAGCCGCCCTGCTGCAGATAGGACTGCTCCGCCGCCGTGGTCGCGCGCCCCAATGCCTCGTTCCGGAAGGGGAAGCGGCCAAATTTGCGGATCACCTCGCGATGAGCCCTGGCATGACGCAGATGTTCCTCACCCGTCTTGGGCATCCGGGTCAGGATCAGCCGCACGCAACGATCCTGATCCACGATGCTCTCCGAATGCATCAACGGAAGGTAAAAGAACTGCCGCTCGGGTTCCGGAACCATCAGATCATGGCCAACACTGATCGCCCGTTTTGCCACGGCCAGTGCCTTGGGATCGGACTGGAAGGCCCGCTCGCACCCGCGAAACATGTTGCGCGGGAACTGATCGAGCAAGATCAGAAGCGCCAGCGCGTCATCCGCCCGCAGCGACCAGTGATCCAACTGATCCGACCGTGCCGCACGCCATGTGTCGCCGAACCGGTCTGCGATCTCTCGATCAAGGGCTTCATCAGTCTTGTACCATCCCGCCGGACCCACATCGTCCAGCCAGAATGAGATGACGGTGTCTGCCGTCGATATAGACATGTCGTTCTCCACAATAATAAAAGGCACCACGAGGGTGCCATGCTCAATCAGGTTTCAAGTGATGACGACGCGCCGTCCCCGGTTGACTGTCTGAAACAGCCCGGGATTTTCTGACTCCCACGATGTGTCTTTTCCACGACACCTGCGCGATCCGCCTGTGAACAGCTTCGCACCCCGAAGCCGGGTAAGCCCGAAGGCCTAACAACATCATGAACACATAAGTGCAAAGAAACTGTCAAGCATTTGGCACAGGATCAGTGTGCTTTTCATCACCTGATGGCTCCGATGTCTCACTATCCATTTGGTCGATCGCATATTCCTGCGCGATTTCAACTGCGACAGCACCCGCATAGGCAGTATAGGCCGGATAACTCGTCGTATCCTCGACCGGGACAGAGGGGCGTACCCGCGAGCGGTACAGGCCGTAGATGCCAAGCGTGATCATGAACAGGAACAAGGTTCCAAAGAAAGCAGGCGGTCCAAAAAGCTGCATCATGTTACCGGCAAAGATCGGCCCAAAGATCGCGCCGAACCCGCCGAAGAACAGAAGGCCCGAAGAGGCTGCTGCCATCTCCTGCGGCTCCAGATAGTCGTTGGTATGGGCGATGACCAGGGCATAGAGCGGGTTCACTGTCGCGCCGATCACACCTGCCATCGAGATAATGATCCACGGATTGCCCGCAGCGAGGATCGCAGCAATACAGGCGGATGCCGCAATAAAGGAGAGCGCGATGATCAGCAGTCGGCGGTCCATCCGATCAGATGCCCAGCCCACCGGGTATTGAAACAGCATGCCGCCAGCGAAGAATACGGCAATCAGGATCGAAATCTCCGCAATCGAAAGCCCGCGCTGCGTGCCGTAGACTGCCGCCATACCGAACATGACCGAATAGACAAGGTTGACCATGACCATGCCCACAACGCCGAGTGGCGAGATGTCGAACAGGCGCTTCAGACTCATGGCGTCGGCGGTCTCGAAAACCGGCATGCGTGTTGCGTTCAGAAGCACCGGCGTGAACGAGATCGAAACCAGTACCGAGATCAGAATGAACAGGCCGTAACCGCCAACATCGCCGAGGTTCAAAGCCCCTTGCGCCGTGATCAGGCCCAGCATCTGTACGATCATGTAGAGCGACAGTGCCTTGCCGCGGTTCTTGTTGTTAGCAGCATCGTTCAGCCAGCTTTCGACAACCACGTAGACGCAGGCGAAGCAGAACCCGACAAGGCACCGCATCAGCCCCCAGACGATCAGATCGGGAAGTGCGGGATAAATCACGAAAGCCGCCGAAATCAGTGATGCCATCGCCGCGAAGACGCGGACATGGCCCACCTTTCGCAACAAGGCCGGTGCCGCCCATGAGCCGGCAATGAAGCCAAGGAAATAGGCGGAGACCACATAGGACAGCACGCCCGGATCAAACCCTTCGAGGTCACCCCGGATCCCGATCAGTGACCCCTGCAAGCCATTGCCGAACATCAGAAGGAACATGCCGAGCAGCAGGGCCCAGGAGCTCTTGAGAACTGTCAGCATGTCGCGGCTCCTATGGCTGTCAGTTCGGCCTTAGGCGGATTCGTAATGGGCGTCTATTTCAATGGCGTCATCGGATCTTCGGCGATGTCGTTTCTGTTCCGCGCATCAACAGCGACGCGTCGCCATAGGAATAGAAGCGCATACGCGCCGTGATCGCAGTCTCGTACAACGCCTTCATTCGGGACGTCCCGAGAAAAGCGCTGACCAGCATGAAGAGCGTTGATCGGGGCAGATGAAAATTGGTGATCAGCCCATCGACAGCCCGAAAGTCATATCCGGGCGTGATGAAGATATCGGTATCGCCCTGCCACGGCCGGATCGTGCCATCAGGCTCCGCCGCACTTTCCAGGAGACGCATTGCGGTCGTTCCCGCCGCGATGATCCTGCCGCCGGCTGCGCGCGCCCGGTTGACGGCGGCGGCGGCATCCGGCGTGATCTCGCCCCATTCACTATGCATGACGTGGTCTTCTGTATAATCCGCCTTGACCGGCAGGAACGTCCCTGCCCCGACATGTAGGGTGAGACGCGTCTCGGCAATGCCCCGCGCGCGCAGGGCGTCGATGACGACCGGCTCAAAATGCAGCGATGCGGTGGGGGCTGCGACGGCACCGGGGCGGGCCGCGAACATCGTCTGATAGTCCTCGTCATCCTCCACATCAGTGGCGCGGCGGGCAGCGATATAGGGCGGCAGCGGCGGCGCACCGATTTGCGCGATGGCAACGTCCAGCGCGGCTCCGCTCGCAGCGAAGGTCAGCTCCACCAACCCTCCCTCGCCCTTGCGATCCAGTACCGCGTCGAGACCATGGAAACTAAGGTGGTCACCCGCGCGCAGCCTCTTGCCGGGCCTGGCCAGTGCGGCCCAGCGGTCATCGGCCAGACGTTTGATCAGGGTGACCTCGACTTTCACGGTGCTGTCTTTCCGGGCACGAGTGCCGTTGATGCGGGCCGGGATCACCTTGGTATCGTTGAAGACGATCAGATCGCCCGGGCGCAGATGTGCTGGAAGGTCCTCAAACCCCACGATCAAATCGCTCGTCTCATCAGCGACCAGCAGGCGCGATGACCGCCGCGGACGCGCCGGACGCAAAGCGATCAGGTCTTCGGGCAAATCGAAATCGAACTCATCAACGCGCATGTTCACATTGTCCCACGAAAAACGCGGCCCAAAGCGGGGCCGCGTTCTGACTGGCGTAAATGGTATCGAGCCGGATTACTCGGCCACACGCACCGAGATCATCACATCGGGATCATCGACCGAGCCATTCGAGGCACGCGAGCCGAGCTTGATGTTATCCACATGCTCCATGCCTGAAGTGACCTGGCCGAACACCGTATACTGACCGTTTAGGAAGCTGCCCTCATCAAACATGATGAAGAACTGCGAGTTGGCCGAATTGGGGTTCTGCGAGCGAGCCATGCCAACGGTACCACGTTCAAACGGCACTTTCGAGAACTCGGCTTGAAGATCGGGGTAGTTGGAGCCACCAGTGCCCGCGCGCGAAGTGTTGTCGCCTTTGCCGTACTGCACATCGCCGGTCTGGGCCATGAAGCCTTCGATCACACGATGGAACGCGACGCCGTCATAGGCCCCCTCGGCGGCCAGCGTCTTCACGCGTTCCACATGCTGGGGCGCGACGTCGGGCATCAGATCGATGACGACTTCGCCGGATTTCAGTTCGATGATCAGTTTGTTTCCGTCCACGGCCTGGGCCTCCACTGCTGTGAGCGCCAGGACAGCGGCAAAGAGGGCCGAAAAGAAGGGCAACTTCATCCTGATGTCTCCTCAAGGTTAGTGCGCCAGCGGCGCGTGCGGGTCGCAGTTACGCGGCACATGGCCCCGGGTCAACCGCCATACTTTTGGTTTAGCGCATTCACCACGCGCGGCGAGACGAATTTTGACACATCGCCGCCAAGACGCGCGATTTCCTTGACCAGACGCGATGCGATGGCCTGATGCTCCGCCTCTGCCATCAGAAACACTGTCTCAATCTCGTCGTTAAGGGCGCGGTTCATGCCAACCATCTGATATTCATATTCAAAATCAGCAACCGCGCGCAGGCCCCGGACGATAACGGTGGCTTCCACCTCCTCCGCCGTTTTCATCAGAAGACCTTCGAAAGGTCGTACACCAACCCGCTCCGCATCCGCGCCGCAGATGTCATTCACGTCTCCGACAAGCAGGTCTACGCGGCTCTCAAGATCAAAAAGTGGGCCTTTGTCCTGATTGATCGCCACGCCGATGATCAGTTTATCGACCAATCGCAGCGCCCTGCGGATGATGTCGCCGTGCCCGATCGTCACCGGATCGAACGTTCCGGGGTAGAAACCAATGCGCATGACGCATCCTCCGCTGCGTTTTCGTCTTTTCCCGGACAGCAACATTGTTGCGCGGCCGGGTCAAGCCTGTGCAGTCAGAGGCCTTTGATCATGTCCTCCATGGCGCGATTTTCCATCTCGATCTCAGCCATGCGGGCCTTGACGACATCACCGATGGAGATCACGCCGATCAGGTTACCTTCCGAGAGAACCGGCATGTGCCGAAAGCGCCCATCTGTCATGCGCTGAAGGATCGAAACCGCCGTGTCATTCGGCTCGCAGGACAAAACCTTGCGGGTCATCGCCGCCGATACGGGTGTCGAGAGACATGCCGCGCCATCTTCAGCCAGACGGCGCACGATGTCGCGCTCCGACAGAATCCCGCCCACGCCGGAGCCACCGTCGCTCACGATCAGTGCGCCGATCTTCCGGGTTGAGAGGATAGACACCGCCGCAGACAATGTTTCCTGCGGCGAAATCGTCTCCACCGACTGAATGGATTTGCCATCAAGGATTTTTTGAACGTTCACTAAGATGTCCTCCCGTATAACTCGCGTTAAGAGGGTATCATAGAAAACCGACAGAGCGCGCGAAAGTTTATTCGGCAGCCACCCGGCGGCCTTTCAACATTGGTTTCAAATAACGACCGGTATGGCTCTGCTTGATCATTGCCACGTCCTCAGGCGTTCCGGCGGCAACGATCTGGCCACCGCCATCGCCACCTTCCGGGCCGATATCGATAATCCAGTCCGCCGTCTTGATCACGTCAAGGTTGTGTTCGATCACGACGATCGTGTTGCCCGCCTCGACCAGTTCATGCAGCACTTCCAGAAGCTTGCGCACATCGTCGAAATGCAGCCCCGTCGTCGGCTCATCGAGGATATAGAGCGTCCGTCCCGTTGCCCGCTTGGCAAGCTCCTTGGACAATTTCACCCGTTGCGCCTCGCCGCCCGAAAGGGTCGTCGCCTGCTGGCCGATCTTGATGTAGCCGAGGCCAACCCGTTGCAATGTCTCCATCTTGTCGCGGATCGCCGGGATGGCGGCGAAGAACTCCACGCCGTCTTCCACCGTCATATCAAGAACATCGGCGATTGACTTGCCCTTATACTTGATCTCCAGCGTCTCGCGGTTGTAGCGCGCGCCCTTGCAGGTTTCGCACTCCACATAGACGTCGGGCAGAAAGTGCATCTCGATCTTGATGACGCCGTCGCCCTGACACGCCTCACAGCGCCCACCCTTCACGTTGAAGGAGAAACGGCCGGGCTTGTAGCCCCGCGCTTTCGCCTCCGGCAGCCCGGCGAACCAGTCGCGGATCGGTGTGAAAGCACCAGTATAGGTCGCCGGATTTGATCGCGGCGTGCGGCCGATCGGGGACTGATCAATATCAATCACCTTATCGAGATGTTCCAGCCCCTTGACCGACTTCGATGGTGCGGGGGTTGACCGCGCACCGTTCAGGCGCTGCGCGGCCGTCTTGTAAAGCGTCTCGATGGTCAGCGTGGACTTGCCCCCGCCGGAGACGCCAGTGACACATGTCATGATGCCCAGCGGATAGGTCGCCGTGACGTTCTTGAGATTGTTACCGGAAGCGCCTTCCACCACGACTTTCTTACCGTTGCCCTTGCGACGCTCACCAGGGATCGTGATCTCGCGCCGTCCCGTCAGATAGTCGCCGGTGACGGAGTTTTCAGTTGCCATGATGTCGGCGGGTGGGCCGGCGGCGATGATCTGCCCGCCATGGACACCGGCACCCGGCCCGATATCGAGCACATAATCCGCCTCGCGGATCGCCTCCTCGTCATGTTCCACCACGATTACGGTATTGCCCTGATCGCGCAGGTTCTTGAGGGTCTGGAGCAGGCGGTCATTGTCGCGCTGATGCAAGCCGATGGAAGGTTCGTCCAGCACATAAAGCACACCGGTCAGGCCCGAGCCGATCTGGCTGGCCAGGCGAATACGCTGGCTTTCCCCGCCCGACAGCGTGCCGGAATTACGGCTGAGCGTCAGATAGTCGAGGCCGACATTCACAAGAAAACCAAGCCGTTCGCGGATTTCCTTGAGGATCGCACCGGCGATGGCCTGCTTTTGTGGCGACAGGGTATCGAAAACCGTGGCCGACCAGTCCGCTGCCTCCCTGATGGACATCTGCGTGACCTGCCCGATATGCAGCCCCGCAATCTTCACCGCCAGCGCCTGCTCGCGCAAACGGTAGCCGTCGCAGGTCCCGCAGGGGCGGTTATTCTGATAGCCCTCGAACACTTCGCGCATCATGTTCGAATCCGTTTCGCGATAGCGACGCTCCAGATTGGGAATGACGCCTTCGAAGGGGCGGTTCACCTCATAGACGCGCCCGCCATCGTCATAGCGGAATTTGATGCTCTCCTGACCCGACCCGTAGAGTAGCACCTGCTGCGCCGCCTCGGACAGGTCCTGCCATTTTTCTGACAGCTTGAAGTCATGGACCTTGCCAATCGCCTCAAGCGTCTGGCGGTAATAGGGACTGTTGGTCTTTGACCACGGGGCCAGCGCCCCTTTCGACAGGGTCAGCGACTGGTCGGGCACGACGAGGTTTTCATCGAAGAAAAGCTCCATCCCCAACCCGTCGCAATCCGGGCAGGCTCCGAAGGGGGCGTTGAACGAAAAGAGGCGCGGCTCGATCTCCGCAATGGTGAAGCCGCTGACCGGGCACGCGAATTTCTCGGAAAACACCGTTTGTACCGGGGCGCCCTCCGATGGCGCGGTCTCGATGATCGCGATCCCGTCTGCAAGGCCGAGCGCGGTTGAAAAACTGTCGGCAAGGCGCTGTTCCAGCCCTTCACGCACCACAATCCTGTCAACGACCACGTCGATATTGTGGCGGAATTTCTTGTCGAGGGTCGGCGGCTCCTCCAGTTCGTGGAACTCGCCATTGACCTTGACGCGCTGGAAGCCCTGCTTTCGCAGATCAAGGAATTCCTTGGCGTAGCTGCCCTTGCGGTCGCGGATGATCGGCGCGAGGAGATAGGCGCGCGTTCCCTCCTCCATCGCCATAACGCGGTCGACCATTTCCGAGACCTGCTGCGCCTCGATGGGTTTTCCGGTCGCCGGTGAATAGGGCGTGCCGACGCGCGCGAAGAGAAGGCGCATATAGTCGTAAATCTCGGTCACCGTTCCGACGGTGGAGCGTGGATTACGCGATGTTGTCTTCTGCTCGATGGAAATCGCCGGGCTGAGCCCTTCGATATGGTCGACATCGGGCTTTTGCATCATCTGCAGGAATTGGCGCGCATAAGCCGAGAGCGATTCGACATAACGGCGCTGGCCTTCCGCATAAATCGTATCAAATGCGAGCGAAGATTTGCCCGAACCTGAGAGACCGGTAATCACGCAGAGCTGATTGCGCGGCAGGTCGACATCGATTCCCTTGAGATTGTGCTCTCTGGCACCTCTAATCGACAGATATTTCAGCTCAGCCATGCAGAACGATCCCTTTTCCGACTATCCGGCGACTTAGCGTGGTCACGGGTGGTTTCGAGTGTAGCTGCATGTAAACAAAAGATGAACATTATTCAATCATCAGCCAATGTTTGGTCTCCGCGTTAACCCCATCTTAGGACACGTGACCGTATCATTCATAGATGTGAAGATTTTTCGGCGGTGTACCGCATTCGCCCCTGTCCGGAGTAGAGACCATGTTGTTAGGAGCCTATCCAAAGATATACCCGGTTGCCAAAGCGCCTATCCCTGACCCGAGCGAAGCGCCCCCGCGGCAAAGCGGCGTTGTCGCCAATGCCACAGACCTGCCAGAGGCTGCCGCAAAGGAGGCTATTCAGCCCGCGCCAGAGTCAAAGGGCGCAACGGCCACCCTCGATGCAGTCAAAACCCGCACGATCGAAATGACAGAGATTGGCGAAGTGGAAAAACGGCAGAGCGCCATCGCGGATCAGACCCGCAGCGAAGTGATGTTCGACACGCTGGTGTTCAGAGCCAATCTCGCGGACGAGCCAGCATCGATTGCAGCGACAGATGACGTAGCTGGCGACAGCCTGGTCCGCGCAACGGACGACGGCTGATCTGACGCCTATTGTACCTGCTGCGCAGAACGCGCCAGCCTCCACCTGACTGCAGATACATGCGTGATCGCAGGTCTTATCCTGTCACAGGTCTACCAGGAGCTAGACTTCCACGCAGGACATGCCGCGCTGCAACACCCGAGAGAAGCTCGCCGCCCATCTCTTTTGCGCGATTAGCTAAATTGCCTCTCTCGTTGGACCTCCTTGCCGCGCAACATGTCGATGGAGGTTCTTCACATGTCAGAGGTGCCCAAAGAGCCTTTCTGACGTTTATACCAAAAATTGTTCCAAGTTGGGACAGCGCTCCGGGGTGGGCGCATGAATTGTGGGAGCACCAAGACATGAGTATCGTTTCTCTTGCGCCGATCTTTGCTGGCAACCAACCGCCACCGCAAATCTCTGCCGCGCAGCCCGGCCGCGACGAAGAGGCGCGCAATGACGCTGCCGCCTCATCCTCGACAGGATCTTCATCGTCAAGTGGCGGGACGAGTTCAACTGAAGCAGCGACCAGCGCATCATCGGTCAAACAGGCCGAAGCGCCCCCTTCCCAGGTTGTAAGCGCCGTGTCGACGGAGGCCGATGTCAAAAAGGTTGCAACCGCAGAGGTCAGCCAGATCGATAAGCAGGTCGATTTGCCCGAACTGCGCATCCGCGACCGGGCAGAAGCTTCGCGGGCCGAAACCATGGTCAACGCGCTTGTCACGGCAATGACCGCACCGGTCGAGGAAGACGGCGTCGCAGGCGCACAGCCTGCCACATCGGTCGAAGAAACCTCCCTGGATGTGGCCGCGACGCAGCAACTGACCGAGGCGCGGCAGAACCAGACCGCCCAGTTCGAACGAGGCCTGAGCGTAGTACGCGGTCTCGTCTGATCAGTTCCGTCAGGTGATTGCGGATCGGGGGCCTTTTCTTCTCCTGCCGTGAGTGATCTAAGATCGCGCTAGGCGGGGGAAGAATCTGAAAGGTCTCGACATGGCTGGCAGCGTTAACAAAGTCATTCTCATTGGTAATCTCGGCCGCGACCCCGAGGTTCGCTCATTCCAGAACGGCGGCAAGGTTTGCAATCTGCGCATTGCGACATCCGAGACATGGCGCGACAAGGCCAGTGGTGAACGGCGCGAACGCACCGAGTGGCATTCGGTGGCGATCTTTTCCGAGCCCCTTGTCCGCGTTGCCGAACAATATCTGAAGAAGGGTTCCAAGATCTATGTCGAAGGTCAGCTTGAAACCCGCAAATGGCAGGATCAGAGCGGCCAGGACCGGTACTCGACCGAGGTCGTGCTGCGCCCCTACACATCGACATTGACCATGCTGGACGGTCGCGGCGAAGGCGGCGGCGGCGGTGGTGGCAGCTATGGCGGCGGCAGTGGTGGCTACGATGATCGCGGCGGGCCGTCCGGTGGTGGCCAGGGTGGCGGCAGCAACGACCTTGATGACGAAATCCCGTTTTGATCGGCGTGCATGCGCACAAGGCCCCTGCCCCATGATCAGTCCGACCGACTGATCGCCGACCGCGATGCGGGTATCGATCGCCTGATCGAGCTGATGCGCCGCTTGCGTGAGCCCGAGCATGGCTGCCCGTGGGATGTACAACAAACCTTTCGCAGCATCGCACCTTATACCATCGAAGAAGCCTATGAAGTCGCTGACGCGATTGAGCGCGGCGACATGGGCGACCTGACGGACGAGCTGGGCGATCTTCTGCTTCAGGTCGTCTACCATGCCCAGATTGCCGCAGAGGCCGGATCTTTCGCCTGGGCCGACGTGGTCGATGCGATCACTCAAAAGATGATCCGCCGCCACCCCCATGTGTTTGGCGACTGGTCACGCGACGACTTCATCGCCGGCTCGTGGGAGCGTCTGAAGGATGCCGAACGCGCGGCGAAGGATCAAACACGTCAGTGCGTGCTTGATGGTGTCCCGGCATCACTGCCCGGCATGACCCGCGCCGTTAAACTGCAGAACCGGGCAGCGCGTGTCGGGTTCGACTGGCCCGATATTGGCGGCGTCCTCGACAAGATCCGCGAAGAATCGGCGGAGCTTGCGGAGGCACAGGTCACTGGCGATCCTGACCGGATCGAGGACGAATACGCCGATCTTCTGTTTGTGATGGCCAATCTCGGTCGACATCTCAAGGTCGATCCGGAGGCGGCCTTAAGGCGCGTCAACGCGAAATTCGAAAGGCGTTTCAGACAGATAGAAGCGCAACTTTCAGCTGAGGGTCGCGACGTTTCCGACGCGACGCTGGCGGAAATGGATGCGATCTGGACGAGGATCAAAAAGGCTGAGAAAGTTACCGAGTGAATCGATCGGGTATTTGCGAGGGTTTTTTTCAAGTGCCCCTGGTGCCGAGTTCAACGAAAGGCCTCATGCCATGTTTCATCGACTTGTCGCCGCCGCAACGCTCGCCATTGCTGCGCCTGCCCTCGCTGACGAGGTCAATGTCTATTCCTACCGCCAGCCCGATCTGATCGCCCCGCTGACAGAGGCGTTCACCGCCGAGACCGGGATCGAGGTCAATACGGTATTTCTGAACAAGGGTCTGGTGGAGCGGCTGAGAGCGGAGGGGGATCTGTCCCCTGCCGATGTGATCTTCACCGTCGATATTTCGCGCCTGATCGCCGCGGTCGATGCCGGCGTAACGCAGCCGGTGCAGTCGGACACGTTGAATGCCAACATTCCCGAAGCGTTTCGCGACCCCGACGGCAACTGGTTCGGCATCACCACGCGGGCGCGCATTGTATATGCCTCCAAGGATCGCGTCGCGCCGGGTGAGATCACCACTTACGAAGACCTTGCAAATCCAAAGTGGAGAGGCCGCATCTGCACGCGGTCCGGCACGCATGCTTACACGCTCGGCCTACTTGGTGCGGTTGTTGCACGGTCTGGCAAAGCGGCTGCGGAAACATGGATCGGTGGCATCAAGGAAAATCTGGCGCGAGCCCCCGAAGGTAATGACCGCGCGCAGGTCAAAGCGATCTGGGCGGGGGAATGCGACATCGCGCTTGGCAATAATTACTACATGGTCGCGATGCTGGCTGATGATGAACAGAAAGAATGGGCTGATGCTGTCCGCATCGACTTCCCGGCCTTCGAAGGCGGTGGCACACATATGAATGTCTCCGGCATCGCCATGACCAAATCCGCGCCGAACCGTGCTGCGGCGTTGCAGTTGATGGAGTGGCTGTCTTCGGACAAAGCCCAGAACATCTATGCGGAGATCGTCGGCGAGTATCCGGTGAAGCCGGGCGTGCCCTCTTCCGATCTCGTGAGGAGCTTTGGCGAGTTCACGGCAGACGAAACGCCGCTCGCCGAGATCGGCAAGGCACGCCCCGAAGCCCTGAAAATCATTGAACGGATCGATTTCGACGGCTGATGGCCGCGTGATATTGGATTTCGTGAGAGGCACGGGGCCATCCCGCGCCCCCTTTTCTTGTCCGCTCCGGCGAAGCGGCCTATAGACCCTGAAAACCCACCAGCCGGAGCCATCTCATGAGTGCCATCATCGAAGTCCACGCGCGCGAAATCCTCGACAGCCGGGGCAACCCGACAGTCGAAGTCGATGTGATGCTGGAGGATGGCGCCTTTGGCCGGGCCGCAGTGCCGTCTGGCGCTTCGACCGGTGCCCATGAAGCGGTGGAGCTGCGAGATGGCGACCAGGCGCGCTATCTCGGCAAGGGTGTTCTCAGGGCGGTCGAAGCCGTCAACGGCGACATCGCAGAGGCGCTGGAGGGGATCGACGCCACCCGCCAGACCCTGATCGACGCCGCGATGCAGGAACTGGACGGGACGGCCAATAAGTCGCGCTTGGGTGCGAATGCGATCCTGGGTGTGTCGCTGGCGGTTGCAAAGGCGGCGGCGCAATCCTGCGGGCAGGAGGTTTACCGCTATGTCGGCGGCGCGGCGGCGCGAACACTGCCCGTTCCCATGATGAACATCATCAATGGCGGCGAACACGCGGACAACCCGATCGATATTCAGGAATTCATGATCATGCCGGTTTCGGCCGATACCATCGCAGATGCTGTGCGCATGGGCTCCGAAGTGTTCCATACCCTCAAAAAAGAACTCTCCGCCGCCGGGTTTGCCACGAATGTCGGCGATGAGGGCGGTTTTGCGCCAAACATCGCCTCCACCCGCGATGCGCTCGACTTCATTATGAAGTCGATCGAGACTGCGGGCTACAAGCCGGGCGATAACATGTACCTCGCCCTCGACAGTGCCTCGACAGAATTCTTCGCCGACGGAAAGTACCACCTGAAAGGGGAGGGAAAGGTGCTGGATGCTGGTGAGCTGACAGACTACTACGCCGCCCTGATCGACGACTATCCGATCATCTCCATCGAGGACGGGCTGGCGGAAGACGACTGGGAGGGATGGCAGCATCTGACCGCGACCATCGGCAACCGGTGCCAGCTTGTCGGCGACGATCTCTTTGTCACCAACCCGGCGCGGCTGGCCGATGGTATCACGCGTGGTGCGGGCAATTCGATCTTGGTCAAGGTCAACCAGATCGGCACCCTGTCTGAGACGCTGGAAGCGGTAGATATGGCGCACCGCGCCGCGATGACTGCGGTCATGTCACACCGTTCGGGAGAGACAGAGGATGCCACGATCGCAGACCTCGCCGTCGCGACGAATTGCGGGCAGATCAAGACCGGATCGCTGGCCCGGTCCGACCGGCTGGCCAAATACAATCAGTTGATCCGCATTGAGGAGGATCTGGGAAGCAGCGCCGTTTACGCGGGTCGGTCGATCCTGAGACATTGATCGGCGCAGAACGCGGCCATAGGGTCTTCGCATCGCATTTGGATCAGGATCCGGCATGACCGACGCCACGACAGCGAAGCCGGTGAAGGATCGCGCGCTCCTGTTCATATTCATCACCGTCGCAATCAATTCGATGGGTATCGGGCTGATCATGCCGGTGATGCCCGATCTGTTGCAGGAACTGTCGGGCGATGCAGATGTTGGCACGGCTGCGGCATGGGGTGGTTGGTTGACCGCCAGTTTCGCAGTCATGCAGTTTCTGCTCAGCCCGGTGCTGGGCAATCTGTCAGATGCGTATGGACGCCGCCCCGTCCTACTTGGTTCACTTTTCGTGATGGGCATCGACTATCTGATCATGGCCACCACGCCCTACCTCGCCCTGCTTTTCCTCGCACGGATGATGGCTGGTGCCGCCTCCGCCACCTTCGCGACCGCTAACGCATTCATTGCCGACATCGCGCCGCCGGAAAAGCGCGCGCAGTACTTCGGGATTACCGGGGCGGCCTTCGGGATCGGCTTCATATTCGGCCCCGCCATCGGCGGTGTTGTGGGGGAGTTTGGCCCGCGCATGCCGTTCTACACCGCGGCGTTGCTGACCTTTGGAAACTTCCTCTTCGGCTATCTCGCCCTGCCGGAATCCTTGCAGCCCGAAAAGCGCCGGAAGTTCGAAGCACGGCGCGCCAATTCCATCGGCATCGCCTTGGCGATGCGTCGTTATCCTGCCGTCCTCTGGATGCTGATCGCGGTCGCCGTCTACAACATCGCGCACTACGTTTATCCTGTGATCTGGAGTTACTATGCGAAGGAGCGTTTCGACTGGACGCCGTTCGACATTGGCCTTTCACTCGCCTGCGTCGGGGTCGGATTTGCCATCGTGCAAGGCCTTCTGATCAAACGCATTCTCGCGCTTCTAGGCGAAGCGCGAACCGCACTCGCCGGGTTCGCCGTGGATGTGGTCGCGCTCCTTTGCCTCGCTTTCGCGACGCAAGGATGGATGGTCTACGCTCTGATCCCGCTCACGGCCTTCTCCGCCCTGATTGCCCCGGCGATACAGGGCCTGATGTCGAACGCCATCCCCGACGATGCCCAGGGCGAGCTACAGGGCGCGGTCAGCGCGCTCAACTCTCTCTCTTTTGTCGTCACACCGATCATCATGGCGCAGCTTTTCTTTTTTGCAACGACGCCCGGTGGCCCTATTTATTTTCCGGGCGCACCCTTTCTGGCCGCCGCTTTCTTCTCTGCCATTGCAGTGGTGCCCTTCCTGATCGGTCTTAACAGGCGTTGATGGGTTTTCTTTTGCAAGACCTTGGGGCATAATTCTTCGACACGAGACGCGGAATACCGCGCGAGAGCAGAGGCATCAGAGCAGATGACCGTCAGAACCTACAAGAAGCACGCGTTTGACGTATTGATCAGCGTGTTCATCATCGCAGCGATCTTGCATTTCTCCTTCAAAGGTGTGCAGGGCGACTATGGCCTTTTCACCCGCCTCGCGGTGGAAAAGGAACGCAACACTTTGTCTGAGCACCGCACCACGCTGATGGCCGAACGTGAAGCCCTCGAGAACATGACATTGCGCCTTGGCGACAGCTATCTCGACCTCGATCTGCTGGATGAACGCGCCCGCGATGTTCTCGGATATGTGCGCAGCAGCGAAGTCGTTATACGTTAAACCATTTTTGCACCCGCTGGGCACAATGCATTCGTTTCGTTGATTTGCCGGAGTTGAGACGCCTTTTTCCTGCTGGGTCATCTGAGGTTTTCTGACACAATCCTTCGAAGAGGCGGATCAATTCGCCCGTTTGGTGTATCACGCGCCGCGGAGGAAGGAAACGACCATGGCCACATCACGCAAACGCGCCAAACCCAATGCTTCGCCGGAGGAACTGACCGGCTATTATCGCGAGATGCTCCTGATCCGCCGGTTCGAGGAGAAGGCGGGCCAACTTTACGGGATGGGTGCGATCGGCGGGTTCTGCCACCTCTATATCGGGCAGGAGGCGATCGTCGTCGGGATCGAGGCATGCACTCAGGAAGGCGATCAGCGCGTGACCACCTATCGCGACCACGGACATATGCTCGCTTGCGGCATGGATCCGAAGGGCGTTATGGCTGAGTTGACGGGCCGCTCGGACGGTTACTCCAAGGGCAAGGGCGGCTCCATGCATATGTTCTCGAAGGAGAAGGAGTTTTATGGCGGCCATGGTATCGTCGGTGCGAATGTGCCCATAGGCGCGGGGCTTGCCTTCGCCAACTGGTACCGTGGCAACGATAACGTCGCCTTCACATATTTCGGTGACGGCGCGGCCAATCAGGGGCAGGTCTATGAGACGTTCAATATGGCGTCACTCTGGAAACTGCCCTGTGTTTTCGTGATCGAGAACAATCAATACGCGATGGGAACCTCACTGAAACGCGCATCCTCGACGCCTGCCCTCTATACCCGCGGCGAAGCATTCGGCATCCCGGGTGAGGCAGTCGACGGCATGGACGTGCTGGCCGTGCGCGATGCCGCGCAGAAGGCGATCGCGCACTGCCGCGCGGGTCATGGCCCGTATATTCTTGAGATGAATACATATCGTTATCGCGGTCACTCAATGTCCGATCCGGCAAAGTATCGGACCCGGGAGGAGGTCCAAAAGATGCGAGAGGAACGCGATCCCATCGACCATGTACGTGACCTTCTGGTGATCGGTGGGACGGTGTCCGAAGATGACCTCAAGAAGATCGATAAAGAGATAAAGGCTGTCGTCAACGATGCGGCCAAGTTCGCGCAGGACAGTCCGGAACCGGCACCCTCCGAACTCTGGACAGATGTCTACGCATAGAGAGGGACGATCATGACTGTCGAGATTCTCATGCCCGCGCTCTCCCCCACGATGGAAGAAGGCAATCTGACGAAATGGCTGGTGAAAGAGGGAGACAGCGTTCGTTCAGGCGACGTGATCGCCGAAATTGAAACCGACAAAGCGACGATGGAGGTCGAAGCGGTCGAAGAAGGCAAGATCGGAAAGCTCGTTGTCGCAGAGGGCACTGAAGGCGTGAAGGTCAACGCTGTGATCGCCATTCTGCTGGAGGACGGCGAAGGCACCGGTGATCTCGACAACGCTGCCAGGCCTGAAGCCGTTGCAAAGGCAGCACCCGCCGCTACAGCCAGCGCCGCCCCAACGGCAAAGCCCCTTGACGATCCGGAACTGCCGCCAGGCTCTCCGTTCAAGACACAAACGGTGCGAGAGGCCATTCGCGACGCCATGTCCGAAGAAATGCGCGCGGGCGATGATGTATTTCTTATGGGAGAGGAGGTCGGCGAGTACCAGGGGGCCTACAAGGTATCACAAGGGATGCTCGATGAGTTTGGCCCCAAACGGGTGATCGACACACCGATTACCGAGCATGGCTTCACAGGGCTTGCCGCCGGTGCCGCTTTTGCTGGATTGCGGCCAATTGTTGAGTTCATGACATTTAACTTCGCGCTGCAAGCGATTGACCACATTGTCAATTCGGCTGCCAAGACGCTCTACATGTCCGGCGGCATGATGGGCTGTCCAATCGTGTTCAGGGGGCCAAACGGCGCTGCAGCTCGCGTCGCGGCACAGCACAGCCAGGACTTCGCCGCTTGGTATGCCAGTGTGCCGGGCCTCAAGGTCGTGCAGCCTTACTCGGCCGCCGATGCAAAGGGTTTGATGAAATCGGCGATCCGTGATCCCAATCCAGTTGTGTTCCTCGAGAACGAGATCCTCTATGGCCGCAGCTTCGAGGTGCCGGACGTTTCCGATCACACGGTCCCGATTGGAAAAGCCCGCATCTGGCGCGAAGGAAGCGATGTGACAATCGTTTCCTTCGGGATCGGCATGACCTATGCGCTCGCCGCGGCCGATATCTTGGCGGAAGATGGCATAGCCGCTGAAGTCATCGACCTGCGATCCTTGCGTCCGATGGACACGGAGACAATCATCCGCTCGGTACAGAAAACCAATCGCTGTGTAACAGTGGAAGAAGGCTGGCCTGTTGCCTCGATCGGCAATCACATCTCTGCCGTCCTGATGCAGGAGGCGTTCGACTATCTCGACGCGCCTGTCATTAATCTCTCGGGCAAGGACGTGCCGATGCCCTATGCTGCCAATCTCGAAAAATTGGCACTGGTGACGACCGACGAAGTCGTTGCTGCCTGCAAGACCGTCACCTATCGCTGAGGGGGAGGACAGATGCCCGTCAACATCCTGATGCCCGCGCTCTCCCCCACGATGGAGGAAGGCACGCTCGCAAAATGGCTGGTGAAAGCTGGCGATGAAGTCCGATCCGGCGACGTGATCGCGGAGATCGAAACCGACAAGGCCACGATGGAGGTTGAAGCCGTAGAAGACGGCACAATAGGCCAACTGGCAGTCGCCGACGGCACCGAAGGCGTGAAGATCAACACTGTGATAGCCGTTCTGCTTGAGGATGGAGAAACCGAAGCTGATCTCGATGCCGCAATCGATGCGGCACCCTCACCGTCGGCTACGGCTTCAGCAGAGATGCCCCCCCCTGTACCGCCAGCCCCTGCCCTTTCCTCCGCCACGAAGGAAGAGACAGCGCGCATCTTTGCGTCGCCCCTCGCCCGGCGCATTGCCAAAGACAGAGGACTGGATCTGTCGTCGATCAAGGGAACGGGCCCCAAGGGCCGTATCGTGAAATCCGACCTTGAAGAGGTTATGCCTGCCGTTCCCCAGCCATCACCTGCCGAAATCCCCGACACAACACCTTCTCTCACCAGCGATACAGCCCTCGACAAGATCAAGGCGCTCTACGTGGATCGGAAATTCGAAGAAGTCGCGCTGGATGGCATGCGCAAGACGATTGCGGCCCGGCTGACAGAAGCCAAGCAGACGATCCCGCATTTCTACCTGCGACGCGAAGTCGAGCTTGATGCACTCCTCGCATTCCGCGCAGACCTCAATGCGCAACTGTCTGCCAGGGGCGTGAAACTGAGCGTCAATGATTTCATCATTAAGGCCTGTGCGCTGGCTCTTCAGGATGTGCCCGACTGCAACGCCGCGTGGGCAAGGGATCGACTGCTTCGATTTTCAGCATCAGATGTATCTGTCGCCGTCGCAATTGACGGGGGGCTGATCACGCCAGTGATCCGCGATGCCGAAACGAAAACCATCAGCGCGATTTCCACCGAGATGAAGGATCTCGCAGCACGGGCGCGTGATCGCAAACTTAGTCCTTCTGAATATCAGGGGGGTGCGTTTTCGATCTCGAACCTTGGCATGATGGGGATTGAGAATTTCGATGCAGTGATCAACCCGCCGCAAGGTGCTATCCTTGCGGTCGGTGCCGGTAAGTCGAAGCCGGTTGTAAGGGACGACGACATCACCATAGCAACGATCATGTCATTGACCCTCTCTGTCGACCATCGCGTGATCGACGGGGCACTGGGTGCAGAATTTCTGGCGGCCATCAAGCACCATATCGAAAACCCCGTCGCGCTTCTGGCCTGAAAGTCAGCTGGTGGGAACGATATCCTCGGGATCATCTGCCACGACTTGGTTCATCGACCACGAAGGCCGATCGCACCCTGCCTCGCCAACAATCTTTGCGGGCACGCCGGCAACAGTCTTGCAGGCTGGAACCTCGCGCAAAACGACGGAGCCCGCCGCAACACGGCTGCAACGTCCGACCGTGATATTGCCAAGGATCGAAGCACCAGCGCCAATCAGGACGCCATTTCCGATCTTCGGATGACGGTCTTCCTCGGCCTTTCCGGTGCCGCCCAATGTCACTGAATGCAGCATCGACACGTCGTCGCCGACAACCGCAGTCTCGCCAATAACTATGGAATGGGCGTGGTCAATCATGATCCCGCGGCCAAGTCGCGCTGCGGGGTGTATATCTACCCCGAACACCTCGGACGTGCGCATCTGAAACAGATACGCCAGATCATTGCGCCCTTCCCGCCACAGCCAATGGCCGATACGGTAGGATTGAATCGCGAGAAACCCCTTGAAGAACAGCACCGGATGGACATAGCGGTGGCAGGCAGGGTCGCGCTCCTCCACCGCTACGATATCGGCGCGAATTGCTTCGCCTATGGAAGGGTCTGACAGTTCCGCTTCATTGCAGATCTGCCTGATCAGCATTTGCGGCATATCATCGGTGGCCAGTTTCTGTGCCAATCGATAACTGACTGCGGCTTCAAGGCTGCGCGCCTGCAGGATGACCGCATGAACGAGGCTCGCCAAAAGAGGCTCATTCGCAACGACTTCTCGCGCTTCGGCTCGCATCCGCTCCCAAACCGGATCCAGCGCTGACGGGGCGGGTACCTGCTGATGTGCGACCATTTCTGCCTCCATGGCATCACTGCGTTGGTACAGCATACTTATGTTATCGTGCGACCATCGAGCGATTTCAACCTTAGAGGAATCATTTGTTGTGAACCTGCCTATCAACGCAGCGCGCAAACGGCTTCAGGGCTTGCTGACCGAACTGGATAGGCCGCTGGCCGCCAGTACGGACGAGACTGCGACCGTCGCTCTCGACCAGCAGGCAATCGGGCGGTTGTCGCGCATGGACCTTCTGCAACGCCAACAACTTGCGAAGGAAACCGAACGTCGCCGGGCGACAGCCCGAAAACGCATCATGGCCGCCCTCACCCGGATCGACGACGATGAGTACGGCTGGTGCGCGTCCTGTGGTGAGGCGATCCCAGAGGGCCGCCTCGACGCAGATCCGACGGCGGCGCAGTGCATTAACTGCGCCGCCTGAATATCACTCAGGCACAAAGCGCCCACCTGCGCTTTTCGGGCGATCCTTGGCATAACCAACATTCAATGCCAGCAAATCGATGAAACCATAAATCTTGCCAATCCACTTGTCGTCAGTCGGCGTCTTGGTCATCGCTGCAATGCCGGACGCAACTGCCACCATGGCGAAGAGGGCGTCCAGCACCGCCGGAGTGAAGGTTGCGATACACGTCACGAAGTTTCCACAGCTGTCCATGGCAGTCTCCTTTTCAAGGTCAGATAAAGTCGGGAGGCGTCAGTTTCAGTGCATGCACGGCAATGCGGATCTCACCACCATCGAACGCTCCGCCTTCTGCGGTAATCAACAGCGGCGTATCGGCGTAGTAGGCAACCGGCGAGCCGGTGACTCCATTGCTGCTCGCCCCCGCCTGCACACCGATGGAGGAGCCATAGCGGTTGTCGGAACCAGCAACGCCGATCCGCCAACTGATCAAACCATCACCCGTCACCTCTGACATCACGCGTGCGGTGACACCAATGACGACAGCACGGTCGGGAATCACAAGGGCTGTCGAATGACTTGCCCCCGCTGACAGAACCTCATCTCCAAGAACCAGATCTGCCGACATATACGCACCAGCAGCAGTGGGGCCGATCAGGTCATCAACCCACCTGTCTCCTGTCCACACCGTGTACCGACTGCGCGACAAGACCCAGGCGCGCCAACCGGGAAGCGGCGTCGCAAAATCCCATCCACCATTCACGGCGAACGCAATGTCCCCTTCCCGACCCGTCCAGTCTCCGCCCGGCGATGCGGCCACGATGTAGGTCGTTCCCTCCGCCACATCAACGGGCGGCAGGGCAAGGTCGTCACGCAGAACGGTCAGCCGCGCCAGCGCATCAAGACGGATCAACGCCTCGTTCATCGTCACATGTTTCTGGGCCTGCGCCGCTGCCAGCAACGGAAGAGAAAAATGGGCGGTATCAGACATAGACAGTCACCTTCGTTTCGGGGCCGAGGCCAAATTGGTCGGAAATCTGCGCAACGGCGATCTCGGTCAAACCGCTCACGCCGTCGGCCAGTTGGTCAGCCGCCGAGTAGACCCAGGACGCTTCGCCAACCTCGGAACTGCGCGCCCCAACGACGCGAATGCGATACGCTTCGCGAGCTTCGGCAAGTGGTGGATCAGCGGCCATCCAACTGTCGCCATCTGAACGGGTGCGACGGATCCAACTGACGCGCAGATCACCGCTTGAATGATCGCGCAGCGCCTTCAGACCAATCGGCGCATAGGGGCGCAGACGGGCTGCGTTGTCGGTTGCCAGAAATCCTTCGTAAGCCTCATGCGAGTACGGTTTCCGGCTTGGCCCAATCCGCCAGTTGCGCTCAACTCCTCGCAAGCCCCCCGGCACATCCACGGTCACGATCGCATTATTGAGCAAGACGAACTCAGCGCCTTCAGGCGTCGGATCGCCGATATATGGCTCTGTGCCTGCCTGCCCGCGAAGCAGGCGCGACAATCGCCACACATCCACTCCGATCAGTTCCGCCGACTGAAACTGCAGAACCTCCCATTCGCCCGAGGGCGACCGGATCGCGGCCCTGTTGGCACCGTTCAATACGCCAAGATCAGGTCGCGCTGACAGTCCACCGTTGAAAAGCTTGACGTCCAGAACCTGTCCCCTCGTCCATCTATGGGGAAGCGCAGCACCAAGATCAGCAAGTAAGACGCCAGAAACAGCAGGACGGCTCAAACGCGCGGCCAGTTCGAAATCAGCGTCCGTATCAGCCACGAACAGCGACGCTTCGCCCGTCCAGGGCACCGAAAACGCCGCCATGGACGGGCCGGCCTCATCACCATTGATCAAAGGCAGATCCATGAACACACCAGCCACCGGTGCAGCTGGCGTAATCGGCGCTGGCTCCGCCGCCCGCACATCCCGTGGTGCGGCGACGTATGTTCCCGCCTCGACCTTTGTCAGCGTCGCGGAGCGGGAAGCCCCGTCCTCGATGCTCTCGATACGATATCGGACTGACGGAGGCTTATCCGAGAACCCGACAATGTCGCCCGGCTCCAAACCAAGCAGCCTGCGACCCAGTGTGATCTGCGCCGTCTCGCGGCTGCTTCTCGCTTCGGCCACATAGCGCTCCGCGATGGTCAACGCCGCACCACCATCCAGAACGATCGGCACCTCAGTCGTTTCGATCCGTGTCGAAGTATTGCCCTTTGATGCTGCCTCCAGTGCGCCGGTCTCGTAGTCACGTTCGCTGTCCACAAAGCCCACCCGAACGGTGCGCGGCAGATCACCCTCGGATCCCCGTGTCAGTTCCAACTCTACACCGCCGGTCTCACCAAGCACGATGTCATTCTCATCGATCGCCACATCCGGCGGACGATCGCGGTGCCGGAACTTCAACACACCACCGCTCTCAACCACATCGAAGGCATATGCCATCATCAGAGGCTGCAAAGCTGCCCTGCCCGTCCGTTCCTGCTCACGCATATACCCGTGAACAACGCCGAACAGCTCAGAGACGTCATAGCGACCGATACCGCTTTCTTCACAGATCTCTGCAACAACATTGGCGAGGTCCGCCGACCCCAGCCGACCTGTAATCCAGTGCCCCAGCCGATGATTGGGCCCGTCGGACCAGATCGAATTGCGGTTCGGATAGTCCGGCCAGGGGCGCGCATCCCAGGTCCACACGAAAGCGCGGTCTGTATCGACCATCCGCCCGCCATAGGAGGCCGAGACAGGATTGCGCGCGTCATCGGCCCAATAGCCGAGCATCGACTGAAGATACCGGCGCTGCATATAGTCATCGCGGATACCGCGTGAGAAATACGGCAGGGCCGTCTCAGACGATTTGGGATCAACAAATACATTCGGTTGGTTTGCGCCAAGATCGACTGCAGGGCACCCGACTTCGGTAAACCAGATCGGCTTCGATCCGGGCACCCAGGCCGTGGGTGTCGCCTCGCGCACCCCTCCGGGCCGGTTGTGATGCAGATTTTGCCACCACTGCCTCAGATCTTTCGGGCGGTAGATCCAGTCCTCGCCAAATGCGCCATCGGTGATCGGCGTCCGGTCCTGGGCCGCGCGGGCGGCCGCACTTGAATAGAACCAGTCATACCCTTCGCCGCCCTCTACATTGCCCGTCAAGTAGTCGAGCGAATAGACCGAGCCTGCGCCACTATCGGCATGCTCGTCGCGGTGATGCCAATCTGATAGCGGCAGATAGTTGTCGATGCCGACAAAGTCGATGTCATCGCTGGCCCACAAAGGGTCCAGATGAAAGAACGCATCGCCCGTGCCGTCGCCAGGCTGGTGCCCGAAATATTCTGACCAGTCCGCCGCATAACCGATCTTGGTCCCCGGCCCGAGGATCGCCTTTACATCTGCCGCCAGCGCCATCAACTGGTCGACGGAGGGGTAAGTCGCCGCACCGCTGCGAATCTGGGTTAGGCTGCGCATCTCCGATCCGATGCAGAAACTGTCGACGCCGCCTGCCTGCGCGCACAGATGCGCATAGTGCAGGATGAAACGCCTGAAGGACCACTCGGACGGCCCGGAATAGCTGACCGTATCGCCTGATGGTGCAAAGTCAGTCCGTGCGGCCGCGCCAAAAAACGCACCGACCTCGTCAGCGGCGACCCCGGTCTTGTCCGCGCTCCCTGCGACACCCGGCGCGCGGTCCAGCGTAATCCGCCCACGCCACGGAAATGCAGGCTGGCCGGAGCCACCAGTCCATGGATCGACCTTGGCATTGTCTGCCTGAATATCCATCAGGATGAACGGGTAGAACATGACCTTCAGGCCTCGCCCATTCATCTCCTGAATCGACCGGATCACCGATCCATCTGAGGGCGTACCGCCATAGACGGGACGCCCTTCTGGGTCGAGCCCGATGCGCCGCGCACCTCCACGGCCAGTCCCACTGACCTGCCAGTTGCTCGGGTCGGTTTCCTTGTCGTCGCTCTCCACGCAAGGCTGGATGTCGCAGCGACCGCATCTCAGATCATCCCCGAACCAGGATACGATCAAAGACACCGCCTCACAATCAGGAGCCTCGGTTTGCAATTGATCTAAACCAAGCATGATGTCCGGGCGATCCGCCAGCGTATTGACGTTCTCATAGGCCGTGCGGCCCGGCCCGATGACCCTACGCACTTTTTGTGTGTCGAGTGCAAACTCGCCCGACCCGGGTGACAGGGCCACGCCCTTGACCAGCTTGGACAGCGCTGGTGATCGCTCGCCCACGCCACTGGGCACCGCCGGTTCGCGATAAACCTCGATGTTCAACTGGGGAATGCGATTGCCGAACTCCCCAAGCGGGAAGTCTTCGAAAACCACATATGCAACATCGCGGAAGGCAGGCGCTTCCTCTTCGATATCTTCGATCAACGGGTCGACCGGCTGCAAGGGTCCGCCGCGATACAAACGATACGTGTAGTCTGACAGCGAGATCTCGTTGCCATCAGCCCAAACACGTCCGATGCGATTGATCTTGCCTTCGCACAGCGCAACCGCCATCGAAATCGTGTAGGAAAAACTGCGAACCTTGCCGCCCGTACCTTTGCCCCCCGCGCGGCTCTCGTCGACATGTTCCTTGAACCGGCTCGACCAAATCAACTGTCCGCCAACCCGCATCCGGCCATAGAGCTTGGCAATCGGCGCGCCTTCGCCGGCACCTTGGATGCGCAGCCGGTCAACGCGACCGGTCTCAACCGTCTGCGCGCCCTGACCAAGTATCTGCTGATCGATCAGACTGCCCGCGATCGCACCCGCCGCCTTGCCAAGCGAAGATGCGCCGATGCCGAGCAAAGTGCCGCCCGCCGCACTCCCGATGGAAGAGCCGGCAGCAGAAAGGAGTATCGTAGCCATTAGTGCTCTTTCTTTGGAAAGCGAAAGGCGGCAACAACACGGCGTCGCCAGCTCTCGCTGAAGGGCGATTCAATGACCGAACGGCCAGAATACGCATGAATGATCGACGGCTCGCCCAAGCGGTCACTGGCCAGAATCGCCAGATGCTTTGCCGGGGATTGCGGCGACATACGGAACAACAGCACATCGCCGGCCTCTTCACCCGTGCCCGGTGACAGCCACCGCTGCGCCGCCCTCCACAGGCCTTCGTCCCGGCTAACTTCACACCAGTCCTGGCTGTAGGGCGGTGGCGCTTCGGGCTCACTCCCGTTCAACTCGCGCCAGACCCCCCTAACGAGGCCAAGGCAATCGGCCCCCGCTCCCAGATGGCTCGCCTGATGGCGATAGGGCGTACCGATCCAACGCCGCGCAATGGCCACCACCTCGGCGGGCACGGCGCTGGCGCGCTCAGGAACCACTGCGCGATCCACCATCATGCGCTTCGCCATCGACCGGATAGGCGGCCATCCAGCTTTCGCCCGGGATATAGGGGAATCCCCTGAAGTTCAGCGTATTCCCAAACTTCTCGCGGCAGCAGGCTAACCGTCGGTCGCATCCGGCAATCGCTTTGAACGATGCGCCAGCCTCCACCGGATCGACCAGATCGCGGTCGAGTTCGATCTCGACCTCGGTGCCAACCACGCGATGCGATTTGATGCCGTAGACTTGGCCAGCGGTGATGCCATCAGACCAGGTGATGGTGCCAAATGAGAACCAGTCGGCATTAAACCCCGACAGTCCATCGCACATTAATGTGCGCGCATTTGGCACCGACAACACCGTGCACGTGGCCGAGAACGCCGGGTCGGTCGTATCCACCCCGCACCGCGCATCACCCAGTTCTGCATCGCAAACCGGCAAATAGTGCCGACCGACGGAACGGTTCAGACGCTCCGCCACACCGCGCAACTCGACCTCGAAACCGGCCTTGCCGCGTCGAATTTCGCCGATTTCACCGCTGAACATCAGGATGCGGTCTTCCGGGTTTTGCCAGTCGACCAGCCATTGCTGGACCTGCGCGCCGTCAAACCGGCCGCGCGCGATCTCATCTTCGCTGATGCGCGCGGACTGCAACGCACCACTGGCGGAAATATTGTCGATCGACAGCCCCAGTGACTGCTCCAGCGCGCTCGCCGCAATGCCGCTCGATGCTTCGAACAGCACATCATCAAAGCTCAGATCGCCATCATGATCTGTGAAGCCGAGCGGCGGAAGATCACGCCGATTAACCTGCCAACAGGTGCAGAGCGTCGTCGCCCCCGCATCCAGCTTGGCCTGCATACCCTCAGGAATGTCACGCATCAGAGCCGCACCTCGATAATGGGAATGGACGGGATCTCTCCCACTTCGAAGGCCGCCAGATTGACTTCGATCCGATCAGTGTCGAACCGCACCGGCACGTGGTAATCGAAACCGGCCGCGACTTCCTCGCCAACACCCGGTGGCGTGGCGAACGCGACCACACCGGTGACAGGATCAACTGTAAAATCCGCGCCAGCCGACAAGGGGGTGCCGTTGACCGCCACGACAACAGACCCCGCAACAGGCTTGGACACCGGACGCGCATACTCCGCCGGGCCAGACGCATACGTCTTTTGCAGCTGAAACAAGCTCTGCGCTCCGTCGCCAATACCGATCAGCTGATCAAGCGGGCTGACATCCCGCGACGGCGCGCAGGATTTGAAATCTGCCCAGTCTTTCCAGCGAAACCCGTGCAGCATGCCCAGCCGGCCTTCGAAAAACGCGATCACCTCATGCACGTCGTCCAAATGACGCAGACCCAACCCGGCATCATAGCGACGGCGCGAATGGGCCCAGGTGGTGTTGCGCTCCTCAAAACCGCTGCCAAGGCTGATCACCTCGGTGCGTCGCTCAGGGCCGCCGCTCGACCCGAATGACAGGTCGGCGGGAAATAGAACCTCATGAAAACTCATCTCGTCCCTCACATGTTCCGCTCGCCGCGGCGCACCGCCCGCGCGACGCTGGCAGCAACCTGGCTTTGACTGCGCCGGAAACTTTCAGCATCCGGCGTGGAGATATTGATCGTCACAGTGGTCGCCCCGCGCCCGCCTTCGGCCTTGACACCAAGGCTGCCATCGGCCCCGCGGGTCAGCGGCATAATCGCCTCGGGGCCGGCCTCGCCCATCAATCCGGTTGCACCGCGCATCGGAAATGTCGTCGGGCCGGAAACCACCCCACCCTTTGCGAAGGCGCGCACCCGGCCGGACGTGAACGCACCCCCATCAGCGAAGGCCGAGAAGAGGTTCGCAACACCTGACCCCAACGCGTTCTGCACGGGGGCCAGTGCCGAATTCAGGACCGTACGCGAAAACGACTGCGCCAGATTGCCCATCACCGTGCTCAGCTTGTCACCCTTGAAAATCGCCCCATCAAATGCCCGGCGGAGGCCAGACCCAAGCGAGCGTGATAGCGAATTCGTCTCCGTCTCCATCCGCCGTATTTCGGTGGTGGATGCGCGAAGATCGAAGGACAGATCGCTTGTCACTCCACGCGCGCTCTGGCGCAGGCGCTGGTAGGCTCGCTCCAGGTCTTCCACTGCACCGCTCTGGCGGCTTGCATCATCTTCGTTCATTGAAAACTCGCTCCATCAGGAAATCGTGCCGCCAGGGCCGCCAGATCGGTCGCGCGCATCGGCCCGCTATCAGTGAACTGTCCCAGATGCCCTTTCAGCGCGGCGTCGAATTCGCGCGGTGTCATCGCCCAGAACTGGTCCGGAGACAGGTGCAACACACCGAACGCGAAACGCATCATGAAGGACCAGTTCAGCCCTTCATCAGGGCTCACGTGCCGACACCGCGAAAGGTCAGGGCCAGAAGGTCCGATGCCGCTTCCGCTGCACCGATGACCCCCCCGTCAAAATCGAAGGCCGCCACCGCATCTGTGTCGATCTCCGCGCCGCCGCCTCGCAATCCCGCGGCCAGCAGCGCAATCAGGTCCTGCCCGCCAAAGCCGCCGGTTTCAAACCGCTCCGCCAGCCCGATCAGACCGCCGGTGCCCAACTCGCCCTCCAGCACGGCCAACGCACCGAGGGTCAGTTTCATGGGATAGGACTGGCCATTTGCATGCAGGACCGTCTCGCCTCTCACAGGATTGACCATCAGAATGTCGTGAAGGTCAGCGCGCCGGCGGACGCGAAGTTCGCCTCGAATGTCGCTTCGCCGTCGTGGTCGCCGCTATATTCCAGCGCGGTCAGCTGAAACGGCCCCTCGATCACCCCAAAATCCGGCACGATCATCTGCGCGTTGATATCCGCACCCTCAAAGAACGCTTGGCGCAACATTGCGTCGGATGCGGCATCCTTGAAGATACCTGAGCCGGAAATCGCGGCGGAGCGCGCACCAACCCCGCCCAGCAATTCGCGCCAGCGCCCGGCGCTTTCGGCGGTGGTGACATCGACGGTCTCGGCATTCAGTGAAATCCGCGATGCCCGCAATCCGGCAACGGTCTCGAACGCACCGCCCCCGGTGGCATCGATCTTGATCAGCAGGTCTTTTCCCTTTTGGGCGGCCATGTCAGGTCCTCTCAATTCAGCAAAATGTGGATGTCAGACGGCCGCGCGCGGCCAGAAAAGCTCAGGCAACCGGGCTGTCCTCGATGACGAACCGGAACCTCAGATCGATGCGCCGCAGCGCACCCTGCTCCTCGCGCTGTGTGCGCGCGGCAATGAACTCATGGGTGATGATCGTCCCGCGATCCGGAACCGGTGGCATCGTGGCGATCAGCTCAGCCACCTCAGCCGCCAGAACCTTCACGGGAAGAAACCCCCGTTGCGGGGCATAAACACGGATCGTGACCTCATGCACGGCACCGGTGTCGGTTGCGGTGTTCCATGGCGCAACCGTCTCATCGCCAAGCGTGATATAGGGCTGGCTACCCGTCTCGCGTGCACGATGGGGCGCATCGTCATAGATACGCCCTTCAAGGCCAGCCAATTCCGGCGCTGCCGCCAGACGCTCAAAAAGCGCGCGCTGCAAAGGCTCGGACAGGTTCATGGTCATGACAGCGCCCCTTCCTGAAGCCAGCAGATCAAGTGTTCGCGCCGGTCATCCGCCTCGGCGACACCGCGGATTGCGTAGACCCGCTCACCATCGCGAAACCGCTGATCGGCCTTGGGATACAGCGCGGATGCCAAAGGCAGGGATCGAATGATCGCTTTGTGTGTGACGAGCGACACCTGCCGCCCACCCGTGAACCGCTCACGCGCGCTCGATGCCTTCAGGTCGACCCAATGGGTGCCAATGATGGTCCATTCCTCAACCACACCGCCGCCACCATCGGGGGCTTCGGTCCGCTCCTCAAGCGTCAACAGCTTGGTGTACCGACGCCGCATCACGCGGCACCCGAATTCAGGCGCAAGGGGCGCCAGGGGCGGATCAGCGCATTGACGCCAAATGGCAGGCCCGCGCCTTCGCCGCCTGCCGCATGGCGCGCATCATAGTAATGTGCCGCCAACATCAGAACCGCGCGACGCAGATCGTCGGGTGTGTCCTGCCACTCCGCACCGAAGCCGGCATCGAATTCGACGCTCAGCACGCCGCGAATGGTGGAGCGGGCAAAAATCCGCGTGCGCACGATCCCCGGCTCGATCCGGAACCGGTCGAGCGCCACCGCCTCGCTACCCCCGGTATCGCGGCTGACTTCAGCACTGGTCAGGACGCGGATCGGCACAATCGGCAATGCCACGGAAAGATCGCGGCGCAGACGCCCGGTCCAGCGAAAGCCGCGCGGCAAAAGGCAAAGCCCCAGCTGCGCCTCAAGATGCGCAATAGCGGCGCGCATTGCATCGGCAACGTCTTGGGACTGTTCCGCGGCAAGCCCGCTGGCCAGACGCATATGGCGGGCAGCCTGGTCGATCAGCGCTGGCGAAATGGCAATGGGCCCTGACGGGGTCAGCATGGGCTCGCTCCTTCAAGAAAGATTGGTGCGCCTCTGCCCTCGGGAGAGACGGGGAGGCGAAGGCAGAGACGCGAGCGCCGCCAACCCATCGGGCCAGCGGCGCTATTTCAGATCCGGAAACCCGGATCAGGAGACGGCAAAGCGCAGCAGCTTGATCGCAGCGAAATCCGTGACATCACCGCCAACGCGCTTCGATGCATAGAACAGCACATGCGGCTTGGCAGAGAACGGATCACGCATGACCCGAAGGTCGGGACGCTCCGCAATCGTGTAACCGGCACCGAAGTCACCAAAGGCAATCGCCGTCGACCCGGCGGAGATGTCGGGCATGTCCTCCGCAATCACGACGGGATAGCCCATCAGCCGCGCGGGCTGGCCGGCGGACAGGCTTTCTGCCCAAAGGAACCGACCATCACTGTCTTTCATCTTGCGCACCGCGCCGGCGGTCTTCGAATTCATCACGAAGGCCGCATTTGCGCGATACTCAGCACCCAGCACGTAGATCAGATCGACAATCGCATCAGCGGGATCGATGCTCGCGAAATCGCCAGCCTCACCTGTCGCAACGTAGCCGAGCGTGCCCCAGTCATCGCGCGCATCCCAACCGTCGTTGGCGACCGTGGCATAGGTCAAAAAGCCGGTCGGCTTGTCGACACCATCACCATTGACGAAGGCCTCGTTTTCCGCGCGGGTGAAACGGTCCGCGATCCGCTCGGACAGCCAGGCTTCGATATCGAAGGCGCTGTCATCCAGCAGGCGCTGCGATGCTTTGGGAGAGGCCGACAATTCGTGCAGCGGAATCGAAATGCGATCGATCTGCGGCGTGTCCGTCTCGGCCACGGTCCCGGTTTCCGGCGTCCAGCCTGCACCGAGATCTGTGTGATCGACCAGAACGTCATATGTGCCGGCTTCGATCACTGCGACGGTCGCAACCGAACGGATCGACGAGGACGCGCGCAGAACCGATGCGACGGACCCGGCGGTCTGCGGATCGACCAGATAACCGCCTTCGGCTTGGACGCCGGTGGACAGGGCCTTGCCTTCCAGCGGCAACGACCGCAATGCGGTGTCATCACCGGCACGCAGATAGGCGTTCAACGCCTTCTTGTGCGGGGCATCGGTCTCGGTCGCGCCAGACAGTGCAGGGCGATGGGCAGACTTGCGGCCCAAGGTCTGAATACGGTGCTCTTGCTCGGTCATGCGGCTCTTGATCTCCTTTTGGAAGTCTCTGAAATCATTCAGAAAGCCGGAAAGCGACGACTTGGTCTCCGGCTGTGCATCGGCATGTGCATCATGCGTCATGGATAAGTCCTTCAGTTTTACGATGATGAAAAAGGGCCGGCTCAGGCCAACGCCTCTCGGGCTTCCAGAAGCGCCCGCGCAAGGGCCTGTGCGACATCCGCTTCGGGATCGGGGTCCGCTACCACCGCACGTGCAGTCGGCAGCATCGGAAAAGTGACGAGCGAGACCTCCCAAAGGTCCAGCTCCAGCAGGCGGCGGCCCTTGCCCGCCTTTTCGGCACGCACGGTGCGGTATCCGATGGACAGGCCATCGATGGCCCCGGCTTCCAGCAGAACAGCAGCCTCCGCCCCCTTGTTGACATCTGCCAGCAAGCGGCCAGTAACGCGCAGGCCCGCCATATCCTCACCGACATCGTCCCAAACGCCGATGGGATGGGCCGGATCGTGCTGCCAGAGCAGTTTTACTTTCCGTCCCTCGGCCTTCAGACGCGCCAGGGACGCGGTAAAAGCACCAGGTTCGACGATATCGCCGTTCTGGTCCGCTTCACCGAACAGCGAGGCATAGCCGCTGATATGCGCTCCCGCGATCTCCGACTGTTCCAGCGAGACGAATTTGGTCTCCAGCCCCATAGTGGCCTCTGCATATTTTTCCACGTTCAAGCTCCTCTAGCGAATTGGGTCGGGGCGCGCGTCAGCGCATGCCGCGAAGTG
Source organism: Pseudomonadota bacterium (assembly GCA_039030855.1). Classification (GTDB taxonomy): domain Bacteria; phylum Pseudomonadota; class Alphaproteobacteria; order Rhodobacterales; family Rhodobacteraceae; genus Pikeienuella. The sequence continues at coordinate 87,944 of JBCCDJ010000015.1, forward strand.
ATGCAGCCATTGGGCGGCCTTAGAATTGGGCGTTGGTATTCAGCATGTAGGCGAGGAATTGCCCCGCCAGCGCGATCGCCACCCCGTACACTGCCAGCCAGAGCCTGCGCTCAAGCCGTTCCAGACCGGATTCGATCTGCTCCAGAATACGGTTCAGCGCGATCCATCTCTCCTCGAAGACCCGCTCATGGGTCTCGATGCGGGCGTGGGCGCTGTCGAACGGCTCGTATAGATAGCGAGAGCCATGTGTGCGCCGTCGCGGCTCCTCGTTCATTCGGTCGGCTGAGGCGGCAGGCCAAGCAGCTCCCGTTTCTCGGCAGGGCTCAGGAAGTCCGCCTCCGAAATGCGCCGCCACTGCGCTTCGCGCTCCACATGGAGGGCCGGAATAGCATCCAGATCCGGGACCAGCCGCAGGTCCGCACCCCAGCGCCAGGCCAGCCAGCCCGCGATCGCCGCTCCGATGCGCCGCGACAGCGGCAGCACCGTCTGGCGATAGAAGGCCCGGTTCGCTTCCTGATAATTGGCATAGGCGTTGTCACCGGGCAGGCCCAGCAATTGCGGTGGCACACCGAACGCCAGCGCAATCTCCCGCGCTGCCCCCTCCTTGGTTTTCAGGAATTCCATGTCGGAGGGGGAAAACCCCATCGGTTTCCAGTCGAGCCCGCCCTCCAACAGCATCGGGCGTCCCGCATTGCGCGCACCCTGATGGCTGCATTCCAGCTCGCTCGCGATGCGCTGGAACTGCTCGTCGGACAGCGTCTCGCCATCCTCTCCCCTGTAGACGATCGCACCCGATGGGCGCGCGGCATTATCCAGCAGTCCCTTGGACCACTTGCCAGCCGAATTGTGAATGTCTATGGCCGCCGCCGCTGCCTGCAGCGGGGCCAGCCCATAATGATCATCCTGCGGGTGAAACCCGCGAATATGCAACACCGGCTGCGCTTCGGTGGTCATATCGAACCGGTGGACCCGGCCACCGACCCGATATTCATAAGCCTCCGGCCAGCCATCGGCCCCTGGCACGATCCGTATTCGATCGGGCCGCAGGCTGTGCAACTCCGACGGCGCGCTGCCATCGTCCAGCGCCGCCGCTTCCAGATAGGCGTTGCCGAACAGCATCAGATGCCCGACCACAGCCTCGATCAGCCCGGCGCCGTCCTGTCCAGCATTGGGCGTCGTCAAAAGCGACAGGATCGGATGCACCGCCTGCCGACGTCCATTCTCGGTCAGGATCAGCGGCGTCGCGGCGGCCGCTTCTGCCACCATGCGCACACAGCGGAACACCACCGCATTCTCCTGGTAGCCGGCCTTGCTGAGCGATGATGCGTCCCGCGGCGACCAGACCGTCCGGCCGGCCCCCTGAAAGGCAACCATTCCGCCAACAGCAGACGACTTTCGTTCGCCAGGTGCATCAGCACCTGAACGCAAGAGATTGAAAAGCATGTAAGTCTCCGAAGTTATGGCGGCACCACGTCGCGTGGGCCGTAACCGACGAATGGCGCTGTTGCGACGCAGCGGCCCGCGCGGGGCATCAGATATGGGGGCTCAGAACGACCGCGCGCGCGGTGCGCCGCGTTGCCCTGCCAGCATCAATTCCGTGATCGCCCAGACCAGCGCATCGACCCGGTCCGGGCTGCCGACCATGTCATCACTGCCAAAGGACCGCATCTGATCCTCCAGTTCCGAAAATCTACCCAGATGCTTGACCCGGCCCTGCTCATAAAGGGCCGAGACAGGCTCCGCCCTCGTCACCTTGCCCCGGCTGGCAGAAACCGATTTGTAACTCACCTCGGGGTCGACCTGACGGATCAGCGTGCCGACCAGCTCGCCGCCCTGATTGACCTCGGCGACGATCCTATCGGCACCGAATTCGTGATAGGCATCGACCGCCCGGCGCGCCCAGCGCTCAGGCGTGTCGCCCCGGCTCGACCTGTCGGCCATCACATAAGCGCATTCCGGCACGCCGCCGATACCCGCGACGACGATTCCGCATTCATCAGCCTTCTCGCCGGATGTAACCGGTGGATCAACCGCAACGACGATGCGCCGCATCTCAGGGCCCGACCGCACATGTGCCGCTTCCAGCAGGGACCGCGACCAGAGGGCACCGGGGCGATCAAGAACCAACTCACCGTTCAGCTCCTCACGCCCGCGGGCCGTACCCTCATAGCGCTCCGTCACTCGGCGCAGAAAGCTCTCCGCCAGATTGGCCCTGTTGGCCGCCGTCGGGGCCGAGGTGCGGATCGTCCGCGGATTGGCCATCAGTTCTTCGAGCAGCTTGATCGCCCGCGGCGTTGTCGTGACCACCATCTGCGGATGCGCGCCCAGCCTCAGGCTGAACTGCAGAATGTCCCATGCCTCCTGCGCCGAGGGCCACTTGCACAACTCATCCGCCCAGGCGCAGTCAAATTGCGGGCCGCGCAGCTTTTCAGGGCTCGACGCGGAAAAGCATGTCGCCTCCGCCCCATTGGGCCAGACGAGGGACCGGCGGCTTTCCACCCATTTGGGTTGCCTGTCAGGCGGTGAACAGGCGACCACGCCGCTATCGCCCAACGCCATCACATCGCGCGCCTCGTCCAGCGACGCCGCCACCAGCGCCGCCTTGTTGCAAGGCCCCGCACTCAGCGGTGTCGGCCCTTCAAGTCGCGAGCGAATCCATTCCGCCCCGGCGCGGGTCTTGCCCGCGCCGCGACCACCGAGGATCAGCCAGGTGTCCCAGTCACCATCGGGCGGCAACTGATGGCCCGGATTACCCCAAACTTCGAACAGGTAGGGCATCGCGGCCAACGCATTCGGCGACAATTCATCAAGCAGCGTCTCAATCTCGCTTCAGGGCCGCGAGGCGATCGAGGCGGCGATTGATTTCGCGTCGTGCCGCTTCGAGGTCGAGCTCATAGCCGCTGCTCCCTTCTTCTGCCTGGGTGACGAATTTTGCCTGGATATCCAGAATGGTCTGAAGCGCCTTGCGGTGCGCCCGGATGGTCTCGGCGCGCGACTTCGCTTCGGGATCGTCGATGCCGTTTCTCAGCTTGGTCAGCGCCTGGTTCAGCTCCCGCGCAAGATCATGGTAGAGCCGCTGGGCCTCGTCGACGATCCGACTGGCCGTCTCTGCATCGCTCAGGGGCGTGTCCATGGCATCCTTTCCGGTATGAGGGAGGGGCGGTATTGAAGGGGGGGGGGCACAAACGAAAAAAGCCAACGCTTGCCGCGCTGGCTCATCCATTTATCTCATCTTGCACGTCTTCTACTCTAGAGCGTGCGGATAGTCAAGACATTTATCTAGGGTTGTATCATTGATTTGCGCGTTCCCGCTCGATCTTGCGCCAGGCCGCCACATTGCGCTCATGTTCAGCCAACGTATTTGCAAAGGCGTGGCCGCCCGTTCCATCAGCAACAAAGTACAGCGCTTCAGTCACTTGTGGCTTGACCGCAGCCATGATCGCATCGCGTCCGGGATTAGCAATCGGCCCTGGGGGCAGCCGATCGATGATATAGGTGTTGTAGGCCGTTGGTCGCCTGATGTCGGACCGAAGGATAGGCCTGTCGAGCGGCCCTTGCCCTTCGGTAATCCCGTAAATGATCGTCGGGTCCGACTGGATTCGCATGCCCCGACGCAAACGATTGACGAACACGCCTCCGACTTTGGGCCGCTCTTCTGCCAGTGCGGTTTCCTTTTCGATGATCGACGCCAGCGTCAGCACCTCTGCTGGCGATGCCAGCGGTGTATCCGCATCGCGCGCCGCCCATGCCTCTTCCAGTATCCTCGCCTGTGCTTCGGCCATTCGCCGCAGGATGAGGTTTCTGTCGGTTCCCCGCCCGACGAAATACGTGTCCGGTGCCAGCGAGCCTTCTGCCGGAACCTCCTCGATGTCGCCGGTCAGCAACTCGTTGGCTTTCAGCAGTTCCACCACTTCCCAGCTGGTCAGCCCCTCAGCGACCGTCACCCGATACTGGATCGACTGACCGGAGGTGACGATATCCAGCACCTCCTCCATGGAGGCCAGCGCCGGGATCTCGTACTCACCGAATTTCAGTTGCTTGTCGAGATTCTGGTAACGCGCGCCCAGCCTGAAGATCATGGCGTTCTCAATGGCACCGGCTTCAGCCAGCCGCTCTGACGCGACCTTCAGACTATCGCCGCTTTCGATATTCACCCGGATGGGCTCCGCTGCGGGCCCTTCAGCCTGAAACTGCTGAACCCCGAAATAGACCACGCCGATCCCGGCGATACACAAGACCAGAACAACGGTCAGCGCATTGGCAGCGAGATGCTTGATCATCGGACCTGCTCAGACCTTTCGGAACATCAGCGAGGCATTGGTGCCGCCGAATCCAAACGAATTCGACAAGGCCAGATTGATATCGCGTTTGACCGCCTTGTTGGGGGCCAGATCAACCGCTGTCTCGACGGACGGGTCGTCCAGGTTCAACGTCGGCGGCGCAACGCCATCGCGCATGGCCAGCACGCAGAAGATCGCCTCCACCGCACCCGCTGCCCCCAGAAGATGCCCGATGGCGCTCTTGGTCGATGACATGGTCACGGTGCTAGCCGCATCACCCAGCAGCTTTGTGACCGCCCGCAGTTCAATCTCGTCGCCCAGCGGCGTCGATGTGCCATGGGCGTTCACATAGTCAATCTCACCCGCTGACACGCCGGCGCGCGCCAGCGCCGCCGACATTGACCGGTACCCCCCGTCGCCATCCGGCGCGGGCGAGGTGATGTGATAGGCATCGCCCGAAAGGCCATAGCCAACCACCTCCGCGTGGATGGTCGCGCCTCGTGCAACCGCATGCTCATATTCCTCCAGCACGACAACGCCGGCACCTTCACCCATGACGAACCCGTCGCGGCCCTTGTCATAGGGGCGGGATGCTTTCTCAGGCTCGTCATTATACCCGGTCGACAGCGCACGGCAGGCACTGAACCCAGCGACAGACAATTCACAAACCGGGCTTTCCGCACCGCCCGCAATCATCACGTCCGCGTCGCCCAGCATGATCAGGCGCGCAGCATCTCCGATGGCATGCGCGCCGGTCGAACAGGCGGTGACAACCGAATGGTTCGGCCCCTTGAAGCCATGCCGGATCGACACCTGACCGGAACAGAGATTGATCAGCGCAGCCGGAATGAAAAATGGCGAAACCCGACGTGGCCCGCGTTCCTTCAGGGTGACTGCCGTTTCAGCAATCGTCTCGATACCGCCAATGCCGGAGCCGATCAGAACACCGGTGCGCAGCTTCTCCTCTTCGCTCGCATCGGTCCATCCAGCGTCAGTGATCGCCTGCTCCGCTGCGGTCAGCGCGTAGGTGATGAAGCGATCGATCTTGCGCTGTTCCTTCGGCTCGACCCAGTCATCGGCATTGAAATCACCCGGTCCCGAACCCAACGGAATCTCGCATGCGATCTGGCAAGGCAGCGCTGACGCATCGAAATGCGATATCACACCCGCACCGGATTTTCCCGCGATCAGACGTTCCCAGGTTTGTTCCACCCCGCAGGCCAACGGCGTCACCATGCCGAGGCCCGTAATCACCACACGTCTCATGCGCGTCTCTCTGGTTTTTTCGTCGAATGAGGCGCACCTTACTGGTGCATCAGATAAAAAAACAGCGCCCGGTTGCCCTAAGCGCTGAATTTTTCAGATCATGTGCACGGGTCAGGCGTCGGCGTTCTCGGAAATGAACTTAACCGCGTCGCCGAATGTCTGGATCGTCTCGGCGGCATCGTCCGGGATCTCGATGCCGAATTCCTCTTCGAACGCCATGACGAGCTCGACCGTGTCCAGACTGTCAGCGCCGAGGTCATCGATAAAGCTTGCCTTCTCGACAACCTTGTCCTCTTCGACGCCGAGATGCTCAACGACAATTTTTTTCACACGATCAGCAATATCGCTCATGGATTTTTCCTCATTTGGAGGCGTTCGCCTCAACCTGATGTCCGCCCTCTGCCACAAACTTCCGGCATCGGACTTTCCTACCTCTTGGTGAAGCGCCTCCACCATCGTTTGCGCGGGCCTCTTACCATAAGCGCCCGAGAACGCAAATGGCGAGTGCATGCCCCCGGCACTCGCCTAAATCATGGCCATGCCGCCATTCACATGCAAGGTCTGTCCCGTCACGTAAGCTGCCTCAGGTGACGCGAGATATAACGCAGCCGCGGCGATCTCCTCGGCTTCTCCCATGCGGCCAGCCGGGATCGCGCCGTTGATCTTCTCTTTCTGCGCGTCGTTCAGTTCATCCGTCATCGGCGTGCGGATGAAACCGGGTGCAATACAGTTGGCCGTGACCCCGCGCGATGCCACCTCGGCCGCCAATGACTTGGTCATCCCGATCATGCCCGCCTTCGAGGCCGCGTAGTTACTCTGTCCCGGATTGCCCGTAACCCCGACGACAGACGTGACCCCGATGATCCGCCCCCAGCGCGACTTCATCATGCCGCGTAGCGCCGCTTTCGACAGGCGAAAACTTGCTGTCAGGTTTACATTAATCACCTGATCCCATTCATCCTGCCCCATGCGCATGAACAGGTTGTCCCGCGTCAGCCCGGCATTATTCACCAGAACATCGACAGCACCCATTGCGCCCGCCGCTTCTTTCACCAATCCATCAACCGCATCACCATCCGACAGATCGCAGGGCGTGACATGTGCCCGCTCCCCCAGTTCCGCGGCCAAAGCCTCCAATGGCGCCGTACGGGTGCCGGACAGCGCGACAGTCGCGCCGGCCCCATGCAGCACCCGCGCGATCTCCGCGCCGATACCGCCCGATGCGCCGGTGACCAATGCGCATTTTCCAGTCAGATCAAACATGTCCGCTCCCTACTTCTTACGATCCATTATCAGTGGCAGGCAAAACCTGCGGCATTCGCTCGCCAAGCGTGTACCGAATCACGTCGACATAATCGAATGCCAGCGAAACGCCGATCACGATGGCGATCACGACCATGATCCGACGCGGCCAGCGCGGCATGTCAGGCCGCCGGATTAACGTGACCAACCAGATCAGCGCAGGCGTCCAGACGATGATATGCGGCAGGCCCAGCAGCTTCACATATCCCATCGCATCATAAAGCGCGCTTGTCGCAACAGCACCCGCAACACTGACGATGGGCAACACGATCCCGATCAAACGGCTCCGCCGCCAGATGATCAGTACAAGCGGCAGGACAAAGGCACCGACCAGCAGCACATTTAACCAGACACCGATCCAGGCAGGCTGCTGGGCAATCGCCTCCTCGAAACTCATGTCTCTCCCTTTACCGCCGCCACGACGGCAGCTGCATCCGCAGCGCCGTTCATCGCAATGGCTGTCAGTGACCTGTCGATGCGTCGCGCCATACCTGACAACGCCTTGCCAGCCCCGACCTCGATCAGGCCCGTGACCCCCTGCCCCGCCATCCACGCCACACTTTCGCGCCAGCGGACCGACCCGGTGATCTGCCTGATCAGAAGATCGCGAATCTCGTCGGGGTCGCTGACCGCTTCCGCTTTGACATTGCTGACCACCGGAACCTGCGGCGCATTGATCGCGACATCCGCCAACGCCTCGGCCATCCGGTCTGCAGCCGGTTGCATCAGCGCGCAGTGAAACGGTGCCGACACTGGCAGCATCACCGCCCGCTTTGCGCCAGCTGTTTTGGCCAGCTCCACCGCCCGCTCCACCGCCGCCCGGTGACCGGAGATGACGACCTGCCCCGGATCATTGTCGTTCGCCGCCTGGCAGACCTCGCCTTCAGCCGCGTCCTCAGCCACTTGCGAAGCGGCCGCAAAATCAAGGCCGAGCAGCGCCGCCATGGCCCCAACCCCCTCAGGTGCCGCCGCCTGCATCGCATCGCCGCGAATGCGCAAGAGCCGTGCCGCATCAGTGACAGAGAATGTGCCCCCCGCCGCCAGCGCCGAATACTCGCCAAGCGAATGGCCCGCCAGATAAGCCGCATCGGTCACGGCGACCCCTTCCGCCTCCAACGCCCGCAGCGCCGCAATGGACGTTACCATTAGCGCGGGCTGCGCATTTGCCGTCAGGGTCAGCGCCTCAATCTCTCCGCCCCAGATCAAACCGCTCAGATCCTCCCCCAGCGCTTCGTCGACCTCTTCGAACACCGCTTTCGCCGCCGGATAGGCATCCGCCAGGTCCTTGCCCATGCCAATCGCCTGTGCTCCCTGACCGGGAAATACGAACGCCCAACTCATCTACGTCTCCTCCATCTGGTTAATGGCTTCAATTCCCCACGCACCGCACCCTGTCAAGCGCGGCACCCGACAACCCGTCTTGCACTTCCGCGCCAACGGCCTTATACGGCGCGTCTCTCGAACGTTTGGACGCGACGCCACTCGTATGCGGGCCGAGAGCTTGCCTCCCGCATTTTGAAGCGCGCATGACATGAATGAGGTGACCCATGGCTCTTTATGAGCATGTGTTTATCGCGCGTCAGGATATTTCCAACGCGCAGGCCGAAGGGCTGATCGAACACTTTACCCAAGTGCTGAAAGACAATGGCGGCGATGTTGTCGGCATGGAATATTGGGGCCTGCGCTCCATGGCCTACAAGATCAACAAGAACCGCAAAGGCCATTACGCCTTCCTGAAATCCGACGCGCCTTCGGCTGCGGTGGATGAAATGGAACGCCTGATGCGCATCCATGACGACGTCATGCGCGTGATGACCATCAAGGTCGACGCCCATGAAGAAGGCGACAGCGCCATCGTCCGTGCCAAGAATTCCCGCGATGAGCGTGGACCACGCGGCCCTCGGGGCCCGCGCCCCCCGCGCCGCGAAGATTGATAGAGAGGATTTTGAACAATGGCTCGTAAACCTTTCTTCCGCCGCCGCAAATCCTGCCCGTTCGCCTCGACGGATGCGCCAGCGATCGACTACAAGGACGTCAAACTCCTGCAGCGCTACATCTCCGAGCGTGGCAAGATCGTGCCCAGCCGGATCACCGCCGTTTCCGCGAAAAAGCAGCGAGAGCTGGCCCGTGCGATCAAACGCGCACGGTTCCTCGCCCTCCTGCCCTACGCGATCAAGTAAGGGAGACACATCATGGAAGTGGTTCTTCTCGAACGCGTCGAAAAGCTCGGCCAGATGGGTGACGTCGTCACCGTCAAGGACGGCTTTGGCCGCAACTTTCTTCTGCCCAAGGGCAAGGCGCTCCGCGCTACCAAGGCCAACCTCGTCCGCTTTGAAGAGCAGCGCGCCCAGCTTGAGGCCCGTAATCTCGAGCTTAAGACAGAGGCGCAGGCGGTTGCCGACAAACTCGACGGTCAGGCTTTCATCGCCATTCGTCAGGCATCCGATGGCGGCTCGCTCTACGGCTCGGTCAACTCGCGCGATATTGCCGAGCTGACGACCGAAGGCGGTTTCAGCGTCGCCCGGAACCAGGTCGTGCTCGACAATCCTGTGAAGGAGCTTGGCATCCACGACATCCGCATCATCCTCCATCCGGAGGTTGACGCCACGATCTCGATCAATGTCGCTCGCTCCACCGACGAGGCGGAACTTCAGGCACAGGGCAAGTCCATTGCCGAGATGCGCGCCGAGGAAGAGGCTGCCGATGCCTTCGACGTCGCACAGCTCTTCGAGGATGACGAAGACGCCGAAGGTGCCATCGAAGTTGCCGTCGAAGAGGGCATCATCGAGGACACACCGGCGGAAGAGACCGATCAGCCCCGCTGATTAGCCAGAAAAACGTGACGAAAAGGCCGCTCCATCCGGGGCGGCCTTTTTCATTGTTTCAGAATGGTTTGACTTACCGGTCAGAAAATTTGCAGCAAATGATACCGCGCAGGCGACAGTTTTGCTGAAACATTCTGTCCTTTTCGTTGATTTGACCCAACAGAATGTTAACAATTAAGCGCATTGTAAGCGTTTTTTTGGCGTGATCTGAACCGAGTGAGAAATGACATGACTGTCTTGTGTGCTTCCGGCCAAGTAAAGGCCAGTGCCATATTCCACCCCCGCGTTCATGCGGAGGCACGGCTCTGATGGCTACCGTAACGGTCTCCAATGCATCGCAACTGACATCCGCCCTGGCGGCAGCCTCCTCTGGCGATACGATCCTGCTTCAGGGCGGTGACTATGGCCGCTTCGATTTCAACAATCTGAACTATGACGACTATGTCACGATCAAATCGGCGGACGCGCAGAACCGTGCGGTCTTCGAGGATATAGACATTGTCGGCAGCAACCATATCGCCATCGAGAACGTGCATGTCGATAACGGCTCTGATGGTGAATTTGCCTCGAAGGTCGTTAATATCGACGGAGGCAGCCAGAACATCCGCTTCACCGGCTCAGAAGTGAACGGCAAGGTCGACCAGACAAGTGACTGGAGAGACTTCGATGGCCATTACGGCATTTTCACCGGCGATGCCCGCAACGTCCTGATCGAGGACAACTACGTCCACGACATCAAGAACGGCATCGTCGGGCTTGGTAGCGACGATATCGAAGTGAATGGCAACCGTATCGACAGGATCGGCAATGACGGCATGAAATTTGCCGGTGTCGACGGCATCCTGATCGAGAACAACACCGGTGCCAGCTTCGTTGTCCCGGCGCCCGACGCCCATCTTGACTTCATTCAGTTCCAGGGCGCGTCGCAGAACATTGTTATCCGGGGCAATGTTTATCTCGCAGGCTCGACCGGCACATCGCAGGGCATCTTTCTCGACGACGCGCCCTATACGAACGTTCTGATCGAACAGAACATCATCTATACAGGTATGGCGAACGGGATATTCATCTCCGAAGGGTCGAACATCACGATCCGCGAGAACACCGTGCTGAACGCCCCAGACCTTGTTCATAACGCGACCATCATTCGCGCTGTTCCCGGCTCCACTGTCGTTGACAACATCATCTCCGACACCAACGGGGACTTTTCCGGCAGCAATATCAGGGTGCAACACGCGAAACTGAACGAGTCCGGACATTACTCGGACCTCTTTGAGAACGCCGAAGCCGGTCTTGGGATCACCCTCGCCGATCTTCGGCCTGTTTCCGGCAGCCTTGCACAAACCAAAGGCGCGGCAGAACGTCTGGCAGAGCTGCTCGGAGAGGAGCCACCGGCACCCGACAATAACTCTGACCCCCAGGACACCCCGCCTGCGGGCAACGCACCCCCGCCCGCCGATGATCCGGCCCAGCCCGACACCGAACAGAACGGCACCAGTGGCAACGACAAACTGGTCGGAAGCAATGATTTTGACCGCCTGATCGGCTATGACGGCAACGACACCATCAAGGGCAACGGTGGCAACGATATTCTCAAAGGCAGCGCTGGCAACGACAACCTGAAAGGCAATTCCGGTGCGGACAAGCTAAAGGGCGGCGACGGCTCGGACAAGCTGAAAGGCGGCTGGGGCGATGATACGCTCAAAGGTAGCGCAGGCGATGACCGCATCTTCGGCAATGCCGGTGACGACTACCTGAAGGGTCAGCGCGGCAATGACGAGTTCGTCTTCAAACATAATGACGGCAATGACCGCATTCAGGGCTTCAAGCGGGGTGAGGACGTGATCCATATCCGCAATGGGGCCGACGGTATGGACGACTTGCGGATTGAAAATGTGGCGGACGGGGCGTTGATCTCCTTCACCGGCACAACCATCCTTCTCATCGATCGCGATGCGAACGACCTCGACGCATCCGACTTCATCTTCTGACGACCGGGGCAGCCTCGGTGAAGGCTGCCCCACCTCCCCAACTTATCCACATTACCGCCCCCAGATTTCCCAACTCTGTCCCCATCAACTCGACCCACCACCCTTAACCGGATCACCCGAATGGTGTATGACCATGGTCGAGCAGGGAGCAGATAATGGCAGACGGATCAACGACGCCTGAACTACAGGCCGCGCCGCATAATATTGAGGCAGAACAAGCACTTCTGGGTGCACTGCTCGTCAATAATGAGGTCTATGATCGCGTCTCTTCGATCATCGAGCCGCATCATTTCTATGATCCTCTGCATGCCCGCATCTACGATACCGCAGCCCGCCGGATTGCGAAAAATGCGCTGGCCACACCGGTTACGCTGAAACCTTTCCTCGAATCGGATCCCGGTCTGGCAGAGGTCGGCGGCCCTGCCTATCTCGCGCGTCTCGCCGGGGCCTCCGTGTCCATCTTCAATGTCCGCGACTACGCCCAGACCATCTACGATCTGGCGATCCGCCGCGACCTGATCCGCATCGGCGAGGAGATTTCCTCCAAGGCCACCTCGATGGATATCGAGAGCGAGCCTGCCGACCAGATCGTCGAAGCCGAGCAGGTGCTTTACGCACTCGGCGAAAAGGGCAAATATGAAGGTGGTTTCCAGTCTTTCCTTAAGGCAGTGACCGAAGCGGTGGAGGTCGCCAATGCCGCCTATCAGCGCGACGGCGGGCTGGCGGGTATCTCCTGCGGTCTCGTAGATATGGACCGCAAACTCGGCGGCCTGCACCCGTCCGACTTGCTGATCCTCGCCGGTCGCCCCTCGATGGGGAAAACCTCGCTCGCGACCAATATCGCCTTCAATATCGCCAAAGCCTATCGCAAGGGCGAAAAACCCGATGGCACCGAAGGCGCGGTCAATGGCGGGGTCGTCGGATTTTTCTCGCTGGAGATGAGCAGCGAACAGCTCGCCACCCGCATCCTGTCCGAGCAGGCAGAGGTCCCGTCCGAAAAACTGCGCCGAGGCGATATGGAAGAGGATGAGTTTCGCCGCGTGGTCGAAGCCGCGCGAGAGCTGGAACGCCTGCCCCTCTATATCGACGACACGCCTGCCCTGCCCATCTCCACCCTTGCCGCCCGTGCACGACGGCTGAAACGGACCCACGGGCTCGATGTGCTCTTCGTCGACTATCTGCAGCTTCTGCGCCCCGCTACCGCCAAGGACAGCCGCGTGAACGAAGTATCGGAGATCACCCAAGGGCTGAAGGCCATCGCGAAGGAATTGAACATCCCCGTCGTCGCCCTCTCGCAGCTGTCGCGGCAGGTAGAGGCCCGCGAAGACAAGCGGCCGCAACTGTCCGACCTGCGCGAATCCGGCTCCATCGAGCAGGACGCCGATGTGGTGATGTTCGTCTTTCGTGAGGAATACTATCACGAGCGGGTCAAACCGCCCGAGGACGATCCCGGCTTCCCCGACTGGATGGAAAAAGCGGAACGTGTCTTCGGCAAGGCGGAGACAATCATCGGCAAACAGCGCCACGGCCCCATCGGCACCATCGAAATGGCCTTTGAGGGCAAATTTACCCGCTTCAGCGACCTTGCCCGCCCCGATCACCACGGCGATGCCCGCGACGGGCGCACAACGCCCGTATCCGGCCCGCAGGATTTCTGAGAAACTGCAATGGCACGCGCAGAACTGACCATCGATCTCGATGCGATTGCCGCTAATTGGCGCGCTTTGGACGCAATGACCACGGTGGAAACCGCAGCCGTGATCAAGGCCGATGCCTATGGTCTCGGGGCTGCGCGGGTTGGCCCGACGCTGGTTCGGGCCGGGGCAAAGACTTTCTTCGTCGCCCTGGCCGAAGAAGGGGCCGTCCTGCGCGAGGCTATTGGCCCGACACCGCGCATTTTCGTATTTTCCGGCCTGATGACGGGCGACGAGCGGGTTGTGCGCTATTGCGACCTCATCCCGCTGCTGAACTCAACAGATCAGGTCGCGCGTGCCCGGAAGGTCGCGGCAGAAACCGACACGCCGCTCACTTGCGGCCTGCAGGTCGACAGCGGCATGAACCGGTTGGGCCTTGAACAGGCTGATCTGAACCGCCTTCTGCAAGATGACCAAGCCCTAAACGGCATCGACCTCGCCCTGGTGATGAGCCATCTGGCCTGCGCCGATCAGCCGGACCACCACATGAACCGGAGCCAGAAGACCACCTTCGATGAGATGATCGCCTTGCCCGCGCTGGCCGGCCTACCGCACAGTCTCGCGGCCACCGGCGGGGTGCTGCTGGGATCCGGTTATCACTATGGTCTCACTCGCCCGGGTATCGGTCTCTATGGCGGTCTGCCCTTTGCCAACGCAAGACCCGTCGTCTCGCTTAAGGTGCCGATCATCCAGATTCGCAATGTCGCGCCAGGCGAGGTCGTTGGATACGGCGCAGCTTTTGAAACAAGTAAGCCGCGGCGAATTGCAACAATATCAGCAGGTTACGCCGATGGCCTTATTCGCCACCTTACCAGCGGCTTCGCCGCGACCATCAACGGCAAACCCGCTCCCTCCGCCGGGCGGGTGTCCATGGACCTTATCACGCTGGACGTGACGGACGTTCCCGATGCCGCTGAAGGAATGATGGCGACGCTGCTCGGCCCGTCGCTCGGCATCGATCAACTGGCGGCATCGGCATCCACCATAGGGTACGAGATCCTGACCTCTCTTGGCGCGCGCTATGACCGGCGTTACACAGGGGGCTGAGATCGACAGCAGGACGGAATAGATGACCGCCATTCAAGGGTTTCTGGGTGCCATTGGTGCCGCCGTCCTTGGCCTTTGCGCCGCCGCGGGGTCGCTGACCCTGTTCACGTGGGGCGCTGTCAGCCACATGATCCGCCCGCCCTGGTATCCGGCGGAGCTTGGACGACAACTGTTGCGGATCGGCTACTTCTCTCTGCCGGTGGTCGGTCTGACCGCCTTCTTCACCGGTGCAGCGCTTGCGCTGCAGATCTATACCGGGGGCGCGCGGTTCAATGCGGAAAGTGTCGTCCCCTCCATCGTTGCCATCGGTATGGTCCGTGAACTCGGCCCCGTTCTCGGCGGCCTGATGGTGGCGGGGCGCGTCTCCGCGTCGATCGCGGCGGAGCTTGGGACCATGCGCGTGACTGAGCAGATCGACGCCCTGACCACGCTTTCAACACACCCGATGAAATATCTGGTTGCGCCGCGTGTTCTGGCCGCAACCCTTGCCATGCCGGTTCTCGCCTTCATCGGCGACGTCATCGGCATACTCGGCGGTTTTGCCGTCGGCACCGGGCGGCTCGGCTTCAATCCCGGCACTTATATCAACAACACCTGGGATTTCCTGGAATTCGGAGATGTCTCTTCAGGGCTGGTGAAGGCCGCTGTATTCGGTTTCATCATTGCGCTGATGGGCTGCTATCAGGGCTATAACTCGGGGCGGGGCGCGCAGGGTGTCGGGCGCGCCACAACCAATGCGGTTGTGTCAGCCTCCATTCTGATCCTCGCCTCCAACTATATCCTCAATGAGATGTTCTTCAGCGCATGACCCCCAAGATCGAGATGGAGAATGTCGCCAAGGCGTTTGGCGCGAAACATGTCCTCAAGGGCATCAACCTGAAGGTCGACAAGGGGCAGAGCCTCGTTGTCATCGGCGGCTCTGGCACCGGCAAATCGGTCACGATCAAGACGATCATCGGCCTGATTGAGCCTGACAGCGGCGATATCCGCCTTGATGGCCAGTCGGTGCTTGGCGCGCGCGGCACCAAGCGCGACGCGCTGTTGGAGCGGTTCGGGATGCTGTTTCAGGGCGGCGCATTGTTCGACAGCATGCCCGTCTGGCGCAACATCGCCTTTCGCCTCTTGCAGGGCAAACACAAAAAATCCACCGAAGAAGCCCGCGAGATCGCCATTGAAAAGCTCCGCCGCGTCGGCCTCACCCCCGACACCGCTGATCTTTTCCCTGCGGAACTTTCGGGCGGTATGCAGAAACGCGTCGGCCTCGCCCGTGCTATCGCTGCCGAGCCTGAGATCATGTTCTTTGATGAGCCGACGGCGGGTCTTGATCCAATCATGGCTACGGTTATCAACCAGTTGATCCGGGAACTGGTCACGGAAATGGGCGCTACCGCGATCACCATCACCCATGACATGCGCTCCGTCCGCGAGATCGCCGACCGCGTCGCCATGATCCACGAAGGCATGGTGCAGTGGGAAGGCCCGGTGGCCGATATCGAGCAGAGCGGTAACGCCTATCTCGACCAGTTCATCAACGGCCTTGAGGACGGCCCGATCGAGGCTATCAGGTGAGCCGGGATCGCATGCTGGCCATCGCCAATCTCGCGTTACTCGCCCTCTACCCCATCGCGTGGAACGCGCCCCTTGCCACGACAGAGTTCTTCTTCTTCCTATCCGGCAAACCCCTGACCATCTTCGGCGGCATCGCCGATCTCTGGCAGACCGACATGTTCCTCGCAGCCCTTGTCGCGCTCCTTGCCGTGGTCATGCCCTATGCCAAGACGATCCTGCTGGCCGCGGTCCATTTTGGGCGGATCAGCGGGCCCGGATGGCTGAAACTGGTGGAGGTCACCGGCAAGCTCTCCATGGCCGATATCTTTCTCGTCTCGCTCTACATCGTGATCGTGAAGGGGGCACTCGTCGCCTCCATGACGCCTGCCTGGGGGCTTTATCTCTTTACTGCGCTGGTGCTGGGCTCCGTCGCGCTTGCCTATCTCAGCAAGCGCCCTTGCCCTGCACCGGCCACTCAGCCATGACGCGCCATGGCTAAACGCACCAAGACCTTCGTCTGTTCGAGCTGCGGCGCGGTTCACAAGAAATGGGCCGGGCGCTGCGATGAATGCGGCGCGTGGAATTCCATCGTGGAGGAAGCTGGCCTCTCCGCCGCTGGCCCCGCCTCCAAAACCCTCGGCGCGGCCAAGGGCACCGCGCTGGAATTGCACGCCCTCTCTGGGTCTGAGGCCGCACCCCCCCGCGCGCTTTTCGGGATAGAGGAACTTGACCGGGTCCTTGGCGGCGGCCTAGCCCCCGCCTCGGCCATCCTCGTTGGCGGCGATCCCGGTATCGGCAAATCGACGATCCTTCTTCAGGCGGCCGCTGCACTCTCTGCGAAAGGCGAAAAGGTCGTTTACATCTCGGGCGAGGAAGCCACCGCGCAGATCCGCATGCGCGCCGCGCGCCTTGGCCTCGCCGACGCGCCGGTGCTCCTTGCCGCCGCCACGAATCTGCGCGACGTCCTGACAACGCTGGAGGCGGAGCGCCCCACACTCGCCATCATCGATTCCGTTCAGACCATGTGGGCCGACAACGTCGAAAGCGCGCCGGGATCAGTCTCCCAGGTGCGCGCGGTGGCGCATGAGCTGACCAATTTCGCCAAACGGCGCGGCGTCTCCGTCGTCCTGGTCGGTCATGTCACCAAGGACGGCCAGATCGCCGGGCCGCGCGTGGTTGAGCACATGGTCGACACCGTCCTCTATTTCGAAGGGGAGCGCGGGCACCAGTTCCGCATCCTGCGCGCGGTAAAGAACCGCTTCGGCGCGGCGGACGAGATCGGCGTCTTCGAGATGACCGACAAGGGTCTGGCGGAGGTGCGCAATCCCTCCGCGCTTTTCCTTGCCGATCGCGAACACCGCACGCCTGGTTCAGTCGTATTCGCCGGGGTTGAAGGCACGCGTCCGGTGCTGGTGGAGTTTCAGGCGCTCGTCGCGTCATCCCCCCTCGGCACGCCGCGCCGCACCGTGATCGGCTGGGATGCCGGGCGCCTGTCCATGATCCTTGCGGTGTTGGAGGCACGCTGCGGCGTCTCCTTGGCGGGCAATGACATCTTTCTGAACGTCGCGGGCGGGTTGCGCATCACCGAACCTGCCGCCGATCTGGCGGTGGCTGCCGCCGTCTACTCTGCGCATCGCGACATCGCAATCGCACCCGATGTCGTGGTTTTTGGCGAAGTCAGTCTCTCCAGCGCCGTCAGGCCGGTTAGCCAGGCCCAGTCGCGCCTTAAAGAGGCCCAGAAATTAGGGTTTTCCACGGCTTATGCGCCTTCGCAGGTGAAGAATGATCGCGAATCGGGCATCACGGTGGCCGGGGTGAAGGATTTGGATGATCTCATGGAACTGATCGTTCCGCAGCGGTCATGAGGGAGGGGACGAATGGAACTGACAATCGCGGATGGCGTTGTCGCGCTGGTTGTCGTGGTATCGGCGCTGCTCGCCTATAATCGCGGCCTCGTGCGCGAATTGCTGGCGATCAGCGGATGGTTTGTGGCGACACTCGCGGCATTTCAGTTCGCGCCCATGGTCGCGCCGCTCCTGCTGGAAGCACCTTATCTAGGTGATGTCCTTCTGAACCTTGGCGCGACAGTCACCGTGATCACAGCTTTCGTTGTGGTCTTCGGTATCGCACTGATTATTCTGTCTTTTTTTACGCCGCTCCTGTCGTCGGCCATTCATGGCACTCTGCTCGGCCCTATCGACAAGGGGCTTGGCTTCGTCTTTGGCGTTGGGCGCGGCGTCGCCTTGGTTGCGGTGGTCTATCTCCTTTATAACATCGTGATCACCGATGATGAGCGGATTGCCATGATCGAAGACAGTGCCAGCATCGCCCTGATCGGCGATGCCGCGAGGATCATCGAGGAGAACAGCCCGACCGAGGTGCCAGACTGGCTGCAGAACCGGATCGACCGCCTGATTGAGCAAACACCCACGGCACCCGAAGATCAGGCGCATTTGATCGGCCGCGATGCCGCAGGATGACAGTCCTCGGTCGACAGGCCCATATCACCCACCTATAACCCGATTGTCGCCAAGCCGGACTGAGGTATACACGATGCAGGGCCTCTCTGAGACTGATTGCGCCACACCGTTCGATGCGGTCGGCGATGACGACAAGCTGCATGAGGAATGCGGAATTTTCGGCGTTCTCGGCGCCGTTGATGCAGCGACCTTCGTGGCGCTCGGGCTTCACGCCCTGCAGCATCGCGGACAGGAAGCCGCGGGCATCGTTGCCTATGATCATGTCGAAAGCCGGTTCAATTCGGTCCGCCGCATGGGTTATGTGCGTGACAATTTCACCAGCGCCGATGTCATGCGCATGCTGCCCGGCCAGGTCGCCATCGGGCACAACCGGTATTCCACCGCCGGATCGAAGGGCCAGACGGCGATCCGCGATGTTCAGCCCCTCTATGCCGAATTTGCCCGCGGTGGCTGCGCCGTTGCCCACAATGGCAACCTCACCAATGCCGAAGCCTTGCGCGAGGAACTGATCGAGCGGGGCTCCATCTTCCAGTCATCATCGGATACCGAGTGCATCGTTCATCTGATGGCTCGGTCAATCCAGCGGACGATTGCGGAGCGGATGAAGGATGCCCTGCGCCGCGTTGAAGGCGCATTTTCTGTCATCGCGATGACCCGGACCAAAATGATCGGCGTGCGCGATCCACTGGGCGTGCGCCCGCTCGTCCTCGGCAAACTGGGCGAGGCATGGATCCTCTCGTCCGAGACCTGTGCGCTCGACATTATCGGGGCTGAGTTCGTCCGCGAGATTGAACCCGGTGAAATGGTCGTAATCACCAAGGACGGGATTGAGAGCGAGCGCCCCTTCACCGCCGCCAAGTCGAAGTTCTGCGTCTTCGAATATGTCTATTTCTCGCGCCCCGACAGTGTGATCGGTGACCTGTCCATTTACGAAGCGCGCCGACGGATCGGCGAGGAACTGGCCAAGGAAGCGCCTGTTGATGCCGACTATATCTGTCCGGTGCCCGATAGCGGTACGCCCGCCGCGATCGGCTATAGCCAGCAGAGCGGCATTCCCTTTGCGATGGGCATCATCCGCAATTCCTATATGGGCCGAACCTTCATCGAACCCACGGATCACATCCGCAACATGGGCGTGCGGCTGAAACTGAACGTCAATCGCGCCCTCATCAAGGGCAAGCGGGTCGTTCTGGTCGATGACAGCGTGGTGCGCGGCACGACATCGCGAAAGATCAAGGAAATGGTGCTCGATGCCGGCGCGGCGGAGGTGCATTTCCGCATCGCCTCCCCGCCGACCATGTGGTCCTGTTTTTATGGAGTCGACACGCCGGAGCGCACGAAACTGCTGGCCCATAACATGAGCGAGGACGAGATGGCCGCGCATCTGCAGGTCGACAGCCTGCGCTTTGTCAGCCTCGACGGCCTCTATCGTGCTTGCGGCCATGCCGACGGGCGTGATGCGAAAAACCCGCAATTCTGCGATGCCTGCTTTAGCGGCGAATATCCCATCACGCCGTCCGACATGGTGTCCACCGGCCGGCTGAAGCTCAAAGAACCGGCTTGATCCCTTGTCAGACCTGAAAGACAAAATTGCGCTGGTCACAGGCGCGACACGCGGCCTCGGCTATGCGATCGCCATCGCACTGGCCGCACGCGGTGCCCATGTCATCGCCCTCGCCCGCACCGCTGGCGCGCTGGAGGAGCTGGACGACGAAATCACCCGCACTGGCGGCTCCGCCACGCTGGCACCAATGGACCTCAAGGACGACCCGGCACTGGAACGCCTTGGCGCGGCCATTCATCAGCGTTGGGGACGGCTCGACCTGATGGTTCATTGCGCGGTGGAGGCTGCACCGATGGCTCCGGTGGAACACATCTCCGCTGCCGATCTCGACAAGGTGATCGCTGTCAATATCCGTATCCCGCAGCGTCTCATTCGTGTTGCCGATCCCCTGCTCAAGGCAGGCAGCGGCGCGCAGGCCGTTTTCGTCGATCATGAGGAGGTTCAGGGCGCAAAGTTCAATGGTGCTTATGGTGCAAGCAAGGCTGCGGCCCGTGCTCTCGTCGCCTCCTGGGCTGCGGAATCAGCCAAACGCGGTGCCCGTATCTGGTTTGCCGCGCCGCCCGCCATGCCGACGGCACTACGCGCACGCTCCCATCCCGGCGAAGACCGCAGCGCACTCTCGAAACCTGCATCCGTCGCCGAAGCCTTGGTCGCACACATCATCGCAGGCGACATGGACGCGGGCGCAACGCTGGACCTGACGAAATCATCCAACTGATCGTTTGCTGTCCCACCGACGCCAGTTGCGATCATCCGATTTGTAGCCGAGATCCGGCTGGGTAAACACATTGTCCTGACGCCACCGCTGCGTCATCACCCGCACATCACCCAACCTGCCGCGATGGTGGAGGTCCAGCATCACATCCGCCATCATATGACCCCCGGCGAGCGCTTGTACGGAATACCCGCCTTGTCCAATCCGCCTACACGCCTCATCGAAGCAGGCGATGGCAAGGGGATGGCCCGCAGGCGCGATCAGGCACTCATTCTGCGGATGCAGGAACATTTGCGCCGTCGAGAACCCCAAGGTTGCATCGCCCGTCGACAATCTGGCAAGGCTGGACCGCGCGGTCCTCGCAGGCACCGCGTCAGCGTCAATGTAGCACCCATCGTGGGCCGCCAGATAGCCAAGGCGAAAGAGATCAGCCCGGATCGCCGGATGTTCCGCGCGCCGAAAGATCCGCCCGGCCCCGAATGCTCGCTCGAGCATCTGTTCCGCTCGCGCATCATCGAACCGATGATAACCCACTGTGCCCAACCCTTGCCATTTCGTCATCAGCACCTCCACATCGGACGGTGCCTGAGGATCGTTCCAGTACTGGATGATCGGAAAAGCAGCAGAGCGGTCGGTAATGTCAGTCTCACCGGGTTGGTGAAGGGTCAGAAACATCCCCCAGCAGCGCGCGCACATCCTCTCGAACGGGCCGTGCCTGCCATCGGCCCCGAGCGCCGCGAACCGATCGATCGCTGCCTCCAGTCCGGAACGGTCGATCAAACACAGCGCCTTCACAACGTCACGGCCAAACGACGTCTCGTCAGCCGCCAGCGGCGACAGCGCCTCGAACGCTCCGGCCGCCGGCCGCTCCAGCACGTGATCAATAGCCGTCCATAGAGTGGTGCCAAGCAGCGGATCGCCGCCCAAGCCAAAGAACCGGTCGAGACGATCATAATATCCGGCCCCGATCCGTGCGCGTATGATCCGTCGTCTCGCGGGTCGCGGCAAGCTGCGGGCGAGTCGCGCTGGCAGCGCCAGACGCGCCGCGTTGCGCAATCCGATCATCTCACGAGGGCTGGCGGCACGACATCACGCGGCATCACCATCCATTCGCTGCTCGGACCGCAGAATGGTTCCGATCCAGCGTTGGCCATCCCCCTCGATTTCCTCGAAGACCCGGCCCGCCATCTCAGCCACCGCCTTGCGCCAGAAGGCCAGCGCGGGCTTGTTGTAAGCGGCGACCGGGATCTCCCACGTTCCCGGACGATCCGCGATCACATGTTCCGCCACGCGCTCACCAAATCCGGCCCCGCGGTATTTTCGCAGGATGAAGAACTCCGCAATGCAGTAATCCACCGGCTGGCCGGTGGCGGAACTTCCATGGATCAGCACAAAACCGACAATCTTGCCGTCCAGCCGCGCCAAGAGGGCTTCGCGTCTGCGATCGGTCCAGTAACTGTCGAAATGCCAGTACCCGAATGTGCCGTCGGCACCAATCTCGCCAAAAGGTGATGCGATATCGGCAAACTCGGAGAAATCATGGAGATAAAGCTGCAACAGCCGCTCCATGATCGGCTTTTCGCCCTCCGATGCCTGTTCAACGATCAGCGCCATGTCGCGGTCCAGTTGTCTCGCCTAGCCACCATGCCCGCGCGGCTTCTTCTTGTCCGCAAACGGGTTCTCACCCTTACGCATGTCGAGCCGTATCGGAACGCCCTTCAGGCCGAAATCCTGCCGCAACCCATTGACCAGAAAACGCGAATAGCTTTCGGGCAGATCTTCGGGTTTGGAACATGACACCATGAAGGTCGGCGGCCGGGCCTTCACTTGCGTCATGTAGCGCAGGCGAATGCGCCGCCCGCCCGGTGCCGGGGGCGGGTGGGCCTGCGTGCGCGCGCCGAGCCACTGGTTCAGCTTCGCGGTCGTGATCCTTGTGTTCCACGCCTCATACATCTCCAGCACCGCCTCGCGCAGCCGCTCCAGTCCCCGGCCCGTCAGGGCGGAGACTGTGATCAGCGGCGCGCCGGAAAGCTGTGGCAAGAGACGCTCCAGCATCTCCTTCAGCTCTTTCAGGCGGCCTTGCTTGTCCATCTCCTTATCCCATTTATTCACCGCAAAGACGACAGCGCGCCCCTCACGCTCCGCCAGATCGGCGATGCGTAGGTCCTGGGTCTCAAAGCAGGTATCGACATCCATCAGAACGATGACCACTTCGGCAAACTTCACGGCCCGGATGGCGTCCGATGCCGATAGTTTTTCAAGCTTCTCGTCGATCCGCGCGCGCTTGCGCAGGCCGGCGGTGTCGAACAACTTGAACGCCTCGTCGCCCCAGCTGACCGGCAAACCGATGGAATCGCGGGTAATCCCGGCCTCCGGCCCGGTTAGAAGACGGTCCTCGCCGATGATCTTGTTGATGAGCGTCGATTTACCCGCATTCGGACGTCCGACCACAGCGATCTGCAGCGGTTTGCCCGCGCGGTCCTCGCCCAGCGGCGCATCGACCGCTGCAAGCGCCCTTTCAAACGCATCGATACGAGGCTGGAGGACGGCATAAATCTCCTGCATCCCCTCGCCATGCTCGGCAGAGATGGGCAGCGGATCGCCGAGGCCCAGCTCGTAAGCCTCATAGATAGCGTCGGCAGCACGCCCCTCGGCCTTGTTGCATGTCACCAGCACATCAGCGCCGGAGCGGCGGAGGATATCGGCCACCTCTCGATCAAGCGGCAGAATACCGGCGCGGGCATCCAGCATCAGGATACAGAGATCAGCCATTTCGATAGCTTTCTGCGTCAGCTTGCGCATGCGGCCCGGCAAGGACTGGTCATCTGCGATCTCCAGCCCCGCCGTATCGACCACGGTGAATTTCAGATCGCCGATCCGCCCGTCGCCTTCGCGCAGATCGCGGGTGACACCAGGCTGGTCGTCAACCAGCGCAAGGCGCTTGCCAACCAGGCGGTTGAACAGGGTGGATTTGCCCACATTAGGGCGACCGATCAAGGCGATTGTGTATGCCATGGGCGCGCTTTACGCCCCCTGCCGCCTATCGGCAAGGGCGGACCTATCTGAGCGCGACGATCTCACCACCCGATGTCATCACGTAAATCGTACCATTGGCAACAACCGGGCCCAGGCCGGTCAGACCGCTGATCGACACGGAGGAGGTCTGATCACCGGTCTGGGGATCGAAGATCAGCAACTCGCCTTCGGAACTGGTCAGCATCAGCCGACCATTGACCAGCACCGGACCACCATAACGGATCGCGTCTTCCTGATCTTCCTCGTCTTCATATTCCGGCAGTTCCGTGCCCCAGATCGTTCCGCCATTCTGCGCCGACAGGCGGCGCAATTGGGCGTCGTCGGAGATGACGAACAGCGTCTGTCCGTCGATCCAGACAGGCGACTGCGAGCCGAAATCACGGGTCCAGCCGCGCCGGCCGTTGCGCCCGTCGATCGCAACGAGGCGACCGCTCTGATTACCGGCAATCACGGCGACGCCCTGAATAACCGGGTCGGACGTGATGTCGCTGATGGAAGATCGCGCAAGCCCGCGCCGCCCGCCCGACAAAACCTCAGACCATAGGCGTTGTCCAGTGCCGGCCTGCAAGGCGACCAACTCGCCGGACCCGAAGGGCAGGATCGCAACGCCGCCTGGCGATATCGCGGCCGATGCACCGCCAAGTATCCCCGCACCAGATGTCGCACCTGCCGCCCGCCAGCGTATCGAACCATCCTCGGCGCTGAACGCAATCGCCGTATTGTCGCGTGCGACCGCGATCACGACACCGTTGGCCACAGTCGGCGCAGCACGTAAGGGGGCCGACATCTTCTGGCGCCAGATCTCTTCCCCCGAACTGGCATTGAGCGCGATGACATCGCCAAATCCCGTGGTCGCAAACACCCGCCCGGCTTCGTAGGCGACACCACCACCGAACCCGTCGGAGCCGCTTTCGTTCTCGGGCGACAGATCACGGCTCCATTGAACGGTGCCATTCGCGGCGGAAATAGCGGTCACTGTCGCCTCGGCGTCCAGCGCAAAGACAGATCCCCCGGCCACGATGGGCGCGGAGGTCAGCGCGCCATCTTCGCCGCCATCACCAATATCACGGCGCCAGGCGACGGAGGGGGATTGTGGCCCCTGCAAATGGCCGATCACATGGTTCGCTGTCCCGTTGACCTGCGTCCATTCGGCATTGGCGACAGGCGGTGTCAGGGGGCTGATCGCGGCCGCCTCGGTCGGCGACACGCGTTGTTCTTCCGCGGTGGCGCGGACCGGAATACGATCCCCAGGCAGACGTTCCTCATCCTCACCGAAAATGCTGCTGCACGCCGAAAGGACGATGCAGGAGGCGACCACCACGAGGCCGCGCTTCACCGTGAATGTCATCTTCAATCCCCTTGCCCACTGCCCCGATGCGCCCGGCGGCATCAGCCGTTTGCGCCTGTATCGGCGTTTGTATCCGGTACCGGGCTGTCATCCGGTGCAATGCCGACGGCGGTCATGACCGCCTCGACCCGCTGACGCAGGCCGTTCGGTGCCCGCTGGTCCTGCATGATGGTGCGGAATGCCAGTCCTGCCGCATCACGGTCGCCGCCTTTCAGATGTGCGAGGCCCTGCGCCTCCAGTGCCAGCAGCCTGAATGGCCCGGTGCCTGTCGCAAACGGGGCGAGCGCCGAAACCGCGTCCGCAGCGGGCATGTCGGCGGACCGGATCAGCACGGATCGAAGTCCGGCAAATTCCTGAAACAGAGGATCAACCGTGGTGCTGGCTGTAATCTCGTCATAGATCGCGATCGCCGCACCTTCATCGCCTGCATCAATCAGCGCGGCAGCGGCACGAAGTCGGGCCAGAATGGCAGCGCCCTCATGCTCCGTCTCCGCCGCCAGCGCCGTCAGCGCATCTGCCGCGGCCTCCGGCGAACCCTCAGCGGCGGCTAGCAGGGCACCCCCGGCACGCTGCGCGGCAATCTCGGCCTGATGATCCATCCAGGTCTTGGCCCCGGCACCGACAACAATGGCGACAATGCCGCCAATGACAAATGCCCCGTATTTGCGCCAGAGCGAGAACATACGGTCGCGGCGGACTTCTTCACTCACCTCATTGATAAAACTGTCGCTGTCGCTCACGAAAAATCCTCGCTGATCAGGTGAAGTCACCTTTGTCACGTTTGCGCGGACGTTACAAAAGCCGCACGGGAAATCCTAGACCAAAGGCACAAGGACGTCGGAGGATAGCGCGGATGGCATATCAGCGCCATTGCAACACTTTCGCGAAGCCCTATCTGTGGGTGTAACGGAGAAATCGTCGCAGAAGCGGTCATACCGCTCGATACAGGTACAGAAATCGGGTCTGCATGAAATACACTCGTCATCTCCTCGCCACGTGCCTCACGGCCTGCGTCATGATCGGCGGCACGGCGCTCGCAGAGAAAAAATCGAAGGCAACCGTTGTTGCCTATATCTCCCAGGCGCAGAATTTTGCGGACACGCTTGTCCTCAGGGGCCGCACCGAAGCGGACCGACGGGTTGAAATTCGCTCGGAGATTGAAGGGCTTGTCTCATCCCCACCGCTGCGCAAGGGCGCGGAGGTGAAGAAGGGCGAGATCCTGTGCCAGATATCGGAAGGTGACCGACAGGCGGAACTGGCGGAGGCCGAGGCTCGCCTAAAGGAGGCCGAGCTGAATTATGACGCCGCAGACCAGCTGTCAAAGAAGGGCTTCACATCGGCCACGACCGCCAGCGCGCGTGGTGCGGCGCTTGAGCAGACCCGCGCGATGGTGCTGAGAGCACAGATCGCGCTGGATCAACTGTCCATCACCGCGCCGTTCGACGGTGTTCTGGAAACCGACACGGCTGAGCTTGGTTCATTTCTGCAGCGCGGTACGGTCTGCGCATCACTGATCGCCCTTGACCCGATCAAGATGGTCGCCTTCGCGCCAGAACGTTCGGTCGACCGCCTTCAGGTCGGAGCCCCGGTCACCGGCCGTCTGATCACGGGCGCGACAGTGAGCGGCAGCATCAGCTTCGTAGCCCGATCCGCAGACCGCGACACCCGCACCTATCTGATCGAGGCTGAAACCCCCAACTCCGATATGTCGATTCGCGACGGCATGACCGTCGAGATGGATGTGGTGCTGGAAGGCGAGGCGGCACATCTCCTGCCACAAACCGCGCTGACCCTTGATAATGAAGGGGAGCTGGGTGTCAGAATCAACGAGGACGGGTTGGCCCGGTTTATTCCCGTCACGATCCTGCGCGACGAAACGCAGGGTGTCTGGGTCGAAGGGCTGCCGGAGCGTGCGGAAGTGATTGTAGTAGGCCAGGAATTCATAATTGATGGACAACCGCTCAACGTTGACTATGTCGATCCGTCCCGCATTCAATGATATGCTGTTGATGCGTAGAAGATAGGAAATCACGAATGACCGGGCTGGTTACATGGGCGGTTGACCGCAGCAGAATGATCCTCGCGATGGTGATCCTGGCCATCGCGGCGGGCTCGTTTGCATATGTCAGTCTGCCCAAAGAGGGCAGTCCGGACATCACCGTACCGATCCTCTACGTCTCCGCGCCCTTGCCCGGCATCTCCGCCGAAGACAGTGAGCGATTGCTGGTCAAACCATTGGAGACGGAGCTTCGCGGCCTCGACGGTCTAGAAAAGATGACCGGTTTCGCCTCCGAAAACCACGCCGGCGTGCTGCTGGAATTCGATTTCGGCTGGGACAAGTCGGCAACGATCGCCGAAGTGCGCGAGAAGGTCGACCAGGCAGAGGCGGAAATGCCCACCGAGGTGGAGCAGATCTCTGTCAACGAGGTCAACCTTTCCGCCTTCCCGATCCTGGTCGTCTCTCTTTCGGGCGATGTGCCCGAGCGGACATTACTTCGCGTTGCGAAGGACTTGCAGCGTGAACTTGAAAGCCTGTCTCCGGTCTTGGAGGCTGCCCTGGCCGGCCATCGGGATGAAATGATCGAAGTGCTGATCGATCCTTTGAAGATGGAGGCATATAACGTCACCGCGCAGGAACTTTTGAACGTCGTCTCCGCGAACAACGCGCTCGTGGCTGCAGGGTCGGTGGAAAGTGGCACCGGTGCTTTTTCGGTAAAGCTGCCCGGCAGTTTTGAGACCGCGGATGACATCTACAAGCTGCCAGTCCGCCTGTCCGGTGATCGCATGGTAACGCTGGGCGACATCGCCACCATCCGTCGCACATTCGAGGACGCAACCGGCAGAGCTCGGTTCAACGACGAAAGGACGGTCGCGCTGCAGGTCAAGAAACGGATCGGCGAAAACATCATCGATACGGTAGCGATGGCGCGCGACACCGTGAAAGCGGTGGAGGCGTCCTGGCCTGAAACCCTCCGCTCCACCATCAGCGTCGAGATGTCGATGGATGAAAGCGCCCGTGTCCTCGGCATGGTCGATCAGCTTGAGGGTTCGGTTCTGACCGCTGTGTTGCTGGTGATGCTGGTCGTGGTGGCAACACTGGGCCTGCGGTCCTCCATGCTGGTCGGGATCGCCATTCCCTGCTCGTTCCTTTTGTCCTTCGCGCTCCTCGCCGCCTTCGGGATGAGCGTCAACAATATGGTGATGTTCGGCCTGATCCTGGCGGTGGGGATGCTGGTCGACGGGGCCATTGTGGTCGCGGAATATGCCGACCGGCGATTATCCGAAGGCGCAGCCCCCAACACCGCCTATGCGGAGGCCGCGCGCCGGATGTTCTGGCCCATCGTTTCCTCCACCGCGACGACGCTCTGCGCCTTCCTGCCGATGATCTTCTGGCCGGGCATGCCGGGGCAGTTCATGGGCCAGTTGCCGATCACGCTGATTTTCGTCCTGTCCGCGTCCCTGGTCGTCGCACTGATCTTCCTGCCGGTTATCGGCTCCATGCTTGCTTGGGGTTTTGCGAAGATCGGGCGCGCCGCACGGCCCCTTTTCGCCGCCGTCGGCCTGCGTCGCGCCTCGAAGGAGCGCCCGGTCAGCGCCACCTACACGCGCACGAAATTCGGGCATCTGGTAAAGGGCATTGTCGGCAATCCTGTCATGCCGTTCGTTGCGATCGGCGTGGCGGTCGCCTTCATGATCGGCACGATCACGGTATTCCAGAACAACAATAACGGCGTCGAGTTCTTCGTGAAGACGGAGCCCGAACGCTCCATCATCTATGTGCGCGCACGGGGCAACTTGTCGGTGGCAGAGCAGGACCGTCTGGTACGTCAGGTTGAATCGCGGGTGCTCGATGTCGACGGCGTCGCGGCGGTTTTTGCTTTCTCTGGCGACGGCGGACTGGAATCGCAGGGCGGCGAAGGGCCGAACGATGCGATCGGACAGGTCCAGTTGGAGTTGCAACCATGGGGCACGCGCCGATCCGGCGATGAAATCGTCGCCGAGATATCGGAGCGGATCAGTACCGTGCCCGGCGTGATCGCCGAACTTTCAGTGCAAAAAGATGGCCCCCAGCAGGGCAAGCCAGTGCAGCTCCGCCTGATGACGCAGGACTGGGAACAGCTCATGGCGACAACCCAGATCGTGCGCGACCAGTTCGAGGGGATGGACGGCCTCATCAATATCGACGACACCCGGCCCCTGCCGGGTATCGACTGGTCAATCGATGTGGACCGTGAAATGGCGGGCCGCTTCGGTGCCGATATCGCCACCATCGGCACGCTGGTGCAATTGGTGACCCGCGGTGCCCTCCTCGACACGATCCGCCCCGATGACAGCGATGAAGAACTGGATATCCGCGTCCGCTTCCCCGAACAGGACCGTCTGCTGGCGACGCTGGAGCAATTGAAGCTGCGCACAGGCATGGGCCTGGTCCCGTTGTCGAACTTCATTGAAATCAATCCGGTACCGAGCCTCGGGGAGATCAGCCGCGTTGATACGGTCCGGTTCATCGATGTGCGCGCCGATGTCGGCCCCGGCGTCAACGCCAACGAGAAAATCGCGGAGCTCGCCGCATGGCTGGGCACCGCACCCCTGCCCGCAGGTGTCGACACGGCCTTCAATGGCGATCAGGAGGAGCAGGAGGAAAGCCAGGCGTTCCTTGCAACAGCCATGCTTGCCGCGCTCGGCCTGATGTTTGCAATCCTGCTCGCGCAATTCAATTCGATCTATAATTCGGTGCTTGTGCTGACCGCTGTGGTCATGTCCGTTGCCGGTGTTCTCATCGGCATGATGGTCATGGGGCAGACATTCTCCATCATCATGACCGGCACCGGGATCGTGGCCCTGGCGGGGATCGTGGTGAACAACAATATTGTCCTCATCGATACCTACCGCGAGTTCAGCGAAAAGCTGCCCCGGATTGAGGCTATCATTCGCACCGCAGAACAGCGCATCCGCCCGGTGCTGCTGACCACCATAACTACGATGGCCGGTCTCGCGCCGATGATGTTCGCCGCCTCGGTCAATTTCGGGGCCATTGGCGAATTGTTCGCCGCCGGTATCTTCAGCGCCGCAGCGTGGAGCGCATTCGCGTCCAGTATTCTGCTTGTCGGCGCGCCGACCGCCCTCTGGTGGGCGCAACTGGCGACGGCTGTTGTCTTCGGGCTTGGCATCTCGACCTTCCTGACGCTGCTCGTCACCCCGGCCGCGCTGTCCATCCGCGTCTGGATCAGCGAAGGCCTGTTCAGCCGGTATGGCGTGCTGCACCACGCCCTGTTCCGCATGTTTGGCAATGACGCTGAATACTCTGAATTTCGCTCTCGCGTGGAACGGCGGCAGGCCATTCGCCGGGCCGAAGTGCCCGAACTGAACTGGGAACAGGAGTTCGACGACGCCTCTTCGACAGAGCCGGAAGAGCCGGTCACCACCCTGCCCCGACCGGTTGCCGCCGAATAGTGACATGGCGCGCGAACCGGTTGTCCTGAACCGCGAAGACTGGGCCACCGAAGCGGATCAGTGGGTTGGCCGGTTCGAGGGCGGAAAGTTCGGCGCGGATGTAACCGTGCTCTTCTTCTCGTCCGAGCGGGTCGGTGCCGGGCCACCCCTGCATCTTCATCCCTATGACGAGGTGTTCATCATCCGGCAGGGCCACGCCCGTTTCACTGTTGGTGAGAAGACTCTGACAGCCAAGGCCGGACAAATCGTCTTCGCGCCGCGGGACACGCCCCATAAATTCGTCAATCTCGGACCCGGCCGGTTGGAGACGACCGACATTCACCTGAGCGACAGATTCATTCAGACCGATTTGGAGTAGGTCGCGCGTGCACGCCGCCTATTCCGCTGCCGTTGCCGCCCCGCTGTCACCACCAAGCTGCTCCACCGCCTGCTCGGCCTCCTGCCGCCGCCACATGGCTGCATAGGCCCCGCCCGCCGCCAGCAGGGCCGCGTGGGTCCCGCGCTCCAATATCACACCGTTGTCGAGGACAATGATCTCGTCCGCCTCGACGACGGTGGACAGGCGATGCGCGATGGTCAGCACTGTCCGGTCCGCCCCGAGGCGGCGCAGGCTATCCTGGATATCCTGCTCTGTCCCGGTATCGAGCGCCGATGTCGCCTCGTCGAGGATCAGGATCGGCGGGTTCTTCAGGATCGTGCGGGCAATCGCCACCCGTTGCTTTTCGCCCCCGGATAGTTTCAGCCCCCGCTCTCCCACCATGGTCTCATAGCCGTCCGGCAGTGCCTCGATGAAGTCGTGGATCTGTGCGGAACGCGCCGCCTCCACGATGTCCTCCTGCGTTGCGCCATCGCGGCCATAGGCAATGTTGTAGCGGATGGTATCGTTGAAGAGCACCGTATCCTGCGGCACGACCCCGATGGCGGCGCGCAGGGACGCTTGTGTCACATCCCGCACATTCTGCCCGTCGATCAGAACGCCGCCCTTGTCGGTGTCATAGAACCGGAAGAGAAGCCGCGAGATTGTCGACTTGCCGGATCCGGTCGGCCCGACAATGGCCAGTGATCTGCCGCCGGGCACGGTGATATCAATACCCTTGAGGATACCGCGCGCGGTCTCGTAACCGAACTCCACATCGCGAAATGTCACCTCGCCTTTCGTCACGTCCAACGCCTTGGCATCGGGTTTGTCGACCACCTCCGCCGGCTGGTCGATCAACAGGAACATCTCGCGCATGTCCACAAGGCTCTGCCGGATCTCGCGATAGACAGTCCCGAGAAAGTTCAACGGCATGGTCAGCTGGATCATGTAGGCGTTGACCGCGACGAACTGCCCGACGGTCATCTGGCCGCTCTGCACCCCGATCGCAGCCATCGCCATCACAATGACAAGCCCGGTGCTGATGATTACGGTCTGCCCGAAATTCAGCCAGGCGAGCGAGATGGAGGTCTTGATGGCCGCTGCCTCGTACCCTTCCATGGAGCTGTCATAACGGCTCGCCTCACGTTCTTCCGCGGTAAAATACTTCACCGTTTCGAAGTTCAACAGACTGTCCACCGCCTTCTGGTTCGCATCCGTATCACGCTCATTCATCCTGATGCGGATGCGCACGCGCATTTCAGTTACCGCGAAGGTAAACCAGACATAGAGCGCGATGGTCACCACGATGACCATGAAGAACCAGCCGGAGAAGGCAAAGAAGAAGATCGCCGCCACCATGATCAGCTCAAGGATCAGCGGACCGATGGAGAAAAGCATGAACCGCAGCAGGAACTCGACACCTTTCACACCACGCTCGATGATACGGCTGAGGCCGCCGGTCTTGCGCGTGATATGGTAGGACAGCGACAACCCGTGCACATGACGGAACGTCGTCAGCGCCAGCTTGCGCAAGCCCCGTTGCGCGACCTTGGCAAAAATTCCGTCCCGCAGCTGCGCAAAGCCGATGGAGGCGATGCGCGCCAGGCCATAGACGATCACCAAAGCCACAGGCGTCATGATCCAGATCGTGGCGGGCGGCGCATCCTCCGCCATCGCATCGACCGCATACATATAGCCAACCGGCGTCAGCACGGTCGCGACCTTGGCGAAGATCAGCGCGACCATGGCGATGATGACCCGGACACGTGCCTCTCGGTCATCCTTCGGCCAGAGGAAAGGAGCCACCCGACGGACCACACGCCAATCGGCGGAGCCA
>JBCCDJ010000016.1:0-106508 GCA_039030855.1 Pseudomonadota bacterium
CCACACGCCATTCAGCACGCCGCCAGCGAAATCGTCTGATATGGCGGCGGTCGGCGGCGGGGGTGGTGGGGCGACGGTCAGGGTCACGGTGGCGCTGTCGCTCAGCGCGCCGTCTGAGGTCGTGTAGCCGAAGCTGTCCGTCCCGGCATAGCCCGCATCCGGCGTGTAGGTCAGCGTCCCGTTGCCATTTTCGACCAGCGTGCCGTTCGCCGGCTGGGTAAAGCCTGCAAGGCTCAGCACATCGCCATTCGCATCGGTGTCATTGGCCAGAAGATCAGCGACATCGATGATCAGCGTGCCGTCCACCTCGGCGGCGAAAGCGTCGTCCGCCGCCTCCGGGGCCACGTTCACCGGAGCCGCCCCGCCATCCTCGCCCACGATCGGATCGGCCGCGGTCTCGAAATAATCGGCCCGCGCCACAAAACCTGTCGCGCCGCCCACATTGCCCGCGAACAGACCTGCGGAGGTCGCCGTCAGCGCGTGGCTGAAGCTGCCCGCCGTGACCCAGTTCTGCCCGTCCGTCGAATAGCGGAAGGTCCAGAGATCTCCATCCCGCGACAGCTGCAGATACGGGGCCTCGCCCCCGGGGATCACCACGTTGAACTCGGGGCTCGACACCCCGTTCACGGTCACCGCCCCGAAGGCGCGCAGGTTGCTGCCGTCGGAGTAAGTGTCGAACCGCACCCAGTTCTGCGCGTCCTCCTCGATCAGGAAGCCCTGCAGCTGATATTGATCGGATGGCGTTGTCAGGAACCGCGTCTCAAGATCAAAGTCCGTGTCCGTGATCGCCTGCAGTGCCCGTGCGCCGTTATTGGCATTCCAGACGTCGTGATTGCCGTCGGGCGTGACCAGTTCCAGATACGCATCTGTCGCATCCGCACCGACAGTGACCGACGTGCCACCGGGACCGGCAATAAGCCAAACCGGGTCAAGAATGCCGCCCGAAAAATCGTCTGAGATTGTCATTTTCGATAGCCCCACAGCCTGAACACACAATTCGAAAGGATTACGCGCAGAAACTGTTTTATCCGAAACCACCATCCGGATCAGTGCCAATTGTCACTAATTCTTATGGTATATGAATAAATCGGTGTTTCCTATTCGGAAAGAGATTTATTTGGCATGAGTTGCCTCGGATTGCCCGGACCCTTACATCGTAGAAGGTTTTTGTTTATTATATATCAATATCTTAGTGAATTTCTGCACCAGACTCCATCTCGACAGAATGGCCAGCCAGACGCTATTGCTTCTAAAAATTCAGGGTAGTCTAGCCTCGCGAATACTACCGCTGGTCGTATGGCCTTACTCTAATTCAATCAGATGCGTCCATTAACTGTGAACAAACGCAAGTTCCGGACATGAGAATCGTATACTCGAGGTTCCGCCCCAGAGAAGATTTTTGCCCAATCGCCACGGGAAACGATCCCAAAGATCTGTGGGTTTCCAACGATCTGGCGGGGCGCAGAAATCTGTTTGCCACCATGGTTTACCTCGGCGGCGCTGCTCTGATTTTGGGTTGATTGGCATCAGCCATGGCGTCACAACGGTTTCGCACAAGGTGGATCGGAGTTTGCACATACCATGATCGGTGTGATCGTTTTGACGTTTGAAGCGGCAGATGTGATCGAGGCCTGCTTGGAAAGTCTGCATGTGTCCGACCATCCAGACATGCGAGTGGTCGTCTGTGACAATCGTTCATCGGACGACACGGTCAAAGTTATCCGAGCCTGGGCCGAAGCCCATGGTGAAGCGCTGGAGGAAATCGCGCCTGCAACCCAACCTGCTGCAAATCTGGCGCGCTACACACTGCTGCACACTGGCGGTAATCTGGGCTTTGCGGGCGGGGTAAATGCGGGGCTTAGGTGGTTGCAACAGGACCCCCGCGTGGATCTTTTCTGGATCCTCAACCCCGATAGCGAGGCAGAGCCGGGCACGGCATCGGCCTATGCGCGCCATGCTGCCGAAGTCGGGCCTTTCGCGCTTATGGGCGCGCGGATCTGCTATCACGAAGCGGACCGGCGGGTTCAATCGGATGGGGGACAGGTATCCCAGTGGACTGGTGTCTGCCGAAATGTGAATTCAGGCTTGTCGCAGGAAGATGCAGTGCCGCCGGACGCCGCGCATCTGGACTTCATCTCAGGGGCCAATATGGTCGCGTCACGAGTTTTCGTGGAACGCGCTGGCCCAATGGTCGAGGACTACTTCCTTTACTATGAGGAGGTCGATTGGGCAGCTCGGCGCGGTGATCTGCCACTTGTTCTTTGCCCTGATGCCAAGGTTTTGCACCATGGCGGCACAGTGATTGGGACCGGGTCGCTGACCCGCAGACCGTCGCCCTTCGCTAATTACTTCAACTATCGCAACAGGATGCGGTTCATGCGACGGTTCAGGCCCATGGCGCTGCCGATCGCGTGGGCATTGTCAATGCTGCGTGTGGTCAAGCTGTTTGGCCTTGGTGCCGGGGCCGAAGGCTGGGCGGCCTTTTGCGGGTTGAACGGTATGCCACCTCCGGCTTCTATCCGAGACCGGATCGCGCCTGCGGACCAGGACCGGGCCTTTGTGCTCCGCGAGCATACGGCGTGATGCGAGGATCACTCGCCATCCTCAACTTTCATGGCATCGGGGTGCCGCATGATGGGGTCCCTGCGGATGAGGTTCCTTACTGGGTTTCGGCGGATAAATTCCGAACTGTGCTTGATCAGATCAAACAATTTGAGGCGCAAGGGGGACAGGCGCTGATCACCTTTGACGATGGCAACCGGTCTGACCTCGAAATTGCCAGCCCCGAACTGAAATTACGGAACATGACGGGGCACTTCTTCATCCTGACCGGACGGTTTGGCGATCCCCGTTATTTGTCACCTGTTGATTTATTGCGCCTGCAAGAGAGTGGTATGGCGATTGGCCTGCACGGACGGGACCATGTGGACTGGCGCAAGCTTGACACCGCGGGTCTGGCAGCGGAGACGATCGATGCCCGCCATCGGCTCGGTGAGATCGTGGGGCAACGTATTGACACTGTTGGTATTCCTTTCGGGGCCTACAACAGACGGGTGATTGAGCATCTCAAACAAGCAGGATTTCAGGAGATCTATACAAGCGACGGCGGGTATGCCTCTCGTCGGCGGGTGGTGCGCCACCGAACGTCCGTGCGCAGCGATATGTCAGACAGTCAAATCGCGGGCGTCCTGAACGGTCGCGAAAGCGTGGTTGCAAAGACAAGGCGCGGGCTTAAGGCGTGGCTGAAAGAGCATATCGTCGCCTGAACCCTTGGTGTGAGCATTGGGAGGTCCATAACATGAAGTTGACAGACATCCTTGCTTCGGTCTGGAAGCGCGTGATGCTGCGTGGGACAGCCTTTGGCGGTGCCTATGGCAAGATCCGGATGCTTTATTCCCTCGAGGACCCATGGGAGATGTCATCAGAGCGTGAGCAATACCGTTTCGAGCAGACCATGGAACACCTGCGGGAGATCGCCCCAGGGGCTGGAACCGTTTTGGAATTCGGCTGCGGCGAAGGCCATCAAAGCGTGCATCTCCGCCAGCACTGCGGTGCTGTGTTCGGGGTCGACATCAGTGAAACTGCCATTGAGCGCGCCAGAAAACGTTGTCCGGACGCCACCTTCGCCGTCGCGGGGTTGGAGCAGGCGGGCGAGGTCTTTGATGGTCAGGAATTCGATCTGATTACCGCATGTGAGGTGCTCTACTACGCCGTCGATATCGAGACGATCTTGAAGAAGATCCAGTCAAGCGCGGATCGAGTTTACGTATCGAACTATCTGCCACGTTCCGAAATGATGCGCGACCATTTCGCGGGCGAAGGCTGGCGGCAGCTGGGGAACATTCAGTTCGCAGACACGGTTTGGGAATGCTTCCTGTGGGAAGCTCCTTCGGTGCGCCAACCCGACATCGCTAAATCGGGTGGATCTGATCCCAGTCGTGGTCTGCCTTCGTGAAATGCCAGTCATTGCCGGTGCTGGCAAGTCGCGCGCGAAGGTTGGGATCGGTGCATACGATGGTGGGGCGCATCGTCTTCGTCGCGATGAACCCTGCTCGGCGAAGCGCATCCTGCCAAGCCGGTGCCGAGGCCGCAGCTTCCAGATATTCGGACCCGGACGACAGCACGTTCCGCGCCAATATAAGAAGTGCGTCCAGCGCGGCCCCATCCGACGGATCCGCAAAAGCATCGGCCACGACACCCAAAGGCAGTTCGGCAGGATCACCCAGCCGCGTCACCAGATAGCCGGCGAGGGCACCGTTCTTGTACAAGAGAAACCGGCGATAGCTCAGCCCAGGGCAGTCCAGAAAGCGCCAGTTGAGAAACCGCGCTGACCGCTCGAAAATGTGTCCAGAACGTGGTCGAACGCGGTCCCACAAATCATCAATCTCATCGGGAAAGCGATCAACCTCCTCATGATGAAAGCCAGTCGGCATTTGCGACGATGCGCGCATTCGTGCAGCGAAGCCCAAGAAGCGTCCGGTTGCCGCGGCGATCATCGGCCCAATCGCTGATGCGTTGAAGACGCGCAAAATACGCGCCCGCGCCCGACTGCTTGTGTGCGCCTTGTGGTCGAGGAACCGCGCAACCAGGCGTGCTGACACACGCAGAGGCAAGATGAACAGCCGTGTTGGACCAAGCGTAATCGCGCCCGCACGTTCGGCAACCCGTCGGGTTGCCGGGGCCATCGTCAGGGTCACCAGAACAGCACGCTCCGCCATGATCGCCGCATGGATCTGATGACTGAGCCCCTGTCCACGCGCACCCGGATGCACCATGACATCGACGATCCAGCAGGCCGGAACTGGCTCCTCGCCAAGCCAGATGACACCGTCCTGCACCGCGATCGTGCCGACGACCCGTGCACCATCCAGTGCCAGCCAGATCGTCGGCTGTGTTTCGTGCGCGGGTCTGAAAGGGTTCGCCTCGAACTGCCAGTGGTGGCGGGCCTCGTTCTTGTATGCGGCCCCGGCCCCGTAGGTTTGATCAACAAAATCAAGCACCTTTGGCATATCGAGCACCGTCGCACGGCGGATTTCTGGCTTTGGTTTTGGACTGGACATCCCGATACTTGCAGCCTTGTTTTTCAAATGCGGTGTATAGCAGATCGACCGTTCAGGACCAGCAGCGACCGACGCAGCGATAACGGCACTAAACAGACGCAAGGGAAGTTCTGTGCGTGAACAAACGCAAATGCCAAACATCAAAACCGTGTTTCTGACCCTATGTCCGATAGACAGGTCCGCCGCGACGCCTATTGTGACGGGCTAATGGGGTATGATGTGGCACGCAGATTGCTGTTGGGGAAGTTCGCATGACCAAGCTCAGCCTGGCCTTACCGGTGTTCAATGGCGAGAACTATCTGCGCTATTGTCTGGAAAGCGTTCTGAGCCAGACTTATGCTGATTTCGAGTTACTGATCTCTGACAACGCATCGACTGATGGAACACCGGACATCTGCCGCGAGTTCGCTGCCCGCGACAGCCGGATCAAGCTGATCGTCCATGAGGAAAACATCGGTGCTGCGGGGAACTTCAACTTCGTCTTTCATCAAACGAATGCACCCTTCTTCAAGTGGATCGCCCATGACGATCTGCTGGAGCCGACCTATCTTGAGAAGACGATGGCGCACTTGGAGGCAAATCCCGATGCCTGTCTTGCCCATTCTCATACGCGAGTGTTTACCAAGGACCCCTCGGAGGGCGAAGAATTCGTGCCAAGTTTTACGGCAGGTGCCGACGACCCGGTCGGGCGTTTGTGGGACATGCTGCTCTATGGTCAACGCTGTTATGAAGTGTTCGGGATCATCAGGCGCAGCGCGTTGGAGAAGACTGATCTGATCGGCAACCACAAGGGCGGCGACAACGTCCTGCTATATCGGCTCAGTCTGATCGGAGTGTTCGAAGTCGTCCCGGAGACGCTGTTTTTGCTGCGCAGACATGAGAAACAGTCCACCTCGATGGAAAAGGATAGCCAGGCGTTTCAACAATGGTTCACCGGACGGACCGCGCGCATCAGCTTTCCGGACTGGCGTTTCATGCGGGCGGTATGGAAGATCCCGCTCGGGATCTCGCTTCCATTGGCGACGCAGTTCCGCTGCTATCTCGCTGTCATCTATGAGACCTGGGCGCGGCGTCGCCGATTGATCCAGAACCTGCGGGTCGCTGCGGAAATTCTGATATTCGGAAATTCGAACCCGACACAGCGGAAGCGGCTGTTCCGGTCAGGGCCGTCAAGGTGACCCCTGACGGTTCAGTCAGCGTCGTCATTCCAAGTTACAATCGCAGGCAACTTGTCGGCGGTGCGATCGACAGCGTGCTGGCGCAGACCCGTTCGGCGGCGGAGATCATCGTTGTGGATGACGGATCCTCGGATGGAACGTCCGAATGGCTGGCACTGACCTATGGTGATGCGGTGCGTTGCATCGTTCAGGACAACGGGGGTGTTGCTGCTGCCCGTAACACCGGAATTGATGCCGCCCGATCAGATTATGTGGCATTCCTCGACAGTGATGACAGATGGCCCCAGGAAAAACTCGCCCTGCAAATGCCATTGATGGCTGAGCCGGGCATCCAGCTGTCTGCCACCAATTGGCAGTGGGAAGACGAGGATAGCGATGGCTTTTCCAATAGTGGCCATGTCCAATCCAGAAGATATGTGACGCTGACCGATCCACTTTTGCGGCTGTGCCATCCAAGGGGGCATGGCATCCTGATCCAGACCTGCATCATCCGTCGCGACGTGTTGGTGAGGCTTGGCGGGTTTGACCACAGGTTGAGAATTGCCGAGGACATGGATCTTATTTTCAGAGTTGCCGATGAGGGAGCGTTCAAGCTGATCTCAGACATTCTGATGACACGCGGAAAAGACGAACACACAGGCAATCTCACGGATATCAAGTCGGTGAACTGGCAGATCGAAAACTTCGAGAATACGATCGGTATCCTGAAGAACACTCTCACGCGCGGTATCAAACGAAGCGCTGGCGCAAGAAAGGCTGCGAAGGCACGTCTGGTGCAACTGATCAGCTATCGGGCGATGCTGGCAGCCCGGCAGGGCGATCTTGCAGGCACCCGCGCGGTATGCCGTCAGGCCTTGCCACATCTTGGCCTGACCCGGCCCTCTTTGATCTGTCTCGTGGGGATAATGGTACCGCAGGTCCTCGCCCGTAAGTGAAACAGGGGGCTTTGCTTTCAGATGCGACCCGAGAGGACGCGCCTGATCATGCCGAGAAAGTTCTTCGCGATAACACCGGGCCTGGCAGTTTTCATGTTTCTGAGCAGGTAGAACCCGCCGTATCTCGGAACTGGCCGCCCCATGATCCTCAGGCCGATCATACGCGGCAGCGTCAGCTGGCGCTTGGATAGCTGACCGGGTTGCATCGCTGCAAGATCAGCGAGATCAAAATCCTTGACCTCGATGTGGTCAGTTTTGCTGGCCTCGCTGACAATCGCTTCGCCGAGTTTGGTCCTGCTGAGCACGAGGCTGATGCCGTCGCGCTCTTCGAAGATCGGATATCCCTGTTCATCAGTCTCCCAGGCATCTGCGCAGACGATATCTGCGAAACCGCCGGTCCCGTCCGGACAGATGCGGCAA
Source organism: Pseudomonadota bacterium (assembly GCA_039030855.1). GTDB lineage: Bacteria > Pseudomonadota > Alphaproteobacteria > Rhodobacterales > Rhodobacteraceae > Pikeienuella. The sequence goes on from JBCCDJ010000016.1 coordinate 7,594, forward strand.
CGCGCCTGCACATTTGCCGACAGGATGCCGCCCCAGCTGTCAAAATATGACATCTTGGCCTCCTGCCCATCGCGCAGCGTGGCAGTTGCAAAACCGGGCCAGCCATAGCCGCGATATCGGAATGCCGTCACTTCACTACGCTCCACCTGCAAGGCAGTCAGGATCTTCTCTGCCCCTCGCTGCGACGGAACGCCCGCGCAAAAGAACGATATCAGCACCGGAAAAACCCTGTTGATCCGGTCATCATGGCGGGCCATTGCGCGCAGTGCGGCGACATCGCAGGGCTTGCCAACAAATGCGATGCGTTCCTGACTATCCAGCAGGTCCGAAACGATCGTCAAAGGTGCAGAGGGTGCATAACGTGACCCCGATGCTTCCAACACATCGGCCGCAGTTCTGCTTAACGTGGTTTCGGTTCCCAGCGGCTCATCCCGGTTTGCGCGGGTCTGTAACACTGCGTCCACGCGTTTGCTGGCAAGAAGGGAGACAAGAACAGCCGACAGGCCACCACCGCTGGATGCGGCGTAACGCAGTGCTGGGTCGGTTGCCCAGCCGGTCCTCGCCCGCACCACGGGGCCCCAAAGCGGGTCATCCACCCCTTCGGTTGACGTCTGATGCAAGGAAACGCCCGGACAGACATTCGCAATGGCGCGATCCTGGTCCGCGTTGATCGGCTCAGATTGGGTTGGGCGCAAAAGGCCCTCTTCGGTCATCTCCATTGACACAACGGACGGTGTTATCGCGGCACAGGCCCCGCAGCCGCTGCAAAGGCCATGGCCGACAACCCGTGCGAGGGTCGGAGACAAAGACCCGCTCATGCACTTGCCTGAAACCGGTCGAATGCCGATCGCAGCGCCGCATCATATTCGCCAAGCCGCCCTTCGCCACGGGCAAACGCCTTGTCCATTTCAACCTTCAGCGCGTCGCGGTTCTGAAACCCATCGACAACAGCCTCGAAAATCGTGTCGGCGGTGTCCGAGACGCAATCGACGGTCTTGTCGTAACCGAGTGTGCCAAAAAGCCCGGCAAACTTGCGGCTGTAGGCCATCGGGACGACGGGTACGCCAGAAGAGAAGGCCGCGATGCAGGCGTGCATCCGCGCGCCCATGAAGAAATCGAGACCTGCAATATAACTCTTGGCCTGCATCGGATCTGCAAAGACGGGCGATATGACAACGTCTGGAAACTGCTCTTTAACCTTCAGCGCAGCGAGGTGATCATCTTCGGCCGCAAAGTAATCGCCTGCATCTTCGGTCGTAATCTCGTCAGGCAAGACATGGCTGACAAGGTGGATTTCCACCCCGTCCTGGCTGGTGAAATACTCTACGATCCGTGCCATCAACGTTGGATAGTCCGACACCAGCCCGAACATATTGTCACGGGTATAGCCGCCTGAATACAAGAGCCCCGAGATATTGATGCCGACCTTCACGGGCCCGTCGCTCCGGGTCTCTGGGCGTGTGTAGGGCAGCCGCAAGGCAACATCGGTCGCCTCAATGACATCTCCGTCATAGCCCATTTCGCGCAAGAAGGCCGTCGAGGCATCATCCCGCGTCGCCACACCGGCGGCACGACGAATTGTCCAAAGTGCCAGCCGTCTCCACGCCCTGTCAGTGAATGGACCGATCGTCTGCGGGCAAAGGATCAGCGGTCGACCCGCCAGGATGGTCAGGAACTTTGATGCAAGCTGCGTGATAATCCGCTGGCGCCCGTAAATGTCGGCAAAGCTGTCACCGGCACCGATATCCAGTACCAGATCGCAGGAGCGGAGTGTCGAAAACAGTCCGCCAACGGGCTTCACAAAATCCTTGAGGCGAAGCTGCACGACTTCGACGTCTTCGCGTGTCAGATAGGGTTCGCGCTTGTCGGTCCAGCCGATGACAACAAATTGCGGCGTCAATCCCGCTTCTCGCGCCAATTTCTCGACAATTGCGATATTGGTCAGCGACAGGGCACCAACGCCAAGATTGCCCGAGTTCATCGAATGCCAGACCAGCCCGACGCGAATGGTCCGAGATATATCGTCTATCAACGGTCACTCTCCCCACAGCTACGCCCGTTCCTGGGCCGATGTCATATCGCACCGCAAAACCCTGACCAAGCCCATCGTTGCATGCGTTGTGACAAAGGTTCCATTCCAAACAAAAGGTTTTGAGGTATGTTGAAGCGTGGAGTCTTTCAGATAGTGGTCGGTGAAGTGGAAAACACAGAGAAGGGGCGCGTTGTGGCCCTGTCCCCAGACACGCGAATTCTTGTCGCGATCGCCAATCACGGCACGAAGAACAGGCGATTCCTCGATCACCTGCTGGCAGTGTATCGATCCTTTCCGGCCAAAGTAGATATCGTGGTCCTCTCGGACCAGCCAAAGGACCTTGGTCCGGATATCGAAGTGCGTGTCGGGGCACCGATTGCCAATCCATGGTCTCTGCCCTTCGGGCACAAGAAGCTCTTTGTCGAACGGGCTGGGGATTACGACCTCTTTATCTATTCCGAAGACGATACGGAGATTACCGAAGCGCATGTAGATGCCTTTTTGAAAGCGACGGTCGATCTGCCGGATGACAAGATAGCCGGCTTCCTGCGCCATGAAATTGGCCCTGACGGTACGCGGTACTGCTCTACCATTCATGGTCCCTACTATTGGGACCCCGCATCGGTGATGGAAGCGGGTGGGCAGACCTTTGCCCGCTACACCAACGATCATTCCGCTTCTTACATCCTGACCGCGGCTCAGTTGGAGCGGTGCATTGCTTCGGGCGGGTTTGATGTGCCGCCCCATGAAGGGCTCTACGACATGCTGTGTTCGGCCGCGACCGACCCCTATGTGCGCTGCGGACTGACGAAACTTGTCTGTGTTTCTGATCTGGACGCGTTCTCGCTCCGTCACCTGCCGGACATCTATCTTGGCCGCATCGGTATGGTGCAGGCGGAACTTGATATCCTGCTCGGCCGCCTGCTTGAGATGCCGCGATCAGAGATCGCTGGCGAGCGGCTGCTTGAGACGCATACCGGCCTTGGCACGATACTTCTGGACAAGAACCATGATGAGCCTTTGCGTCCCGAAGTTTTGACTGCGCTCGAGGCAAAACCGGGGACGGTCCTGTCCGTCGGATGCGAAGCAGGCGCGACCGAAGGGGCGCTTGTTGCCGCAGGAATTCCAGTAACTTCGGTCCCCATTGACAAGGTCATATCGGCGCTGGCGGAGGCGAAGGGTGTGCTGCCCACCAATGATGCAGCGGGCAAGGGTGACAGCTATGATTATCTGCTGTTCAACAATGTCGTACACTACGCTGACGATCCGGAGAATTTTATGCGATCATACCTGCATCTTTTGAAACCGGGTGGACGCATTTTGATCACTTACACAAATGGCTCTGCGATCTCCTTCCGGCGTCGGCTGGGTCGTTTGTTTGGAAGGCCGGCCATGCTGTCGCCGCGCAAATATCTGATGGCGGGTCACTATCACTATGCCGACAACCGCGTTGTGAAGCAGTGGCTGCGTGCAGTTGATGCGGTGCCGGAAAAGACGCTGTTCCACGTGCCGGCGCGCCATGCAGCACGTTCGAAACAGGCACAGGGCCTCGCGGACAAGTTTCTGGCAGAGGCGGCCACAATCATCGCCACCGTGAGGTAACCCATGCGTGCGGCGACCCCTTCTACAGGTGCCGCCCGGCCCCGACAGGGTGCGCTGGCCGCTGGTATCACCGGCAAGGTTGAGCAAGCCAAGACAACCGTCGCCCTGCCGGTTTTCATATTCATCACATCGCTCCTGGTGCCTTTCATCATCAATGTCGGTCCGCTGCGTATGTCGGCGTATCGCATCGTCCTGCTGGTCCTGATCATCCCGCTTGTGCTCAAATGGCTGTCAGGTGCCGCGGGACGCATCCGTTTTCCGGATATCGCGCTTTTGCTGTTCACTGCCTGGTCGATCGTCAGTCTGATGATGAACCATCCTGCCAGTCTCTGGGTCCAGACAGCGGGTATCCTGTTCATCGAAACGATGGGGCCGTATCTTCTGGCCCGGATATACATCCGCACGCCCGAGGATTTCTATGCGGCCGTCGCACTTATGTTCCGCATACTTGTGTGCCTGCTGCCCTTTGCGCTGATCGAGGCGCTGACAGCCAATAATGTTTTGCTGAACACTGCAAACAAGATCGCACCAGCTTTTGGCGAGACGTTCAAAGACCCTCGCTGGGGTCTCGACCGGGTGCAGGGAACGTTCGAGCACCCCATTCTATACGGCGTTTTCTGCGGCAGCATTCTTGGTCTGACTTTTATGGTTCTTGGCTATGGAAAGTCGGTTTTCCAGCGTATGTTCAAGACCATGGTCGCGTTCATAGTGGCTGCTCTTGCGCTCTCATCCGGCCCGCTGACCGCCATGACCGCACAGATCCTGCTGATGGGCTGGAGAACGGTGTTCGGCCATATCCGGGGTCACTGGAAGATCCTGATTGCGGGCGTTACCTGCCTCATCATTCTGATTGAGCTGGCTGCAAACCGGTCGTCGGCAGAGATCTTCATCTCGTACTTCGCGTTCAACACAGCGACAGCCTATAATCGCATTCTGATCTTTCAGTTCGGTTCCGCCTCCGTGTTGAATTATCCCTTGTTCGGAATTGGCCTGAACGAGTGGGAGCGCGCCTGGTTCATGAGTTCGTCGATGGACATGTTCTGGCTGGTCCATGCTGTGCGCGGGGGGCTTATTCCCGGGCTGCTGATGCAGGCCATCATGATCTGGTCTGTGATCAAGGTTGCCACCGTCAAGAATGTGTCTGACAGAGTGAACGCCTATCGCACCGGATACATCATTTGTCTCTTCGGTTACTATCTCGCCGGCTGGACCGTGCATTACTGGAACGCCACCTATGTCCATTTCCTGTTTATGATCGGTGCCGGACTGTGGGTCCTGGATCAGGCAAACTCCAAGGACAAGCCTGACGGAACACCTTCGGATGATCCACCAGCAGGCCGAGCCAATGAACGGGCGAGGGCGGTGCCGCTTCTTAACCAGCGCGCCATTCCAGTTACACGGAAAGACCGATCATGAAGCTTGTCGCTGGTGCCCTGTGCCTCTGCCTGATCGCCTTTGGCAGTTCGGCAGCAACCATTGGTGATCGTCTGCAGATGGCAAAGGCTGGCGATACGATCATGTTGGAGGGCGGGCGTTATGGCACTTTGACCATTTCCAATATCGCATACGCAGACTTTGTCACTCTCCGGTCCGCTGATCCGGACGATCCCGCGGTCTTCGACCGCGTAGAGATCCGCAACAGCCGATATATTGCGATCGAGGACATTCATGTTGATGGCGCTGATGACGGTGTCGCGAACTCAAAGCTTGTAGACATATCTGATGGTAGCGCATTTATCCGTTTCACCGGATCGGAGGTAAACGGCAAGGTTGATGCTTCAGATGATTACAGGGGCTTTCAGGGACATTATGGCATTCATGCTGGCGGTGGGGTGGACGACATACTCATCGCGGATAACGATGTTCATGATGTAAAAAACGGCATTGTCGTTCTGGGTGCCAATCAGGTTGAGATCCGCGATAACCGGATCAACAGGATCGGCAATGACAGCATGAAGTTTGCAGCCCTTGATGGTGCGATCATCGCGGGCAATGTCGGCGCAACCGAAGTGTTCGGTGCGCCCGATGCGCATCTCGATTTCATCCAGTTTCAGGGCAGCTCCCGCGCAGTGCAATTGATCGGCAACGTATATCTCGCCGGCTCAACACCTTGGGTTCAGGGCATCTTTCTGGATGATGGCAATTACGAGGATATCATTGTCGAGGATAACGTCATCTATACCGGCATGATCAATGGCCTGGTGATCTCTGCCGGGACCGACATCGTTGTTCGGCACAACACCATCCTGAACATTCCTGGCGAGGGGCACAAGGCCACGACGATCAACGTGCCGGAAGGTTCAATTGTTGAAAATAACATCTTTTCCGGGACCAAAGGCGCCGTTCTGGGGTCAAACATTCAGATCCAGCATCAGCATCCTGACCGCCCCTTCCATTATTCCCAGCTATACAGAAATGCCGAGAGGGGCAGGGGTCTTTTGATCGGGGAACTCCAGCCGATTGCGGGCAGCCGGGCGGAGCACTTGGGTGCCGCCCGCCTGCTCACCGATGTCGAGCGATAAGTCACCCAACCGGCGGTGCAATACTGTGCGACGGTAACGTCGGTGGCCTGTCGTCGTTGGCGGCGGGAAAGCCGCCCACTCCCGCGCTTACCCTTGATAGAGGGCGTCAGGATACCAAAGACCGAGATGCAGGTGCCGAAACCACGGGCCCAGCCATCGATACGCTCCCGCCGCTGTTCAGATTGGCGAGGTTGGAGGTTTCTGTTATCGCCATGAATGAAATGATCTTCGAACTGCACAATCACCACACGCACATGACGGCAAACTTCGTGGTCGCGACCGCGAAGTTCGATCGCAGCCCGATGCGCGAACGAGCAAGACCCGACGGTCAGTACGCAAAGGCGAACTTGCACTGTGCAGATGGCAAAGCCTGTGGCGGGATCGCGGGCGAGCGTGGCGAATTGGAGAGTGCTGAAAGCGAAGCCGTTCAGCGCGACCGCATGGCGATGGAGCGACGAGTTCATCATGGCGGCTAAACCAAACGCACAGAAATTCTATGATGCCGGACTGAAGGCGCAAAATTCGGGCCGGCTGGCTGTCGCGGTCAAGCACTACCAGGCCTGCCTGAAGCTCGTGCCGAACTCCCCCCCCGTCCTGAATAATCTCGGCTTTTGTCTGATGTCTCAGGGCCGAAATGATCTGGCACTGAAGGTCTTGCAAAGGGCGCGGTCCGCTTCGCCTGACGATCTGACGATCCTCGGAAATCTTGCCGCTTGCCATCGGCAGCTGGGAGAATTCGAGGCCGCTCGCGATTGTCTTTTGCGGCGCAGTCAGATCGACGGGTCCATCGAAACTCTGCGGCTTTTGGTTGCGGCGCTCAGAGCGACCGTCGAACTGGACGTCGCGCTTGATGTATCCGAGAAGATATCGAATGCCAAAGGCGCGTCTCTCTCGGACCTGTCGTCCACTCTTCACCTGGCGCGGGAGTTGTGCGACTGGAACCGCTTGGCAGCATTTACCGAAGACCTGATTGCCGAGAAGATCAAAACTGACGCCGCATATGCTGGCTCGCCATTTCGCTACTACAGCCATCTCCAGGACCCGGATCTCTTGCTGGAGATCGCGCGCCGCGCTGCGAAGAGAGTTCTCGACGACAATGCGAGGGCGACGTCAGAAACCCACAACGGACGTCGAGCCAGGAAGAGCGCTGCTGCTCGCATCGGGTTCATCTCCCAGGATTTTCGCGATCACCCCATGCTCAAACTGATTGCGGGTCTGCTTGAAACCGGCCCTGAGAATGACGTCGAAGTCTATGCCTACGCTCTTGGCCCAGACAGCGATGACGCCCGGCGTACTGCGCTGAAGGAGAAGGCAACCGTTTTCAGGAGCTTTCACGATCTGACGTCGAAAAAGGCAGTCGACGTCATCGAACGGGATGGTCTCGATGCCCTCATTGATTTGATGGGTTATACCCGAAATGCGAGGCCGGAGATCTTGGCAGCGAGGCCATGTCCAGTGCAGATATCCTGGCTCGGCCTGCCCGGAACGACCGGGGCAGCGTGGATCGATCATGTCATCGCCGATGATGTAGTCGTACCAGCCGAACTGGAGCCAGGATTTACCGAAAATGTCATCCGGATGGCACCGACATATTATCCATTTGATGATAGATCGCCGCCGGTGACGCCCGAACCATTGCGGGATCAACACGGGTTGCCCAAGGATGCATTCGTCTTCGCTTCCTTCAACCAGTCGTTTAAGTTTTGCCCGCAAAGGTTCCACACCTGGTGCGAGGCGATGTTGGCTGTACCTTCAACGGTGCTGTGGTTGATGGAGCCGTCGCATCCGCAGGCGAAGACGAATATCTGGAAAGCCGCAAGTGACAACGGGGTGGACCCGGACCGAGTTGTATTTGCCCCAAGGATCCCGCATGTACAGCACTATTCGCGTCTTCGTTGCGCGGATCTGATGCTGGATACCTGGCTTTATGGTGGCCATACCACGACTATCGATGCGCTTTGGGCCGGTGTGCCGGTCCTGACCCGAATTGGGCCGACATTCACCTCTCGCGTCGCGGCATCGATCCTGAGTGCTGCCAATCTGGAAGAACTGATCATGCAAAGTGAGGAGGAGTATTTCGACTTGGCGGTCACGCTCGCATCTGATCAAGGCCGATACCGTGCTCTCGCGAAGCGCTGCCAAAATCTTGATCGCAAAGCCGCACCGTTTTCTACAAGTGGATTCAACCGCGAGTTCTTCAGGACGGTGATTGCCGCGGTGGGCGAAGCGTGCTGACGGGCGGTCGACGAATGTGCATACTGATCGCGGCAAAGCCTCTCCAAGCGCTGCCTTGGACGATCTGAGGCGAACCTGAGATGTTGTTCCGCGCTCCAAATTTGGTATGACACGTGCGCGCCAAGCAACTGACTCAATTGCCGGTTGGTATCCCCCAATCAGGATGCAAGCTATGGGAGTCGATGGTCCGTGCCAATGCACAACTCCGGGTGCAACTGGATGCGCTACAGATCATCGCAGGAACGCCGCAGCGAACTGGCAAAACTATGATACACTGCATTTCCTGATCCGCTTGTGCGAATCTCAAACGTAAGCGCAGAACATCGCAGGATGAAACTATCTAAATTCTTGTTTTATATTGAATATTGGCGCACCCGATAGGATTCGAACCTATGGCCTCTGCCTTCGGAGGGCAGCGCTCTATCCAGCTGAGCTACGGGTGCTTCGAGCGACCCTATACGCGACCCTGACGCGGGCCGCAATCGTGGTCTGCGCCAGGTGTGCTTTCGTCAGGTTGGCGGGGTGGCCGTTTTGTCTTTAGGCGGCGTTGCGCCGTTCGGCGCTTCATGGGTTTTTGCAACTCCGGCCGCAGGCGCTTCGTCCGTGGACGCCACCACTTCCGGCCCGTCGGTCATGATGGGCAGCATGGCGGCAGCAACGGCAGCTGCATCTTCCGACACTTCCGCATCGCGCCAGTCAAGCGTATCGAATGCCTCACACCGCTCGCAGATCGGGGCCCATGACCCATGGGCAGCGCCGCAATTGGTACATGTCCAGTGAGAGCCGCGCGGTGCGGCAACCGCGCGGGCGAGCCAGCCGCGAACGACGCTGTCATCGGAGCCGTCGCCCTTTTCAGCGGCTGCCATGATGGCGAGCGCACGGGCCGTCGGGTCCTTGTCAGCAAGATCAGCGACTTCGCGTCGGGCGGCCGGCCAGTCTTCATCTGCCAACGCCAGTTCTGCATTCATCAGCTTGGTCTCCGGGTGGTCCGGATTGGCTTTCGACAACTCCTTGAAACGCTTGCGCCGCTCGGCAGAGGTCTCGTCAGGCTCCAACGCGGCGAAGGCTGCTGCGATGTCGGGATGGGGGGCTGCCTTCCAGGCATCGCGAAGAATCTTCGCTGCCTTGCGGTTGTTGCCATCAGCCGTCAAATGGCTGGAGACTGCGACCGATGCTGGCACCAATGCGGGTGACTTGCGATGGGCACGTCCTGCGAGTTCGCGCGCTGATGTGCCATCGCCGCGGCTTTCGGCGGACTGGGCATCCGCGATCAGCAGCACCGCCTCGCGCCGCGTTGCCACGTCACTGGTGATTGCATTGGCGCGCACCGCATTGTGGAGCGTGCGGCGCGCATCTTCCCATGCACCAGCCTCGCATTGCAGTTCGAACAGGGCGGTGATCGCATCCTTGTCGCGCGGTTTCAGTTCTACCGCATGGGCGGCCAGCTTCAGGGCTTTGCGCTTGTCACCATTTTTCTGCGCCTGCAGAAGAAGGCCGCGAATGCCGACATAGGCCGTCGCAGGGTCGGAAGCGAGTTGTTTGTAATAGTCCTGCGCCACGGTCTTGTCGCCTGACACCTCTGCTGCCTGAGCGATCAGAAGCCTCGTCAGACCGGGGCGGTCGAGCAGCCGTTCCGCCTTGCGCGCCTTTGTCATGGCTTCGCGTCCATTGCCTTCGGCAAGCGAGGTGAGACCGCCAGCAAGGGCATCGAAACCGCGACGCTCTCGCGAGCGGCTCCAGAACCTGCTGAGCGCGGTTTCGTCGCCCGAGAAGAACCTGACCAGCGCGATGGTGAAGCTGAACGCCTTGATCGCAAGCCAGATCAGAAGGCCAAGCGCAAGGATCAGAAGAACGAATTCCATCGGCCGGAAGGGACCGTATTTGCGCCCGTTCAGCTCGACATCGATCAGCCCGCCCGCGTCTTTCAGCCAGACGAAGGCCAGCGCGGCGAGTATGATTGCGATGCCCCAGAGGGCGGTGCGGATCAGCATCAGGATCATGTCTTCAGTCCCCTCAATTCGCACCAAGCGCGGAGCGCCATTGTGTCAGACCGGCGCGAGCCGTGTCAGCGGTTTCAACCCGCGCGAGCCAGCCGGACATGGCCGCCGCGGCCACTTCGGGCAGTTGCGCCGCCTCGGTCAGAACCGCGTTTAGCTGTCCTTCGCCCAAGCGTGCTTCCATGCGTGAGAGAACGGCACCAGCGTCGGCTCCTTCGGTTTCTGCGGCGGGGCGTCCACCGACACGACCTTCCAGCCGGGCCATGAGGCGACTGCCGAACCCGTCGCCCGCATCGGCTTCCACCGCTGCGGCATAGGCATCCTGGGCGGCCGGGCCGAAGCCGCGCGCCAACTCGTCGATCGTCGGTGCGCCATCGGCGGCGACGGAAGACAAGGGTTCGGGTGCCGGCTCTCCCGACAGGCTGACCGCCGTGGACAGAGGCTCCGCAAAGGGATCTCCCGATGCCAAGGCCTGGCTGATGCGCGTCAGCGCTGCATCCAGATTGGCGGCGCGCCGGATCTGGTCGGCTTCGTCGCGAGCGCTGGTGGTTGCGGCCTCTCCGCCTTCCAGCGCGTCGACCCGTGCGATCAGCGAGGTGACCTGTTCCTGCGCGGCGAGGCTGTCAATCTCGCTCGTCCGGTCGCTGAGGGCGGCTACCTCACCTCTCAACCCCTCAACCGCCGCACCAAAGGCGGCAACGCGGGCGAGGGTTTCCGCCGATGGCGCCGCATTTTCACCGCTGACCCCGGCAAGGGCATCCAGTTCGGTGCGCAATCCCTCAAGCGTGGCTTCGACTGCGGTGACACGGCCTGATGCCGCATTGATAGAGGCTTCGATTGCCGACAGGTCTTCACCCGGCGCATTGGCCAGCTGTTCGATCTCCGCGCTGAGGCGACCTTCTACATCGGCGATTGTGTCTGTCAGGGCGTCCTGATCGGCGAGGCTGGTCTCGATACTGGCAAGACGCTCGGTCAGTGCCGCGATCTCGGCCGCGCTTTGCGCTTCCAAGCGGGCGATCTCCGCTGCCGCGTCCTCGGCACCGGGGGCGAGAAACGCGGCAATCGGGCCGGGCAGGCTTGGCGCGATACGGGGGCCAAAAACAAGTGCTGCAGCAGCACCCAGGATGAAGATCACCAACCAGGTCAGCAGCGTGGCCGATAAAGGGCGTGAGGCAGGTTTGTCTGGCTCGGGCGTTGCAGCCGGTTTCTTGTCTTCGGCTGGTGGCGATGTATCGGTAGTTTTCTTGTCGGTTGCCTTCGGATCAGCGGGCTTGTCCGTCGTCTTGGCGGTAGTCTTCGACTTGTCCGAAGCACCGGTTATCGCGGGCTTGTCGCTGCTGGCTTTGGCGATCTTGGCCTTGTCAGTGCCGCTGCCCTTGCGCTGCTCTTTACCCTCGGCGGCGTTCAGGGCCCCCTCGATCGCGTGATCGCGGGCGTCGCCATCGGCGGCTGTTGGCTTTGGCGGCGTATTGGCAGCGGTTTTCGCCTTGCTGCCCGCAGTCTCGCTGACCGTCTCGGCGTCTACCGCGGCCTTTTTGGCAGCGGCCAGTCGTTCTTTTGCCGATTTGGCTTTTTCATTGTCCGCCATATGCGTCGCTCCGCCCTGCAATCCGAAATTCGGTATGTCCCGATTACACTTTATGTCCGCGCAACGCTACAGATTGCAGACTTCATGGACAAACCACTTGGGGTTTCACTGATGATGATACCCCGAAATCCGACCATTTCCAGCGGCCGTGCTGCCGCAGTGCTGATTGCGACGGCGGTGGTCAGCCTCAGGCCCGGTTTCCACGCCGGATCAGCGACGTTGCAAAAGATGTTGCTGGCGCGCGGTGAAAAGAAGGTGACGGCATCATAAGCGCCCTTACGCAGCGCATCCGCGATGGCTGCGGGCGGTGGACCCGTCTCAACGGCTTGATAGGCAATCACCTCGCGCAGATCGAAGCCTGCCTCTGTCAGGATCGCACCCAGATCGCCGGCGATGTCGCGCCCCCGGATATGGATCAGGGGCCCACCATCCGGCGTCAGCCTGGTGCTGACCAGCGCGGCGAGGCTTGCGGCGTCGCCAGCCGCGTTTTCTATGGGGCGAAACCCGGCCTTGTGGGCGGCTTTCGCCGTCGCACTGCCGACGCAGAATGCCGGGATTTCAGGGTGCGGCAGGGCGGCAATGGCGCGAACGGCATTGGCGGAGGTGAAGAGGCAGCCGCGCGCATCGGTCCAGTCTGGTGCTTCGGTCAGCGTTGTCTGAATGTCCGTCAGCGGCCATATGTCGGCCGCCCAGCCGCGATCCGACAACTCGCGCGCCAGCGCTTCTGACTGGGCGCGCGGACGGGTCAGAAGGGCGCGGGACATCAGCGGGCGGTCAGATCATCAAAGAAGCCCGGCCCGCCCTGTGCTTTCAACTCCGTCGCCGCATCAAGGCCCATCGCCTCCGCCTCCGTCGCTGGCCCTTCGCGCATCGTCGCGTAGCGGAGCGAGCCATCGGGGCGCAGGATCTCTCCGCGAAAATGAATGCGGTCACCTTGCAGGACCGCAAGGCCCGCCACAGGTGTCCGACAGGAGCCGTCGAGCAATTTCAGAAATGCACGCTCGGCTGCCAGCCTCGTCGCGGTCGGGTCGTCATTCAGGGGTGCCAAAAGGTCCCTGATATGGTCATCCGCCGCGCGACCCTCGATCCCTATGGCACCTTGCGCGACTGCGGGCAGCATAATGTCGTCTTCGATGGGATGGGCTTCGGCGATGTCATTGCCAAGGCGCTTCAGCCCGGCGCAGGCAAGGAAGGTTGCGACCGCCAGCCCGCTTTCCAGCTTTCTCATGCGGGTCTGCACATTGCCGCGAAACTCGACCATCTTCAGATCGGGGCGCATGGCCAGCGCCTGCGCCCGACGGCGGATGGACGAGCAGCCCACGGTCGCGCCCTGCGGCAGATCTTGCACTTTGGTGAATTCGGGGGAGATGAAGGCATCGCGCACATCTTCGCGCGGCAGGTAGGCGATCATCTCCATCCCGTCCGGCAGAACCGTTGCCACATCCTTCATGGAATGGACACCGATATCGATCCTGCCATCTGCCAGTGCGACCTCTATCTCCTTCGTAAACAGTCCCTTGCCGCCGATCTCCGACAGGGCCCGGTCCTGAACAGCATCACCTGTCGTCTGAATGACCTCTATGGCAAAGGCGGCTTCGGGCATGCCATGTGCCGCCATCAGCCGGTCACGTGTTTCATAGGCCTGCGCCAGCGCCAGCGGAGAGCCGCGCGTGCCGATGCGAAGGGGTGTGTCGGGGGAGAAAATTTGCGTCACCATGGCAAAATCTGTAACCGGACGCGGTGGCGCGTGCAATCATGCCGCGGCAAAATCTGTCAATCGGAATTTACAGCACCATGACCGCGCCTCTGACCATCCTCGGCCTTGAAAGCAGCTGCGACGATACCGCCGCCGCAGTGGTCCGGGTGGTGGCCGGGTCTGACGGGCCGGGAGAGATCCTGTCCTCCGTCGTCATGGGGCAGGAAGAGCTGCATGCAGCCTTTGGAGGCGTAGTCCCGGAAATCGCCGCCCGCGCCCATGCGGAGGCACTGGACCTCGCTGTAGAAGCGGCGCTGGAGCGCGCGACAATAACCCTTTCAGACATTGATCTGGTGGCGGTGACCGCTGGCCCCGGTCTGATCGGTGGCGTTCTGTCGGGCGTGATGTGCGCGCGGGGGATCGCGGCGGGTGCGGGCCTGCCGGTGATCGGTGTCAATCATCTGGAAGGTCACGCGCTGACGCCGCGCCTGACGGACGGTATGAAAACACCCTACCTCCTCCTCCTCGTATCTGGTGGCCATTGCCAACTGATTGTGGTGGAGGCACCGGGGCAGTACCGCCGCCTCGGCGGTTCCATCGATGATGCGCCGGGAGAGGCGTTCGACAAGATCGCCAAACTCCTAGGCCTCGGCTATCCCGGCGGCCCGGAGGTGGAGCGGGGCGCGATGGGTGGCGACGCGGCCCGGTTCGCCTTTCCTCGTCCGCTGATTGATCGTGACGGGTGCGATATGTCATTCTCTGGCCTGAAGACTGCGGTATTGCGCGCCCGCGATGAGATCGTGGCGCGGAAAGACGGGATCTCGGCGCAGGATCGCGCGGATATCTGCGCCTCCTTCCAGGCCGCCGCGCGTGATCTTCTGTCGGCGAAAACGGCGGCAGCAATGGATCTGATGGTTGGTGAGCTTGCTCTTGCGCCCGGTGATCGGCGCTTCGCGGTTGCGGGCGGGGTTGCGGCGAACAAAAGCATCGGCGGCGCATTGCGCGATCTTTGTGCGGCGAGAGGCTTTGACTTTTCCGCCCCGCCCATGGCCCTTTGTACTGACAATGCGGCGATGATCGCATGGGCCGCGGGCGAAGCATGGGCGCGCGGCGACCGGGGCGCGGCTGAGATCGTCGCCCGCCCACGCTGGCCGCTCGACAGCGCCGCAGCGCCAATGCTCGGCAGTGGCAAGAGAGGTCCCCGTGTCTGATACGATGTCAAAAGTCGCAATCATCGGTGCCGGTGCCTTCGGGCGCGCGCTGGCGCATCTCGCGCAGGCCGGTGGTCCGGTGCGTCTGTTTGGACGGCGGGCGGCTGATGGCGTGGAAACCGACATTGCCAGCGGTGTCGCCGAAGCCGACATGATCATTCTCGCGGTTCCTGCCCAGACGACGCGGAAGGTGCTGAACATCCATGCGAACAGCTTTGCGAAAGATGCACCGCTGGTCCTCGCCGCCAAGGGGGTGGAGCGGGGGACCGGTGCCCTTCAGTCCGAGATTGCCGCCGGATTTACCCCAAATCCGATTATGGCGCTGACCGGGCCTTCCTTTGCCGCGGATCTGATCAGGGGTCTGCCGACGGCGATCACTCTTGCCGCAGGTGATCCGGATCGCGGCGAGGCGGTGCAACACCGTCTCGCGGGGCCTGCCCTTCGCCCGTATTTGTCTGATGACCTGATCGGCGCGCAGATCGGCGGTGCGCTGAAGAACGTCATGGCGATTGCTTGCGGTGCCGCAATGGGCCGGGGGCTTGGCGAAAGCGCCCGCGCTGCGCTGATGACACGCGGCTTTGCCGAAATGACGCGCTTTGCCGTCGCGCGCGGCGGTCAGGCGGAAACGCTGGCGGGTCTGTCTGGCCTGGGCGATCTGGCGCTGACCTGCGCCGGTGCGAAGTCGCGAAACTTCACTTATGGGTTCGCGCTCGGGCGCGGTGAGGTGCCGGAGACGGGCGTTACCTATGAAGGCGCGGCAACGGCAGGTGCAGTTCTGGCGCTTGGCCGCAAGATGAAGATCGAGACACCCATCACTGAAGTGGTTGCCGCCTTGACGGCGGGCGAGACGGATGTCGACGGGGCGATGCGCGCCCTCCTGAACCGCCCCCTGACGCGGGAGGGTTGACCGCGCCCGGTCCACGCGGTCACCTCCCAATGAACCGACCCGGACTACCGACTGAAAGGAGCCGCATCATGGCCTACTGGCTGTTCAAATCCGAACCCAATACGTGGAGCTGGGACGACCAGGTCGCCAAGGGCGATGAGGGCGAGGAATGGGACGGTGTGCGCAATTATCAGGCGCGCAACAATATGCGCGCGATGAAGGTTGGTGACCTCGGGTTTTTCTATCATTCCATGAAGGAAAAATCCGTGGTCGGTGTTGTCGAGGTGATTGCACAGGCGCATCCCGACAGCACGACCGATGATGATCGGTGGGAATGCGTGGATATCAAGGCGATTGCACCCTTCCCCACGCCGGTTACTCTGGATGATTGCAAGAATGACGAGCGTCTGGCTGAGATGGCGCTCGTGAGAACATCACGCCTTTCGGTCCAGCCGGTGACTGCGGAGGAATGGCGCATCGTCTGCAAAAAGGGTGGCTACAAAGACTGACCCGCGCTTACCGCCCGTGCGCGTCGTATGACGTAAATGGTCGAGAGCACAGAGCAGACAGCGGATGCGAACATCAGGATCAAAAGTGGTGCCGCGCCGCTGGTCGGGTTGAGGATCGCGCCCGCGACGGCAGAGAGGGCCGCGCCGCCTCCGATCATCATCGCGGCACCAAGGCCGGAGGCGCTGCCCGCCAATTCAGGTCTGACCGACAACAAACCGGTCGTCGCCGATGGCATGGTCATGCCGTTGCCCAGTCCGATGAAGATACAGAAGCCGAACACCGCGAGCGGGCTTTGATAAATGAACAGGTTCACGAATAGCCCGGCTCCGATGCCGGTTGCGGCCACAAGACAACCGGTCAGCATCAGCCGATCGATGCCGACCCGCTGGGCCACGCGCGCGGTGATCAGATTGCCGCTCATGTACCCAAAGGCAATCATGCCGAGATAGAGCCCGGTCGCGGCGGGCGATTGGCCGAAAATCTCCCGCGCGACATAGGGCCCGCCGCCCAGAAGTGCGAAGAATGAGCCTGAGGCGAAGGCCGCCGTGGCCGTGTAACCCCAGAACCGCCGCGCCTTCAACAGCGCCGGATAGGCGCGGATCTGCGCGGCAAAGCTGGCCGATCTGTGCTTATTGGTCTCGCCAAGATCGCTGATGCTCAGGATCAGGATCGCGCTGCCGAACACCACGAATGACCAGAAGGTCGCGCGCCAGCCCAGCGCCTCCTCCATCGCGCCGCCATACATCGGCCCGACCATCGGCACGAGCGCCATCGCGGCGGTCATGTAGCCGATCATGGATGCCGCCTCGTTTGGTGGGAGAAGATCGCGCACGATGGCTCGGCTCAATACCATGCCCGCCGTCACCGATGCCTGGATCATGCGGAAGATCATGAATGTCATGCCGTCCTCTGCATAAACGCATCCAAGCGACGCGAGAATGAAGATCACCAGCCCGCCGATGATGACGGGGCGGCGGCCATAACGGTCCGATAGCGGCCCGATGATCAGCTGCAGCACCGCATTCATCGCCAGATATCCCGATACGGCGATCTGCATGAACCCGTAGGACGTGCCAAGATCATCCGCCAGCGCCGGCAGTGAGGGGATGAACGCGTTCATGGTCAGCACCGAAATGCTGGTGACAAGGATCAGGGTGATCAGAACGGGCGGTGTGCGCCTGTCGCCGAAAGTCGCGCCCGTTTCTGACATTCTACCCCAGCACAGAGAACGAGGAGTTCGGATTGATCTCGCGATTGCGCGAGAAGAAGCCGATAGAAATCTCGTAGTTCATATTGTCGAAATGGATATGCACCGGGTCTGCATCGTGGTCGCGCCCGGCTTCGCATTCGGCGATCAGCTTCGCCATCATCTTGCCCGCGACAGGCGCGTTCTTGAACTGATTGCCGGAGGTGCCGATGGCGACGTAGAAACCCGGCAGGTCCGTTTTGTCGTAAATCGGGATCCAGTCCTCGGTCACGTCATAAAGTTCCACCACGCCCTTGGGGTTGTTTGGCACCGGCAGGCCTGAATAACGTTGCGCCAGCCGCATCGCCTGAATGCGCCCCTGATCGGACAGCGACCGGTCCCAGTCATCGGGATCGACCCATTCGCGGGTGTCGCAAGCCGGATCCTCCGATCCCGCAAGCACGTGATTGCCGGTCTCCGGGCGCGCATAAGTCGCAAGGTCACTGTCGGAGGTGACGCAGCCATCTGCCTCCACATTGAAACCCGGTGGAGCGGGGACGTGGGCAACCTCGTGGCGGAGCGCACGGGTCTTGATGTTCATGTCGTCAAACACACCCGCCATCTGGTTGATCTTGGCTGAATGCGGTCCGGCGATGTTGACCACGACCGGTGCCTTTATCTCGCGACCGTCGGCCAGTTTCACCCCGGCGGCGCGTCCGTTGTCGGTCAGGATTTCGGTGACAGTGGCGTTGTAGAGGAACTCCGCCCCGCGCTGTTTCGCGGCGTGTTCCGCGTTCTGTGCGGCCAGCGAAGGGTCCGTGACATAGCCACCGCAAGGGAAGAACATCGCGCCAGCGATCTCGCCGCCCGTCGGTTCGCCAAAGCCGTCCTGTTCGGGGCGTTTGGCAGGGCCGTACTGGCGTAAATCGTAGAACGGGAACTTGGCTTTTATATCGGCCGGACCCCAATGCTCGTATGGTGCACCAATGGCGTCCATCAATGCGGCGGCTTTTTCCAGATGGCCGTTTTCGGCGCATTTCGTGACCAGCGTGCCGACGTCCTTGTACCGGATCATGCCCCTTGGGTCAGTCGCGCCGAGATAGCCTGTCCAGTCTTTCCAGAAAAACCAGTTTTCATAGGCCAGCGCGCAGCTTTCCACATTGGAATAGTACAGCCTGATAATCGCACATGACCCGGCGGTGGAGCCGAGCCCCGCCCCGCCCTGTTTGTCGATGGACAGGGTCTTGTACCCCGCCTTTGCCATCTCAAAGGCCGTGCAGGCCCCGATCACTCCGGCACCGATGATGATGGCGTCATATGTGTCTGGCATGATTTTTCCTCCGCGCAGATATTCATCCAAAGAAAATCGAGGTCAACGCATGGCTGCCCTGCAAAATGCGACTGGCTGCGACCTTATGAGACGCGTTTCGCATGCGTATCTTCAACGCCGACCAATCGGAGCGCATGGTCGCGAGAGATGTACATCGTATTGGCGTCGAAGACACCGCGCGACATGACCCGCAGCCCGACGACGAGCGTGAGGAGGATCTTTGCCGTGCCGGATGCGTCAATCGATCTGGGGATGACGCCGTCGGTTTGACCCCTGATGATGGTGGTCCGGAAGAAGGCTTCGAATTCAGACATGGACGTCATTACGATGTCGCGTACATCCTGATCATGATGGGGTAGCTCCAGCGCCGTGTTCACGAGAAGGCAGCCATGGCTGGGTTTTTGCGTCATCGCTTCGCCGATGATCATGTCGAATAACTGGCCAATCGCCTCAACCGGGTCATTCAATTCCGAAAGCCTCGCCAGGATCTGCTGCCTGTTTTCGGCATCATATTTCAGCAATGTCCGGATGAAGAGCTGCTTCTTGCTGCCAAACGCATTGTAGAGGCTGCCCTTGTTGATCGACATGGCTTCCACAAGGTCGGCTATGGATGTGGCTTCGTATCCCTTCGACCAGAACACCTTCATTGCAAGGTCGGTTGCGCCGTCGATGTCGAACGATTTTTCCCAGGGCATGGCTGATCCTCTCTACTCCACGATGGATGACATTACAGAGTTGTGAACGATCGGTCAAAATAAGTATTGACCGGTCGGTATATACTCCCTATCTGCGTTTATACCAGTCGGTACAAACCCGCCACCATCACAAAGGAGACATCAGATGAGCCGCTTCCCCACGCACAGCGCAGACACTGCCCCCGAGGCCGCAAAGCCGTTTCTGGAGAAGGCCGCCAAGGCATATGGGTTCACACCGAACCTTCTGGCGACGATGGCAACAGCACCTGTGATGCTGGAGGCGTACATGACCCTCGCGGGTATCTTCGGCAAGACCGACCTCAGCGAGACAGAGCGCCAGATTATTCTGATGACCAATAACCGTCTGAATGGCTGCACCTATTGCATGGCGGCCCACAGTACCATCGCCGAGATGAGCGGCGTGCCCGCCGAAGTTATCGCAGCGCTGCGCGATGGCACGGCGATCGCCGATCCGAAGCTGGAGGCGTTGCGCCAGTTTTCCATCACCATCAATGAAACGCGCGGTTGGCCCGAGCCGTCGGCGATCGACGCATTGGTGGCCGCAGGGTACACTTCGCAAACAGCTCTTGAGGTTGTCCTCGGCACCGGCTTGAAGGTTCTTTCAAACTATACGAACCACATCGCCGAAACCACGGTGGATGAGGCATTTGCCAAGAACCAGTGGGCCAATGCGGCCTGAGCCAAATTCGAGGAGGAGGCGCGGTCCGTGTTCCGATGGGCCGCGCAGGAGAGGGAGATTGCGATGCTGCTCGACACACCCTTGTGCGATTTCGGGTGGAAGGCACCGGATTTTACGCTCCGCGATCCGGATGGGCATACATTTACCATGTCGGACCATCTGGGCGACAAGGGCCTGTTGATCGCGTTCATCTGCAATCATTGCCCCTATGTGCAGGCGATTGGCGCGCGGCTGGCGGCTGACACATCGCTTCTGATGGACGAAGGCATCAATGTGCTGGCGGTCATGTCGAACGATTATCGCGCCGTGCCGGGCGACCGGCCCGAGGAGATGAAAGCTTTCGCAGAGCAATTCGGGTTCTGATTCCCTTACCTCGTGGACGAGGATCAGTCGGTTGGGCAGGCCTATAGTGCTGTCTGCACACCTGACTTCTTTGGCCTCAACGGGTCGGGTGAGTTGCACTACCGCGGACGTCTTGACGATGCGGTGATGCGCCGGACATCGGAACGTGTTCCCGAACTGCTGAATGCCATGCGCTTGATTGCCGAAACCGGGGAAGGCCCGCGTGAGCAGACGGCCAGCATGGGCTATTCAATCAAGTGGCGGTAGGGCGCTATCCGCGTCCCTCCAACCCATCGGCCGCTGCGGCTGAGGCACCAGGTATCTTCATCTCGAATGTCTCACGAATAACCGCGTAATCGTAGTAGCCCATCCGCGCGATGGGCTCGATCCTGGCGATGTCCAGTTTGCCTTCGGGTGTCACGAACGCCTCATCGATGTGGATGCGGGCGACCTCGCCATAGACCACATCGACCGGGCCCGCCTTGCCGCCCGGCAGACGGTGGCTGCTAAGATAGCGGCATTCGAAATGGCACGGGCTTTCGGCCACGCGTGGGCCCGGCGCATCGATACAATCAGCTTTGGTGACACCTGCGCGAAGAAATTCATCCTCCCCCGGTGGCAGCTCCATTGCAGAGATATTGACCGCATCGCGCAAGACATAGGTGGCCATGTTCCAGACAAACCAACCCGTATCCTCCGCATTCACAACGCTGTCCTTGCGCCTGCCGGAGGACAGGACATTGGCCGCGAACATCACCATCGGAGGATCGAAGGTCAGGTTTTGCCATTGGCTATAGGGTGCGAGGTTCGGTGTACCGTCCTTCGAAATTGTCGACAGCCAGCCGATGGGCCGGGGCACCGTGCAGGACTTGAACGGATCATAGGGAAGCGGGCGGGGGTCTGTGCCAGGACGATAGTGCATGGCGCGACGCTAGCGTATTTTCCGACACAGATGGGCCACGAAATGCGTATGGACCGCTGCTTTCGGACATCAGGGACACAGCATCGTTTTGTCCTGCGGCGCGAAGGCGGTCATCCCGATCAGATCGGCTCACCCCTCTTGAGCAAGTCGTCGATCAGTTCGCGGTGGATCGCGTTACTGTCGCCGCCACCGAATGTCATCGCGCCGCCGGTGTAGAGCGAGCCATAGGTCCTGGCGAGATTCACAGTCTGTCCGACGCCTGAGATGAACTGGTTCTTCTCCAAGGGCGACAACGGATGAATGAACACCGCCCAAAGACGCCCTTGCGCCACCGCGTAGCGCGCGTCGAGGGCGGTGTCGAAATTGGCCTGCATAAGGCGGCGCATTTCGTCGTCCGTGACGCCCTCCGCCGATCTGATCGGCACCATCGCCCGCATCCGGTCGGCACCGACATCGGTAACCACGAGGACAGGCACGTCCTCCACGACCAGCTGAAACTGTTGGCCGTTCGACGCGGCTTCTGGGTCGAGGGCGATAATGATCTCACCAAGACGATCTAGCGTCATCGGCGGCTGTGCATCCTGCGCAGATGCAGGCATTACCAACAGACAGGCCATTGCCAGAATCCAACGAAGCATGGTCACCCTCCTCATTCGTCCATCAGACTATTGCCAATAATGTACGGAGCCAGCAGCGCGGAGGCCATGCACGGTTTGGTGAAACCTGTTTCAGGATGTTGTCGTGGCGATCTTCGCGCGGCCGCCTCGCTGTACCAATAATTCAGCCATGGCAGAAGCGGGTGTTAAAGGCTGTTCAAACAGAGCATTCCCATTTGCAATTGCCGCCCAAGTAGATTCGATCTACGGCCGTCCCCACCGAACCTTCGTACTTTAATGCGCGCGTTTAACCATATATTTTGTCTAGCCAAATCGGATATTTCGCAGCGATTTATTTGCTACATCAACCATCTTTCGTTTTCGCTTGTGGCCGTCCGGTGATGCTGCCTAGAGTGAAGCAATTCACCATGCCGGACCGAGAGGATTCTTGTCATGGTGATGTAGCTGGCTCAACGCCGGTCCATCTGGGAGACTAAAATGAAACTCATGAAATTTGCCGCTATTGGTGCGGTACTTGCGATGGGCGGTCATCAAGCCGTCGCGCAGGAGAAATTCATCACCATCGGTACCGGGGGGCAGACAGGCGTCTACTACGTCGTCGGTCAGTCGATCTGTCGGCTGGTGAACCGCGGCACGGCGGAGCACAACCTGAAATGCACCGCGCCGTCCACCGGCGGCTCCATCGCCAACATCAACGCGATCAAAGCGGGCGACATGGATATGGGCGTGGCCCAATCCGATTGGCAGTTCCACGCCTATAACGGCTCGTCCGAATTCGAAGGCAATCAGTTCGACAAGGCCCGTGCGGTGTTCTCCGTTCATGGTGAGCCTTTCACCGTGATTGCGCGCAAGGACTCAGGCATCGCGTCCTTTGATGACCTGAAGGGCAAGCGCGTCAATGTCGGCAACCCCGGCTCCGGCCAGCGGGCGACGATGGAGGTTGTGCTGAACGCGCTCGGCTGGTCGATGGATGACTTCGCCCTGGCGTCCGAGCTGAAACCGGCAGAGCAATCAGCGGCGCTGGGCGACAACAAGGTCGATGCCATCATCTACACGGTCGGCCACCCGAACGGCTCAATCCAGGAAGCGACATCGACAGTCGAAGCTGGCATCGTTCCGGTTGAGGGCGATGCGATCAACAAGTTGATCGCTGACAACCCATTCTACGCCGCGGCGACCATTCCGGGCGGCATGTATGCCGGCACCGATGCCGATGTGACGACGTTCGGCGTCAAGGCGACCTTCGTGACGTCAGCGGATGTCGATGACGAAGTGGTCTATACCGTGGTCAAGGCCGTCTTTGAAAACTTCGACCGCTTCAAGGGCCTGCACCCCGCCTTCGCCAACCTGAAGGAAGAGGAAATGATCGCTGACGGTCTGTCGGCCCCGCTGCATCCCGGTGCGGAGAAGTACTACAAGGAGCGCGGCTGGATGTAATCCGCGGCCTTTGACTGACTGAAGCGCTGTCAGGCCCTGATGCGGGCCTGGCGGCACTCACAAAGTGACCCGGATAACCGGGCGCGACAGGTCCATCAGGGGGACTACCATGTCTGATAAAGAACAGCTCCAAGCCGCCGCAGTCGAAAACGAGGCGTCCGGCAAGGCAGGTCTCGATCAGGCGGCGCTGGACGAACTGGTCGCTTCCTCTGATACCGGCGCGCGCACACCACCGGGTTTCGTCGGCAAGCTGATCTTGGGCGTTGCACTGGCCTGGTCGCTGTTCCAGCTCTGGATCGCTTCACCCATCCCCTTCATGGTCGGATTTGGCGTGTTCAACGATACCGAGGCGCGGTCTTTCCACCTCGCCTTCGCCCTGTTCCTCGCCTTTGCCGCTTATCCGGCCGCACGCACGGCTGCGCAGCTTGGTCTCGGGATCGCGGTGCCCGTCCTTTTGACCGCATTCTTCATGTTTGGCGCAAAGGATGGTACGGCCACTTGGTGGATTCCGCTGATCGGGGCAACGGTCATTGGCGTGATCGTCCTTGGTTCGCCCAAGGATTACATCCCGCCATGGGAGTGGCTGATCGCCATCGCGGGTGCGGCTTCGGCCATCTACCTCTTTGTCTTCTACGACGAGATCGGACAGCGTGTCGGTGCGCCGATCATGCAGGATTTCGTCGTCGCTGTGATCGGCCTTCTGGTGCTGTTGGAGGCGACGCGCCGCGCGCTTGGTCCTGCACTGATGATCGTGGCGACGGTGTTTCTTGCCTATACGTTCCTCGGCCCGCACATGCCTTCGATCATCGCGCACAAGGGCAACTCGCTCTCCGAAGTGGTGAACCACCAATGGATCACGACCGAAGGCGTATTCGGCATCGCGCTCGGTGTTTCCACATCCTTTGTGTTCCTCTTCGTGCTTTTTGGCTCGCTCCTCGATAAGGCGGGTGCGGGCAACTACTTCATTCAGGTCGCGTTCTCGCTGATGGGCCATCTTCGGGGTGGACCGGCGAAGGCCGCGGTCGTCTCTTCGGCGATGACCGGCCTGATCTCCGGCTCTTCCATCGCCAATGTGGTCACAACGGGTACGTTCACCATACCCTTGATGAAGAAGGTCGGCTTCTCGTCCGAAAAGGCGGGCGCGGTGGAGGTGGCATCATCGGTCAACGGACAGATCATGCCACCTGTCATGGGTGCCGCCGCCTTCCTGATGGTCGAATATGTCGGCATTCCCTATTTCGATGTGGTGCGGCACGCGTTCCTGCCTGCCGTTATCTCCTACATCGCACTTGTTTACATCGTGCATCTGGAGGCGCGGAAGGCTGGGATGCAGGGCCTGCCGCGTGCCTATGTGCCGAAGCCGATTGTCCAGCGCCTGCTGACGACAGCCTTCATCGTGGCCTTCATTTGCGCGCTCTCTTTCGCGGTTTACTACCTGATGGGCTGGATCAAACCGGCCTTCGGTGCGGCGGCAGGTTACGTGATCTTCGGATTGCTGACGGCGGCCTATGTGGGGCTTCTCTACATCGCGTCCAAGGAAGAGCCGTTGAGGCTGGATGATCCAAACGCCCCAGTCGCCACGTTGCCGTTGCCGGGCCCGACGGTGCGGTCGGGTCTGCATTACATCCTGCCGGTCGTGGTGCTCGTCTGGGCGCTGATGGTGGATCGACTTTCACCCGGTCTGTCGGCTTTCTGGGCGGCGTCTTACATGATCTTCATCCTGGTCACCCAGCGCCCGCTGATGGCCATCATGCGGGGCGAGAGCAATCTTGCAAAAGACATCGCCGCTGGTTTCATGGACCTGATCGATGGCATGATCTCCGGTGCGCGGAACATGATCGGCATCGGTATCGCGACCGCAACGGCGGGGATCATCGTCGGCGCGGTCAGCCAGACAGGTGTGGGGTCCGCGCTTGCAGATGTGGTCGAGGTCCTCTCAGGTGGTAACCTGATGGCGATCCTGTTCCTCACCGCGGTTCTGTCGCTGATCCTTGGCATGGGTCTGCCGACCACGGCAAACTACATCGTCGTCTCGGCGCTGCTGGCACCGGTGATCGTGACGCTCGGCCAGCAGAACGGGCTGATAGTGCCGCTGATCGCAGTGCATCTCTTCGTGTTCTATTTCGGCATCATGGCTGATGTGACGCCCCCTGTCGGCCTCGCCAGTTTCGCGGCAGCGGCCGTGTCCGGCGGTGACCCGATCAAGACCGGTGTCGTTGCCTTCTTCTACAGCCTGCGGACGGCCGCGTTGCCATTCCTGTTCATCTTCAATACCGAGCTTCTGCTGATTGATGTCACGCTCATACAGGGCATATTCGTCTTCATTGTCGCGACGACAGCGATGCTGCTGTTCGCGGCGGCGACGCAGGGCTGGTTCCTGACCCGGAACCGGTTCTATGAAACGGCGGCGCTTCTTCTGATCGCGTTCACGCTGTTTCGTCCTGGCTATTGGATGGACATGGTATCGCCGCCCTATGCGCAGGTAACGCCTGCCTCGATTGAACAGGCCGCACTGGATACCGAAATCGGCGACGAGCTGCGGTTGGAGGTCAGCGGCCTCAACGCGGTGGGCGATCCCGTCACCTTCACCGCACTCTTGCCGGTGATGGAGGGGGAAACCGGTGCGGATCGTCTCCTGGCAGCAGGGCTTGAGTACATTATTGCGGATGAGAAGGTGACGATCGACAATGTCACTTTCGACAGCGCGGCGCAGAAGGCGGGTTTCGACTGGGACCAGGAGATTATCACAGTGCAGGCACCAGTCGCGCAGCCCTCGAAATATCTCATATTCATCCCGGCACTGGTTCTGCTTGGCATAGTGGTGCTGTTGCAGCGTCGCCGCGAAGACCCTGCACCGAAGACTGCGACAGCCTGACCGGCTTTTGATGTGAGGTTTGATCGAATTCAGGTGTATCAGCCATGGCGAACGGGGCACGAGAGGCGTAGTCGACAGGGGAATGTCGTTTCCTTTTGGGAGTTACCTTTCCGATGACACCGTTTGCGATTGCCGGAATTCAGATGCATGTGGGCGCGCTCACCTCCAATGTGGAAGGGATGCGCCAGCGGCTTGACGTTCTGATGATCCGCTTTCCCTGGACTCAGATGGTGCTGTTCAGCGAACTCGCACCCTATGGCCCGCTTGACCGGTTCGCCCAGCCGTTTCCAAACGATGTACTGGCGCAGTTTCAGGAAGACGCGAGACGCCATGGCATCTGGCTTATCCCGGGGTCGATGTTCGAGAAGACCGAGCAGGGCGCCATTCGCAACACATCCGTGGTGATCAATCCCGAGGGAGAGATCGTCGCGAAGTACTCCAAGATGTTCCCGTTCCGACCTTACGAGTCAGGGATCGAGGCGGGTACTGAGTTCTGTGTATTCGACGTGCCGGATGTAGGGCGCTTCGGCCTTTCGATCTGCTACGACATCTGGTTCCCGGAAACGACACGTCAGCTGACGTCGCAAGGGGTCGAAGTGCTGCTGCATCCGGTGCTGACCGGAACCACCGACCGTGAGGCGGAGATTTCCATCGCAAAGGCCACGGCGGC
Source organism: Pseudomonadota bacterium (assembly GCA_039030855.1). Lineage (GTDB taxonomy): Bacteria > Pseudomonadota > Alphaproteobacteria > Rhodobacterales > Rhodobacteraceae > Pikeienuella. The sequence goes on from JBCCDJ010000016.1 coordinate 34,647, forward strand.
GCAGTTCCAGTGCTATGTGTTCGATGTTAACGGCCTCGGGGCCGGAGGAACGGGCCGTAGTCTCGTGATCGATCCGGCGGCCACGGTGCTGCATCAGTCGGCGGGGCAGGAGGATATGTTTCCCATCGAGATCGATCTCGACATGGTGCGCCGCCAACGCGAGACCGGCATGAAGGGGCTCGGCCAGGTGCTGAAAAGCTTCCGCGACCGGTCGGCGGATTTCCCTATCTACGATCGCAGCAGCGGCGCTGATGCCTATCTTCACACGCTCGGCCCGCTTGAGGTGCCCAAACAGGGGTCCAAGGCCGGAGTAGACACAAGCGATCCACGGTCCGCCATCGACGGCGAACAGATGGCTCGAACAGCGGTCAAAGATGTCGCTTACTTCAAGGGTGGCTCCGGCTGACCCGCGCAGGACCCGGTCGGCTGTTCTGCCGGGTTGATCCGAGGAGACTTAAATGGATGACCATGCCCACGGAACGACCTCAGGTGGGAAGCTGCCTTCGATCAACGACTACTACAGCGCGACACAGCTGCGGGCCGACAGATGGAGCGCGTTGCGCGAAACCGCAGAGGCGCTGTCGCGACATGGCACCGGTGGGCACCAGGGCAATAAACTGATTGCGACGGCCGAGCATCTTCTGGATGCCCTCGCCCCGATCGAGCGATACTGGGCCTTCCCCGGCTATGCCGCGTTCGAACATCTGCGCCGCATGCTGACCAGCCGAAATATCGAGGATCTGGCCTTCGCCACCCGGCGGGTCGCGCGGGCGCTGGCCTCGGGTGCTTACAGGCGCCGGGAAGTGCCCCTGACCACCGGCGATCATGAAGGTGACGATGTCGATGACGCTTCGTCCTTCTCGCCCGATGCCCGATCACTGGGCCGCCCGTATTTCGAAGTTCTGATCGTCGACAATGTCACCGACCAGCAGTCGAAATGGCTACGCGACAGCCTGCGCCGCATGCGCCGCGACGAGGACAAATTTGTCTACGAGCCCGTCATTGTGCCAAGCGTCGAGGATGCGCTGATTGGCATCCTCTTCAACCACAATGTGCAGGCAGTGATTGTCCGGCCTGGCCTGAAGCTGAAATCGCAGAATGAGATGCCGATCCTTCAGAACTATCTGAACCGCGTGGGGGAGGAAGAAGACGTTGATGCGTTGATGCCGTCCGATTACGGCCCCGAGGCGTGTCGCCTGATTGCCAAGGTACGCCCGGAAATGGACACCTACCTGATCACCGACAGGTCGGCGGAGGATATTGCGGGTCGCGACCTCGGCGGCTGTCGGCGGGTGTTCTACAATCAGGAAGATTTTCTGGAGATGCACCTGAACATTCTGCGCGGCGTTAATCGTCGCTACAAGACGCCGTTCTTCACGGCCCTGACGGAGTACTCCAAACAGCCCACAGGTGTGTTCCACGCCATGCCCATCAGCCGCGGCAAGTCGATCACCCGGTCGCACTGGATTCAGGATATGGGCGCATTCTACGGCCCGAACATCTTTCTGGCGGAAACCTCCGCCACATCCGGCGGCCTCGACAGTCTGTTAGAGCCGCGCGGCCCGATCAAGGAAGCGCAGGAGCTTGCGGCCCGTGCTTTCGGGTCGAAACAGACTTTCTTTGCCACCAACGGCACCTCGACCTGCAACAAGATCGTCGTGCAGGCCCTGATCCGTCCGGGCGACATCGTGCTGGTCGACCGCGACTGCCACAAATCGCACCATTACGGCATGGTGCTGGCGGGCGCGAATGTCGTCTATATGGAGAGCTATCCGCTGCACGAATATTCGATGTATGGCGCGGTGCCGACATCGGAGGTGAAGGAAAAACTGCTCCAGCTCAAAGGCGCTGGAAAGCTGGACAAGGTGCGCATGGTGCTGCTGACCAACTGCACCTTCGATGGCCTTGTCTACAATGTCGAACGGGTGATGGAGGAATGTCTGGCGATCAAGCCCGACCTCGTCTTCCTTTGGGACGAAGCCTGGTTCGGCTTTGCCCGCTTCGGCCCAACCTATCGCAAACGCACCGGGATGAGCGCTGCGAATGTGCTGCGGGAACGGCTGCGCACGGATGCGCACAAGACAGCCTGGGAAAAGCAGCAGGCGGAGCTGAAAAATGCCGACCATGAGACGCTGCTCAAGACGCGTTTGATACCACCGCCTGATGCGCGTGTCAGGGTCTATGCAACGCAATCAACGCACAAGACGCTGACCTCGCTCCGGCAGGGGTCCATGATCCACGTCAATGATCAGGACTTCAAAGGCGAGGTCGAGCAGGCCTTTCACGAAGCCTACATGACCCATACGTCGACCTCTCCCAACTACCAGATCATCGCCTCGCTCGATGTCGGGCGGCGGCAGGTGGAGCTTGAGGGCTTTGAGTTCGTGCAGCACCAGGTGGAGGCCGCAATGGGGATCCGCCGCGCAGTCGCCACGCACCCTCTGTTGAAGAAGTATTTCCGCATTCTGACGGCGGGCGACATGATCCCAGAGGAATACCGCGAGAGCGGCGTGACCAGTTACTACGACCCCGAACAGGGCTGGTCCGACAAATGGGATATCTGGGCGCGGGATGAATTTGTGCTGGACCCCACGCGGGTGACGCTGGCGGTCGGAGATACGGGTTGGGATGGCGATACGTTCAAGACCCGCATCCTGATGGATAAATATGGCATCCAGATCAACAAGACCTCGCGCAACACCGTTCTGTTTATGACCAATATCGGCACAACGCGGTCATCGGTTGCCTATCTGATCGAGGTACTGGTGAAGATCGCGAAGGAATTGGACGACCTTCTCGATGATGCCTCGAAGATGGAGAAGTTGAGCTTCGAAAAGCGCGTCAAGAGCCTGGTGGAGCATGTCCCGCCGTTGCCCGATTTCAGCCGGTTCCACGATGGGTTCCGGGCAGAGGGTGATACGCCCGAAGGTGATATCCGTACTGCCTTTTTCCTCGCCTATAACGAGGACAATTGCGATTATCTGGCGCTCGATGGCAGTTTGATGGCTGCGCTCGACAGCGGCAGGACGCTCGTCTCTGCCAGTTTCATCATTCCCTACCCACCCGGCTTTCCGATCCTTGTACCCGGACAGGTCATCAGTCGCGAAATCCTGTCATTCATGAAAGCGCTCGATGTCAGCGAAATCCACGGCTATCGCCCGGATCTCGGCCTGCGTGTGTTCACCGAAGAGGCGCTGGATCGCCTCACCCAGGAATAACCAAGAGGGAGACTGAAATGCCCAAGAAAGTCCTCAAGAACATCTCTGAAATCCGTCGGTTCTTTCATACCAATCAGGATCCGGTCTATTTTGTCTCTGCCACTAACTTCAATTTGCTGGGCATCGATGAGTGGGTGAAAAACTTCAAGTATATCTGCTATATGGACTGCTTCGATGGCAGGCATCCAAACGTGTTCGTGCCGACCGAAGTTCCCCATGACGAATTTCAGTCGATCGAGGATATCAACAATTACCTCCTCCAGCACAAGGAGGTGATCGACCTCATCAAGACGCGCGGCGGCAAGCCGAAATTCGTCTTCCTGATGTTCGATGAAAAGACCGAAGCGCTGGTGAAGGAGCTGGGCGGCGAGCTGTGGTTCCCGAAGGCCAAGCTGCGCACCAATATGGATAACAAGATCGAAACCGTGCGCATCGGCAACAAAGCCAAGGTCCCCTCCGTCCCCAATGTGCTGGCGGAGGTGAAAAGCTACGAAGATCTGCGCAAGACCTGCGAGAAAGCCAAGATCGGCCATGACCTCGTGTTGCAATCGGCGTTCGGCGACAGCGGCCACACGACCTTCTTCATCAAGTCGGAGGCCGATTTCCGCAAACATGAGCATGAGATTGTGGGTGAGGGCGAGATCAAGATCATGAAACGGATCGACTGTCGCGGATCGGCCATCGAAGCCTGCGCGACCAAGGAAGGCACAATCGTCGGCCCCTTGATGACGGAGCTTGTGGGGTTCAAGGACCTCACCCCCTATCGCGGCGGCTGGTGCGGGAACGAGATTTTCTCGACCGCCTTTCCGCCGAAAACCCGCCAGAAAGCGCGCGAGCTGACCTTTCAGTTCGGCGAACAGCTCCGCAAGGAAGGCTATCGCGGGTATTTCGAGCTCGATTTCCTGATCGAGAAGAAATCCGGCGATATCTGGCTGGGGGAGCTGAACCCCCGCATCACCGGCGCGTCCTCAATGACCAACCACGCGGCCTTCGCCCATGCCGACGCGCCGCTTTTCCTGTTTCACCTGCTGGAGTTCTCCAAAAAGGCATTCAAGCTGGATGTGGCGGAGCTGAATGCCCGCTGGTCCGATCCCGACATGATCGATCAATGGAGCCAGATGGTCATCAAACACACGGATGACACCGTCGACATCATCACTGGCGCGCCGGAAAGCGGCATCTACCGGATGTTGGAAAACGGGCGCGTCGTCTTCGACCGCTTCGATTATCACCGCCGCGCTGTGGAGAGCGAGAACGAGGCGTTCTTCCTGCGCATCCAGCGCCCCGGCGATTTCCGCTACGAAGGCGCGGACCTCGGCATTCTGGTGACGCGCGGGCGCTCGATGACCAACGGGTTCAAGCTGAACGAGCGCGCCAAGCGGTGGATCCACGGGATCAAGAGCGCCTTCACCGCGCGGCCCCTGCCGACGGCCGCCGCGCTCGAAGATCACGCGTTCAAGATCATGTAACGCGAGATGCGGCTTGGGTTCAGAGCCGTTGAAGAAGATCAGCCCGGCCCGATCTGGGCCGGGCTGTTCGCATCCCTTTGGCCCCCCTACAAGAAATGGTGGTCGCGTGAGGGGCTGGCCATTCGCCCTTCCTACACCGAATGCCGCCGCGCCATTCGCGCCCATATGCCGGAGATTGCAGATCTCTATGACGAGATCTGCGCGCTTGCCGGGGATGGCGATCTGCAAAGCCGGTTCCTCAGTTTCTATCGCCCGCCGCGCTACCTTGCCGGGTGCAGTCAGGCGGTCTGGGCAGGGGATGAGCCGCTTCTGGTGCGCAATTACGATTACGATGCGAATGCGTTCGATGCCCTCCTTCTGAAAACCCGCTGGCAGGGGCGCGGGGTGATCGGCATGTCGGACGGGCTTTTCGGCCTGATCGACGGGATGAACGATGATGGTCTCGCGGTCTCGCTGACCTTTGGTGGGCGGCGTGAGGTGGGCGACGGCTTCGGCGTGCCGCTGATCCTGCGCTATATCCTGCAGACCTGCTCTACCACGGCGGAGGCGGAGGCCGCGCTGCGTCGCCTGCCCTGTCACATGAGCTATAATGTGACCGTGCTCGATGCGGAGCGCCGCTACCTGACCGCCTATCTCGCCCCCGACCGCGACACCCGGATCACCCATGCGCCGGTCGCGACCAATCATCAGGGCCGTGTCGAATGGTCATCCCATGCCCGCTTCACGGCCACGGTGGAGCGGGAAAGGTTCCTGCTGCAACGTCTGACGCTGCATCCTGAAACCCAGGCCCGCTTCATCAGCGCTTTCCTGCGCCCGCCGCTTTATTCGACGGCCTTCTCGCAAGGGTTCGGCACGCTTTACACGGCGGCGTATCGCCCGCGTGCACGAACAGTGTCGTTGTGCTGGCCGGGCAGTGACTGGGTGCATAGTTTCGAAGGCCTGTCAGCCCGTCAGCGCATGATCGTCTATCCGCAATCTGATCCGGTGGAACCCTAGAGCATATGCGGATCTGATTGTGTGGGCCGTCATGCCAAAAAAGTGCATTTCCCGGTAAGTGCGATCCAGACTGATTCAAAATGGTGTCAGGCCAGCCGGTCGAGCGGTCCTCACACAGATCGCGGTCACCCCCACGGCGCACGGCCTTTTCGTGGATCTGTCCCTCTATTGCGCCGCTGATCCCGCGGCGTTGATCTCGGAACGCAAGGCAATCGCGGCCTCGCGCACAACCTCCGACATCTGCATCAATTGGGGTGCGAGGGGGCTCTTCTTGCGCCAGACCATACCGACCGTCCGCTCCGGCTGCGGCGCGGCGAAGCGGGCGATGGAGACATCCGCCATCTGCGTCTCCACCGTCAGAGCCATCTCCGGGATCAGAGTCACCCCGATGCCGGAGCTGACCATTTGTACGAGCGTCGTCAGCGAGGTCGCATCCAACCCTTCCAGCGGCAAGTTGGTATTGATGTTGCAGAACGCAAGCGCCTGATCGCGAAAGCAATGCCCTTCCTCCAACAGTAACAGACGCATTTCGCGCAAGGCTTCGCCATCGGGCACTGGTTTGTTCGCATCGGCGCGGCGGCGTACCAGCACGAAGTTTTCGGAGAAGAGGGCGATTTCCGTCAGCGATGGCTCCGACACGGGCAGGGCGACAATGGCGGTGTCCAGACGCCCATCGCGCAATTCCTCCAGCAAACGCGGCGTCAGAGTTTCGCGTATATGGATGTCGAGTTCGATATGCTTCTGCGACAACGTGCTGATCAGCCGGGGCAGCAGATAGGGAGCGATGGTCGGGATCACCCCGACGCGCAGCCGTCCGGCCAGGTGGTCGCCCGACGCCCGTGCAAGATCGCCAAGTTCATCCACCGAATGAAGAATTTCCCGCACGCGCGGCGCGAATTCCTCGCCGAACGGTGTCAATCTGACCTGCCGCGCACCGCGCTCGAACAACTGTGCGCCGACAGTCTCCTCCAATTCCTTCACTTGTACGGACAAGGCAGGCTGGGAGATGGAGCAGGCAGCGGCAGCACGCCCGAAATGCCCATATTTGGCGAGCGCTTCGAAATATCGAAGCTGTTTGAGAGTAAGGTTCATCATAACCTGAAACTATCATTGCGATCAGTAAATACAACTTAAACCAATGATGCTGGTCTGCTATCAAGGTGGCAATGCGGTAATCCCCACGATTCCGCGGCCCCACATGATATAAACAGCATCGGAGACTGAGATGGACGGATCAGATATTGGCAAATGCCCGGTCATGGGTCACATGGCCTCTGGCAGCACGGCGAACCAGCATTGGTGGCCTGAACAGCTCAACCTCAAGATGCTGCATCAGAACACGCCCGAATCCGACCCGATGGGCAAGGATTTCAGTTATGCGGAAGCGTTCAGGAGCCTTGATCTCGATGAGGTTAAGAAGGACCTGCATGCGCTGATGACCGACAGCCAGGACTGGTGGCCGGCAGATTACGGCCATTACGGCCCGTTCTTCATCCGTATGGCATGGCACAGCGCCGGGACGTACCGCATTCAGGATGGGCGCGGCGGCGCGGGTTCCGGCTCGCAACGTTTTGCGCCGCTGAACAGTTGGCCGGACAACGGCAACCTCGATAAGGCCCGTCGCCTTCTGTGGCCGATCAAGCAGAAATACGGCAACAAGCTTTCCTGGGCTGATCTGATGATCCTGACAGGCAATGTTGCGCTCGAATCCATGGGCTTCGAAACTTTTGGGTTTGGCGGTGGCCGCGTCGATGTCTGGGAGCCGGAAGAAGATATCTACTGGGGTCCGGAAACCGAATGGCTGGGCGATGCGCGCTATCGCGGTGATCGCGAACTGGACAATCCGCTGGCGGCTGTTCAGATGGGCCTCATCTATGTGAATCCCGAAGGTCCGAACGGCAACCCCGATCCTGTTGGTTCCGGCCGTGACATTCGCGAGACCTTTGCGCGGATGGCCATGAATGATGAGGAAACCGTGGCGCTGGTCGCTGGCGGTCATACCTTCGGCAAGGCGCATGGCGCAGGCGATGCCGGTCTGGTTGGCGTCGAACCTGAAGGCGCGCCGATTGAGGCGATGGGCCTTGGCTGGGCCAACGAGTTCAAGTCCGGCAAGGGCGTCCACACGACCACTTCCGGCATCGAGGGTCCGTGGACGGCGAACCCGACCAAATGGGATGGCGGCTATTTCGATGTGCTCTTTGGCTACGACTGGGAGCTGACCAAGAGCCCGGCAGGCGCACATATCTGGCATGCCAAGGACTTGAAGGATGGCGATCACGCGCCGCAGGTCGATGGTTCCGGCGAGACGGTTCCGCTGATGATGACCACAGCGGACATGGCGATGCGCATGGACCCGGCTTACGAGAAAATCTCCCGCCGGTTCCAGACCAACCCCGATGAGTTCGCCGATGCCTTCGCCCGCGCATGGTTCAAACTGACCCACCGCGATATGGGGCCGATCCAGTGCTATCTCGGCCAGGACGTCCCGTCGGAAGAGTTGATCTGGCAGGATCCAGTTCCCGCCGTCGATCATGAGTTGATCAACGATCAAGATATCGCTGCGCTCAAATCCGACATCGCCGCTACGGGTCTTTCGACCGCCGAACTGGTGCGTGTCGCATGGGGCTCGGCATCGACCTTCCGCGGCTCGGACAAGCGGGGCGGTGCCAATGGCGCGCGCATCCGTCTGGCCCCGCAGAAGGACTGGGCCGCGAACAATCCGACGGAACTGTCCAAGGTGCTGGCGGCGCTTGAAGGTGTGCAGAGCGCGTTCAACGGGGCGCAGTCGGGTGGCAAGAAGGTCTCCCTCGCCGATCTGATCGTGCTCGCCGGTTCTGTCGGTGTCGAGGCTGCTGCCAAGACGGCAGGCCATGACGTGACCGTGCCCTTCACCCCGGGCCGCTCCGACGCGACCGAGGCGCAGACCGATGCCCACAGCTTTGAAGCGCTTGAGCCAAAGGCCGACGGGTTCCGCAACTTCTACACAGAAGGCAGCGTGCGCGAACCTGCCGCGATGTTGCTCGACAAGGCACAGTTGCTGACCCTGACCGCGCCGGAGATGACGGCGCTTGTGGGCGGTATGCGCGCGATGGGTGCCAATACCGGTGATGCGTCCCACGGTGTCCTGACGAAGAATGTCGGCGCGCTCAGCACCGATTTCTTCAAGAACCTCATGGACATGAGTACAGAGTGGAAGCCCGCGGGCGACGACAGCTATGAAGGGCGTGACCGCGGCACCGGTGATCTGAAATGGACCGCGACGGTGGTTGACCTCGTCTTCGGCTCGAACTCCCAACTGCGCGCATTGGCGGAGGTCTATGCCTGCGACGATGCGGAAGGCAAGTTCGTGAACGACTTCGTGGCAGCCTGGACCAAGGTGATGAACCTCGACCGGTTTGACATCGCGTAAGTCGGGCCAAGACAAGTTTGGAAGGGGCGGGCGCTGGATAGCGCCCGCCCTTTTTCGTCAGCCTTCGGGTGCCATATCCGCAGGGTCCAGCGCCGCTGGCCGCCCGTCGAGGGAGAGCGTCGCGGATGTCGCGGGCGTCTCCGCAATCACCTTGCCGGCCCGAACCACCGCCAGCCGCGTTGCGCGCAGGCGCACGGCTTCGATTTTGTCCGCTGCCTGCAAGAGGTTGAAATTGGCAGCGCAGCCGGGCGCAACGCCATAGCCAGCCAAACCCATGATGCTTGCCGAGTTCTCTGTCACAGCATCGAAGCACCAGGCCATGTCGCTGCGCGAACACAACTGCCCGACATGCAGCCCCATGAAGGCGATGTCCAGCATGTCCGCCTTGCCGAGCGAATACCACGGATCCATCACGCAGTCGGAGCCAAAACCGATATTGATCCCTGCATCGCGCAATTCGCGCACCCGCGTCAGGCCGCGACGCTTGGGATAGGTGTCGTGCTTGCCCTGGAGCATGATGTTGATGGAGGGATTCGGAATGGCATGCAGCCCGGCCTCCGCCATCAGGGGGATGAGTTTCGAGACATAGTAATTGTCCATGGAATGCATGGAGGTAAGATGTGATCCGGCAACGCGGTCCTGAAGGCCAAGGCGCGTTGTCTCATAGGCCAGCATTTCCACATGGCGCGACATCGGATCGTCGCTTTCATCGCAATGCATGTCGACCATCAGGCCCCGTTCCGCCGCGATCTCGCACAGCGCGGTAACGGAACGGGTGCCATCCGCCATGGTCCGCTCAAAATGCGGGATGCCGCCGACCACATCGACGCCGCGATCCAGCGCCCGGATCAGGTTGTCCATCGCCCTCGGGTCGCGAAACACGCCGTCCTGCGGGAAGGCGACGAGTTGCAGGTCGAGATAGGGTTTGATCTGTTCGCGCACATCCAGCAGCGCATCCACGCCCTTCAGATCATCATCGCAAATATCCACGTGGGAGCGGATCGCGCCAATGCCCATCGCCACCGCCAGATCGCAATAGCGCAGCGCCCGCTCAATGATCTCGTCAACGGTCTGAAGCGGTTTCAGCTCGCCCCAGAGTGCGATGCCCTCCAACAAGGTGCCGGAGGTGTTCATGCGCGGCCGGCCGAGCGAGAGGGTCGCATCCATATGAAAATGCGGATCGACAAAGGGCGGCGCGACGAGGCGGCTAGCTGCGTCGATCACCCGCGCAGCCTCCGCCGTGATGCCTTGTTCCACCGCAACGACAAGGCCGCCATCGCAGGCGATGTCCATCCCGGTGCGCCCATCGGGCAGGGCGGCGTTTTTGACGATCAGATCCATGGCCTCACCTTTGTCCCTTGAACCAGGGTTGCAGCAATGCGCGCGGATAATCTGCGCGGCGGGCGGCGATGACCAGCGCGATGATCGACAGGATATAGGGGGCCATCAGAAAGATCTGCCCCGGCACCATCGCGCCTGCCTCCGTCTGCAAGCGCACCTGCAAGGCATCGAACATCCCAAAGAGGAGCGCGCCGAGCAACGCCTTGCCAGGGCGCCAGCTCGCGAAGATCACCAGCGCGATGCAAATCCAGCCGCGCCCGTTCACCATGCCGAAGAAAAACGCATCGAAGGCCGACATGGTCAAGAACGCCCCGCCCAGCGCCATCAGCGCCGATCCTGCAATGATCGCGCCGGTGCGCAGCCGCCGGACGGAAAGTCCTTGCGCATTCACCGCGTCCGGGTTGTCGCCGACCGCCTTGATCGCAACGCCCAGCGCCGACCGCTCCATCACCCACCAAACGATCAGCACCATCGCAAGCGCGAGCCATGTGAGCGCGGTCTGCTGGAAGACGATCGGCCCGATGAAGGGCAGGTCTGAGAGGATCGGCACATCCAGCGCCCGAAACGGCTCGATCCGCGGCGGGGAGGAGACCTGCGGCAGCGCTGTGCGGTATGTGTAGGAGGCCGCCGAAGTCGCAAAAAGCGTGATGCCAAGCCCGGATACATGCTGCGACAGCCCCATGCCGACGGTGAGCAAGGCATGGAGCGCCCCGGATACGCCCCCCGCCAACGCCGCGACGATCACACCGGTCCAGAGCGTGCCGCCAAGCCAGACCGTCATCCAGCCGGTCATGGCGCCCACGACAAAAATTCCCTCGATCCCGAGGTTCAGCACCCCTGCCCGCTCACATAAAAGCGCGCCGAGAACACCGAAGATCAGCGGCGTCGCGATGCGCAGGGACGCGGCCCAAAAACTGTCGGAGAGGAAGATGTTCAAGATATCCATCACCGCTGCCACGCCACCCGGAACCGCGCGAAAAATCCGCCGACCAGCACGCAGATGAGCGAGAGGGAAACCGTCAGATCGGCGAGGAAGGACGAGACCCCCATCGCCCGGCTCATGCTGTCTGCTCCGACGAAGACGCTGGCCACATAGATCGAGGCGACGACGACGCCGAGCGGAGAGAGGCCCGCGAGCATCGCTACCACGATGCCGGCATAGCCATAGCCGGGCGAGAGGTCCGCGGTGAGGTAACCTTTCAGCCCCGCGACCTCCCCCACGCCCGCCAGCCCGGCCAGCGCGCCGGACGCGAAAGCCACCGCCAGCAAGGTGCGGTTCACGCCGATCCCCGCATGGCGCGCGGCGGCGGGGTTCTCGCCCACAGCCCTGACCTTCAGGCCCCAAACCGTGAATACCATCACCACATAGGCGATCATCGCTGTGACCAGTGCGAGGATGAACCCCGCATGAAGGCGCATCCGATCCATCAACTGGGGCAGGATGGCTGCGTCGATGACAGGCTCCGATTGCGGCCAGCCAAGGCCCATCGGGTCTTTCAGCGGGCCTTCGAGCATCATCTGGACAAAGATCAGGATGATGAAGTTGAGGAGGAGCGAGGTGACCACCTCATCCGCGCCAAACCGGGTTTTCAGGATGGCTGGGAAGAGCATCCCCGCACCGCCCGCCGCAGCCCCCGCCAGCAGAACCAGCGGGATCATCAGGGCGGGTGGACCGTCGATCATGCCGGTGCCGATCCAGACAGCGGCCATGGCCCCAAGATAGAACTGCCCCTCACCCCCGATATTCCAGAGCCTTGCGCGAAACGCGACGGCGGCGGCGAGGCCGGTGAGGATCAGCGGGGTGGCGCGGGTCAGCATCTCCGTAAAGCTGAAGAGCGAGCCGAAAACCCCGATGGCCATCTGCACGTAAGCCTCGATGATCGGAGCACCCGCCAGCGCCAGCGGAATGGCCGCGAGCGCCAGTGCGATCAGCGCGGCGGCCACGGGCACAGCGGCGGCGAAACCGCGCGATGTCTCCGCCCGTGGGGTGACGCGGATCATGCGGCGCGCCCCGCCATGGCAAGACCGATAGCGGCGCGGTCGCGGGTTTCAACCTCCGCCATATGGCCGTCATGCATGACGAAAATGCGGTCCGCCAGCGACAGGACCTCGTCCAGATCCTCGGAGATCAGGATGACCGCTGCGCCGCGCGTTCGCGCGTCCATCAGGCGGCGGGAGACCTCGCTCGCGGCTCGGAAATCGAGGCCGCGGGTGGGTTGGTTGGCGAGGATCAGGTCGGGAGATGCCTCCAGCACCCGTGCGAGGATCAGTTTCTGGATATTGCCGCCGGACAAAAGCGCGGCGCGCGCATCGATGCCGGGCCCGCGCACGTCATATTCGCGGCTGAGCCGTTCGGCATTTGCCGCCAGCGCCGCGCCGCGGAGGAAGCCCCTGTTATGAATAGCGGGATCGTCCAGACGCTCCATCACCATATTCTCGGCGACCGACATGGCCGCGATGATGCCGTCATGGTGGCGATCCTCTGGGATGCGCCCGATCCCGGCCTTCAGTGCGGCTTTGGGCGTCAGCGAGGGGACTGGTTCGCCCTTCAACTGCATCTCTCCCGCGAAGGGCACGAGGCCAGAGAGGACGCGGGCAAGCGCGCTTTGCCCATTGCCGGAGACACCGGCGATGCCGATGATTTCCCCCGCGCGGGCCTCGAAGGTGATGTCGCTGAGGCCATCGGCCGATAGCGCGCAGCAGGCCAGAACAGCGCTGCCGGGGGTTGGCTCCGTACGCTCGGGCGCTGCATGATCCTCGCCGACCATCATGCGGATGATCGCGCCCGTGTCGGCATCGGCGGTCGCCATCTCGCCGGTTTTGCGCCCATGGCGGAGGACTGCGATGCGGTCGGAAAAGGCCAGAACCTCGCGCAATTTGTGCGAGATGAAGATGACCGCCAGCCCGTCGTCGACCATGCTCCTGACAGAGGCGAAGAGCGTATCAGCTTCCTGTGGGGTCAGAACCGCTGTTGGCTCATCCAGGACCAGGATGCGCACATCGCGGTAGAGCGCTTTCAGGATTTCGACGCGCTGACGCTCCCCCACTGACAAATCGCGTATGCGCGTGTCGAGAGGCGCGTGGAGGCCTGCGCGGTACATTAGATCGGTCAGTTTTGAGCGCGCCGCGCCGGTCATCCGCCGCATGCCGAACAGGGGTTCGGCACCGAGGAGGATGTTATCGAGCACGCTCAGGTTCTCTGCCAGCGTAAAATGCTGATGGACCATGCCTATCCCGGCATCGATGGCAGCCTGTGGCTGACCGGGGGGGAGGCGACGTTCCCCTGCCTCGTTATGCAGGATGATCTCGCCCGCATCGGGCGTATATTGCCCGAACAGCATGTTCATCAGCGTCGTCTTGCCCGCGCCGTTCTCGCCAAGAAGCGCAAGCACCTCGCCTCGCGCGAGGTCGAGGTCAATGGCATCTGCGGCGGTGACCGAGCCGAAGGTCTTGGTTAGCCCGCGAAGGGAAAGAATGGGGGTCTGCATGGAAAGGCCCGCGCCCCGGTCGGGGCGCGGGCGATCAGATCAGTTGTCGGAGACAGGGCGCGCGTCGTTCACGTTCACCCGGAAGAGACCATCGCGGATGTCCTGCTCCTGCGCCTTGACCTTTTCGACGGTCTCCGCATCGATCAGGGTCTCATCCATGACGAGCGAGCCGCCGCCAAAGCCCATGAAGCTGTACTGGCCATAGTCAATCGGCTCAAAAGCGCCATCCTTCACCGCCGTGATGGCGCGGTCGATCGTCGGCTCCATATGCCAGATGGCGGAGGCGAGGATGGTCCCCGGATAATCACCGGAGGTGTCGATGACGTTGCCAATGGCCTTCACGCCCCGCTCCACCGCCGCGTCCGAGACGCCAAAGCGTTCCGCGTACATGATGTCTGCGCCTGCATCCATCATGGCAAAGGCGCTTTCCTTCGCTTTGGGCGGATCATACCAGCTGTCGATGAAGTTCACGAGGAACTTCACATCGGGGTTTGTGGCGCGGGCACCGTCCATGAAGGCGTGCATCAGGCGGTTCACCTCGGGGATGGCATAGCCGCCGACCATGCCGATCAGATTGCTGTCGGTCGCTGTGCCCGCGATCATACCGCTCAGATAGCTCGGCTCGTGAATCCAGTTGTCAAAGACCGCGAAATTGTCGCCTGTCGGGCCGAAGGAAGACCCCATCAGGAAGGCCGTGTCGGGATAGTCCGCTGCGACCTTGCGTGCGGCGCGCTCCAACCCGAAGACCTCGCCCACGATCAGCTTTTGGCCGGCTTCTGCATATTCGCGCATCACACGCTCGTAATCGGTATTCGCAACGTTTTCGGAGAACGTGTACTCGATGTCGCCTCGCTCGGCGGCGGCATTCAGGGCTTTGTGGATGCGGCTGATCCACTGCTGTTCGACCGGCAGCGTATAGATGGCGGCGACCTTCAGCGCCTCAGCGGCGGCCATGGTCGAGGTGCCGGCCAGAGCCGCCAGCGCGGCGATGGCTCCGATCATGTTTCGGCGTGTCAGGATGGATGTGATCATTGGACCCTCTTTTGGAAACTCGTAGCGGGAGGCTAGGCCAAAATTCGGGACAGGGGGAAGCAAATGTTAACGAGTTCGCCGCCGCCGAGCGGCTTTTGCCTGATTATTCACCGAATTTTCTTCAGATAGACGTAAAGCGCGCCACCGCCGCCGTGCTTCGGGTGAGCCTGCGTCACGTTTACGATCATCTGGGTCAGCGGCGGGATCGTCAACCAATGCGGCACTTCGCGGCGTAGGATACCCGGTTCCGGATCGCCGAATTGGCGGGGGGCACCAGCGGCCCCTTTCCCGGTGATGACGAGTACCATCCGATGCCCCGCTGACCGGCTGCGGGCGACAAACGCGTTTAGTGCGCCATGGGCCCGGTTGGCCGTCATGCCATGAAGGTCCAGCACCGCATCAGGCTGGCGTTGTCCACGCTTCAGGCGCTTCTCGGTAAGCCGGTCAAGGCCGGACGGCCTGGCGGCCTGCGGCAGGGGAAGTGTGACCGGGGGTTCAGCCCGCCCCACGGGCCGCAGGATCAATGGCGGATCGGCGGGGCGGGCCAAACCCGATATATTCGGTTGCGGCAAAGGGGCCATCGCCCCGTCCGCCTCAGGCGGTAATGGCCGTTTCGGTGCACCGAAGGCGCGGTGCCAGAGGTCACGCTCCTCCGCTGTGATGGGACGTCCCCGCCGTTTCATGAGAGCCGTTTCATGTCGCCGTGATCCGGTTGACCGCGGGTTTCGGCAACAGCGTCAAAAGCCGACCACCGGTGCGCAATCCGCCGGCAAAGTGGCCTGCCTCATCCCCCGAGCCGATGAAGAGATCGGCGCGCTGCGCGCCCTTGATCGCGCCGCCCACATCCTGCGCGACCATCAGCCGGCCGTCATAGCCATCGACGCCGTCGGCCTCCACCCAGATCGGTGCGCCGAGGGGATGAATGGCGGGATCGACGGCGACCGTAAAGCCGGCAGAAACCGGCAGGCCCATGGCACCGACCGGCCCGGTATTGGCATCCAGCTCCGTACGTTCGGTGAAAAAAACGAAGGACGGGTTTTCATTCATCAGCGCCATGCCGCGCGTCGGATCGGCGCGCAGGAAGTCCTTCAGCGACTGGGCGGAGATATCCTCCAGCACCATCTCGCCACGATCCACCAGTATCCTGCCGATGGCGCGATAGGCGTGATTGTTTTTGGCTGCGAACCCGATGCGGGTCAGCGTGCCGTCGGGCAGAACCAGACGGCCTGATCCTTGTATTTCCAGAAAGAACGCATCGACTGGATCATCGGTCCAGAACAGCTCCAGCCCGCGCCCGTCCAGCGCACCGGCGGCGATCTCGGCACGGCTGAGATAGCGGCCACTGCCCAGGTCTGGCGGGCGCGCGTAGATCGGATGTTGGTAGGGGCCCTCGCGCAAACGGGATGCGCGGAGGATCGGTTCATAATAGCCCGTGAAAAGTGTCTCTCGTCCGTCGGTGACGCGGACGGGTTGAAACAACGCCTCGAACAATATGCGGGCAGAGGGATATTGTGCAGTGCTGATGGCTGAAGAAATCTCGGCCCAGTCCGCCTGCCGGGTCGGCCCGACCCGATCCGAGGCGTGCGCATCCGCGAGGCTGGTGGCAAAGACAGCAAGCGCCTGTTCATGGTCGGCATCTGCCCAACCGGGCAGGTCCGCGAAGGTACTGCGCGAGACAACGAAGCCGGGCGGGATCTGCTCCGCCCCATCACTGGCGAGAGATGAAAAGTGACCGTCAGTCATTCGCGCGCACCCGGCAACAGCCATGGTCGAGATCAAGCCAAGGCCCACCTGCCGCCGATCCATTAGCAGCGGTGCAGCCGGCTTGTCACTCACCCGTTGCGATGAGAAGCCAGTTCGGGTCCGGCGCGCCCATGCGGCGACCAAATGTCCAGACATCCGTATCGCGGCGCACTTCGTTGGGATCACCCTCCACGATCCGGTGCTCGCTGTCGCGCACGACCGTGACCAACTCTCCGACGAAACGCACGTCAATCTCCGCAATACCTTCGTCTGTATCGAACCGGGCATCGACGATCTTGGATTCGCGCACGCCCACGAAGCGGGCATCGACGGTCAGCCCCTCATCGGCGCGGGCATCGATCGCGGCGGCGAAATCCTGATAAACATCGGGCGACAGATATGTCTCCAACGTAGCCTTGTCGCCGTTCTCGAACGCCATCAGAAGCATCTCATATGCTCCGCGCGCACCCTGAACGAATTCGTTGGGTGAGAAATCAGGCTCCACCGCACGCATCTGACCGAATGTCTCTGCTTGCGGGTCGTTGGCCGCAATCGGTTCGGCAGGGACGTCATCATCGTTGGGCACTTGCTCGGCATTGCTGGTGCGGCTGCCGAAGATCGGCTCCGGTTTCTTTTCGAAACCTGTCTTGGTTCCGAGCACACCTTTCAGGCGCATCACCAGAAAGACGGTGATACCTGCAAGAATCAGAACGGTGAGAAGGCCATCGCCCATTAGTCAGCTCCTGTTCACGACGAGGGTTGTTGGCACTTGCCTCTAGCTATCCTTATGTAGGTTGCGCTGCGGGAAGTGTCCATGTTGGTGTTAGGCCCTCGGGCCGATATGGGCCTGATCCGCGGGAAATGAGAGGTATCGGATGTGGATCTTTGCCATTCTGGTGGCCGTGCCGGTCATTGAAATCGCCCTGTTCATCGAACTTGGCGGGGCGATCGGCCTGTGGCCGACCATCGGTCTGATCATCCTGACCGCCATTCTGGGCGCAGGCCTGCTGCGGTTGCAGGGTTTTGCCGCGATGAGCCGCTTGCAGACATCGCTGGCGGAAGGGGGCGACCCGCGCGGGCCAATGGCCCATGGGGTGATGATCCTGATTGCGGGCCTACTGATGCTGACACCGGGATTTTTCACCGATGCGATTGGCTTTGCTCTCCTGATCCCGCCCGTGCGCGTGGCATTGATCGCCTGGCTCGGGCCACGGCTTGCGGCGCGGGTTGTGACCGTAGGAACGGCGGCGCGGCATGGTCAGCCGCACCCCGGCACAAATCCCCAAGCCGGGCGCGACGACGAGACGATTGAGGCGGACTACGAGGACCTGACCGACGGGCCGAAGCGTCCGGGCGGCAGCGGATGGTCGCGTCCCCCAACCGATCGCGACGGATAGATCGCCGCCGGTGGTGCGCGCAATCGCGGTGACGGAGTGTTTCGCCGACGTTCCACAGCCTCCATATCCCGCTGCCCGGCACATATGCCGGGCGTCTGGTTCAAACCCATGAAGCCGACCTTGTGATCACCTGCGGCACCCCTGGCGCGGTATGAAATGCGGTACAGACCTGCGGCAACCCGTCCCTCCTTTCGCTAAGCCTTTGAAATATTGAAAAACCCTGAATCAGCCCGCCTCATCTAAGCCATTGCAAACCGTTTCCACCGCATGATAGGCAACCCACGGCTTGAGGGGCTTCTCCCGAAGGGCCTTATCGCAACGCGCCGATGTAGACCCAACTGCCGGGGCGACGACAAGGGACAAATATGAGCGACAGTTCAGCTTCAACCGCAGGGATCGCAGGTCGCTACGCATCTGCTCTCTTTGAAATCGCGGAAGAAAGCGGCGCTCTCGAATCGGTCGAAGGCCATCTTGGCCAGCTGAAGGATGCGCTGGAGGTCAGCCAAGACCTCCGCTCGCTGATCCACAGCCCGATCGCCAGCCGCGAACAGCAGGGTGCCGCAATGGCAGCCCTGAATGAAAAGATGGGGATCGGCGCACCGGTCTCCGGCATGATCGGTCTGATGGCTGAGAAACGCCGCCTCTTTGTGCTGCCTGATCTGATTGAAGTGTTCAATCAGCTTCTGGCGGACAAGCGCGGCATCGTTTCCGCCGAGGTCGTTTCAGCGAAGGCGTTGACCGCCGCGCAGAAAGAGAGCTTGGAAGCGATGATCAAGAAATCTGTGGGCGCGGATATCGCGCTCGATGTAACCGTGGATGAGAGCCTGATCGGTGGCCTCGTCGTCAAGGTGGGTTCCAAGATGATCGACACGTCGATCCGCGCGAAACTCGCCTCCCTGCAAACCGCAATGAAAGAGGTCGGGTGATATGAGCATCCAGGCAGCTGAGATCTCTGCGATCCTTAAAGAGCAGATCAAGAATTTTGGCCAAGACGCGCAGGTCGCCGAAGTTGGCCGCGTTCTGTCGGTCGGCGACGGTATCGCCCGTGTTTACGGGCTGGATAACTGTCAGGCCGGTGAGATGGTCGAGTTTCCGGGCGGTATCCGGGGCATGGCGCTGAACCTCGAATCCGACAATGTCGGTGTCGTGATCTTCGGCGACGACCGGACCATCAAGGAAGGCGACACCGTCAAGCGGACTGGCGACATCGTTGACGTCCCCACGGGTGACGAGCTTCTGGGCCGCGTTGTCGACGGTCTTGGTAACCCGATCGATGGCAAGGGCCCGCTGAATGCGTCGAAGCGTTCGCGCGCCGAGGTGAAAGCCCCCGGCATCATCCCGCGCAAATCCGTGCATGAGCCGATGGCGACCGGCATCAAATCGGTCGACGCGCTCATCCCCATTGGCCGTGGCCAGCGCGAGCTGATCATCGGTGACCGCCAGACCGGCAAGACGGCGGTGGCGCTGGACGCCATGCTGAACCAGAAGTCGGTCAATGAGGCTGCTGGCGACGACGAATCGAAAAAGCTCTACTGCGTCTATGTCGCGGTCGGTCAGAAACGGTCTACCGTTGCGCAGCTGGTGAAGAAGCTGGAAGAGACCGGCGCGCTGGAATATTCCATCGTCGTGGCTGCAACCGCGTCCGACCCGGCACCGCTGCAGTTCCTCGCGCCATATTCGGCGTGCGCCATGGCGGAACATTTCCGCGACAATGGCCGCCATGCGCTGATCATCTATGATGACCTCTCCAAGCAGGCCGTGGCTTACCGCCAGATGTCCCTGCTGCTGCGTCGCCCGCCGGGGCGTGAGGCGTATCCGGGTGACGTGTTCTATCTTCACTCCCGTCTTCTGGAACGTGCGGCGAAACTGAACGACGACAATGGTGCGGGGTCGATCACGGCGCTGCCGATCATCGAAACCCAGGGCGGCGACGTTTCCGCGTTCATTCCGACCAACGTGATCTCGATCACCGACGGTCAGATCTTCCTTGAGACGGAGCTGTTCTATCAGGGCATCCGCCCCGCCGTGAACGTCGGCCTGTCGGTGAGCCGCGTTGGCTCCTCCGCCCAGACCAAAGCGATGAAATCCGTTGCGGGTTCGATCAAGCTGGAGCTTGCACAGTACCGTGAAATGGCGGCCTTCGCGCAGTTCGGTTCTGACCTCGACGCATCCACGCAGGCACTTCTGGCCCGCGGTGCGCGTCTGGTGGAGCTGCTCAAACAGCCCCAGTATTCACCCCTGACCAATGGTGAGCAGGTCGTCGTGATCTACGCTGGCACCAAGGGTTATCTCGACAAGATCGCCGTTAATCAGGTCGGTGCGTTCGAACGGGGCCTCCTGAACCACATGAGGTCGAACCACACGGACATCATGAACGAGCTGCGTGACAACGATCAGAAAATCGCTGGTGAGATCGAGGACAAGATCAAGGCTGCGATCGACGAATTCGCGAAGTCGTTTACCTGAGTTAAGCCGAAGGGGGGATAGCGCCCGATGGCGAACCTCAAGGATCTGAAAAACCGGATCTCCTCGGTCACCTCGACCAGGAAGATCACCAAGGCGATGCAGATGGTCGCCGCTGCGAAACTGCGCCGCGCGCAGGAAGCAGCCGAGGCCGCGCGTCCCTATGCCGAACGCATGGATGCGGTTCTGGCCAATCTCGCGCGCGGGATGGCCGGTGCGGAAAACGCACCAAAGCTGTTTCAGGGCACGGGTTCTGACCAGACCCATCTGATGGTCGTCGCCACGTCCGAGCGTGGTCTCTGCGGTGGGTTCAACTCCTCCATCGTCAAACTGGCGCGGGTCCGGATCGAAGCTTTGCTGGCCGCTGGCAAGACAGTGAAGATCATTACCGTCGGCAAAAAAGGGCGTGAGCAGCTGAAACGCCAGTACGGCGAGCATTTCATCGCGCATTTCGATTTCTCTGACGTGAAACGCATCGGCTACGCCAATGCGCAGAGCGTGGCCGAGGATGTGCTTAAGCGGTTCGATGGTGGTGAGTTCGACGTTGCTACGCTGTTCTTCAATCGCTTTCAGTCGGTCATCAGCCAGATTCCGACAGAGCAGCAGCTGATCCCCGCGACCTTCGATGAAGGCGAAGCCGAAGAAGCGGGTGCGGTGAGCTATGAATATGAGCCTGACGAGGGCGAGATCCTTGCCGATCTTCTGCCGCGCAACCTCGCGGTGCAGATCTTCCGCGGACTGCTGGAAAACGGTGCATCCGAGCAGGGTGCCCGCATGTCCGCGATGGACAATGCAACGCGTAACGCAGGCGAGATGATCGACAAGTTGACGATCGAGTACAACCGCTCGCGTCAGGCCGCAATTACCAACGAACTAATCGAAATCATTTCGGGCGCGGAAGCGCTCTGACCGGGTCGGAGAGACAAATCATGAGCAAAACCGGCAAAATCACACAGGTCATCGGCGCTGTCGTCGACGTCCAGTTCGATGGCCATCTACCAGCAATTCTGAACGCGCTGGAGACCGACAATAACGGCAACCGCCTCGTTCTGGAGGTTGCGCAGCACCTCGGTGAGAACACAGTTCGCACAATTGCAATGGACGCGACCGAAGGTTTGGTCCGTGGCGGCGAAGTCACCGACACCGAAGCGCCGATCTCGGTGCCCGTTGGCGACGCGACCCTTGGCCGTATTCTTAACGTTGTCGGAGAGCCGATCGACGAGGGCGGGCCGGTTGCCGCCTCCGAAAGTCGCGCGATCCACCAGCCTGCGCCCGATTACGTGGACCAGTCCACAGAATCCGAAGTGCTCGTCACCGGCATCAAAGTCGTCGACCTTCTCGCGCCCTATGCGAAGGGTGGTAAAATCGGCCTCTTCGGTGGCGCGGGCGTTGGCAAGACCGTTCTCATCATGGAACTGATCAACAACATCGCAAAAGTGCACTCCGGTTATTCGGTGTTCGCCGGTGTTGGTGAGCGGACCCGTGAAGGTAACGACCTTTATCACGAGATGATCGAAGGCGATGTGATCAAGCCCGACAATCTGACCGAATCCAAGGTGGCGCTGGTCTACGGTCAGATGAACGAGCCTCCGGGTGCCCGGGCTCGCGTCGCGCTGACCGGCCTGACACTGGCCGAGCAGTTCCGCGATCAGTCCGGGACGGACGTTCTCTTCTTCGTCGACAACATCTTCCGCTTCACGCAGGCGGGCTCCGAGGTGTCGGCGCTTCTGGGTCGTATCCCTTCTGCTGTGGGCTACCAGCCGACGCTCGCCACCGATATGGGCGCGCTGCAGGAGCGGATTACGTCGACGAATAAAGGTTCCATCACCTCCGTGCAGGCGATCTACGTGCCTGCGGATGACCTGACCGACCCTGCGCCCGCGACGTCCTTTGCTCACTTGGACGCAACGACCGTTCTGTCGCGCGCCATCTCCGAACTTGGCATCTATCCCGCCGTCGACCCGCTCGACAGCACATCGCGTCTTCTGGACCCCGGCGTGATCGGTGAGGAGCATTACACCGTTGCCCGCCGCGTTCAGGAGACCTTGCAGCGCTACAAGGCGCTTCAGGACATCATCGCCATTCTCGGCATGGACGAGCTGTCGGAAGAGGACAAACTGGCCGTGGCCCGTGCCCGGAAGATCCAGCGCTTCCTCTCCCAGCCCTTCGACGTGGCGCAGGTCTTCACCGGCTCGCCCGGTGTGCAGGTGCCGCTGGAGAAGACAATCGACAGCTTCAAGCGCGTTGTGGACGGCGAGTTCGACCACCTGCCAGAGGCAGCGTTCTACATGGTTGGCGATATCGACGAAGTGATCGCCAAGGCGGAACGCCTTGCGGCGGAAGCGGCTTAAGCTCTGATTGAGGGAGGCTGAACATGGCCGACAAGCTGAGCTTTGAACTGGTCTCGCCGGAGCGGAAACTGTCCACCGGCGAGGTGGATCTGGTTGTGATCCCCGGCATGGAAGGCGAGATCGGGATCATGCCCGACCATGCGCCATTCCTGACCACGCTGCGCCCCGGCATCGTCACCGTAAAGGATGGCGGCGAAGTGTCGGAGTTTTTCGTTACCGGTGGTTTTGCTGAAATATCAGCGTCAGGTGCTGCGGTCCTGGCCGAGGAAGCGGTGCAGCGCGCTGAATTGAACCGCGAATGGTTCGACGGCAAGATTGCGACAGCGCAGTCCACGTTGGAGGCGGCTGGCGAAGAGACAAAGCAGGCGGCGGCCCAGCGGCTCGCCGATTTTGAGATTGCTGCCGGGCTCTACGCCTGATCCGATCAGGATCTCTGAATTTTACGAAAGGCCGTCCCGTTCGGTGCGGCCTTTCTTCTTTGCAGTTACCCGAACGGTTCAGGCGGCAACCGGCAGCTCTATCGTGAATGCTGCACCTGATTGGCTATCTTCCACCCGGATCGACCCGTCATGGGCTTCGACCAGTGCCTTGGCGATGGGCAGGCCCATGCCGGTACCGCCTTCGGCGCGGCGGGTAGTAAAAAAGGGTTCAAACAAGCGTTCCCGATTACCCTCTGAAATGCCCTCGCCGTCGTCGGTAACCCTAATCTTCGCGCGCCGATCCTCCACCGTGACGTCCACATCCCAGCGCCGCGCCCCGTGACGCGCTGCATTATCGGCCATCATGGTCAGGATCGCCGACAAGCGGTCGGGTGCCATCCCCAGCGCAATATCGGTTTCGCCAGTCAAGTAGACATCCAGATCATCCTGAAGGGCGGCTATGATCGCGGGCAGCGTCGCGGTGCCGTCCGATGCATCAGTTTCCGCTCTGGCGAGGTCCAGCAGACTGCGGACCAGGGCGGTCATGCGGGTCGTGTCATCGACGATATTGCTGATGAACCGCTGGCGGTCAGCGGCGGTCATCTCCTCGCCTGCATCGAGGATCAGTTCTGCGGCTCCTTGGATGGCGGTCAGGGGTGATTTCAGCTCATGGCTGACATGGGCGGCGAAGGCGGCCACGTCGTCGGACCTGTCATGCAGCTTGCGTGACGTGCGCAGGAAAATGTCCGACAGCTCCCCAATCTCGCGCGTGCCGGAATGGTCGAGCGGGCGCATTGCGCTCCGGTCGCCGCTGGCGATGGCGCGGGTGCGGGTGGTCAGTGCACGGATCGGGCCGGTCACGGCGCGCGCAGCGATCAAGCCGAAGAGGAGCACCGCGCCGAGCGTTGCCGCGGCGGCCAGCGCAAGGCTGCGCCGCTCCGCCCAGGCGACCTGCATGACATGGGCCGGTGTGCGGGACGCATAGACCACGCCTGCCACACGCGACGAGACAATAACGGGAAAGGCGATGAAGACGCGCAGGCTCGCGCCCTTGGTTACATAGTAAACAAGCGGCGGCGGGCGGTCGCGCAGGCGCGTGCGAAGCTGGCGTGCCAGCCGCCCGTTCAGCGCCTCCTGTAACTCCGGGACATGAGCCAAGGACGTGCCGACCTCCGAGCCGGTCATGACGGTGCCGTGCGGATCGAGCAGTTGCAGACCCGCCAGAGTGCGCCGGCGTGTCTCTTCAATTACAGGTTCCAGCACATTGCCAATCTCGCCATAGCCGAGGGTCAGCGGCGCGGCGGGCTGAGGGTCGGGCCGTGGCGGCAGAACAGGGTCACGCGCGAGGTCAAGAGACGCGCCATAGGGCGAGAAGGCGACCTTGTAACCTGCTTGCACGTCAACCGGGGCGACGGCACCAAAACTGTCCGGGCCGATCTTCGCGCGTTCGATTTCCAGCCGGTAGGCGGCTGCAAGAGCAGCGGTCTGGCCAATCAGCTCCGCCTCGGTCTTGCGGATCAACTGGTTCTCGAAGACCCGAAAGAAGAAGAGCCCGATCATCGGTGTCATGACAGCGATCACCAGCATCAGAAGGACGATGGTGCGGATCGAGGGCCGGTATTTCGCCCTGCCTGCTTTCATGGTGACCCCGTCATCGCGGCAGGCAGGCCCCTATGCGAAAGCCGATGCCATGGACCGTTTCGATGGACGATCCGGCACCTGCATCGGTCAGCTTCTGGCGAATATTGCGCACATGGCTGTCGATGGTGCGCCCCGATACATGAACGTTCATCTTGTAAGCTGCCGCCCCCAGGTCATTGCGCGAAACAACCCGATCGCGCAGCCTGACAAGCGACGCGAGGATGGAGAATTCGAGCGGTGTCAGTTTTACCGGATCGCCCGCGAACTCCACCTCATGCGGGCCGGGGCGGATGGTCAATGCGCCATGGACCAGGGCTTCTTCCTCCGCCGCGCGGGGCGGGTCAGCGCGTTTCAGGATCGCCTTGACGCGGGCGGTCAGCTCGCGCGGGCTGAAGGGCTTGCCGACATAGTCATCGCCGCCGATTTCGAGGCCGAGGATGCGGTCGATCTCCTCGTCGCGGGCTGACAGGAACAGGATCGGCGTTTCATGCGTGCGCCTGATCTCGCGGCAGACATCCAGCCCGTCAGCCTCGGGCATGCCGACATCGAGGACGACGATATCCGGCACCATCTTGGCGAACTGGCTTAGCGCTTCGGCACCGTCTGCGGCCTCCACCACGTTTAACCCCTCCTTGCCGAGCGCAAAGCGGATCACCTCTCGGATATTAGGGTCGTCATCTGCGATCAGAACGGTTTTCGTCATATTATTGGCCCCGGATTTGATACCGGCCTAACCTGTGGGCGAGATTGCGGCGACGACAAGGCAGTCTCCCGAAGATCATGCTGATTTGCGATCAGCGTGCCTGCATGTGTCGTTTATCATCAACTGTACCACCGGGCACCTGTGCAATTCAGTTAACGAAAGCTTGCCTTTTTAATCGTATCGCGCAAATTTGTTCCTCTTATGTTCGATCCGATTCCCTCCCCCATCCTCGCGCCCGGCATGTTGCTGGCACGTGGCGTTTGCCGCTTTCTCATCGATGAAGGCATTGCCCCGGTCACCGAATTCAGCCCCGCTGCGGGGCTGCGCACCGATGTGACCGCCCTTGCCCGGAACGGAGAGATCTGGGTCATCGAATGCAAATCTTCGATAGCCGATTTTCAGTCAGACCGTAAATGGCAGGGATATCTCGACTGGTGCGACCGGTTCTTTTTTGCGGTCGATGGGGATTTCCCTGACGAGGTTCTCCCCCCGGACCATGGCCTGATCCGTGCTGACGGGTTCGGGGCCGAGGTGGCGCGCGAGGCTCCGTCACACCCGCTCGCAGCGGCCCGGCGCAAGGCGCAGGTATTGCGGATCGGACGGGCAGCGGCCCTGCGGCTGCGCGGTCAGGTAGATCCCGGTCTAGCTGCCATGCTGCGTCCGACCCAGCCCCTGATCAGGGGCGAAGACGAGCTGCGCTGACACACCCTGGCCGGGCGTTGCCGTCACGTGCAGATGTGCGGCCATCGATCCAGCCAGTGCCGCGCAGTTGCGCAGACCAAAGCTGCGGCGGCCAGTCTCGCCCCCATCCGACAGAGCGGCCTCGATATCGCCCTCTGCCATGCCCTGTCCGTCATCGCAGATTGTCACGGAGGCCGGTGCATCATCCGTTGCGGCCATCGCCGAAAGCCGCACCATACCGCCGCCAGAGACACCGTGGCGGGTAGCATTATCGATCAGGTTGTCCAGGATCCGCATCGTTGCGTCGAAATTGCCGACCACGAAGATCGGTTGCTCCGATCCGGCCAGCACCAGATCAACGCCAGCAGCCATCATCCCCGGTCGATGTAACCTCGCAGCATCGCCGATCAGCGCGGTGAGATCGAAGCGGTCAATGGCCGTCACGTCCGTATCCGATTGCGGATCACCGAGCGCGACGACGCGATCGATGATTGCCATCATCCGATGGCCCGCACGCATGATGCCGGAGAGATATTCGGCACGCTGATCGCTGGATATGGTGTCACCAGACAGCCGCATGAAGTCGGCAAGCCCCTGCACGGCCCCGAGAGGCGAGCGCACGTCATGGATCAGTGATGCAATGGCCTCGGTCGTTACCACGCGTCCTGTGACATATGGACGGGGCTGGTGAGCGATCTCCTCCCTCAGTTCGACGAGAATCAGACGCTCACCGCTCCTGCCGGGGGGCAGGGGTGCCATGAAGACCCGAAACGGCCGATCTGCGCTGCCCGCGCTCAGTTGTACTTTTTGATCATGGCTGCCCTGCGCAAGCGTCAGATTGATGGCCGTGTCCAGCAATCCTTTGGTTGGGTATCGATTGCGCAGACTGTCGCCGCCATCAGGAAAGAACCTTATATCAGCCCCGTTGCGTGCCAGTATCTTACCGTCAGCCGCAATGACGACCTTCGGCTCCGCACTGTGATCGAAACCCGCGGCGCGCAGGGGCAACGCGCTGTCGTCGGCCTGGGCTTCATCCCGGACCACCACCCGCAAAAGCCCTGCGCCGGGCTCGTTCGGCAGGAGCGAGAAGTCTGCCATATGGTCCCCGTGGCATATTTTCGCGGCGATGCAGACGCGCGCTGACAGGGTTGCGCCGGGGGTCAGCGCCTGAAACTGGGCATGCAGGGCTGTGCTGGTGACGTCGCCCGATGCGAACCGGCGTTGCATCAGATCGTACAGCGTATCCTCGCCCCAAAAGCGCACCGCTTCGTCATTGGCCTGGACCACCCTTAGCCCGACCGGGTCCCACAAAAATTCGGGATCCTCCGGCGAAACCAAGGGCGGGAGGGAATTCACCGCTTAGCCTTCTGTCCTGACTTGTTTTTCTTTGGTGTATTTCGCTGCGTGCCGGTTTTGCGTGCCTGCGCCGCGGATGCACGCAGTTCCTCGGCAATCTGGTCGGCTTCGTCAGGGTCGAAGTCCATCGGAATCTGTGTCGTTTGCGTCTCGATATAAATGCGGACCATGCCGAGCGAAGTGGGGCCAATCTGCAGGTTTGCCGCTTCTTCGGTTTCCTTGTTGATGCTCATTTTCGGGTCTCCCTTACGATCAGAGATCGCCCGGATCAGTTTGGCGTGCAAGTACCAATGCCGCCTGCTTGCAAATTGGTGACCACCGGGCTAGATCAGCCGCACTGACAGGTGAGAGTGCCGACGTAGCTCAGTAGGTTAGAGCACTAGATTGTGGATCTAGGGGTCCCCCGTTCGAGCCGGGGCGTCGGTACCACCGGTTGCAGAAGCCCGGATTTCAATCCGGGCTTTTGCTTTTTCACCCGACTTCACGCGAAAAAAGGCCCGGGTCAAAGCCCGGGCCAGTTGAGGTAATCCTGAGATCACCCCGGGGATTTCTGAAACAAGCCCTTCATCAGGACTTGCTGAACTCTGGATAGGCCTCCATGCCCAGCTCGCTGGTGTCGAGACCGTTGATCTCAGCCTCTTCACTGACCCGGATGCCCATGGCCACTTTCAGGATCAGCCAGATGACGATCGAGACCGTGAACACGAAGATGCCAACAACCACGATGGAAATCAGCTGAACCGTGATGCTGGCATCGCCATTGGTGAACACGACTGCGATCGTGCCCCAGATACCCGCCAAGAGGTGAACGGGAATGGCACCGACCACGTCATCGATCTTCAGCTTGTCCAGAAGCGGCACGGCAAAGACCACGATTGCACCACCGACCGCACCGATCAGTGTTGCAGCACCGAGGCTGGGTGTCAGCGGCTCTGCCGTGATCGACACGAGACCGGCAAGTGCACCGTTCAGAACCATGGTCAGATCGACCTTCTTGAACAGAACCTGTGTCAGGATCAGCGCGGTGATTGCCCCGCCAGCAGCGGCGGTGTTGGTGTTGGCGAAGATGCGGCTGATGTCAGCAACGTTGCCAGCGGAATTCATGTAAAGCTGCGAGCCGCCGTTGAAGCCAAACCAGCCGAGCCACAGGATGAAGGTACCGAGCGTGGCGAGGGTCAGGTTGGAACCTGGCATCGGATTGACGCGGCCTTCGCGATACTTGCCAAGGCGCGGGCCGAGGATGATCGCACCGGCAAGTGCGGCCCAGCCGCCGACCGAGTGCACGACAGTGGAGCCAGCAAAGTCGAGGAAGCCCATCTCGTCAAGGAAGCCACCGCCCCATTTCCATGATGCCTGGATCGGGTAGATCAATGCTGTCAGGAAGGCAATGAAAATCAGGAACGGCCAAAGCTTGATCCGCTCCGCCAGGGTGCCGGACACGATCGACGCGGTCGTTGCGCAGAACATCAGCTGAAAGAAGAAATCCGATCCGACCGAAGCATATGTCAGATCGGTTTCGGTGTCAGCGAGGCCGACAGGTTCCAGTCCCGCCGCGCCGAAAGCGCCGAGATATCCTGTCATGCTCCACCCATCGCCGGGGTACATAAGGTTATAGCCGACGACGTAATAAAGTATTGCCGCGATGCCAAAGAGCCCGATGTTTTTGGTCAACTGCATGGTCACGTTTTTGGAGCGTACGAGACCCGCCTCAAGCATTGCAAAGCCACATGCCATGAACATGACCAGAAAGCCGGCCACGAGGAACATGAAAGTGGTGAAAATATAGCCAACTTCGCCCGCTATGGGCGGGTTGGCGTCCTGTGCCATGGCGGGCAGCGCGAAGGCTGTCAGCGCAACTGCGCCGCCGGCGCTGGTGAGTAGTCTGTTCATGTGAATGGTGTCCCCTTGTTCGATGATCGCGTCAAAGCGCTTCATCACCCTGTTCGCCTGTGCGCACGCGCACGGCTTGTTCGATATCCCAGACGAAGATTTTCCCGTCGCCGATCTTGCCGGTACGGGCAGTCTGGCTGATCGTTTCCACGATTTTTTCCACCTGATCGTCGGGTGCAGCAATTTCCAACCGGATCTTTGGTACGAAATTCACGACATATTCCGCGCCGCGATAGATCTCCGTATGTCCGCTTTGCCTGCCATAGCCCTTCACTTCGGAGACCATCAGACCCTGAACGCCGATTGACGTCAGTGCCTCGCGGACTTCCTCAAGCTTGAACGGCTTCAAGACAGCTGTGACTAACTTCATGTGTCCCTCTTTCTGAGCGCCGTCTGATCGGTGCGCTCGGGACTCACCTAGCAAATCTTGTGCCAATTTTGAAAATAATTTTTAAGTTACTGAAAGTAATGATATATTTTGTATAAACGTTGACGCCGGATTGACGACCTGTCGTTTCCGGTGCGATTTCAGGTCAAAAATAGGTCAAACCTGAAAAGATGACTAATTATTGGGCATTCTTGTTTTCAGGAATGACAGAAACCAGCCCGCGATCCATTCATTGTCGACCGCATGATCGATTTTCGCCAGTGCTGCCGCTGACCGGTCCTCCGGAAACGGCTTGCCACGTCTCACATTGATCAGACCTTCGGCAAAGTCGCGCGTAAACTCAGGATGTGGTTGGATCGAGATGGCATAGGGCGCATCGATATCGCCATAGACAAGCGCCGCGTTCTCGCAAAATTCGGATGTCGCGATGCGCGTGGCGTCGGGCGGCAGGATTGTGACCTGATCCTGATGGATGGCATGGACCGTCAGGCGGTCCGGCGCACCATTCATCCAGTCCGGTTTGGACAAGACGTCGTATTCGTGCGGCCCCAACCCCCACCCCCTGATCGATTTCTCGGCGCGCCCGCCGAGCGCTTCGGCCATTACCTGATGGCCAAAGCAGACGCCGATCATCGGCACCTTCTGCGCTGCGCATGTCCGAATGAAGTCCTTCAGGGGGGGTAGCCAATCGTGGTCTTCGTAGACACCGTGTTTTGAGCCTGAAAGCAGCCAGCCGTCGGCGAGCGACGGGTCGGCGGGGATGTCCCCCTCGACAACCCGCCAGCCGACGACCTCAATAGTGGGGTCGGCGCGGTGCAGGAACCGCTTGAAGACCGCGTCGTACTCACCGGATACCGATGCCAGTTCAGGGGCCACAAGCCCGGTTTGCAATATGCCGATTTTCATAGTGCCTCCGTCGATCCCGCGCAGGTATATAGCGTGGTGCGGCGAAGTTGACGAGTGCGTCCGCCGGATGCCAACCTATGACAGCTTGACGATACGCATGCCGTCTTCCTGCGCGCTTTCGCCTGCAAGTTCATCGCGCAACCAGCCCAGAAGCGCGACATAGTCGGGACGCTGCTCCATCCCCAGGGGGCAGACGAAGTTGAAATGCGCGCCGGTATCGATCGCGATATCGAACGGGGCGCAGAGGCGACCGGCCTTGATATCGTTGGCAGCGAGAGACAGGCGGCCAAGCGCGACGCCGCCACCTTCCGCGGCTGCATCAAGAGCATGGTCAGCATTCGAAAATTTCGGGCCCTTGGTCCAGTTGGCATTCACGCCAGCAACCTCCAGCCAATCGCCCCAACTGGGAGGGCGCAGCATGATTGACAGGGATTCGTCGTGAATGAACGTGAAGCGGGCCAGATCCTCCGGCCTCTTCAGTCTTGCGGCTACCTCCGGGCTGCAGATTGGCGTCATCAGCTCGTGGATCAGCGTTTCTGTGTAGCAGCCCGGCT
Source organism: Pseudomonadota bacterium (assembly GCA_039030855.1). Lineage (GTDB taxonomy): Bacteria > Pseudomonadota > Alphaproteobacteria > Rhodobacterales > Rhodobacteraceae > Pikeienuella. The sequence continues at coordinate 66,092 of JBCCDJ010000016.1, forward strand.
CCTCATCCTGCCGTGTGAAGCGGATGGCCGCATCAACCTCGTCGCGATCAAAATCCAGCTTCTTCAGCGACGCGACGATCCGCACCTCGATATCCGGATGACGTTCGATGAACCGAAAGATCCGGGGAGCGAGCCATTTTGATGTAAACGCAGGCCCGGCTGTCAGGATGAGCCCGCGTCCGTCGCGTAGCTTCGCAACATTGCGCACAGCGGCCTTCAGCGAAGCAAACCCGTCCGAGACACCGGGGGCCAGCATGCGGCCCGCCTCGGTCAGTTCGACCGCACGGTTCAGGCGGCGGAAAAGCGGGATACCGAGATCGGTTTCCAGGCTTTTGATCTGGTAGCTCAACGCGGCAGGTGTGACGTACAACTCCTCCGCCGCCTTGGCGAAGCTCAGGTGCCGCGCGGCGGCCTCGAATGCACGCAATGCCGTCAGAGGTGGAAGTCGTTCAGTTAAAGCCATTTAATCTGAACCTCGTGAAGAACTGATTTGCTGCACCGCAAACTAACCACTACCTATCAATCCATCAAGACACACCGGTCTCACAAATGAAAAGGACGACAGAGATGAACAGCACATATGTTTCCCAGGACCTGATCGAAAAAGGCCTTGCCGCAGGCCGGCACGAAAGGTCTCTTGCTTTCTTGGCCGCCTTTAGGTGGATTGCCAGAAGCATAGATAAACTTCTGACAATTAATGGTAAATCGGCACCAGGCAATGCGTGATCTACGTTCGGTGCCGTCTGTTGGAGGCCGTGCCGACCGCGGGCCGCGCCCGAGAAGCAAGTTTCGACTGACTCATGGATCGACAGACCACCACATATTTTTCCGCGTAGTTTTGCGACGCGTCATCAGCGGGCTGCACCGTCATTCATGTGCAGGTCAGCAAAATCGATCCATAATAATTTTTTGATAGATGATGCACTTCTACAACGCTTCGGCGCGAAAGAAATTCGTCAGCTCACTCCATAACGACTTCGGCGCGCCGCTGCCGACGACCATACCCACATGTCCAGCCTTCGGCCGGCTGATCCGGACATTCGGCATGATCGCAGCCAGGGCCTCCGTCGCGCGCGGTGGCGTTATGCGGTCTTCTGTTGCGGCGCAGATCAATGTCGGTGCCGCGACCGTCTCGGGCCGGATTAGCTGGCCATTGACCTTCCATGTGCCGCGCATCGTGGTGTTATCCAGATGCCAGTCGATCAGCGCAGCCTTTGCTGCGGGGGCGGAGAGCGCGGGGCCCGCGTTAAGCCAGTCTTCGATCAGAACGAATTTCCGCAGATCTGCTGCGGTTTCGGGCAAACGGGCAAAGCGGCGGAATTTGCGTGCCGCCAGTCCCGGATCCAGTTGCGCGAACACGACCTGAAGAGCGGTCATTGGAATTGCGCCAAAGCACGCGCCGACGCGGTTGATCATGTCTGACAGGACCGAAGGCTCCCCCGCCACGCCCAGAGCCGCAAGTGCGCTGCGCATCGGGGTCATATGTGAGAAATCCCACGGCGATCCGATCAGGGCGATCCGTTCGACATCCATCGACCTGAGAGAGCTGAGCGCGATCGTCAGCGTGCCGCCCATGCAGTACCCGAGTAGTGGTACCTTACCGCCTCCTGCCTCCTGCCGGACCAGATCGAAGGCCGGGATGAGCCGCTGTGCGAGGTAATCTGACAAAGTAAATGAACGCTCATTCATGAGAGGCTCACCCCAATCGAGCAGAAACGGGCGCAGACCATTCGCTGCAAGATGCCGGACCAGCGACCAGTCATGGTCGAGGTCCAGAACGTGATGGCTGTTGATCAGGGAAGGGGCGACCAGAAGCGGACGGCCACCCGGTTGATCTGCTCCAAAATCAAGGAGGCGCGCACTGCCTTGCCGCCAGACGACCTTCGGATCATCCAGTGTGCGGCAGTGCGGGCTGGTCTGATACCGTTTCAACCCGTCGAGCATTTCGGACAGACGTGCCGCCGCCTCCAGCCGGAGCGCGAGTGCCATCTCCACCGAGGGTGCGTTGGCCACGGCGCGGGCAAGAGCGCGATCTGCGTCGGTTGGTGCGCAGGGCCACGGAAACCGGTCCGTATCGCCGAGCGGTGCGAACCGCGCGCCGCTCTCCAAAACCTCGACCGCGGCGGCCAGATGCTGCACCAGCGGCGCGGGCAGTCCGTGGCGATCTGCGCCGACAGGGGTCGGAGGCGGTTGTGGTGCGTTCACGGCGATGTCTTGGAGCGGGTTGATATACCGGAAAGCTCCACCGGGCCGTCACGCGCGAGGTCCGACATGTGACGCTCCCACATGTCGAGGTAACGCGCTGCCAGCGCCGCAAGCTCATCGCTCGCGGTATCTCCGGCGGCCTGCCCGGGTTGGGATTTCGTCGCGTTCCGGTCTGCGGTCATGGCCCAAGATTACCCGGTGGGTTCTGCTCCGTCCATCCGCTGTGGCAGCCCCCGATCTGAGCCGTCATTTCGCGCCGCGTCAAAATCAAGTTGCAGTGCACCGCATGGGGAGAATAAGCTTTGTGCATAAATGATAATAGGGGAGTGGTGATGACGACCACCAATAGCACGCGATCCGGTGCAGCGGGCGATACGCCGATCGTCATCAAGAAATATGCAAACCGGCGGCTCTACAACACGTCGAAGAGCAGCTACGTGACGCTTGACCATTTGGCGGAGATGGTGCGCGAAGGCCAGGATTTTGTGGTTCGCGATGCGAAGTCGGGCGATGATATCACACGGTCAGTCCTGACGCAGATCATCTTTGAGGAGGAAGGGAAGGGCGCATCCATGCTGCCCACCAATTTCCTGCGCCAGATCATCAGCCTTTATGGTGATTCCCTGCAGAGCGTCGTTCCCGGATATCTTGAAGCGTCGATGGAGACGTTCGCGCGCCATCAGGAGGAAATGCGCACGCAAGTCACAAGAATGTTTGGTGCTGCGCCTGCCATAGAGAATCTGGAGGCATTGACCCGCAAGAACATGGAATGGTTCGATCAGGCGATGCGCATGTTCTCGCCTTTCGCCGTTAAGGGTGGTGCCCCTTCAAAAGATGCATCGGGTGAGGCAGGCGAAGACAAAGCCGACCATGCCGGGCGTAGTGAGGAACTGGACCAGTTGAAGGATCAGCTTGCGATCATGCAGGCGCAGTTGAACAAACTGTCTCGCAAGGACTAACCCAACTGTCCCGATCAGGCATGCGCTTCGTTGTCGGTGGGTGTGTTGTCCGAAGACCAGACAAGTGCCGGGCGCCCGAAAAAGTATCCCTGAAACCCGTCAACGCCGAGCTGACGCAGGATGCGGGCCTCTGACGCGGTCTCCACAAATTCCGCCACGATCATCATGTCGAATTGCTGTGCGATCGCAACCAGGGCGGAAACCATCATCTGATTATCGGCGGAGGCGTCGATATCGGAAATGAACGAGCCATCGATTTTCACCATGTCGAAGCGGAATTCCTTCAGATGTTTGAAGGATGTGCGCCCGGCACCGAAATCATCGAGCGCAAGCGCAGCGCCATGGGCGCGCGCCAGCATAAACAGTGACATCGCAGCGGCGCAATCTGACAGCGCGGCTTCCTCCGTGACCTCGATAATCAGACGTTCCGCGCAGTTCGGATCGGCACACGCCAGCTCGTTGAATGCATCGGCCCAGAGCGGCTGAGCGATGGAGCAGCGCGACAGATTAACGGAAAGACGCATCCCCTCATCTTTTCGCAATTCCGCAAATGCGAGCTCCAGCACGGCGATGTCCGCATCGGTGGTCATGCCCATTCGGTCAAGTGCGGGCATGAAGGCACCTGCCGCCACCGGGTTGCCGTCTTCGTCCGGGACGCGGATCAATGCTTCGCGAAACATCACGCGACCGGAGGCGTCAGCAGCGACAACCGGCTGCAAGGCGATACTGGCCTGGCCAGCCTTGATGGCGGCAAGCGCGGCGCGGGCAATCGCAAGATCGGTGCGTTTTCCGTCCTTCGTGCCTAGAATGCAGACCCGCAGCGTTCCGTTTTCTTCCTGGGCCAGATCATGGGCGCTCATCGCGCCGTCGATCAGCGCATCGCCATCATGGGGTGCATCGTTCAGCCCATCCCAGCAGGCCCCGATCCGCAACTGCGCAGTGATATGCGCAAAACCGCCGCGCACGGTACCGCCGGTATCGATTGCTATCTCGCCCATCTCCGCCAGTAATGTCTCGGCAGCGAGCGTCGTGACCATAAGGCCACCATCCATGTCGAGATCCTCGTCCCCTGTCAGCGGTACGACAAGCGCGAATTTGGCACCGGTCAGGCGCGTTGCCTTGGCCCCCTCCGGTGCGGCAGCGACCAAACGTTGGCGCATGCCGGTCAGAATGCGATCACCCACATCGTGCCCGTAGATGCGGTTCACGCCTTTCAGGGACCGGCATGACACCACGAAGAGAGCAACGGCCCCGTCAATGGTTTCGAGTTGATGGCAAAGCGCGCTGCGCGGTGCGATGCTCATGTCCTGATTGCTGATCATTACAAGTTCCCCCATAGACCCCTCCATCCGCATATAGTTTCGGTTCGTCGCTAAGTGTTCTATTATTGTTCCTATCAGAGATTCGCAGGGGAGTCGTTAATGGACGAGAACAAAAGGTGCTCATGGTGTGGGGTCGATCCGCTCTACGTGGCTTATCATGATGAAGAATGGGGCATCCCGATCCGCGATCCGCGAGCGCTTTATGAGCTTCTGATGCTGGAGGCGTTCCAGGCCGGGCTGTCCTGGTACACAATTCTGAAGAAGCGTCCGTCATTTCGTAAGGCGTTCCACGGCTTCGCACCGGAAAAGGTTGCGGCCTTCGATGAGGCTGATATCGAACGACTGTTGGCAGATGCTGGCATCATCCGCCATCGAGGCAAGATCGAAGCGGCAATTGCGGGTGCGCGGGCCTGGCAGCGGCTGGAGGCTGAAGGTGGATTTTCGACCTTTATCTGGGATTTTGTCGATGGCTCGCCACTGCAGAACGGCCGCAGGACAATGGCCGATGTGCCCGCGGAAACGCCGCTCAGCCGGAAACTGTCAAAGGCGCTGAAGGCAGAGGGGTTCAAATTCTGCGGTCCGACGATCACCTATGCGTTCATGCAGGCTGCGGGTCTGGTGAATGACCACATGGTTGATTGCCCGCGCCATGCCGCAGTCGGTGCGATGGCGTAAATGGCCTATCGCCCTTCGCCAAACCGATCAGCAATCAGCGCGGCAAGGGCGTCCATCAGCGCATCGGCATCGTCCCCCTTTGTCTCCACGTCGATGGTAGAGCCCTTTGCGGCGGCCAGCATGAGAAGGCCCATGATCGATTCTCCGCCCACACGCATGCCATCGCGCGTTACGGTCGCGGAAGCGGCAAACCGCTCAACCGTTTCGACGAATTTGGCCGATGCGCGCGCATGCAGACCTTTTTCATTCATGATTTCAAGGATGCGGTGGGCCATCTGCGGCTGGATCAGCCGGTCTTGGTCTGTAGCATGCGCGCTGCACCATCGATATATTTTCGCCCGGCCTCGATGGCCTGATCCGCAGCTTCCGGCACAGTCAGGTCGCGCAGTTTTACCAGTTTCACTAACATCGGAAGATTGGCACCATAGATAACATCTATGTCCGTCTTGCCCATGCAGCCGATGGCGAGATTGCAGGGCGTGCCGCCGAACATGTCCGTCGCAACAATGACACCGCTTCCCGTGTCCACATCGGCCACGGCCTGATTAATTTCGGTCTGTTTGGCGCTCAGGTCATCCTCGGGCGCGGTCGAAATGGCAATCGCATGGGGCTGGGGGCCGACGACATGTTCCGTCGCCGCGAGAAGTTCCCGTGCGAGGCCGCCATGCGCCACGATCACCAGTCCAATCATGAATTACCCCGCGAATGCGCGCGACTCAGTCCGCGCGTTTGATCAGCTTCGCTCTCTTACAATGTATGCGCAAGGCGTGACCGGTCAACTTTTGCCAGCCCGCCAGCCTGAAGGACGGCATGGATGGCCGCTGGCTGCAACTGGGCCGGGCGGTGCAGAAGTGGGATTTTCTGCCCCTGCCGGGTCCAGTATCGCGCGGGCGGCAGGCGTTCGGTCTCAACCTGGTCGAGGTCCATGACGAGCGTCAGTGGCGCTGTCGCCGTATGCCGGACCCTGACCAGTCCGATACTCCGCGCTTCGATAAGCCCCTGTGTGTCGGCCGCGGCGTTCGAAGGAAAAGTCACGGCAACTTCGCCTTTGGAGAGGGATAAACTGACGAGATCATCAGCGATCAGCCTGGCCCCCAGCGCGATAAGATCAAGCGCGAGCGCTGATTTGCCCGAACCCGGCCCCCCCATGATCAGAAGACCGTGACCGTTCGCCTCCACCGCCGTGCCCTGAAGACAGTCGCCGGTCACAGCGGCAGGTCAAATACGAACCGCGCGCCCGTCGGCGAGGTTGATTTGTCGCCTCTGGGGCGGATGTTCTCTGCCCAGATGGCACCGCCATGGGCCTCTACAATCTGTTTGGAGATCGAAAGGCCCAGCCCGGAATGATTGCCGAACTCCTCGTGATCCGGGCGTTCTGAGTAGAAACGCTCGAAAATCGAAGAGAGGTTATCATCGGGAATGCCCGGGCCGTCATCCTCCACCGTGATGCGTACGCTGCTGCTGCGCGGCGTGGCGGCGATGCGCACACTTCCGCCCTTCGACGAAAAGGACAGGGCATTGCCGACGAGGTTTTGCAGCACCTGTCCAATTCGCCCCTGCAGGCCCTTCACATGAACCGCTGCTGCGCCCTCGGCCACATGGATTTCGGCACCGCGTGCGGTTGCCTCCGCCTCGTTCATCTCGGCAATGGCTTCGATAAGGTCTGTCAGATCGAAGCTCTCCATTTCCTCGCGGTTCAGTTCTGCATCGAGACGGGAGGCGTTGGAGATATCCGTTACCAGCCGGTCGAGGCGACTGATATCTTTCTGGATAACCGAAAGCAGGCGCTGCTGCATCTCTGGCGTCTTGGCAATTTCCAGTGTCTCGACCGCCGAGCGCAGTGACGTCAGTGGATTTTTGATTTCATGCGCGACATCGGCGGCGAAGCTTTCGATCGCGTCAATCCGGTCGTAGAGCGCTTCGGTCATCCGGCGGAGTGCCGATGAGAGATAGCCGATCTCGTCCGTGCGTGTGGTGAGGTCGGGGAACCTGATCCGTTGCGGATTGATGGGGCGGGCCTCTTGCGTACCGCCTGCCTCCGCCGCTTCGGCGAGGCGGCGGATCGGTTTTGCGATTGTGTTGGCCAAAAGGACCGACAATGCCAGCGAGATGGCGAGCGCCACCAGAAACACCTGAAGGATTTGCATGCGCTCGGCGCGCACGATCTCGTCGATATCGCCGCCTTCGGTCGACAGCATCAGAACGCCGAGGACAGCCTTGAAACGTTGGATGGGCACGGTGACGGAGACGATCAGCTCACCTTCGGAATTCACCCGCTCCCACCGCGCGACGCCGCCGCGCAGGGCGGTATAGACCTCGTTTTCCTGCGAGACACCGACAAGGGGCGTTTCCTGATAGATGTCCGGTTTGCCGACAAAAAATTCCAGCACCGTCTGATAGTAGCCCTCAATGATCGAGAGGACCGGCTCATCACCGCCCTCGCCGGGTGGCGGGAGAGGCAATGTCTCCACCTTGCCGGCGACGCGCAGCAATGACCGCGTGTCGCCCGTCAGGCGGCCTGCCCGATCGTAGATCTGGGCACGTACCCCGGTCGGCTGCACCAGACGGCGCAGCACCAGATTGGCGCGTACCGGATCAAACCGTGTACCGTTCGGGCCCGTGCCCGCAGCTTCGGCAACAGCCACGGCGATGATCTCGCCCTGTGTCTGAAGGCTCTGTGTGCGCTGATCGATCAGGCCCGAGCGGAACTGGTTGAGATAGAGAACACCGGCCACCAGCAGCCCAAGGCCGATCAGGTTAAAGGCGACGATCTTGCGTGACAGAGAGTTTGTCGGCGAGATCCCGCCACGGCGCATATTGTTGCGGATGCGCCGGTGTCGACCGCGCGCTGTGGCACGAAACGGCCTGTCCTCACCCGACGACAGGCCGAGCCAGTCGCGCGCCTGATACATCAGATCAATGACGCCCGACAGCGGCTCGCGCTCCCTCCGTCTCGGCTTGATCTTATGTCGGCTATGCTGGTTCATCCGCCCCCATCCGAGGTCGACGGCCTAGACCTCTTTATACCGATACCCTACCCCATAGAGTGTCTCAATTGAGGCGAAATCATCCGCAACCATGCGGAACTTCTTTCGAACACGCTTGATGTGACTGTCGATGGTGCGGTCATCCACGTAAACCTGATCGTCATAGGCCGCGTCCATCAGCTGATCACGGCTTTTGACGAAGCCGGGGCGCTGGGCCAGCGCATGCAGGATCAGGAACTCCGTCACGGTCAGGGTAACGGGCTTGCCTTCCCAGGTGCAGGCATGGCGCAGCGGGTCCATAACCAGCTTGCCGCGGGTCAGTACCTTGTCAGCCTCGGCGCGCTCTCCGGTCTCATCCTGGGCTTCGCGGCGGCGAAGAACGGCGCGGATGCGCTCGATCAGGAGGCGCTGCGAAAACGGTTTGCGCACGTAATCATCGGCACCCATGCGCAGGCCCAGAACCTCGTCGATCTCCTCGTCCTTTGAGGTCAGAAAGATCACCGGCATATCGGTGGTCTGGCGCAGACGGCGCAAAAGCTCCATCCCGTCCATCCGCGGCATCTTGATATCGAGCACCGCCATATCCGGCGTGGCCTGGTTCATCGCGGCCAATGCGGATGCGCCATCGGTATAGGTCCGCACCTCATAGCCCTCATTCTCCAGGGCCATCTGAACGGACGTCAAAATGTTCCGGTCATCATCAACCAGCGCAATGGTAGCCATCGTTTCCCCCTTGGTGGGCAGAACTTTCCGCCAACCTTCCCGATGTTACGTTATAAGTGTCAAGCGCTGGCTGCAATGAACCATCTCGACACTCCACTTTTTGCAAACTGCGCCATTGTGGCTCATCACCCGGGGCTTAAATCGGGCGGTGAGCGTGATATAGCGCCTACACATTCGGGTGGGTAAGTCGAATCGACCTTGCGCTTGGTCACTCGCCGATACGCGAACCAGAACAGTAGTATGACATGCTGGAAGGCAGGCGCGCACCAGCGCAGACAGAGGAGCGTCCGCTCATGGCGACAACGATAACCGCTAAACCCGAAACGGATACCCGTACGGGTGTGTTCAATCCTGACGCGCCTCTTGCAACGCTCGGCGTATCCGGTCTGGCTGCCGTTCATTACAATCTGCGCAACGAAGGCCTCGTGCAGGCCGCGATCGAGAGGGGTGAAGGGGAGCTGGGACAGGGTGGGTCGTTTCTGACCACGACCGGCAAGCACACGGGCCGGTCCCCGAAAGACAAGTTCGTTGTTGATGAGCCGTCAGTGAAGGACAGCATCTGGTGGGACAACAACCCGCCCATGGATCCCGCCGCCTTCGAGGCGCTGAAAACCGACATGTTCGCCCATATGACGGACCGCGAGTATTTCGTGCAGGATCTCTTTGGCGGCGCTGACCCGGATTACCGCCTGAATGTTCGTCTGGTGACGGAGCTGGCCTGGCACAATCTCTTCATCCGCCATCTTCTCCGCCGTCCGGAACTGGAGGAGCTGCAAAGCTTCATCCCCGAATTCACGGTCGTGAACTGCCCGAGCTTCAAGGCTGATCCGGAAAAACATGATTGTCGGTCAGAGACGATCATTGCGATCAGTTTCGAGCAGAGGCTGATCCTGATCGGCGGCACGTCCTATGCGGGCGAAAACAAGAAATCGGTTTTTTCGGTTTTGAATTACCTCCTGCCCGCCAAGGGTGTGATGCCGATGCACTGCTCGGCCAACCACGCGCCGGGCGATGCCGATGATGTGGCGGTGTTCTTCGGTCTGTCCGGCACTGGCAAGACGACGCTTTCCGCCGATCCGGGCCGGGTGCTGATCGGCGATGATGAACATGGCTGGTCCGATACCGGCACGTTCAATTTCGAAGGCGGCTGTTACGCAAAAACCATTTCCCTCTCGCCTGAGGCGGAGCCGGAGATCTATGCGACCACCAACCAGTTCGCCACCGTGATCGAGAACATGGTCTATGACCCGATCACCAAGGAGCTTGATTTCGAGGACGACAGCCTGACGCAGAACATGCGCTGCGCCTATCCGCTGGAATACATCTCCAACGCTTCCGCCACGGCGCGCGGCGGGATCCCCAAGAATGTCGTCATGCTGACCTGCGATGCGTTTGGTGTCTTGCCGCCGATAGCTCGGCTGACCCCTGCGCAAGCGATGTATCATTTCCTGTCCGGCTTCACGTCCAAGGTCGCCGGCACAGAAAAGGGCGTGACGGAGCCGACGCCGACATTCTCCACCTGTTTCGGTGCCCCCTTCATGCCGCGCCGGCCCGAAGTTTACGGCGCGCTGCTGCGGGACAAGATAGCCGAACACGGCTCCACCTGTTGGCTGGTGAATACCGGTTGGACCGGCGGCGCGCATGGTACCGGATCGCGGATGCCGATCCGGGTGACGCGTACGCTTCTGACAGCGGCGCTGAACGGGTCGCTGAACGCCGCCGAATTCCGCGAAGACCCCAATTTCGGTTTTGACGTGCCCGTCTCCGTGCAGGGCGTGGCCGATGTGATCCTCGATCCTCGTCGCACCTGGGACCGTCCCGACAGCTATGACCGGCAGGCGCAGCGTCTGGTCGCGATGTTCATCGAGAACTTCGCCCAGTACGAAAGCCATGTGACCAGCGAAGTGAAGGACGCTGCACCAAACGTCCTCTGATCGCATTCGCTGGACTATTGAGAAGGGTTCCCGCACAAGCAGGAACCTTTTTCCTTGCGATATCTCATGAAACGCCATTCCGCTGTCGCCGCTGGTCATCCCCTCACCGCCGAAACGGCGGCTGAGGTTCTGCGCTCAGGTGGCAATGCGGTCGATGCGGCGGTGGCAGGTGCGCTGATGGCCTGTGTGGTGGAACCGGTGCTGGCTTCGTTGCTCGGCGGGGGGTTCCTGATGGTGCGTGAGGCGTCGGGCAAGACAGGTATCCTCGACTTTTTCGTTCAGACCCCACGTCAGAAGCGCCGTGAAAGCGAGATCGACCTGCGGGAGATCGAGGCGGATTTCGGCGAGGTCACCCAGCGGTTCCATATCGGTGCGGCGACCATTGCTGTCCCCGGCGTCGCGCGCGGCCTTTTCGCGGCACATGCCCGTCAGGGGCGCATGCCGTTTGCCGAATTGACCGCACCGGCCGTGCAGGCCGCACGTAATGGTGTCGCCATAAGTACTCTTCAGGCGATGGTGCTCGATGTGGTAACGCCGATTTTCACGTCCTCGCCCGGCGCGTTGCGGATTTTCGGCGATGGCGAGCGTTTGCTGAAAGCCGGCGAGACATACCGCAATCCTGCCCTGGCGGACGTGATCGACACCTTCGCGCGCGAGGGCGACAGGTTCATTCATGAAGGCGAGGTCGCGCAGGCGCTGCTCTCGCTCGATGGCGGGCATCTTTCGGCCCTCGACCTGAAGCGCTACACTCCGATTGACCGCCGTCCGCTGGTGGAACGACGCGGGCAGGCGCGCCTCTACCTCAATCCGCCACCATCGCTTGGCGGTGCGCTGATCGCCTTTGCCTTGCGATTGATGGAACGGGGGGCGAGCCAGACTGACATCGCCCATGCGTTTCATGCGACCACCCGCGCCCGCATCGAGGCTGGCCTGAATGACGACAGTTTTCTTGGCACCGGCCGATTGCTGTCAGGCGATCTGATCGCTCGCTATCGCAGACAGGTCGCAGGGCGTGCCGCAGCGACACGGGGCACTACCCATATCTCCGTCGTCGATCATACGGGTATGGGCGCGGCGCTGACCCTGTCGAACGGCGAAGGTTGCGGGCTGATCGCCCTGGGCACAGGGCTGATGCCCAACAACATGTTGGGAGAGGAGGATCTGGTCGGCGAGGCGATCACCGAATGGACGCCTGATACGCGCTTGTCGTCGATGATGGCACCCATGACGATCGATTGGCCCGATGGGCGGGTCGTCATGCTCGGCTCCGGCGGATCGAACCGCATCCGGACCGCGCTGGCGCTAGTCAGTGCCTATCTGATCGACCGGGATATGCGCCTTGAAGACGCGATTGCCGCGCCGCGGGTTCATGTCGAGGCCCCGGTGCGGAAGGGCGAACAGCCCAAGGTCGACTTCGAAGACCGCCTCCGCGAAGACCACCGCGCGGATCTATTGTGCGCCTTCCCGGAGGCACAGGCATGGCCCGGCGACAGCTTTTTCTTCGGAGGCGTGCACGCGGTCGCGCGCGCGGCGCGGGGCGGTGTCGAAGCGGCAGGGGATCACCGGCGCGATGCGGCAGCGGTCGTCATCTGACAGAACACGCACGTAATAAAATAATCGAGGCGCGACATTTTAGGTTAATATCTTGCGCGCTCGTTGACCCGTCTGAATCTGCGCTATACTCCATTCGCAACCGCAAGAACTGATTCCGCGATGCAGCATCGCGGCCCGATGAAAGGCCTGACTGATGAACAAATCCGCGCTGACGGAACCTTCCGCCGCTTTCGACGCTGCCACCCTGCTAAAGGACGCGCTGCCCGCGGTGGAAGCCGCATTTGCGGAAGGTCGTGCCAATCTGCGTGCCATGGTCGCGACCGGTGAGCGGATCTCCAACTCTGCGCTGGAGGCGGAGCAGCACGCGGCCCATACGCTCAGCTGGATCGCCACCTATGTCGAATGTCTACGCCAGATGTCCAATTGGGCGGATCGGCTGGCCGGCGAAGGTCAGTTCGGCGATATGGAGGCACTGATCCTCCAGATCGGTGCGGGCGAGTACCTCGCGCAGCTTCGCGGCGGCCTGATCATGAGCCAGGGGGAGATCGCGCGCCTAAGCGATATCGGCGTCGATCCGGCGATTCTGTCTACCCCTGCCATTGATGCGCTGATCGCAGGTGGCAATACGGATGCGGCCCGCAAGGCGTTGGTTGATCTGATGATCGAGCGTCAGGGCGCAGCGTCCTACGGAGCGACAGGGCTTGATGAAGAATTTGAGATGGTGCGCGAACAGTTCCGCCGCTTCGCCGATGACAAGGTCCTGCCCCATGCCCATGAATGGCACTTAAAGGACGATCTGATCCCGTTGGAGATCATCACCGAGATGGCTGACCTTGGCGTTTTTGGTCTGACGATCCCGGAAGAGTTCGGCGGGTTCGGCATGGACAAGATGGCGATGTGCGTTGTCTCCGAAGAGCTGTCGCGCGGTTACATCGGCGTCGGCTCGCTCGGCACCCGGTCGGAGATCGCGGCGGAGCTGATCCTTTGCGGCGGCACCGAAGAGCAAAAGCAGAACTGGTTGCCGAAACTCGCCTCTGCCGAAATCCTGCCAACCGCGGTCTTTACTGAACCGAACACCGGCTCCGATCTTGGCTCCCTACGCACCCGCGCCGTCAAGGACGGCGACGAATACGTCGTTACCGGCAACAAGACCTGGATCACCCACGGTGCCCGCGCCGACGTGATGACCCTGCTGGCCCGCACCGATGCGGACACGGATAATTATCGTGGCCTTTCTATGTTTCTCGCTGAAAAACCGCGCGGCGATGACGCCAACCCCTTCCCCGCTGAGGGCATGTCCGGCGGCGAGATCGAGGTGCTCGGCTATCGCGGTATGAAGGAATATGAGATCGGATTTGACGGCTTTAAGGTGAAGGCGGAGAACCTCTTGGGCGGCGAAGAAGGCAAAGGCTTCAAGCAGCTGATGCAGACGTTCGAGAGCGCGCGCATCCAGACCGCGGCTCGCGCCGTCGGCGTTGCGCAGTCGGCGATGGAACTGGCATTGCAGTACGCGCTGGACCGCAAGCAGTTTGGCAAACCGCTCGCCGCCTTCCCCCGCGTCTATGGCAAGCTTGCCATGATGGCGGTGGAAATCATGGTCGCCCGCCAGATCACCTATTTTTCTGCCCGCGAGAAAGACGCCGACCGGCGCTGCGATCTGGAGGCTGGCATGGCGAAATTGCTTGCGGCCCGCATCGCCTGGTCAAATGCCGACAATGGCCTGCAGATCCATGGCGGCAACGGTTTTGCGCTTGAATATCCGATCAGCCGCGTCCTGTGCGACGCGCGTATCCTGAACATTTTCGAAGGCGCGGCGGAGATTCAGGCGCAGGTCATCGCCCGGCGGTTGCTGGAAGGCAACTAGCGTTTCAGGGCGTTACTGGCGCAGGGGTTTAGCCCTGCGCGCGCCGCTGTGCAAAGTGGACGCAGAACAGAGCCAATATTGCGGGAACCGTCTGAACGAACAGGATGGTCGTTGAAACTGTTGCTGCGCCGACGATACCTGCGACGGCTACGAAAACCAGAAAGCAGGTGGCAACCCTGGCCCGCCAGAGTTCGTCTGAGATGAGCAGCGACCAGATCAGGCCAGCAGCCAGAAATGCGTTATACGTCCCCTGATTGGCCGCGATGGCGGTTGTTGGCTCGAAAAGCTCTGGTGCCAGGCTTGTGAAAATTTCGGGCCCTTTGGTCGTCCAAGCAAATATCTCGAACCATGCGATATAGAGATGTAGTCCCGCGATGATCGCAATAAGGGCCAAGGCAGCTTTTTGCATGACGGTATCTCCATAAGAGGCAATCAGACTAATGTGCATGGGCTAGCAATACCAGCGGGTGTGGCATGGCCCGGGTTCACGCCCCCTCAAACGCGCAAAGCGCATCCACGGTAAGTCCCAAACCCTCCAGCCGCCGGCGACCGCCGAGTTCCGGCAGATCGATGACGAAAGCACAGGCGACGACGTCGCCGCCGAGGCGTTCGATCAGCTTCACGCCGGCCTCTGCCGTGCCGCCTGTGGCGAGCAGGTCATCGACCACGAGCACCTTTTCGCCGGGCTGGATCGCGTCGTCGTGTATTTCCACGACAGCCTCCCCATATTCGAGCTGATAGGCCTGTTCGATGGTTTTTGCGGGCAATTTGCCCTTCTTGCGGACCGCCGTGAAACCGACCGAAAGCTGATGTGCCACGGCACCGCCGAGGATAAACCCGCGTGCCTCCAGCCCCACGACGCGGTCGATCCGCTCACCGGCATAGGGGTGCAACAGCAGGTCGATCGCCATGCGAAAGCCGCGAGCATCGGCAAAGAGGGTGGTGACATCCCGGAACATGATCCCCTCATGGGGGAAGTCGGGGATCGTGCGGATATAGTCTTTGACGGTTTTGCGGCCTGCAGCCATGGATCTGCCCCTAATGCGTAAAATCGCCGGGACAGTATCAGTCTTTGGTTAAGGAACCAGCCCTTCGCGACCGCGCGCTCAGCGCCAGCGGCGGCTGACCCAGCGAAACAGCGACAGGCGCGGACGGGGCAGATAGCCGAGCCGGGCCGGACCGTTTAGCTGGTCATTAACAGGCATCATGGATCGTGCAGCAATGAGGTTCATAATCTGTCCTTTCGAAATTGTTTTTGTCCACAACCATGACATGGTGATGAAGCGGACATCTCGAAAGTGCAAAATGTCTCATATTGGTTAAAGTTTTACTCCTAAGCTATGGAACTTAATCAGAAATCAGAGATGATTCCGTCCTTCTCCCAATCCCCGAAGCGGGTTGGCTCCAACCCTTCGCGGCCGCCGAGTTCCTTCGGCATGTGGGTAACCTTTTCCGATTTCTTCCGCTCCGCCGCTTCGGCAATTGCCCGTTCGGCGGCTGCGGCGATGGCTGCCTCTTTATCCTGCGGCTTGTCGGCCATATATCCTGTCCTCTCGTCGGTCCTGAGATAGGATATAGGCTATGAACTACGCAAAGACAGCGATCCTTTTGGCCGCAATGACGGCGCTTTTCCTTGCGGTCGGTTATCTGATCGGCGGTATGGGTGGTGCTGCGCTGGCATTTGTTGTCGCACTGGCCATGAACGGCTGGGCGTTCTGGAACTCCGACAAGATGGCGCTGCGCATGCACAACGCGGAACCCGTGACGCGGGCTAGCGCGCATCAGCTTTATGACATGGTCGACCGGCTGGCGCAGAACGCCGACATGCCGACGCCTGCGATCTATGTCATCCACTCTGACCAGCCAAATGCCTTCGCCACGGGCAGAGATCCCGAAAATGCAGCCGTCGCGGCAACGACCGGACTGATCAAGATGCTGACGGCTGAGGAACTGGCCGGCGTGATGGCGCATGAGCTGGCCCATATCAAAAACCGCGATACGCTGATCATGACCATCTGCGCGACCATCGCCGGTGCCATCGGATTTCTGGCGCAGTTCGCCCTCTTTTTTCGGGGTAATCGCGGCGCGCTCGGGTTCATCGGCCCGCTTCTGGTGATGATCCTCGCGCCATTGGCGGCAAGCATCGTGCAGATGACAATCTCCCGCACCCGCGAATACGCCGCTGATCGGATGGGGGCGGAAATTTGCGAAAATCCGCTTTGGCTCGCGGGGGCATTGCGCAAGATCTCCGGCTTCGCGGGCCGGGTTGAAATGGAAAGTGCCGAGCGCAATCCCGCCACTGCGCATCTTTTCATCATGAACCCGCTGACCGGACGCGGCGCGGACAAGCTCTTCTCCACCCACCCCAATACCGAAAACCGGATTGCCGCGCTGGAGGAGATGGCGGGACGCGCCCTCGCCCCCCGCCGCACGCCGACCAACCCGTGGGGCTGACCCGAGTTACATGACAATTGACCCGACCGCCGCCCGCCACGCCGCGCTGAAACTGATCCGCGCGGTGGAGGAAGACGACGCAATGATTGATGAAGCGGGCCTGCCCTATGGCCTGATCGGAGAGGAGCGCGCCCGCGCCCTGTCGCTGGCGCGCGCCGTCATGCGCTGGCGCGGCCCGGTCGATATCGTCCTCGGGCGGTTTATGCAGCGCGCCGTAAAAGGCCCGATCGAGGCGGTCCTGCGCCTTGGCGCGACGGAGATGCTGGCGCTGGGCGAGGCCCCTTATGGCGTGGTCGACAGCGCGGTGACGATTGCCAAATCGCGGCGCAAGACCGCGAAGATGGCGAGCCTGACCAATGCCGTCCTGCGTAAGGTCGCGGCGGAGGGGCCTGCGATCTGGGCCGATCTCGACATTGCACATGCTGCAACGCCGAGCTGGTTTCGCAAGGCAATCACCCGCGACTGGGGCGGTGATACGGCCAAGAAGATCATGGCCGCGCACGTGATGACACCGCCGCTGGACCTGACGCTGAAATCCGGCGACCCGGCGGCATGGGCGAAGGCGCTTGGCGGCACCGCCCTGCCGTCCGGCACGATACGGGTCGAGCGGGCCGGGCGTCTGTCTGGCCTGCCTGGATATGAGGACGGCGCATGGTGGGTGCAGGATGTCGCCGCCGCAATTCCGGCGCGGCTGGCGGGTCAGGGCACCGGCAGCGCCCTCGATATCTGCGCGGCCCCCGGCGGCAAGACCATGCAACTGGCGGCGGCGGGATGGGACGTCACGGCGCTCGACATATCCGAAACGCGGCTTGAGACGGTTGCGATGAATTTGGAACGCACGGGTCTGAAGGCCAATCTGGTTGCCGCAGATGCGCTCAGCTGGGATGCGCCGCACCGCTATGATCTGATCCTGCTCGACGCGCCCTGTTCCGCCACAGGCACGGTGCGCCGCCATCCCGAGTTGCCGCATCTGAGGGACGACGCCGGGGTTGCGGCGCGCGGCAGCTTGCAGACAAAGCTGCTTGATCGGGCAGTCACGCTGCTGAAACCCGGGGGGGTGCTGATCTATTGCGTCTGCTCGCTGACCCGGGCGGAGGGGGAAGGCCAGATCGATGCCTTCCTCAATCGGACCAAGGGCATCACGCGCCAGCCCATCTCCCGAGAGGAGGCTGGCGATGGCCGCCTTGTCTCATCGCTTGGCGATTTGCGCACTTTGCCCCACAATTGGGGAGATCGCGGCGGCATGGACGGGTTCTTTGCCGCAAGACTGAAACGAGACGTGTAGCCAAACGTGCAACACGCGGGTGACAGCTTGGGTCTGTCGGCGTAATCTTGCACAAAACCGGATACACGGTTGTCGAGCGGAACTGAATGACAATGCCCAAGCGCCCTGCCAGTGCAGCGTCGCGCCCCTCGCGGGGTGACCGCTTTCACGCGCGTATGGCCGGTCTTGGTCCCGATCCCAAAGCCATCGTGACGAGCCCCGAGCCGCTCTGGACCGGTGATGCCGCCGCTGCGCGCCGTCTCGCCGCCGGTTTGTTCCTCTTCGGCGGCGCGATGGTGGAGGCACGGGGCGAAAGCCCATGGGACCAGCCGCCGCCCACGCAACCCTGGGAAGAAGCGCTGCATGCGTTTGAATGGCTCGACGATATGGTTGCGGCCTCTGACGAACGCTCCCGCGCGGTGCTGGGCGGCTGGTTGCATGAGTGGGTGACGCGCTATGGCCGGGGCGCGGGGCCGGGCTGGCGGCCAGACATTGCCGGCAAACGCCTGACACGGTGGATCTGCCATGCGCCCACATTGCTCAGTGGTGCCGGGCCTGACCGGTCGCGGGCCTTTTTCAGTACGATCGGGCGTCAGACCCGGTTCCTGAAACGCCGCTGGCGCAGCGCCCCCGAAGGGCTGCCGCGGTTCCAGGCGGCTGCGGGCCTCATCTATGCCGGCCTCGCCGTCGAAGGGTCGGGTGGCACCACCATCCGCGACGGTATCGCCGCGCTCGACAAGGAATGTGCGCGGAGTGTTGCCGGAGATGGTGGCCTGCCATCCCGCAATCCCGAACATCTGGTGGAGGTGTTCTCGATCCTCGTCTGGGCCCAGCGGTCGCTGGAGGAATATGACCTGAAAGCAGGGCGTGAACATCAGGCAGCCTTGCCGCGTCTTGCGGCGGCGATCCGCGCCTTGCGCCTCGGCGATGGCACATTGACCCGGTTCCATGGCGGCGGCAGTGGCAATCCCGAACGGATCGACCGGGCGCTTGCCGCCTCTGGCCTGCGGCCAAGCTCCCGCATTTATGAGACGATGGGGTTTCATCGCCTTGGCTCCGCCCGCACGGGCCTGATCTTTGACGCTGGCGTGCGTGCCAACGGCCATGCTGCGACGACCGCCCATGCCAGTGCTTTCTGCTTCGAGGTGTCGATTGGCCCACACCCCATGATCGTCAATTGCGGCCCTGGCGCGCGGTTTGGCGAGGAATGGCAGCGGGCTTCGCGTGCGACGGCGGCCCATAGCGGGCTGACCATCGATAATGTCTCATCCGCTCGCTTCAATCAAAACGACCTGCTGGTCAAGGGAGCCGCCAACATCTCCTGCGTGCGGGAGGAGGACGCGACCGGCGTTCGCCTGATCGCCTCCCATGACGGTTGGATCCGCACCCACGGTCTGGTCCATCACCGGCGGATTTCGCTGACCGGGGACGGTACGGACCTGCGCGGCGAGGATCGGGTGATCGCCGAAGGGCCGGGTCCTGCCGCCGCCTTCGATCAGGCAGCGGGCGTCGAAAACCGGATGGGCATTCCGTTCACCATCCGGTTCCATCTGCACCCGGATGTGGAGGCTGATATCTTCCTCGCGGGGGGCGCAGTGCGCCTTCGCGCACCTTCCGGCGATACCTGGGTGATGCGCCAGCTTGGCGGTGATCTGAAAATCGAGGACAGCGTCTATCTCGACGAAGCGCGCGTTGCCCCGCGCGCGACAAAACAGATCGTGGTCAGGTCGATGGCAACCAATTACAGGGGGCAGGTGAAATGGGCCTTCCGCCGGGCGGAGGCCGAACGCCCGACCGATCGTCGTCAGGAACAGACGATCGGCACCGAACAGCACGATTGACCAACGCGGTCGTGCATCGACCTGCCGGAGGAGAATGCCATGTCCGACACCCGCACCCCAATCAAACGCGCGCTGCTATCGGTTTCTGACAAGTCAGGCCTTGTTGAATTTGCGACCGCGCTCGATGCGAAGGGGGTGGAGCTTGTCTCCACGGGGGGGACGGCGCGGGCCATCCGCAATGCGGGACTGCCGGTCCGCGACGTGGCGGATCTGACCGGATTTCCCGAAATGATGGATGGGCGGGTCAAGACGCTGCACCCTATGGTTCATGGCGGACTACTGGCGCTTCGCAATGATGCGGGCCATGCGGCGTCGATGGAAGAGCACGGCATTGCGCCCATCGATCTTCTCGTCGTCAATCTATATCCGTTTGAGGCGACGGTGGCCGCCGGGGCGGGTTATGATGACTGCGTCGAGAACATCGACATTGGCGGCCCGGCGATGATCCGCGCGGCGGCGAAGAACCATGCTTTTGTCAGCGTGGTGGTCGATGCTGCGGACTATGATGGCGTATTGGCCGAGATGGCCGAGGGTGGACCGTCGCTCGGCTTTCGCAAGCGCCTCGCCCAGATTGCTTATGCGCGCACCGCCGCCTATGACGCTGCGGTCTCCAACTGGATGGCTGCGGCGATCGGGGAGGAGGCACCACGCCGCCGTGCTGTTGCCGGCACCTTGCGCCAGACCATGCGCTATGGCGAGAACCCACATCAGAACGCGGCTTTTTATGTGGACGGGTCGGACCGCCCCGGTGTCGCGACAGCGGTTCAGCATCAGGGCAAGGCGCTGTCCTATAACAACATCAACGACACCGACGCCGCGTTCGAACTGGTCGCTGAGTTTGCGCCTGCGGACGGCCCTGCCTGCGCCATTATCAAGCATGCCAATCCCTGCGGTGTGGCGTGCGGCGCCACGATGGCGGAGGCCTATGCCCGCGCCTTCGATTGCGATCGCAGCTCCGCATTCGGTGGGATCATCGCGGTCAATCAGATGCTGGACGAGGCAACCGCCGAAGAGATCGTGAAGATCTTCACCGAGGTGGTCATCGCTCCTGGCGCGACCGAAGAGGCAAAGGCCATCTTCGCGGCGAAGAAGAACCTGCGCCTTCTGACCACGGGCGGGCTACCGGACCCGGTAAGCGCGGGCATGACCATACGGCAGGTGGCTGGCGGGTATCTGACGCAGAACCGCGACAACGGCCTGATCACGGCTGAGGATCTGAAAGTGGTGACGAAACGCCAGCCGAGCGATGCCGAGATCCGCGATATGCTCTTTGCCCGCATTGTCGCAAAACATGTAAAATCCAATGCCATCGTCTATGTAAAGGACAGTGCAACCGTGGGTATCGGCGCGGGCCAGATGAGCCGGGTGGATTCGACCCGCATCGCGGCGCGCAAGGGGGAGGACATGGCGGAGGCACTTGGCCTTCCCGAAAGCCCGGTGAAGGGCGCAGTCGTCGCCTCCGACGCGTTCTTTCCCTTTGCCGACGGATTGATCACGGCGGCAGAGGCAGGGGCAACCGCGCTTATCCAGCCCGGCGGGTCCATGCGCGACGAGGAAGTCGTCGCAGCAGCGGATGAACTGGGTCTCGCGATGGTCTATACGGGCATGCGGCATTTCCGGCACTAGCGGCCGCAAAGATCCTCAAACCGCGAGAATCCCCGGCGCGTTCAGCAAGCTGCCGAGAAGGTCAAATTCGTCGTCCGTACCGATCAAGCCGTCTTCGCCTGAAGCACGCCAAGCTATGGAAAGGGCGCATTTTGCCGCTGCCCATCCCAGAAGCCGGGCGCGGTCGACATCGAAGATACTGGACCATTGGTCCGCCAGATAGGTGATGCGTGCGGGGTCACGCACGGTCTCTGATGCTCCCTTCGGGTTGCGAAAGGCGTTGGCGAGTTCATAAGTCCGCTCGCCGCGCACACCTTTGGCATCGAACGCGCAAAACCCCCGCAGACCGAGGCGAATATTGTCGTGGTGCAGATCACCGTGGAGGGCGACGACATCGTCCTGTGTATCGAGCAGCGCCTTGGTCAGCGCCTGCGCGCGCGCCAGATTGGCGGCAGCATCCGAGGGGCACTCGGGATTCGGCTTTGCCGCCAGCAAGGGCTGAAACCAGTCCTCCATCGAGGGCAGCTTCACCCGGTCGCTCACGGGCTGCTCATGCAGCCGACAGGCCACGCGGACCAGAAGAATACTTGCGCCTTTGTCCTTCCCCTCCCGCACGAAATCACCCAGTGAGGGGCCGTCCAGCCACTCGATCAGTGCTGCGAAGGAGTTCTTTTCGATCAGCCTCGCCGCGCTTTCGCCGCCCCAGGCGTTCAGCATTGCATAGCCCGGAGCCTCGTTCTTCATCGATCCCTGACGATAAAGCTTCAACGCGGCATGCTGGCCGTTGTCCCGTTCTACCTTCCAAACGGAAGCAATGGGCGTTTCTGCCACGAGGTCGGGTGCTGAAACCCTGAAAGACGACAGCAGGGCGTCATCGGGGGCGAAAGTACGTTTCATAGGAGGAGCCTAGCGAACGGGGCCCGAATGACAATGACGGTAGACGGGTAATTTGCGGTCGTGTGTCCTGATCGCGGGTCAGTCCCTATTGACCGTCCAAAAATGCAAGAAGGCCCCGCGGCAAAGGCGGGGCCTTCTTGAATGCTGTTGATCTGGCAGTCAGTGCAATTTTGCACCGACATCCTCGATGGCCTGATCGATCAGGGCACCACTATCCTTGGAAGTCATGTTTTTGGCGATGACCTCGCCCGCTGCAGCAACGGCCACGGCGATAGCGCGATCGCGCACTTCCTTGACTGCTGATGCCTCGGCAGAGGCGATCTGGTCGCCAGCTGCTTTCAGACGCCGTGCGATCGATGTCTCCAGGTCGGCCTTGGCTTGCTCGGCGGCATGCTCTGCCTCCGCTTTCGCATTGGCCACAATCTGCTGTGCCTGATCCTCCACCTCTTTTTGCTTGCGCTCATAGGAGGCGAGAAGTGTCTGCGCCTCTTCGCGCAGCCGGCGGGCGTCTTCAAGCTCCTTGCGGATCTTGTCAGCGCGCGCATCCAGCATGGCACCGATCTTACCCGGTACCCTGAGATGGACGAGCAAGGCGATGAAAAGGGTGGTCGAGAGCGCGACCATGAGGTCGCTGTTTCCGAAAAAGCTCATGACTTACCCTTTCACCTGACCGGCGACGGCGGATTGGATTGCCTGGCTATCGACGGCCCCTGGTGCGACCGCTTCGACCAGTGCTTCGGCAGTGTCGTTTGCAACCTCTTCGACTGCGATCAGTGCAGACGCCTGAATCTCCGCAATCCGCTTTTCACCCTCGGCGGAGCGGGCCGCGATTTCAGCATCGGCCTTGGCAATCGCCATGTCGAGATTCTTCTGAATCTCGTCACGCGTCTTCTGTGCGATTTCCTGAGCCTTGCCGCGAGCATCGGCCAGCGCCTTGTCATATGCGGCTTCGGCCTCTTCAGCTTTCTTGCGAAACTCCGAAGCGCGGTCGAGATCATCCTCGATGGCATCCGACCGTTCTTCCAGCCCACCTGCGATACGGGGCAAGGCGACGATACGAAGAATAAAATAAAGCGCGACAATCGACACAACAAGCCAGAAGATCTGACTGCCGAAGGTCGAGGTATCGAGCTGCGGCATGCCGCCCTTTTTCTCTTCATCCGCCGCGAAGGCGGGCAAAGCGATCAGGATTGCAGCCGTTGTTTTCAGCAAAAGGCCCATGCGGCCCTCCTGACGGGTTAGTGCCGCACGTCGGTGATGACGTGCGGCAAGTTCACATTTGTCGGCCCCGTACCGGGACCAGACAGATCAGACCGCGAAGAGCAGCAGAAGCGCGATCAGGAAGCCGAAGATACCCAGCGCCTCGGCGAATGCGATACCGACGAACAGCGTGCCGGTCTGGCCAGCGGCTGCGGACGGGTTGCGCAGGGCACCCGCAAGGTAGTTGCCAACGATATTACCAACGCCAACACCAGCGCCAGCCATAGCGGTACAGGCAAGACCGGCACCGATGTATTTGCCCAACAGGGCTGCTGCTTCAGCTTCCATCATGTGTCTCCTCAATAGATGGTTCGTGATGCGCGCGCATGCCTCAGTGCATGTGCAACGCGTCGTTCAGATAGATGCAGGTGAGAATGGCGAAGATGTAGGCCTGCACACAGGCGACCAGGATCTCCAGCGCGGTCATGCCGACCATCGCACCAATGGGGAAGATGGCGAGTGGGCCAAGCCCCCCCGCGACGACCATAGCCGTCAGGCCAGCGAACACTTTCAGAACGGCGTGGCCCGCCATCATGTTGCCTGCAAGACGAATGGAATGGCTGAGGGGGCGCACGAAAAACGAAATCACCTCGATCACCGCCAGGATGGGGCGCAGAAATGCGGGTGCGCTTTCAACCCAGAAAAACCCAAGAAAACCGATGCCGTGGCGCATGAAGCCGATCACGATCACGCTCAGGAAAACTGTCATCGCCAACACGCCGGTCACGGCGATATGAGATGTCGTTGTGAAACTGTAGGGCATGATGCCCAGCAGGTTCGATCCAAGAATGAACATGAAGAGAGTGAAGATATAGGGGAAGAATTTCGCCCCATCATGGCCGAGAATGTCGGTGCACATCTGTCGGATGAACCCGTAAAGGATCTCCGCTATTGACTGCATTCTTGTGGGGACAACGTTCCGCCCCCGGGTGCCAAGTACCAGTAGTGCCGTGACCGCAATCACGGTCAGGATCATCCACTGGGTAGAATTGGTGATCGTGAACAGCCCAATCTCCTCGCCGCCGAAGAGCGGCTTGATTTCGAACTGCTTCATCGGGTCGATGACGACCTGTCCGTCGGGTCCAGTTGCCATGGTCTTCCCTATCCTTCGGTGTCGTCCTTGTCGGGACGAGCCTGATCCTTCTGGTACTCCTCCGCCGATTTCAGCATCACGCGAACACCGGCAGCGAACCCCAACATGATAAAAATGATGAGAAAGATCGGGAGCGTCCCGAACAGGCTGTCCAGCCCCCATCCCATCGCGGCCCCGACAAAAATGCCGGTCACCAAGTCAACCGTCATGCGCCATCCAAATCCCGCAGCGGCATATTTGCCGCCCTTCGTCGCGGGCTTCGGTTTGCGCCCATCCCTGAGCGCATCGATCTTCGCGCCAAGCTCATCCAGCGGATCATCAGGGGGTCGCGAAGTCATGGCGCGCCGCCTCCTTATGACCATTATCGGGGTCGCCTCAAGTTCGTGCGGACAATAGTAGCGGCGACCCCTGATCGTCAATCGAGTTTTGCGAATCAGAATCCTTTGTAAGCCTCTGAATTAAAACAATAAAAATAGTGTGCGACGTGACGGCGCACCTGCTTTTCGCCATGCGGTCTGGATTCGTGATTGGCATCCGGAACTTGATGAATTACAAACCATACAAAATGGTATGTACGATGGAAGGCCTATCCGGCATGTCAGAAACGATCGAAAACTTGCCCTTCCTGTTGGCCGCAGCCCTCTCATTTATCACCTTTCTGATCCATCTCTTCGCAGGCGGCCCGGAGGTCGCCCGACCTCTCCTGCAATCATCTGACCTCGCCCCCGTACCCAAACTCACAGCTTATTACTGCTGGCATCTGGTCAGCATCACGCTTGCCGCAATGTCGGTGGGTTTTCTGATACCGGCAGTCAGCGGCACCGACCGCAATATGGCCATCATGTGGACGGCGATCGCAGCCGGTTTCGCGGTATGGAGTGGTCTTCTGGTGATCTGGAAACGACAGCCGCCGCTGCACCTGCCACAATGGGCTCTCTTCCTGCCTATAGCGGTTTGCGGCATCTGGGGGCTGATCTGATGGCGCGGTTCGGGCGCGATGACTGGCTGCGCCTGGGTCTGGCAGCCCTTGCCGATGGCGGCGAGCCAGGCTTGCGGCTGGAGGCGATCACAGGGCGGGCGGGAAAAACGCGGGGATCATTCTATCATCACTTCGAGACCCATGATGATTTCATCGCAGCACTCGTGAGCGCCTGGAAAACCCAAAACACCGACGCCCTGATCGCGGAGGCGGAGGGCGAAGACACTGCCGTAGCCAGCGCGCGAAAGCTGAATGCGCTGGCTGCCGGCCTCGACCACCGCCTGGATCGGGCGGTGCGACGTCTTTCCGCCCGTCATCCGGCTGCCGCCGAAGCGGTGGCAACCGTCGATGCTGCGCGCATCGCCTATCTGCGTCAGCTGCAGGCCGACCCCGCAAGTGAGGCGAGCGCCGACTACGCCTTGATCGAATACGCGGTATTTGTCGGCATCCAGACGATCCTGCCTGACTCCCAGCCTGCCCGGCTGGAGGCGCTCGGCCGCCTGACCACAGACATGATCGCGGTCCACTGGAACGAATGATGCCCTATCTGCGGTGTGCGAAAGCTTCGTTCGGGGTCCAGTCAAGCCCGCTATCCGCCGTCCCCCACTGCATCAGAAGGCAAGCGGTGCCGACGCGCTGAAAGTACAGCGCCTCAAGCTCATACCACCCTGCTTCGGGTACCTCCACGTCCTGAAAACCGGCAGCCTCGCAAGGATGGCGACCGTCATACCGCGACACTTCCTCGCCGCCGATTTCGACTGACAGACCGTCATTGGATTGGAATTCCAGCTGATACTGGCCGGGTGCGTCGAATTTGATGTAGCCGGATATGGCGGCGACGACCTGAATAGACTGGCGAGAGGTCAGAGCCATTTCGCCCTCGAGCGTGTCGGGATAGTCGAAACCGACCAGCGGCTCACCATCCTCGGTCCCGTAGTCAAGCCAGCTTTTAGCGTCCTGGAGCGATTTGACGTCCCCCGGATAGGCATATTTGACCGCCAGTCCGGGCGCGAGCTCAGCTTCAGTCGGCTGGGGGTCAGCCGGCGTCAGCGTGATCGCCTGTGCGACGGCACTGTAGGGTAGAAAACACAACGTTGCTGCTGTGGCAACGCCAACCAAGTTACGCATTGGAACCCTCCAGATCGCATCGTAATCCTGCGCAAACGCTAAATGCGACTCGGCCGAAAAGTAAAGCGATAGCAACGAAAACCAGCTGGCCGTCACAGACCTTCGACAAGTGCCTCGGCGCGCTGCAGATCAACCGAGACGAGCTGGCTGACACCCTGTTCCGCCATGGTCACGCCGAACAAACGGTCCATCCGGCTCATGGTGACTGCATGATGCGTGATGATCAGAAATCGCGTCTTCGTCCGTCTGGTCATTTCGTCCAAAAGATCGCAAAATCGGCCAACATTACTGTCATCGAGCGGCGCGTCGACCTCGTCCAGCACACAGATCGGGGCGGGGTTCGCGAGGAACACGGCAAAAATCAGGCTAAGCGCGGTCAGCGTCTGCTCGCCGCCCGACAGCAGCGAAAGAGTTGAGAGTTTCTTGCCCGGCGGCATGCACATGATCTCCAGCCCCGCGTCCAGCGGATCGTCGCTTTCGACCAGAACCAGATTGGCTTCGCCGCCACCAAAGAGATGACGAAAGAGGGCGCTGAAGCTTTCGTTCACCTCGTCAAACGCGGTCAGTAGCCGTTCGCGACCTTCAGAATTCAGCTCCGATATAGCCTTGCGCAACTTGGCGATGGCTTCTTCCAGATCAGATTTTTCCGCCACCAGCGCATCGCGCTCGGCCTGAACTTCAGCCGTATCCTCCTCGGCTCGCAGGTTGACCGCGCCGAGGCTTTCGCGCTGGCGGCGGTATTGAGCGATCTGGATCTCCAACGCCTCGGCATCGGGCATCGCTTCGGGGTTTGCATCCATACGGGCGAGCAGTTCCCCGGGTGCGCAATCGGCTTCCTCGCGGCTTCGCTCTGCGGCTTCGGTGACGCGCTCCTTTGCACTTTCGGCCTGGGTTTCACGCCGGGCACGGTCTTCGCGGGCCGTGCTGGCGGCCCGCTCCGCCTCACGCTCGCGCGTCTCTGCTTCGCGCTGGGCAGCTTCGCCGGTCGCCAGAGCGTCGGCAGCAGCGTTGCAGCGCGCCTCCGCCGTCTCGATCTCGCGGGCGAGGGCTGCACGCCGCTCCGCGATCTCGCCGGGGGCGGAGGAGGCCCGCTTGCGCTCCACTTGCGTCTCCTCAATGCGGGTCTCTAATTCATCGATCCGCCGCGCGGCGTTGTCCTGACGGGCCCGCCAGCCAGCACGTTCCTGGCTGGCTTCGGCAAGGCGCTGTTCGCGCGCCTGCCCGGCACGGCGAAGGTCATCTGCATCACCGCGGGCAGCCAGCATCGCCGCCCGCGCCGCGGCAACCGTGATCTTGGCAGCCTCCGCGCTACGCCAGGCCTCTTCCGGGTCGGCCACCCCAGCCCGCGCCGCCTCTGCCTCCGACCAGGCGGCTTCCGCCTCTTTCAACTCAGTCGCCCTTCGCGACAGCGCGGTCTCCAGCGCCTCGCGCCGCCCGCGTACCATATCGAGATCAGCTTCGGCCTTGGCCGCCGCGCGGGCGGTGTCCGACGCTTCGGCATCGGCAGTGCGGCGTGCGGCCCGCCGGGTCTGATCTTCGGCAGTCGCGGCCTCTAGCGTGGCTTTCGCTGCGGCATGCGCCGCAACTTTCGCTTGGGCAATACGCGTGGCTTCGTCCAATGCAGCGCGCATCTCCGTCAGGCGGTTTTGCTGGCGCAGGCGCTCGGCCGCAGCCGACGGCGCGTCCTCGGCGGTGGCGCGGTATCCGTCCCAGCGCCACATGTCGCCCTCGCGGCTGACCAGCCGCCAGCCGGGCGGGAGGGCCGCTTGCAACCCGGCCCCCCTTTCCCTGTCGACCAGCCCGACACGACTCAGCCGTCTGCTGAGCGCGGCCGGCGCGGTGACATGATCGGCGAGGGGCTCTGCGCCCTCCGCCATGGCCGTCCTGTCGTCATAGTCTTCGAGCGTCGCCCACCCCGTCCCTTCACCCGACACCGGAGCTTTCAGGTCGTCATCAAGCGCCGCGCCAAGCGCAGCCTCAAATCCGGGTGCGACGGTGATCTGGTCAAGCAACGAGCCGCGCACGCTCTCATCCCGCGCCAACAGACGTTCCAGAGCCTCGGTTTCAGCGCGGACGGCCGACAGCTCGCCAGACGCGGCAGAGGCTGCGGCGCGACTTTCCGCCTCCACGCTCTGCGCCTCGGCGCGCGCGGCCTCTGCGATGGCAAGTGCGGTTTCAGCAATCTCGGCCGCCTGGCGGGCTGTGTCAGCCTTCGCGGTATTCCCGGACAGTCGCGTTTCCGCGTCGCCAATCTGCTCTTCCAGCGCACGCGCGGCGGCCTGCGCTTCCTCCGCGCCTTTACGTGCCCGATCGGCCGCGGTTTTCGTCTCTGTCAAACGACGTTCGGCAGCCTGCGCCGCAGCGGCGAGGCGGGCGGCATCCTCCGTCAGGCGATCGGCATCGACATCCGCGGTGCGCAGCTCATCTGAGGCTGTGCGCGCCGCGCTGTCAGCAGCCTCCTGCGCGGCATCGTGCCCGGCGCGGGCAGCAACAAGTTCTTCTTCCTCCTCCAGCAGGCGGGCAATCACAGCCTCCGCATCGCCCTGTAACTGGGTTTCGCGGTCCAGATCCTGTTCCAACTGGCCGATCCGTGCGCTGAGCCGGTCCAGCATCTCGACGGCTGCGGCTTCGCGTTCCTCCAGTTGATCACGCTCCACCGTCAGGCGTTGCAGGATGGCGGCTGCCGTCATCTCCTCATCGCGCAGGGGCGGAACGGCTGCCTCTGCCTCGGTGCGGGCGCGCACGGCAGCCGATGCTTCGCGCTCCGCCGCACCGGCAGTGGCGGTCGCTGCCGTCAGGGCCGTTTCGGCTGCCATCCGCGCGGTTTCCGCATCCTGCCAGCGGATGAAGAGGAACATCGCCTCCGCCCGCCGCAGGGCGTCGGCAATCTCCCGATAGCGGGCGGCCTGCCGCGCTTGCCGTGCAAGCTGGCCGAGACGCTGTTCAAGCTGTTCGATTACGTCATCTACGCGGGCGAGATTGCCTTCGGCACCGTTCAGTTTCAGTTCGGCCTCATGGCGGCGCTGATAGAGGCCGCCGATCCCTGCCGCATCCTCCAGGATTGCGCGACGGGCCTTCGGCTTGGCGTTGATCAGCTCCGAAATCTGACCTTGCCTGACCAGCGCCGGCGAATGCGCGCCGGTTGCCGCATCGGCAAACAGCATCCGCACGTCGCGCGCGCGCACATCGTCGCCATTCGCCTTGAATGCACTGCCGGCATCGCGGGTGATGCGGCGGATCACGTCCAGCGTGTCAGCGCTGTTGAACGAGGCGGGTGCGAGCCGCGCGGAATTATCGATGGTGAGGGACACCTCGGCAAAATTCCGCGCGGGCCGTGTGGCAGCGCCCGCAAAGATCACGTCCTCCATGCCTGATCCACGCATGGACTTGGCGGAGGTTTCCCCCATGACCCAGCGGAGCGCTTCAAGCAGGTTGGATTTGCCACAGCCATTGGGGCCAACCACGCCGGTGAGACCTGGCGCAATCACAAGCTCCGTCGGATCGACGAAGCTCTTGAAACCCTGCAATCTGAGCTTGGTGAAAATCACCCTGTCGCTCGCCCATTACCTGTCCTGATGGCTT
This sequence comes from Pseudomonadota bacterium, assembly GCA_039030855.1. Taxonomy (GTDB): domain Bacteria; phylum Pseudomonadota; class Alphaproteobacteria; order Rhodobacterales; family Rhodobacteraceae; genus Pikeienuella. The sequence goes on from JBCCDJ010000016.1 coordinate 96,418, forward strand.
GTCGGTAAGGTGCGTGGTGATTCTGGTCAACGATTCGGGGGACCAAAGACCACCTGATATTGCGGTTTTTGGCTCTGTTCCGCCTATATGTGCCCTTAATCGAGCTTTCTTGCCTCATCCGCGAGCATGATGGGGATACCATCGCGGATCGGAAAAGCCAGATTGGCAGCGCGGGAGATCAGCTCCTGCGCGTCACGATCATAATCGAGCGGTTTCTGACTGATCGGGCAGACGAGGCTTTCCAGCGTCTTGCGATCAACGCCGGTGCCGTGAGGGGGTGGCTCGGACGGCTTGTCGGTCATTGCATTGATCCGCTTTCACCGTGACCGGCGACGGAGAATTCCATCAGCGCGGCAAGGCTGGCGCGCCGGTCGCCGAGCATCTCCGCCTCCAGCAGCGCCTGTTTCTCTTCGGCGGTAAATGGGCACAGCATCGCGAGCGAGTTGATCAGTGTCTCTTCGTCAGCTTCCTTCAGGCTGTCCCAGTCGGTCGAAAGCCCGGAAGCTTCGAAATAGCGTCTTAACAAGCTGAGGAAGGCCGCACGATCGAAGCCCTCGTCGATCTGCCTTTCGGTCAGATCACCGTGCCAGCGGCTCCAGTCCGGGACAATCCGCCTGTAGGGTGTGAACCCGTCGAGTTCCGCCTCCGGCGTGAACCGGCAGACCCCGGCGAGGACGATCAGATAACGTCCATCGTCGGTTTCCGAAAAACTGACGATCCGTCCCGCACACCCGACGCGGCGCAGTTTTGGCTGGCCACGCTCGTCCGATCCTTCGGGCTGGATCATACCGATCATTCGGTGCGGGCTTTTCAGCGCATCGTCGAACATCGCGAGATAGCGAGGCTCGAATATGTTCAGTGGTAGCCGCCCGCGCGGCAACAGCAGCGACTCCGACAGTGGAAACACTGAAAGCGCCTCGGGCAGATCGGCAGGGCCGTAGTGACGCGACATCAGAGCCTCACGCAAAAATCATCGACGAGAGACGACGGCGGCCCGTCAGGGCAACAGGGCTTTTCTCGCCCAAGCCTTCGAAAATCTTGAAAAGCTGCGCTTTGGCCGCGCCGTCGTTCCATTCCCGATCTCGGCGGAAAAGCTCCAGCAACGCCTCCACGGCACCTTCCGCGTCGCCCTTGGCAAAGAGCGCGACCGCCAGATCATAACGGGCTTGATGGTTGTCGGGATCGGAGGCGACAGCGGCTTCCAGCTCTTCCGTTCCGTCGATCGTGTCGGCCTGTTCGGACAGTTCAATCTGCGCGCGGACGGCGGTCAGCAGCGCATGTGCCGCGACGGATTCGGGGGCAGCGTCCAGTGTTTCTTTTGCCTTGTCGAGTTGACCGGCGGTTGCATAAGCGCGCGCCAATCCGGCGATCGCCCGTGCGTTTTCCGGATGTTCCGCCATCACTGCGGCGAAGGTTTGTGCCGCGTCGCCTAGGGCCCCTGCCGCCAGCATCTCGTCGGCAGCATCCATGGCTTCGTCCAGACTCTCAGCTTCGCTCTTGCCAGCGCCACCCGAAGCGGCGGCACGTTCGACAAATGCCTTGATCTCGGACGGGGTCTGATTGCCCATGAATCCGTCGACCGGCTGGCCGTTCACAAAGGCGAACACCGCCGGGATCGACTGCACGCGCAGCTGGCCTGCATATTGCGGGTTCTTGTCGATATCGATCTTGACCAGCTTGGCCTTACCGCCAGCGGCATTTACGGCAGCTTCCAGTGCCGGACCGAGCGTCTTGCAGGGACCGCACCATTCAGCATGAAAATCAACGATGACTGCAGCTTCGCGGGACGCTTCGATCACATCGGCCATGAAGCTTGCATCGGTGCCATCTTTCACCAGATCACCAGCCGGGGCGTTGTTTCCGTCTAATCCGAGCATTTGCCGCCTCTTCTTCTGCAACTGTCAGGGGATGTAGTGCTTGTACGCCCAAAAGGACAATGGCTTGCGGTGGTTTTTCCATAAATCGCCAACCTGTCGGTCACTCCGCCGTGTCGGGGCGGGAGGCAGCTTCGAGCGCATCGAAATCGAGAATCCGTGGCTCGTGGCCGGTCGCCGCAAAGAAACGGAGGAGCCCATCCGGCTCCACGACGATGGTGGCCGCGTTGTGGAGGGGATGAAAATTCTGCGGGCTGGTCGCCATCATCTGCTGATCCAGAACCGCCGTGACCCGCCCGGACCCGCGATCATTGAACGCGGCGAAGGGTGTAACCGCACCCGGTATCACGCCGAGCACTTCGGCGAGCAATTCGGGCGAACCGAAGCTGAGCCGCTTGGCCCCAAGCGCCCTTTCCAGCGGTTTCATCCGGATCTGCCGGTCTTCCATACAGGTCACCAGGAACAGCGCTCCCTTCTTGTCCTTCAAGAACAGGTTTTTGGTATGTGCGCCGGGTAGATGAGCTGTCGCGGCCTTGCTGTCCGCTACCGTGAATAGCGGCGCATGACGGTGAATGTCATGGCTGACGCCGATCTCGCCAAGAAAAGTGCAGAGGGCGACTTCCGCGGTGGGTGCGGTCATTTATTTCATAGCTCCGGATACAACGATCCGGGCAGATTGACCCGAAATCGGAGCAAAGGGAAAGACCCCCAAAACACGCTTGCCAATGCTGCACGAATCCTTATAACCCGCGCTTACCTTAAGGATGCGGGCGTAGCTCAGGGGTAGAGCATAACCTTGCCAAGGTTAGGGTCGTGAGTTCGAATCTCATCGCCCGCTCCAAAAGGTCGTGTTTTTCCAAAGTCCTCAAACACTCACGGCTGTCATCAGTTCGTCGCGGCTGACAGAGCCTGCATCGGCCTGCAGGATCATTCGACCGTTTTTGAGGACGTTCAGAGTATCGCCCAGTTTTCGCGCGAACTCAAAATACTGCTCCACCAGAATGATGGCCATATCCCCCTGATCGCGCAGATGTGCGATGACCTCGCCGATATGGGTGATGACATTGGGCTGAATCCCCTCCGTCGGCTCGTCGAGCAACAGGACACGCGGTTGGGCAACCAGCGCGCGCCCGATGGCAAGCTGTTGCTGCTGCCCGCCCGACAGATCGCCGCCGCGCCGGTTATGCATGTCCTTCAGGACGGGGAACAGCTCGTAAATCGCGTCCGGTACATGACGCTCGGACCGGGCAAGGCAGGCAAAGCCGGTCTCCAGGTTCTCGCGCACCGTCAGAAGGGGAAAGATATCGCGCCCCTGCGGCACATACCCGATCCCGGCGCGCGCCAGTCGTGTAGGGTTCAGCGCTGACTGCGCCTCGCCATCCAAAAGGTAAGTCCCCGATGATTTCGGGTGCGCCCCGGCGATCACCTTCAAAAGGCTGGTCTTGCCCGCGCCGTTCACTCCCATAAGGCAGGTGATCTGCCCGGTTTCAGCCGCCAGATCCACATCATAGAGGATCTGCGAGGCACCGTAATGCAGGTCGATATGATTCAGCTCGATCATCGCTCAACGCCCCAGATAGACATCGATCACCGCCTGATCCTTGGTCACATGGTCGAGGGAGCCTTCGGCCAGAACCGATCCTTCGTGCAGCACCGTGACCTTGCAATCGAGCTTGCGCACGAAATCCATGTCATGTTCAACGACAACGACGGCGCGGGTCTTGGCGGCCTCGCGCAGGATGTCGGTGGTGTGTGTCCGCTCCTCCGGTGTCATCCCGGCGGCGGGCTCGTCGACCAACAAAAGGCGGGGCTCCTGCGCCAGCAGCATGCCGATCTCCAGCCATTGCTTCTGCCCGTGCGACAGCTCCCCCGCCATACGGTCCATCTGATCGGTCAGGCCGATCTCTGCGGCCAGCGCCTCGATCCGTCGGCGGTCGTCGCCCGTGACCCGGTAGAGGAGCGCGGCCAGCGGCCCCCGGTCATTGCTGAGCGCCATGGAGAGATTGGCAAAGGTCGTCTGATCCTCGAACACCGTCGGGCGCTGGAATTTGCGGCCAACCCCGGCGCGGGCAATCTGGCTCTCGGACATGTTCAGAAGCGAGATGCCCCGCTCGCCAAAGATCACGCGTCCCTCATCGGGCCGCGTCTTGCCGGTGACGATATCCATGAAGGTGGTCTTGCCGGCGCCATTCGGGCCGATGACGGCGCGCATCTCCCCCTCCGCGATCTGGAACGAAAGGTTATTGATCGCCCTGAACCCGTCGAAGGAGACGGAGACGCCGGACACTTCAAGCAATGTCGCCATCATGAACGCCTCACCAGCCGGTCGAACACGCCGCCGATGCCCCTCGGCGCGAAGATCGTCACGAGGACGAACCCGAGGCCAAGCAGAACCTGCCACCAGTCCACCCAGTTGATCGTGTAGAACCCGAGCGGGATGGACGGCACCTGCCCGCCGGTGAACCAGCTTGAGGCGAGCGATACGAGGGCAGCACCGATGATCGCGCCATAGAGCCGCCCTCGCCCCCCGATCGCGACCCAGACCGCCAGATAGATGGAGGCGATGGGTGCGATTTCCGCTGGATTGATGATCCCGGCCTGCGGGTAGTAAAGCGCGCCCGCAATGGCCGCGACGACGGCGGTGAAGGTGAACACCGTCAGCTTGTATGCCTCCACATTGTAGCCAAGGAACCGCACCCGCGCCTCGTCATCGCGAATGCCCCGGATGACGGAGCCGAACTTGCCCGATACCATCCACGCCATGGTCAGATAAGCGACGGCCAGAAACGCCGCCGAGGCCCAGAAGAAGGCCAGCGAAATGGTCGCCTGCGGTGTGCTTTCAAACCCCGGAATGTTCTGCAGGCCGGAGAGGCCATTATTGCCGCGCAGCCCGCTGTCGTTCTGAAAGAGGTACAGCGCCAGCGCCAGCGTCATCGCCTGTGTCAGGATCGACAGGTAAACCCCGGTCACCCGGCTGCGAAAGGCCAGCCAGCCAAAAACCAGCGCCAGGAGGCCGGGCACAAGGACGACCAGCGCCAGTTGCATCGTCAGGCTGTCGGCGAAGTACCAGATGGCGGGGAAATCGCTGCCCCCCACGACGCCGAAGATCTGGTTGCCGATGGCAGATGACAGCTCCTCCGCCGTTGGGGGGATCGGCTCGCTCAGCGCGGCTTCGCTGACGATGCGTTCGGTGCGCGCATACATCAGCCACATGCCGATCATGTAGCCGCCGAGCCCGAAGAACGCGAAATGGCCGAGCGAGAGGATGCCGCAATAGCCCCAGACCAGATCCATCGCGACGGCGATGATGCCAAAGCAGAGCGTCTTGCCGAGGGTTTTCACGAAGCTGGTGGAGATGACACCGATCCCCGCCGCCTCGCTGAGGAGGGTGACGAGGATGACGAACACCGCCAGCACTGCGAGGAACATGAGCGTCGAAGGATGGCGCAGAACGAAGGGTTTTCGCGTCATGGGTCAGCCCCCCGCCGCGCGGCCCTTGAGGGCAAAGATGCCCTTCGGCCGGAACTGAATGAAGATGATGATGAAGATGATCATATAGGTCTGCGCCGCCAGCGTGTTCGATGGATTGAACCACTCGATCACCTTCTGGAGCGAGCCGACCAGCCCGGCCCCCGCCAGAACCCCAAAAAGGTTCCCGACACCGCCGACGACCACGGTCATGAAGCTCTGCACGATGTAATCCTGCCCGACACTGGACGTGACTTTGGCAAACAGCCCGATCGCTACCCCCGCGATCCCGGCAATGCCGGAGCCAAGGCCAAAGGTCAGCATCCGGATGCGATCAGGGTCGATCCCCATGGAGGCCGCCATGGCCGGGTTCTGGGTCACTGCGCGCACCTCCAACCCCAGCCGGGTGCGGTTCAGGACAAAGAGGAGGAACAGGAGGAACACCAGCCCCAGAACAAAGATCGCCACCCTGATCCAGGAGATCGCCACCACATCATTAATCACGAGCGCACCGTCCAGCCAGCCAGGTGCCGTCAGGGGCCGGGCCTGCGTGCCAAAGACGTTCTTTGCGATCTGCTGGAGCGCAATGGACACGCCGAACGTCGCCAGCAATGTCTCCAGCGGGCGGTCGTAAAGCCAGCGGATCACCAGCCGCTCCAACATCACGCCCGCCATGAAGGTCACGGCAAAGGCCACCGGCAGGGCGACGATCAGCGAGACGGTGTAATCGGGGATGATCTGCTGGATCACGAAGCCGGTATAAGCGCCGATCATGATGAACTCGCCATGGGCCATGTTGATCACGCCCATGACGCCGAAGGTGATCGCAAGACCGATGGCCGCGAGAAAATAGATCGAGGCAAGCGACAGCCCGTCGAGGCCGAGATCGAGAAAGGTGAAACCCTTCACGCGCGTGTCGATGCTGGCGAGCGCGGCGGCGGCGGCATCGGTTATGGCTGTGCTTGGCTCCTCATAGATCTCATAGAACCCGGCGGCGGCAACGGCCGTCATGCGATCGGTTTGTGGGGTATCGGGCGGCACCAGCCCCTCAGCTACAAGCGCTTCATACGCGCTGTCGCGTGCCTCATAGGTCGTCAGGCTGGGCACCGGCACCCCTCCGACGCGGCCCTCATCAATGTGCTGCGCGAGCGCGGCGCGCTTGTCGTCGTTGGAGACGATGGGCGGGGCCATGCCTGCATCGGCGAGGCGGATATAGGCCTCCTCCTCCGTCAGGTCCTCGCCGATCACGAGTTGCCGCGCGATATTCGCCTCGGGCCGCGCGCCATCGGTCACAACGGTCCGGGTCGCCAGCAGCGGGTTCAGCGCCGCGCGCGCATCGACGCCGAGATCGGTCGAGAATGAGTTGATGGCAGCGATACGCGCGGCCTCATCCTCATCAAAGCGCAAGGTCAGCAGGCGTTCGATCCGCTGCTTCAGCGCCATGACCTCCGCATCCGGTTCCCCCTCGATAGAGGCGCGCAGGGCCGCCAACTGGCGTGCATCGGGGTCGCGCTGGATCGCGTCCAGACTGGCGAGGCGTTTCGCCTTGTCCGGGTCCGACAGCTGAAACTGCACCAGCGCCGCACTGATCAGCGCGCGGACCCCGGAATTGGGTTTGATCTGCTTGACTTCCTTTTTCACCGCTTCGCCGATCACCTCGCCGGTGACGATATCGAAAAGGCGATAGGTTTTCCGATCATCGGTCTCGGCGCGCAGCAAAAGCCCGTCTTCCTTGCGCACCCAGACATCCTTGTCGCGCCACCGCTCCAGCACGATCTGCGCCTGCGGGATACCGCTGTCGCGCAGGGCGTCGATGGCGGGCTGGATGGTCCGGCGGGACCCTTTCTGGATGATCTCGGAATGCTCTTCGAGGATCGCCGCGAGAGGCGAAGGATCCTCAGCCCGTGCGCCTGTGGCGACAGCCAGAGCGAGGATCAGAAAGACCGTGTTGATCAGTCGGTTCATTTTTAGGGACTGCACTTTCGCAAAAAGCGGAGGGAGCGCGACGCCCCCTCCGCAGGTCACAACAAATCGTCGGAGGAAAGACGATCAGTAGTTCGATTTGATCTGGACGCAGGTCTCGGTCTCGGTGTTGAACATGCCGCAGCCGAGGTCCTTCCAATCGCTTTCCAGCACTGCACTTTCCGGCAGGAAGTCGGTCCAGGCATCGCCGGGCACTTCTTCGGTCTGGCTGATGATGTCGAACTGGCCATCGGCCTGGATTTCACCGATCAGCACGGGCTTGGACAGGTGATGGTTCGGCAGCATAACGGCGGTGCCGCCGGTCAGGTTCGGAAACTCCTGCCCGTACATCGCGGCGCGCACGGCATCGACATCAGTGGTGCCTGCAGCCTCGACCGCGTTCACCCACATGTTGAAGCCGATGTAATGCGCCTCCATCGGGTCATTGGTCACCCGCTCCTCGCCCATCTTTTCCTTCCAGGCGGCGATGAAGGCTTCGTTCGCGTCGTCCTCGGCGGACTGGAAATAATTCCAGGCGGCCAAGTGGCCGACGAGGTTCGAAGTGTCGAGGCCGGAAAGCTCCTCCTCCCCGACTGAGAAGGCGACAACGGGGATGTCATCGGCGGAGATGCCAGCGGCGGCCAGCTCTTTGTAGAAACCGATATTGGCATCGCCATTGATGGTGGAGATTACGCCGACTTTCTTGCCGTCAGCGCCGAGTGCGACGACGTCAGCGACAATCTTGGACCAGTCGGAATGGCCGAAGGGCGTGTAGTTGACGAAGATATCGTCAGCCGGGATACCTTTGTCCTTCAGGTACTGCTCAAGGATCTTGTTGGTCGTGCGCGGATAAACGTAGTCGGTGCCCAGCAGCGCGAATTTCTCAACGCCCAGCTCTTCGAGGAAGTAGTCCGTCGCCGGGATTGCCTGCTGGTTCGGCGCGGCACCGGTGTAAAACACATTCCTGGAGCTTTCCTCGCCCTCATATTGCACGGGGTAGAACAGCAGCCCATTCAGCTCCTCAATCACCGGCAGGACGGATTTGCGGCTGACCGACGTCCAATTGCCGAAGATCACGTCGACCTCGTGGACGGTCAGCAACTCGCGCGCTTTTTCAGCAAAGAGCGGCCAGTCGGAGGCCGGGTCTACAACGACCGGAACCAACTGCTCGCCCAACAAACCGCCTTCTGCGTTTTGCTGTTCGATCATCAGAAGCATGGTATCCTTGAGTGTTGTCTCGGATATGGCCATCGTTCCTGACAGCGAATGAAGAATGCCGACCTTGATTTCAGCGGTGGCCGAGGTGGCGAGCGCGGCAGCAATGCCGGTGGTGGCGAGCAGGTTCGTAAATTTCACTGATATGTCCCTTGTGGAGTTCGAGGCAGATGCGGAATCGGGTCTCCCCAACCGCCGCGAGCGGACGCTAGTTGAGGGGGCATGCGTCTGTCTGCTGCTAAAAATCGGCTATGGTGGTGCAAATAATGCATCACTATAAGTAACATCATGCGGCACCTTCAGATTTATCGCGCCATCAATGCCATTGCCCGCCACGGATCGATCCGTAAGGCGGCCAGCCATCTTGCGATCTCGCCGTCGGCGCTGAACCGGCAGGTGCAGGCCATCGAGGATGAGCTTGGTGCGCCATTGTTTGAGCGTCTGGCCGTCGGAGTGCGTCTTTCGGTTGCGGGGGAGATTTATCTGAAGCTGTTTCGCGGCCACCTGGCGGAGGTGGAGCGTGCCAGCACTCAGATTGCCGATCTGGCAGGGTCGCGCGCGGGCACTGTGCGGATCGGCGTCAGTTCGGAACTTGCGGGGCACTTCCTCCCACAGGTCATCGCCCAGTATCAGGCCAGCTTTCCCGGTGTTGATTTTGTCCTCGAGGTCATTCGTTTTGACGAGGCACAGGACAGACTGCGCGCGTTCGATGTCGATCTGGTGGTTGCAGTTAATCCAATTGCCGGTGATCTTCTGGAGGTGGTTTTTGCCAATGATGCCGATCTCGTGGCGGTCCTGTCAGAGGCGGCCGCACCGCTGCCGGAGGTGATCCGCATCAGCACCTTTGCTGAGCGCCCGCTGATCGTACCGACGGGCGGGTCAGGTCTGCGCAATCTGATCGATGCTGCGATTGCCGCGCGTCAGGTGCCGGTTCGGATTGCGCTGGAATATGGTTACTTCACACCAACATTCCTGCATGCCATGCCAGAAGCGATGCAGTTGCTGCTGGCGGTGGAGGTTGATGCGGACCTCCTCTCTCGCCACGGGCTTGTCACACGACCGCTGGCACCGCGTATCCTGCCGGTGCCGAGCATTCAGATCGTCAAGCTCCGTGGCCGCTCCCTACCCGTGACGGCGACCAATCTGCTCGCGCATCTGTCGCGCAAGTGCATGCAGGAGTGATGCGCCGGACCCGGTCGATGGACATCAGGCACCGTTCCACTGAAATTCGTCATTAGGGCCGAGCGGCGCATGAGGGTTGAACGCAACCTCCCAGATATGACCGTCGGGGTCTGCAAAATAGGCGATATGACCGCCCCAAAAGACATCATGCGGCGGTTTCACTACTTTCGCACCCGCCGCACTGGCGGCGGCGGTTACGGCGGCAACCTCCCCCTTTTCCCGCACATTGCAGGACAGGGTCACAGCGCCGGATCCCCTGGGCAGCTCCAATCCGGTATCGCGCGCCAGATCGGCGCGAGGATATAGGCCGAGGGTTGCGCCATAGAGGTCATAGGCCACCAGACCCGGTGGGCAGTTATCCGCCCGCGTCCAGCCAAGTGCGTCGTAGAA
>JBCCDJ010000017.1:0-102760 GCA_039030855.1 Pseudomonadota bacterium
CGATACGACAATTGGCGTCATCGTCGCCTTTGTCGGCGGTTTCTCCCGCCTCGGCGACCCGATCCGCCAGCTGATCGCCTTCTACCGCGAGGCGGCCGAAGCCGAGGTCCGGCACCGGTTGCTGGCACAGTGGATGACAAAATAGCAGCAGGCGTGGAACGCAAGCAGCACTGATTACAGCAACCGGCCTGCACGGTCGAATTCCCCCTTCGGAAGTTGCCGCATCTTGAGCCCGGCTCCGCCCGTCCCTTCTTGCCCCCGCATAACCTCATGGACCTGTGACGAGGGGGCCGGCCGAGGCGTGTGTACGGGGCATCTGCGGCGCTGAGTGCTGAGCGGCAAATCCGGCCACCGCCATGATCATCGCGGATGCCTGCAAGCAGCCGGCGGACGGAGGTGACGCACGCAGAAGCGACCCGGGGGCCGACCCGGTATCGGAAACATGATGGGTCGATGCCTGGGCTGAAGCCGATCTGAAACTCACATCGGGTCGGCGGACCCGATACGCTGACGGGCGGATAGCAGCAGGCTGAGAGTTCATTCAGGCATCCCTGCAAGCTTCAGCCCGTTGAGGTAGCGTTCGGTCTCTCTCGTTGTCTGAAAACCCAGCGCGTTTCGCACCTTCCGAACGGTCTGGTTCGGGTTCCTTTTCAGAAGCTGCGCGAGGTACCGGGCTGCATCATCGCTGCGCCCGAGATGGGCAGAGGCCGACGCGCGAAGGCGCAGAAGCGGCGCAAAATATACGCCCGGCTCCTCGGACAGTGCAGCAAACTGCAATGCCGTCTCGTCATTGCCCAGCATGACATTGGCCAGGCCACGCCAGAACAGTGCGCCCCGGTGCAAGATATCGATCTGCGGCCCACGCTCCAACGCTTCGAGACAATCAAGCCCCTCGCGGACCTCCCCTATCCGAATGAACAACAGCCCCGCCCAGAAAAGCGTTTCAGGATCGAATGGCAGGCCGCGCAGAATGCGACGCGCCTCGGCACCAGCCGCAGCGGCGGACCCGCCGGCCTGATAGTCGCCATGGGCCAGCATCACCCGGGCAGGAGAATGCGGCGGCTCCAGCTCGTCCACCATCGCGGCCCAGTCTGACAGGTGCGACAGATAGGGCCCAACCGCCACGAGGTGGCCGCCCACAAGCCCCGCAGTCAGAACCGCAAGACCCGCAGCGTGGATGTAGCCCCAGTTGGGCCTTAGCTCCATCGCCTGGGAAATGCAGTCAAGGATGCGTGCGTAGGTTTCGTCGCTCAACCCATCGGCAGCCAGCCCGCGCATCGCCCAGTTTTCGGCGGTGAGGGCGTCATCGGGCAGATCGTCGATCTTGGTGTTCTCACGCGCGATGATCCAGCGCAGGGCCTGGCTGGCAAGACGGATCGCAACTTCGTCCTGAAAGGCGAAAATGTCATCTGTGCGACCGTCGAATTTCTCCGTCGCGACCCTGGTGCGTGCGGGTCCGGTCAGGGTCGCTTCGAGGCGGGCGCGCCCTGCGTTGAACCTCAGCGAACAGGCAAGGTGATATGTTCCGGCGACGGGCGCGCTGCCCAGCCGCGCTTCCAGCCAGCGCGTCGCATCGGCATAGGCCGCCAGATCCCCTGTCAGTGCCTCGGCAACCGCCTCGACATCCGGCCCGCCAAGTCCCTTGACCGGCTGGATGGTCAATTGCGGGAAGCCAGGCTCGGCTAGTTCAGCCGCGCACCCGGCGATATCGCCGCCTCTCACCCAGGTGCGGATCGGTTCATTGATGTTCTTGAGCACCCGAGGGCCCGCATCGTCGAAGGCGTGTCGGCGCGCGCCGTCCAGCAGATCACGGGTCGGGCCAGAAATCGCGAGCGCGCCGGGTTCCGCAAGATTTTGAAGCCGAACGGCGATATTGATCCCGCTGCCGTAGACATCGTCATCTTCTTCGACAATATCGCCAAGATGCACGCCAATGCGCAGCTTCATGTCGCCGGCAAACTTGGTTTGATCCTGCACTTGCATCGCGCATTCGACAGCATCTGCGACAGCGTTGAAGGCCACGATCCAGCCGTCACCGAGCGATTTGATAACGCGCCCACGCTTTGCGGCGACTGCTGGGCCGAAAACCTCCCTTCGCAGACGACGCAATGCGACGAGCGTGCTTTCGGCATCGGCACCCATCAACTGAGAGTATCCGACGACATCCGCGGCAAGAACCGCCGTCAAATTACGATGCATATCCACCTCCCCGCGCAAAAGATTATCAAATAGGCGGCCTCAAACAAACAACTTGCAGCATTACTTGCAGTATCAGTGCACAATAAGCTTTCCATTGATGGGATATCGGCTGAACCTAGCAACCAACGCAGACGACAAAAGTGATCATAAATTCAATCCTTTGGTCAGCCGAGGCAGCCACATCACTGCAGCTTATCGCCGGGCTGGAGATAGAGACGTACCGGATCATCCCGATCAGCTGCGAAACCAGCACCATTCGGGCGTCAGACGGCGCGTCCAGCCCGACGGGCAGGGACATCGCAAGGTCCGGCAGCATGTCGGCAGCATACCAAGACAGAGTTTCAGCAGCCCTTTTTGCGCATCCTCCTGACCGTTCAAAAGCGCGGGAACGGCGGGACCGATAACATCTGGTCCACCTCGTGCCGATTGCAGGAATGCACGGACGTGGAATAGGGGCCATTGATCGGGTAGCGTCGTTGCGTCGCTTCGATACCGAAGCGCAACCTTAAAGCGAAATCGCCCAGTGCACCGGGATGGAGCCGTTCGTTGGTTCGAAAAAAGCGCAGGAGCGCTGCGCGCGCCCGACTTAACCGCCGAACACCAGCGTATCCCCATCAGCGGGGATATGCACGCGGCTGCGCTTGTCATCTGGAAGCGATCCAAGAGCCTGCTTCAGGTCCACGCGGGTCGAAAAACAATGGTCCAGCGCCTCCATATGTATCGCGATGATCTCGACCTTCGGGTTTGCCGCAAAGGCAAGGTCAACGAAGCGTGCCGCCTGACCCGCGTCCATGAGCAGAAGATCAGGCGAGAGCGCTTCGATGACCGGCCCGCCGGTATGGGCAATGATCAGATCCGGCCTGTGGCGCTGAAGGATGGCGGCAACCTCGCCTTCCTCATCCAGGATCGTGTCGCCGGCCCAATAGAGCGTCGGATGTCCGTCAGCCTCCAGTATCAGGCCGTTAACGCCCCCCATCATCTTACCAAGCTTGCCCTTGCCGTGCTGCGCGAAGACCTGGCTGATGGTGATACCGCGAAAACTGATCTGATCGGAAGCGTCCGACGCGATCTCTGTTACGTTCTCGAAGCCTGCTGTGAGCAAACTGTCGACAAATGGTGTCAGTTCTTCAGGCTTGCTCTTGTCGCTGGGGGCGCCGTTGCGTGGTGTCAGGACGGGTAGTGATTTATCCAACGCGTCGGCAGCAGCACCATCAAAATGGTCGCCGTGCAGATGGCTGACGATGACCGCGTCGATACCGCTGATGATGTTGTCAGCGCTATCCGGCAAGTCGACCGTCGGATTTGGCGCAACCCCCGCAAATGACGGTAATGCCCCTTTCACAGACAGCATGGGGTCGAGCAGGAATGTCGTACCGGCATAGGTCAACTTCGCCGTTGCGTTGCGGTAGAACTGGTAGCGGGTTTGGGCCATCATCGATGTCTCCAGTGCGATCTGCGGAGTTAGCATCCAAGGGGGTCCATGGAACAGATCACACCTACGCTACCTCCGCCTCCATGCGGATGATTGCATCAAATTGCGATTTTCAGGGTGAATTTTTGGTGGAATGTCAGACTGACCTCACCAGGTTGCCTGCTGTTAAATGCCTCATGCAGCCTTTGTTCTGCAAATGCTGCGACAGGCGGCCGAAACGGCGTGAAAGCCGTCATCACCGGCAATTGGTGGGTTTGCACGACCGATTGCGCTACGTTGCTCACCAGTGGCAAATCACCCCGACGCAAGACTAAGTCAGTCTTGGAACGCAACCATAGGGTTCGGCTGGCGTTATCAGATCAGGATATGCCGATGTGAAGCGGCAGGAGAGAGCACAGTGAGAGATGTCCCTCGTTTCTACGACCGATCAGGTGGCGGCGCGTGCCCTTTGCCGGATACCACCGATTGCGGCGGGGAATCTTGGGGCCGAGTGCCTGTCCGCATCCTGGCACCAGCGGGGATGTGCCTTCGATCATGGGCGAAGCACGCCGCGACGCGGGTGGAGCGGATGAGTTGAGCGCATCTCTCCCGCCCCTATCAGCCCGACCTCTTGTCCTGGCCACCGATCTTGACGGTACATTTCTCGGTGGCAGCAACGAAGACCGTGCGCGGCTTTACGCCTGGATCGAAGCACGGCGCGCGGATGTGGGCCTGATCTTCGTGACCGGCCGCGATCCGGCCTTCATACAGGAACTGACCCGCGACCGGGGATCGCCGCGTCCCGATTTCGTCGTCGGTGATGTCGGCACCACGATTGCCTCCGTCGCTGAAGATCACCTTCCCCGTCCGATCCCGGAACTGGAGGCGGAAATCGCCGCCGCATGGCGCGATGCAGGGCCGGCAGTGCGCGCCGCACTGGATGACGCGCCCGGCCTATCGGTGCAATCGACGGATTTTCGGTATCGCGTCAGCTACGACATGGATTCGTCCACGTTCGACGCTCGCGCGACCCGGATCGTCGAGGATATGGGGCTCGACGTTCTGATTTCCGACAATCGCTTTTTCGATGTGCTGCCCAGAGGTGTCAGCAAGGGGCCTTCCCTTCGCCGGCTGCTTCGACATCTCGGCGTTGAAGACCGTTATTGCCTCGCGGCTGGCGATACGCTGAATGATCTGTCCATGCTTGCGCTCGGTCTGCCCGCCGTAGCCGTCGGCGGCGCTGAGCCCCGGCTGCTGGAGCGTCTCGACGGGCTGGATCATGTATATGTTGCCGGGGGCCACGGTGCCGCCGGGATCGAAGAGGCGATCCGCGCCTTTGGCTTTCTTGAAGAAGCAACCTGAAAAGAGGTTCGCATGTCATCTGATCTCGTGATCGTGTACCACCGCCAGCCTTATGAGGAGGTTGAGGAGGACGGCCGCGTAGTTCTCAAGGAAAACACCAGCCCCAACGGGATCGTGCCGACGCTCAAGAGCTTTTTCGGCGGCGTCGATCATGGGGCCTGGGTCGCGTGGAAACTGGCGGAGGATCCGACTAACCCCGATTTTGAGCGGGTCATCGAAATCGACGACGCCTATGGCACCTACTCAGTCTCCCGCCTGCCGCTATCCGCCAGTCAGGTGCGGGAGTTTTATCACGTCACCTCGAAGGAGGCATTCTGGCCGATCCTTCACAGCTTCAAGGAAAAGTACAATTACGACCCGGTCGAATGGCCGAACTTCCGGCAAGTGAATTGGAGCTTTGCAGAAGCGGCGGCGGAAGAGGCCGCTGCAGGCGGGCTCGTCTGGGTGCATGACTATAACCTCTGGCTTGTACCCGGTTACCTCAGAAAGCTTCGACCCGATGTCAGGATCGCTTTCTTTCATCACACACCCTTCCCATCCGCCGACATGTTCAACGTTCTGCCCTGGCGCAAGGAAATCGTTGAAAGCCTTTTGGCCTGCGACGATGTCGGTTTTCACATTCCCAGATATGCAGCAAATTTCGCATCTGTTGCGCGCAGCCTGTTTGATATCGAAATTGTCGAGCGTCGTCAGGCCCAACCGGAATTGTTATCCGAGGGCACGGCACTTTCCGAGCGGACAATCCCAACCGCGCTTGCACATCAGGGGCGGCGCGTGGGCTTGAGCGTCACGCCCGTTGGCGTCGATGTCGGTTTTATCGAGGATCGCGCGCGAATGCCCGAAACCGAGGCCCAGATGGTCGAGATCAAGAAAGACCTGCGCGGGCGCAAACTGATCCTCTCCGTTGGGCGGACGGACTATACCAAGGGCGGCATCGAGCAACTGGCGAGTTTCGAGCGCCTGTTGGAGGCAAACCCCGATCTGCATGGCACGGTACGGCTCATGCACGTATCCGTCCCTGCGAACAAGGCCATGACGGTCTATGCCGAAATCCAGAGCGAGATTGAACAGATCGCGGGACGGATCAACGGGCGCTACGGCGCGCTCGACTGGCAGCCGGTGGCGCTGATCTCGCAGCCCATCCCGTTTGATGAGCTGGTGGCCTATTACCGCGCCGCCGACGTCGCCTGGATCACGCCGCTCGCGGATGGGATGAACCTCGTCTGCAAGGAATATGTTGCATCGCGTGTCGATGAGGACGGGGTGCTCGTTCTATCCGAATTTGCCGGCGCTGCGGTGGAGTTGCATGAGGCGGTGGTCACCAATCCTTTCTCAAACAAATCGATGGACAGCGCGATCCTCCACGCGCTGTCGATGGAGCCGAAGGAGCGCCAGCAGCGCATGGTGAGCCTGCGCAAGACAGTGCGCACAGGCGATGTGTCCGCTTGGGGAGCCGCGGTTTCGTCGCGCCATTCCGGTCTTTGTGAAGCGAACGAAGCCGGGTGAGGCGACGACGCCTGAATTTGCCTAGATGTCGACCGCCTGCGCGAAAAACGCCGTCCAGCCGTCAAGGCGCGTAATCGGGTCCGAAGGCTCCGGCCTGATCGGAGCCATGACGTCCGCGCGCCAGTCCCCGGCGGGATAAGTGATGGTCTGCGGTGCCTCGCCGAGCGCGAAGGCGCAGAACATCCCCTGCCCGTCCCACCGCCTTACGAAGCTGAGGAAATCCGCACGTGCCTCGACGATATCGAGCGAGCCGTGGAGCAGGACCGGGCGCTCCCGCCGATAGGCCAGCATCTCACGGTAGTGCGTCAGCATGCTGGACCTGTCCGCATCCTGAAGAGATACCGCGCGGTCGAGATGGTCGACAGTGATCGGCAGCCATGTCTTCGGAGCCGTGGAAAAACCGCCATGCGCGACGTCCGTTGTCCAGGGCATCGGTGTGCGGCATCCGTCGCGGCCATGATAACGCGGCCAGAACCGGATCCCGTAAGGATCCTGCAGATCTTCAAAGGGCACGTAAGCTTCGGGCAGGCCAAGCTCCTCCCCCTGATACAGACAGATGCTGCCGCGCAGCGACATCAGAAGTGCAGCATAGACCCGCGCTGCAGGCTCATCCAGCGCCCAGCGGGAGACATGGCGCATCACGTCATGGTTGGAAAATGCCCATAGCGGCCAACTCTCCGGTCCAGCAGCGGCGAAAGTTCGCAAGACTTCCGCAAAATGGAGCCCCGATGGTGGTGTGTTGGAGAGAAAGGAAAAGTCATAGCACATGTGAAGCTTGTCGCCGCCTGCCGTGTAAGCGGCCTGAATTTCGGGGCCGCGCTGTGCGTCGCCGATCTCTCCTACGCTGGTTGTCGCTTCGTATTCGTTGAAAACGCTGCGAAGCCGTTGCAGGAACACCTCTGTCTCCGGCCGGTTCTTGTCGTAGACGTGATCCTGCCAGTTATAGGGATTGACGCTTGGCGTCAGCACTTCGTTACGCGCGGCTTCGGGCAGAACCGGATTGTCGCGCAACTCGTCATCGTGAAAGTAGAAGTTCACGGTGTCGAGGCGAAAGCCATCGACGCCCTTGTCCAGCCAGAAACGTGCCACATCAAGCATCTCATCCTGCACTTCGGGGTTATGCAGGTTGAGGTCCGGCTGCTCGGCGAGAAAATTATGCAGATAGTATTGCCGGCGCTCCGTCGACCATTCCCAGGCCGTTCCACCAAAGATCGACAACCAGTTATTGGGCGACGTGCCGTCCGGTTTGGCATCTGCCCAGACATACCAGTCCGCTTTGGGGTTGTCGCGGCTGACGCGGCTTTCGCGAAACCAGGGGTGCTGGTCAGAGGTATGACTAAGGACCAGATCGATCAGCACGCGCAGTCCCAGCTGGTGTGCGCGGTGGATCAGCGCTTCGAAATCGCCGATCGCCCCAAAAATCGGATCCACATCGCGATACTCGCTCACGTCATAGCCAAAATCCTTCATGGGCGAGCGAAAGAACGGGCTGATCCAGATCGCATCAACCCCGAGTTCTGCAACATGCGGAAGCCGATGAACGATCCCCGCAAGATCCCCGATCCCGTCGTTATTGCTGTCCTGAAAACTGCGCGGATAGATCTGGTAGATCACCGCCCCTCGCCACCAATTTTCGTCGGCACCTATGATGTCTCTCGCATACTGCATGACAGCGACATTAGCCGCGCAGGTCGCCGGTTCAACAGGCTGGTTCCAGGTTGCTTCGAAAAGTTTCCATCGACGTTTCTTGCGGGGGCGCGTTAATCGGCCTTTGCGCCCCAGCGCCCGCCATTTGCCGCAAAGCCGCCCTTCCAGGGCCAATCGATCCGGTGGAATGATATCCACCTAAGACCGGAGGCTCTTGGTTGCGCGTCCAAAGCCTCGATCACCGCGTCCATCTTGGTGGATGCCTGTCGTCTCGGGCAATCCGATGGGAATGCCGGAACACAGCCAGCTGCTCGATAGCAATCCTTCGGGGGCTAACGACACCCCACCGTCAAATCTCTACCACCTGAGGTGAGACGTCGCATCCGTTTTGTTAACTTCGGCATGGCGAAATGGCAGCAAGTAGACCAGTCTGCACCAATGCGTAGGTTCCGGCTCATGGGTTGGCTTTCGGTGATCCTGCTCCTTCTGGGGCAGGCCGGACCGGCGATTTCAGATCAGATCGAGACGGGCGTGGAGCGCTCGGCCGATATGATCGTCATTTGTACACCCACGGGCCTGATAGTGATCGAGTGGGACTTCGGCGGTGGCGATCAGCCGCTGGAAACCATCGGCCCGCTTTGTCCTTTATGTATCTCGGTGGCAAGTGTCTCATGGCCGCAAGTCACAGTCACCCGCCCCGAGAACGTTCGCTATCATGCCTATGCAGTGCCCCGTGAGCGGCGTCTGGCAGCCTTTGCCGATGTCTCGCCCTATGCGGTGCGCGCGCCGCCTGTCTGATCCTGTCGGGCTGACAACCTGCGCGGTCCCCGCCGCGCACATTCTCCTATGATCAGAAGGATATGCCATGCGCACCCTATTCATGGCCGCGGCTGCAGCCGCGTCACTGCTGTCGACAGCACCTGTCGAGGCAAAATCGGTCACTGACGTGCTGGGCCGTACGGTCGATGTGCCGGACGAGCCCCAGAAAGTTCTTCTCGGGTTTTACTTCGAAGACTTCATGGCCATTGCCGGGCCCGATGCCTATGACCGCGTTGTCGCTATTTCCAAAGACGCCTGGTATGGCTGGCGGAACCTGCAATGGCAGGCCTATTCCAAAACCACACCACGGATTGAAGAGCTGGCCGATGTCGGCGAAGTCGATGCAGGCACCTTCTCCGTCGAAGCGGCGCTCGCCAGCGGGGCGGACGTCGCCATCATCGCGCAGTGGCAGTATTCGGCCCTTGGTGACATCGTCGCCACGATCGAGGCGGCGGGCATCCCCGTCGTGGTCACCGACTACAACGCACAAACTGTCGAGAAACATGTCGCCTCGACAGTGCTGATCGGCGAAGTGATGGGCGCTGAAGACCGCGCCCGGCGTTTGGCGAACGAATATGCCGCCGCTGTCGCCGATGTAGAGGCACGGATCGCCAAGGCGGGAGGAGAGCCAAAGCGGGTTTATGTCGAGCTCGGCAATCGCGGGCCGGGCGAATATGGCAACACCTACAGCGATCACATGTGGGGCGGCGTTGTCGGTCTGGCGGGTGGTAACAACATCGCACTCGGGCAGGTTGGCAAATGGGCACCGCTCAACCCGGAATACGTCCTGGCGCAGGACCCAGAAGCGATCTTTATCGCCGGGTCCGGCTGGATCGGACGTGATGAGGCGGTACTCATGGGGCCGGGTGTCGATCCGTCCCAGACCCATGAAAGGATCGCACCCTATCTGGATCGACCTGGCTGGTCTGATCTTTCCGCGGTGAAGAACGGGCAGGTTCACGCTGTCTATCACGGCGGTGCGCGGACCCTCTATGACTACGCGTATCTCCAGTACATCGCGAAAGTGCTGTATCCGGAGGCTTTCGCCGATGTCGACCCACAGGAGACCCTTGAGCGGTTCTTCGATGAATATCTGCCAATCGAAGCGAAGGGTGCCTACATGACCCGCTTTCCGAAATAGTCGTGGCAACGACTGAAGACCGGCGTTCCCAACTGGGGGCGTCGGAGATATCGCGGGGTTACGCCCGACTGACACGCCGCCGCGCCTTCATGGTCTGCTTTGCGGCGGTCGCACTAGTCTGCGCGCTGGTCGCAGACATCCTGACGGGGCCCGCGCTCCTGTCCGTTGGTGAGGTCTGGACGGCCCTGTTCGCGCCCGATGCAGCCGATCGCCGCGTTGCTGCCATCGTGAACGCGATCAGACTGCCGCAGGCCCTCATGGCATTGACGGTCGGTGCCGGTCTGGGCGCGGCTGGGGCTCTGATGCAATCAATTCTCGGCAATCCACTGGCCAGCCCCTATACGCTCGGCTTTTCGGCCGCGGCGGGGTTTGGTGCTGCTATGGTGATCCTGTCCGGCATCACCCTGCCGATCTGGCCAGGCATGACCATTCCGCTTGCCGCCTTCACCGCCGCAGGGATCGCCGCCGCCATCGTCTACGGGGTCTCGCGGCTGAAGGGGGCAAGCGCCGAGGTCATGGTGCTTGCAGGGATCGCAACATTGTTTCTGTTCCAGTCGCTGCAATCCTTGATCCAGTATCTCGCAGCCCCCGAGGTCTTGCAGCAGATCGTCTTCTGGCTGTTCGGGTCGATGGGCAAGGCGAACTGGACCAATCTGCCCATAGCTGCCGGCATCGTCGGGCTGGGCAGCCTTCTGATCATTGCGGATTTGCGACGGCTGACCGCGCTCCGCCTCGGCGATGACCGGGCCGCCGCTGTCGGTGTCGATGTGGGGCGGCTGAGGATCAAGATTTTCGCGGTTGTAGCATTGCTGACCGCGGGCTCCGTTGCGTTTGTCGGCACGATCGGCTTTGTCGGACTGGTTGCGCCCCATCTTGCCCGGATGCTGGTCGGTGAGGATCAACGCTTTCTGATCCCTCTCTCCGCCCTCATGGGCGCATTGGTCATGGCGGGTGCCTCGGTCCTGTCGAAAACGCTGTCTCCAGGCGGTATCATTCCCATTGGCATCGTGACGGCAGTGATTGGTGTGCCTTTTCTATTCTTCCTGCTGCTCAGGGGCAGAAAAAGGTACTGGTGATGCTGGACACACAAGATCTGAGCGTGGGATATGATGGCGTTGACGTCGTCCGTGAAGCGAACTTTTACGCGCCAGCATCCTCGCTCACCGCGCTGATCGGCGCTAACGGCGCGGGGAAGTCGACGCTATTGCGCGCGATTGCCGGATTGTCGCCGGCGACGGGCCATGTCCTGCTGGGCGGTGCCAGCGCCAATCGCCGCGAAGACATCGCATATATGCCGCAGGACACGTCTGCCGCTTCCGGCCTTACGCTGCTCGAGACAGTGATGCTCGGGCGGTTATCGTCGCTCGGCTGGTCCACACCTGCCGCCGTCGTCGACGCTGCATCCGACCTGCTGGCACAGTTCGGGCTGTCGGCATTGGCGGATCGTCCGCTGCACGCAGTGTCTGGCGGCCAGCGCCAACTCGCGTTCCTGGCACAGGCGCTGGTCCGCGCGCCACAGGCGCTGCTGCTGGATGAGCCAACCGCCGCGCTGGATCTTCGCCACCAGCTGCTGGTGCTGGAAGCGGTGAAAGCGGATGCAGGCAGACGCCGCATCCCGGTGATTGCGGCAATGCATGACTTGTCACTGGTGGGGCGATTTGCGGACCATGTCATCTGCCTCCAAGCTGGCTTGGTGGTGGCAACAGGCGCACCGGCGGTCGTACTGACAGCCGACCGCATCGCAGCGATTTATGGGGTCAGCGCGGAAGTGGAGGTCAGGGCCGGGCGGCCGCGCATTGAGCTCCTTTCGGCGATCAACTGATCCTGTCTTGGCCCTTCAACACATTGCGGCGACGGTATGCGCGACGTGCAACGTGTCGCGGCGCGACCTGTTCCCAAGGACCGGGTCAACCTCAGCCCGAATCTTTGCCGCGCAATGTCGCTTCGGCGGAAACTTGGCACTTTCCGGACCCAGCAAGACACGAAGGTAATCGCCAAACCGGTCTCAATCCGAACACATCAGGCCGGGATCGCCAACGTGGCGCACCGCAGCCCATCCGTCGGCGGCGAGAACTATCGGCTTGACGGTCTTTGCCCTGCGATCTAACACCCGGATGCGATGCGGGTGTAGCTCAATGGTAGAGCAGAAGCTTCCCAAGCTTACGACGAGGGTTCGATTCCCTTCACCCGCTCCACCACCTTTTCAACCGATGCAGGGCCACGATCGTTGGCGCAAGAAACGGGTGGTGCCTGCCGCGAGGGCCGCGTAAGCCGGGCATATGAGCACCGCACCCAATATCCCGCTTCGCGCTTGGATCGACCTTCTGCTTCTGGCCCTGATCTGGGGCGCGATCTTTCTCTTCATTGAATATGCGCTCGACGGTATGACGCCGCTCTGGATCGTCTTTCACCGGGTGTTCTGGGCGATGCTGCTCCTCTGGCTCTATGTGATTGCCAAGGGGATGGCCGTGCCGCGCGGGTTGGCGGTCTGGGGCGCGTTCCTTGTCATGGGGGCGCTAAACAACGTCATTCCCTTTGGTCTGATCACCTGGGGACAGACGGAAATCGAAAGCGGCCTTGCCTCCATCCTGAATGCCACAACCGCGTTCTCGGGCATCGTCGTCGCCTCCATCTTTCTGGTGGATGAGCGTCTGACCGCGCGCCGTCTCGCCGGCGTTGCTGTCGGGGTGTTGGGGGTGGCGGTGATCATGGGGCTGGATGTGCTGACCGCATTCGATCTGCGCGCGCTCGGCCAGCTTGCGATCCTCGGCGCGACCACGTCCTATGCCTTCGCCGGTGTCTGGGCGCGTCTCTACATGAAGGGCCTCACGCCAGCAGTATCCGCAGCAGGCATGTTGACCGGATCGTCCCTGATCATGCTTCCGCTCGCCTGGATGGTGGAGGGGACGCCCACCCTGCCCCATGGCGCGCTGACCATCGCATCGCTGGCTTACATTTCGGTCATCGGCACGTTCTGTGCCTATCTTCTTTATTATCGCATCCTGGCGGCGGCGGGATCGGGCAACCTGATGCTGGTCACGATCATGATGCCGCCCCTGTCGATCCTGCTTGGTGCGGTGTTCCTTGGCGAAAAACTCGCGCCATCCACCTATATCGGTTGCGCGCTGATCGCGGCGGGTTTGATCATTCTGGATGGCAGGGCGCTCAGCCTGCTTGGCAAGGGACGGAAGGCGGCGTAAACCACTGACGCACTTAAGTCAGGAGCCTGCCCCATGGCCTTTCTCGCCGACAGCCTTGCCCGCGTCAAACCATCGCCGACCATCGCCGTCTCCACCAAGGCGCGGGAGCTGAAGGCTGCGGGCCGCGATATCATCAGCCTCGGCGCGGGCGAGCCTGACTTCGATACGCCTGAGAATGTCCGCAACGCCGCCAAGGCTGCCATCGATGGCGGTCAGACCCGCTATACTGCGCCCGATGGCATACCGGAGCTGAAGCAGGCGATCTGCGCCAAATTCAAGCGTGACAACAACCTCACCTACACGCCAAGCCAGATCAGCGTCTCCACCGGCGGCAAGCAGGTGCTCTACAACGCACTGGTCGCCACACTGAACCCCGGCGACGAGGTGGTGATCCCCGCGCCCTACTGGGTGTCCTACCCCGACATGGTCCTTCTGGCGGGGGGTGAGCCGGTGATCATCGAGGCCGGGATCGAGACCGAATTCAAGATCACCGCCGCGCAACTGGAGGCTGCGATCACGCCAAAGACCAAATGGCTGATCTTCAACTCCCCTTCCAACCCCACCGGGGCCGGTTATTCGGCGGCGGAGCTGAAGGCGCTGACCGATGTTCTGATGCGCCACCCCCATGTCTGGGTGATGACCGACGATATGTACGAACACCTCGCCTACGAAGAGTTCACTTTCGCCACCCCGGCGGAGGTGGAGCCAGAGCTGTATGACCGCACGCTGACCGTCAATGGCGTCTCGAAAGCCTACGCGATGACCGGCTGGCGCATCGGCTATGCGGGCGGGCCGGAGCCTCTGATCAAGGCGATGGGCAAGGTGCAATCGCAGTCGACCTCCAACCCCTGCTCGGTAAGCCAATGGGCGGCTGTCGAGGCGCTGAACGGGCCGCAGGATTACATCCCCTGGTCGCTGGAACATTTTCAGCGTCGCCGCGATCTTGTGGTATCCATGCTGAATCAGACCAACGGGATCGAATGCCCCCGGCCCGAAGGCGCGTTTTACGTCTATCCCTCGATCCGGGGCTGCATCGGCAAGTCGACGCCGGGCGGCGTGGTGATCGAGACAGACGAGATCTTCGCAACGGAGCTGTTGGAGGCAACCGGCGTCGCCGTGGTCTTTGGCAGCGCCTTTGGCGTCTCGCCCTGTTTCCGGATCTCCTACGCCACATCGGACGAGCAGTTGACCGAGGCCTGCACCCGCATCCAGCAATTCTGCGGATCGCTTGTGTGACCTTGACCGAGGACAAGGCAGGGCTGCGCAAGGCGCTCTACAAGGGTCGCGCGCTCGCCCATGCCAACGCCACCGATGCCGCGCTTCGTGCCACGTCCCGGCTGATTGACCGGATCGGCCCCGCACGAGGGCGCATCATCGCCGGTTACAGGCCAATCCGGTCGGAGATTGACCCGACAACCGCAATGGTCAGCCTGCATCAGGCCGGTGCTCGCATCTGCGTGCCGGTCATTGAGGCTGCGGGTGCGCCGCTCAGGTTTCGCGAATGGACCCCGGACAGCGAAATGATCGTGGGCGCGTTTGGGGCCGAAGTGCCCGCGCATGGCGACTGGCTGGAACCGGAAGTCCTGATCGTGCCCCTTGTCGGCTGGGACAGGCAGGGCTGGCGGCTCGGCTATGGTGGCGGGTTCTATGACCGGACCCTCGAAGGGTTGCGAGGAACGCGCCCCACCGTCGCCATCGGTTTCGCCTATGCCGCGCAGGAAGTCCGCACGGTCCCAACCGAGCCGACGGATCAGCGGCTGGATGCCATCGTGACCGAAGCCGAAACAGTGGAGATCGCGTCATGAAGCTGCTCTTCCTCGGCGATCTTGTGGGCCGTCCGGGCCGCACCGCAGTGATCGAGGCCCTGCCCGGTCTGCGTGAGCGGCTGAAGCTGGATTTCATCGTGGTGAATGCCGAGAACAGCGCCGCTGGCTATGGCTGCACTGCCAAGATCGCGGATGAGATTTTCGCCGCCGGTGCCGACTGCATCACCCTTGGCGACCATGCGTTCGACCAGAAGGATATGCTCAGCCATATCGACAAGGACCCGCGTATCCTGCGCCCGCTGAATTTCGCCAGGGTCGCGCCCGGCATCGGCGCACGCCTGTTCGATGCGCCGCGCGGCAAGCGGGTGCTGGTGGCGCAGGCGCTGGGGCGGGTATTCATGTCGCGCCCCTATGACGATCCATTTTCGGCGCTGGAGACGGCCTTGCGCAAACACCCGCTCGGCACCGGTGCAGACGCGATCATCATCGATTTTCATGCGGAGGCGACATCCGAGAAAATGGCCATCGGGCACTATTTCGATGGCAAGGCCAGCCTTGTCGTCGGCACCCACACCCATGTGCCGACGGCGGATACCATGATCCTGCCGCGCGGCACCGCCTATCAGTCGGATGCGGGCATGTGCGGCGATTATGACAGCGTGATCGGGATGGACAAGGGCGAGCCGCTGCGCCGCTTCGTGACCGGCATGTCGTCCGGGCGGTTCACACCTGCGGAAGGCGGCGCGACCATCTCCGGCGTCTATGTGGAGACGGATGACCGGACCGGGCGGGCGGTAGCGACATCGCCCCTGCGCATGGGCGGGCGGCTGTCAGAAATCCTGCCCGGCTGATGCCCCCTGACCGGTCCGCCCTTTTGGTGTGCGATCCCTTCGTATAGTCTGTGACAGCCGCAACATGAGGAGCGCACCAGGCGTGCCCAGCCTTTTCACCGATTTCATGTCATCGGGTTCCGGCCCCGCCATTCTGACACTGATCGTGGTCGGCACGATGTTCGCCTTGTTCGTGTCGGAGTCATACTCTCCCGAAACCGTAGCCATCGCCGGATGTGCGACGCTGATGGCGCTCGGTATCCTGACGGTGGAGGAAACGATCGAGGCGGTCGCCAACCCGGCCCCGATCGCGATCGCCGCCATGTTCATCATCTCCGGCGCATTGGTCAGGACGGGCGCGCTCGGCGCGGTGACGCACTGGCTGGTCATATCGGCCGAGGAAAAACCCTATTCCACCATCGTCGGCATGGTGATCTTCACACTGGTTGCCTCGGCCTTCATGAATAACACACCGGTCGTCCTGATCCTGATCCCTGTGGTCACGCAGCTTGGTGCCCGTCTCGGTGCGGTACCATCTAAAGTCCTGATTCCCCTGTCCTATGTCGCGATCCTTGGTGGCGTTTGTACGCTGATCGGTACATCCACCAATCTTCTGGTCGACGGGGTTGCGCGGGCCGAGGGGCTGGCCCCGTTCAGCCTGTTCGAGATCACGCCATTGGCGCTGATCCTCGCCACTGTCGGCGTTTCGTTCATTGCCCTGACCGCAAATCGCTTCCTGCCAGAACGCGAGGCGATGGCCGGGTTTCTGTCGGAAAAGCGCGATCCGAAATTCATGACCCAGGTCGCTGTCGTCGAAGGCTCCCCCATGATCGGCGAATCCCCTCTTGAATTTGAGCTGTTTCGCCGGGACGGAATGCGGGTGGTCGATGTGTTGCGCGGTGACGCATCACTGCGCCGCAACTTCGCCTCCGTCACCTTCGAGGCAGGCGACATCGTTGTCATCCGCACCGGTGTGGATGAGTTGCTGACCCTGCGAGAGACCGAAAGCATCGCCATGGTCGACGAAATCGCCTCGACCGAGACCGTGACGGTGGAGGCCCTGATCGGCCCCGATTGCACCCTTGTGGGCAAGACGCTGGGTCGGTTGCGCCTCAGGCGCCGTTATGGCGTGTATCCGCTGGCGGTCCATCGGCGCAATCAACGTGTGGGCCAGAAACTGGACGATGTCGTTGTGCGCGTGGGTGACACATTGTTGCTGGAGGGGGCGCGAGAGGACATCCGGCGGTTGGCCGAAGACGTTAGTCTTGTGGATCTGGATGCTCCGTCAGGTCGGTCATACCGGCGCTCGAAAGCCCCTTTGGTGATCCTCGTCCTGACCGCGATTGTCGGTGCGGCCGCGCTCGGGCTGGTGCCGATTGCCGGAGCCGCGATCATCGGCGTGGCGGTGGTGCTTCTGACCCGCTGCATCGATGCGGATGAGGCGTTCGATGTGATCGACGGGCGCCTTCTGACGTTGATTTTCGCGATGCTGGCCGTGGGGCGGGCCTTGCAGGTGTCGGGAGCGTCCGACCTGATCGTGGCGGAACTTGCGCCATTTTTGATGATGGTCTCGCCCTGGATGGCGCTCTGGCTCATGTACCTGATCGCGTCCGCGATGACGGAGCTGTTGTCGAACGCTGCCGTCGCCGTCGTTGTCACGCCAATCGCAATCTCGCTGGCCGGCACGATGGGGGTTGATCCGCGCCCCTTCGTAGTGGCGGTCATGCTGGCGGCCTCGCTCAGCTTCGCCACGCCGATCGGCTATCAGACCAACACCATGATCTATGCGCCTGGCGGATACCGGTTCACCGACTTTCTGCGTCTGGGGCTGCCGATGAATGTCGGGCTTGGGCTGGTCGCATCCCTGCTGATCCCCCTTTTCTGGCCTCTGTGACGGCGTTATAAGCCGCCAAAGCATTGTCACAAGATCGAGGGTTCCCATGGCAGGCCATTCCAAATGGGCGAATATCCAGCATCGCAAGGGGCGGCAGGATGCTGTCCGCTCCAAGCTGTTTTCCAAGCTGGCGAAGGAAATCACTGTCGCAGCCAAGATGGGCGACCCCGATCCGGACAAGAACCCCCGCCTGCGCCTTGCGGTGAAGGAGGCGAAGGGCCAGTCGGTCCCGAAGGACGTCATCGAGCGCGCGATCAAGAAATCCCAAGGGGGGGATGCGGAAAACTACGACGAGATCCGCTATGAGGGATACGGCCCCGGCGGCGTTGCCGTGATCGTCGAGGCGATGACCGACAACAAGAACCGTACAGCGTCCAACGTGCGCTCCACCTTCTCGAAAAACGGCGGTAATCTTGCGGAAACCGGCGCCGTCAGCTTCATGTTCGACCGCAAGGGTCAGATCACCTACCCCGCCGATATCGGCGATGAAGACACGGTGATGATGGCCGCCATCGAAGCGGGGGCAGAGGATGTCGAAAGCAGCGATGATGGCCACCTGATCTATACCGAGGCCACCGACCTGGCGGAAGTGTCCGGTGCGCTGGAGGATGCCCTCGGCGAAGCGGAATCGGTGAAGCTGGTGTGGAAGCCTCAGACCCTGACCAGCGTTGATGAAAGCAATGGCGAGACGCTGTTCAAGCTGATCGGCGCGCTCGAAGATGATGATGACGTCCAGAATGTCACCGTGAATTTCGAGATGTCTGACGAGATCATGGAAAAGCTGATTGGCTAACATCAACGCCTATCGGATGACCTTCCGGCCCTTCGCGGCGCTGGTGGGGGATGAATTGTACGACATGCTGAAGTTGCGCTTCGATGTGTTTATCCTCGAACAGGAAAGTCTCTATCCGGAACTGGATGGTGCCGACAAATCAGCCGTTCATTGTCTGGCGAATGTTGGCGGCGCGCTCGCCGCGACGCTGCGGATCATTGGACTCGATGGCCAGGGGCCGGTTGTCATCGGCCGTGTCGCGGTCCACCAAGACCATCGCGGCACAGGTCTTGGACGCCAAATGATGCGCGCCGCGCTGAACCATGTGGAGGCGAAGGCACCGGGCCGGGCAATCACCCTTGGTGCACAGCTGCATCTTGAGGGGTTCTATGGCAGCCTCGGGTTCCTGCGCTGTTCGGACATTTATGACGATGGCGGCATAGATCATGTGGACATGACACGCAGCCCGGCCAAAGTAGGGGCATGATGAAAGACGCGCGCGAGATCATCGAGGCCCTGGGCCTGGCCCCCCATCCCGAGGGCGGCTGGTATGCGGAGACCTGGCGCGCCGATGCGCCAGAAGGTCAGCGCGCCAGCGGCACAGCGATCTATTATCTGTTGGAGGCCGACCAGTTTTCCCATTGGCACCGGGTTGATGCGACCGAAATCTGGCACTGGCATGCCGGGGCCCCACTGGCGCTGACACTGTCGCCCGACGGGCATGATGCTGAGACAAAGCTGCTCGGCACCGAGCTGTCACAGGGGCAACGGCCGCAGATCATCGTGCCGGCGGGCTGGTGGCAGACGGCTGCCTCGCTCGGGCGCTACACGCTGGTCAGTTGTACGGTCAGCCCCGGATTTACGTTTGAAGGGTTCGAGATGGCCGCGCCTGACTGGCACCCGACCCCGCGCCCGGCAGGAGCCTGACCAATGAGCACCGAAGAGACCGGCGCACGCCTTTACCTGATCACCCCTGCCCTGTCAGCCCCATCGACCTTCGCCGATGCTCTCTCGGCGGCGCTTGACGCAGCGCCGGTTGCCTGTGTGCGCCTGCGCACCGCGACCGAAGATGAAGATATGATCCGCCGCATCGCCGATCAGTTGCGCGAAGTTTGCCATCCGCGTGATGTGGCGCTGGTGCTGACCGACCACTTTCGCCTTGTTTCCAGTCTCGGCATTGACGGCGTTCATCTGGCCAATCCGCGCCTCTCGGTGCGCGATGCACGCAAGGCGCTGGGCGAAGATGCCATCATCGGGGCCTTTGGCGGCGCATCGCGCCATCAGGGGATGACATTGGGCGAGGCTGGCGCCGATTACGTGGCGCTCGGCCCCGTCATGGCGAACGGCCTTGACGATGATAAGGTCGCCGAGCCGGCGCTTTTCGAATGGTGGGCCGAGATGATCGAGACGCCAAGCGTGGCAGAGGGTGGCATGACCCTCTCCCTTGCCGAGGCGCTGTCAGCCCACGCGGATTTCATTGCGGCGGACAGCGCCGTCTGGGACCATGCGGGTGGACCAGGCGCGGGCTGTGCGGCCTTGGCGGCTGTGCTGGTTTGATGTCGGCATCAGACCGGTGCGAGGCTGTCGGGAACCGAAACCGCCTTAACTGAGCAGACGAACTTTGCCGATCCGTATCCCCTGACGAAGATCATCGTATTCAGACCTCCATGGCTGATCGAGGATCGCACAGTTGGACTGCTTGCCCCTCAGCGCCGCGGTGTCGTAGTAGTGAGTGCCGAAATCCAGACCACTGACCAGCCGGTCGCCACCGATATAGAGGCTCGTCACGCGCAGCAATGCTGCAGGCCATTCAGGCGTGAAGGTCGTGTTGCCCTCCGCACCCGCAGCCGCGCAGATCATCACCTTGCCGCCGCTTGGAAACGCGTGAACCGCCACTGAAAGATCTGTGTTGCCATCCCGCGTCGTTCCGCTGCTGATCACAAAATCACGCGAGATGTTCTTGGTGGTCGATGTCGATTTGATCGGCGCGCATGCCGCAACCAAAAGCGCGGCGCAGGCCGCCATTGCAATAACTTTCATTTATAGTCCCATACACATCAATTACACAGGCACGTAATCGCAGTCGCCCGCTGGCATGTCAATCAGCATCAGCCGCCAGCGAGGTCCAGCGCCACGCGCGCCTTGGCTCCGGTATAGTCCGGCTTCCACGCCGTCGCAGTCTCGACGCAGGGGGCGTCGCTGCCTGTCAACCCGTTCTGATCTGGATAGCGAGCGCCGAAGGCCAGCCCTGCGGCAATCTCTTCGCCATTGATATAGATGGTCGCGCTATTCAGAACCGTCTCCAACCACCCCGCGTCGCCGCCGCCTGCCGCTGCGCACACGATGGCCTTGCCGTCATGTTCGAACGCTGTCACGGCAATCTCGGTCGATGCGCCCGATGGCGATGCCAGTGCCAGCACGTCGAAGACGGGCGATACCGGTCTGGATTTATCAAAACCGCCGGGCACGAGGCCACAAGCCGACAGCAACCCGATGAGAATAACGGTCCGGTACTTCATATGCTCGCCCTTCCTGCCGCGCGCATTTCCTCAGGAAACGCGCTGAATACATCCGCTTCGCATTTTGCAGTCAGTTCCTTGCGATTGTCCCAGTCGGCCGCGCGCATCGGATCGTGGTAGACAACCTCCACCGATCCGCCCTGGGATCGTTGCGCGACCTGCCAGATATGCCCTTCGAACGGCATCGACCCCCACCAGCCGTAGAAATTGCTCGGCAGATCATGTTTGGGATTGGGGCGATAGACGAGCGATACAGGCTGCACGAGCGCGTGCTCGTGCACGCCTTCGATGAACAGGACGGACATCAATGCCGATTTGAACGGCAAGACGCGCAACCCGTCGGTCGAGGTTCCTTCGGGGAAAACGCAGAGAAGCTCATCACGCTCGATCCGCTCGAAGAGATCATGCTGTTGGCGCTTAGCTTCGGTGCGGCGACGTTCGATGAAGACCGTCTCGCAAATTTCGGCGATGAACCCGATGCCGGGCCAGTTGCGAACCTCCGCTTTCGAGACGAAATTGACCCGTGTCACAGCGCGCAATGCCAGAATATCGGCCCAGGAGACATGGTTGGAGACAAGAATCCCACCCTTGCGGATCGGTGCGCCGCGCACCACCAGCCGCATGCCCAGCAGCATCAGCATAGCCCGCGACCAGATGCGCGCGACGCGGTAATGAAAGAAGACCCAGTCGCCGAAGAGATTGCGCAACCCCTTGCCGATCATGAAGACCGCAAGGCCCAAAACCGTAATCAGGATGGCAATCGTGATACGCACCGAGCCGCGCAGTTTTTGCGCCGGCGATGCAGCAGGCAGTTCAGGCGGTTCCGCCTCTTTCCAGGTGGTGATGGTGGGGGACGTCATTGTGGTTTCAGCCCAGGATACGATCCGTCGCGCCGCGGGATTCGCGTTGATAGAAGTCACGGTAGCGGTTCACCATGCGTTTGGTGTCCATCAGAAGGCAGACATCGACCGTATTGAACGCATGATCGACATAGGCCCCCTCCCCCACGAACCCGCCGAGCCGGATATAGGCCTTGATCAGCGCAGGGATCTGGCGAAGCGCATCGGCCCGTTTGATCTGATCGGCTGGGATCACGTCCATGGGCACGAAGAATTCCTCGCGCGTGCGCACGCGCAAGTCCAGCGGGGCGAGGTGATTGTGATGTAGATATGACAGCGGCACCGCCAGTGCGCCAGGATCGTCGCCATGAAAGCTCGCGACACCGAACATCACTTCGACCCCGTGATCGGCAACATACTGGCCAAGACCTGTCCAGAGGAGATGCATCGCCGCGCCGCCACGATAGTCGACGTCAACGCAGGAGCGGCCAAGTTCCATCGTCTCACGCGGGTAATTGCGGATCTTGGTGAGATCATATTCGCTCTCACCATAAAATCCGCAGCCCGCCGCTGCGACTTTCCCGCGCATCAGCCGGTAGACACCAGCCACGAAATCCAGCGGGTCTTCGGGGGTCGCCTCATTGTCGATCAGAAGGAGATGGTCAAAATATTCGTCGAACTTGTCGCGTTCGCGCCGCAGGTCAGCATCACCCGGAGCCGGATTTGCGCCCATTTCCTCCACGAATACGCGATAGCGGAGCCGCTGCGCTGCGGCGACATCCTGTTCGTTTTCCGCCAGCCTGACGGTGAACCGGCCTGCGTCTATCCGCACGTTTCGTGCTCCTGCTCTGAACCATGGCGACAGATGCCGCAGGTTTCACTTGTCGGTAACTTATGGGACGTGGGTTGGGGACGCA
The DNA here is from genome assembly GCA_039030855.1 of Pseudomonadota bacterium. Lineage (GTDB taxonomy): Bacteria > Pseudomonadota > Alphaproteobacteria > Rhodobacterales > Rhodobacteraceae > Pikeienuella. The sequence continues at coordinate 22,823 of JBCCDJ010000017.1, forward strand.
ATATCCGCCGCTCTGCGCGCGCCGTCAGCGAACCTGTTGTGGTTATACAATCTTAAGGGGTATTAACCCTCTGTTAACCCCAATCGGGCGAAATCAGCTCGAGATCAATACCATCCCCGGTAAGGACCAGTTTTCCTGCATGTTCAAAATTCACAGTGATCCTGTCGCCCACATTCGACTGCACCTGACCAAGCCCCCAGTCGGGGTTGGCCTTGCTACGCACCAGTGCACCGACTTCGAATTGTACCATTGCCGGTGTCTCCTTAGGTCTGCGGGTTCTTCAGATGAGTGATATGGCGCTGGCGGCCCTTGTGTCATCCCGTATCTGTCATGACCTTATCAGTCCGGTCGGAGCCATAGGCAACGGGATCGAGCTGATGCAGATGTCTCCCGGCGCGGGGAAAGAGGAGATCGACCTGATCGCCGATTGCGCCCAGACCGCCTCCGCCGCGCTGCAATTCATGCGCGTCGCATTCGGTGCGCGTGCGCCCGAAGAAGTTATCGCGATACATGAGCTTGACAGCCTTTGCTCATCTTATTTCCAACGCCGCAAGATCGTGTTCGACTGGTCGGCGGCGAGCCGGGATGAGCTGCCCTTCGGCACGGTTCAACCGCTTCTGATGCTGGCGATGATCGGCGCGTCCACGATGCCGCGCGGCGGGACGCTGCGGCTGACGGACCATGATGATGAACTTGGCTGGCGGGCCGATGCGGACATGATCCGCGCCTCCGACCAGGTGCTGCGCCTGATGGCCGCAAAACCCTCCATCGGAGAGGTCGCTCCGGGCGAGGTTCATATCCTGATCCTCTGGCAGGCGGCAGCAGCGCGGGGTCAGACCCTCCATTGGCTGGAAGATGAAACCGGCGCTGATGTCCGCTGCGCCTGAGGGCGCTCGGAGGGTTCAGACCGGAGTAAGGCCGCCGCGAAACCGCTTCATATTGGCGCGGTAATGCAGCGCGGATGCCTGCAGGCCCTGAATGGCGGCGGCTGGCAGTTCCTTTACCGCCTTTGCGGGTGAGCCGACGATCAGTGATCCATCGGGGAATTCCTTGCCTTCGGTGACCAGCGCGTTCGCGCCCACAAGGCAGTTCTTGCCGATCTTCGCCCCGTTCAGGACCGTCGCCCCCATTCCGATCAGCGAATTGTCCCCAATTGTGCAGCCATGGATGATCGCGTTGTGGCCGATGGTGCATCCAGCCCCGATGGTCAGCGGACTGCCGGGATCGCTGTGCATGACGGTGCCGTCCTGAATATTGGTATTCTCCCCGATAGTAATCGGATCATTGTCGCCCCGGATCACCGCGTTGAACCAGACAGACACCCCCCGCCCGACGATCACCGCCCCCATGACATGCGCGCCAGGCGCGATCCACACATCGCCGTCTTCAGGCAGGGTCGGCGCGACACCGTCCAGCGCATAGGTTCCGGTCATGGTTGTCTCTCCTCAAACTCACTATTCAGCTGGCGCACAAAATCATTGAGGCCCAGCTGACGACGGCGGCGCAGACGCTCCGCCGTCAGGATGGCTGAGACCTCCGCCGTGCAATGATCGATATCGTCGTTGATTAGGACATAGTGATAGGCACCATAGTGGCTGATCTCGTCGCGCGATTTTGCCATACGGTTCACGATCACGGCATCGTCGTCCTGACCGCGTGCGCGCAGCCGCCCCTCCAGCGCCGCGATGGAGGGGGGAAGGATGAAGACCGAAACGACCGCATCGCGCAGGGGCGAATTGTCGATCTGCTGTGCACCCTGCCAGTCGACATCGAAAATGACATCTCGGCCCGCCTCGATCGCCTCTTCGACGGGCGCGCGGGGCGTGCCGTAGAGATTGCCGAACACCTCCGCATGTTCCAGCATATCGCCGCTTTCGACCATTTCCACGAACGCCTCGCGCGTGCGGAAATGATATTCGCGCCCGTCTTCCTCGCCCGGGCGCATCGGTCTGGTGGTCGCCGAGACGGAGAATGAAAGCTGCGGATCGTCGGCCAGCAAGCGGCGGGAGATGGTCGACTTCCCCGCGCCCGATGGGGACGAGAGGATGAACAGAAGGCCACGGCGGCGAAGAGGGGGAAGCGAGGCACTCATTCGATATTCTGCGCCTGTTCACGCATCTGGTCGATCACCACCTTCAGCTCCAGCCCGATGGCGGTAAGCTCAGCCGACGCGGATTTGGAGCAGAGCGTGTTGACCTCGCGGTTGAACTCCTGCGTCAGGAAATCCAGCTTACGCCCGACCGGGCCGTCACTGGCAATCAGGTCGCGCGCAGCGGCGACATGCACGATGATGCGGTCGATTTCCTCGCGGATGTCGGCTTTGACTGCCAGCAACGCAAGCTCCTGCGCCAGCCGGTCTGGCTCCACCTCCGCCCCCGCACCCGTCAGTGCCTCGACACGTGCGCTGAGGGTAACGGGGGCTGCGGCCTGCTGTGCCTCGAATGCTTTTTCAGCACGACCGGTCAGCGCCTCGATCTCATCCACGAGCCGCGTAAATGTCGCGCCGATACGCTGTCCTTCGCCGCCGCGTGAGGCACTGAGGGCAGCAAGGAGGTCCATGAAACTGTCCTTCACCGCCTTTGGCAGATCCTTTTCGGGTGCTGCTGGGCCACCCGGCTCCAGAACCCCCCTCAGCGCCAGAAGATCGGCGATCCCCGCAGGAGAGAGATGCAGTCCGGCGTCTGCGGCCATTTCCTCGCCAACGCGCGCGGCATCGATGGCGGTGGCGAGCGCGGTGCGATTGAGCACGAGATCGCCCTCCTCCGCCTCTACATCCGTGCGCAGCGCGAAGGTCACATTGCCACGGCTCAGGGCCTTGCCCGCCAGGGCGCGCAGGTCCGGCTCCAACTGATCAAGGCCGTCGCCGATGCGAAACCGCAGGTCGAGCCCGCGTCCGTTGACGCTCTTCGCCTCCCAGCGCCATCTGCGCGCCGCGCTCGCCCCTTCGACGGTGGCAAATCCTGTCATTGATTGCATGAGCCCTCATCCCGCCACTGCGTCGCCACCGTAGTGATCATGGCGGGGCGCGCCAAGTGTTGGATTTGGCACGAAATATGCAAAAAATTTTAATGACCGGCTTGGAAACACTGGTAATCGGGCCGCAACTGACTGAAACTATTAAGAATGGATGCACGAGATGGATTGGACTTTCAATGAACCTGGCCGGGGTCGTACCAAGATGACACAATCGCCGGGTCAGCGCCGTCTCGGAATGAAACACCCTGGGACGGTCGCGCTTTATGAATACTGGTCGGCGCTGCGCGCCGGACGTCCCGCGCCCTATAAGGCAGAGATTACTGCGAACGGTGTCGGGCGGTCGCTGGCGGCCAATACGTTCATCCTGGAGAATCTCGGGGCCGGCAATCTACGCTTTCGGCTGGCGGGATCGATGCTCTACGATATCTTCGGGCTGGAAGTACGCGGCATGAACATCACCGCAATGATGGTGGATGCGGACCGCGCCCGGCTGCGTACGATGATCGAAATGGCGCTCGACGGGCCATCGATCGCGATTATGCAAGGCTCCGTCGTCAGTAGTGATGGTGACGCGCATGAGATCGAGATGGTCTTCGCGCCCTTGAAGAACGATTTCGATCATATGGACCGGGTTCTCGGGGCCGCGCATATCTTCGGCTCCGATCATCTGGCGGCGGCTCCGCGCCGCTGCGCGATCCGCTCCACCCGCATTACTGAGATTGAACCCGGCCCGGGCCCGTCGGCGGAAGCAACGACCGCACTGCCAGGCTTTGCCGAGGAAGCGGCAGCGTTCGATCATGGTGGTGCCGATCGCCTGACTGCAATCGACGGCGATGGCATCACGACAAGCGCACCACGCCGCGGGCATCTGCGTGTCATCGACGGCGATGTTTCAGGCGACTGACGCAGCCCCCGCCAGCGCGGCGGCCAGATCGCCATATCCAGTCGAACGACGTTCATATTTGAGCGAAAGCCGCGCTGCCGCCTCCTCGGCCAGCGCGTCAAGTTTCGGATCATCCACCTGCGCCAGATAGACCAGCGTCTCATAGTTACCAAAGATCATGTCACGCAGCTCCGGATGCCGGTCGAGCCCCATCGGCCGCCAGACGAAGGCGTCGAATTGCTTGACCAGAAAATCGGTCAGATAGAACACGCGCATCTCCTCGTCGCCGCGGGCGGCAAAGGCGTCGTTGCCGTCGAAGAAGGAATAGCAATGGGGGCCCGGCACCCGCTCCACCCCTTCCTCCGCGCAGATTGTGTCGAGCATACCGCCGGTACCGCAATCGGCATAGACAATGAAGATGTCTTCGTAACCCTTTGCACGGCCGACATGAACGGCCTGCCGAACAGCGTCTGGTATCTTGTCGGGAAACAGGTGCAGTTTCGCGGGCAGGCAAGTCAGGTCCATGTGGTCCCAGCCGTTCAGTCCCTTCAGCGCCAGGATTTCCCGCGCCAGCGCGCCACACGCGATCAGAAGGATGCGGCCCGTCCCCTTTGCGCCGGTCACATCTAATCCGTGTTCCGTCAGATGGCTGTCACTTATATCCGTGACAGCCGCCATCAGGCGCTCATCTGGTTGTGTTTTCGCGCAACAAGGTCCTTGGCCGTCTCCACCGCAACGGCCGCATCGCGGCAATAGGCGTCGGCCCCGATGGCCTTTCCAAATTCCTCATTCAGCGGCGCGCCGCCGACCAGCACGATGTAGTCATCGCGCATGCCCTTCTCGACCAGCGTGTCGATAACGACTTTCATGTAGGGCATTGTCGTGGTCAGGAGGGCCGACATGCCGAGGATATCGGGCTGCTCTGCCTCCAACGCTTCCATATAGCTTTCGACGGCATTGTTGATGCCGAGGTCTGTCACCTCAAACCCGGCCCCTTCCATCATCATCGACACGAGGTTCTTGCCGATGTCGTGAATGTCGCCCTTCACCGTGCCGATCACCATGCGGCCAAGCCGCGGCGCGCCGGTTTCGATCAGCAGAGGCTTCAGGATCGCCATGCCGCCCTTCATCGCGTTGGCGGCCAGCAGCACTTCGGGGACAAAGAGAATCCCATCGCGAAAATCGATGCCGACGATGCGCATTCCCTCCACCAACGCCTTGGTGAGGATGTCATAGGGTTGCCAGCCACGTTCCAGAAAGATGTGAACGGCTTCTTCGATCTCTTCCTTCAGACCATCATAGAGATCGTCATGGACCTGAAGAACAAGTTCGTCGTCACTCAATTCACTCAGAACGATGTCGTCGTCTTCGTCGGCCATAGTCGCATTCCCCATTCACCGCAGCCGGATACGCCTGCGCGTTGCCTTACCATCTAACTGTCTTCATGTCGCGTGTAGCGCCTCTCAAATGACGACAAGGCAACGCTGTAAAGCGACCTAACGTCATAAACCGCCCAAGGTTACGCGCGCCGACGACGCCGTTCGCGTTTAGGGGCGGCCACATCGCCGGTACCATCATCCGTGGACGTGAACGCGCCCAGCTGTTCGACAATCAGGTCGAGTGACGGGCGGCTGCCCGTTGGCGGTCGCGTCTCCAAAGCGCTGCGCATGGCGCGGATATGTTCGGGTTTAGAGCCGCAGCAGCCCCCGATGATCCGTGCCCCGGCATCGCGGGCAAGGCAGGCATAATCGGCCATCAGCTCCGGCGTGCCAGTGTAGTGAATCTTGCCATCCTCGTAGAATGGGATACCGGCATTGGCCTTGGCAATGACGATGGCATCGGGTGCGGCCTCAGTGATGCCGAGCACGGTGCGCAACAGATCCGATGCGCCCGTCCCGCAATTCGCGCCGAGTGCCAGAGGCGGGGATGGCATCAATGCCGCGAACCCCGCATAACCTGATGACGTAACGCCCATCATGGTGCGCCCTGCCGTATCAAAGCTCATCGTGCCGCAGAACGGCGCGCCAAGATTGCGCGCAGCTTCCGCAGCGGCCCGCATTTCCTCTTCCGACGAAATCGTCTCAGCCCACAGGACATCCGCGCCGCCTGCCAGCAAGCCCCGCGCCTGTTCTTCGAACATCGTGACCGCTTCGGCATGGGTGAGCGTGCCCACTGGCTCAAGCAGCTCGCCCGTCGGTCCCATGGAGCCTGCGACGATGACCTGCCGGCCCGACTTGTCGACGCATTCGCGCGCCAGCTCTGCTGCGATCCGGTTCAACTCCTCCGCGCGGTCCTGCATATCGTGCAGCTTCAACCGCGCCCGCGTGCCGCCGAAGGAATTGGTCAGGATCAGGTCCGACCCGGCATCGATAAAGCCCTGATAAAGCGCGCGGATCTTGTCCGGCGCGTCCACATTCCACAACTCCGGAGCTTCGCCAGCCTCCAGCCCCATGGCGAACAGATTTGTACCCGTTGCCCCGTCGGCCAGAATCCAAGGGCGCTCGGCCAGCATGTCATGCAGAAGGTTACTCATGGCTGCCTCAATATTACAGGTCGTTGCATGGGCCTTACATACCCGCTTCCCAACGGGCATTGATATGGCATTTTCGCACATCGCTGCAAAAAACAGGGCCGGCGACATCAGCCGCCGACCCCGCTGGTTGTATATGATAGCGCTCAGACGACGCCAAAGGCGAGCATGGCATCCGCGACCTTCTTGAAGCCCGCGATATTCGCACCGCGCACATAGTCGACATGATTACCGGAGACGGTGCCCTGTTCGACACAGGCTTCGTGGATATCGCCCATGATCTTCTTGAGCGCTTCGCGCAGATCATCCTCCGTCCGGTGCAAGCGGGCGGAATTCTGGCTCATCTCCAGACCCGACATGCCAACACCGCCCGCATTCGAGGCCTTGCCCGGTGCGTAGAGGACCTTGGCCGCCGCGAATTTGCCAATGGCGTCCATGTCGCACGGCATGTTCGCGCCTTCAGAGACACCCTTGCAGCCGTTTTTCAGCAATTCCGCAGCCTCGTTGCCGTTCAGCTCATTCTGGGTTGCACAAGGCAGCGCAAGATCGCAGGTGACGCCCCAGGGGCGCGCACCCTCATGATAGCTGGAGCCGCCGCCAAACTCATCCACATAAGCGGAGATACGTGCACCGCGCTGTTTCTTGTGCTCCTTGATCCAGTCGATCTTTTCCTGGGTGAACCCGTCCGGATCATGGATGAAGCCGCCGCTGTCGGACATGGTGATCGGCTTGCCGCCCCGGTGCAGGATCTTCTCAGCCGCATGCGTCGCAACATTGCCCGAGCCGGAGATGACGGCCGTCTTGCCTTCGATCGCGTCGTCGATGTGGTGCAGCATGTTCTCAAGAAAATAGACAGCGCCATAGCCGGTCGCTTCGGGCCGCATCAGCGAGCCGCCATATTCCATGCCCTTGCCCGTCAGTACGCCTTCGAAGGCATTGGTCAGGCGCTTGTACGTGCCGAACATATAACCGATCTCTCGGCCGCCAACACCGATATCACCGGCGGGCACATCAATATTCGCGCCAATATGGCGATAAAGTTCCGTCATAAAGCTTTGGCAGAAGCGCATGATTTCGTGCTGTGATTTACCCTTGGGATCAAAGTCAGCACCACCTTTGCCGCCGCCCATAGGCAGACCGGTCAGCGAGTTCTTGAAGGTCTGCTCAAAGCCGAGGAATTTCAGAACACCCTGGTTGACCGAAGGGTGAAAACGGATGCCGCCCTTATAGGGACCAATGGAGTTGTTGAACTGCACGCGATAGCCGCGGTTCACCTGCACCTCGCCATTGTCATCGGCCCAGGAGACCCGGAAAGAGACGACGCGATCGGGTTCGGCCATCCTCTCCAGCACCTTGATCTTCTCATAGACCGGATTGTCGTTGATGAATGGCACGACGGTCTCCGCGACCTCGTGTACTGCCTGGTGAAAAACTTCTTCGGCCGGATTACGCTTTACGACCCAATCCATGAAGTCGCTGAGATTGATTGCCATGACCCCCTAAGGCCTCCCCTTTTTGGTTACGAACATGCTGCCAGACGCGCCCTTGCATGCTGCATTCTGACGCGGGTGACCGTGGCGCCTTTCGGGAATGGCGGTCAAGCACTGATCATCTGAAGGCGTGCGCCTATGCACAGCGATGTCGCGATGCTGACCAGCGCATGTTGGAGGGCGCTTGCGCGCTTCCGGCACGACCCGTCTCGGGCCGATGCTGACCGAACAGCATGCAAAGACACCACAACAATGCGCGCATTGACTTCAAAAGTGAGGCAAATTGTCAAATTTTACTCTTTTTTTATATCCACATAGCTTATGTGGACATTTTGCGGTTGTGGGAATCGCAGTAAGGAGACCTCGAATGGCGACGACCATGTTGAAATATTGCGCGGTGGGTTTGGCCGCGCTGGTAATCGCGGGTTGTGCGCCGCGAATTTCATCAACCGATTTTGTGCAGGGTACAGGTGCAGGCGCAGCCGCTTGGTCGCTGAGTGACGTTAGGGTCATCGTTCCGGAAGATATGGTCATCTCGACGGATGAAAATGACCGCTATCCCGATTCAGATCTGCTTGTCTGGTATGGCGATCCACCTGGTGACCGCAAAGCTCAGGTCGCCAACCTGGTGACCGATGCCGTGAAGGCCGGTGCCATCGACGCGATGTCCGGCAACCGTCAGGTCGTGATCGAGATTGTCATCGATCAGTTCCACGCGATGACACCGGCCGCGCTGGCCACCAATCTCCAGTTGGGTGTTCACGAGATTCAGTTCGATGCTACCGTGCGCGACGCGCTGACCGGTGAAGTCATTGCCGAGGAGCAGGACATCAATGCTGACCTTCGGGCCTATAGCGGCCCACAGGCCGTGCTGGCGGAACAGGCAGGTCAGGGCCAAAAAATCCGGATTCAGACGCGCATCTCGCAGGTGATCCGCAACTGGTTGCTCGCCTGACGAGCGATACTCAGGTCATGGTGGAGGTTTGCTTGGACGCAGCCTTCGCCAGATCTTGCAGACGCTGAACCATCGCTTTCAGGCCGTTGGACCGCTGCGCCGACAGGTGCTGGTCCAGACCAATCGAGGCAAGCGCGCCTGTGATATCAGTTTCGAGAATGGTGCTGGCCGATTTGCCTGACAACATGATCTGCAGAACCGCGATCAGCCCACGCACGATCATGGCGTCACTGTCGCCCGCAAAACGCAGTACAGCGTCGTCGCCCTCGCCTTCAAGTTGGGGGGCAATCCACACTTGACTGACGCACCCGTCAACCTTGGTCAGCGGGGATTTTAGTCCGTCATCCATCTCCGGCATGGCCTTGCCGAGATCGATCACATACCGATATCTGTCTTCCCAATCGTCGAGATAGGAAAACGTCTCCACTACATCTTCGAAGGTCTCGGCGCTCATCTGGTGTCCTCACACTCCTCTCAGGCGGAGATAGCGATGCACGGGTTCAAGGTCCAGCGCACCGCCCCCTTTTCTTTTGCCGTTCTTTATGTCCATTTACCCAGATGGGGTTTCAGGAGAGCTTTCATGCCTAAAATCGGTTTGCGTCACATGCTGCTGGCGATGGTAATCGGCCTTTCGGGTTGTTCTTACCTTGGCCTGTCTGACGATGATGACTCGATTGCGGCAGGCACGGACCTGACAGAAGCACCCAAAGTATCGGTGCAGCGCATCGAAAATTTGGAGCTTGGGCGCCTGTTCGACGGCTTCATGCTATCAGCAGTCGCGATCGCGCCGGGGACAGGATATTACGAGCCTGAACTGCGCGTGCGCTATGGTGGTCAGCTGGGGCCAGATGGCTTTTTTGAGTATGACTTCGTAGCCCGCGCGCCGGACGACCCCTCCACCGGTGCCAATGCACCGATTACCGCGCGCTATATTCGCGCCGATACGGAACTGAGCACGGATATGCTGCGGGCCGCACGCGGCGTGCGCATCTGGTCTGAACGGGATTCCGTTGAGGGTCGCTTCTGATGTGATTGCAGATCACGCATGACGCGCGCATGGGTAGATCGTTTGGCGGCGATCATTCTTCCTGCTGCAATGGAATCACGCGAACCCCCTTGCGCCCAACGGCCAATCCAATCTCGCCGCGTTTGAGGCGCAGGGCATCATCGCCAAACGCCTCGCGCCGCCAACCTTTAAGGGCGCGGGCGATGTCCTCATCGCCATAGACCAGTTCATCAAGATCCGATGCCGAGGCGATCAGCCGCTGGGCAACGCCCAGATCATCGGCACGCGCCTTCAGCAACACGCGCAAGAGTTCTGCAACGGCTTGCCCGCCCTGCTTGTTATGCTTCCTCGGTGGCTCGGGAACATTCCTGACAGGGTTGGACAATCCTTCCTGCACGACCGCCAGAATGGCCTCGCAGGTCTCCGACTTGCGCCCTTCGCGCTGCAATGACCGCGACGCGAGCAATTGTTCGCGCGTCGTGGGCCGGGCGGCCGCAATCTCCAGCACCGCGTCATCTTTCAGAATGCGGCCGCGCGGCACGTCGCGGCCTTGGGCCTCACGCTCCCGCCATTCGGCCAGCGCCCGGGCAACACCGAGAAAACGGCCATCGGTAGAGCGGGTTTTCAGTCGCTGCCACGCATCTTTCGGCTCGATCACATAAGTCTCGCGGGCGTTAAGTGTATCCGTCTCGGAGGAAACCCAGTGGGTGCGGCCATTGCCGGCCAGATCAGCCGCCAGCTTTTCATAGATCACCCGCAGGTGCGTGACATCACCGACGGCATAGCTGAGCTGCTTGGCGCTGAGCGGGCGGCGGGCCCAGTCAGTGAACCGCGAGGATTTGTCGAGGCCTTGTTTCACAATGCTTTTGACCAGCGTCTCGTAACCCACCTGATCACCATAGCCGCACACCATCGCGGCGATCTGCGTGTCAAAGAGCGGTTGCGGAACATCGCCCATCAGTTTGACGAAGATCTCGACATCCTGCCGTGCTGCATGAAAGACCTTCAGGACGCTGGTGTCGCGCATCAGATCGAAGAGAGGTGTCAGATCCAGATCGGCCAGCGGGTCGATGATGACGGCGTTTTCCTGCCCCGAATCATCCAGCGGCCGGGCCAGTTGCACGAGGCAGAGCTGCGGCCAGTAGGTCCGCTCGCGCATGAATTCCGTGTCTACAGTGACGTAAGGTGCCTGCGCCATTAAACTGCAGGTTGCTGCAAGCTCATCCTGACTGGCAATCAGGTGATATTTCGCACTCGGGTTGGCATTATCCGACATATTTTTCAACACTTGCTATTCATTACGCTTTGGTAAGGTGGTAAGGGCATACTGACTTCAGAACTGGACCTGTGGGACTGCATAACGACTTTGCAGATGGTTAACCAGTCTGGAGGTGTGGCGTAGATTGTGGGACCTCCCGCTTGTATGGGGTCTGTGGGGACGTACATGAGTAACGGTTTAGTTGACCAGACAATTACACGATCTAGACTGTCTTCCACTGGAAGAGAGGTCGATGGCGTGTTTGCTTGGGGATTACCCAAATTCAATCGTCGCCGAAAGGCAATGGGCTGGGTGGAATGCATCACCCTCTTTCTCATTTTTCCGCTGATCGGCATCTTCGGGCAAGCCATCAACATCCTGCCGCTGACCATTCTGGCGTTGCTGTCATCGACAGTGCTGCTCCTGTCCATGACGCGAAGCTTTCACTGGGCCGACCTCGTGCCGGTCGATGCGTTATCGGAATGGCGATTGCTCGTTGGCGTTTCTGCGGTCTTCATTGCGGGGTCTTTCGCAGTTACTACAGTCTTCTTCCCCGAAGAGCTGTTTCAGTCTTCGGGCGGTGCGGAACTGATGTTGATTGCCTACCCGCTCCTCACCGCCCTGCCGGTGGAGCTTGTCTATCGCGCGCTGTTCTTTCGCCGGTTCGGATATCTCTTCAAAACGCAGCTGCTGGCCATTCTCGTCGGCGCGGCAGCAAATGGCCTTCTATATTTCATGCTTAGCCATGCACTGTCGGGGGCGGTCTTCGGCTTCGTCATCGGTCTCGTGCTCGGCTGGGCTTATCTGCGCAGTGGCCAGTTCGCGCTGTCGGTGCTCATGCACTGGATTGCGGCGCTGGCCATCTGGCTGATCGGCCCGGGACTGGTCTGATCGATCCGGGGCCGGGGTTGGGGTCGGGGCGATCCAGCCCGCCCCGTTTTCACGGTCGATCAACTTTTTTCCCGTCTCGCGCCGTAATTCTACCTCAATCACGTATCACCCAGATGATCATGCAGGCAGGGTCAGGCGATCCTGCGATTGAGGAGGAATTCATGCTCACAAGAACCGTCATCGCGCTTACGACAGTCGGCTTTCTATCCGCGTGCACACAGGAAGGCGGGGTCGGCCAGAATACCGGTGCCGGGGCAATCATCGGTGCGGTTGGCGGCGCGGTCGTCGGCGGCCTGATCGGCAATCGTCGCGGTGCGTTGATCGGCGCGGGCGTTGGCGCGGTCACGGGTGCAGGCGTCGGGGTCTATCTCGACCGCCAGCAGGCGGATCTGGAACGTAACCTTGAGGGCACGGGCGCGACGGTCACAAATACCGGCGAAGAACTGCTGGTAAACCTGCCATCCTCCATCACCTTCGCGGTCGACCGGGCCGATATCCAACCGCAATTCCGCGAGTCGCTCGCGCGGGTCGCCAGCACGCTGGTGCAATATGAAAGCAGTCTGATCGATGTCGTCGGGCATACCGACAGCACCGGCTCCGAGAGCTATAACCAGTCGCTCAGCGAGCGGCGTGCCTCATCAGTGGCGAATTTCCTGATCTCACGCGGCGTCATCCGCGAACGCGTGGTCGCCTTCGGCCAGGGAGAGACGCAGCCCATTGCCTCCAACGACACTGCAGCTGGCCGGGCCGAGAACCGGCGGGTGGAACTGCGGATCACGCCCTTGACCGAAGGCAGCTGATCCTCAAACGATTTGGTGAATACGGCCCGCGTCCATTGCATGGCGCGGGCTTTGATTTATGTGCATTGCGATGACCGAAACGACCACATCCCTACCCCGCCGCGCAACCCGCCTTCAGCTGTGGATTGAATTCACGGCGCTGTTCATCGGCGTCCCGATCATCATGGCGGCGACGCTCGGCCTCTACCCGCTTTTTCCCGTCATCATCAGTCTCGCCATCCTGTCGGGCGTCCTGCTGCAATTTACGCCGGGCTGGCAGTGGTCCATGCTGTGGCGCGGGCCGGTCTTAGGCGAATGGCGTTTGATCGCCCTCTATTTCCTAGCAACGCTTGCGACATGCCTTGCGGTGGTCTTTACGCTGATCCCCTACCGGTTTCTCGAATTTCCGCTGAACCGGCCAGAATTGTGGATCATGGTGGTCCTCCTCTACCCGATCTTTTCGGCCCTTCCGCAGGAGCTGATCTTTCGCTCGCTCTTTTTTGAGCGCTATGGCGATCTCTTCCCCGGCAAATGGGCCGCCATCGCGGCCAATGGTTTCGTCTTCGGGTTTGGCCATCTCTTCTTCGACAACTGGGTGACGATTGCGATGACGGGCATTGGCGGTGCGATCATGGGCTGGGCCTATCTGCGCCACCGCTCTGTCGGCCTTGCCTGGGTGCTGCATTCGTTGGCCGGACAACTGATCTTCACCATCGGCCTCGGCGTCTATTTCTATCACGGGGCCATCGGCCACACGCCCTGAGGCGGCGACCTTGACATGACGCCGCCCGCGTTGTGTATCCGGGCGATCGCGCAAGACCCTGCGCGCCCATGTTTTCCTGAGGGGTTTCGCCCAATGCACGCCTATCGCAGCCATAATTGTTCCCAGCTTCGCGCCTCTGACGTGGGCAGCACCGTTCGCCTGTCGGGCTGGGTTCACCGCGTGCGCGATCATGGCGGCGTTCTCTTCATTGATCTGCGCGATCATTATGGCATGACGCAGGTGCTGGCGGACAGCGACAGCCCCGCCTTCAAGGATGTGGAAAAGGTCCGCTCCGAATGGGTGATCCGCATTGATGGTGAGGTGAAGGCCCGCGATTCTGAACTCGTGAACCCCAAAATTCCCACGGGCGAGGTGGAGATTTTCGTCCGCGATCTGGAGGTGCTGGGCGCGGCGGAGGAGCTGCCCCTGCCCGTCTTCGGCGACGTGGATTACCCCGAGGAAACGCGCCTCAAATACCGGTTCCTCGATCTGCGCCGCGAAAGCCTGCATGAGAAGATCGTGCTGCGGTCGAAGGTGATCTCCTCGATCCGCCGCCGCATGGTCGATCTTGGTTTCATGGAATACCAGACCCCGATCCTGACCGCGTCTTCGCCCGAAGGTGCGCGCGATTTCCTTGTCCCCTCGCGTCTGCATCCCGGCAAGTTCTACGCCCTGCCCCAGGCCCCCCAGCAGTTCAAGCAGCTGATCATGGTTGCGGGTTTTGACCGCTATTTCCAGATCGCGCCCTGCTTTCGCGACGAGGACCCCCGCGCAGACCGCTCCCCCGGCGAGTTTTACCAACTCGATCTGGAAATGAGCTTTATCGAGCAGGAAGACGTGTTTCAGGCGATCGAACCCCTGATGCGCGGCATTTTCGAGGAATTCGGCGGCGGGCGCCCCGTCACCCCCGAATTCCCGCGCATCGCCTATCGCGACGCGATGCTGAAATACGGATCGGACAAGCCCGACCTGCGCAACCCGATCGAGATGCAGATCGTATCAGAGCATTTCGCAGGCTCCGGCTTCAAGATCTTCGCGTCCATGCTGGAAAAACCCGGCAACGAAATCCGCGCGATCCCCGCGCCCACGGGCGGCAGCCGCAAGTTCTGTGACCGGATGAATTCCTGGGCGCAGAAAGAGGGGCTGCCTGGGATGGGGTATATCTTCTGGCGTGAAGAAACTCTGCCCCCTGAAGCGTTTGACAATTTGGAGCATCCGCTTCGCCAGATCGCTGATGCACAAATTTTCGCGGACGTTGGCAGCACCAAGAGCGGCGTGACCTTCACAAGAGCTCCCGCAAAAACCTACGTTGGAGGTGCAGGCCCCCTCGCCAAGAACATCGGCCCGGAACGCACGGAGGCGATCCGCCAGCAGCTTGGTCTCGGCGTTGGTGATGCGGCCTTCTTCCTCGGCGGTGAGCCGCATAAATTCGTCGATGTGGCAGGTAAAGCCCGTGTCGAGATCGGCAATGATCTGGGCCTGACGGCAAAGGACCGCTTCGATTTCTGCTGGATCGTCGATTTCCCGATGTACGAGGCGGATCCCGATACAGGCAAACTGGACTTCAGCCATAACCCCTTCTCCATGCCCCAAGGGGGGCTGGAGGCGCTCAACAGCCAGGACCCGCTCGATGTGCTGGGCTACCAGTACGACATCGTCTGCAACGGGGTGGAGCTTTCCTCCGGCGCGATCCGGAACCACCAGCCTGAAATCATGTATGCGGCCTTCGAAAAGGTCGGCCACGACAAGGCGTTCGTCGATGAGCATTTCGGCGGTATGCTGGATGCGTTCCGGTACGGTGCCCCGCCACATGGCGGCATCGCCCCCGGCATCGACCGCATGGTGATGTTGCTGGCCGATGCGGAAAACATCCGCGAGGTCATCATGTTCCCCATGAACCAGCGCGCCGAGGACCTGATGATGGGGGCCCCCGCCGCACCGACCAATGAACAGATGCGCGATCTGGGCCTTAGGGTGATCAAGCCGGACTGAGGACGCAGCGCCAGACGGCAATTCAGCGAAAATCATGGACGGAATCATCCGGTCTGCGCGTAACATGGGCACCCGCAGCAGAGGATGCCGCCCGTGATCCCGTCGACCGAAACCATAGCTGCCATTCGATTTGGCTACGGCTTTCGCCCGGGCCAGACCCTGCCGCGCGATGCGGAGGGGCTGATCGCCTCGCTGACAGGCGGCGCGGCATTCGCACCTGACCTCGGCGGACCAACACTGGCGGAGCGGGGCGCGATTTTTCTGCGCTCCCATATCAGGCGCAAGGAAAAGCGCCCGCGCGAAGAAATCCGTGAGGCCAATCAGGCCATCGGTAGCATGTTCAAGGCCGATACCGCGCGCCGGGTCGTCACAGCCGTCCGCTCGCCGCACGGGTTTTTTGAACGGCTTGCCTGGTTCTGGGGCGATCATTTTGCCGTCGCCGGGCGTTCTTTTCAGCAGCGCAGCCTTGTCGGACGGTTTGAGGCGGACGCCATCCGCCCTCACCTTACCGGATCATTCCGCGATATGCTTCGCGCGACAACCATGCATCCGGCGATGCTGCTGTTTCTCAATCAGAACACGTCCATGGGGCCAAACTCCGTCCCCGGCGTCAATCGCAACAGGGGGCTGAACGAAAACCTGGCGCGCGAGATCATCGAGTTGCACACATTGGGCGTCGGAGCGGGATATTCGCAGACCGATGTGCGCCAATTTGCAGAGCTTTTGACCGGGCTCGGCTTTGACCGGCGGCTCGCCCAGACGCAATTCGTGCCCCGCCGGGCGGAACCTGGGCCGGAGACGGTTTTGGGGGTGACCTATGGCAGTCATGGGCGGGCCGAGCTGGCGGATATCGAAAGCGCGCTGGACGCGCTCGCCGCGCATCCTGCAACGGCCCGGCATATCGCGCGCAAACTGGCCACGCACTTCGTCTCGGACGCGCCGTCAGAAGATCTGATCAATCATGTCGAGGCCGCGTTCAGACGTCATGACGGCGCGCTGATCCCCGTCTACACGGCATTGCTCGAACATCCGGACGCGTGGTCCAGCTTTGGCCAGAAGGTCAAGCAGCCCTTCGATTTCGTTGTCTCGTCAATCCGCGCGACCGATCCGACTCCGGATGAGATTGCGATCTACCTCGATCCCACCCACAGACCTCTGCGCGTGCGCCGGCCGCTGGTTCGGATGAACCAGATCGTCTACGTGCCACCCGGGCCTCAGGGTTGGCCCGAGGAAGCGGAAGCCTGGATCACACCGCAGGGCCTGTCGGAGCGGATCGACTGGGCATCGCGCCTTGGCCGCAAGGTGGCCGCGCGCACTGATCCACGTGATTTCCTGCGCACGGCGCTGGCCGACCACATGTCAGATGAAACGGAATTTGCCGCCACCCGCGCGGCGGAGCGGTGGGAGGGGATCGCCCTTGTTCTGGCATCTCCCGAGTTCAACAGACGATAGGTGCGACGATGACCGACACTTTCCTCTCATCGACCCCCTCTCCCACGCGGCGCGGATTTCTGAAAGGTGCTTTGGGCGTGGCGTGTTCCGCCGCCGCATCACCGCTCCTTACGCCCGTCACCGTTGCGGCGGCACCGGGCGAGAACCGGCTGGTGATCATCGTGCTGCGCGGCGCGATGGATGGACTTGGCGTCTTTGCTCCCTATGGGGACCGCGATTTCGCGGCTCTGCGTCCCGGCATCGGCGGCACGCCTGATGATCGGCTGATCGATCTCGATGGCCGGTTCGGTGTGGATCGCCGTCTCGGCGCGCTGATACCGCTCTGGTCGGCAGGGGAGCTTGGCATCGCTCACGCGGTATCCACCCCCTATCGCGGCAAGCGCAGCCATTTCGATGGACAGGACCTTTTGGAAGCAGGGGTTGAGGACGCGGACCGTACTCAGAACGGCTGGCTGAACCGTGCGCTTGGCCATCTCAATGATGCACGTGCCGAAACCGCAATTGCCGTCGGGCGTGAGGACATGCTGTTGATGCGCGGGCCTAATCCGTCGCAGACCTGGGCGCCAGGCACGAGGCTGGTTCTTGAAAACGACGAACGGCGGCTGTTGCAGATGATCTATGCCAAGGACCCGCTCTTTGCCAAGGCGGCTGCCACGGCTGAGTTTCTGTCGGGCCGCGACGGTAAGGTCAAAGGCGGGCGCGATGCGGAGGCTATAGCGCGCTACGCCGCGCGGCGTCTCAACGAAGAAGCGCGCATCGCCGCCTTCTCCATCGGCGGCTGGGACACCCATGCCAGCCAACCCCATGCCCTGCAACGCCCGCTGAAAGACCTCAGCCGGGCACTGATTGCGCTGCGCGAACAACTCGGCGGCCATTGGGGGCGCACGATGGTGATCGCGATGACCGAATTTGGGCGCACCGCCGCCGAAAACGGCAATCGCGGTACCGATCATGGCACCGGCGGCGCAGCGCTGCTGGCTGGCGGCGCGTTGAAAGGCGGCAGGGTTTTTGGCGACTGGCCGGGCCTCAAGACCGGTGACCTTTTCGAGGATCGCGACCTGATGCCAACGCAGGACGTGCGCCACTATCCGGCCTGGGCGCTGTCGGCGCTGTTCGGGATCGACCGGACCGCCATCGAGGCCAAGGTCTTTCCCGGTCTCGACATGGGGCCACGGCCCTCGTTCATCGCCTAAAGCGCTTCGAGAAACTGCCGAGGCTCCCTACATCGGCAGTGCCGCGACAACGCAAAGCGCAGCAGGCACTGGCGATCCAACCTTTTGCTGAAACTGCGATAGCGCCCCAGCGGTCTTGACAGCGCGCCTTGCGGCCCTGACATGAGGGGGCAGTCACAGACAGGATCCCCATGCCCGCAGCCAATCCCGCCGCGCTCGACTTCTTGCTCAGTCGCCGCTCCCGCCCCGCCAAAACATTGGGCCGCGATGCGCCTGATGACGATGCGATCCGTACGCTTCTGACCGCCGCTGCGCGCACGCCCGACCATGGCAAGTTGGAGCCGTTTCGTTTTCTCGTCATTCGTGGTGACGCGCAGGAGCGGCTGAGGGCAGCGGTGGAGCATCACATGAAGGCCGCTAACGAACCTATTGAAAAAATAGAGAAACAGGCTGGATCACTTGTACATGGCGGCCTGATCATTGCAGTGATCGCCAGCCCCAAACCGTCCGAGAAAATACCAGCTTGGGAGCAGCACCTGGCAGCGGGCGGGGCCTGCCTTGCGCTGTTGAACGCAGCGCTCGCCATGGGCTGGGGCGCGAACTGGCTGACCGGATGGGCGTCAGAATGCCGTCCCTTCATGGAAGACGACCTTGGCCTTACAGCCACCGAATTCGTGGCCGGATTTATTCATATCGGGTCCGAAACCATAAGCCCCGCCGACCGTCCGCGCCCCGACATCGACGCGATCAGCACATGGGTCGAGGTCTGATATGATTGGCGACTTCGCAAAGGCGCTTTCGCAGGTCTTTGATCGCCGCTTCCTTGGTGTTCTGCTGAAAACCGTGGGGCTGACGCTGCTGTTGCTCGGCGCGCTGGTTGCACTTGCCGTTTACCTGCTGGCTTTCATTCCCTCGCTCAGTTTCACCATCCCCCTGATCGGTTATGAGATCACATTTCTTGATGAACTGGCCGCCAGCGCCTCTTATGGGCTGATCCTGATCCTCTCCACCCTTTTGATGTTTCCCGTCGCGGCGCTGTTTGTTGGCCTCTTCCTGGACGAGATCGCCGACGCGGTAGAGCGGCGTCATTATCCCGATCTGCCCGAACCGCGGCGGCAGAGCTGGGGTGAGATCATCACACAGGGGCTGGAGTTCATGTTGGTGCTGGTGGGCGCGAATATCATCGCGCTCGTGCTTTATCTGATCATCACGCCTTTCGCGTTCTGGATCATCAACGGCTATCTGTTGGGGCGGGAATACTTCGAGGTCGTCGCCATGCGCCGGATGGATCTGCAGGCAGCCAAGGCGTTGCGGCGAAAGCATTTTTTGCCGATCTGGATTGCAGGTATCCTGATTGCGATCCCACTATCGATCCCCATCCTCAGCGTGATCGTTCCGTTGGTAGGTGTTGCCGCATTCGTGCATCTTTATCATCGAAAACAGATCACACCACAAACCGAGACCGAACTCCCACAAAGCGAACCTGCGGTTCGAAGAGGCGAATAGGCAAGCGGGTCCTGTCCTGAGAGGACGACCACATCACCACTTGCATACCCGGTGGCGGTCAAGGCCCTGTAGAACGGGTTTCAACCGGCGCTTCCGCCGCCCCGTCGGTCATCTTGCCCATGAATAGGCAAGCCGATGCTGTGCCAGCGACGGCCAAAGCGCACATGTGACGACAAAGGTTTTCATGGTCAGTCTCCCCTGTCTCAGACACCTAACCATCGCCCCGATGCGCAGGGCCATCCATCTAAACGGGCAGCCGCGTCAACCACCACCCTGACGATCAAGGCCAAGGTTTTTCCAGCCGGGCTGAGCCGCTTTCAGATTTTTCGACATACCGGGGTTCTGGCACGCCGCGAGCGAGACGACGGCAAGCACAAGGATCAAGGGGCGGATCAATTTCATGGGGCACTCCTTTATGGTAGGCAGCACCTTTGAAGGTGACACATCTTCTCGTTCTGGTTGATCACTTCCGCGTGTGTAAAAGTTACTCGGGCGGACCGACCCAGCGGGAGATATCCTCCACCGTGACGATTTCGCTTTGGATGAAGGCGAAAACCACCACCCATACGACGCTGGCGGAAATTGTCGTCCAGATCAGCTTCTTTCGCATCAATGGCTCATCCGGCGCGCCTGCGGATGTGCCGGGCACGACGTCCCCCGCCTCCTCCTGATTGCGCACGAAAAGGGGCAGGATCATGTAGAGGCAGATAAACCAGAAAACCGCATAGAGAACGATACCGCCGGTAATGCCCATCAGACCTGCTCCAACTCGACGAGCGTGCCCTGGAAATCCTTCGGGTGCAGGAAGAGCACGGGCTTGCCATGGGCACCGATCTTCGGCTCGCCGGTGCCCAGGACGCGCATGCCGTCTTCCTTCAGCCGGTCGCGGGCGACGATGATGTCATCAACCTCGTAACAGATGTGGTGGATGCCGCCTGCCGGGTTCTTCTCCAGGAAACCGGCAATCGGGCTGTTGTTGCCCAGCGGGTAAAGAAATTCGATCTTGGTGTTCGGCAAATCGACAAACACGACCGTGACACCGTGATCAGGTTCATCCTGAGGTGGGTTCACCTTCGCGCCCAATGTGTTTGCATATTGGGCCGAGGCTGCCTCCAGGTCGGGCACGGCGATGGCAACATGGTTCAGGCGACCGATCATGAGGAAAGCTCCATTTTTGTGATAAGGCGGAACCTAGCGCCGCTCCGGTGCAGTGACAATCCGTTCCTGAGCGGTAAACCGGCGCTGACGGGCATGGCGTGACCTCGCCCAAATATGGGCCGAAATACCACCCCTGACCTCCGGTTAACGAAGGTTGCACTAGTAATTTTGGTCATTTGCTGAGAAAAGGAGCCGGGGTGTAGACGGTATCGACTGGGTGCGAGATGGTTCAACAAACAGTTCTGGCGTTCGACAGCGAAGCGCTGCTCGATACTGGCGGCAATCCCATAATCAACAATTCCGATACGCCGAACGGGACCGTGTTCACCTATCAGGGTGGCTTCACCGCCCAGCAGGTCACACTGGACGACACCGGCGGCAGCCCCGACGTTTTCGACGACGATGATGAAGAAGACCACCAGATCATAGACGGTCGCGGCCTTGTGGCGGACAATCAGGAGGTGGAAAGCGAATCCGTAATTGTCCTCCGGGAGCTCGATGCAGACGGCAATCAGATCGGACCAAACATTACGGTTTTCGTTTTTTCGCAGGGGGGCGTCACGCAGGACGTTTGGGGGTTTGCGACCGATACAACGCTGGTACCCGGAACATCCTATGTGAAAGTTACCGGCAGCAACCTCGGCGACTCAGAATATGCCGACTTCGTCTGTTTCGCTGGTGGCACATGCCTGCGCACCCCCAAAGGCCCACGCGCCGTGGAGGATATTCGCCCCGGAGATCTGGTCTGGACGCAACGCAATGGCAATAAGAAAGTGGTCTGGACAGGCATGCGGGCTGTCCATGTGAGTGGCCAACTGGCACCCATCCGCATTGCGGCGGGCACGTTCGGCAACAGAGCCGCAGTCACACTTTCGCCGAGGCACCGCGTGCTCGTCAGTAACCTCGCCACAACTTTGATGTTCGACCTCGATTGCGCCCTGGTTCAGGCACGTGACCTGCTGCGCCTTGATGGTGTTGAGCGAGTTGCAGATGGGTGGGTGACCTATCATCACATCATGTTCGACCAGCATGAAATCGTGGATAGCGATGGATTGTTGTGTGAAAGCTTTTACGCAGGTGCGCAGTCGATCAGCCTTCTGGACCGGTCAAGCAGGGATGAGCTGATCACGCTCTTCCCTGAACTGGCGAACGGACCATCCGCTTTTGGTCCGTTGGCGGCACCGACATTGCGTCGCTTCGAAGGCCAGGTATTGGTGGAGACGCTGGCGCGTCAGGCGGCCTGACGATCGCCGGAGGATGTGCTGGTGCGGCGCAGGCCGCCTCAGCACATCATGTTCGGTCAGCCCTGGACGTTTACAGACAAGCTCGCGGTCGTGATCGAGGTGTCGGGAGAGGTCGTGCCAACAGGGGTCAGCGCCGCCGTGGTGGCGAGGGCGACAACGGTCAATGCGATTGCGAAAACGACTTTCATGATGTCTTCCTTTCAGCTCCGGCGCATCCGAAATGGACGCGCGGTTGGACAGGAACGCCGCTCGCGGTTTGACCCTTTTGGGTAGCGTCAGACCCGATGCGCGACGATCGTGATCGACAGGTGGGGCCGGGCCGGAGCCGGTGCAATCAAGCCAGGCTGACGTTCACGTCAAGTCATGAAACATCTCACTCTGTCGTCGCGGCGGCAACCTCGGGCCACGGCATCGCGACCACTGCCGAGACGGAGTTTTTGGGAGAGCCGTCGATCAACTTGTCGGAGTAGCTAAGATAGATCAGTGTATTGCGGATCTCGTCATAAAACCGCACGACCTGGATCTTCTTGAAGAGGATAGAGGTGCGCTGGCGAAACACCTGCTCGCCTTCCTCCAGCGCGAGCAGCGTTTCGGCATCGGGAATCGGCCCGGTCTGACGACAGGCAATTGAGGCATCAGAGGTATCCTCAGCCAAACCGAGCGACCCTTTGATACCGCCAGTCTTGGCCCGCGAGATAAAGCACGAAACCCCCGGAACATCGGGATCGTCGAAGGCTTCGACCACGATCTTATGGTTTGCACCCAGCAGTTTGAAGGCGGTGGACACCTCGCCGATTTCGTCCGCCTGAATTGTTGCTGGCAGCATCGCTGCCAGACAGATTAGCCAACGCTTGAATGAGATCATCTGTTTCGCTCCCGATGAAGACCCTGGGCATGGCTGCCCCTCCCATCATGCCTCATGCAGCGCAGTATCCGCCAGCAAGGCCTAAAACTCCTCCACGTGCAAGACGCCGACCGCCGCCTTGATCGCACCGCGGATCGCGGGGGAGACGGGGTATTCGCCGGGCAAGGCGATCTCTGCCTCCTGCCCCAGTTCCGGCAGCGTGAGGACAATGTTCACCGGCCCGCCCCGGCCCGGCCCGGCATCGGCGAGGCGGGCGCGGATGCTTTCAAAGGCGCGCGGCTCGCTCACATAGATCTTCAGGCCGGCAGGTGCGGCGTCCTTCACCGCATTGTCGATGGGTTGGACCGCGCGGGCCAGCATCTTGACCTGCTCGCCGTCAATCTCCGGCTCGACGGTCAGGACGACATTGCGCCCTGGCTCCAGATCGTCGCGATGGGCATTCAGCACGTCGGAGAAAACCGTGACCTCGTACATGCCCGTCGGGTCGGATAATTGGACAAAGGCAAACCGGTTACCCTTGGCGGATTTGCGCTCCTGCTTCGACATCACCGACCCGGCGATGCGGGTGGAGACACCGGTTTTGCCCGCCGCGACCATCTCCGCATAGGTCACCACACGCTTGCGCTTCAGCGGCCCTGCGTAGTCGTCGAGCGGATGGCCCGAGAGGTAGAAGCCAACCGCCGCATGCTCCTCCGCCAACCGTTCTGTCGGCAACCAGTCATCCGGCGCTGGCAGGCGCGGGTTCTCCAGCCCCTCATCTGCATCGCCAAAGAGTGACACCTGCGAGGATGCGGCAGCCTCGATCGATGCGGCGGAAAACGAAACCAGTATGTCGAGCGCCTGAAAGGCGCGGCGGCGGTTCGGCTCCAACCCATCGAACGCCCCTGCCCGCGCGAGCATCTCCAGCGGTCGCTTGCCGACCCGCTTCAGGTCCACCCTTTTGGCAAAATCGAAAAGATCCCTGAACGCGCCGCCTTCCGCCCGCTCCTCCGTGATCAATTTCATGGCCTCGACACCAACATTTTTCAGCGCGCCAAGCGCATAGACGACCTTGCCGTCCTCGACCGTGAAGAGAGCCGAGGAGCGGTTCACATCCGGCGGGATCGTCTCCAGCCCCAGCCGGTCAACTTCCCGCTTGTAGATGGCCAGCTTGTCCGTGAGGTGCAGATCGCAATTCATGACCGCTGCCATGAATTCCACCGGGTGATTAGCCTTCAGCCAGGCGGTCTGGTAGCTGACAACGCCGTAGGCCGCCGCGTGCGATTTGTTGAAACCATAGTTGGCGAACTTGTCGAGGAGGTTCCACACCTCCATCGCCTTCTTCTCGTCAACGCCGTTTTCAGCCGCGCCCTTCAAGAATTTCGGACGCTCGGCATCCATCGCTTCCTGAATTTTCTTGCCCATGGCGCGGCGCAAAAGGTCCGCGCCGCCAAGGGAATAGCCCGCCATCTTACGGGCGATTTCCATCACCTGTTCCTGATAGACGATGATGCCTTGCGTCTCGTCCAGAATTGCATCAATCAGAGGGTGCAAGCGGTCGCGCGGCTCGCGGTCGTTCTTCACGTTGCAGTATTTCGGGATATTCTCCATCGGGCCGGGTCGATAGAGCGCCACCAGCGCCACGATATCCTCGATACAGGTCGGCTGAAGCTGGCGTAGCGCGTCCCGCATGCCGGAGCTTTCCACCTGGAACACCGCGACCGTATTGGCCGAGCCGTAGAGGTCGTAGGACTTCTGATCGTCTAGGGGAATGAGACTGATATCAATCTCCTCTCCCCGCGCCTTCAGAAGGTTCAGCGCGCCCTGAATGACAGTCAGCGTCTTCAGCCCCAGAAAGTCGAATTTCACGAGGCCTGCCTGCTCCACCCATTTCATGTTGAACTGGGTTGCCGGCATGTCTGATCGCGGGTCCTGATAGAGCGGCGTCAGCTGAACCAGCGGGCGATCCCCGATCACGACACCGGCGGCGTGGGTGGAGGCGTTCCTGAGCAGCCCTTCCACCTTCTCCGCCGTGTCGAGCAATTGCCCCACGACAGGTTCCTGCCGGGCTTCCTCGGCCAGACGCGGCTCCTCCACCCGTGCGCGTTTGACGGACATCGGCTTTACGCCTTCGACCGGGATCAGCTTTGATATGCGGTCCACCTGCCCGTATGGCATTTGCAGAACGCGGCCCACATCACGCACCGCCGCCTTGGACAGCATCGCGCCGAAAGTGATGATCTGCGCGACCCGGTCGCGCCCGTATTTCTGCTGGACATAGGTTATGACTTCCTCGCGCCGGTCCATGCAGAAATCGATGTCGAAATCAGGCATGGAGATCCGGTCAGGGTTCAGAAACCGCTCGAACAACAGCCCATAACGCAAGGGATCAAGGTCAGTCACCGTCAGCGCGTAAGCCACCAGCGACCCCGCGCCGGAGCCACGGCCCGGCCCGACCGGGATGTCGTGATCCTTCGCCCATTTGATGAAATCGGCGACAATCAGGAAATAGCCGGGAAAGCCCATCCCCTCGATCACGCCCAGCTCATATTCCAGACGTTTCTCATATTCCTTGACCGGCGCAGCATGGGGGATGATGGCGAGGCGGGCTTTCAGACCTTCCTCCGACTGGCGGCGAAGTTCCTGCACCTCGTCGTCAGCGAATTTCGGCAGGATGGGGTCGATGATGCGCGGGCGATAGTGGCATCGTCGGGCGATTTCCACCGTATTCTCAATAGCCTCCGGCAGATCCTTGAACAGTTCAGTCATCTCGGTGGCTGACCGGAACCTGTGCGCTGCGGTCAGGCGGCGGCGGTTCTCCTGCGTGACATAGGCCCCCTGCCCGATACAAAGGAAGGCATCATGCGCCTCGTACATTTCGGCATCGGGGAAATAGACATCGTTCGTGGCGACAAGCGGCAGGTCGCGAGCATAGGCTTCCTCCACAAACCACCTCTCGGTCTCTGCCTCTTCGGCGGTATGCGCGGGGCCATCGACGCCATGGCGCTGCAATTCGACGTATAGCCTGTCGCCAAAGATCTCCGCCAGCCGCGTCAGGAGCGCGCCGGCAGGCTCCGCCCGCTTGTCGCGCACCAGCCGTCCCAGCGGGCCGAACGCGCCGCCGGTCAGGCAGATCACCCCGTCGCCGTGGCTGGCCAGATCATCGACGGTCACATGATGCGCAGAATCGCCCGCCTCCAGATACGCCTTGGACGACAGGGCCATGAGGTTCAGATATCCCGCTTTCGACTGCGCTATACAGACGATGGGTGCCGGGGGCACCATGCGCTGGCCCGGTTGCGGCGGTCCTGCATAGGCAAGATCCAACTGGCACCCAATAATGGGTTGGACACCGGCCTTCGCAGCGGTCTCGGCAAACTCCAATGCGCCGAACAGGTTGTTGGTATCGGTGATTGCGACCGCAGGCATATTCTGCCCTGCGCACAGACCCGCCAGCGATTTGACCGGCATGGCCCCTTCAAGAAGGGAATAGATCGAATGAAGGCGGAGATGGATGAAAGATTCGCTCATGATCCGAAGGCTAGGCCAAGGGCGATCGGTCGCGCCAGTGCGGGCTGGCATCGGGGCGGATCAGAACCTATCTTA
Source organism: Pseudomonadota bacterium (assembly GCA_039030855.1). Classification (GTDB taxonomy): domain Bacteria; phylum Pseudomonadota; class Alphaproteobacteria; order Rhodobacterales; family Rhodobacteraceae; genus Pikeienuella. The sequence goes on from JBCCDJ010000017.1 coordinate 49,328, forward strand.
TCCACAGGAAAAGAGGACCCCGGCCCATGTTAGCGTTCATCGCCCACGTCATCGTGCTGACAGTGATCATTTGGATCGCGACGACGATGCTCTATTTCCTGTGTGGCTGGGCTATTTTGAGATATGCGCAGCGCCATCCGGAACGAAAGATCCAGGAAGGTCGCGACGGGATCATGCGCGCCAGGGCGGAGATCCGCGAAAGTCTGCGCTCCATGGCTGTCACGTCGCTTTGCATGGCAGTGGCGATTGCGCTGACGATGTTTGGCTACACACTCTGGTCGCCGATGGAAGGCATCATTGGCATCCTGGTCAGTGCTGGCATCCTGATCCTCGGCTATGATGTCTACTATTACTGGGCGCATCGGCTGCTGCACACCAAGCGCTTCATCCGCTTTCACCGCTGGCACCACAAATCCATCGCACCGACCGTCTGGTCGACGGACAGCCAGTCGGTGGTGGAGACCTTCATGATCCAGAGCTTCATGATCTGGGCTGCGGTCCTGCTGCCGATTGCGCCGCTCGCCTTTGTGCTGCACCGGCTTTACGACCATATCAACGGTCAGCTTGGCCATTGCGGGTACGAGTTCTTCGCCGATCGCACGACGCGCTTCCCGTCCCCCATGGTCTGCACCAGCTATCACGACCAGCATCATGAGCTCTATAACTGGAACTACGGCAACTATTTCTCGATCTGGGACCGGCTGCACGGCACGCTGCATCCCGATTATGACGCGAAGGTCGACCGCTGGATCGACGGCAGCGCCAAGAAACCGACACCGGCGGAGTGAGCCATGTATGAGATCGGCGTTCTTCTCGCAATCTGGGCCGCAGTCTACGCCGCCACTGTGGCGCTGTATTTCGGTCAGGGATACCTCCTGATCTGGATCAACAACCGCAACCCGGAGCGCCGCATCCAGAAGAACCGGCGCGGCGAGGATCGCGCGAAGATTGAGATCATCCAGTCGCTGAAGTCGCTGATCGTGACCTGCGGCTGTCTCGCGGGCGGGCTCTGGCTGCAATGGATGGGCTGGACGATCTGGGCCCCGCTTGACCTGACCATCTGGTCCGCCATTGGCATGTTCATCGTCTCAATTGTTATCTTTGATGCCTGGTTTTACTGGGGCCATCGCCTGATGCACTGGCGGCCGCTCTACAAGCACCATTTCTGGCATCATCGCTCCGTCGCGCCGACAGTCTGGTCGAACTATTCGGACACGCTGCCGGATGCGTTCGCAATGCAGTCCTATTACCTGATCGCGCCGATCTTCTTGCCGATCCCGTCGCTCGTCCTGATCGCGCACCGGGTCTGGGACCATATCAACGGACAGATCGGCCATTCGGGATTCGAGTATTTCGCCGACCGAACCACCCGCTTCCCCTCCCCCATGGTCTGCGTGACGTTCCATGATCAGCACCATGAGGAGTTCAACTACAATTTCGCCAACTTCTTCTCGTTCTGGGACCGTGTCTGCGGCACCATCCATCCCCGCTATGACGACGTGGTGAAGGATGGACGGCCAGAGGATCAGGCCAAGGCGACCCCGGCGGAATGAACCCAGCGCGTCAATGGCGGCACCACCGACCGGTGCCGGCGAGGTATATGGATATTTGAAGAAGAGAAAGGATCAGGCCCCCGGTGCCTCGCAGCAACCGAGAGCCTTTCTCTTCACGGCCATCGGCGTCCCCGCCTGTACCGCCCCGGAAAATCAACAGGTTATGCTTTACAAAGCGTTAACGCCGCTTTCTCTTCGGAAAATATCCCCGCCGGAGGCATCCGCCCGCGCAAACCGCGTCAGGTGCCCGCCCGCACGCTTCGCTTGCAAGGACAGAAGATGGCCGAACAACTCGATTACAACGACCCTCGCCAACGCCCCCGTTTCACTGGCCTCGCGACGTTTTTTCGCGCGCCCTATGAGGAAGACTTCGCGGGTAAGGGCATCGATATCGGGGTCTGCGGGGTGCCCTATGATGGCGGGGTCAGCAATCGCCCCGGGCCGCGCCATGGCCCGCGTGAGGTGCGCAATCAGTCGTCATTGATCCGCGGGATCAATCAGGCGACCGGTGCCTCGCCCTTCGCACGGGCAGTCGTTGCGGATATCGGCGATGCCTGGATCGAGAAACCCTATGAACTGGTCGGCGCGCATGGGGAAATTCAGGCCTATTTCGAACGCGTGAAGGCGGCGGGCATCCGCCCGCTGACCTGCGGGGGCGACCATTCGATCTCCCTCCCCATCCTGCGCGCGCTGGCAGCAGACGGTCCTGTCGGCATGATCCATATCGATGCCCATGCAGATACCGGGGACGATTACGGCGGATCGCGCTTTCATCACGGCGCGCCTTTCAAGATCGCCGTTGATGAGGGCCTGCTCGACCCAACACGTATCGCGCAGATCGGCATTCGCGGCTCGCTCTTCCGTGAGGATATGTGGAAGTTTTCCTACGACAGCGGCATGCGCGTGATGAAGATGGAGGAAGTGGAGGACAAGGGCTGGCGCGCCGCAATGGCAGAAGCGCTCGATTTCGTCGGAGCCGGCCCGATCTATGTCAGCTTCGATATCGATTGCCTTGACCCGGCCTTCGCCCCTGGCACCGGCACGCCCGAAGCCGGCGGTCTGACCATGCGTGAAGCGCAGGGGATGATCCGTATGCTGAAAGGTCGCGACATTATCGGCGCTGACATGGTGGAGGTCTCACCGCCCTTTGACACTGGTGGGCTAACATCCCTCAACGGCGCGACAGTGATGTTCGAGCTCCTCTGCGTCATGGCCTAGAAACCTCGCCATGCGCACGCTGTTCCTGCATGTCGGACACGCCAAGACAGGATCATCATTCCTGCAATCGAGCTTTGCACTGTCACGTCCGGCGCTGCGCCAGGCAGACATCGCGTATCTGAGCCATGGCGCTGTCGAGAAGGCCGCGAAGGGTGCCATGACCAACGGCAATGGCGGTACGCTGATCGGCGCGCTCAACAATCCGGTGCGCGGCTGGTTGATGGCGACCCGGTTGCGGCTGAAAGGGGGCAATGCGCTCTTTAGGTCCGAATTCCTGTTTCACCGCCTGTCACGGCGCGGCGGCGCAGCACAGGTCAGCCACATTGCCCGGGGCGCGGGGTTTGGGCGCATCTCTATCCTTCTCTTCATTCGCGATCCGTTCGATCACCTGCCATCGCTCTATCAGCAGCGGGTAAAGCGCAGCGGGTACACTGGCGATATCGAGACACTGGCCGAAGACTACGATTATCCGCGTCAGGTGGCGCGATTTCTGCGTCGTATCGGGCGGGAGCCGACGGTGGAGATCACAATTGCCAATTATTCCCGAAGGCGGCGCAGGCTCACCGATGTCACATCTGTGTGGCTGGGCCTGCCGAACGATGCGTTAACGAAACCGGAGATGCCGCGCATCAACCGTTCGTTGACGTCGGACGAGTTGGAGGCGCAGCGCCTGTTCAACGCGAAATTTGGCAGCTCCGGTCGCATGGTCTCGGATGTTCTGAGTCGGCGACTGCCGGAAATCGAGGCTGAATACGATCTCCCCTCCGCACCGGCGGGGTCTGCGATGCTGGCGCGGCTCCGAAAGCCGATGCGCTTCGTCAACAGGCAGGCCCCGGTTGGCGAGCGCTACACGATGGAGGTGCCCGCGCTTCCGCCAGAGCCAGCCGCGGCCCCGAAGCCTGACGACGTCATCGCCCTGACACGCGCCCAGTGGGAAGCGGTTGTCGAAGGCGTCGCGAAGGAAGTGACGCGGCGATCCCGCTCATGAGACAGCTCAGGAAATCTGTCCAGCTTCAAGTCTGACTGTTCGGTCCATGCGGGCGGCAAGCGCCGGGTTGTGGGTGGCGATCAAGGCACCCAGCCCCTCGTCACGCACAAGATGCATGAGCATGCTGAAGACGGCCTCTGACGTCTCCACATCCAGATTGCCGGTCGGCTCATCACCGAGCAACAGGCGCGGGCCATTGGCGAGAGCACGGCAGATCGCCACGCGTTGCTGCTCCCCCCCCGACAATTCCGCCGGGCGATGGGTCAGGCGGGCACCAAGGCCGATAGCGCTGAGGAGGTGTTCTGCACGCTCCGTCGCACTGGCGCGTGGCTTCCCCGCAGTCAGCTGCGGCAGGATCACATTCTCCAGCGCGGAGAATTCGGGCAGGAGATGGTGAAATTGGTAAACAAATCCGATCTCCGCCCGCCGCGCCGCCGTTCGTCCGCCATCGGGAAGGTTGACCATGCGCCTGCCGCCGACTGACAACTCCCCTTCATCGGCATTGTCCAGAAGTCCGGCGATATGCAGCAAAGTCGACTTGCCCGCGCCGGACGGCGCGACCAGCGCGACGATCTCGCCGGCACCGACCGTCAGGTCGACCCCGCGCAGCACGTCCACCGCTGTTGCGCCCGCACCGTAGGTCTTGGTGATGCCGGACATCTGCAATGCCGGATCATTCATAGCGCAGCGCCTCGACCGGGTTCATGCGGGCTGCCCGCCACGCGGGGTAAAGCGTTGCAATCAATGACAGACCAAATGCCAACGCCATGGTCATGCTGACATCAGACCAGTGCATCTGCGCCGGGATTTCGGTCAGGTACCGCACCTGGCTGTCCCAGACAGAGCCGCCGATGACCCATTCGACCGCGCCCTGAATGGCCTTGATGTTGACGGTAAAGAGAACGCCGAGGATCACCCCCATGATGGTGCCGACAAATCCGATGGAGGCCCCGCAGATGAAAAAGACCCGCATTACGGCACCCTTGGTCAGCCCGATCGTGCGCAGAATGCCGATATCGCGGCCCTTGTCCTTCACCAGCATAATCAGGCCGGAGATGATGTTCAGCGCCGCCACCAAAATGATCAGCGAGAGGATCACGAACATCACCACACGCTCGGTGCGCAGCGCCTTCAGATAGCTGCCATTCTGATCCTTCCAGGTCCAGAGGCGTTGTGGCTGATCCAGCGCGGCGGCGATCTGCGGGACCGCCTGCTCAACCGCATTGGGGCGGTCCAGCATGACCTCGATCATATCGGCGCGGCCTTGTTTGAGGAAGAATTTCTGCGCCTCCTCAAAAGGCATGTAGACAAGGATCTTGTCGTATTCGCTCATCCCGATCTGGAAAATATACGTGACCTCAAAGCTCTGTATCGTCGCCGGTGCGGGACCGAGAACGGTGCGTAGGCCACGTGGCGAGATCAGCTTGATCTTGTCGCCGAGCGCAAGACCCAGTTCCTGCGCCACACCATTGCCGATGGCCACCCCGCGTCCGAAATCGTCGAGCGATCCGGCGCTGTCCTCCGGATTGGCCAAGGCATCGAGCGTTGCGGCATTGTCGGCACTGACGCCGCGCACCAGAACGCCGGTATTACCAAAGCGGGTCGAGGCCATTACCCGCCCCTCGATGATCGGCGCGGCGCGGCGTACACCCGGTACGGACGCCGCGCGGGCGGCAACTGTGTCGTAATCGGTCAGTTCGGTCCCCGCCGGCAGGATCAGAACATGACCATTGGTGCCTAAGATGCGGCTGACCAGCTCATCACGAAACCCGTTCATTACCGACATCACGATGATCAGCGTGGCCACACCCAGCATGATGCCCACCAGCGAAAAGCCGGTGATGGCGCTGATCGCGCGTTCCTTGCGCCGGGCGCGCAGATAGCGTCCGGCGATCAGCCATTCGAAAGCAGCGAAAGGGCGTGTGGACATCAGAGGTCCTTATAGATCTCGGCGAGGCGTGCGACGGCCTCGTGCGGTGCGACCTCGACCGTGTCGCCGGAGCGGCGGTTGGTCAGCTCCACCACACCGTTTTTCAGCCCGCGCGGGCCTACCGTTATGCGCCAGGGCAGACCGATCAGGTCCATCGTCGCGAACTTGCCCCCTGCCCGCTCATCCCGGTCATCATAGAGCGGATCGACACCCGCCTCGGAAAGTCGCTGATAGATATCCTCACAGGCCGCGTCCGCCGCTTCGTCGCCCTGACGGAGGTTAACAATGCCCGCACCATAAGGCGTGACGCCTTCGGGCCAGATGATGCCCTTGTCATCATGGCTTGCCTCGATGATCGCACCCATCAGGCGGCTGACACCGATGCCGTGCGATCCCATATGGACCGGGGTCTTGGTCCCCTCCCCATCCACGACCGTCGCGCCGAGCGCATCTGAATATTTGGTGCCAAAGTAGAAAATCTGGCCGACCTCAATTCCGCGGGCGACGCGGCGGCGGTCCTCCGGGACCTCGTTGAACAGGGCCTCGTCATGGGTCTCGTCGGTGCGGGCGTATTTGGTGGTGAACTCTTCCAGCACGCTCTGACATTGCGCGACGTCGTCATAGTCTATCTCACGATCACCGAAGCTCAGATCCGTCACCGCGCTGTCGTAGAACACTTCGCTCTCGCCAGTGTCAGCAAGCACGAGAAATTCATGGGTATAATCGCCGCCAATCGGGCCGCCATCCGCACGCATCGGTATCGCCTTCAATCCCAGCCGCTCATACGTTCTGAGATATGTCACCAGATGGCGATTGTAAGCGTGGAGGGCATCTTCCTTGGTCAAATCGAAGTTATAGCCGTCCTTCATCAGAAATTCGCGCCCGCGCATGACACCGAAGCGGGGGCGAACCTCATCCCGGAATTTCCACTGGATGTGGTAGAGCGTCAGCGGCAGTGATTTGTAGGATGAGATGTAGGAGCGGAAGATATCCGTGATCAGCTCCTCATTGGTCGGGCCATAAAGCATGTCGCGACCATGGCGGTCGGTGACGCGCAGCATCTCCTGCCCGTAATCATCATAGCGCCCGCTTTCGCGCCAGAGATCCGCCGATTGCAGCGTGGGCATCAGCATCGGGTGATGACCGGCGCGCTGCTGTTCCTGATGCACGATCTCCTCGATCCGGCGCAGCACCTTGAAGCCGAGCGGCAGCCATGAATAGATCCCGGCGCTGGCCTGTTTGATCATGCCCGCACGCAGCATCAGACGGTGCGAGACGATCTGCGCTTCGGCGGGGGTTTCCTTGAGGACGGGCAGGAAATAGCGGGAGAGGCGCATGGGTAAGCCTTGGAATTGGGTCAGGTCGCATCAGGGTTTAGGTCAAGGCCGGGCGCGGTGCAATCGGCCAAATCGGCCCATGATAACGGGGGCGGCGTCTCCGTCAGACCACCATCTGCGGCTCAAGCCCCATGGCGGAGGCAAGCGCATTCAAACGCCGCTCCACCCTCTCCCCCGCGAAGTCAGAGGATGCGGGGCTGAAAGTGAGGACCAGCCTGTCTTCCGTCCGGCTGAGCCTGCACCCGCTGAGCGTCCCGATGATGGAGCCGGACAGCATGGCCCCAAGGCGCGCGGCACGCCCCACAACCTCTGCCGCGGCGCGGGTATCCTTGGGCAGGCGGGACAGCGCATCGCGCCCCTCGCTATCGATGCTGCCCTTGTAGCGATGGACCAGCGCGGCCCCCATGAACAGCCGTCCATTATGGCCGACACCGCCCAGATTGGCGCGGCTGACATGGCCGAAACAGGCAGCAGCGCGGTAGTCGGGATGGGTGCGCCAACTGACGTCATGCAACAGACAGGTCGCATGGGCGAGGCGCAGCCAGTCCTGCGTGAACCCGTCCAGTATAGATGTCATCCAGGCGAAAAGCTCCTCCCCGAACCCCGGACAGCGAGCATTGCGCGTTTCCGCCCGACGGGCCGCGGCGATCAGCGGCTCCTCCTCGCGCAGCGCGTTTGCCATCCGCTCAAACACCAGTCCCTCGCGCACGCCGAACGAGGAAACGGCGACGCGGCGGGGCTCCAGCACGTCAATGAGCGATCGAAGCGCGCGCGCACCGGCGGCGAGCGAGCGCAACCGCGTACTCGACACATCCGCTGCCGCTTTCAGCTGTGCCGGGTCAGTCTCCACCGCCCAGCTGGTCAGCTCGCGCACTTCATCCACGGTCATCTCATAACCCTGCAACACATGGAACGGATAGGATTTTTGGGTCATGTGCGCTTTGGCGAGCGCCCGCCACGCACCGCCGACCAGGATCAGGCGATCATGCCCGCCCGTAAAGGCCTGAGCGGTGTTCCGAAGCGCGCTAAGCGCTGGTTCCGCCTGATCTTCCTCCGCCAGACGCAGGTGACCGGCAGGGGTCGACACCGCCTGGCCGATCCCGCCATCATGGATCTCTGCCAGTTCCAGTGAGGAGCCGCCAAGGTCAGCCACAACACCCTCCGCCGCTGGCCAGCCGAACAGCACGCCCGCCGCTGTCAGCGTCGCTTCTTCCTGCCCGGACGCGATGCGGATATTGAGGCCGGTCAGCGCCTCAATCTCCTCGCGAAAAGCGGGGCCATCCTCCGCCTCGCGCAAGGCGGCGGTGCCGACGGCCAGTATCTCTGAGACCCCCATGCGCAGCGCTAGTGAGGTAAAGCGGCGCAGGGTGCGCAGCGCACTGGTCTTGCCAACCGGGTGCAGCTTGCCCGTACTGCCGAGATCGCGCCCCAGCTCACAGATCGTCTTCTCATTGAAGAAATAATCCGGGCTGCGTACGCCATCCTCGAAGATCACCAGCCGGATGGAGTTGGACCCGATATCGATCACACCGACCAGCGGCATGGTGGGCACAGCGGTCAATGCAAGTTCCGATTTCATATCGAGCCGGGTCATCGCAACCTCGTCGTCCCGGCCCGCACGATCGAACCTCGCAACGGTTTAAGCGGCGTGGGCAGGATCAGGTCAAGCTTTTGTTGATTATGCTGCGTGCTTTTTACGTCATTCGGCGGCGTGGCGGATCAGGCGCGGCGCATCCTCAATCCCGGCCCGGCCACGCCCTGAAAGTGATGGGTGGGCCATGAAGAAAGCGTGGCAGGAAAACGCCTCCTTGTCCCCGGCCACGGTGCCGCGCGTGTAGGCACCGTCAGGCCCAAGGATGTAGCTATGCGCCTCGTCAGCCATATTGGCGGCCATGACCTGATCGATGATCTGATCGCGAACCGTCGGATTGGTAATGGAAACAAGGGTTTCCACGCGGCGATTGAGATTGCGCCCCATCAGGTCGGCAGACGTGATGTAGACGCGGTTCTGCGTGCCGCCCATCGGCGTGCCACCGCCAAAACAGATAATGCGCGAATGTTCGAGAAACCGGCCGATGACGGATTTCACTCGGATATTCTCCGACAGGCCGGGCACGCCGGGGCGCACGCCGCAAATGCCGCGGATGACCATGTCGATGCGCACGCCCGCCTGCGCCGCGTCATAAAGCGCATCGATGACTTCGGGTTCGATCACCGAATTGCATTTGATCCAGACGGTCGCGGGCAGGCCGCGCGCAGCGAAATCCATTTCCGCTTTTAACCCGTCCAGAATGGTCTGCTTCAGCGTCAGCGGCGAGAGCGCCAGTTTTTCCAGCCCCTGCGGCTCCGCATAGCCGGTGATAAAGTTGAACATCCGCGCCGCATCGCGCCCCAGCGCCGGATCACAGGTGAAGAACGACAGATCTGTGTAAAAATTCGCGGTGATCGGGTGATAATTGCCGGTGCCGAAATGCGAATAAGTCACCAGCTTGCCGCCTTCCTGCCGCACGACGGAGGAAACCTTGGCGTGGGTCTTCCAGTCGACAAAACCGAAGACAACCTGCACGCCCGCGCGCTCCAACTGCCGCGCGAGGCGGATATTGGCCTCCTCGTCGAACCGCGCCTTCAGCTCCACCAGTGCCGTCACCGACTTGCCGTCCTCGGCAGCGGCGCAAAGGGCCTTCACGATCGGGCTGTCGCGCGACGTCCGGTAAAGTGTCTGCTTGATCGCCAGGACATCAGGATCGCGGGCCGCCTGTTCGAGATATCGCACCACGATCTCGAAGCTCTCATAGGGGTGATGGAGCAGCATGTCCTTTTGCCGGATCGCTCCGAAAATGTCGCCATCATGGTCGCGCACGCGTTCCGGCATCCGGGGCTGATAATGGGGCCAGAGGAGGTCGGGCTTTTCAATTTTTGTGAGTTCCGCCAGATCCGCGACCCCGACCACGCCATCGACGGAGATGACCTCATCCCCCGACATCCCCATGGCCGCCGCGATCATGTCGCGCAGTTTGTCCGGCGCGTCTGATGTGATCTGCAGGCGCACGGCCTCACCGCGCCGCCGCCGTTTCAGCGCGGTCTCAAACTCGCGCACCAGATCCTCCGCCTCTTCCTCCACCTCCAGATCGCTGTCGCGCAGGACACGGAATTCGCATCGTGCGGTCGCTTCGTAGCCCGGAAAGATCAGACCCAGATGCATCTCCAGGATGGCCTCAAGCGGCACGAAGCGCACGCGCCCGTCCTGATCCGCGAGCCGGGTGAACCGCGCGATCTGCGCGGGGATGGGGACCAGCGCGTCCAGCCCCTCTCCATCGCGCACGCGCGTCAGGCGCAGCGCCAGCGCGTAGCCGAGATTGGGAATGAACGGGAACGGATGCGCGGGATCAATAGCCAGCGGGGTCAGGATGGGAAAGACCTGCTCGACGAAATAGGCTTCCAGCATCGCGCGGTCTTCGGCGGTCATATCGTCGGCGCGCGTCAGAACGATATCGGCGGCCTGCAATTCGACCAGCAACTCGCTCCAGATCCGGTCCTGTTCGTCCATGAGGCGGCGCGCATCAGCCTCAATCAGGACAAGCTGTTCTGCCGGCGTGCGCCCATCAGCGCTTGTCCGCCCGACACCTGATCGCGCGAGACTGCGCAAACCGGCAACGCGCACAGAGTAGAATTCATCGAGATTATTGCCGGAGATCGACAGGAACCGCACCCGTTCCAACAGGGGATGGCGGGTGTTCTCCGCCTCCTCCAGCACCCGCCAGTTGAAGGCCAGCCATGACAGTTCGCGATTGAAGAACCGCTCGGGCCCCTCATGGTCGAAATCGGGAATACGCGCGGCATCAAAGGTGTCTGGCGGCAGATTTAGGAAATCCGCGTGCATTTGCACTCCTGCATTTTGGCTCTTTCGGGTTAGGCCTAATGTGGCGTTAGTGCCCGTTGATGACAAGCGTATGACAGTCGGCTCAGAAGCCGAGCACACGCCTTATGAAGGGCCGGGTGAGGCTTTGCCCCTCCGTCAGGCCCGCCTCATCCAGCCGCGCGACGGCATCAACGGCAGCGGCGGCGGAACGGTCTATGCGCGTCGCGATATAGCGGATCGTCTCCTCCGGGACCCGCAATTCGCGATCAGCGAACAGTTTAGCCAGTAGGTCGCGCAGTAGCGCATCATCCGGCGGGGCCAGTGCCAACGCGCTGAGCGCCGCGAGACGCGAGGCAAGGTCAGGCGTCACAATGGGCCAGTCCACGACCCGCCCACGTCCCGTGATCAGCAAATAGCACCGCTCCGCCGCTGCAAGGTTCATCAGGTGAAAAAGGGCCGGTTCCGCCATTGGCGACATCCGCTCTACATCCTCCACCACCAGCGCGCCCGCACCGACAAGGGCCGGGACATCCGCAATCGTCAGCGCGTCGGCGGCGATCTTCTCGGCCCCGGCTTCTGCCATCCAGACATGCGCCAGATGGGTCTTGCCAGCGCCTTCCGGCCCGGTCAGCGCGAGCCGCTGCGCCGGCCAGTCAGCCCAGCCGTCGATCATCGCAAGGGCATGACTGTTGGAGGCGGAGACCAGAAAATCGCCCCGCCCCCGCGTGCGCCTCCTCGGAAGGATCAGATCAAGCGGCAACTGCCTCGGCGCGCTCATTCCCCCGGATTGCCTTCGGCCCCTCGATAGAGTCGGCCCTGTTTGTAGTGCTCTATGGAAAATCTCAGGAAAACACCGATGACGGCAGCAGCCGGCACCGCGATCAAAAGCCCGGTGAAACCGAACATCGCGCCAAATGCAGACAAGGCGAACATCAGCCAGACCGGGTGCAGCCCGACCGAGCCGCCGACAAGCTTGGGCGTCAGGTAATTCCCCTCCACCACCTGTCCGATTGCAAAGACACCCGCGACCGCGAGAATCCAGATCGGATCGCCCCAAAAATAGAAGATCGCGATGCCGATCGACAACGTACCGCCGAGGATCGAGCCGACGAAAGGAATGAAAGAGATGAGCCCGGCAAAAAGCCCCACCAACAGACCAAAGGGGAGCTGAATGACGATCAGCGAGGCAGCATAAAAACTGCCGAGGATCAGGCACACCGTCAGTTGGCCGCGCACGAAGCCCGCCAACACCCGGTCAACCCGCACAGACAGCTCGCGGATCGTGTCGGCATGCTGACGCGGCAACAGCTCATCAATCCGCGCGATCATGTTGTCCCAGTCCAGCAGCAGATAGAATGCGACGACCGGTGTGAAAACGGCCAGGGTTATGAACTCCACCCCCGCCATGCCAACCGACCACGCGCTTTGCAGAACTGTCGTGGATATCGTCCTGATCTGGTCCTGGAACTTTGCCAGTGCCTCCGTCAGCACCGCCGCCTTGTCGGTATCGGGAAAGATCAGCGGCAGGACGTGCAATTCCAGCAACTCGCGCACCGCGCCGATAATGCCGGGTGCTGCATTGGCCGCAAGGCTGATCTGATTGATCAGAAGCGGGATGAGTATGAGAAGCGCCAGCACCGCCACCACCAGCGCAACGGCGGTGATCACCACGGTGGATAATGTGCGCGACAGTCCTTTCGCTTCCAACCGGTCGGCCAGCGGATCTGTGAAATATGCAATCGCCGCCCCGAGGAGAAACGGCAAAAGAACGTTCGAGAGCATGATCAGGAGGACGATAAAGACCACCAGTCCGACGCCCCACCATGTGGCCTGTTCGCGTATTGTCATGCGCCGCCTCCTTTCACCCATGCTAGATGCGGCGCGGGGCGGCCCGGGTCAACAGCTTGTGCAATCAAGGATGCGACAACCGGCCCACCCGGCCCTGATAGAACGCACCGCGGTGGCGCTGATCCGGCTCTTCTGGCTCTTCGCCCTGCCGCCATCGGTTGCCGCGACCCTTGTGGTGGTCGTGTCGGTCGCATCCCAATTGCAGAGCCTGCCGACAGTCTGGCGCAGTATCGAGTTCAAACGCCTCGCGCCCTTTGCCCTGCCTGGGCTTGCAGCTGTGCCGATCGGCACCTTGCTGCTTTCAGAAGTCGATGTTCAGGCGTTCAAAACGGCCGTCGGCGGTGTGTTGTTGGCCTATATGCTCATGTCCCTTCTCGCGCGCACCACAAAACCTGTCGCCTGGGGTGGTCGCCTTGGAGACGGCGTAATCGGTGCCGCTGGCGGGGTCTTGGGCGGTCTGGCCGGTTTGTCGGGGCCGCTTCCAACGATGTGGGCCAATTTGCGCGGATGGACGAAAGACGAAAAACGCAGCGTCATTCAGGGCTTCAACCTGACAATCCTTCTGGTCGCCCTTGTCGCGCATCTTGTGGGTGGCTTCTTTACCGCTCAGCTTTTACTCTCAGCGGCGGTGGCACTGCCGGTCGCGGCTGCGGGAACATGGCTGGGGGTTCGCTGCTACGGCCGGGTTAACGGCCGCCAATTCACCCGACTTCTGCTCATCCTGCTGGGCGCATCGGGATTATCACTCGCTTGGACAGGCCTGGCCTGAGAGCCACGCAGCCCCCTCATCCGTCCGAGAGGAACTGTTCCTTCAATATCCGCTCGTTCAGCCCATGGCCCGGATCGTAGAGGAGGTTGATCTCGATCTCCTGATGGAAGGCGACCTCCACCCGGCTCACCTGGCGCACTTCGGTCGAATCTGCGACCGCGAGGACCGGGCGTTTTGCATCCTCCAGCACCTCGATCAGCACTTCAGCCTGATGTGGCAACACCGCACCGCGCCAACGCCGGGGACGAAAGGCGGAGATCGGCGTCAGGGCCATCAGGTCGCTCTCGATCGGTAGGATCGGGCCATTGGCCGACAGGTTATAGGCGGTCGATCCGGCGGGGGTCGCAATCAGGGCACCATCACAGATCAGCTCCGGCATACGCTCGCGCCCATCGACGGAAATGCGCAGCTTGGCCGCCTGATAGGTCATCCGCAGCAGCGACACCTCGTTGATGGCCAGTGCCTCCGTCGTCAGGCCCGTCACTGTGGTTGCGCGCAGGCGTAGCGGATTGATGGTTGTCTGCTCGGCAGCGTTCAACCGCTCCATCAAATCGTCTTCGTGATAGTCGTTCATCATGAACCCGACAGAGCCGCGGTTCATCCCGTAAACCGGCGCGCGCAGATGCAGTGTGTCGTGCAGCATATGGAGCATGAACCCGTCACCCCCCAGCGCCACGATCACATCGGCCTGCGCGGCGGCGGTCTGGCCGTAGCGCTCGGTCAGTCGTGGCAGCGCCTGTTGCGCGGAGGCCGAATTGCTGGCCGCGAAATGGATCGTCGTGAAGGCCATGTCGGTCCCCTCTTCCCCCGGTTTTTCGTGACACTGCCGGGGTTTGGCGCGCGGTGCAATCGGTGCCGACGGATTTCAGGGCACAGATTGTGTCGAAAACCACGCCCGATGCGACATATCATGACCTGTCAGCACAACGATTCCCGGTCAGCGCCGCTTGATCGCAGACGCGATTTGTTTCACATGCTGCAGGATCAGCCCTGCAGGGCCCGACAGACATCTGAGCGAGGAGCCGCCCCATGGACGCCGTGACCAAAGACAAAGGGTTTTTCACCGAGAGCCTGGAGACCCGCGATCCCGAAATCCACGCTGCCATGCGGTCCGAGCTGACCCGCCAGCGCGACGAGATCGAGCTGATCGCTTCCGAGAACATTGTCTCACGCGCAGTGATGGAGGCGCAGGGCTCCGTCGCGACGAACAAATATGCCGAGGGGTATCCGGGGCGCCGCTACTACGGTGGCTGTCAGCATGTCGACGTGATGGAAGAACTGGCCATCGCCCGTGCGAAAGAACTGTTCAATTGCGAATTTGCCAATGTGCAGCCCAATTCCGGCAGCCAGGCCAATCAGGCTGTGTTCATGTCGCTGATGCAGCCGGGCGATACCTTCATGGGCATGGACCTCTCATCGGGCGGTCACCTGACACATGGGGCGAAGGTCAACCAGTCCGGCAAATGGTTCAACGCCGTGCACTACGGCGTGCGCAAGCAGGACAGCAGGCTGGATTATGATGATGTCGCGGCCAAGGCCGAAGAGCACAAACCGAAGGTGATCATCGCCGGTGGCTCCGCCATCCCGCGCCAGATCGACTTCAAGGTCTTCCGTGAGATTGCTGACAGCGTCGGCGCGAAACTGCATGTGGATATGGCGCATTTCGCCGGGCTGGTGGCGGCAGGTGTCCATCCCAACCCGCTCGACTACGCCGATGTGGCGACCACGACGACCCACAAGACCCTGCGCGGCCCGCGTGGGGGCATGATCCTGACCAATGACGAGGCGCTGGCGAAGAAATTCAACTCCGCCATCTTCCCAGGCATTCAGGGCGGCCCGCTGATGCATGTGATCGCGGGCAAGGCGGTTGCATTCGCCGAAGCGCTGCGCCCCGAATTTCGCGCCTATCAGTCGGCTGTCGTTGCCAACGCGCAGGCGCTGGCGGACCAGTTGATGAAGGGCGGCCTCGACATCGTCACCGGCGGCACCGACACCCATGTGATGCTCGTTGACCTGCGGCCCAAGGACGTCAAGGGCAATGCGACCGAAAAGGCGCTCGGCCGCGCCCATATCACCTGCAACAAGAACGGCATTCCCTTCGATCCTGAAAAGCCGATGGTGACGTCCGGCGTGCGGCTCGGCACCCCCGCAGGCACGACGCGCGGCTTTGGCGAGGCGGAATTTCGCACCATCGGCGATCTGATCGTCGAGGTGGTAGATGGCCTCGCGGCCAATGGCGAGGAAGGCAACGCCGCCGTCGAGGCAGCGGTGCGTGATAAGGTCAAGACGCTGTGTGACCGGTTCCCGATCTACGACCTGCTTTGATCAGGTGGGGTCTGGTTGCAGCGGCGGCGCTTGGCGTTGCGCTCGGCTTTTTTCTGGCTCTGTCTTACGCCGCGGACACCGACCCGGCGGAGATGCGCGAGATATACGCCAATGATCGCTCTGCCTTCGCGCCCGCCGATGGGTACAGCATTCATTATCGCGACCAAGGCCGCCGCGATGGTCCCGCGCTGATCCTGCTGCATGGTCTGGGGGCCAGCCTGCATACTTTTGAGCCTCTGGTGGATCGCCTCGGCTCGGACTGGCGGATCATCACCATCGATCTGCCCGGCCACGGGCTGACCGGCCCCCACCCGCGCGAAGATTATTCCATGTCGGCGCGCTTTGCGGCGCTCGATGCGGTCACGGAAAAGATCGACCTGGCTGCATTCGCACTTGGCGGCAATTCAATGGGTGGAGAGGTCGCTTGGTCCTACGCGATCGACAACCCCGAAGCGGTCTCCGCGCTGATCCTGCTCGACCCCAGCGGGGCACCCACCGGCAACCGGCGCTCGGCCATCGGCGCTTGGTTTATCAACTCGGCGCTTTTCGAATGGCTGGGCGAGAACATCACGCCGCGCTGGTTCATCGCTGCCTCGCTCGATGCCAGCGTCAGCAACAAAGATGTCGCGACCGAGGCGGCAATCGATCGCTACTGGAACCTTCTGCGGTTGCCCGGCAACCGGCGCGCGCAGGTGATATGGTCGCGCCTGATGCGTGACGATGCGCGGTTCGCGCAGCTAATTGAAATCACCGCGCCGACGCTGATCCTGTGGGGCGGCGAGGATCGTCTGATCCCGCCCGAAACGGCGGAGCGGTTTGCCGCCGCCATTGCCGACAGCGAGGTCATCATCTACGAGACTGTCGGACATCTTCCCATGGAAGAGGCTGCCGATGAGACCGCCGCAGATATTGACAAGTTCCTGCGGGCCGCCAGAGCCAAAAACAGCGACGATCCTGCCCAGAACTGAACAAAATCGCCGCTGCTGACCCGAGCGTCGTCCCCACCACTCAACCCGGAGACCACCTACGCTACTTTACAGGCCAATATCCCTCCACAAACACTGGCCACCCGGATCCCCCACCGGGCACCTTGGAGTTTCCTCTTTGGCTGACCTTTACGTAAAGGTAAACTATGGAGCAAATTTGTCGATATTGGGAATTATTGTGGCATTAGGTTCAGTTCCGATTGCCGCGCGGGAATGGCCGGGGCCTCAGACGCGGAGTAGGGCAACATTGCACCTTGTAACTCATCAACATCGTGCATGCATCACGGTCAATATCCGCTGCGCTCCACGCGCGAGGCCACAAAGCAAAGCAGCGGTTCCGTCAAACGAAACCGCTGCCACACCACAATTCACAAGGCCGACTACGCAACTCGGGGATACACAACACAAATGACCAAACCAACATTCCTCCACACATGTTGGCTGGCTGATTGGGTCAGGTGGCCATCAGCCCGGCAGTAACTGGCTACTCACCAAGTGTGGAGAGAGTTTGAAACAAATTTGAAACATTACGGCATTGCGGACCCTAAACGGCCACAATCTCGGGCCGTGCTGGACCACAATGCTGCCGGTGTTTTCGTGTTACTCGCTTAACGAGGCGACACCCAGCGGCACGGAGAACTTGCGGCACCAGACAAAGATGTCGTCGAATTCCTCGGGGTTTATGCTGCTCGGCACTTTGTAGACCTGTGCGCCGGCATTCGATTGCAGGACCTCGAAATCAGTCGGATCGACGAAAATGCCATCCTTGCCAAACCCGATACGCGGATCCGGCGCGCCATCGAATGTAAAATTGTCTTTCAGATGAATCTCGTAACCTTCATCGGTCTTGACCAGCTCGACCGTCCCGGTCGTGATGTGGTTCGACGCCCCGGTGAATGTCCCGGTACGCACATGGTCATCAGCCAGTGCGACACCTGCCCCGCCGAGCGAGATCAGGGCGGCAGCCAGGGTCGAGGAGATCAGAATGCGTTTCATGGTCAGATCCTTCCGTGTTGGACGTGGGGCCAATCTAGGCGCATCCATTCTGTACCGTAAGGTCCATAACTAGAACGTGATTACTGGCGAACTATATGAAACAATCCATATCTAGCGGAGCATTTTGGCCTCTACCCTTCCCCTCGCGGTCAGCCTATAGTGACGGTCCATATTCACGGTGGAGGGGCGACATGCGCTGTCCGTTTTGCGGCGACACGGAAACACAGGTCAAGGACAGCCGCCCGGCTGAGGATCACGTCACCATCAGGCGGCGGCGGTTCTGCCCGGCCTGCGGTGGCCGGTTCACGACCTATGAACGCGTGCAACTGCGCGACCTGACGGTGCTGAAAAAGAACGGTCGGCGTGAGGATTTCGACCGCGACAAGCTTTCGCGCTCCATCCGCATGGCCTTGCAGAAGCGCCCGATCGAACCAGACAGGGTCGATCAAATGATCTCCGGCATTGTCCGGCGTCTTGAAAGCACGGGCGAAAGCGATGTGCGCTCGGAAAGCATCGGCGAGATCGTGATGGAGACGCTGGCCCGGATCGACACGGTCGCCTATGTCCGCTTCGCCTCGGTCTACAAGAATTTCCAGGAAGCCGACGACTTCGAGGAGTTCGTCGCCGAGCTGCGCCCCCCATCAACATCCGAGGATTGAACGGATGCCCCCGTTCGGGGATCATGATCGACGCTGGATGGCAGCCGCGCTGGCGCTTGCGCATCGCGGACTTGGGCAGGTCTGGCCCAATCCGGCTGTTGGCTGCGTTATCGTGCAGGACGGACATCTGGTCGGGCGAGGCTGGACACAGCCGGGCGGGCGCCCGCATGCCGAAACCATGGCCCTGGCACAGGCGGGCGCGGCGGCGAAAGGAGCGACCGCCTATATCTCGTTGGAGCCCTGCGCCCATCACGGCAAAACCCCGCCCTGCGCCGACGCCCTGATCGGGGCCAGCATCGCCCGTATCGTTGCGCCGATGGAAGACCCAGACCCCCGCGTTGCCGGCAAGGGGTTTGACCGTCTGCGCGCAGCAGGCATGACGGTTGATACAGGTTTGATGATCGCCGAAGCCGAGGCCGCAAATGCCGGGTTTCTGGCGCGTCAGCGACGCGGTCGGCCTTGGCTCACATTGAAGATGGCGGCGACGCTGGACGGTCGCATCGCCACCCGCACCGGCGACAGCCAGTGGATCACGGGGCCAGAAGCACGGGCGCGGGTTCATCTTATGCGCGCTCACCATGACGCCGTGATGGTCGGCACAGGGACCGCCCGCGCCGATGATCCACGCCTCGATGTCCGCCTGCCCGGGCTGACCGGTCGGCACCCTGTCCGCGTCGTCCTCGACGCCGCGCTCTCCCTGCCCGATACCTGCCAGCTTGCCATGACCCGCGATCATGCCGGGCCGGTCTGGCGCATCGCCGAGGCGGGCCGGACCGGATGGGGTGACGTGATCGGGGTCAGGCGCAATGAAAGCGGCCTCGACCTCGACCATATGATGCAAGCTCTTGGCGCGCGCGGCCTCACGCGGGTGTTGTGCGAAGGCGGCGGCACCCTCGCGGGGGCACTTCTGAAGGCCGGGCTGATCGATGAACTGGTGTGGTTCAGCGCGGGCGCGGCCATCGGCGGCGACGGTGCGGCGGCGCTCGGGCCCCTCAATATCGCGGCGCTGGCCGAAATGCCCCGCATGACCCTGTCGCGGACGGAGATGATCGGGGCTGACCTG
Source organism: Pseudomonadota bacterium (assembly GCA_039030855.1). GTDB lineage: Bacteria > Pseudomonadota > Alphaproteobacteria > Rhodobacterales > Rhodobacteraceae > Pikeienuella. The sequence goes on from JBCCDJ010000017.1 coordinate 68,859, forward strand.
ATGTCAGTATGGCGACCAGCCTAACGCCAAAGCGGCGCGAAGCTGGCGAACAGGCCCTGTAATTTCGACAGCGCACGCATTGGTGCGCGCGATGCGCCTGCCCCATCAGCCAGGCACCCGACAATTACCTCCGGCGTGCAGGGCAGATCGGACACCGGGTCGCGATACATCGGATAATCAATCAGCACCGCATGCACGAGCTGATCAAGGCTTGGGCGCGCGCGCCGCCGCGCCGGGACTGCGCCCCGATCATCGGTCAGGCCCCATCCGGCATAGAACGGCACGCCAAGGCAGGTGACCGGAAGATCCCGCAACAGCGCCTCAAACCCGATGAGCGATGTGATGGTCCAAACCTCATCCACCACCTGCAACATGTCGGCGGCTGATACGTTTTCAGCGACATGGTCCGCGAGCGATGCCATCCCTGCGCTTTCGATATGACCTGGTCGCAGACCAGCCTCCACATCCGGGTGCGGCTTGTAGATGATGAACGCGTCCGGCACTGTCTCACGCACCGTTTGCAACAGCGCCAGGTTACGCCGGGTTTCGCCTGCACCGAGACGGATGGAGGCATCATCCTCCACCTGACCGGGAACAAGAATGACCCGGCGGTCTGCGGGCAACTCAGGCACTGCCTTGCGTCCAGGCAAGTTGTACTTCGTGACCTTCAGATCGATCAGCTGGCGGCGGAGCGCAGCGGCCCGCGCCAGGCTTGCCTCATCCATCGGCGCGGCGGCAATCAGCCGCTCCATCCGGCTTGGCCGTGTCGGGTCATAGTAGATACCCTCGTCATCCAGCGCGAGCGAGAGCGGCGGCACCAGCGCGGCCCCAAGACCGGCGGAGCGCAGGAACCCGTCCTCGATCCGAGCGATCGGAGCACCGCCGGCAGCAGCCCGTTGAGCCGCCGGCTCGGTAGCCTTGCCTGCCCAGAAAACCACGCGTCGCCCCTCGGCAACCGCGCGTCGACCCGCGCGGCTGGGGTCGTCGTCAAAAACCGGCGGTCCAACCGCCCCGGTCAGAAACCCGGCCACATAGGCCCGTTTCCAGAGACGAACACCGACAGCAATACTGGGCTGACGGTTTGCCTCGGCATGATCGCGCATGACCGTCAGCGCATCGAGTGCAGTCTCAAAATTCGTCATGCCGCCCCGCCATGGATCGAAATAGAGCGGGTAGTCCAGAAAGGCGGTGGCGAAAATCTCGGGCACGTTGCGCTGTGCCTCACGCCTGTCCGGCGCTGGAACGGCATCGCTCGTCGCCCCCCAGCCTGCATAGAACGGCATGCCGAAACAGCGCACCGGGATGCCTGCCATCAACGCCTCGAACCCAAGCTGCGAGGTGACGGTGTAGACGGCTTTCGCATCGGTTATCATGTCCCACGGGTTTGCGGCCCCGGGCCAAATGCGCGTATTCGGGCCGAGGCGAAGCCGATCAAGATGTCCAGCCTTGCGCCCTGCCAGCACCTCCGGATGGCAGCGGATGATGATGTCGGTGCCGGGGTGCTCCGCCTCCGCCGCGCGCAGCATTCGCGCGAAACTGTCACGGCTGGCCAGCCCGCCGGCGATGGACGCATCATTGGCTGTCTGATCGATCACAAGAACATGGCCGCGCGGCGGATTATCGAGGCGCGGCGCATCGTTATATTTCGACAAGCCGCGCTGTCTGAGCGTCGCCATTGCACGCTCCGACCGTTCGACATCGCCGCCGCCTTCGTTGATCATCTGTTCGAGAAGCGAGGGGGAACGGGCATCGTAATAGATCCCGATATCGTCCGCGATCAGGCTCAGCACCGGCTGTCCGGCACCCGGACGCACTGAACGGATGAACCCATCTTCCAGTGTGATCAGCGGGCGTCTTGTCCGCACAGCAGCCATCTGCCCACGCCATGAAACGCCGGTCCGCCCCCAGACGCCAACCGCGTCAACGCCTTCATATCCCGGGCGGACCTGCCAGCCAGCATCGGCGAGGGCGCGGCGCAAAAGCGGCTGGCGCAGAAAGCCGAGGGACCAGACGCCAAGGCGCTTGGGTGCCCCTGTTCTGTCGATGCGGCCCGATCCGGGCACGCCGTTTAGTTCGCGATAGACGCGGTCGACGCCGCCGATCCGGCAAAGCCGACCAGCGATGCGACCGACCCGGCCACGCGCTGGAAACGGGTAAACGGCGCGTCGGTGACATAGAGAATGTCGCCATCGCGCATCATCATATTGTCCGCGATGAACATGCCCCGCCCCTCCGTCAGGTCGATCAGATAGGCAATGTTGCGCCGCTGATCGACGGTCGCCCGCTCCGACACCTGTACGGCAATCTCCGGTGGCTCCACCCGGAAGATGAAGATACCGGAAGGATCGGAGGCCTGCGCGTTCAGACCACCGGCCAGCGAGATCGCGTCGAGCACCGAGATATCGCGGGTCGGAAAATCGATCCGGCCCTGCCCAAGCGCCCCCAATGCGCGAAAGGTGCGGGTGTCATTGTTCAGGAACACGATATCGCCTGCCCGGACGGGAATGTCGAAATCGGGATTTTCGAAAAGATCGCGCATCCAGATCGACCCTTCGAGCGGGCCGCGCCTGACGGTGACGCGGATCACCTCCGGGTCGGGAACGGCAAAGCCGGTCTTCGCCAGAAGGCTCAGCAAACTGCGTGAGGTCCGGTCGATGGGCATGACGGCGGAGATGCCTGCAGACCCGGTGATGGTGATCGACTTGCTGTCGCCGGTCTCGCGGCGCACCTCGACCTGCGGGTCGAGCGTCTTGTCCTCCAGGAGGCCGCGAATATGCTTGCGCAGACCATCGGCTGTGCGGCCCGACGCCCGGACATTGCCCACATAGGGCAGATAGATGCGACCGCTTTCCTCAATCTCCGCCACCAGTGATGTCGCGCCCCCGATAGGAGAGAAGAGGCCGTTCTCGCCCCGCTCCCACACCGTCACCTGAATGACGTCTCCAACGCCGAGAATGGCGGTACGTTCGGGCTGTGCATCGATCAGGTTAGTCTCAAACCCAAGCGACTGGTCGATATTGATCTTGGGAACGACGTCCGGCGTGACACGGATCAGATCGAAACCCGGATCCTCTTTATCAGCGATTTCTTCGGCATAGCGGATGTCTTCGAAATACGGCCCCGAACGAGGCAACCCGCAGCCGGCGACAATTGCGGTCATCGCCAACGCCACCAACACATGGCCTGCGCCAAATGCGCGAATTCTCATAACGAAAAACTCCTTGCCCGTCCCTCTCGCCACCGGTTTGCCGGTGTGTACACGAAGATTCTATCGTAAGCTGCGCCCTGACGCCAGTTTTTAAGTCTCAGCACAGTCATGCGCCCAATCGCCCACCTCTGCGGTCCCCCGGAAAGACAGCGATATTCGGCTCCGCCGCGATCTGATCGCGCAGGTTTGCTGCGGTTGCAATCAGTCTGTCATAAGGATCGACGCTGTCCAGCATCTTGGCGGTCGCGGCCGGTACAATCGCCCGCCTGCCGGATGCTGAATAGAAACTGCCGCGCAATTGCGATGTCATCAACAGGAATTGACGATATTCCCTGTAGGCCACAGCATCCGGCGGCGTCGGGCGGCGGAAAAACGCGGCGAGATCGCGCCGTTCGGTAAACTCCGGCTTGGCATAGACCGACGCGCCATGCACCGACAAAGGCAACCCGCGCCAAAGCGCCTGCTGCCCGGCGGTCGAATTGATGGTGATCGCTGATCGTGCGCGATCCAGCAACGGCCCCAGCTTGCCGCCCTGCAGGAATACCACCCGGTCAGCAATGCCGAGCGATTTCGCGAGGTATTTCGTGCGCGTTTCCAACCGCTCTCGTCCATCCTCGAACGGGTGCGCCTTGAAGACGATGTGATGATCTTTCGGCGCGCCCTCGGCAAAGGCGGTCAGGCAGTCATCGACGAAATCGAGGACCGAACTGTAAGTGCTGTGATCGCGCATAGACGCATCGATGGCCATCTGCAGAAGGACGAGATGATAAAGCTTTCCCGATTTCAGCAGCTGCCGCTCACGCAATCGACGCTCTGGCACCAGCATGGGCAGGACCATCAGGCGTTTCAGATAGAGGACAAATTCGCGCCAGGCATCGGTCGGGCGATGGGGCTGGAAATGCGGATAGGCCTTGTTGAAGAACATCACGTCCGCATGGTGGCGAAACCCGTGAAAGGCGTGACGCCAGGCATTACCCCAGACTGGCGGCGCGCTCAGAAGATCATAATCCACGATGCGCGACGCCTCGGCCATCATCGGCACGCTGAAATCCATCACGCGCGAATGACCATTGGTCCCGCCACGCTCATAGGTAATCCAGTAGGGGCGCAGATATCCTTCTTCGAAACAGTGGATGGTGATTTTCTGCGATTGCGCGATCTCGATCGCGGCGCGGTGATAAAACCGCGTGTCGCCGTAAAGAACGAGGTCGGTCACCGCCCGCTCTGCAATCAGTTCCTGCAGCCATTCGGACCATCCTTCAGGACGTCCCGTATAGCCCTGATAGGGGCCGGCATTGCCCCATTCGCTGTCATCGGCCTTGGAGACGCCCGCCTTCAGGACCGACGCGCCGCTGGCGCGCACAGCCAGCGCAAGGTCATGAAAGAAAGGACCATGCGGCCCCTGCAGGAAGAGAAACGTACTACCCAAAACTCATGACCCTCTGTACCGGCGCTTCAGGCCGGTTTTGACCAGTCTATACCCGTTTGCCCTCCTGTCGTGTTTTTTCTTGCCCAGCCGCACCGACAGATCAGGCAATCTCGCGATTGCCGCTCTTGAGCGTGCGAACTATTGCCTTTAATCGTCTTAAATCAGTTAAGGATGAGCAGCATGTTCACAGGGATCATCACATCGGTTGGCGAGATCATCGAGGCGAACCGCTCAGGCGACGATCTGCGCCTCAAGATCGCGTCCGATTATCTGCCGGACACAATTGCGCTTGGCGCATCGATTGCTTGCGGCGGTGTCTGTCTGACGGTGACCGGCAAGGGTGCACATCCACGCGGCGGTTGGTTCACCGCAGATCTGTCGGCGGAAACCCTGTCGAAGACCACTATGGGTGAGCGGGCGATCGGCGACCGGCTCAACCTCGAACGCTCGCTGAAAGTGGGTGATGAGCTAGGCGGCCACATCGTTTCAGGCCATGTCGACGGGGTCGGCACCATCACCGATGTCGCCAGCGACGGCGACAGTCTGCGTGTCACGATCGAAGCCCCGACCGATATCGCCCGCTTCATCGCCCCCAAGGGCTCCGTCGCGCTGGACGGTGCGTCGCTGACAGTGAACGAGGTCAACGGTGCGACATTCGGCGTCAACCTGATCCCCCATACCCGCGCCGAGACAACATTCGGCGACTTTGCCGCCGGGCAGACCGTCAACCTAGAGATAGACGTCCTCGCCCGCTATGTCGCGCGGCTGGCAGAGGCGGCTGCGTAACTCTATTGGGGTGTCCAAACCCAACGCAGTCTGAAACAGGGTGGGTCGGTCGGCATGGATTTGGCACAGCTCGGGATACGCATCTGTATCCTCGGGCCGTCGAATAGCGGAAAATCGACACTGGCCGACGCCATTGGCAGGCAGTGCGGGCTGGAGGTCGTTCACCTCAATCGGCTGTATTTTGTGCCGCGCTCAAACTGGGCACCGCGGCCTCCAGGCGAATTTCGCGCACTTCATGATGCAGCAATCGAGAACGGAGCCTGGATCATGTATGGCAACTACGCGGCATGCCGTCCGCAGAGGATCGCGCGAGCGACAGGGGTGATCCTGATGGATACACCGGTGGTGCCAAACTTGCTGCGATATGTCCGGCGAACACTGTTGGAGACCAACCGGACAGGCACCGTCGAGGGGGCAGCGGAGCGGATCGGCCTGAGCATGATACAGCACATTCTCATCGGGCAGCCCCGTCGCCAGCACAGTCTGCGAAAGACTGTGCGGCAAGACCCGATACCGAGACTTCGGATCACGTCGATGCGGTCCCTCAATCAACGGTACGCCCGGTGGGGGTTGGAATGAAGAGACGCTGGACAACGAACATGACGCCGCGCCATCTGGAAATCCCGCTCCGCGCAGGTTAAGTCCGGCGCAACGCCGAAGCCGGAGCCCGCCCGCCCATGTCCGACGACCATTATAGCCAGTATATCTCCCCCACCGCCGAGATCATCGAGGAGGCGCGCAACGGACGCATGTTCATCCTCGTCGATCACGAGGATCGCGAGAATGAGGGCGATCTGATCATCCCCGGCCAGATGGCCACGCCCGATGCGGTGAATTTCATGGCCATGCACGGGCGCGGCCTGATCTGCCTCGCCATGGCGTCGGAGCGGCTGGACGCGCTGGGGCTGACGCTGATGTCCACCAATAACCAGTCGCGCCACGAAACGGCCTTCACCGTCTCGATCGAAGCGCGCGAAGGGGTGACGACCGGGATTTCGGCCCATGACCGCGCGCGCACTATCGCGGTGGCCATCGATCCGGCCTCCGGCGCTCAGGATATCGCAACACCGGGCCATGTCTTTCCGCTCCGCGCCAAGAAGGGCGGCGTTCTGGTGCGTGCCGGCCATACGGAGGCAGCCGTCGACGTCAGCCGCCTTGCCGGGTTAAACCCATCGGGCGTCATCTGCGAGATCATGAACGAAGACGGGACCATGGCACGCCTGCCCGACCTCGTTACATTTGCACAGAAGCACAACCTCAAGATCGGCACGATCAGCGATCTGATCGCGTGGCGGCGTCGCCACGACAATCTGGTACGAGAAGTTGCCTCCTCGACCATCGAATCCGAAATCGGCGGCGACTGGGCCATCAAGGTCTTTCAGGATACCGCATCGAATGCCGAACATATCGCGCTGGTGAAGGGACAGGTCGGCGATGGCCCAACCCTGGTGCGCATGCATCAGCTTGACCCGCTCGAAGATGTGCTGGCGCTGGCCAATGGCCACTGGCGGCAGGCACCGTCGGCGATGCGCGTGATTTCAAAAGAAGGTGCAGGCGTCATCGTCCTTTTGCGCGACATGTCTGCAAATGCGATCAGCGCCAAAATCACAGGCGAGCCACAGGATGCCCCCAAACGCCTGCGCCAATATGGCGTCGGCGCGCAGATCCTTGCCGCATTGGGGGTGACGGAAATGGAACTTCTGACCAACTCTCCCACACCCAGTGTCATTGGCCTTGATGCCTATGGCCTCTCGATCACCGGCTCGCGCCCGATCCCTGACTGGAAAGGCTGACCCATGGCATCCACCGAACACGGGCCCGCTCTCGCCTGTCCGACCTTTCCGACGGCGGAGGCACCGCGCGTTCTGATCGTTGCCGCACCCTTCTATCGCGACATCGCCGACAACCTGATCGCGGGCGCGCGGGCGTCGCTTGACAATGCGGGCGCGGGTCATGACCTGATCGAGGTTCCCGGTGCGCTGGAAATCCCGACCGCGATCCGGCTGGCCGAAGCCGCCTATGACGGGTTTGTCGCGCTCGGCTGTGTGATCCGGGGTGAGACGACGCATTATGAAACGGTGTGCAATGACAGCTCCCGCGCGATCACCCTGTTGGGGATCGAGCGTGCGCTCTGCATCGGCAACGGCATCCTGACGGTGGAGAACCGCGTCCAGGCGGAGGTGCGCGCCGACCCCGCAGCGATGAACAAGGGAGGCGGCGCGGCCGAGGCAGCGCTGCATCTGATCACCCTCTCGCGCCGCTTTGGCCGTTCCGCACCGCGCGGCGCTGCCACTGACGACGGCAGCTTCATCATGGCGGGCGATCCGCTGGTCGGAGGGGTTTGATGCCGCGCGCAACGCCCTACCCCGACGCGGCCATGACCGAAAAACGTCTCGCCCTGTCGGCTGCCCGTCTTTCGGCCGTCCAGGCGCTTTATCAGATGGAAATGTCCGGTCAGGGCCTCGACGAGGTGCGCAAGCAATTCGAAGATCACCGGCTGGGAATGGAAATCGACGGGGATACGTACCGTGAGGCCAATCTTGACCTCTTTCGCAAGATCCTTGACGACGCACAGGCGCGTCAGGCGGGCATTGACCAGCTGACCGACCGCAAGCTGGTGGACAATTGGCCACTGGGCCGCATCGATGCGACCCTTCGCGCGCTGTTCCGGGCGGCGGGGGCGGAGCTGTACGAGGCGAAGCGAACACCGCCGAAGGTGATTATCTCGGAATATGTCGACGTCGCGCGGGCATTCTTCCCGACCAGCAAGGAGCCGGGATTCGTGAATGCCGTGCTGGACGCGATGGCGCGCGAGGTGCGTCCGGAAGGGTTCGCATAGGGCGGGCCCCGGCCGTAAGCCGGGAACCCAGTGTTTCAAGTCCTGCAGTTCGTTCTTCGGGGTCCCGGCTCATGGTCGGGACATGACTGCATCTACTCCAAGATTACCTAATGGCGATGTTTCCAAAGATGCCACCGACGCGGTGATGATGCAGATTCTCTAAAGCCTGAAGGCCTAAGCCGGAACGACCGGTATTCTGCACCGTCGTCCATCGCCCGCGGCGATCTGCGCATTTCTAGCCATCTGCCATCTGAGGTTCAGATTCAGGCTCGGTGCAAGCAAGCGTTATCGTCAATGGATTGGGTTGCAAGTCATAGACCGCACCGGTTCCATAATCGACAATACCTCCCAACAATACACCACCACCGGCAAGTGACGGGATCATTGAAGCGGTTTGCGTTGCGCAATTCTCTTTGGATATCGTGATTTGTAGCGATTGATCACGCTTAGCGGTTATCGAACACGGCGACGTACAGCTTATACCATTAGAAAATTGTACATTTGCATTTATAGGGTTTGTATTTACGGACACCTGCTGCTCAGTTCCCCTAACAATCGTCGCACACCCCGCCAACATAATACAGACACTCGTAATACCCACCACTAAAGTGGTCTTTTTTACTCTTAACATACACAAACTTCCCTTATCATGACTGATTTTGCGGCTAACAAAATCGAAAAAATTTCCGATTTCCTGACAACCATCTCAATCATTAGATGTATTATATATTGGATACAAGTTCCAAATGCCGGCGGTTATCAACCGCGTTTCGATACCACCAGAGCAAATTGATCTGGCTGTCGCGCTGTATGGCGCGCTGAAGCCCCCCCTTACAGTGCGGCGTCCAGCGCCGTTTCCAGCGATGCCACCGCCCGGTCAACATCATAGAGCTTGTCGAGACCGAAGAGCCCGATGCGGAAGGACGAATAATCCGCGCCCTCATCTATCGCCAGCGGCACGCCCGCCGCGATCTGCATGCCGACCTGCGCAAATTTCGATCCGTTCTTCACATCGGGATCATCCGTGTAGCAGACGACCACGCCCGGTGCCTCATAGCCCGGTGCCGCGACGGATTTCACGCCGCGTGCGGTGAAAAGATCGCGGGTGCGCTGGCCAAGCTCCCTCTGTGCCTCCTTCAGCCGGTCAAACCCGTAGTCCTTCGTCTCAAGCATGATATCGCGGAACCGGCGGAGGGCGTCCGTAGGCATCGTCGCGAGATACGCGTGACCGCCCCCTTCATAGGCTTCCATGATCTTCGCCCATGCCTTCAGATCGCAAGCGAAGGATGATGACTGACGTCCCTCCATCACTTCGCGGGCCTTGGCCGACATCATCACAAGACCGGCGCAGGGCGAAGCTGACCATCCCTTTTGCGGTGCGGATACGAGAACATCGACGCCAAGCGCCTTCATGTCGACCCAGATGCAGCCCGACGCGATACAGTCGAGCATGAAGAGACCGCCGACCTCATGCGTCGCGGCGGCCAGTTCGCGGATATATTCGTCCGGCAACATCATCCCGGCGGATGTTTCAACATGGGGTGCGAAGACGGCTGCCGGTCTTTCCTCACGGATCTTCGCGACGACCTCATCAATGGGTGCGGGCGCAAACGGCGCGGTCTTCTCATTGCCCGCCCGACGTGCTTTCAGCACTGTCTGGCTGGCGGGGATTTGTCCTGCATCGAAAATCTGGCTCCAGCGGTAAGAGAACCAGCCATTGCGCACAACCATCACGTCCTCGCCGCCCGCAAGCTGGCGCGCGACCGCCTCCATCGCATAGGTGCCGCCGCCGGGAACGATGGCGATGTGGTCGGCATTGTAGACCTCTTTCAGGATGCCGGAGATGTCGCGCATGACCTCCTGAAAAGCCTGGCTCATGTGATTGAGCGAGCGATCGGTGAAGACGACGGAGTATTCCAGCAGGCCATCGGGATCGATATCGGGCAGAAGGGCGTTCATGGGGGCGGCTCCTCACATCATGTTATTATGGCGACAGTCTAACAGAGACATAGGATGTCCGAAGAGCGCGAAATCACCGGTTTGCGCGACAAAGCGCCCTGCCCTGCCCTAACCCACGCCGCCGATCTGCGTCCCGTGTTTCCCATCGGAAATGGAAGCCCCACGATCGGCCCGCATGACTATTCCTGCGGCAATGCCCCTGATTCGAGCCACCTCGCCGCGATCTCCGACCACCCGCGCGGCAGGCCGTGGCCGCCATCATGCTCCACATAAGCCAGATGTCCACCCACACAGCTCTGCCAGACCCGCGTGCGCCAATCTGCGCCTATGGTGATCGCATCGGGGTTGGACCGGCAGCCGCGCGATTGGCGAAACAGGGCCAGCGTGTCCGCTACCGTGCCCTGATGCCAGTCGCGGATCCCGCGCCCTTCAAGCGGCACCTGGCTATCGCCAAATCCGTGAACATGCAGCGCGCGGGGCGGCATGGTGCAATCGGGGCTGTTGGGGCGGCGAAGCGCCCCGGCGACGGAGATCACCGCGCCGAACCGATCACCGTGATAACAGCCCATCATCCATGCCATGGACCCACCCGCGGAAAAGCCGGAGATCACCGGCACCCCCGCCAGCGGCAGGCGTGCCGCGACATCGTCCAACACGGCCAGCAGGAACGCGCGGTCGTCGCGCCAATCCGGGTCAGGCGTGCCTGGCCAGCGGCGGGGGCCAGCGCCATTGCGGGCATTGCCCTGTGGTGCGATCAGAACAAAACCCTGATCGACGAAGCTGCTGCGCAGGCTACCGGAATTGATCGTGCTCTTCATGGAGGAGTTGTGGCCATGTAGAAACATGATCGGGCGCAGCGGTGCCTCGCCATCCCAGCCCTCGGGCGTCAGCATGGCGTATTCGCCGATCTCCGCCCCTTCGCCAACGCTGCACGGTGCCTCCAGCGTGCAAGCCGCATCCGCATGGGCGGGCGGCACAAAAGCGAGAAGAAACAGGACAATCAGAATGCGCACAGGCAACCCCTTTGATGATGACCCCACGACATAGCCCGCAACAGGACGCTGTCCGCTTCACAATCGGGTCAACAGCGGGAATAGTCGCATCATGAGTGCACATCCCACCCGTGAATCCGATCTTTACCTGCCCCTGAAAACCTATCTGGAGGCGCAGGGATATGAGGTAAAAGCGGAGATCGGCGAATGTGACCTCCTCGCCCGTCGCGGGGCTGAGGAACCGGTTGTGGTCGAGATGAAGCTGACTTTCTCGCTGGCGCTCGTCATGCAGGGCGTGTCGCGGCAGGCTCTGTTTGAGCAGGTCTACGTGGCGGTGCCCGCATCAAGCGCGCGTGGCTGGAAGCTGCGCTACAAGGATATCACCCGCCTCTGCCGCCGTCTGGGACTGGGCCTTCTGGCTGTGAAATTCACCAAGGACGGCGCGAGGGTCGAAGCGCATCTCGACCCCGCCCCTTACACCCCGCGCAGGAACGCGCGGCGGCGCGGGCGTCTTCTCAAGGAGTTTGAGCGCCGGGTGGGCGATCCGAACGAGGGCGGCACCACCCGGATCAAAACCGTCACCGCCTATCGTCAGGACGCGATCCGGCTGGCGCGCTATCTGGCGGCGCATGATCCCACCTCCCCCGCCGCGATGAAGGCCGCGACGGGTGTGGTGCGGGCACGCGCCATCCTCGCCGCCGATCACTATGGCTGGTTTGAGCGGGTGGAGCGGGGCGTTTACGCGATCACGCCCAAGGGAATGGCGGAGTTGCCCCTTTGGCAGAATGCCCTTGCGCCTGAATGACCTATTGCCGGGGCGCGGTGCACACTTACATCTTACCGTATGGATGGAGCTGCCCCCACACGCCCCCGCATCGAGCCGCCGAAGGTGGACGTTACCTCGCGGCCCCTGACGATCATGGAGACGGTCCGCAAGGCCCGCTCCAATGTTCTGGAAATCATACCCTCGCTTGCCTTCAAGCAACCCATGCTGACCGGCGTGACAGTCAAGCGTTGGCATATGGTGATGGAGCCTGACGCGCTGGAGCATATCCTGAAGGAGAAGGTCACCAGCTATCCCAAATCACCGGTTACCAAACGTCTGCTGGAGCCCGCGATCGGCGACAGTCTTTTCAATGCCGAAGGCGCGCATTGGCGCTGGCAGCGCCGCGCCGCCGCACCGGTTTTCGCCTATCGCCATCTGATGGCGCTCGCGCCCTACATGACCTCCGCCGCCGAACGGTCCGCCGCCCGCGTGGGCGAGGATATGGAAAAACATGGCAGGGTGGAGATGTATGATCAGATGATCTCCGCCACATTCGATGTCATCTCTGACGTGGCCCTGTCGGGGCGCGAGGTGCTGGACCGCGACGAGGTATCGAACGCCATCTCCACCTATATGGAAACGGTCGGCAAGGTGTCGCTGCTGGACGTACTGGCAGTGCCGACATGGGTGCCGCGCCCGGCGACGGTGTTTCGCAGCCGCAAAGCCGATCTGCGCCCGCTGATGGACAAGGTGATCGCCGCCCGCGCGAATGAGCCGAGCCGCGAGGATCTGCTGGATCTCATGCGATTTGCCGAAGACCCCGAGACCGAACGCACGATGACAGCGGCGGAGTTGCGCGACAACATGCTGGCCTTCATCGTGGCGGGCCATGAAACGACGGCACTTGCACTGGCCTGGGCGACATATCTCCTCGCGCTTGATCCCGTATCGCAGGACCGCGCCCGTGAGGAAGCCCGCGCCGCCATCGGCACCGGCCCGGCGCAGGCATCCGCGCTGCCCGGTCTGCAATTTGTCGGCCAGGTGCTGGAAGAGGCCATGCGCCTCTACCCGCCTGCCGCCTTTCTGGCCCGTATCGCGCTTGAGGCGGACCGCCTTTGCGGGCGACCGATCATGCAGGGCGATATCCTGATGCTGCCGATCTATGCGCTGCATCGCCATGAGATGCTGTGGGAGGATCCGGATGCGTTCGATCCGGACAGATTCGCACCGGAGGCCGCAAGACAGCGCAGCCGTTATCAGTATCTGCCCTTCGGCGCGGGGCCGCGCATCTGTATCGGGATGGGGTTCGCACTAATGGAGGCCAAGCTGATTCTGGCGACGCTGTTGGCAAACTGGCGGTTCGAACCGATCGGCCCTGCCCCCTATCCCGCGATGAACATAACCTTGCGCCCCCGCGGAGGGATCAACCTGCGCGCCACGCCCATTGATTAAGTGCCATATTGGCCTGAATCAGAAAGCGGACGCCACACACATGACGTCCGCTTCCCCCCTCCGTGCAACGGGTCACCTGACACCGGAAATTGATGCCGTTAGGTGGTGAGCCCGCAAGCTCGGTTTCTGGTCGGATATCGCCGCTCACTCGCCCCAGCAAAGCGCGACATCCAACACGGATTTGTTTAACTGAAATATTCGAAACAAACTGTGTAAGCTTGCACAGTTCGAACGGCGGAGGGCCGCTGTGTAACGCCGCGCGCCTTTGGCCCGATGCGCCGATCTTCGTGAATCTTACCAGTCAGCCGCGTCAGGGAGTAGTGGCCCAAGTCTCATGCATTTCTGACCCAACACGGACCCGCGCAGATGTCCAAATCATCAGCTGCGACGTGGGACAAACCGCTAATTCGCTGCAACTGCGCCAAAGTCCGTTTTGGAGAACATCACAAAACTCGCAGATTGCTTCATGAGAGGCCCCGTGTTACCGACCATGCGCTACGCGACTGGCGAGAACGAGATGGGCAACCATCGGGAAGCGTAGTTTGAAACTGGCCGCTCGCCTGGGCACTCACCTTCGATTTGGAGTGCCCGCATGGCTAAAACTGGTTTTTCTCTGTACCTTCGTTACTGCGCTGGAAATAGCGTCGCTCTGACTTGCATTTGGATGCAGCGGGTTGCTGTGCTCTGGCTCGCGTGGGAGCTATCCCAGTCAACCTTGTGGTCGAGCGTTGTACTTGCCGCGCAGCTTGTTCCAACAGTCATCGTTGGGCCGCTTTTTGGCGCAGTTGCCGACCGGGTTCAAATCATCCCTGCGATGGTGAAGGTTCAGCTTATTCTGGCAGTTCTGACAACACTGCTTTTCGTCCTTGCGCTCGCCAACCTTGTAACCGTTGGCGCACTGATCGTTTTTGAATGTCTGATCGGGATAACTGTATCGGCTCATCAGCCGCTGCGCATGGCCATGGTGCCTGCGCTTGTTCCCAAAATATTGATGCCCAGAGCCATCGCTCTCGATTCGATGGTGTTTAGCTTAACCCGTATGATTGGCCCAGCTCTGGCCGGGCTTCTCATTGTGATGGCGGGTATCCCACCGGTTCTTCTTTTAGGAGCGATGGGTAATCTAGTGCTGGCGCTAGTCATATGGTCGCTAAGGAACGACGTCGCGAAGCGCGCAACTTCAAGCGGCAGTTTTCTCTCACAACTCCGCGATGGCTGGACTGTCATCTGTGATAGTCGCCCGGTGACAGCAGCTTTTCTGCTTACGGGCGTGTTCGGGTTCGGTGGTCGTGCAGCCGTCGACTTGTTCCCACTCTTTGCTGCAACCGCCTTTGGTCGGGAGGCGGATGGAGCTGGATTGTTGCTCTCAGCCGCCGGATTGGGAGCAGTTTGTGCTGCAGCGCTTATGGCACTTTTAAGAGAACTGCCTAAATACATAGCCGAGTATCTTGGCGTTGCTGGCTTTGCGGCACTTTGGCTTATGTCGCAAACTGAGAGTTGGCTCTGGGGATTGGCATGTGCAGCAATGTTGGGCTGCTCAGCTTCTATCGTCGGCGTAGCAAACCAGTCAAAAATACAATTGTCGATTCCCGATGGCTTCCACGGGCGGATCATGGGGCTGTGGGTAATGGTTGGTCTTGGCTCGACGGCTCTGGGTACGATCGCCTACGGCGTGATATCGGACCTCGCCAACCTGCGCGAGGCCAGTTCGCTGATCTCAGCCATCGGGATACTGAGTGTTGGAGCAATCTTTCTGAGAAGCCGACAGTAGTTCTCAAGTTGTGGGGCCAGCTTGCAGACATTCATACATGTTGCAGCATTCGGTAGCCTGGGCTCGTTTGGAACCCTCACTATATTGAGCGAGAAGGTCTGGTTTTTGCTTTGGGTCAGATGATGACCGGAAGGTCAAAGTCATCCGGCGTTACCCGGCAGAAAGTGAGCCGGCGGGACCCGCCCACTGGTATCGCGCCCCCGGCTGTGATTTGTGGAGCGGGAGACAAATCACGAGAAAGCCGCATGACTGCCAGCAGCCCCGCCGATACCGCAGCCCCTGTTCCCGATGACGCGCAGGCCCGGCGCAACGTGATCATCCTCGCGGCGGCGAGCGCGCTTCTCGGGGCGCAGATGCCGGTGCATTTCGTGCTTGGCGGGCTGTCGGGGCAACTGCTGGCGGCGGACAAGTCCTTTTCCACCCTGCCGATCTCGGCCACCGTTTTCTGCTCCATGCTCTCGGCACCGCTGATCGCGCTCCTCATGGGGCGGTTTGGCCGCCGGGCGGGGTTCCTGCTCGGCAGCTTTGGCGGCGCGCTTGGGGCTGCTATCAATGTTGTTGCACTGATGATCGGCAGCTTCTCGCTGCTGCTGGCAGGCTCCGCCCTTGTTGGTGTCTACATGGCCGCCCAGGGGCAGTATCGCTTTGCCGCAGCCGACACCGCTTCCGCCGCCTATCGGCCCAAGGCGATCTCGCTGGTGATGGCGGGCGGGTTGATGGCGGCGATCCTCGGGCCGCAGATCATCGTGCCGCTGTTCAGCGATGCGCTCGCGCCGATCTCCTTTGCCGGAGCCTATGTGGCGGTCGTGTTCCTCAATCTTCTGGCGGCGCCGATCCTCCTCTTCCTCGACATTCCGCGCCCGAGGCGGCGCAAGAAAGGGGAGTCATCGGGCCGCCCCATGCGCGAAATCCTCGCCAATCCGCGTATTCGCGTCGCGATCATATGCGCCATGGTGTCTTACGCATTGATGAATCTCGTCATGACAGCGACGCCGCTGGCGGTCGTTGGCTGCGGATTTTCGGTCGATATGGCGGGCAGTGTGGTGATGTTGCATGTGATTGCCATGTTCGCACCCAGCTTCTTCACCGGCCATCTGATCGTTCGTTTCGGGGCGGAGCGGATCGTGATCACCGGGCTTTTGCTGCTGGGCCTCACCGCTGTGGTCGCCACGTCCGGTGTCACCAGCTATCATTTCTTCATCGCCTTGATCCTGCTCGGCCTTGGCTGGAATTTCGGTTTCATCGGCGCGACAGATATGCTGACCTCATGTCACGAGCCAGAGGAGCGCGCCAAGGTTCAGGGATTGAACGATTTTCTGGTGTTCGGGATGGTCACGATTGCGTCGCTCAGCTCCGGCATGCTGCTGAACGGCTTTGATACGGTGGTCGCAGGATGGAACGCGGTCAACTATGCGGTCGTGCCGTTCCTTACCTTCGCAGGGGCCGCGCTCATCTGGTTGCGGATCAGGCGCCGCGCGGCTGCCTGACACCTGCCATGCAGACTGTCTTAGCTGCCAGGTCCGGTTGGGCCGAAGACATTTTCCGCATCGAAGCGACCGAGGTTGCCGAAGATCTGCTGCAACACCGTCAGCTCACGTCCATAGGTTGGCGTGCGGCGGGTGATCAGATCGACGATCCGGCCATCCTCCATCCCGAACCGGGCAACATCGCTGACCAGACCGTTCTGATCGAACTTTACCGAGACGACCTTCCGGTCAATCACCTTGGGCGCATAGAAAGCGTATTTCTCTACCCGCGATGCGGAATAAAACCACTGGTCGGAATCGAAGCTGGACACCGATGACGGGCGGCCGAGCTTTCGCAGAACCGATCCGCGTGTGTCCTGACCCGCAGCAATCGTGTCCAGCTCCGCGATCTGCGGCGCGAACCCGTGATTGGTGTAGGTCTCCTCGCAGGCGGCCAGCAGTCCGGTCAGGACGACAGCCACGGCAATGGATTTGAATGCGGGTTTTGCGTCTCGCATGGGTTTGCCCACCTTTTTCGACACTGCTCCTGTTTCAACTACCGCGCGGATCATCTAAGATCAAGCGGCAGTCAGCGCCGCCCCACCCGCGCGTGAGAGACAGATTATGACCGATGATCCCCGCCCATTTCAGTTTTTTGTCGCAGAGCGCGACCTGCAGGCCCGCAGCGGTCGCACGCTGCATGCTGAGCCGAACGAAGCAAAGCGCGCAGCAATCGCGGCGGATCTGGGGATTTCATCCGTCGACCACCTGATCATTGAGGCGAAGATCAGCGCGGCGGGACGCGACAACTGGCGGCTCGACGGCACCGTGAATGCCAAGATCAGCCAGCCCTGCGTGGTGACGCTGGAGCCGGTCGAGCAGCTGGTTGAGGAGCCGTTCAGCCGCATCTTTGAGCCACGCACGGCGGAGCCGGGAACGCAGCGCGGCGAGATCGATGTCGATCTCGACAGCGATGATCCGCCGGAGCCGCTTGGCCGCGGGATCGACATCGCGGCTGTTGCGCTGGAACATCTTGCGCTCGGCATCGATCCTTATCCGCGTGCCAGCGGCGTCGTGTTTGAGACAGTCAGCGCAACGCCGCCCGGATCCTCCCCGCTGCCAGCGACGGCGGAAAAGCCTTTTGCGGCGCTGGAGCGGCTGAAAAAGCAGATGGAAGGCGGCAAATAGACCAGGGCGCCTAATGGTCGAGACTTTCGCGTTCAGGGGGTTGCGGCCTGTGCGAAAACGCGTATGTTCCGCGTCTCGTTTTTCTGGACCTGAAACGCGGCGGTTCGTGCTGCGCGGCAGGTTGATCGGTCCCTCTGGACCGCTAGGGTGAAGGATCAGGATCATGGCGGTCCCAAAGAGTAAGATTACGCGCTCCAAGCGCGGCATGCGCCGCTCGCACGACGGTCTGTTGGCTGGCGCACATGTCGAATGCAGAAATTGCGGTGAGTTGAAGCGCCCGCATCACGTATGCGGTGCATGCGGTCACTATGGCGACAAAGAGATTGTTGCTATGGTAGATGAAATCGATCTGGACGAAGACGCGGCGTAAGCCGATGGCCGGTATGCCCGCTGGCGCGACGAGATGCTGCGGTGCGAGGTGAGGCGGGACAGGCATGGGTGAAAACACGGTCATCTCGGTCGACACGACCGGCGGAGACCGCGGGGTTTCGACCATTATCGCCGGTATTGCCCTGTCGGCCAAAAAAAACCCGGATATCAGGTTTATCCTGCACGGTGACGAGGCGGAGTTGCAAAAACAGGTCCGCCGTCGGTCCATTCTACGCAATATCTGTGAAATCCGGCATGCGGACGGTGTTGTCCCCATGGACGCGAAGCCATCCGCCGTGGTTCGCAATGCGCGCGGCACGTCAATGTTGGGCGCTGTCGAATCTGTCGGCAACGGCGAGGCGCATGTTGCGGTAAGCTGCGGCAATACCGGGGCGCTGATGGCGCTTTCAATGCTGAAATTGCGCAAGGCCGCCGGCGTCGACCGACCGGCCATCGCTGTTATGTGGCCTTCGCAGGCACCCCATGGATACAACATCGTGCTTGATGTCGGAGCGGATGTGCGCGCCGACGCTCATACCATGGCGGAATTTGCCGTGATGGGCGCAGAATATGCGCGCCTCTCGTTCAAGCTCGATCGCCCACGCGTCGGTGTCCTCAATGTCGGGTCCGAGGATAACAAGGGCCGTGTAGGCATCCGCGAAGCCGCCGAAATGGTGGCGGAGATCGGCCCCGCAGCCGGTGATTTCGAATATGTCGGCTTTGTCGAAGGCAATGACATCGTCTCCGATGATGTCGATGTGATCGTGACCGACGGGTTTACCGGCAACATCGCACTGAAGACCGCCGAAGGCACAGCGCGTCTTATCCGCGAAGCGATGCGCGAAGCGTTCACCAAGACACCATTGTCGCGTATTGCCGCGATGCTGGCCTACACTTCGCTCCGCCGTCTGCAAAAGCGGATCGACCCGCGCCAGGTTAATGGCGGCGTGTTCCTTGGCCTTGGCGGTGCAGTTGTCAAAAGCCACGGCTCCGCCGATGCGACGGGCGTTTCGGCGGCGGTAAAACTGGCTTTTCGCATGGGGCGCACGAATTTTGCGCAACGCATTGCCGACCGCGTGGCCTTGCTTCCTGATGAGCGTAGCTCTAACCCTGTAACGGGACGCGAAACGACTGATCATTCGGGGCAATCATGACCTTGACACGCGCCGTGGCGATGGGCTGCGGGCATTACCTTCCCGCCCGTGTCTTCGAAAACGCGGACTTTGCGGCGGAACTGGATACTTCGGACGAATGGATTCGGGCCAGGACCGGCATCGAGCGGCGGCATTTTGCTGCCGAGGGAGAGATGACTTCCGATCTCGGTATTGCAGCAGCGCATGCCGCGCTCACCAATGCCGGGATGGAAGGTCACGAGATTGATGCGGTGATCCTCGCAACCGCGACGCCCGACAACACGTTTCCGTCGACCGCGACGCAGATCCAGCAGGCCATCGGCTGTACCGGCTTCGCCTTCGATGTGCAGGCGGTCTGCGCCGGGTTCATGTTTGCGCTGGCCACCGCCGATGCAATGATCCGCACAGGACAGGCGCGGACCATCATGGTCGTCGGGGCGGAGACGTTCTCGCGCATTCTTGACTGGAAAGACAGACGCACCTGCGTCCTTTTTGGCGATGGTGCGGGGGCTTTGATTCTGCGCGGCGAGGACGGTGCGGGCGAAAAGACCGACCGCGGTCTGCTCGGCGTAAAGCTGCGCTCCGACGGGGCGCATCGCGAGTTGCTCTATGTCGACGGCGGCCCGTCGACGACCGGCGATGCAGGCAAGCTGCGGATGCTCGGCCAGGACGTGTTCAAACATGCGGTGGTCAAGCTGGCCGACATCGCCCATGAGGTCATGCATGACGTCGGTATCACCGGCGACGAGGTCGACTGGATGGTGCCACATCAGGCCAATCTCCGCATCATCGCGCGGACAGCACAAAAGACCAATCTGCCCATGGACCGTGTGGTCGTGACCGTTCAGGACCATGGCAATACCTCAGCCGCGTCGATCCCGCTCGCGCTATCGGTCGCAGTGGCAGACGGGCGTGTTAAGAAAGGCGATCTCCTCCTCATGGAAGGGATCGGCGGTGGGCTCGCCTGGGGATCTGCGCTGCTGCGCTGGTAACGCGGCCTTTCGCATTACTTCAGAGTGTAAGAGCAACCCATTGATATTGACTCTTTTTCCCCCCTCCCTCACGATATTTGTGTACTATACGACAACGCCATGAGGGGGATTCTTTAGGAATCCAAGAGGGCGAGGGAGAGATAATAATGAGCAAAACGCTCACACGCTCGGACCTGAGCGAAGCGGTTTATCGCGAAGTCGGGCTTTCGCGAAACGAATCCGCCGATCTGGTCGAGAGCATTTTGAAACACCTGTCCGATGCGCTGGTTGCAGGCGAAACGGTCAAGATATCGTCCTTCGGGACGTTCAGTGTGCGTGAGAAAGGCGCACGCATCGGTCGTAACCCGAAAACCGGCGAAGAAGTTCCCATCGAACCGCGCCGCGTGCTCGTTTTCCGACCTTCACATATCCTCAAGGACAAAATAAACGAGGGTTAAACGCATGAGGCGAGAAGCAGAAGCACGGGTCGCAGTCCCGCGCGAGAAAGACAAACCGGAAAAGGCAGCAGGCGCCTTCCGGACCATCAGCGAAGTGGCTGAGTTGCTGGACACCCCGGCGCATGTTCTTCGGTTCTGGGAAAGCAAGTTTTCCCAGATCAAGCCGATGAAACGCGGTGGCGGACGGCGCTATTACCGACCCGAGGACGTCTCTCTTCTGAAGGGCATTCGAGAGCTGCTCTACGAGGACGGTCTGACCATCAAGGGCGTGCAGAAGGTATTGCGAGAGCGCGGCCAGAAGCATGTCGCCAATCTGGTGGAGACCGAAGCGGAGGCAACGGAGCCAGCGACAAATGTCGACGAGACGCTCGCGCGGCTGGAAGAGTTGCGCAACCGGCTGCGCTCCGACTGAACCGAGGATGCAATCTGGGTGTGGGGTTAAGGTGGTCCGGGCGGATCATCAGAACGGGGCTTGCCACGGCAGGACACCCGGCGTAAACCGCGCGCTGAGCGGGCTATAGCGCAGTCTGGTAGCGCGTCCGTCTGGGGGACGGAAGGTCGCAGGTTCAAGTCCTGCTAGCCCGACCAACAATGCGCCAGCGTCCCGACCGGGCGCTGGCGTTTTTGTGACTGAGGGAGGCGAGAAACCATGGTGACGACACTCAGGGGCGTCCTCCCCTCACAAACCATCCGCGCGATGATCGAGAGCGGCGAGATCAGGTTGGAGCGTCCCGCAGCCGAAGGTCAGGTGCAGCCGGCCAGCCTGGATTTGCGCCTTGGTGCAAAGGCCTACCGGGTGCGCGCCAGCTTTCTCGCCGGGGCGCAGCGCACCGTGGCGGAGCGCCTGTCCGAGTTTGCCATGCATGAGATCGACCTGACACAGGGCGCGGTGCTGGAGAAGGGTTGCGTCTACGTCGTGCCGCTGATGGAAAGCCTCGCTCTGCCTGATGGTATTGCGGCGGTGGCGAATGCGAAAAGCTCCACTGGTCGGCTGGACCTCTTTACCCGGCTGATTACCGATAATGGCATGGAATTCGACACGATTACAGAAGGTTACAAGGGCCCGCTCTATGCGGAGATCAACCCGCGCACATTTTCTGTCCTTGTACGCCCCGGTGCGCGGTTGAACCAGATCCGGTTCCGCAGTGGCGACAATACCTACACGGACGAGGAACTGACGTTCCTTCACAAGAATCACAAGCTGGTCGATGGCGATGCGGTCATCGATCAGGGGCTTGCCTTCTCCGTCGATCTGACCCCGCGCGAAGACGGCATCGTCGGCTGGCGCGCGCGGCGCAATACGGCGCTGATCGATCTGGACAAGATCGGCCATTACGACCCGGCGGATTTCTGGACACCGGTGCGTCCGATGGCATCGGGTGGCGTCATTCTTGACCCCGGTGCCTTTTACATCCTGGTCAGCCGCGAAGCAGTGCACGTTCCCCCCGACTGCGCTGCGGAAATGACGCCCTATCTTGCCGTCGCAGGCGAGTTTCGCGTCCACTATGCGGGCTTTTTCGATCCCGGTTTCGGCCATGCTGCTGTAGGCGGAACCGGATCGCGCGGCGTGCTGGAGGTCAGGTGCCACGAAGCCCCGTTCGCACTGGAACACGGGCAGGTCGTCGGGCGGCTGGTCTACGAGCCGATGGCCGCGACACCTGACCTTCTTTACGGTGCCGACCTGAAGTCGAATTATCAGGGCCAGGGGCTGAAACTCGCCAAGCAGTTTCGCTGAACTTGTAAGGTGGGCTTCAGCCCATCAGCGGCAGTGGGCTGAAGCCCACCCTACCGGTCGATGATCGGGGAAAACGGAGCAGTAGATGGGATCCAGCGGCAAAATCGACATCTATTGCGAACGGGTCGACCCGTCATTCTGGGCGGAGCCCTTGAACGCGATCACCAATCTCGCCTTCATCATCGCCGCCCTCATCGCCTGGCGCGCCGCCGCCGGGCGACGCAATGCGCTGACAACCGTTCTGATCCTGATCCTTGTGGCCATCGGTATCGGATCGTTCCTCTTTCATACGGTGGCGGAAAGCTGGGCCGGGGCGGCGGATACGATCCCGATCCTTCTCTTCATCCTCGTCTATATCTACGCCGCCACCTACCGGTTCTTCGGCGCACCGCTCTGGGCCGCGATTGCCGCGCCGTTCATCTTCATTGGCTTTGCCATCGGGTTTGCCATGGCATGGGGGGCGCTCTTGCCTTCGCTGAACGGCTCGCAGGGCTATTTTCCCGTTATCATCATACTCATCGGCTATGGGCTGGCGCTTAGGGCGCATCCGGCTTCGGGCGGGCTCTTGCTCGCAGCGGGCCTTTTTGCCCTGTCGCTGACGTTCCGCACCATCGATTATGCGGTCTGCGACGTCCTGCCGATGGGTACGCATTTCCTCTGGCATGTGTTGAACGGCACGTTGCTGGGCATCGTGCTCATAACCTTCATCCGCCACGGGGCGCGCCGCGTTCAGGGTCGGCTTGCGCAGGATCGGGCGGGGGGCTAAACCGCCTCCATCAGGATTTCGGAGGCTGACATGTCCGTCGACAAAGACACCGTGCGCCGCATGGCGCATCTGGCCCGCATAGAGGTGCAGGAGGCCGATTTGGAGCCACTCGCAGGTGAGCTGAACACCATCCTCGCCTTTGCCGAACAGCTGGCAGAGGTGGATGTCGACGGGGTGGCACCGATGACATCGGTCACGCCGATGGCGCTGAAACGGCGCACAGACGAGGTAACCGACGGCAACATTCAGGACAAGATCCTGCAGAATGCCCCTGATGCGCGCGAAGGCTTTTTCGCAGTTCCAAAAGTTGTCGAGTAATGGCTGATCTGAACAACCTGACGCTCGCCGCCGCCCGTGACGGGCTGCGCAAGGGCGATTTTACCTCGCGCGAGATTACCGAGGACTGCCTATCTGCGATCAATGAGGCGGATGTCCTGAACGCCGTGATCGCCAAGACGCCGGAGCGGGCGCTTGAAATGGCCAATGCGGCCGATGCGCGTCTGAAAGACGGTGCGCAGCCCGATATGTGCGGGCTTCCCCTCGGTATCAAGGACCTCTTTTGTACTGAAGGCGTGCAAAGCCAAGCGGCCTCCAACATCCTTGGCGGGTTCCTGCCGCCTTACGAAAGCACGACAACCAGTCAACTCTGGCTGGATGGCGCGGTAATGCTCGGCAAGCTGAACATGGATGAGTTCGCCATGGGCTCGTCCAACGAGACCTCCGCCTATGGTCCGGTGACGTCGCCCTGGCGGCGGCCCGGCACCAATGCGCCGATTACGCCCGGCGGATCGTCCGGTGGCTCGGCCGCGGCGGTCAGCGCCGATCTTTGTCTGGCCGCCACCGGCACCGATACCGGCGGCTCCATCCGCCAGCCTGCTGCCTTTACGGGCATTGTCGGGGTGAAACCAACCTACGGACGGGTCAGCCGCTGGGGCATCGTGGCCTTTGCCTCCTCGCTCGATCAGGCGGGGCCGATGACCAAGACCGTGCGCGACGGTGCCATCATGCTGCGCGCCATGGCCGGGCATGACCCGAAGGACAGCACATCCGCCGATATCCCCGTCCCTGATTTCGAAGCGGCGCTGACCGGCGACATTCGCGGCAAGACCATCGGCATCCCGCGCGAGTATCGCATTGACGGTATGCCGCCGGAGGTCGAAACCCTCTGGGCGGAAGGCCGCGAAATGCTGTCCGATGCGGGGGCGAAGATTGTCGATATCTCGCTCCCCCATACGAAATACGCCCTGCCCGCCTACTATATCATCGCGCCCGCCGAGGCGTCGTCCAACCTCGCCCGCTATGACGGGGTCAAGTACGGGATGCGCGCAGACCTGAAGGCCCGCGATGGCATTACGGAGATGTATGAGCGTACCCGCGCCACAGGCTTCGGGGACGAGGTGAAGCGCCGCGTGATGATCGGGGCCTATGTGCTTTCAGCCGGATATTACGATGCGTATTACTTGCGCGCACAGAAGGTCCGCACACTGATCAAACGCGATTTTGAACAGGCCTTCGCCTCCGGCATCGACGCGATTCTGACCCCTGCGACCCCGTCAGCCGCCTTTGCGCTGGGCGAGGTGGGCGGTGATGATCCGATTTCGATGTATCTCAATGACGTCTTCACGGTGACGGTGAACCTCGCCGGGCTGCCCGGCGTGGCCATCCCGGCCGGCACGGATGCCAACGGATTGCCGCTGGGGCTGCAATTGATCGGTCAACCATGGGAAGAAGCGCAGATGCTCAACATCGCATACACGATGGAACAGGCGGTCGGTTTCGCCCAGAAGCCCGAACATTGGTGGCGCTGACCCGCCGCTATGGCGACGGTTGCAAACCGGGTTTCGCGGTTTCGGACTGTTACGCTTTCAGATCGGTTGCAGCCATCCGGCCATTGCGGCCCTCTTCAAGCTCGTAACTGATCTTCTGACCTTCATTCAGTCCTTCCATGCCGGAACGCTGAACTGCGGTGATGTGGACGAAGATATCTTTTCCGCCATCCTCGGGCTCGATAAATCCATAACCCTTGGTGACATTGAACCATTTGACGGTACCCGTCGGCATGCACTTGCTCCCAAAGCTGTCCGCCCTGTGGTAAGGGCAATCAAGCGTCGTCAAAGCCAGTCATCGACAAGCAAGGCACAAGCCTTCTGAGAAGTCTGATTTCAACTTCGCACTGAAAAGAGTGCCAGCAAATCGCCCGAATCACAAGGAATCCCACTGGCGGCACCACTACTCGGGTGCCGCTATGTCGTTATCAGCACAGACCGCAGTGGCCGAATGCCGACTGCTAACTGTCTGAGGAGATAATCCTCGAAACCACCTCTTACCGTGGGGTATCCGCCATTCATCCCGGCACTATCGGGTTTCGCGGTCTCACCCATGTCTTCGTTGATGCGACGCAACCTGTCCCTAATCGGGCAATGCTACGATCTGGTAGACCGCGAGGGCGAGGTCGGACAGCGTCACTTCGCCCAGCGATGCGTTGATCATGGTATAGATCGCGCCGGAGGAAAACGTCTCCGACAACGCGCGATCCACTGCCAGTCGCAACCGGGTCTCGCCGCGTTTCATGGCCAGCGCATAAGGTTCGAAAGAGAACTGGTTTGGCGAGAATTGCAGCGGCACGACCGGGCGCAATTGCCCAAGCTGATAGCGCAAGATTGCCTGATCGCCAAAATAGGCGGAGATCTCGCCGTCTTCCAGCGCCTTCAGCCCGGCGACATGGGTGGGATAGGTCATCTCGATCAGATCGAGGCTGCGCTCCGCCGACAGCTCGGTGACGATGATTTCGGTCGTCGTACCCTTCAGCGATCCGACCGCCTGACCTGCCAGGTCTTCGACGGTCTCCACCGGTCCTGCGCGGAATACGACGGATGAGCCATCGATGAAGTAGGGCACGGAAAAATCGATCATCTCCCGCCGCGACAGTGTCTGCGTTGTCGGTCCACACAGGAGGTGTATGCGCCCCTCCGTCAGGCCGTCGAACCGGTCCGCCGCCGTGACGGGTTGATAGTTCACCGCCAGGGACGGCAGCGCGAGCACCTCTCGCACTTCGCCCGCGGCCGTACGGCAGAGGTCGATTGCCAGCCCCTCGGGCTCGCCAAGATCCGAAAGATAGGAAAAGGGCGGCGCATCCTCGCGATAACCAAGCGTAATGACCCCCGCCGCCGCGATGTCATCCAGCACATCGCTCCTCACGATATGCGGCACACTGGCCGCGATGATCAGGCCCATGATCCCTGCTGTCACACAACGCATTGCACACTCTCCCCTGCGGTCCCTGCCGATCACTCTAGCGTCGCCGGTGGCTGACGCAAATCAAAGCGATGCGCATGCCCCTGCCCTTGCCGCGTCCCGCCGCGCATCGTATTGAACGGCGACGATCCGCAGCGGAGCCGCCCTATGAGCGAACTTGCCTACACAGAGCCCAAAGCCAAACACCTCTCCGGTGCGACTGGAGACTGGGAGATGGTCATCGGGATGGAGGTGCACGCGCAGGTCGCCTCCAAATCGAAACTGTTTTCCGGGGCGTCGACCACCTTCGGGCAGGAACCCAATTCCAATGTCAGCCTCGTCGATGCGGCGATGCCGGGCATGCTGCCGGTGATCAACGAGTTTTGCGTCGAGCAGGCGATCCGCGCCGGATTGGGCCTGAAGGCCGCGATCAACCTGCGTTCGGTGTTTGATCGGAAGAACTATTTCTATCCCGATCTGCCGCAGGGCTATCAAATCAGCCAGTTCAAGCACCCTATCGTCGGCGAGGGCGAGGTGCTGGTCGACATGGAACCCGGCATCGCGCGCAAGGTGGGGATTGAGCGGATCCATCTGGAACAGGACGCGGGCAAATCCATCCACGACCTCGATCCGACCATGTCCTATGTGGACCTCAACCGCACCGGTGTCGCGCTGATGGAAATCGTCTCCCGCCCCCATATCCGCGGGCCAGAGGAAGCAGCGGAATATGTCCGCAAGATCCGCCAGATCCTGCGCTATATCGGAGCCTGCGACGGCAATATGCAGGAAGGCAGCCTGCGGGCCGATGTGAACGTCTCGGTCTGCAAACCGGGGGATTTTGAGCGGTTCCGCGAGACCGGTGATTTTTCCCATCTCGGAACGCGCTGCGAGATCAAGAACATGAACTCCATGCGTTTCATCCAGCAGGCCATCGATTTTGAGGCCCGCCGCCAGATCGCCATTCTGGAGGACGGCGGCACGGTCGATCAGGAAACCCGCCTTTATGATCCCGGCAAGGGTGAGACCCGCTCCATGCGATCGAAGGAAGAGGCGCATGACTACCGCTACTTCCCCTGCCCCGATCTGCTGCCATTGGAATTCGAGCAGGCCTGGGTGGATGAAATTGCCGCCACCCTGCCCGAACTGCCGGACGCCAAGAAAGCGCGGTTCGTCACCAGTTACGGTGTGACCGAATACGATGCCTCCGTCCTGACGGCGGAGGTTGAGAGCGCCAACTATTTCGAAGCGGTCGCCGATGGCCGCGACGGCAAGCAGGCCGCCAACTGGGTGATCAACGAGCTTTTTGGGCGGCTGAACAAGGAAGGGATCGGGGTTGGGGCCTCGCCCATCTCGGCCAGCCAGCTTGGCGGCATTATCGATCTCATCGGCAAAGGCGATATCTCCGGCAAGATTGCCAAGGACCTCTTCGAAATTGTCTGGAGCGAAGGCGGCGACCCGGCGGAGATCGTCGAGGCGCGCGGCATGAAACAGGTCACCGATACTGGTGCCATCGAGGCGGCGGTGGACGAGGTGATCGCGGCCAATCCCGACAAGGTGGAACAGGCCAAGGCGAAACCATCGATGGCGGGCTGGTTCGTCGGCCAGGTGATGAAAGCGACCGGCGGCAAGGCCAACCCCAAGGCGGTGAACGATCTGGTGAAGGCCAAGCTCGGCGTCGAGTAAGCGTCTGCGCGTGTTTGAAGTATCTAACGCTTTGCCCTGTCCGTCGTATCCGGGCAAGTTACCTCCCCTGAACAGGGGATTCGCGTTGCGGGGAAAGAATGTCTGATCTCGAGTACAAAACGATCGCGGCTCCGGCCCGCGCGGGGAAAGCGCCCGGCGTGAAGGGCAAGGAAGCGCAATTCGCTCACACGGTGCAGAGCCTGATCCGGCAGGAGGCGACCAATGGCTGGCGCTATCTGCGCACTGACCGTTTTCCTGTGACCGAAGGTGGTGGACTGTTCTCGCGCAGGGTCGTCGTGGACCGCGCGGTGCTGGTCTTCGCCCGCCAGCCACGGGTCGCCCCGCCGCGAGCCGCTGCCGCGCCTCAACCGGCACCTGCGCCCACCCCGTCCTCAGCGCCCCCAGTTGCCGCACCGCCGCGTCAGCAACAACCCGCATCTACAGCCGAGCATCCCCCGGTTGGAGGGGCACTGCGCGATTAAGGAAAAATGCCTCGGCGCAACGTGGTCAGTCGACCGCCCCATGATGCGTGGTCAGTCGACCACCCCATAATGCGTGGTCAGTCGACCACCTCATAATGCGTGGTCAGTCGACCACGACGCCAACCGCCGCACCTGCCACATCGGCGGTGGTCTCAACGGCGGTGCCGACGACGCTGGCGGTCGTGTCGACCACCGTTGCCACGACACAACCGCTCATCAGGGTCATCACCGCGACGATCAGGAACTTGTTCATCTGTCTTGCCTCGTGTCTCGATACGGCGTGGGCCCGCATCTCAGCTTAGCCCTGCAACGCTGTCATCCGCTGCTTCCGTCGAAGCATACCCCTGAAATACGTTTCGATAAAGGCAGTCAGGGAACGCTCAGCTCCAACGCCAGGGCATGGACCGGACCGGCAAGTTCCTCTTCCAGCACCTTGTGAACGGCGCGGCTGCGGGCCACGCGGTTCATGTCGGCCAGCGACGCAGCGGACATCACAACCCGGAAATGACTTTCACCGCCTTCGCGTGCGCCTGCATGGCCGGCATGCTGATGGCTCTCATCGATAACGTCCAGCGCGGCAGGTGCGAAGGCCGCTTCCAGTTTCGCGCGCATCTGATCGGCAACACCCATCACAATCACCCCGTTTTTGTCGTATTGGCAGTTGGCCTTAACGCCTCACGCGCTAAAATGTTAGGCCGAGTCGCTTCTAACGCCAGATCATCGCCGACACAAAGCTGAGAAAACACCCGCATGACTTCCCGCTCTCCTCTTGATTTCGACATCTCGGTCTCTGCCGACAAGAAGCGGCGCGCGCGGGCACGTGGCATGAAAGGGGAAACCGCGTCCGAGACGCGCAAATGCGACTGGCGCGGATGCACGAATGCCGGCAAGTTCCGCGCACCCAAATCGCGCGAGCGGCTGAACGAGTTTAATTGGTATTGCGAAACCCATATCCGCGATTTCAACAAGGCCTGGAACTACTACGCCGATTACAGTCAGGAAGAGATGGAGAAGCAGCGCCGCGCCGACCTCGCCTGGGACCGGCCGACATGGAAGCTTGGCCAGAAACCGATCCGCCCCGACGGCCCCGCCGGGCATACCGATGGCAAGGCCTGGGCGCGCTGGGGGTTTCAGGACCCGCTGGAGGCGCTTGGCGACAACGCCACCATCAATCCCGGAGCCAGCGGCGATGCCCGCCGCACCATAAAGCGCCGCCTGCCCAAGAACGAGCAGAGCGCGATTGAAATCCTCGGCGTCGATTCTGAGGCCCCGAAGGCCGATATCCGCAAACGCTTCCGCGCGCTGGTCAAGGACCTGCACCCCGACATGAATGGCGGGCATCGCAAGGACGAGGATCGCCTACGGGACGTGGTCTGGGCCTGGGATCAGATCAAGAATTCCCGCAGTTTCACCTGACCGCCACTGTGCGCTAATACATGGACGCCGCCCCGTCGTCAGGCAGACTGGCAGCTATGGCGGATTGGGCTGAACTTTCAGAACGCGCGGTCAAGCTGACATTCGGGATCGCGAAGATCGCAATTGGCGGGGACCGCGTCGCGGCGGCAAGCGATGTCTTCGGCCTCCTCAGTGACGGACGCAATCTTTATTCGGACCTGACGAGCGAGGCGGAGCGGGGTTTTGCCAAATCCCTCAGCGCCGAAGTCGAAACAGCGCTGAGCGCGATTGAAAAGAGCCGCGACTGGCGTGAGGGAGAGATCGACCTCGCCCGGATACATCTCGATCAGGCCTTGTCCCTGACCCGTCCGTCGCCGGAAGACATCGCCGCTGCCAATCTTGATCCGATCCGTCTCGCCGATCAGATGCGCCGCGCCGTTGTGGGGCGTGGCGGCGAGCTTGGCCACGCATTGGACGCTGCCACAATCAGCCGCACGGTCTTCGACGCTGCCGTCGGAACGGCGCTGAGCCGCATTTTGAAAGACAAGGGCTTTGTGGCGGAGATTGCCCCCAATCTCTGGCGCATGACGCTGTCACAGCAGGATCAGATCCTTGAGGAGCAACGCAAATCCACGCTCATCCTCGAACAGATCACAAAGGAACGGGGCATCGCCGAAGCTGCCCTTCGCCGCATTTTCGAAGCCTTCAGTACCAAGAAAAGCTCAACCGTCCTGATGATGCCGATCCCCGAGATCGTCGATCAGGTCATCCCCATGGTCGACGAGTATCTGCAGGAGCAGGCCCGCCTTCGCGTGCCGTCCGGGTCGGAAAAGACCGACAGACTGCGCGCCGAGGCGGCGGATCTGAAGGATCAGGGCAAGTTCGAAGCGGCGCAGACCCTGTTGAACGATCACGCCACGTCGATGGCTGAGGATGCAGCGGCGCTTGCCCGCGAGTTGCATCAGCGCCACGAGGTCATTGCCGAAGAATATGCCGCCGCGGCGCGGACCATGGCGCAAATCTCCAACCACGCGGAAGCGGCGCAGAACTCGGAAAAGGCAGCCGATTTTGCCCGCCATGACCCGATCGCGCTGCTTGGCCATCAATCCGAAGCCGCGCGGTCCTGGCGCAATTACGGCATCGCCCATGGCAACAGCGCTGCGCTGCATGAGGCCGTGAAGATCTTCCTCGACATCGGGCAACGCCTTGTCTCGCGCGAAAAGGACCCGGACCGCTGGGCCGGCATTCAATACGAGCTTGGCGTCTCCCTCGCAGCCCTGTCCGAACAATTGCCGGACCGGGTCTGGCTGGATCAGGCCCTTCCGCCGCTGCTCGCTGCCTCTGAATACTGGAAAGGCAAGGACGACGCAGAGGAATATGCAAAAACAGTCCTGCACATGGCGCAGGTCCTGTGCGAATGCGGTCACCGCGACAATGACACCGAATTTCTGGATCAGGCGCTGGATGCGCTGAACGCCATTTCGGGGATCTACTTGCGCGAGGCGCGCCCCTATCACTGGGCGGCGCTGCACCACGTGGCGGGCGACATTTACAGGCAGATCGGCGGGATCACCCTGAAGATCGAGTTCATTGAGAAGAGCCTGAACTGCTATGATGCGGTTCTCGAAGTCAGAACCGCCGAGACAGTGCCATTGGACCGCGCCATGACGCTGCGCAACAAGGCGAGCGCGCTGTCGCTTTACAATGTCATTCTGGGCACCGCCGAGCCTGATCTGGTGATCTCAAAGCTCAACGAGGCGGATGCGATCTATGCCGAAGTCGAAACCGTCCTGACCAAGCGACGCACCCCCGTTCACTGGGCCGAGACATTGGTCAATCGGGCAGGCGTGCAGATCTGTCTTGGCCAGCGCCTTGCGCGCCAGGCACCGTTTGATGAGGCCATCGCTCTTTGCCAGAAAGCCCTCGTGTTTTTCGCTGAACGCGACATGGTGAGCCATCTTGACGGTGCCCAAACGCGGATCGCCGATGCCATCCGGCTGCGCGGCGCGGTCAAGGTGGCATGACCCGTGCGCCCGCGACGTCACGTCTCCCCCGCCCTCTCGCCCTTGCGCCGCTCATGTGTCGGGCTTAAACAGCCATCGAAGGCGCGGCGCGGTTCACCCACGCGGCACGAACCTGCATGAAGGAATGCCCGATATGGCGGATGGCGGCGTGAATATGGCGGATATACCTGATACCGAAATCGATGCGGCTGAGGCCTTTGGCCTCGACATCAAGATGAAAGTGAAGGGGTTTGCCGAGGCTTCGGACAGAGTCCCGGATATCGACAGCACCTATAAATTTGACCACGACACGACGCTGGCCATTCTCGCCGGGTTTGCCTTCAATCGCCGGGTGATGATCCAGGGCTATCACGGCACCGGCAAATCAACCCATATCGAGCAGGTCGCCGCCCGGCTGAACTGGCCCTGTGTGCGCGTGAACCTCGACAGCCACATCTCACGGATCGATCTGATCGGCAAGGATGCGATCAAGTTGCAGGACGGCGTGCAGGTGACGGAGTTCAAGGAGGGTATCCTCCCTTGGGCGCTGCGCAATCCGACGGCCATCGTGTTCGATGAATACGATGCTGGCCGCCCGGACGTTATGTTCGTGATCCAGCGGGTTCTGGAGAAGGACGGCAAGCTGACGCTTCTGGACCAGAACGAGGTGATCACGCCGCACCCGTCTTTCCGCCTGTTCGCGACCGCAAACACGGTGGGCCTTGGTGATACGACGGGGCTTTATCACGGCACCCAGCAGATCAACCAGGGCCAGATGGACCGCTGGTCGCTGGTCACGACGCTGAACTACCTGCCCCATGCGCAGGAAAGCGCGATCGTGAAGGCGAAATGCCCCGGCACCGACCCCAAGGTCGTGGACCAGATGGTGACGGTCGCCGATCTCAGCCGCGCGGCGTTCATGAATGGCGATGTCTCCACCGTCATGTCGCCCCGTACCGTCATCGCCTGGGCCGATAACGCCGCCATCTTCAACGATATCGGTTTTGCCTTCCGCGTGACCTTCCTGAACAAATGTGACGAACTGGAACGCCAGACCGTTGCCGAGTTCTACCAGCGTTGCTTTGGCGAGGAGTTGCCCGAAAGCGCGGCGAGCCTGAGCCTGGGGTGAGACCGGAAGAATTTGCGTAATGCGCCATTAATTCCTATGTTATATGTACCATAGACAGATAACGGGAGATCGTCATGCCTCGTGAAGGATATCGGGACTAAGGTTCCATGAACTGCGAAATGTTGACCCAAGAGGGCGTGCAAATTGCTGTTTGCACGCCCTCTGGTGGTTTTTGGTGGCTCACCCCGCTGATACTTTCCTGCTCCGCGATCACGGCGGCCTACCTGTCGGTCCAGTCGATCCGCACCAACCGTGACATGGCGCGCAAGAAGGCGACATTGGACCTGATTGTCCAAACAGAATCAACGGATTACTATCAATCCCTCTACCGGACTTTCACCGATATCCGCAAAGATGAATCCGGGTTTGCGCAGATCTTTTCCCCTTCCAATCCAGAGATCGTCAAGCAGCGCCAGATGGTGCTGAACTACCTCAATCACTACGAGATTATCGCCATGGGCATCGCCGACGGCATTCTAGACGAGATCGTCTACAAGGATTACATGCGCTCCACCGTCGTACGCGACTGGTTCGCGGCTGAGCCTTTCATCCGCCATATCCGCGAGCCATCAGCCGATAGCGGATCAGAAGTGTCCGCATCTGCCGCCTTTTCGAATTTCGAGGCTTTGGCCCTGAAATGGGAGCCTGAAGTCAAACGAAGCCTGTAAAGCGGGCTTGCGCCGCTTGCGCG
>JBCCDJ010000018.1:0-102281 GCA_039030855.1 Pseudomonadota bacterium
CCAAAATACCGGCCTCAAGCAGCCCTCCGGGCGATAGGCCAGAAATACCGCGGGGTGGAGCAGCCCGGTAGCTCGTCAGGCTCATAACCTGAAGGTCGTAGGTTCAAATCCTACCCCCGCAACCAAATACGCTACAGGCAGAGATGTTACACGCGGTGTGGTCAAAAAAAACGCCTGACGGTTTGATGAAGGAAATTTTTGGCGCAAGTGAGATAGAGGCCTAGATATCATTAGAAAGTGCCGCAAGGGCATCGAGGTCGATCACCACCAATCCTTCGGTCTCCTTATTGATAAGGTTCAGTTTCGACAGCTGGCTCATTTCGCGTGATACTGCTTCGCGGTGCGAGCTAATTCGTGTTGCCAGATCGAAATGGGTTGGCGCGGGGCTCAGGATCGTCCGGCCATTCACTGTCCTCCCAGCCTTCGCCAGCCGCAGCAGTTCCTGTATCAGACGCTGGCGCACCATCATGGTGCTGAATTCGAAAATCCGCTCGGTCATCTGCCGGGACTGCGTGGCCAGATATTCGAGCAATGCCCACATGAAATCGGGGGAGGTCTCCACCAGCGTGCGAAACTGATTTTTACTCAGGCGTCCGACCTTTAGCCCCCCGTTCGCAACAACGCTGGCGGATCGGGGTGAGCCGTCGATGGCCGCCAGCTCGCCGAAGACATCGCCACGCGAGATGGTGCGATAGGCAACGACTTTGCCTGCCTCGGAATAGATCGTTGCGGTTGCTGTCCCTTCGAGCACGAAGAAAACATCCGCGCTTGTCTCGTTCTGGGTGATGATCATCTCGTCGCGGTCGAATGTCGTCATGCGCAACATCGACCAAAGGGTGCGCCGGC
Organism: Pseudomonadota bacterium; assembly: GCA_039030855.1. GTDB lineage: Bacteria > Pseudomonadota > Alphaproteobacteria > Rhodobacterales > Rhodobacteraceae > Pikeienuella. The sequence continues at coordinate 847 of JBCCDJ010000018.1, forward strand.
TCTGGTCCGGCAATCTGTCGATGAATACCTGGTCGACCATGCAATCCCCACGCTTACTACGCTGGTCTCTGTGGGCCCCACTTGCCGACATTGAACATGCGCTGGCCGCACAGCCCAAGATGCGAGAGAATATAAACGATTTTCTCGCCTGTGGGAAATCCCACATCTTTCGTTAACTTTTGGGCAGAGCCTTCCCACACAAGTGGAGCCTTTATGGGAAGGGATCAAAATCATGGCTTACAAGAAAATCGGGGTAACGACACTGGCAGTCCTGCTGATCGCTGGCTGCGCCGGGCCCGAAGCACCCACAGCTGCATTGCCCGAAGCGATGGCACCAGCACATTCGCCGACTCAGATCGCCGATTATGCCATTAAGGACCACTCAGACGGCGAGATTAGGCGTACGACGCTGACCCCGACAAAGGGCGGCTATGCCGGTGAGAACAGCGCTGGGTGCACGTGGAAAGTAGTGGAGCATTTCAGCCCCAGCACCGAATGGCAAAACTGCGATGGCTCGACTGGCACGCAATTGATCTCCAGCGAAGAGGGTGCCCTGTGGCCCTTGGAAGTTGGAAATCGCAAGAGCTGGTCTTTCAGCGGGCAAGACGCGAGCGGTAACAACTGGGACGGGACGCGGACCTGTACCGTCGAGAGCACCGAATTGGTCAAGATCGCGGTTGGCGATATCCCCAGCTACAAGATTTCATGCCAGGACCCATGGTCACAGCGCACCTTCTGGTATGCGCCATCGGTCGGCCATGTCGTCTATTACCAGCGATACCACAAGACCCGCAACGAACACACCGGATGGGAATATGCCGGTGAGCAGCAAGCTGCGAGCTGATCTGAAACATCTGAGTGAGGGACAAACCGATGTCTGTATCTGGGACGGGTAATTTCATTGTGGGCCTCGATGAGCCCATCATCGAGGTCACGAACGGCGTGGTCACCGTGACGGGTGACAATGGAGGTTTCAACAAGACCCTGATGCGCGAGGAGAACGGCGATGGCGAGTATATCCGCCCGTTCTTTGTCGGCGACTTTTCCGGCGGCACGGGCCGGCTGACGCTGAGCGGTGGTGGCGATGGGGTGAACATCGAAGTCGCCGATCCTGCGGCTGTCGGGTTCGCCGGAGCGGTACAGGTCGGGGCCTTTGGCAGTCAAGGCGACTTGGCGATGGACACAGGTGCGACGCTGATCTCCAGAAACTCTGCGGCCTATGATCCTGCCCTCGGGTTTGCGGAAGGCAGCTTCAACAACGTGCTGATCGGAAGCGATGACGGCAACGGTTCTGTTACGGTTGCGGGTGACGGAACGTTCCTGGCTGCATATGGGTTGGGGACGCAGATCGGTATCGGCCAGAACGGAACGGGTGTGCTTGCGATCACTGATGGCGGCACGGTCGGCTCGCGCCGCATTGACGCGGGGCGGGGCGAAAATGGCGATGGTCGTATCGTTGTTGATGGTGATGGATCGCTCCTGGCGGTGAATGACGGGTATGGTGTCGATGCCCCTTTCATGGGCACTGACTTTTCTGCTTATGGCGGGCTTCTGACGATCGGTGAGCGTGGCGGTGACGGCGTTTTGCAAGTCCAGAGTGGCGGCAGCGTGGTGGTCAACAATATCGAGGGGCTGACCGAGGGTGCAGGCTTGCGGGTCGGAGACCGTCCCGGCGGTTCCGGCACGGTCAATGTCAATGGCGAAGGCTCAACCATCACCGTGCGGAGTGATGGCGCTCCCATGAACACTCCCTATGCCAGTGCTTTCATAAACGTTGGGAAGGGCGGCGTTGGGACTATCAATCTCGACAATCAGGGGCAGTTGAATGCCCTCGGCACCAACGCTTTCATGCGCATCGGTGGCACCCACGACGGCACCACGTCTTCAGAGACAAGTTCGGTCAATCTGGACGATGGCGCGCGCTTCACGTTGGACAGTGGAACCAGCCTTGCCGCTGATCTGTGGCTCGGTGACGGGGAAGGCGCGTCGGGCAGACTGAGTGTCAAAGGTGGTTCAGTCGTAACGATTGCCAGTGATGACGCCAATCCGGATGGGTTCGGTGCCTCGATTGTCGCAGGGCGACAGGGCAGCGGCATCATCGACGTCACCGAGGGTGGGCAGATCCTCGTCGAGGGTAATGATGATCAATTCCCGCTGATCTTTATTGGCGATAGCCTCACCACCACCCAGACGAGCGGTTATGGCGCGCTTAATATTGATGGTGCGAGCTCCAGCGTGATCGTCAATGGCACGGAGCCGACGTTCGGCTCTTTCATTGCCATAGGACGACGCAATGGTGAGGGTCATGCAACCATCACCAATGGCGGCGAATTGGCCGCCACTGGTGGATTTTCCAATATCGAAATCGGCGGAGCCACCGGGGATGGCGGCGTGACAAGCGGCTCTGGCCGGGTTGTCGTCGCAGGAGACGGATCGAGACTGGCTACGGACAGGGTGATCACGGTTGGGGCCGATATCGTCACCGACGGTTCAGTCGTCTTTGATGCCTCCGGAACCGGGGAGCTGGAGGTGACCGATGGTGCCACGGCTGCTGCTACGTTGATTGCGGTCGGGGATCGGGGGACGCTGTCGGTTGCTGGCGGCCTAATCGATGCGGACCTTCAGATCACGGGCGATTTCTTTGTCGGTGGCAACGGCCGCAGCGACGACGCCACAGTAAACGGTGATTTCACCCAGATCAGCGGCGCGGTCGAGTTCGAGTTCCGCGCCGCCGGATCGGATGTCCTGACCATCAATGGCGCGGCGACGCTGGATGATGATGCGTTCATTTTTGACTTTACCAATCCGTCCTCGACGCTGGCCGAGGGGGACGAGTTCATCTTTGCCCGCGCCGACAGTTTTGACGTGACGCTCGATGGCGGGTTCACGGTGACGGGCTTCGGATCAGGCACCTTGTTTGAGGTGATTGAGCAGACAGATGCCGGACAGCAGGCGCTATCGCTACGGGTTCTTTCCCTGCCCGACGAGCCGATACCAACCGGCGGTGATGACCGGCTGATAGGTACGAACGCTGCAAATACCATCTTTGCAGGGGCTGGTGATGACACGATCCGTGGGCTTGGCGGTGATGACAATCTGAAGGGTCAAGCCGGCCGGGACAACATCAAGGGCGGCGGCGGCAACGATACAGTCAAGGGCAATGGTGGCAATGACAAGCTGAACGGCGGCGGCGGAGATGACCGAGTGGTCGGCGGCGGCGGCAATGATACCGTCCTTGGCCGTGGCGGTGATGACACGCTGCTCGGCAGGGCGGGTGATGACACGCTGGCAGGAAACAGCGGCAATGACCGGCTACTCGGCAATGGCGGAAATGACATCCTAAAGGGCCAGGGCGGGGCGGATGTGTTCTCGTTCAAGCGCAATGACGGTCGCGATGTGATCCGCGATTTCCGCGACGGCGAAGACCTGATCGAGATCCGCAACGGGGCGAACAGCCTCTCTGATCTCAATATCAGGCAAGCTGGCGACGATGTGCTGATCAGTTTTGAAGGCACGGCGATCAAGGTAAACAACATTGATCGCGATGACTTCGATACGGATGACTTCCTGTTCTAGGCAAGGTTGCCACAGAGGTAAAAAACGGGCTCCGTCGTCCTCGGACCTGAGGGCGGCGGGGCTTTTTTATTGGAAGGATCGAAGCTAGCTCTCGGTGCGTCTCGTTCCCCGCCACTATACTTGGGACTTCACCTTTCGGCCTCTTGACGGGCTGACAAGACGCCCATAGCCGTTCCGAACGCCATTGTCGCGGGCGTTGGGATAACGAGTGGATATGTTGTGTTCGCTCATGGAGGCATGAAATCGGTTCAATTCGGACCGACTCCAGCCCGCCAGCCAACTGCCGTAGTTTTCCACCATGAACCGGGTCAGTTGTGGTGCGGCTACACTGGTCCCGCCGATCACGACACAGGCACCGGAACGAGACCCGGCAGCCAATTGCCCGGCATGGACAAATGAATCAGAACTCGGCATCAGCACGTCCGGGCGTCGATCGTCATAATTTGGCGGGTCTGGCCAAGCTTTGTAACCATCTGCGTCACCATGCGCCGAGTACGGCAACACGCCAAAACTCGCCCGCTCATACCCACCAGCGACAATGGTACATCTGCCAGTTGCAATGGCGCTGACGAGGTTCTTACGTTTGATGGGAACGTCTGGCGGCACCATTGTCAGCTCATAATTGGCATCAATATCCGTGAGCGGAAATGCCAGATCGTCAAATTGCGATTGGCGTCCCCGCATCGGATAGCCGTAGACGCTTTCATCGCGCTGGATCCAGGCCTGGGCCGTGCCGACTTCACGAGACGCATTCAGCGTCAGTTTCCATTCTCCGTGCGGCACGATCAGGGGGCGCTGTGCGGAGCCATCGAACACCGACCGTGCGGTTGGCAACACGCGGACTGAAAAGCCGCTGCGCCCGGATTCGGGGTCTGTGAACCAGCGGACCGTCGCGACAGTTTTCGGAAAGCTCCACTTCTTCTGCCATCGTAGCAGCACCAATTCTGATGGCATGCAGAAGCAGCCGGTATCTCCAAATTTGAGCGTTTTCCCGCCTCCCCCGTGGCCAATCCAGGTGGGGCTGCTGAGGGCATCGTCGATCGTCAGCGAAAAGTCATTGGCCGTGGCATTGTTCGGCAGCCAAATCTGTACTTCCGATTGCGTTCTGTCATCCGGCATCAGCGTCCATGTTAAAGTATCCGTGGATTGTGAAGGCACATACTTTGGTTCTGCATAGCAACGCGACAGATGGGCATTTCCTGCGGATAGAACAATCTGCACCTGATTACCGGAACTCGAGACGACGTTATCCATATGCCGCTCAATGAGCATCTTCCCGTTGTGCGGGCCGGCGGTGTATCCATAGCTAAGGTTGATGACGACGGGCCGACCCGGCGCGACCACCTCGGCCCGCGCTACGATGTATTCGAGGGCGGCGGCGAGATGTGCGTCCAGCCGTGCGCCAGAACTGTCTTCCACGACATCCTGCGGCAGTTGCACAGCAATAATGGGACGGTTACGAGGCGCACTTTTGGGGTCCGCTCCGGCAGCGGTGTCCATTACATGCGCTCCATGGGCAAGTCGTATCGCCAGCGGATCCCGTTGATCCTCACCATGGTCGATTATGCCTGCCTTTCGATAAACTCTCTCATCACCTCCATTTGCATCTTGCAGCAATCGGTCGATCGACTGGTCGTGTGGAAACGTAGAGTTGGCGTCCTCTTTCCAGAACTCCCGACCGTATCTGACCGTGGGGGCGGACGGTGGCTTTAGGCCCATGTGCCAGAAATAGGCGATCCTCGTTGTCGGTGGGTCACCTGGCGTTGCGGATTGCTCGCGAAATCGTTCGTGCGCAATGGCGATGCCGTCGTCAATAATCGCGGTGATGATGGCATCGCCACCGCTCGTGACCACGGGCGGGTCAATCAATGACGGTACATTCGGGTCCCATGAGACGCTCCGCAGCGGAGCGGAAATCTTGATGACTTTTTTGGCTCTCGCGAAAGCTTTGAGCCGCCTTGTTTCCGGATTGATCGGAAACCAAATTTTGGCGGCAGCCCTGAGTTTTAGAAAGAAATCCGTTTCTGCCAATGCGACGAACTGCTCTCCTACGTCGGGTGCTGTTGTCGCGGGACGAGGTTCAAGCCGGGATATGCCATCTTTATTAGCAATCAGATCGTTGAACGCCGCTACGGCACGAGAATCAGTCAACTCGATCAGGACAGGGATCGGCGGATCTTTCTGATTGTTGAAGCCGACGCTGAAGGCGAAGAAATCAGCTTGCGCAGTTCCGAGTAGCCAGTCAGCAGCAGGGTCAAGACCGGTTATGCTCGCGAAAGACTTGAATGGCGTGATACTGGGCAGGAACGCGATTGGCTTCTTCAACCACATGTAGGGCATGATCGGTCTCCGCTCACGGCTGATGATGAAATAAGGTCAATTGCTTGGCCTTAGCGCGCCTGCTCAGTCCTTGCTTGTTGTGCTAGCCATTCGAGTGGTTCGGACAACGACACGCCATTGACCGGCGAAAATCTGAGGTAACCCGACGGTTTGGTTGCGCCAGTTTCATCATTCAAAATCTGATCTGCTTCGAAATCAATGTCCCCACCATTCAGGTGAGCGGCACCAAATTCAATTTTCGTTGCTTGGGTCTGAGTATTCGGAGGCGTCGGCTGAAACATGCGCGCGAGTAGATAGTCACCTATCGCGATACCAAGCCCTGCCCCTGCGATACTGTCTATTGGAAAGTGAACTCCCGCCACCATTCGGTTTTCGGCGATGCGGGCGGCAAGAGCATAGACCTGCTTGCGAATTGGCTTCATGACCGCTTCGCTGTAGTTGCTCGCTCGCCCCAGAACCCCAAGTACGACCCGTGCCATGGCGTAGGCCTCAGTCGCGTGGCCGCTGGGAAACGAGCCGTGGCCGGGGGTCAGGATCATCGGCTGCACCTGCGGTGAATATTCGATGGGCCGCCGACAGGCGAGGGCATGTTTGAAGCGGTTCTGGATGAACTGCACGATGCTCTGGGTGACGTCCAGCAGCTCCATCAGCCAGCGCGCGCGCTCTGGCCGCATGAACGACATGGACGCGAGGAAGTCCGTGGGACCGGGAAGCTGCATTAGGATTTCATTCAGCCGATCACTGCGCAAATAGGCGTAGTTGTGGACGAACTGCATCTGCTTAACAAAGACCGTCTCTGCTGGTCGATGCAGTTTGACAATTAGAGCAGGCCGACCCGCGCTTAAGAGGGTTCGGTCTACAAGTGTGAAAGCTTGCGCATCTGCCTTGAACTCCAACGATTGCATTACGTCGAACAGGATTAGCGATGCGCGAACGGGCGGGTACCAGTAAGTCAAATTATCGACCTTGTCCAAGTCGAGGTGACGTGGATGGCTCGCCGGCTGTTCATAAGGTCCGACCTGCGCGTCGCGGAGAGTTATCAGCGCTGCGCTCATAGCAGAGCTGTCATAGCCGACGAGCCGGGCATGAGCCATGTTGGCGTGCCCCATATGACCCATATGCCCCATATGACCCATGTGTCCCATATGCCCCATGTGTCCCATGTCGCGATAACCTGCCATAAGTTCTCTCCCTCTTATGCTGCCGCTGCCACGTTCATTTCGGGACGCCAGCATCGCGCATTGTCTCGGCGATCAGTGCGCCGATGCGACTGCCTGAATTGGCCGCGCGGGCGCGATAATTACTGACGGTCAGGCTGGGTTCGACCTTTAGAAGATCGGCTAATGTGCGATGTGCGTCATTGGTCCGCCCCAGCTGCCACTCAGCCACCAGTTTGACCCGCAGGGTCGATCCGTGAAGTGCGTTCTTGCGGGCCGATGACATGGCATAGTCCAGCGCCCTGTCATAAGCATTGGCTGTCAGGCAAGCAGAAGCGGCAATCGACTCAAAGAGATAAAGTCTAGGATCGCGCGGAGACAGTTTCAGGGCCCGTTCGGCGTCATGCACGGCGAGATCTCCGCGATCGGTAAATGCGTAGAGTGTCGCCCGCAGCAGCCAGGCCAATGCCTCGCCGGGTCCATTGGCGACGGCAGCATCGTAAAGTTGTTCGGCGTCATCCAGTTTGTGCAGGAGGCTGCCTTCCACCATGCCCGACGTAGTTAGTGCCAGTGGCGAGGAAGGTGCCAGATCAAGTGCCCGATCAGCAGCCGCGCGCGCTAGAAAAACCTCACGCTCTATGTTATCCGACCACCCTTGGTTGACCCGCATCGAGTGCCAGTATGCCAGCCACGAATGGGCTGCAGTATGGCGCGGGCTGCGATCGACCAACGCTTCCAACATCTCGCGCGCCTGCTCGAATTCCCTTCGAGCCAACCGATGCAGCAGCGATACCGCACTCAAAAGCAGCGTATAGGCTTTCAGGGACGGCAAGGGCATGCTTTGTGCCCTGCCGATCTCATGGGATATGATTGCAAGCGATGTCCTGCTGACCACGTCGTTGATCAAAGGGTGGTCGAGCTCAAACAGTGAAGCGACATCGCCACTGATCGCGTCGCTCCAGATCACTTCAGCCTTGTTGGCAGCACATAATTCGACCGATACTCGGAGCGTGGTGCCGATTACATCGAAGTGACCGGACAATACGTAATCAGCGCGGAGCGCCGCGGCGATTTCAACTGTCGTCAGATCCCTCGCTGCAACTGCGGCGCAGGACAGGCCAGATATGACGTCGAAGGCATGGGATTGAGCAAACGCCCTGATGCTTTCATCTGCAACCACAGTTCCAATAACACGATCCTTGATTTCAGCCATTCGGGGCGTCAGCGGCATGATGGCGATAACCGGGTGCATATTCTGCTGATCAACTAGACGCGCCGCGTTCTTGCTCGCGGGGCCGGGTGGACCAACCCTGAACGCTCTGATCGGCTCGCTGAGATTACGTAGCCAGCATGCTCCGAGATCCTCAACGGCAGCATCGACCCCGTCGGTCATACGGCCGCAAATGCCTTCATCGACCAGCGTCTCACCAGGATTTGCCAACTGCATAAGACGCGCTGCCTGGTTGACGCCATGCCCATAGACATCGAGCGGGCCTTCGACAACGTCCGCAAGTGCAATTCCGATCCGCAATGACAGGGCTGGACGATCCGCATCGCCCATTGCTTCATCCTGCAACGCTTGGCACAGCTTGATGGCTTCGACAGCATTCCCGAAGATCAGGACGGCCCCATCGCCAGTGCTTTTGACCAACCGGCCTTTTGTCCGTGGCAGAAGTCGATCGGTAAGGTGCGCCGTCATGTTGATCCAACGCTCGACAATAATGGCCTCGTCCTGTTCCATAAGGCCAACAGAATTGACCACGTCGAGGAAAACCACGACCCGGTCTTTGACGCGTCTTGATATAGGGTCGGACCCCCTGACCATCTTATCCAGCCAAAACTGAAGCTCGAAAATACTGATTTGGTTTGAAAATCTACAGACGCTATGCGTACGCAAATAGGCACCGCTAGAACATAGTTCACATCGAAAAGAAAAAAGCGATTCAAATTATTGTGTCTCTTCAACAACGAAGACAAACTGGAAAAGCTATGCTGCCCGAAGTGTGTCGCGTCAACGGCCTTTAGCAACGGGACATCGCATCCAGCCAATATGGTCATCAACCGCGCGCACATGTCTGACGCGATGGTTGGGGCATTTGCCAATTTTTGAGTATGGTTCAAAACAAAGTTGGAGAGCCGCAAAACAAATGCGGCGATCTCCAATTGTATCGACCTCATGACAGCTCCTTTGACTTCGATCGCTGGTGATGCCTGCTGCCGCTATCTGGCAACGATGCTCCCTGACTACTTACAATAGTCCAGCGTTTCTGAGCTTCTGTGGGATTTGCCACACTATAGGACTTCCACCGGTCCTGCTCAGGAGTTGGAACCTCTGGCAAAACCGGCGCGGTTCATTGCCAGATCAACGTCATGCAGACCATCAAGGTCCGCTTTTGCGTGACTACGGCAGATACCTCGCCCTCACAGCGAATGATCGGCCCTGGCCAACTTTATCGCAAGATCAACGCTTTGCAGCGCAGCGAATAGAGGCGAGGGAGAGTTCTTGGCCTCCCTGGTGCTGGATTCCCAGCGCAGCTCATATGCCCACCTCTCCCCAATAGGTGGGCATAGGCGGGGTGCCCTCCACATCCCGCCCGCCGGTCCGGCTTCGATCCAAGGTGTCTGCGCTCGGCCCGGCGGGCTTTTGGCGCGCTCAGCTTTGGATATGGGCGTCCAGATGCGGGTGATCTGGTGATCAGCGAAGCGGGCAAGAACGTCAGTCAGCCACGCCTGCGGATCAGCGCCGTCGAATTTGGCAACCGAACATTGCCAAGGACCCGGTACAACCTACCTATTAGGGTGGTATGCCCCACGGCGACCCGGTAATGGGCTCGCCGGAATAATCATGAGCCGGTCCGGCAAAGGACCGGGCACCACAGTGGAGAAGTTTCCAGATGAAAACTGCTGCTTTTTTTGCTGCGACCGCCCTGGTCGCAACCACCGCACTGGCCCAGAGCGAAGAAGATCGCACGGGCTGGCCGTCCAGTTTCACCGTCGCGACCGCATCCCAGGGTGGCACGTTCTTTGCCTATGGCTCCGGCTGGGCCAACCTTGTCGCCGACGAGCTGGGCATCCCCGGTGGGGGTGAGGTCACGGGCGGCCCCGGCCAGAACATGGCGCTTGTTCACACCGGCGAGGCGCAGTTCGGTATGACCACCATGGGCCCCGCCGCCGATGCGATCGCCGGCAAAAGCCCGATTGCACCGGGCCTGGAGATGACGAATGCCTGCGCGCTCTTCCCGATGTATCAGACGCCGTTCTCGGTCACCGCGCTGTCGTCGTCCGGGATCACCAGCATCTCTGAAATTCCCGATGGCGCGCGGATTGGTTTCGGCCCGGCCGGGTCAACCTCCGACACGTATTTCCCGCTGATGATGGACACCCTCGGCGTCAATTATGAGCGGCGCAATGGTGGTTGGACCGATCTTGGCAGCCAGTTGCAGGACGGTCTGCTGGACGTCATCGCCTTTGCCGCCGGGGTGCCGGTGCCTGCGGTTAGCCAGCTCGAAGTGCAGACCGAGGTGAACATCATCGAGTTCACCGAAGAAGAGCAGGTCAAAATCACCGATGCCTTTCCGGTTGCGCAATTCACCATCCCCTCCACGACTTACACGACCCTGACAGACGACGCCCGGTCGGTGTCCATGTGGAACTTCGCGATCGTCAACTGCGATCTGCCCGACAATTTCGTTAATGCGGTGGTGGACATCATCATGTCCGACAATGACCGGATGGTGAATATCCACGGTGCAGCCCGCGCCACGCTGCCGGAAAACTGGGACAAGAATGACGGCGTCATTGCCTGGCATCCCGGTGCTGCGAAGTGGTTCGTCGAAAATGCGGGCGCGACAATCCCCGACGACCAGATTCACAGCAAGTGATCCTCGATAACTGAGCCTTGATCGGGGCGGGAATCTCCTGCCCCGCTATCACAAGACTTTCCCCGCGGGGCACGATCAAGATAGGTGGCGGGCACTCTCGCCACGTGTCATGGTCGACCTACGCAAGGCATCGGCGGAGGTGAGCAATGACAAACCAGGGCGATACGGTACATCCGATCCACACCGCAAGTGTCGATGATGAACCGGCGGAAGCGAACCGCCGTCTGTTCGACCCCCGCACCGCGCTCATCATTGCCGTGTTTTCGGCTCTCTACGCCGTGTTTCACATGGCCGTGCTCAACGGCTGGTCAATCCGCGGCTGGACCGGCGTCAACATCCCTTTTCTGCCCGTCTTCCCAATGGAGACGTGGAATTTTCGCATCGTCCATGTCGCTGGCGCGCTGATCCTCGGCTTCATCCTGTATTCAGCCCGCAGCTTTCCCGAACAAGACCGGGGCGGACGACACCCTCTTGACCTTGTGGCTTGGGTTGCAATGCTGCTCGCGCTCTATGCCTGTTACACGGCGCTGACATTCGCTTCGGATATCGCGGGTGGGGTCATGTGGAACGGGATTGACGAGGGGATCAAGGCGGCGGAGACTTTTCACTATGGCTATCCCCTGATCGCGGCCACGGTCACCGGTGTCCTGATTGGCTGGCTGCGTCCGCGAACGCGCGGAGTGATTGCGCCCGCTGATCTGGTGCTGTGTATCTGCGCCATTGGTGTCGCAATCTATCTGATTGCCATCTTCGGAACCCTGATGCGCAATGCCACCGGGACCCCCTTTGCTCCCATCGGGATGAGCCTGGCTGCCGTTGCCGGGACCATCCTGATCATGGAAATGACACGCCGCGTTGCGGGTCTCGCGCTCGTGGTCATCGCAGGCATGTTCCTTGTCTATGTGTTTGTCGGCGATCAACTGCCTGGTTTTCTGAACGCGCCCGACATCGCATGGCAGCGCTTTTTCAGTCAGGTCTATACGGATGCGGGCATTCTCGGTCCGACGACGGCGGTATCTTCGACCTACATCATCCTCTTCATCATCTTCGCGGCATTCCTGCAGGCATCGAAAGTCGGCGAGTATTTCGTTAACTTCGCCTTCGCGGCCGCCGGGCGTGCGCGGGGTGGCCCGGCCAAGGTGGCGATCTTCGCATCCGGCCTGATGGGCATGATTAACGGGACCTCGGCGGGTAACGTGGTCGCCACCGGCTCGCTCACGATCCCGCTGATGAAGAAGGTCGGCTATCGCGCCAAGACCGCCGGTGCGGTGGAGTCTGCTGCATCGACTGGCGGGCAGATCATGCCGCCGATCATGGGCGCCGGTGCCTTCATCATGGCTGAAATTACCGGCATCCCCTATACTGACATCGCCATAGCGGCAATTCTGCCAGCGGTTCTTTATTTCGTGTCAATCTACTTCATGGTGGATTTCGAGGCGGCCAAGCTCGGCATGCGCGGAATGCGCGAGGATGAACTGCCCAAATTCCGCGACATGGTGCGCCGGGTCTTTCTGTTCCTGCCAATCATCATTCTGATATTCGCGCTTTTCATGGGCTATTCGGTAATCCGCGCCGGCACGTTGGCGACAGTGGCGGCGGCCGTTGTCAGTTGGCTGACGCCTTATCGCATGGGGCCGCGATCCGTGGGCAAGGCGTTCGAAATCGCCGGCACCATGTCGATCCAGATCATTGCGGTCTGCGCCTGCGCTGGGATCATTGTCGGCGTTATCTCGCTGACCGGTGTCGGTGCGCGGTTCTCATCCGTCCTTCTGAACATCGCGGACGCCAACCAGTTGCTGGCGCTGTTCTTCGCCATGTGCATCTCCATATTGCTGGGCATGGGGATGCCAACCACTGCGGCCTATGCCGTAGCCGCCTCAGTGGTCGCGCCGGGCCTCGTGCAGCTTGGAATTCCGACGCTGACGGCACATTTCTTCGTTTTCTACTTCGCTGTCGTCTCGGCCATTACCCCGCCCGTGGCGTTGGCCAGTTATGCGGCGGCGGGCATATCGGGCTCAAACCCGATGGCAACTTCGGTGGCGTCGTTCAAGATCGGCATTGCCGCTTTCATCGTGCCCTTCATGTTCTTCTACAACTCGGCAATGCTGATGGACGGCACCTGGTTCGAAATCTCCCGATCGGCCGCGACGGCAATATTTGGTGTATTCCTGCTCTCCTCCGGTATCCAGGGATGGTGGGCCGGTGCCCGCGCCAACTGGCCGATCAGGATCGGGCTGGTCGTCGTCGCGCTATTGATGATCGAGGGTGGAGTGATGTCCGACCTGATCGGGGTCGGCGGCGCAGTCGGGCTGTATCTCTTGTCCCGTGTCACACGGCAGAAGCCCGCAAATCCCTGAAGCGCTTCGACGATGTGCTGAGCGATGCTGCGAGCAACCGTCCAAACGCCCGAGATGCGTGCCGCTGGTGACGGACGGCCTGATCAGCCGTCGGACTGCAAGAGGCTTGCAATATCCTCGTGCCCGCCATCGCGTGCGTAATCGGCGATCGTGCGACCGGTGCCATCGGTAATGTCAGGATCGGCCCCCGCTGCCAGCAACATCCGGGCGGCGTCGTCCCGCCCGTTGACTGCCGCAAACCACAAAGCTGTGGCCCAGTCGTTCACGTAGTCATCCTGCGGTCCTGTCCTGATCGTGCGAAATCGCGCATTCACGAGTGCTGGATCGCGCGCCAGTGTCGTCCTCAGATGATCGACCTGTCCCATGGCGGCGGCGGCGAAGATGTCCATGGGCTGATCCATCAACAGGGCGACCGCTGCGTCCTGATGATTGTGCATGGCATGACCGATGGGTGGTGAGTGATATTCGGGATCGCGGATCGTTGTATCTGCCCCGGCATTGATCAGTGCGCGCATGATATCGATATGCCCCTTGAAGGCCGCAACATGCAGTGGCGTCCGCGTACCGCGCGGGCTCAGCTCAAACCCCAGATCGATCATGGTCTGAACGGCGGCCAGGTTCCCGTTTCCTGCGGCTTCGCGCAGAAGTTCGCTGTCCTTGTCGGGATCGACACCCATATTTTTGGGTGCCAGCGCTTTCGCCACCTCTAGGTCGCAGCCCATGCAGGCAGCCTGAAACCGCTCCGCATCGCCAAGGGGGTCGGCCCGTCCGCCCCTCGTCTTGATCAGCGCGGCGATCTCGGGCATGCCGCGCATCAGTGCCACCTGATAGGGCGTGTAGCCAACCGTGTATGTCGGATAGTAATTCCTGTCAGGCGTATCGATATCGACCCCATGCTCGATCAACAATCGGGCGCGATCGGTAAAACCCCAGCGCATCGCCATGATCAGATGAAAATGCATCGTGCGGTGATCCTGGGGGTTGCGATCCGGCTCCGTCAGCCACCAGTCGGATGGATCGCTGTCCTTCAATCCGTATTCCAGCATCAGTTGCAGATGCGTGTTGTCGGGACTGAAGCATCGGTTATAGGCCCCCTGGCTGTCGTTTGGATTGGCACCGGCATCAAGAAGAGCGCGGGCGAAGAGCACCATATCCGGATGGGGTGGCTGTCTGACCAATCCGCCCTCACCGTTGCCGAAGACCCCGGTCAGAACCGTGAAGCGGTATGTTCCGCCCCACATGTAATGCGCGTTGGGATCTGCGCCAGCGTCCAACAGCACCTTTGCAACCGCATATGTCGAAACGCCGGGCAGGCGGGCATAGGCTGCATACATCAGCGGCGTCCACTGGAAGGGGCCGCCCTTCTGGTCCACTTCGCCCCTGGTGTTGATGAGCAGATGTCGAAGCGCCTCGATGTCTCCTGCTGCTGCGGCTGTGTGCAGGGTATGGTGAGCAATGTCCGGATGCGCGGCGAGCAGCGCGGCGGCCTGCTCGAGCTCTGCCGGACCGCGGTCGGGATCGGGGCCGTAATGGATGCAGGCAAGGTCCAGAAACCGGTTCGCCCGCTGTTCTGTCGTCTCTTCGGTCCCTGCATCGGATTCAACATGGCGTTTCAGCCGCGTCCAGCTGGAGAATCCGTAACCTCTGGCGATGACCAATTGCGCTTCTTGCAGGGAAATTTCGGCAGGATCGCCGAAATAGGGCCCGACCTGCGCCAACGCGTCGGGTTGGCGGGCCCTGGCGGCCTTGTGCAGGCGTTTGGCTTGTTTCTTCAGGTGCTCCAGCGAGGGGCGTGCGGGAAGGGGGGGCATGTCAGCCTCCTTTCAATCATCCGGTATCCGCGCCCTCGGACCTGAAAGAAGGTCAGATGATGGGGTCGTCGTCCTGTTCAGATGGGCTGAGCCCTTCCCGCGGATCAGGTGCATTCTGAAATGCGTGACGACAGTATCACGATGGGTTGCCGTTAGAAAGCTGGTTGCCAGATGTGATGGGTGCATCTGAGGCTCCGATTGGTGGCTAGCCCTCTTTGTCTGAAGCGTAGCTCTGACCGGCTGTCTGCCATGGCCGGGTTGTGCGGTGGCGGCTCGCGATGGGTGGGTGAATACTCCGGTCATCTTGCAAGCGCGTATTCGACCATACTCAGCGCAATTGTTGCCTCACAAAGAAGTGGCGTTTGCCTGAAGGCTAGCTGATCTCGGGCACCATTGCTGCGCATGGTGCTTTGCGCGTTCGCGGGGGTGACGGCGAACTGCATCTCCGGGGCTGTTCGGATGTGGGCCGAAAGTCAGGGACGGATGCTCATCCGATCAGCGCAGTCTATATGTCGGTCGGCCTCATGATGTGCGGCGGCGTTGGCAGATGCCGCTCGATTGAGCATCAGTTGCGCGCTGGTGGACACCGCGCGTCATCTGCGAGCGCCTGTTGCTCTACCGGGCAAGCACGATATCCCGACTGCCGTCGGCACCTGATGGCAGGTCTTGGTCACAATGTCTGACATCTGGCAGATAAATGGCTGCCTGCCGAGCCACTAGCGGGAAAAACAGCGCGCCTGGCAAATCGCTCCTTCAGCGCCGGTGAGTGCTACTATTTGGGAGGCACAACAAAACGCATGACATGACACGAGGATGCCGGCGTGCAGCAGCCCTTCAATGCCCCTTAGGTTTGGCGCGGATCGTCCGACGTCTCATCTACATGCAGGCATCAAGCTCTGGTCGACACAGATATTTTGATCGAGCTGGCGGATTGATCGGGCTCCAAGTGTGTGGCTCCGCCCGCCAATGAGGCGGAACGCCATTCGGCTATTCCTCCAGAAGCTCGTTCTCGACCATCTTGATATCACCGTTGTCGCGTAGCCCGACGATCACCGCGACCAAATCTGCTCGGGCGGCCTCCCCATCCTTTCGGGTTGGCTCTTCCATCGCACCGAGATCTTCGCGCAGCCGCTCCGACAGCCGCTTGGTCATGTTATTGAAGAAGAATTCTGTAACCTCCTCTCCATTCGTGCCGCCGAGTTTGAGTGCTGTAAGCAGGGCCGTTTCATCGATTTGTCGTGCAATCAATGCCGCGTCGCGGGGGTTCACGCGCTCAACGATATTGTCGAACGTGAACATGACCTGTTGCACCGATGTCGCCAGGCCGGGTGCCTTTTCTGTCAGATGAGCCATCAGTTCTGCGCGTATCTTGTCAGACACGTGGTTCATGACGGCGGCAATCAGATCAGCGGGGTCCTGGGTGCGCTCGGTATGGGCGACGGCGGGCAGGAACTCCTCTTCGATCACCTTGGCGATTTGTGCGATGATCGTGTCGTCCGCGCTAGCGGCGTGTTCCATCCGCAGCACGATGCTTCGCGCCTCCAGCGGATCGTATTTCTCCAGAACCCGGGCCGCCTTGACCGAAGTCAGCTTGGAAAGCGCGATGGCAGCCACCTGTGGGTGTTCAGCCTGCAGCCAGGTGGCGATCCGACCGTCGTCGACATCTGCGAGAATGCTCCATACAGAGCGTCCGGCGTTGTCCACGTCTTCAAGGATCTGGTTGAGCTGTTCCTTGTCGACGACCTCGCTCAGGAATCGCTTCAGCTCCTCTCGCCCACCGCTGAGCGCCCCGGTTTGACTGAGTTGTGCAAGAAACTCGCTGATGACGTTTTCGACCACGCCCGGCTCGATCTCATTCATGCCGTTGACGATACCGGCAAACCGCCGGACCCGCCCAGCGCCGAGCGAGCGCAGCAGTTTTGAGGCCGGATTGGGGCCCAGCGCAATCAGCACGATCGACGCCTTCTCCGCTGTCGAAAGACTGGTTGGCGGGGCTGGCGGGATCTGGGGACCTGTAGCTGCAGGCAGGCTTGGCTCTTCAGGGATGATCAATGCGGTCGACGGCTCGAAACCCGCAATATCGGCCGCGAAGGGTTCAGTAGCGTTCATGTTCCATATCCTCTCACGAGTGCGCCGGCCAGCAATGTCCAGCCATCGGCCAGGACGAAGAAAGCGAGCTTGAAGGGAAGAGACACGATGGCGGGCGGGACCATCATCATGCCCATTGCCATCAGAATTGATGCGACCACAAGATCGATCACCAAGAAGGGGAGAAAGATCAGGAAGCCGACCTCGAAGCCGCGCTTGATCTCGCTCAAGAGGAAAGACGGGATCAGGAGCGACAATGGCGCGTCCCCCGCACGGATCGCCTCCGGTGTCGCCAACGCGGTGTCGTCGGCAGTCGGCCGGTCTGCGGTGCCCGGCTGATCTGGCAAAGCGCGGCTGTTCGGGGCCGCTTCCTGCAATGCCTCTATGGTGGCGGGATTGGTGCGCCCTTCCATGAAAACGCGAAATGGCGCGAGTGTTTCGGTGAACGCCTCCTCCGCGGTGGCCTGACCCTCGACCAGCGGAGAGATGCCTCTGTCCCAGGCTTCCTCGAATACCGGGGCCATGACGAAATAGGTCAGGAACAGCGCAAGGCTGACAATCATCATATTCGGTGGAGCCTGCTGTACGCCAACCGCCTGGCGCAGGATCGACAGAACCGTCACCATGAACGGAAAGCAGGTCACCATGATGGCGATACCGGGAGCGAGGCTCAGCACCGTCAACAAAGCGAATAACTGCACAATCTGCAAAGTGATCGCGCCTTCTCCACCAAGGTCGATGGAGATGTCCTGCGCGCTGGCCATTGTCGCGCTCAGCAATAGTGCGGCAAGGGGCAATAGCGCCTGCGCCATCCGGGATAAGGTCATGCGGCTCACAGGGTTTGGGATAGATCGGCCACTTCGGTCAGGCGTACGCCAAGGCGTCCCGTCCCTTCTTCGATCTCCTGCAACTCTCCTCGGGCGATGACCCGATCACCGATCATGATTTCAACCGGATCCGCGACATTCGTGTTTAACGTCAGCACACTATCGCGGCGCAGGTCGACCAGTTCGCTCAACAGGGGGCGGGCCTTGCCGACAGATACGATCACTTCGATCGGCACGCCCAGCACAGCCTTTCGCCTTGGGTTGCGCTGCGGTGCCTGAGTGGTGGCCGGCCTGCCGGTCTTTGGGTCGGCAACAGCGGTCATCTCGGGCGTTTCGGGTTGCGGCCCGGTCGGCACATCGGCCGCTGATCCGTCCGCTGCCGGCGTATCGAATTCGGCGTTGTCGAAGCTGGGCATGTCTTCCATGGGAGTGCCGAAATCAGGGATCTCTCCTTCGGGCGTCTGCTCGTCTTCAGTCATGGGTCAACTCCTGGTTCGATTCCGTTGGTTCAAAGAGGGGAGCAAGGCTTCCGGTATTGACCGAGACGCCGCCGCCGAGATGGGTTGCCAGAACGGCGCGCGCGTTCGTGATCGCGGTGCTGAGGTCGATGGCGTCGAGGCCATCGCGCCAATGGATATGTGCTTCGGTATCGGTGAGATCTCCATCAGGCTCGATCCGGCAAGGCAGATTCCTGTCTTGGAGCTGCGCAGCTATCTCGGCTGCCCAATCAGGGCTGACCTCAACAACCAATGTGGAATCGGGTGCTGATTTCATGGCCTCGGCCAGTGTCGCGGCGATTTCATCCACAAGCGCGGTGCGGGCGAAATGAGGTGCAATCGCGTCCAAAAAAACACTGACAATCTTATGTACCTGATTTGCCATCGTCTCGGTGAGCGCGCTGTGATCAGCCTGCGCGATCTCGATGGTTGCCGCGAGCGATGTGATGCGGCTCTCAAGATCCCGGGCGATTCGGCTTTCGGTCTGGGCGACACCGTCGGCGAAGCCTTCCGCGCGCGCCGCGCCGCGCGCCGTTGCGATCAGGAGAGACAGTTCCTCGTCGCGCTGCGCACCGGTTTGGGGATCGCCTGATCCGGACTGCGATGGCACCGCGCGATCTTTGGAGAATTCTGGCAACGCGATTGAACGACCGGTCATGCAGCCTGCTCCTTGTCCGCAGGCTCATCAAGCCAGGAGCTCAGAAGTTTCGTCGCCTCATCCGGTTTCTCGGCAACCGTCGTCTCAAGCAGTGCGCGCTGGTCGACGTCGAGCGCCTGAGCGTCGATCATGTCACCGGAGGGGATGTCAAACCCCTGTCCGGCAGGCATGTCGGAGAAGAACCCGCCACCCATCTCGCCGCCCGTACCGCCAGTGCTGCCGGCAAAGCCGCCGTCGCCAATTTCTGTCGGCATTGCAAAGTCCTGGCCGCCCGCCGGGCCTGCAACCGACAGGATGGGACGCACAACGAAGAGTCCGAGCATCAACGCGACCATGCCGAGGGTCAGCAACTGTATGATCGACATCGCGTTATCGCCGAGTATGTCCATCACGCTGGACGTGGCGACGCTGCCCTGACCGCCGACATCGCTGAATTGCAGCGACTGGATCGTCACAACGTCTCCGCGTGCCTCGTCATATCCGACAGCGCTCTTCACCAGATCGCCGAGGGCGTTTAGCTCTTCTTCCGGGCGCGGCTCCCAAATCATGGTGCCGGTGCCGTCATCGGTACGAATACCATCGACCATAACCGCGACGCTGATCTTGCGAATCTCGCCTGCCGGGCGAATGCGTTCGCTTACGGTTTCGGAGATCTCGTAATTGATTCGCTCTCTGGTCCGTGATGCCTGGCGGCTCGACTGGTCGCCGCCCTCGACATCACCGTCTGCAAGGTTCGATGCGACCGTCACGCCCGTCGCCTCGCCTTCTGCCGCATCGGTACTTTCTTCGGTATCGGTGTGGATGACGATTCGGCTTTCCGGATCGAGCCGTCTTTCGCGAATGGTCTCACTGTCGCGGGCGGCATCGACGGCGACCTCCACGATCGCCGCGCCTGCACCCACGCGCGCTTCGAGGAGGCGCATTACATTGCGGCGCAGGGCCTCGGTCTGGGTTGCTGCTTCTTCCGCCGCTCCGGCCTTTGTTTCGGTCTCGCCGGACCTGAGAATCACGCCGTTTTCCTGGTCGATGACAGCTACATTATGCAGCGACAGGCCGGATACAGCGGATGCGACCAGAAACCTGATTGCCTCAGCCTGATTGCGGCTCAGCGCACCGCTGGATGTTGAAACCGTGACCGAAGCGGTGACCGGTGCGTTGGCTTCGAACGGACGGCGTGTTGTCTGTGCGATATGGACGCGTGCGCGGATAACCCGGGGTGACGCAAGCACTGTGCGCGCCAACTCTCCCTCCTTCGCCCGCCAGTAGGCCGCATCGAACATTTCTGCCGTGGTGCCAAAGCCGGAGAGGCCGTCCAACAGCTCATATCCTGCTGCACCGGCGGCCGGCAGCCCTTCACCCGCGAGTGTGATTCGCACTCGGTCGCGCACATCAGCGGGCACATATATTGCGTCGCCGCGTACTTCATATTGGACGGCCTGGCGATCAAGGCCCTCGATGACGCCGCTGGCCGCGGACGAATCAAGCCCTGAATAGAGGAGTGCCATCGTCGGTGTCGCAACAATACGTGCGAAAAGGGCGAGGGCCGCGATCATTGCCGCAAGGCCGAGGACGAGCATTGCTTTGCGCCGCGGTTCTGCGGCGTTCCACGCCATGCTGAGCTTCGAAGTTACCGTGTTCACATCATTGACCATGTTCAACCCGCCTTTCTGGCGACGAGGTCAATCTGCGTCGACGGCAATTAATTTAAGGTTAGTCGTTGGCGTCTATCCAAGAGTGACCGACAAAAACAGCGGTGGATGGACATGGTTGACGTGACAGACGACATGGCGGACGACGACAGCGCGCCCAAGAAGGGATCGCGCAAACTTCTCTTGATCGTCCTTGTGCTGAGCCTCCTGCTTGGTGGTGGTGGCTTTTTCGCCGCGTTTTCAGGGCTTGCGCCGAAACCTGGCTTCCTTGGCGGTGAGGCGGGCGATACCGCCGGCAAAACTCCCGTTGCCGCACCTGTCGATCAGGGAATCGCTTTCATGCCCCTGGGGCAGATCGTGATTCCCCTAAGCCCACGCGCGCGCGCCAAGCATCTGCTGCTGGAGGCTGAGCTGGAGGTCAACAAGGGTGATCTTTCGGCGGTAGAACAGATGCGACCGCGCATCCTCGACATGATTAACACATATCTCCGTGCAATCGATGAATCTGACCTCGATGACCCCAGCGCCGTCATCAGGCTGCGCGCACAATTGCTGCGCAGGGCCAGCGTCGTTGTCGCTCCCGCGCGCCCGCGTGATCTGCTGATCACCTCGTTTATCCTGAAATAGGAGATAGCAATGGAACTGATCTCTGACGGCCTTCTCATTCTCGCCGCTGTGACGGCATCTCTGTACTGCCTCGTTCTCTCTCGGCGTCTGCGGCGTCTGAGCCAGATGGATGGCGGGCTTGGCCAGATGATCGGCCAGCTATCGGCCCAAGTCGACGAAATGCAGGCGGCTCTTGGTGCCATGAAAAAAACGACCGAAGCATCCGCTGTTAGCCTGACCAAACAGACGCGGGAAGCGGATGGCACGTTGCATGACATGCGGCTCATGGCGCGGAAGACGACGGACGCCGCGAGCGAGGCAAAGGCCCAGCGGACCCTGCTCGCCACTGTCATGGCGGATTGCGCAGATATGATTGCGGAACTCGCGAGCCAGAAAAACATCAACAATTTTATTGGCCCGCAGCTACCGGCAGCGCTGCCCGGAGAGCCGGTCGCAAATATAGCTACAGAGACTGCAATTGACCTTTCATCGGCGCAGGATCGCGAGACATCGCCATTTTCGACAACTGCCACAGAGCCTGCAACCTCATCTCCGCCCACCGACCGCTCTGGCGACGCAGTCACCGAAAAGGCGGCGAAGCCGCCGCAGATCGCAAAACGCAATCTGGAGGTCCCGGAAGCTGTTGGTGCCGTGCTCGCTGCCGGGCGTACCGAAGATGATGAAGCATTCGCACGCCGTCTGATCGACGCGCTGGCAGCTACCGAGCCCGACTTTGGCGGAGCGCCTGCATGAAATCCCATCGGCGAAATCGCAAACCGCCCGCGATGGCGTTGCTGGCTGCGCTCTTCATGTCCTCGGCAGTCATCCGGGCGATCGACCCCGCGATCGCGTTGGCTGTCGAGGTGCCCGGTCTGGCCGAGGGTGATGCCCGTGTCGAGGAAGCGAGGGTAGCCGATGAATTCAGTTATTCCGATCTGGATGGACTGCTGAAGACGATCCGTCAGCGCGAAGCGCAGCTGAATGAGCGCGATGCCAAAGTGGCAGAAAAAGAGAACCTGATGCGTGCTGCGGAGCAGAAATTGAGAGATCAGCTGGCCCGCCTCGAGGAGGCGGAAAGCAGGCTGGGATCGCTGCTGAGGCTGGCCGACCAGGCGGCTGACAAGGATGTCGACAAGCTGGTCACTACATTTCAGAGCATGGACGACAAGAAGGCCGGCCCCATTTTCGAGAATATGGACGTCCCGTTTGCGGCGGGTCTGATTTCTCGTATGGACGGTGTTGCCGCAGCCAATATCCTTTCTGTTCTGACCCCCGCCAAGGCCTATGCAATCACCGTGCATATTGCGGGCCAGAACGCGCAGGTTCCGCGCGAATGATTGCCATTTAGCGGATCTGTCTTCGCTGTTTGTTAAGAGGCAGCCCCCTACAAACATCTCATGTTCAGAAGAGCAAGGCGAAGCTGGTCTTCGCCTACTATCCAGGAGGCGACATGGTCGGGATCATAGGCATTCTCATCACTTTCGTGATGGTCTTCGGGGGGTATCTCATCGCCGGCGGCAAGATGAAAATCATCCTCGGCTCTCTCCCTTACGAGATGATGATGATCGGCGGTGCAGCCTGTGGTGCTTTCATCCTTGGCAACAGCATCCCTGAGATCAAACACACGCTCAAGGACCTCGGCAAGGTCTTCAAGGGACCAAGATGGAAGGACGAGGATTACCGCGATCTTCTGTGCCTCCTGTTCTCCTTGATCCGCATCGGTCGCGCCAATCCGATGGATATCGAGACACATATCGAGGATCCGGAGAACAGCCCGGTTTTCCAGAACTACCCGAAGATACTGAATGATCGCATGACGGTCGACCTGATCTGCGACACGATCAGGGCAGGTTCGATGAACTATGACGATCCGCACCAGGTGGAGGAAATTCTCGAAAAGCGGATCGAGGCTGCCCTGCACCACAACTTGCATTCCAGCCATGCCTTGCAGACGATGGCGGACGGCTTGCCAGCGCTCGGGATCGTCGCGGCGGTCTTGGGTGTGATCAAGACAATGGGCTCCATTGATCAGCCTCCCGAAGTTCTCGGCAAACTGATCGGCGGCGCGCTTGTCGGAACCTTTCTGGGCGTCTTCCTTGCCTACGGTATTGTCGGCCCATTTGCCAACAAGGTGAAGGCTGTCATCGAGCAGGATCACAAGTTCTATTGGCTGATCCGCGAAGTGCTTGTTGCGAATCTGCATAATCACTCGCCGGATCTCTGCGTCGAAGTCGGACGGCAGAATGCGCCGGGTGATATGCGCCCCAGCTTCAGCGAGCTCAGCGATGCATTGCAGGCCGTAAAGGCAACAGCATGATCTGGACACGTGGCATATGGGCGAGCGCGGCGCCGGCACTCATCTTTACTGCTTGGTCAGTGTCGGCTGCGGACCTCAATGTGCAGGCTTCAGATATCCGAGGTGGCAGCCGGGTGGATATTGCGCTCGGCGCAACACCGTTCTCCGTTTCATCCGCAGGCAGCCGCGCTATCGATGTCATTGCGCCGGACCGGTCTGTGGGATTTGACATCGGTCAGATCACGCGTGGGCAGTTTGCCTCTCGCATCGAGACTGCGCGCGTTTCGCAAACCGATGAGGGTACAAGGCTTCGCCTGCTTCTCAATTGCGAATGCAGCTACGCCACTCTCGTGACGAACGGAACACTGTCGATCGAAATCAGGGACCCGGGACCAGGCGACGCGCAAACAGACCTGACCGAAGAGATCGTTCAACGGACAGATGCAGCATCTCGGCGCTTTCGCTCTGCATTTGCGCCGGGGCGGGCACCTGCTCCGCGCGCGCGCCAAACAGCGATCGCCGATCTCGGACTTCAGACTGGTGCCGAGGGTGATACGAATGGCGCGTCGCCGGTAGCGCAGATCGGCACGCCGTTTGGTGAGCAGGACCGCGACGGTACCCGCGGCGCGAGGGCCGAGGAAATCCGACTGGCGCGGCTGCGACTGGTGGAGCAACTCGCCAAAGCGGCAGAGCAGGGGCTGCTCGATTTCGCGACGGCTGAAAGCGCGGAGCTTTTCGCGCAAACCACGCCGACCGAATTCCCCCCCGACGAAATCAATGAAGAGCCGGTTGACCAGCCCATCGCAGAGGCGGCTCCGAGACCGCCCGCGCGCAAGACACTGGTCGTCGAGCCTGATCCCGAGCGTCTCGTTCCCGGTGATGAGACACTGCTCGTCGAGCTTCCGCTTCGTGCGCGGACCGCCCGTGATCGGGTGTTCCGCCGTGACCGGCTGGAGACACTGATCCCGTCGCATGAATGCATCGACGATCATCAGTTCACCCTTTTGCGGCTGGACAACGACAGGGGCTTCGCCGACCTTGTGACTGATCATGGCGGCCAGTTGATCAGTCGCTTCGATGAGCCCGACCCCGCCGCAGTAGAGAAACTGGCGCGCCTCTATCTCAGTTTCGGCTTTGGTGTGGAGGCCAGGCAACTACTCGATACGCTGGGCGACAATGTCGAGAATCGCGCACTTCTTTCTGACATTGCGATGATCATCGAAAATGAAACACCATCCGTTACCGGGCCAATCGCACGAAATGGTCACTGTTCGGCGCTGGCGCTGCTCTGGTTTACCCTTGCAGGGTTTCAGATGGAGAATGGCAGCATCGAAAGGCTGACCGCCGCTGGTCGGCAATTGATCAGCCGCGAAGAGCGCAATCGCGAGATCCTCGCCCAATTCGTCGATCAGACACCGGTTTTGCGTCGTCTTCTCGGCCCCAAGCTCATGGGTCGCGGTCTTGATGCAGGTGATATCGAACTCGCCGAGAGCGTCGACAAGATCATGCGCCGCATGGTTGATGCGAACAGCCCAAAGCTTGAACTCGCGCGCGCGCGTCTTCTCGCCGAGGGTGGAAATGTCGCATCCGCCGAAGCTGTCTACAAACGGCTTGCCCTCATGTCTGTTCCGGAGGCGCAGAAGGCGCTGCTGTTGCTTCTGGAAAGTCAGGTGGACCGGGGGGCCGCACCGTCGGTCGCTTTGGCGGATGCACTTTCTGATGCCGCACTGATCGCGCGCGGTAGTCCTTTTGAGCGGCGCCTGAAGGTTGCGGAAATCCGGGCGCGTGCCATCGCAGAAGGTTTGCAATCGGCGCTGGATCAGGTGGACCGGGCGATCAGACGGAACCCGGCCAATCGAGCGCTCCTAGTGGATAGCGCGCATGCGGTCTTCGAGGATGCGGTTGCCGACCCTGAACAGCCGCTTCTTTTCGCGCGGGCCGTTCTTGATCAAAGCGACCTCATCTCGCCCGCGGCGGATGGTGATCTGGCCCGCAGTCGTGTGGCAGAGCAGTTGATCGCCATCGGTCTTGCGAATGCGGCACTCGATATTCTGACCCCGGCCGCAGGACGCAAGACGGCATCGCTGCGGCAGGTTGCAGCCACCGCCCATGTGGCCCTCGGTGATGGTGCATCCGCCCTGTCGGCTCTTGATGGCATCGAAAGTCCTCGGGCCTCCTCTCTGCGTACGGCTGCTTATCTGCTGGTTGACCAGCCGAACGACGCTTTGGCAGCTGCAGCGCAGGATACGGAACTTGCGAGCGAAGCCCGGGCAAAGCTGGCATTGCTTGCCGGCGACTGGCGCGGTGCCTCGGAGGCGGGCAGCACAGCTGATCGGTTGCTCGCGGCCTACATGGCCGAAGCAGGAGACGCACAACAGTCGGGCGAAACATCTGGTCCATCGGCCGGCGCAGGCGCGCGTCTTGTGTCAGAGCTTGAGCGCGACGCGCCGGTTCCAACCTCCGCCATGCTGCGGCCGCCATCGGTCGGCGATGCGCTGACGCTGAATGACGCTCAGGCGGTCATGGATGCGTCCCAAACTGTACGTGATCTCGTCAAGGAGATGTTGGAAGATGGATAATGCAGGTTATGTCGCGCTGTCGCGTCAGGTGGGCCTGGCCAAGGACATGCGCATCATCGCGAACAACATCGCCAACATGTCCAGCGACGGATTTCGGCGAGAGAGCGCGGTCTTCACGGAGATCGTTGACAATCTCGGTGTGGCTGGTGGCTCCCTGTCTCAGACCGCATCACGGGTTCGCACAACCGACTTCTCACTGGGCGGGCTTAGGTCAACGGGCGGTGAGTTCGACTTTGCCATTGAGGGAGAAGGCTTCTTTCGCATTGAAACCGCCGAAGGTGAGGCGCTGACACGAAACGGCAGCTTCGCTCGCTCGGCCGATGGCGAACTGGTGACCGCATCGGGTCGTCGGGTCCTCGGTGCCGGCGGTGTTCCTCTTTTCTTTCCCGCAGATGCAACAGCGATCAATGTCGGTGCCGACGGGATCATCTCCGCGGACGGTCAGCCTGTCGGTCAGCTTGAAATCGTGACCGTGGAAGACCTTTCGGACCTGCGCCGTCGCGAAGATGGCCTTTTTGAGACCGATCAGCCATCGATCCCGGCGATCGAAGCTTCGCTTCGCCACGGTTTCGTCGAGCGCAGCAATGTCGATCCGGTGCGGGAAATGACCCGCATGATCGAGGTCCAGCGCGCTTATGAAATGGGACAGTCGTTCCTCGAAACCGAAGATGAACGGATCCGGCAGGCCGTGCGGATCATGGGTGCGGGCTCATGATTTTGGCTAGTGAAACAAACACCCACCCCAGCAGGCAACCCAGGTAAGGAGAGCAGAATGCGCGCCTTGGACATCGCAGCAACAGGTATGGAAGCCCAGCAGACAAGGGTGGAAACCATTTCGAACAACCTCGCGAACATGAGCACGACTGCATATAATCCGCGTCGGGCCGAATTTGCGGATCTGCACTATCAACAGGCCCGATCACCAGGGGCCGTGAACGCGGCCAACGGTTCTCTGCTTCCTGCCGGCGTGCAGCTTGGCCTTGGTGTCCGCACCGCCGCCGTATCAATGGAGGTAACGCAGGGTGCCTTGCGGCAAACGAGCGGAGAGCTTGATGTCGCGATCGAGGGCGACGGCTACCTCGAAATTGAGTTGCCGTCAGGGATCGCGGCCTATACGCGCGATGGTCAGCTCAAGAGGACCGGCGACGGGCTCATCGTCACGTCCGAGGGCTATCCTGTGGTGCCGAATATCACGATCCCCGAGGATGCTGTGTCGGTGACGATCAATGCCGACGGTGATGTCGTTGCCAGCTTCAATGACCAGATTAACACTGAGATCCTGGGCCGACTCACCCTTGCCGATTTCGTCAATGACAAGGGTCTTCAGGCGCTTGGCGGCAATCTGTTTCGTGAGACTGCGGCGTCCGGCCCACCCGCGATCGGCGATCCGGGTGTCGACGGTCGTGGCACGTTGCGGCAGGGCTTTCTCGAGGAAAGTGGTGTTGATCCGGTGCGCGAAATCACTGAACTGATCGAAGCGCAGCGCGGCTACGAGATGAATGCCAAGGTGATCACCGCTGCTGACCAGATGCTTGGCGCGACGGTGCAGATCCGATGATGGTGGGACGATCGAGAACGCCGCCGTTGCGGTCTGCGATTGCCGTCTTGCCTTTGGTATTCGGCCTCTCCGCCACGAATGTAGTTGCTGAAAGCCTGGTGGCTGCGCGTGCCATCATCGGGGGCTCGGTCATCGAGGAGGTTGATCTGAGGCGGTCCAAGAAACAATATCCGGGTGCCATCTCAGATCCGCTCGACGCCATCGGTCAGGAAGCGCGTGTGACCATTCACGCCGGCCGGCCCGTCCACGTGAACAATGTCCAGGCACCTGCATTGGTCGAGCGTAATGACCGGGTGCAGATCAGTTTTACCACGAAGACGCTTTCGATCACGACTGAGGGGCGCGCTCTGGACCGTGGCAGTGTGGGCGATCGCGTGCGGGTGATGAACCTTTCATCACGCTCAACGGTCTCCGGCGTGGTGACAAAGGATGGCCGCGTAGAGGTATCTCGGCCATGAAGATTTCAGTGACCGCCTACATTCGATCCGGATTGATCCTTGTGGTTGGCGCGCTTGTGCTGACCGCTTGTGGACGGCTGGATCATGTCGGCAAGCCGCCCACAATGACAGCGCCCGGCCAAGCGATGGCCGAGGTTGCGCCAATCACGGAGGAGCGGGTCGCCTTGGCGACGCCAGTACCCCTCCAGCGCGCGCCGCTGACACCTGTGGCACACACATCTCAAACTTCGACAGCGTCATTGTGGCGGTCCGGGCCTTCTTCGTTGTTCGGCGACCGTCGCGCGCAAGGTCGCGGCGATATTCTGACAGTTGTGATCGAGATTGATGAGGAGGCTACGATCTCCAACGCCACAGCGCGGAACCGGTCAGGCAGCGAAGATCTCGCGGTCGGTGCGCTGCTTGGACTGCCCTCGCTTGTCGATCAGTTGACTGGCGTTGATCTTGGTAACGCCGCACAGGTGACGTCAGGATCGGCGTCCAGCGGCGATGGCAGTGTGCGCCGCACTGAGGAGATCACCCTGCGTCTCGCCGCGACTGTGGTCGATGTGTTGCCCAACGGGCATTTCGTGATTGTCGGCAATCAGGAAGTTCGTGTGAATTTCGAGTTGCGTGATCTGAGGGTCCACGGCGTGATACGGCCTGAGGATATCAGTCGTAGTAATGAAATTACCTATGACAAGATTGCCGATGCGCGGATCAGCTACGGCGGCAGAGGTCAGATCACGGATGTTCAGCAACCCCGCTATGGTCAGCAGATCGCCGACATCATTCTTCCATTCTGAGGACCACGGATATGAAAAAGATTCTGATCTTTCTGCTTGTGCCTCTCTTTGCGGTCGGAGGTGCGGGCGCGGGTTTCATGCTGAAGCCACCGGTCGAGATGGAGATGGAGGAGCCGTCCGATGATGACGCGCCCGCCAAAGCCGTCGCCGAGATGAATGACCTCTCCGCGCAAGGGGAGCCGGCGCAGCCACAGATGGTCTCACCGCCGCTGGCTTCGGGACCGCCTGAAGTAGATTACGTGAAGCTCGACAAACAATTCGTCGTGCCGCTCGTCGACGAAAACCGCGTTGGCGGGTTGATGATCATCACCATGGCGCTGGAAACGGAGCCCGGCGCGACCGATCTGGTTTTCGCACATGAACCAAAGCTGCGGGATGAGTTTCTGCAGGTGCTTTTCACCCATGCGCAGTCGGGGGGGTTCTCCGGATCTTTCACAGACCTCAAGTCGATGGAGGATCTGAGATTGGCACTAAACGCCACAGCAAGATCTGTTCTGGGCGATGTCTTTCGTTCGGTGCTTCTGACCAACATGATCCGCCAGGACCTTTGATCGCCAACTGGCGGGTCTGACGGATAGTGCTGCGTATGTGCTGGACACGCACCTTGGGCACCGTTCATCCCTCGTCGCCTTGGCTTGGTCCGACACAGCGCGCTCTGACAGGCGATGTTGCCAGACACAATCGGGCGGATCTTTCCTGCGTGCCCGGGGCTCTGACTTCATTGTAGATACGCCAGAGCCGGCATCATCGTGTCGGGAGAGAGGGTAGCCGTCTGTTCGTCATCAGCCTCTTGCGAGCGGTCTGCCCTGAGGTCAATGCAGCACTGCCCAGATGCTTGACCAGATCGTTAGATATTCGGCTGGGTCCGTTGGGCTGCCTTCAGTCAGTGTTTCCGGTGATGCTTTGGTATCTGACCAACACCGAACCGCTACCGCTTCGCCTTCAGAGAGCCTCGGTCGTGACGAATGTTGCCAATTCTCCCGCGCCCAATCCGAGCGACATGCCGCAGGAGACGCCAGGTACAACTGCGGTGTCGTAAATTTCGGCGACTGCTCCATCGATGCGAAACCATTCAGCGACCGAACCGGTTGAGAGGTTGATAATCTGTACGCCAGTCCAGGGTTCGCTGTCGGCGGCGATCAGGCGATCATCAAGCGCAAGCCCCTCGAACCTCTTGTATCTCGGGCGGGACAGACCGATGATCGCGTGGCCATCAATGAATGACAGGCCGCGCACAAATCCCGGGCAAAAGGCGATGACCGATTTCTCGCCTGTCTTTCGGTCGACCTGCATCAACTCGCCCGTACCCGAATTCAGGACATAGAGATTGCCTTTGTAGATCTGGGGCGAGTGGGGCATCGACAGGCCGTCGGCCAGAACCTCGTTCGACTTTACGTCAACGATAACACCTCCGTCCGCGCGCCTGTCACGCCATCCGTCGATCGTGTCTGATCGCGACACGGCGGTGACATAAGCGGGTTCTCCATCCTCCATCGCAAGGCCGTTCAGATGGCAGCGATCCTCTGCGATGATCTTCGAGATGAAAGGAGGTTTCCAAATCGGTTTGAAATTGTGGGTGGCTGACAGCCGGGCAACGCAATTGTACTTGGTGACGACGAAAATCGGCTCACCCGCCTTGTCGAGGCCGACATCGTGCGCGTCGACAGCGCCGATGATATTAACCCGGCGGGGGACAAAGCACGCATCATAAATTTCATTGGCGCGTTCGGTGCCGCTGAGCACCGAGGCCATCTCGACCAGCGCCGTTTGGGTGACGAGGAATATGCGTTTGCCGTTCACGGCGATCCCCATAGCGTGCTGATAAAGCCGCTCATCGACAAGCAATCCGCCTTTGGGATTGCGGCCGATCAGATAGAATTTCCCTGACTGGTAGGATGACAAAGCCAGCGATGTGTCATGCGCCGTAAGCCAGCCCACGAGCCCGCCCGACATCGAATAGGTGACTGTTTGCGACGTCGCGATATCGTCCTGAGCGGGCGCGGTGGCCGTGTCGACTGCATCCGTAGCTTTTCCATCCGCTGCGGTTGCCTTCTTCTTGTGCGCCATGACCGCGCTTCTCCTGACCGTTTAATCCCATTGCGCAACAGGGGTATCTACGCCTTTCAGCACGGTCAATCGCGAATGGAACAGGGCATCGGGGCGTCTATTGTCAGCGCAGGATGGATGAGCAATGTTTCGCGAAGATGGCAGAAGGGGATAGGACAGATGAAAGATCTCAATGGCAGACTGGCGCTTGTGACCGGATCGGCGACAGGCCTCGGCCGCTCCATCGCGGTGAAACTGGCGGAGCGCGGCGCAGAGATTTTTGTCAATTGCGCGCGCAGCCTGGAGGAGGGGCAGCAGACCGTGGCACTCTGCGAGGCAGCGGGCGCAAAGGCTGCGCTGATCCAGGCCGATGTCTCCACCGCCGAAGGCTGTGCCACGCTGGCCGAAGGTATCGGCGCGGGCGGGCGACTCGACATTCTGGTGAACAATGCCGGCATCACCCGGCATGCCCGCGATCACGGTGATCTCAATGCCTTGTCGCGAGATGATTTCATGGACATCTACGCGGTAAACGTGGTCGGCCCGTTCCTCTGTCTGCAGGCACTGAAGCCGCTTCTGTTGGCAGCCGAGGCTGTAAGCGGTCGCCCGAGTGTCGTGTTGAACACGTCATCCATTGCGGGGACCACGGGCATCGGGTCATCAGTGGCCTATGCTGCATCGAAGGGTGCCCTAAACACCATGACACTTTCCCTCGCACGCGGGCTGGCACCCCAAATTCGGGTCAATGCGATCTGTCCCGGCTTCATCGGCACACGATGGTTCAAGGACGCAATGGACGAGGCGACCTTTGAGAAAACTGTAAGAGGTGTGGAGGCTTCGACACCTCTTGGCGTCGCAAGCGGGCCCGATGACATTGCTGATGCCGCGCTCTTTTTCCTCACCGATGCGTCCCGTCATGTCACCGGTGAGACCTTGCATGTCGATGCTGGCCTTCATTTGGGCTATTCGCCGCTCAAGGCCTGAGGGCGTTATTGACTTCTTCCAGCCGAGAAATGCGCGAGGTCCGCTCATATCAACGATGCTGCCTGTGATTTTGACGCCGTGACGACGTCAGCCTCAGTGACTGGAGTGGCGAAGGCTGAGGGCTGCGTCTTTCCTATCGAGAGGATTTAGTGCCGGATTCTGCGACTGAACTTGGTCGCTTCGCGCGCATGAAGCCGTAATTTGGCAAGAGGAGGTCCGACTGGTGGGCCTGTTGGTTGATCCGGTCGAGAACCATGCCGGATAGGCGGACGATATCGCTCATCTGTCCGGGATGGCGACGGATGATCCGATGATAGGTGATACTGCCCCGAAGGTGGTCAAGTTCAAAAAAATGCTACCAGCGGCGGTTGGCGAGTGGTCTGAGGCGTGAACAGCGGCTCATCAGCACCTTGACCCGCGCCGGTTATGTTATTGGAGGAGATCGGAAAGCCAAGCTGTTGGCGACCTATCCGATGACAAGATGAGGGCAGTTCGATGAGATCTTGCGGGTGGTCGGCAGAATGCAGCTGACTGGCTTGCGCATGGTGGCAAACCCTGCTGACCGGACGTCTGGCACCGATGTGATGCCCACGGCAGCCGTCTATAATGATGGGGTGGATTTCGGCTCCCGGGCTAGATGAGCAAGAAACCTGATCCAAACGGGACGAAACAGCCGGGATGATCGCGCTCAGTTACCCTGGGAACCTTCGACCGGGCTGATCTTGCTTTTGATAAATTCACCCGCCCGCCGCACAGCTTCATCGGCTTCTGGCGCACGTCCGCAAAATATCTGCCAAGCGTGGGGCGCTCTCCTGAACCATTCGAGACGAACTTCGCCACCCGACGCGCGCAGCTTCTCCGCCATAGCGGCAGCTTCGTCTTCGAGCAGCTCAATCCGGCTGGCTTGTATCAGGGTTGGCGGCGGTGCGGGAATGTCGGCATGCAGCGGTGATGCCGTGGGTGCAGAGGCGTCTTCTTCAGAGACATAGAAATCCCGTGTCTCGGCCATCCGGCCTGCGGGCAACATCGGGTCCGTTCGGGCGTTCCGGCGCAGGCTCTTGGTGCTTAGCGTCAGGTCGACCCAGGGCGAGAACGCTACGATACAGCTCGGATCCGGCAAGCCGGCTTCGCGTGCCGCGATCAGCGTGGCAAAGGCCAGGCCCCCACCGGCGCTGTCACCGGCGAAGGCGATTTTCGAAGGCTGGTACCCTGTGTCCAGAAGGCACTGATAGCAGGCGAGCGCATCTTCGACCGCGCCCGGCCAGCGAGCCTCGGGCGCGCGCCGATAGTCTGGCAGCAGAACGCGCGTGCCCGAACGCGCGCTCAGCGTCGCTGCCAGATGCCGATGCGTCGCGCGGGAACCCATGATGTAGGCACCGCCATGGAGATAGATGATAACGGTGCGCCGGTCGGGCCGCCCCATTGTCACCCAGTCGGCGGTGATCGGCCCCGCAGGCCCGTCCATCCGCGTTTCCATGACATTGGCATCGGTTGGCATCAGGAATGCGCGCACGGCGGTCTTTTCAAACAGGTCACGGGCGACAAGCGGGTCCTTGATCCGCGCCAGACGCGGTTTTTCGAAGAGCCGCAGATAGAGCGAAATTGCGGCCAGGCGGAGGGACATCAGGAAGCCCCGCGCCGCTGTTCTATCGCATCCCAGATCAAACTGGCGACATTGACGCCGTCAAAGCGTTGCAGCTCCTGAATGCCGGTTGGCGAGGTCACGTTGATTTCCGTGAGGTAGCCGCCGATCACGTCGATGCCAACGAAAACCAGACCTCTCTCGCGTAATAGCGGGCCGATCCGGGCGCAAATCTCGCGGTCGCGGTCATCCATCGCGATCTTCTCGGGCCGCCCACCGACATGCATGTTGGAGCGCGTCTCGCCCTTTGCGGGAACGCGGTTGATGGCCCCGATGGGCTCTCCATCAACAAGGATGACACGCTTGTCGCCCTTCTCCACATCGGGCAGGAACTGCTGGGCGATCAGTGGCTCCCGGTTAATGCCCATGAAGAGTTCGTGGAGAGAGTTCAGGTTGCTGTCGGAGGATGACAGCTTGAACACGCCTGCACCGCCGTTCCCGTAGAGCGGCTTGAGGATCATGTCGCCATATTGATCGCGGAACCGGCGGATATGGCTGAGATCACGCGCGATCATCGTTGGCGGCGACAGATCGGCAAAGTCCAGCACCAGCAGTTTTTCCGGGCAATTGCGGATCCAGAAGGGATCGTTGACCACCAGGGTTTGCGGATGGATCCGCTCCAACAGATGCGTGTTGGTAATGTAGGCCATGTCAAATGGCGGATCCTGGCGCAGCAGGACGACGTCTTGCGACGCCAGATCAATGGTCTGGCGGGGGCCGAGCTCAAAATGATTTCCGGTCTCGCGGCGGACTTTCAGCGACTGTCCCGTCGCCTCCACCCGGCCCTGGTTCCAGGTCAGGTCCGCGACCTGATAGTAGAATAGCGATGCGCCGCGCTCCTGCGCCTCTTCGGCCAGCCTGAACGTGCTGTCAGCGTCGATATCCACCGCTTCGATCGGGTCCATCTGGACGGCTACGGATAATGACATGGAACCCCCTCCTGCAATTACGGGGTCAACCTGTTACCCGCCGGTCATCATGTTTGGTCAGGACATGGCTAACGACTTGCTTAACACCGTCAATGGTGCGGGCATGGTTGACCACACGTTCCAGCTCGGTCTGTGTGCGCGCAACGCCGATCAAATGGACAGTCTGGCCCACTGTTTCGATGTTGTAATTGATCGAATTGATCTCCACATCGCCGAGCAGTTTTCCGCGAAGCTGGGTCGAGATCCAGACATCACGCGCGAAGGAGGCTGTGCCTGCATCCCGCTCCACCGTGACTTCATTGATCAGTTCGATCACATCGGGGGTCTCCCAGACCAACTGGGCGGCACGCAGCCGGTCGTCCGGGTCGGGGACGGACCCTGCCAGCAGAACACGACCCTCCACAACCTCGGTGGTGATGTCGCCAAACAGCCCGTAATCCTCGTTCAACAGTTTGTTGTTGATCGTGACCCGGATTTCCGCGTCGGTCAGGGCCTGTCTGGTTGATCGCTCCTGCGCCACGGATACGCCGGTTGTTGCCAGGGCACCGACACCAAGACCGACTGCGGTACAGCCCGATGTCAGGAATGCGAAGGTAAGTGCAACGCCGCCAAGGCGCGCATAGCTGCGGTATCTGCTCATTTCTGTCGCCTCTTTGCTCACAAGCGGGCGTTTTTTGTCACCTCCACGCACCCGTCCCGGCCCACAAGGGCAAGGTCAAAGCGAAGCGGCGCTGTGCCCGTCTCCGCGATCACCATATACCGAAGTGCCGCTGCCTCCAAGCGTTGCCATTGTTTTTGGCTCACGGGATCGTCGTGGATCGGGCGGCAGCGTGCCTTCACCTCGACAAAGACGATGGTGTTTTCGTCCCGGATGATCAGGTCGATTTCACCTTCCTTGCAGCGCCAGCGCCGCGCGAGGACGGCGCATCCGCGCTGGCAGTAGTGACGTGCCGTGATCTCCTCCGCAGCGATGCCTGCATGAAAGGACTGCATGCCGCGCGCGGCGCGGGCGCGCCTGAATTCGGGCGGCAGATCGCAACTTGTGAACGATGCCGAGCCAATGCCCGGCACTGGCGGTCCATCATCGGGCGTATGGGGCAGGTCAAACATCTGACGACCCTAGATCCATTTGCCTAACGATTAGCGAATATCCTCTTCCATAAGAACCAGCGCCCGATTGTAGACCTCGCGCCGGGGCAGCCCCAGCTTTTGCGCGACGATGCGGGCCGCATCGCCAACCCGGTCTGTCACCAGCGCTGCGCGCAAGGCTTTGTCGAGATCCTCTTCGGTTGCCTGCCTCGGCAGTGGTGGGCCGACGCTGACGACAATCTCGCCGCGTGGTTCGGTGTCGCTGTAATGGGCTGCCAGTTCACCAACGGTACCGCGCCTTGTCTCCTCATGCCGCTTTGTGAGCTCTCTGCTAACCGCCGCCTGACGCTCCGGCCCCAGTGTCAGGGCCATTTCGGCCAACAGCGCCGCCAGGCGTCGCGGGCTTTCATAGAAAACCAGCGTTCCCGGCACTGCGGCCAATGTGTTCAACTCGGCCCGCCGTGCGGCCTGTTTTGGCGGCAGGAAGCCCGCGAACATGAATCGATCTGTTGGCAGCCCGGAAACAGTCAGTGCCGCCAGCAAGGCGGAGGCACCGGGCAGCGCCTGCACCAGCAGGCCCTGATCGATCGCATCCCGCGCAAGCCGCCATCCCGGATCGGCAATCAGCGGTGTTCCGGCGTCGGATACGCAGACAACGCTTTTGCCCTCGCTGATCGCGGCCAGCAGGCGCGGGCGCTGGGAGGCCGCGTTATGATCATGATAGGGGACCATCCTCTTGCCCGATCGTTCAATTCCGTGAAGTGTCATGAGGGTCTGGGTGCGTCTGGTATCCTCGGCCGCGATGATATCGGCATCGCGGAGCGCGTCGAGCACGCGCAGGGTCACGTCGCCCGCCGTTCCGATTGGCGTGGCTGCCAGAAACAGGCCGGGCATCAGTTGAGGTGAGGCGCTCTGGCGCGTTACAGCATCGTCCGGGGTGCCGCCGCCGCCCATGATGGGCCCGCCTCGTGGCGGTGTTTCTGCGCGTTTACTTTGTGTCTTGCGGGCCATAGTCTCTCGTTCGGTTCCGCAGGCCGTGGGGGTTCGGCGTGCAGTCCTGTATTCTGGAGGGTCTACCATGGTTCAGCGCACAGCGCCCGTCATCCGTCATTTTTTGCAAAGGCCCCGTCCGGCTATCAGAGGACGCGGCATTCTCGGGCGTATCGCCGCCATGTGCGCCATCGTCGCCATTGCCGCCTGTTCCAGCCAGACCGCCGGGCGCGGCGGCGCAGCGGACCCGGCCACTGGCGGCAATACTGCAGGTGCGACCGGTACAGCGGCGACGGTCGATCCGAATGCCCCGGTCATCGTTGCCTTGTTGGCACCGACGACGGCGTCCTCGGGCGGTGCCCGGCGTGCGGCGCAGGATCTTGTGGCTGCCGCGCAGATGGCGCGATCCGACCTTGCACCCGCCAATATGGTGATGAAGGTCTATGATACACGCGGCACTGATGCCGGTGCGGTCGAGGCGGCGGAGCATGCTGTCCGGGACGGGGCGGCATTGATGCTCGGACCGCTCTTTGCGCGATCAGCGCAGGCGGTCAAACCCATTGCGCGCGCGGCGGGTCTGAATGTCATGGCGTTCTCGAATGACAGTACGGTTGCAGGCGACAATATCTGGGTTCTGGGCCAGCTACCGGGTGATGAGATGCGCCGTCTTTTGGCCTATGCCGGATCACGGGGCATCGGCTCCGTCGCGCTGGCTTATCCGACGGATCGCTATGGCAATCAGGTCGCATCCCTTGCCCCTGAAGTTGGTCGCGACGTTGGTGTCGGCGTCGGTCCGTTCATCGGATATGAGAGATCTTTCAATGGGATCGAGACTGCCAGTCAGGATGGCGCACGCGCCGTTCGTGACAGTGGCGCGGGTGGTGTGTTGATTGCGGATGCGGGCGATGCGCTGCGCTCCATGGCGGCATTCCTGTCCTATTACGACGTCTCGCCGCGACAGGTGCAGTATATGGGCCTCTCGCGCTGGGCCGACCCGAAGAACGCGACTGAACGTACGCTGCGCGGCGGCTGGTATGTCGCCCCCGATCCTGCGCTCCGCTCGTCTTTCGGTCAGCGCTTTGCCTCGCAGATGGGTCGCCAACCTGCACCGCTTGCGGCGATCGGGTATGACGCGGTTGCGGCTGCGTCCTCCCTGCTGCGGTCAGCGCAGGCCAGTGGCGACCAGCCATTTGATCGGCGAGCGATCGCCGGCGGGGTGTCGGTGCGTGGCGCGCAGGGGCCGTTTCGCCTGACCGCGGATGGCCTTAACCAGCGCAGCCTTGCGGTCATCACCGTCTCGGATGGTGTTGACGAGGTGATCGATCCCGCGCCCAGCGGCGCGCCTTCCTCCTGAGCCGCGCGAGCCAGAAAAGAGAGCATCCCATGGATGGTCCATCTGATACGGGGGTTGAGGCGGCCGGGCCAGAGGCGGTGCCTGCGCAGCCACTGAAATGTCCAACCCCGGCGGAGTTGGCAGCGTCGCTGGACGAGGCGGCGAAGGCCGATGACCCGCGCGCGGCGGCGGTGGCTGTTCTGGCCGATGCGTTGAACCGGGGCCGGGCTGCCGCGACCCGGCTTCTGGGCCGTGGGCGTGATTCGGGCCCACGCGTGGCACATGAGTTGACGGAGGTTGCCGATCTCGTTGTGCGCGGTGCCCTCGACTATGTCACGACGGTTCTGCACCCCAACGCATCGCCCAGCACCGGCGAACGGATGGCCGTGATTGCGCTTGGCGGCTATGGGCGCGGGGAGATGGCACCGTTCTCCGATGTCGATCTCCTCTTTCTGACCCCCTACAAGCAGACCGCATGGGGCGAGACAGTGATCGAGGCCGTGCTCTATATCCTCTGGGATCTGAAGCTGAAAGTCGGACAGTCGGTCAGGTCCATATCCGAGACGCTGCGCCTCGCCCGCGATGACTTCACGATTCGCACATCGGTGCTGGAGACCCGGTACATCTGGGGTGATGAGGCCCTGGTGGAGAACATGGACAAGGCGCTGCGAAAGGAGCTGTTCCAATCCACCGGGTCGGAATTTGTCGAGGCAAAACTGGCCGAGCGTGATGCCCGCCACGCCCGCCATGGCGGATCGCGCTATATGGTGGAGCCGAACATCAAGGAAGGCAAAGGGGGTCTGCGTGATCTGCAGACGCTCTTCTGGATCGCGAAATACATCTATGACGCTGACGAAGTTGCGGCCCTGATCGAGAAGGATGTTCTGACAGCGGATGAGGCGGAGATATTCGCTTCTGCTGAAAGCTTCCTCTGGACCGTACGCTGTCATCTCCATGATGCGGCGGGGCGCGCGCAGGAACAGCTGACATTCGACTATCAGATTGAGATCGCCCGCCGGCTTGGCTTCGCCGATCAGGGGGGGCGGCGCGGTGTGGAGATCTTCATGCAGCGCTATTTCCGCCATGCGAAGGATGTGGGTGACCTGACCCGCTTTTTCTGCGCAGCTCTTGAGGCGGATCAGAAGAAGAGCCGCCCGGTCCTCGGCCCGATCCTGCGCGCGCTCAGCTTCGGGGCAACGCGGAAGGAGGAAAAGGGCCTCTTCATCCGCGATGGCCGCATTGATGTGGGTGATGAGGTCTGGTTCGACGAGGACAAGCTGAACATTCTGAGGTTATTTGAGGAAGGTCTGCGCACAGGTGCCCTCATTCACCCCAATGCCCATCGGATGGTCGCGCGCAAGCTGGATCTGATTGATGACGAGATGCGTCATGACCCGACTGCGAACGCGAAATTCCTGGGCCTTCTGGTCGATAGCGGTGATCCGGAGCGGGCGTTGCGGCGGATGAACGAGACCGGCGTCCTGGGGGCCTTTGTGCCGGAATTCGACCGCATCGTCTCGATGATGCAGTTCAATATGTATCATTCCTACACGGTGGACGAGCATACGATCTATGCCATCGGATCGCTGAACCGCCTGATCGGCGGGGAGTTGATCGAGGATCTTCCGATCGCGACCGAGATCATCAAGAAGGGTGTCGATCTGACCGTCCTCTATCTAGCGCTCTTTTTCCATGACATCGGCAAGGGATCGCCGAGCCCGCATGAGGAAGTCGGGGCGGAGATCGCAGCCCGCGTCTGTCCGCGTCTTGGCCTGTCGGAGGGGCAGACCGAGATGGTCGAATGGTTGGTGCGCCACCACCTGATCATGTCCGACATCGCGCAAAAACGCGACATTTCGGACCCCGCGACCGTGCGAGCCTTTGCCGACGAGGTTCGTTCGGTTGAACGCCTGAAGCTGCTGCTGGTCCTGACGGCACTCGATATCCGCGCTGTGGGGCCCAATGTATGGAATAACTGGAAGGCACAGCTTCTGCGCTCCCTCTATTCGGAGACGATGAGCGTGCTGGCGGTCGGCAACGAAGTGTTGAGCCGCGCTGACCGCGTGGAGGAGGCCAAGGAGGCCCTGCGCGCACGCCTGTCCGGCTGGCCGGAGGCGGAGCGCGAGACGTGGATCGCCAATCAGTATGCGCCATTCTGGATCGGCTTCGATGTGGATGCGCATGAGCGTCTTGCCGAAATGGGCCGCACCGCAAAGCCGGAGAACGTCAATTCCCGGTTCGACAGCGATCCCGACCGCGATGCGACGCGCTGTTGCTTCTACATCGCCGATCATCCGGGTCTGTTCAGCCGGATCTCGGGCGCATTGGCCCTAGCCGGGGCATCAATCAAGGATGCGCGGACCTTTACGTCCTCGGACGGGATGGCGACGGCCGTGTTCTGGATGCAAAATCGGGAGGGAGAGGCGTTCGACCCCAGCCGTCATGAACGCCTGAAGGCATCGATCCACAGGGCGCTGCGCGGTGACTATGTCGCACGGGAGGCGCTGAAGCCCAAGCGCGGGCTGAAGCGCCGCGAGCGTCCGTTCGATGTGCCGACCACCATCACATTCGATAATGAAAGTTCGGACAACTACACCGTGATTGAGGTCGATACCCGCGACAGGATCGGTCTTTTGCACGACCTGACGAGGGTTCTGGCGGCGTCCAGCATCAATATCTCGTCCGCCGTCATCACGACCTATGGCGAACAGGCCGTCGACAGTTTTTATGTGAAGGATCTTTTCGGCTTCAAGATCCGCGCGGCATCGAAACAGCAGGCCATCGAGAAGAAACTGCGCGCAGCGATCCGCCGTGCCGCCGACGAGGCGGAGGAGGGGCAATGAACTGGATCGCGGTCGCCGGTCCCTATCGTTCCGGCGGGGCGGATGCGGAGCAGCAAGCCGCCAATCTGAAGGCGATGAACGAGGTCGCCTTGCATCTGTTCGACAAGGGCTGGGTGCCCGTGATCGGCGTTAACATGGCGCTGCCGCTGATCGCGGTGGCTGGTGAAAGCCGCTATGGGGAGATCATGCAGCCCCTATCGAATGCCCTCGTCAGCCGCTGCGACGCGATCCTGCGGATCGGCGGGCCTTCGGTCGGGGCGGATGCCGAGGTTGCGCTGCTCGAACAGAAGGGCGCGCCGGTTTATCATCGGCTGGAAGACGTACCGCCAGCCGCCCCATGAACGCACGCCCGATCCGCATGCTGCGCGCCTTCGCGACGGTCGGGGGCTGGACCATGGGCAGCCGTGTTCTCGGCTTCATCCGCGATGTGATGATTGCCGGGCTTCTCGGCGCAGGGCC
Source organism: Pseudomonadota bacterium (assembly GCA_039030855.1). GTDB lineage: Bacteria > Pseudomonadota > Alphaproteobacteria > Rhodobacterales > Rhodobacteraceae > Pikeienuella. The sequence goes on from JBCCDJ010000018.1 coordinate 42,282, forward strand.
GGTGGCGGAGGCGTTTTTCGTGGCCTTCCGCCTGCCCAACATGTTTCGCCGGTTCTTTGCCGAGGGTGCCTTCAACATGGCCTTCATCCCGCTTTTCGCCAAACGGCTGGAGGGGGGCGAGGATGCCAAGGGCTTTGCGGAGGAGGCATTGGCAGGTCTGCTCTCCGTCCTTCTGATCCTCTCAGCGGCGGCGATTATCTTCATGCCTGCGCTGATGTTCGCGCTTGCCGCCGGGTTCGCCGATGATGCTGCAAAATTTGACCTGGCTGTGTTCTATGGGCGCATCCAGTTTCCCTATCTCCTCTGCATGTCACTGACGGCGCTGTTTTCGGGCGTCCTGAATGCGTTGGGCCGGTTCGCCGCGCCCGCTGCCGCGCCGGTCCTATTGAACGTCATCCTGATCGGCGCGATGGCGCTTGCCTTCGGCCTCGCGTTCCCGGTGGGGGATGCGCTGGCCTTTGGCGTTTTGCTTGCCGGGTTTGCGCAGGTTGCGCTGGTGGCCTGGGCTTGCCGCGCGGCGGGGATGGGCCTGCGGCTCCGCCGTCCGCGCTGGACGCCAGCTATGCGCCGCCTCGTGCAGCTTGGTGTGCCGGGGGCGCTGGCGGGCGGGGTGACGCAGGTCAATCTTCTGATCGGGACAGTGATTGCCAGCTTTTACACCGGGGCGGTGGCGTGGCTGTCCTATGCGGACCGCATCTATCAATTGCCGCTTGGCGTTGTCGGGGTGGCCATCGGCGTGGTCCTGTTGCCCGAGTTGTCGCGCCGGGTGCGGGCCGGTGATCATGCTGGCGCGCGCGATGCGTTCAACAGGGCGGCGGAGTTTTCCATGGCGCTGACGCTGCCCGCAGCGACGGCGCTGATCGCCATACCGGGCGCGCTGACTTCGGTGCTGTTCGCGCGCGGGGCCTTCAGCGCCGAGGACGCCGCCGCCGTGGCCATCGCGGTCGCGATCTTCGCTGTCGGCCTGCCCGCCTTCGTGCTGCAAAAGGTGCTGCAGCCTGCCTATTTCGCCCGCGAGGATACGGTTTCTCCGCTGAAATTCGCGGTCGCCTCCATGCTGCTGAATACAGTGATTTCGATTGGCGGCGCGGCGCTTTACGGCTGGATCGCAATTCCCGTGGGCACGGCGCTTGCGGGATGGCTGAACGTCGCGCTCCTGTGGCGCGGGGCAGGGGCGTTCGGGGATGCGGTCACGCCCGATGCGCGGCTCCGCCAGCGCCTGCCGCGTTTGCTGGTCGCGGCGGCCTCGATGGGTGCGCTGGTCTGGTTTGCGGGGCAGGGCGCTGCTGATCTGCTGACCGCACCCGGCCTGCGCTATGCGGCGCTTGCCGGGTTGGTGATTGCGGGCGCGGTCAGCTACGCTGTTCTGGCCATCGCGCTCGGCGGGGCGAAGCCATCGGACCTCAGGGCTGGCTTGCGGCGCTAACCGCCCTTGCGCCTTGCTTTCTTGGCCGCCTTGATCTTGCGCGCCTTGGCCTGCCCCAGCTTGCGGCGCGGCGTGCCCTTGCGCCCGCCAGCGGCGCGGGTCGGTTTGCCGAAGCCTTCAACCTCCAACACCTCGAACAAAAGCCCGCCTGTCAGGGGCGTCGCCTCCTTCAGGCGCACGCGGGCGCGGGCCCCGGCCATGATGGTCTTGCCGGATTTCTCCCCGATCAGCGCCATGCGGGTCTCATCGAAACGGAAATATTCCGACCCGAGGGATGAGACCGGTACCAGCCCGTCGGCACCTGTCTCGTCCAGTTTCACGAAGAGGCCGAACCGCGCGATGCCGGAAACGCGGCCCTCGAATTCCGCCCCGATCTGGTCGCTCAGATATGTCGAGAGATAGCGATCCGTCGTGTCACGCTCCGCCAGCATGGAGCGGCGCTCGGTCGACGATATATGCTCTGCCGTCTCTTTCAACATCGCCTCTTCCTCGGCGCTCTGCCCATCCTTGCCCCAGCCATGGGCCGCGATCAGGGCGCGATGGACGACGAGGTCAGCATAGCGCCGGATTGGCGAGGTGAAATGCGCGTAAGACCGCAGCGCGAGGCCGAAATGGCTGAAATTGTCTGGGCTGTAATAGGCCTGCGTCTGGGCGCGCAGGACGGAGAGGTTGATCAGTTCCGCCTCGGGCGTGCCCGCCGCCGCGTTCAGCAGCGCGTTGAGGTGCTTGGTCATCAGAACCTGCCCCTTGGCAAGGTTGAAGCCCGCTTCCTCCACCTGCTCGCGCAGGGCGTCCATTTTCAGCGGGTTGGGCTCTTCATGCACGCGGTAGAGAAAGGCGCGCTTCCTACGCTCCAGCGTCTCGGCGGCGGCGACATTGGCGAGGATCATGAATTCCTCGATCAACTGGTGCGCTGCCAGCCGCTCGCGGTATTTCACCGAGGTGACCACGCCTTCGGGGCTGAGCTCGATCCGCCGCTCCGGCAGGTCGAGCGCGAGGGGCTGGCGACGGTCACGCGCCGATGCGGCGGCGGCATAGGCCGCGTAGAGCGGCTTCAGGACAGGCTCCAGCAGGGGGCCCGTTACCTCGTCCGTTTGTCCGTCAATCGCGGCTTGCGCCTGTTCATAGGTCAGCGAGGCGGGGGAGCGCATCATGCCGCGATGAAAGCTGTGGGAGGCGAGGTCACCGTCGGGCGTCAGCACAAGACGCACCGCGATGCAGGGCCGCTCCACCCCTTCGTGGAGGGAGCAGAGATCGCCAGACAACGCCTCCGGCAGCATCGGCACGACCCGGTCGGGGAAGTAGGTGGAGTTGCCGCGCTTGCGCGCCTCGCGATCCAGCGCCGATCCGGGCGTGACATAATGGGCGACATCGGCGATGGCCACCCAGACGGCCCAGCCTCCTCCATTGGCGGGGTCATCATCGGGCAGGGCGCAGACCGCGTCGTCATGGTCGCGCGCGTCAGCCGGATCGATGGTGACCAGCGGTAGATCGCGCAGATCCTCGCGCCCCTTGAGGCCCCGGACCGGTTTGGCCTTCTCGCCAGCCTCAACCACGGCATTGGGAAAGGCATTGGGGATGTCATGGGTGTGGATCGCGATCAGCGAGACGGAGCGCGCCGCGCCCGGATCACCGAGCCGTTCGGCCACCTGCGCCCGCCGCAGGCCGTATTTCGGGCCGGGGAGGGTTTCAACCTCCACCAGTTCGCCATCCACCGCATCGCCCGCGTCGACGATGATCATCTCGTCCTGTTTGCGATCCACCGGGATGAGGCGCCCGCCTGAGCCCTCGGCCCGAAAGACCCCGAGTGCGCGTTTGGCCGATGCCGCGATCTTCTTGATCAGGCGGGCTTCAAACGCGCCGTCCTCCGTTGAGGATGGGATCAGCTTGGCCAGCAGCCGGTCGCCCTTGCCCAGGGCGGGATCGCCCTTCTTCTCGGTGATCAGGATGCGCGGGGGCGCGGTTTCGTCCTCCCATGCCTGCGGCGTCGCCATCAGATCACCGTCATCGCTGGGGCCGGTGACCACGATCATGCCCACGGGCGGCAACCCGCCTTCGCCGCGATAGGCGCGGCGACCGGATTTTTTCAGCTCACCTGATTGCTGCATCTCGCGGATCAACTGCTTGAAAGGTACGCGTGCCGCGCCCTTGATCCCAAAGGCGCGCCCGATATCACGCTTGGACGCCTTGCCAGGGTTTTCGCGCACCCATTCGAGAATGTCTGCTTTTGACGGAAGTTCGATCATGCGCACCCTATGGACGAGCCGCAGCGCTGCGTCCAGTGCGGCCCGTTGGCGTTCTGATATCCGAAGGCGGGCCAGTGCGCAGGCTTAAAGCAATCTTCAACATTGCCGGGTTTCTATGTCAGAGCGGTACTACAGAGGCCGGAACAGCGGCGCAATTACATGGGGAGCGGTGAACGCCGTGGTCATCGACCCGAAATCCGTGGTCCTTTTTGCTGGCGCGACGGTTTTGATTGCGCTCCTGCTCGGCATTGTACGGGCGCGCAAGCGGCGGCGCGAGCCAGCCTATCGATGGTTGGTCATGGGCAATGTAACGCTGCTTCTGGCGGTCATTGCGCGTTTTTCGCGGCCGGTCATTGGGTTTGAGTTTGGCGCGCTTCTGTCATTGCTGGTGCCTATATTGGCATCTGTTGCGCCATTTTCGCGGTGCTGAGCGCCGAGAACCTGCCGCTTCCGATCCGGCCACTTGTCGGCATTGGCATCTCGGCGATGGTCGTACAGGTGGTCATTACCTATGTCTTTCAGTCGGTTGACGTACTGATGGGGTCCAGCTCCATCGTCAATGGTGCGGTGGCCTGCTGGATGTCGGTCGTGGTCTGGCGGCACCTGCGTCCCTATGGCTGGCGCATCGCGATGTTGATGACCTTGCCGTTCTCCGCAGTGGCTTTCGGTTACCTATTGCGACTGGCCGCGCTGGTCGCGGTGCCGGATACGGCGCTGCTCCTCTTTGCGGCGGTGCTGATTGTAACCCTCCTCGCCTGGGCCTCGATTGTGCTGGAACTGGGCTTCGTGGCCCTGAAGGAGCGTCAGACCAGCAGGGCGCTGGAGGTGGCTTTGCGTCAGGCGGATGCGTCAGCGCAGGCGCGAACGCGGTTTCTCTTTGGCGTCAGTCATCAGTTGCGCACGCCGCTGTATGGCATTCTCGGGCTGTCGGAACTGATGCGTTCAGATGCCGTCGATGCGGTGTCGGATGCGCATCGCCCCTATGTCAGGGCATTCACACTAACGGTCTCGCGCTGAACGATCTGGTGGTTGATTTGCTTGACATTGCAGCCATCGAAGCCGGGGCGATCGAGATCGAGAGCGAGGCGCTCGACCTAGGGGGCTTTGTGAAGAAGTCAGGAGCAAATTTGCCGGACCGGCGCAGGCGCTGGGCCTCGAGATCACGCTTCATGCGGAGGTCGATGGCCCCGCGCTTATCTCCGGCGATATGGTCCGCGCCCGGCGCATGCTGGTCAATGTCGTTGATAATGCGGTGAAATACGCGGCGCTGCATGGTCGGATCGATATCGTTCTGCGTGGGCGTAGTGAAGAATCGGGATATGAAATCATCATTTCTGATGACGGGCCCGGCATTGCCGCTGATGATATAGCTGTGGCGCTGGAGCTTTTTGGCAGGGTAGGCGGCGTGGATGATCCCTTTGCAGAACCGGGGATCGGCCTGACCATCGCTGCCAATATCGCGGCGGCCCATGAGGGTCGCCTGTCCATCAATTCAGTGCCCGGCCATGGCACGAATGTGGTAATCGCTCTGCCGGCCGAACCCGCGGCATCTGTCGCCGCGCTTCAGGAGAGGGTCGCGGCGCAGTCCGGCACCGGGCTGATGAACGGCAATCAGTCGACCAGTGCCGCATAGGCCATGTTCTGCAAATCAAAACTGGCCCCTGGCCAGTCGAAATTCTGGGCCATTTGCACCATGAACATGTCGGATTGCGGATCGACATTGAACCATGTCTCCGCCGCGCCGGACCACCCGAAAGAGCCGGGGCAGGTCGTCAGCGGGCCGCCTGCCTGACTGATGGCGAAGCCAAGGCCAAAGCCTTGCCCCGTCATGCCCGGATTGATCGATTGGGGCGGCAGCTCAATATGGAGCGGCATGACCCTCGCCGCGTGGTTCGCCGTTGCGTGGCCGAGGGTTGCTGCCGACAGAAGCCGCGGCACACCATCGCCGCGCGCATCCCGGAGGAGCGTCTGCGCAAAAACCGCATAGTCCCTTAGTGTAGAAAAGAGGCCATGGCCGCCGCGCGCGAAATCCGGATCATCATGCGGATAGCTGCGCGTCAGTTGATCGGGGGACAGGAGCCCGCCTTCCATGCCCCCTTGTATCGGCGCGATCCGGTCGGCGGCATCCTTACCCGGACAGAAGGATGTGTCGGTCATGCCGAGCGGGCCAGTCACGCGTGACGCGATAATCTCGCCGAGCGGCCTTTGCTCGATCTCCTCCACCACCGCTGCCAGAACATCGGTTGCGACCGAATAAAGCCAGCGTTTGCCCGGCTCGAACTGGAGGGGGATCGTGGCGATCTTTGCGACATCCTCGCGCAAGGGTATGCTTGCATCATCATGGATACCGGCCTTCAGCATCATCTGGCCGGTCGCATCGCCCATGAAGGCGTAACTGAGCCCCGACATATGGGTCATCAGGTGATGCACCAGCATGCGCCGCGATGCACGGCGCGGCCCTTCCGGTGTGAAGACATGGATCTTTTCAAACTCGGGCAGGTACTTGGCTACGGGGTGGAAGAGCTGAAGCCGCCCTTCCTCCACCAACTGCATCGCGATGACGGAGACGACGGGCTTCGTCATCGAATAGATGCGATAGAGCGACGGGTCCGCCGTCGCCCCCTGATAGACGATGCCGGTGCTGTCACCGAGGCACCATTCGAGCCGCTCATAGGCCCCCTCCGCCACCCAGTCTGCCATGCGGGCGTCAATCCGGGCGAGGCGGTCCGGGGCAAAGCGGCTCACGCGGCGACCCGGGCCTTTGCGGCGGTGTATTGCGCGGCGATCTGATCCACCAGACCTGCGGTCGGCTGAATGCGGTCGATAGCACCAATGCCCTGGCCGCAGCCCCAGATGTCCTTCCACGCCTTGGTGGTGCTGGAGCCAAAGCTCATCTTCGAGGGATCGCTTTCGGGCAGATTGTCGGGGTCCATCCCGGCATTTTCGATGGATTTGCGCAGGTAATTGCCGTGCACGCCGGTGAAGAGGTTGGAATAAATGATGTCCTCGCCCGTCCCATCGACGATGCCCTGCTTGTAATCTTCGGAGGCGCGCGCCTCGTCCGTCGCGATGAAGGGCGAGCCGATATAGGCCAGATCCGCCCCCATGGCCTGCGCCGCCAGCACCGCGCCGCCCGTGGCGATGGAGCCGGAGAGGAGAAGCGGGCCGTCGAACCAGGCGCGGATTTCCTGGATCAGGGAAAACGGCGACAGCGTCCCTGCATGGCCGCCCGCGCCCCAGGCCACCGCGATCAGGCCATCTGCGCCCTTCTCGACCGCCTTCTTGGCAAACTTGTTGTTAATCACATCATGGAGCGTAATGCCGCCGACCGAGTGCATTGCTTGGTTCAGCTCTTCGCGCGCGCCGAGGGACGTGATGGTAATCGGCACCTTGTACTTCACGCACATCTCGACATCGTGCATCAGTCTGTCGTTGGAGCGGTGCACGATCTGGTTCACGGCATAGGGTGCTGCTGGATTGTCCGGGTTGGCCTGATTGTGGCGGTCCAGCTCCTCCGTGATCTCCTTCAGCCATTCTTCCAGCTGCTCGGCCGGGCGCGCGTTCAATGCCGGCATTGAGCCGACGACGCCGGCCTTGCACTGAGCGATGACCGATTTGGGGTTCGAGATAATAAAGAGAGGTGCTGCCACGACGGGCAAACGGAGGCCCTGAAGTTGGGAAGGCAATGCCATGCGGTTGGTCCTTGTGTTCTGTCCGGCGCTGGGCCGGGGTTCTTGTGTTCGGGCGGGCCCCGGATCAAGTCCGGGGCGGTTCGGTTCCTTATACGAGCGCGATCTGTACGGGCAGGCCGTTGAAGGCGGCATTGCCGGTCAGTGGATCGATCCGCGTATCATCCGTCAGGTCATTGATCGACGCCGTTTCCACGCGGGTCGCGGTCGAAAGCCTGCCGCGCCGCTGCCCCCACCCCTGAGGCATGGAGACGACGCCAGGAGCCATTTGGTCAGTGACCTCCGCCGGTAGAGTGATCGACCCAGTGCGGGAGGTTACCGCGACCTCCGCCTCGTCGGCGACATTCAGGCGGGCGGCATCAGCGGGGTTGATCTGCAGCGTACAGCGGTTTCGCCCCTTCACGAGGCGCGGCGCATTCTGCGTCCATGTGTTGTGAGAGCGCGATTGCCGCCGCCCGATCATCAGGAACGGATGATCCTGATCCGGCGCATGATCCAGCAGGCGCGGCAGATCGGCGAGCATGGCGTCAGGTGCGAGATTGAGCCGCCCTTCAGGGGTCTCCAACCGCTCCGCCAGCGAAGGCACCAGCGGGCCGAGATCCACCGATCCGTCCGCGGCGGCAAGTTTGTCGAAGGACGCGGCCTCGGGGTGGTAGCCACCGGCCAGTACCATCTTCAGCGCATCGGTTGGCGACGGCCCGATCTGGTTCGCGCCGGTCAGCGCCGCTGTCAGCCGCGCGATCAGTTCCCATTCCTGCATAATGCCGGGCGGCGGATCGAATAACGGCGCGGCATAGGCCGCCGTATTGCGCACCGCGAAGGTGTGGAAGACCATGTCATAGACGGCCTCTTCCAGTGCCACCGTGGCGGGAAAGATCAGGTCGGCATGGCGGGTCGTGTCATTGATGTGGATGTCGATGGACATCATGAAGTCGAGATTTTCCAACGCTGCCTCGATCCGCCGTCCGTTCGGGGCGGAGAGCACCGGATTGCCGGCCACCGTGATCAGACCCCTGATCTGGCCATCGCCGGGTGTTTCCATCTCTTCGGCCATGACCGAGACAGGGAACTCGCCATTGTAAAGCGGCTGGCCTGAGACGCGCGAGCGCCTTTCGGGGTAGGCGCGTATCTGCCCCTTGCGGCTGGTCATGCCGACATAATCGAAGGCGGGGGTGGTAAACATCGCGCCGCCGGGGCTGTCGAAATTGCCGGTGACGATGTTCAGCGCACTGGTCGCCCATTGGCAAAGGCCGCCAAAGCTCTGTGTCGAGGCCCCCATGCGGCTGTAGCAGACGGCGCTGGGAGAGGTTGCAAATTCGCGCGCCAGACGGCGGATCGTGTCCGCGTCGATCCCAGTTCGTGATGCGGCAAGCTCCGGCGTAAATGGCTGCACGGCATCGCGCAGCGCCGCCACCCCGTCGGTGACATCCGCGAGCGTGCCGAGGGTCTCCGCCCCGTTGGCGAACACTTCGTGGATCAGGGCCAGGATCAGGAATGCGTCGGTTTCCGGCTTGATGAAATGATGCTCGGCCGCGCGTTTTGCGGTTTCCGTCCGGCGCGGATCGATGACAACGACGCGCCCGCCCCGGCGCTTGATCTCCTCCATCCGGTTCGGAAAATCCGGTGCGGTCATCATCGAGCCGTTGGAGACGACGGGATTGCCGCCGATGATCAGAAGGTAATCCGTCCGCTCCAGATCCGGGATCGGCATCAGCATCGGATGGCCGAGCATGTGGATGGCGGCGACATGATGCGGGATCTGGTCGGCGGTCGCGCTGGAATAGCGGTTGGATGTGCCAAGCGCTTTGACCAGGCCGGGCAGGTTCAGCAGATTGCCGAACTTGTGGGCGTTCGGATTGCCGAGATAGACACCCATGCCATCGCGGCCATGGGCATCCTGCACGGCGCGAATACGCTCCACCGCATAGGCGATGGCATCGTCATAGCTGATCTCCTCCCACCCTGTTGCGGTCTTGCGCAGGGGCGTTGTGACGCGGTCCGGATCTGTTCGAAAATCCTGCAGGGCGACGGCCTTGGGGCAGATATGGCCGCGCGACAACGGGTCGTCCGGATTGCCGCGGATCGAAATCACCTTCTCGGCATCATGCTCAATTACGAGGCCACACATGGCCTCGCAGATGTTGCAGGTTCTGTAGTGACGCTCTGCCATGGCGCTTCTCCCGTGGAGCTTTTCGGGAAACCTCTGGGGTATCGAGTATCGCCAGAAACCAGGGATCGCGAAGCGCGGCAGGGTTCTGATGATCCGGGTGTTTTCCGAAACGCTTTGACAGGAACGTAAAGCAAGCGGTGCCAAGGTCGAAAGGGTTTTCGTCGATCTGTGCAGATTGACGTGGCGTCCGCCATGATTTCGTCGTTTCTTGGGGGCAGGCATTTCGACGAGGAAAGGGCAAGAGGATGATCAAGGCAGGACCGATTGCCGTGCTGTTTGGTTTGATACTCGGGGCAGATCAGCTGTCAGCGGAGCCCGTGAAGTATGAATTCGGCGCGCGCGGCGATGCGGCTTCTCTGCCGACTGCGCCTCATGGTTCCTACGCCAAAGGGTGCCTTGCAGGGGGGCAGCGGCTGGCCGAAACCGGTCCGGGCTGGCAGGCGATGCGCCTATCGCGTAATCGCAACTGGGGGCATCCTGATCTCGTGGCTTTTGTTGAGCGTCTCGCTTCCGAGGCCCGGCAGATCGGGTGGGAGGGTATATTGGTCGGCGATCTCAGCCAGCCGCGCGGCGGGCCGATGACCTCAGGCCATCGCTCCCACCAGATCGGGCTGGATGCCGATATCTGGATGCGCCCCGGTTATGCGCGGGAATTGTCGCGCGGCGAGCGCGAGGAGATCGGCTCCTTCACCGTCGTGCGCGGCGACAAGCGGGACGTGAACGGCAACTGGACCCCGGCCCATGGCGACGTTTTGCGCGCTGCCGCGTCCGATCCTGCCGTTGCGCGCATCTTCGTCAATGCCGCGATCAAGCAGCAGCTTTGCCGCGATGCGGCGGCGGATGACCGCGACTGGCTACGCAAGATCAGGCCATGGTGGGGGCATGATGCACATTTTCATGTGCGCCTGTCCTGCCCCGCCGGGGCTGAGGGCTGCTTCGATCAGGCCCCGCCGCCGTCCGGTGACGGATGTGACGAGACGCTGGCCTGGTGGATGTCGGATGAGGCGCTGAACCCCAAGCCCGATCCGAACGCCCCCGCTAAACCTGCCCGGCGCGAGCTGACACTGGCTGACCTCCCGCCGGCCTGTCGCGGCGTGTTGGAGGCCGAGTGATCCCGCGGCTTCTTCTGGGCCTGTGCCTGGCCGCGCTCGCCAATGCCGGCTTCGCGTCAGAGGTGGAGACACCGCGCAGCGCTCCTTTTGACATTGCTCTTCCCACAGACAGCCCGCTGGTGTTCAGGGGCGCGGTTTCGGTTCTGGCGGATGACGAGGATTTCGGCGGTCTTTCTGGCATGGTGATCGGCGCTTTCGGCCAGATCATCGCGATCAGCGACCGTGCACGCTGGGCGACGTTTTCCCTTCGGATCGAGAATGGCAGATTGACCGGCATTGACGATCTGCAAACTCATCCGATGATCACCCACAAGGGTCAGATCGGCCACGGCCGCAACTGGGATGCGGAGGGTATGACCCTTGGCCCTGATGGCCGGCTCTGGGTCTCTTTTGAGCGGGTCCACCGGCTCCAGTCCTTCACCAGCGTGACGGAGCCCGCAGGCGTGGCACGGCGCACGAAGGAATGGGACAAACTGCCGAATAATGGCGGGCTGGAGGCATTGGCAACGTCCGCCGATGGCCGCCTCTGGGCCATCGAGGAACAATCCGTTGGCGCGGCGCACTCTTTCCGCGTCTTCGTTTCCGGTCCCTCCGACGTGGAAGTAAAGCATCTGCCACGACATGGCGAATTTTCGCCCACGGGTGCTGATTTTGGCCCTGACGGTTGGCTTTACATTACCGAGCGTGCCTTCAGCCTTATCGGTGGTTTTCGTGTCCGCCTGCGCCGCGCCCGCTGGTCCGACGGTGCGGCACCGGTTGCGGATGAGCAGCTTGCGGCCTTCGATGCCGCCTCCAATATCGATAATATCGAGGCGATCACGGTGTGGGAGGACGATGACAAGACCTATGCCGTGGTCCTCTCCGATGATAATTTCAACATCTTCCAGCGGACGGTGGTTGCGCTTTTCGAGGTCGAGTAGTGGTTGGCGAACGAAAAGGATCGCGCAAGGCGTAGGTCACCTCCATCCAGGTGGTTGGTCACCGGCCTGGTGAGGCGGCGGCGATCTATCAATCACGGTCATCTTCCTGATCGGGAACCGTTTGATCCGGCCTTTCTCAATCGCTTTCGCCAGTCGGTCAGAGAAGAACCATGCGTTCAGCACACGATCGTCGTGCCAGAAATCGACACCCTCGTCGCTGCCCGTCAAACCACATACATCGTTGATGAAGGTGACCCGCGAAACCGATGATGATGGTAGAAGTCACACGGTTCATGGACCGGCAGGTCTGATTTGAACATGGGGTTGTAGACGGTCTGGTCTGGTAGAGTGCACCGTTGCGCTGGCGCACAAGCAGGGCTGAGTGCTGGATTTCCAGGGCGACATCGCCATTGGTCGCGACCTTGCTGCCTTTCAGGATCGACGCTCCAAGATCAAAGTCTTCGAGAACAGTGCGTAGTCTGTAAGAGACAATATGGGGGCTTGAATCGCCTTCAAAAAGTCTGGATGCGCTGCATCTCTGAATTTCTGAAACCAGAGCTTTGCAGGAATGTCATCAATATTGAGATCGTATCCGTTGGCGGCGTGAACTGCGATCACAAAGTTCCACCGCTCGCCTCGGTCCACGCATTACGTCCCGAGCGTGAAGCGTGTATCGCCTGTTCGGGGGGCCAAGCCGTCACTGACCTCCTGCTGATACTTCAAAGACGTGCAGGGCGTCTCTACGGGTCCATGCCGACAGTAGGACAAGCGGCCACCGTTCAACCCCGCCTCAGGCCGACGCCGCCAGCAACTGCGCGTTGCCGCCCGCCGCCGTCGTGTCGATACATAGTGCCCGCTCGGCGGTGAAGCGTTCCGGGGCGATGGCCTCGGTGATCAGGCGCGTAATCGGCCCTGTGCGCCGCGCCAGTGCCGCCCGCACGGCGGTCACGCGGTCCGCGGCGGTCAGCGCGACTGCATCGAAAGGTGCCGTCGTCAGGAACGCCTTGTCCACATCGCCGTCGAGCGCGATCAGCGGGATGCGCTGATCCATCAGGGGCGCGAGGGTCCTTGTGGCGTCTGGCCCGATAGCGAGCACAGCATTACCCGCGCGCAGCGCTTGCGCGACATGGCCGAGCAGCGCATCACCTGATCCGATGCAGAGGACCCGGCCCAACGCGGCGAGGCGAAGCCGGTTGCTCTCGCCCGTCGGTCCGGGCAGTTCCACCGCTCCGCAGTCGAGCGCGGCCGCCGACGCCATCGGTTTTGACGCCTTGCCCTTAAGCAACTCGCGCAGTACCCCGATCCGGTCCTTGCGCCCGGCCCATGCTCCGGGCGCAAGACGCCCGAGGGCACTCAGCGCCAGTGGGGTATCGACGGGCGGCGCGCTCGGCATCGTGCCTGTTGCGGCTGGTGCCTTGCGAAAGCGCGGCAGGTAATGCGGCCCGCCTGCCTTCGGCCCGGTGCCTGACAGTCCCTCGCCGCCAAATGGCTGAGAGCCCACGATGGCACCGATCTGGTTACGGTTGACATACAGATTGCCGATCTCGGCGCGGTCGACCACATCCTGCACCCGCCGGTCGATCCGCGTATGGAGCCCGAAGGTCAGCCCGTAGCCGCGCGCATTCACCGCCTCGACGACCTCGCCGATGTCCTCCGCCTCAAACCGGGCGATGTGCAGCACCGGGCCGAACACCTCTCGTTCCAGGTCTTCAATACCGCCCACTTCCAGCAGGGTGGGTGCGATGAACAAGCCGGCATCAGGGGCTTTGGTCTGATGCACGAGTTGCCCCTTAGTCCGGGCTGCTTGGATATAGGCAGCGATGCCGTCGAGGGCCTCCTGATCGATCACCGGCCCGATATCGGTGGCCAGATCCATGGGATCGCCGAGCCGCAGCGCATCCATCGCGCCCGTCAGCATCTTGGTCAGTTTTTCGGCGACATCGTTTTGCACATAGACGATGCGCAGGGCGGAGCAGCGTTGACCCGCGCTCTGGAATGCCGAGGCGATGATATCGCGCACGGCCTGTTCCGGCAGCGCGGTGCTGTCGACGATCATGGCATTCAACCCGCCGGTTTCCGCGATCAGCATCGCCTCGGGCGCGGTTTCGGCCAGTTTGCGGTCGATGATCCTGGCCACCTCGGTCGATCCGGTGAAACAGACCCCGCCGAGGCGTGGGTCGGCGGTCAGGGCCGCCCCGACATCACCCGCGCCGGGCACGACCTGCAAGACATCGGCAGGGATGCCCGCCTCATGCAGCAGGGCGACGGCGCGCGCGGCGATCAGGGGTGTTTGCTCGGCCGGTTTCGCGATTACGGCGTTGCCTGCAGCCAGCGCTGCCGCGATCTGGCCGGTGAAGATGGCAAGGGGGAAATTCCAGGGGCTGATGCAGACCACAGCACCTCGCGCGGTTGTCCCTGCCTCCGCTCCGGCGGCTTCACTGGCATAGTAGCGCAGGAAGTCGACGGCTTCGCGCATCTCTGCGATGCAGTCGTCCAGCGTTTTGCCCGCCTCACGCGCCAACAGGGTGAACATCTCGCCCATACTGGCTTCATAGAGGTCCGCGGCTGCCATGAGCGCTGCGGACCGCGCGGCGGCGGGCGTGTCGGCCCAACCGGGCGCGGCGGCTGTGGCCGTCGCCACCGCCGCAGAGGCATCGTCGGCGCTGGACCAGCGGACATGCCCGACCGGTGCCCCCGTGGCCGGATTGGCGATCATCGTATCGCCGTTGCCCCATTCATGGGTCAGAAACGGCGCGCGGGCGGCGGCGATCTCCGCAAGATCTGCCTCATTGGCGAAATCCCAGCCGTGAGAATTGATCCGCTCCGGCGCATAAAGCATGGACGGGGCCGGGATCGTCGGGCTAGGGATCGTCATCTCCGCCAGAACATCAAACGGATCAGCCGCAATCGTCTCAGGTGCGACGCTCTCATCAACGATCTGGTTGACGAAGCTGGAATTCGCGCCGTTCTCCAACAGCCGCCGCACCAGATAGGCCAGCAGGTCTTCATGTGCGCCAACCGGGGCATAGATGCGACAGCGCGCGCCGTTCTGCTTGCGCAGCGCCTCGTGCAGCGCCTCACCCATACCGTGGAGGCGCTGAAATTCAAACGTGTCATCCGGCCCACCAGCGATATTCAGGATGGCGGCTGCGGAATGGGCGTTGTGGGTGGCAAACTGTGGATAGATGCGGCTGCGCAGTCCCAGCAGTTTTTTGGCGCAGGCGATGTAGCTGACATCGGTTGCGGCTTTCGCGGTGAAGACCGGATAATCGGTCAGGCCCATCACCTGGGCGCGCTTGATCTCCGTGTCCCAATACGCGCCCTTCACCAGCCGCACCATGATCTTGCGGTCCAGCTTCTCCGCGAGGGCATGGAGCCAGTCGATCACATGAGGCGCGCGGCGCGAATAGGCCTGGACCACGATGCCGAACCCGTCCCAACCTGAGAGCGAGGGATCGGACAGCACGCCCTCGATGATGTCGAGCGAGAGGTCGAGGCGATCAGCCTCCTCCGCGTCCACATTCAGGCCGATCTTCGCCGCCTTCGCCATTTGGCAGAGCTGCAGTAGCCGTTCGGTCAGATCGTCGGTCATCACCGCTTTCTGCCGCCGCTCATATCGCGGATGCAGGGCGGAGAGCTTGACCGAGATACCGGGATTGGAGCGGATGTCGCCCTTCGCCCGCCCGGCAATGGCCTTGATCGCGGTCTCATAGGCGGCGAAATAGCGGTCCGCATCGGCATGGGTGCGCGCCGCCTCGCCGAGCATATCGTAAGAGTAGCTGTAGCCCTTGGCAACCATGCCGTCGCCGCGCTTCATCGCCGCCTCGATGGTCTCGCCGAGGACAAATGCCGCCCCCATCTCGCGCATCGCCGCCCCGACAGCGCGTCGGATCACCGGCTCGCCCAGTCGCCGGACCATACCGCGCAGCGCACCGACCACGCCCTTATCCTCGTCTTCCAGAACACGGCCCGTCAGCATCAGGCCCCAGGTGGAGGCATTGACAAGGATGGAGCCGCTGTCGCCGATATGGGCACCCCAATCATGGGGGGCGATCTTGTCCTGGATAAGGTCGTCGATGGTCTCAGCATCCGGCACCCGGAGAAGCGCTTCGGCAAGACACATGAGCGCGACGCCTTCTTCGGTCGAGAGACCGTATTCGGCCAGAAAACTCTCCATCAGGCCGGGGCTTGATGAGCCGCGTACCACCCGGATCAGATCGGCGGCGCGGGCGGAGATGGCCTTTCGGTCATCGGACTGCAGATCGGCCAAAGAGACCAGAGAAGCCAGGCAGGCAGCCTCGTCAGAATGGTGAGTGGCGCGTAGATCGGTACGAATCTGGTCCATGGGAGGGTCCGGTGCAGGAGGGTGGAGCGTTGCGTCAACAATAGCCCATTCGCAATGCAGTAGCTGTTCTGTATTTGGCTCAAAACCGGTATCTTTTCCCCGGTTTTGAGCACGAACTGCATGACCGAACTGTTTGCGGGGTCCGAAACAGTCTATTCGTCCGTGCGCCTAGGCAGGCTCCGCCAAAATGCCGTGTGATGGATCCCGCGCCGGGGTCTCCCACGCAACCTGCCCCATTAGCGATAGAGCGCTGCGATTTCGTCCGCGTAACCCTTGTAGATACTGGCCCGCCTGACTTTCATCGTCGCGGTGACTTCGCCATCATCATGGTCCAGCTCCTTGGTCAGGAGGTGGAACTTCTTGATCTGCTCGACCCCGGCCAGACCGGCATTGCCCTTGTCGACGGCCTTCTGGATCAGCTCGCGCACTTCCGGCAATTTCGTCAGCGATGCAAAAGTGGTGTAGTTCAGCCCCTTCGCCTCTGCCCATTTCGACACGGTGTCCCAGTCGATCTGGATCAGTGCGGCGGGAAATTTGCGCTGGTCGGCGATGACGATGCATTCCTTGATGAAGGGGCTGGCCTTCATCGTATTCTCAATCAGCGATGGCGTCAGGTTCTTGCCGCCCGCCGTGATCATGATGTCCTTCTTGCGATCAACGATAGAGATCGATCCATCATCATGCATCTTGGCCACGTCGCCCGTATGCAACCAGCCGTCGATGATCGTATCGACTGTCGCGTCATTGCGCTTGTAGTAGCCCTTGAAGACGATATCGCCACGAATGAGCAACTCGCCATCCTCGGCCAGTTTCATCTCGATCCCCGGCAGTGGGTGGCCGACCCGCCCCTCCGAGGGGCGGCCATGCTGCTGGGCGCAGGCGGTGCCCGAACTTTCGGTCATGCCAAACCCCTCCAGAAGCGGCAGGCCGATACCCCGGAAGAAATCGAGTGTCTCCGGCGCGATGGGTGCTGCACCCGACACGGCTGAATGGCAGCGCGTCAGGCCGATCATATTGCGCAGGGGCCGATAGATCAGCCATTCGTAGAACTGCGCCTTGGGGCCGGTCGGGCGGTTGTTCAGATCGGCGTTGGCTTTGGCATAGTCCATCGCGGGTTTCAGGAACATCTTCTGTACCGGGCCGCTATCGGCCATGGCGAGGCTGAGATCCGCCTGCATTTTTTCCCAGATGCGCGGCACGCCGAGGAAGATCGTCGGCGCGACCTCTCGCAGGTCTTGCTGAATGGTGCGCAGGCTTTCGCCGAAATTCACCTGATAGCCGCCCTTGAAGGCGAGGAAGACGGAAAAGAGCTGTTCCGCCACATGGCAGAGCGGCAGATAGGAAATCACCCTATCATCTGGGGTAGCGGGGGTCACGGCGGCGGTGACGGTGCCGACCGCCGCGATGTTGCGAAAGGAGATCATCGCCGCCTTTGGCAAGCCGGTGGAGCCGGAGGTGAAGACGATCAGCGCGGTGTCATCGGGATGATGGTCCTTCAACATGCGGTCCAGAAATTCCGGATCATCCTCTGCAGCCCCCGCCTGCATCACGCTGCCCCAGGTGATCAGTTTGGGATGGTCGTAGCCGGAGAGACCTTTCTGGTTGATCGCTATGATCTCACGGATCATTGGCAATTCATCAATGACGGATAGAACCTTGTCGACCTGTTCCTGATCTTCGCAGATCACGGCGACCGCGTCCGACGCGCCAAGTGCGTGGCGGATTTCCGGCGCGGGGGAGGTCGGATAGATACCAGCCGTCGCGGCCCCGAGGAGGTGGATGCCGAGTTCCCCGATCACCCATTCCTTGCGGTTTTCAGACAGCATCGCGATATGATCGCCGCGCTTGTACCCGCGCGCGGCCAGGCCTTGCGCGAAATGCGAGGCCATGCGTTCGTAATCGCGCCAGGTATATTCCTTCCAGACGCCATGTTCCTTCTGGCGGAGGGCCACTTTGTCGCCGATCGCACGCGCGTGCTCGCGCAGCATTCGGGGCAGTGTGCCAAGGGCAGCGTCCTGTGCATTCGGGTCGACGGATACGTCCATACGGTCCTCCTATGCGGTAAGGTGGGCCCTCTGCCCACCATTGCGTGACGGCGGGCCGAGGCCCACCCTACGCTTCAGCTCAGCCAGCGTTTGCGGCGCTTGTAGTGTTTCACGTCACGGAAGGATTTGCGGGTGTCGCCACCCATGCCGAGATAGAACTCCCGCACATCCTTGTCGTTTCTCAGCTTGGCGACCTCACCTTCGGTCATCACGCGGCCGCTTTCCATGATGTAGGCGAAATCGGCGACGGAGAATGCCAGCGCGGCGTTCTGTTCGACCAGAAGGATCGTCGCCCCCTGTTCTTCGTTGATGCGTTTGACGACCTGAAAGATCTCTTGCGCGACCAGCGGCGCAAGGCCGAGCGAAGGCTCGTCCATCAGGATGACAGAAGGTTTGCCGATTAGCGCACGACCAACCGCAAGCATCTGCTGCTCGCCGCCCGAAAGGTACCCCGCGACCTGACGCTGGCGTTCCTGCAGGCGGGGAAACATGGAGAAGACCATGTCATAGTCGGCCTTGCCGCTGCGCCCGTCCAACGCATGGGTGGCGGCGATCAGATTTTCCTCGACCGTCAGGTCGGCAAAGATACGGCGGCCTTCACGCACATGGGACATGCCGCGTCGGACCAGCGTATGAGGCGATACAGTCGTGATGGACGCGCCCTCGAATTTCACGTCGCCCTCGGTGATCGCGCCGTATTCAAGCGGAAGCAGGCCTGATATCGCCTTCAGCGCGGTCGACTTGCCTGCCCCGTTGGACCCCAAGAGCGCCACGATCTTGCCCTTTGGTACCTCGAGCGAGAGGCCGCGCAGCGCCTGGACGACGTCATGATAGTAAACCTGGATCGAATTGACCGCGAGCATGGGCAAAGGGCTCCGCCGAAAGGGAAACGGGGGCGGCGGACCGCCCCCGCGAAGAGATGTGATCAGACTTCAATCGTGTCGGAGACCGGCAGGAAGAGGCTCTTCTCCGCGCTGTACTGATAGACACGCGCCTGGTTGATGGCGTGATCGTCCACATTGACTGGCAGACCGAAATAGCCGCCCGAATCCCAGCCCTGCACCTTGCCGAGCGCGGCGGAGAGATTCTCTGGCGTCGGCTCGATATCGGCCTCAGTGACATCGGTGAAGACCTTCTCCAGCAATGCGAGTGTTGCCAGACCCTGCAGTGACCAGGTCGTGATATAGCCCGGGAATTCGTCGCCGTATTTCGCGGTCTTGAACGCTGCCAGTTCCTGATAAGCCGGGCTTTCGGCAGCTTCGTAGAAATAGCGATAGGGCATCACACCGGCATAGCCGTCGAGCGCATCGCCGAGCTTCTCCTGAACGGTTCTGGCAATGACCAGTTCCATCCCCCAGAAGGTGCCGACGAACTTTGCATCCATGCCGAAGGCGCGCGCGGTGCCGATGATCTGCGGCCAGACACTGGTCACATAGCCGTGGATGAAAATGTGATCGGGGTTGGAGCGGCGCACCTGCGCGACATGGGTCTGCACCTCGGCACCCTGAAGGTCCGTTACCTCCTCATGAACCACTTCGAGGCCTTGCTCAGCGGCGATTTTTTTGGCGTGTTCGATCGGATCGCGGCCATATTCATTGTCGGAATAGACGAAGGCGACCCGCTTGCCGCCCTGCTGGGCGATGTACTTCATATTGATCTCGGCCATCGCATTATAGGTCGGGCCGGTGATGAACTGGTAGGGGCTGTTGGCCGGATCGGCGAGGTCGGTCGCGAAGGACGTGCCGCCATTAAGAACCGGCGTGCGCGACAATTCCGGCTGCACCAGTTTCATGAACCCGGTGCTGTCGCCCGAATAGAAATGCGGTTTCACATCGTCCGACATCGTCTTCTTGAAATTGGCCAGCGAGGTTGTCGGGTTGTAGCCCGAATCCTCATACTGAAGATTGACCTGTTTGCCCGCGATGCCGCCTGAGGCGTTCTTCATTTCCACCCAGTCCTGGGTGTTTTTCAGGCCATCTACTCCGGCCTGGGCGAACGGACCGGTGAGCGGGATGGAGCCGCGCAGGATCCATTCCTTGTTGGCATGGGCCGCCGCACGGGCAAGATAGGGCGTGGCGAGCGTGGCGGCACCAAGTGCCGCGCCGCCCTTCAGAACTGTTCTGCGATTGAGGGTCATCTTGATCTCCCTGAGTGATGACGAGGTTTTCGTTTCGGCCAGTGCCCTTCAGGGGCGGAACGGCCAGAGGTTCACGAACCGCCAGAACCGCCGCCATATGGCAACCAGGCCCTGACTTTCGAACAACATGAAACCGATGATGAGCATACCATAAACAAGCGTCGATGCGGGTGCGGTGTATTCCGCCCACGACATGTCACCGCCGGACAGGAGGCCGAGCACCCCCTTGACGATTTCCGGTACCATCACGATGAACGCCGCACCGAAAATGGGTCCCAGCGTTGACGCAACGCCGCCGATTACCAGCGCCGCCAATAACTGGATCGAGATCGGCAGTTCGAACAGTGTTGGCGTGATGGCGAGGAACATATAGCTGAACAGCGCGCCAGACAGACCGGCCAGCGCCGAGGCAATGGCAAAGCTGTAGAGCTTGTATTTCATCAGGTTGACGCCGATGATTTCCGCAGACAGCTCTCCATCACGAATGGCGATGAAGGCGCGCCCAACGCGGGTGCGAAACAGGTTCTGGCCGAACAGGATCGCTGCGATGGCAAAGGGCAGGATAAAATAGAACTTCTGTTGATCCGAGACGATTTCGATCCCGAAGATATTGGCGGGGGGAATGGTGATTCCGCTATCGCCATTGGTCACGCTCTCCCAGGTCTCCAGCACGAAAACGATGATGAAACTGGCTGAGATTGTCGCAATCGTCAGATATAGCCCTTTGATGCGGAGGGAGGGCAGACCGAACAGCAGTCCCACCGCCACGGTCATCAGCATCGCCGCCGGGATCGTCACGAAGACCGGCATGCCATAGGTGTTGGCAAGCACTGCCGTCGTATAGGCCCCGACCCCGACCATCGCTCCATGGCCGAGAGAGACGAGGCCGGTATAGCCCGTCAGGATGTTCAATCCCACAAGCGCAATCAGATAGACGGTCGCTTGTGTCGTCAGATAAAGTTGATAGCCCGACATGAATTGCGGCGCGATCAGCGCCACGGCGATGGCTGCCCAGAAGCCCCAGCGCAGGGGCCAGGACCGCAGGATCGCCTCGTCGGCGGCGTAGTTCGATTTAAGATTGCCGATGATCATCGTGCTACACCCTGTTGATGTCGGCGGTGCCGAACAGGCCATGGGGCCGGATCAGGATGATGGCGAGGACGACAATATAGGGGACGAGATCCTTGGCCTCGCCTCCGAAATAGTGGTTCGTGGCCGCCTCCAGCCAGCCGACGATCAGCCCGGCGACGAAGACACCGATCACGCTGTCCACCCCGCCGAGGATCACCACCGCGATGACCGAGAGACCAATGGTCGACAGGCCCGGCGTCAGCGAATTGACGGGGGCCAGCAGGATGCCCGCCAGTGCCCCTGTTGCCGCCGCGACCACCCAGGCTGACGCAAAGACCGCCGGGACGTTGATCCCCATCGCATAAGCCGTCGACTGGTCTGTCGCGGTCGCCCGCATGGCGATCCCGGCGCGCGACTTCTGGAACAGGATCACGATGATGACGAAGACCACCAACGCAATGCAGAAGGACCAGACCATCTGTGTGTTGATGAGGATGCCGCCCAGATCGACGATGTTCAGCTTCGCAAGTTCGGGCGGGTAGCGTGCATCCGTCTTCCAGATCAACGCGGCGAGGCCGTCGAGCACGGAAATCAGCCCGATGGTCACCATGATCATGGCGAAGACGTTCTGCCCCAGCATAGGCCGCATCAACAGCCGCTCCAGCAACATCCCGAAGAGCGACGCGAGGATCAGCGTGGCTGGCAGGGCGATCACATAGACAGACCAAGACCCAAGCCCCATCGCATCGAGGCCGAGATTGATCGAGTAGTAGAAATAGGCACCGAACATCACCACGGCACCATGGGCGAAGTTGAAAACCTGCGTCGCGCGAAAGACGAGGACGATCCCGACGCCGATCAGCGCGTAGATGCCGCCGGTCATCAGACCGGTCAGACTGTCTTCAATTAGGAAAGGAAGGTTGTTCATGAAGGCTTCCATCATGCGGCCTCCGCGCCGAGATAGGCTTCGATCACGGCGGGCGACGCCTGCACCTGCGCCGGGGCTCCGGTTGCGATGACTTCGCCGAAATTCAGGACCGCGACATGGTTCGAGATATCCATGACCATCGACATGTCATGCTCGACCAGAAGGATCGTCACGCCGCGCTGTTCCTGCAGGTCGAGGATGAACCGGGCCATGTCTTCAGTCTCCTCGTGGTTCATGCCCGCAACCGGTTCGTCCAGAAGCAGAACCTTTGGCTGCATCGCCAGTGCGCGCGCCAGCTCAACCCGCTTCAAATAACCATAAGGCAGCATGGACACGTAGTGATTGCGGATATGGTCGATCTCCAGAAAATCGATGATCTCCTCCTCGATCTTCTGGCGGAGGGCAACTTCCTCGCGCTGGGCGCCACCCCAAAACCAGCCTGCCGACAGAACGCTGGTCTTCATGTGGGTATGCGCGCCGAGCTTGATGTTCTCCAACACCGTCATGCCAGGATACAGCGAGATGTTCTGGAAGGTCCGCGCAAACCCGCGCCCGGCCCGCTTGTCTATCGCCAGCGAAGTGATGTCCTCTCCTGCCAGCACAACCTGCCCTTGTTTGGGTTTCGCGAACCCCGACAGGACGTTGAACATGGTCGTCTTGCCAGCGCCGTTGGGCCCGATGACCGCAGTGATCGATCCTTCGGCGACGGAAAAGCTGACATCTTTCAGTGCATGCACACCGCCAAAGCTGACGGACACATTTCGAATGTCGAGTAAGGGCTCTGAGACCAAGGCATCCTCCCGGGAGAAGCGGTCGTCGCGCCGCTTGCGCGACAAAATAGTGGCGTCAGAAGGATTAGCAATGACTTTGCCAGAGTTACGCTAGGGCAATTGCCTCAGTTGACCCCTCAGCGATCAGGAATATCGCTCGGGTCCGACCCATTGCGCGGCTGAATACCTGTCGCCATGGGCCCAACCGACGGGGAGCACCGCATCGATTCGCGCAAAATCGCTCTCGGCCAGCTCGATCGCGGCACCGGCCGCGGCCTCCCGCAGATGATGGAGGGAGCGCGTGCCGGGGATTGGAATAACATGATCGCCCTGATGGAGCAGCCACGCGATAGCCAGACTGGCCGCCGCGAGACCCATATCCGCCGCCAGTTCCCGAAACTGGGCGTTCTTCGCGAGGTTGGCGGAGATATTCGGCTCAACGAAACGCGGATTGTTTGCCAGAAACGGGATTTCCGCGGCCGCTTTACGGTCATGGGGTGTATCGGTCAGGAGAGCCCGCCCGACCGGAGAGAACGCGACCAGTGCCGTGCCAAGCGCTGCGCAGGTCTGCACCAGACCCATTTCGGGGGATCGGGTGGATAATGAAAATTCCGACTGCACCGCCGTGACAGGATGCACAGCATGCGCACGGCGAAGCGAGGAGGGGGCTATTTCAGAATATCCGATGGCGCGGCATTTCCCGGCCCTTACCAACCCGGCGAGGGTCTCCGTCACCTCCTCGATGTCCCATCGCGGATCGCGCCGATGCACATAGTAAAGATCGACATGGTCGACCCCGAGGCGCTGCAACGACGCTTCCAGCGCGTTTGTCAGATAGGCGGCTGAGTTGTCGAAGCGCCCATGCTCATCCGCCTCGCGTTTGATCCCGCCCTTGGTCGCGATGGTGAACGGGTTTGATCCCTTCCGCCTGATCCACTCGCCAATCACCGTTTCCGACCGACCGCCGCCATACACATCGGACGTATCCAGATGCGTGATGCCGAGATCGAGGCATTCATCCAGAACCGTCATCGATATCTGATCCGTGGTCTTGCCGTAGAAATCGGAAAACGACATCGCACCATAGCCAACGGCACCGATGATCGGGCCTGCCGCCCCGAGTGTGCGCTGTTTCAAGGCGTACCTCCTATCGAGGTGCCATGCGAATGGCACCATCCAGCCGAATGACTTCGCCGTTCAGCATCGGATTGGCGACAATGCTCTCTACCAGCCGCGCATATTCTGACGGCTCGCCCAGCCGCGACGGGAACGGCACCTGTGCACCGAGGCTGCGCTGCGCCTCCTCTGGCAGACCCTTCAGCATCGGTGTCAGGAACAACCCCGGAGCGATCGCCATGACCCGGATGCCGGAGCGGGCAAGGTCGCGCGCCATCGGCAGGGTCAGGCCGACAACGCCCGCCTTGGATGACGCATAGGCGACCTGCCCGATCTGTCCGTCAAAGGCCGCGACGGAGGCGGTGTTGATCATCACGCCCCGCTCGCCCTCATCATCCGCTGGATCGGTCGCCGCCATTCCTGCGGCTGCCGCAGCGCAGCAGTTGAAGGTGCCGATCAGGTTGACCTGCACGACCTTGGCATAGATGGCGGCGTCATGGGGGTCGCCTTCGCGGGTCACGGTTTTTGATGCGGGCGCAATACCGGCGCAATTCACCAGAACCCGCTCCTGCCCATGGGCGGCGCGCGCGGTTTCGAACCCGGCGGCCACCGATGCGGGGTCGGACACATCGACCTTGGCGAACGCGCCGCCAATCTCCGCCGCCACGGCTTCGCCCGGCTCAGCGTTCATATCGAAGAGCGTTACCCTCGCTCCGCCCGCCGCCAACATGCGCGCCGTCGCCTCGCCCAGTCCGGAGGCACCGCCGGTCACGACCGCCGCGATCCCCTGCATGTCCATCGCCGTCACTCCTTCTTTCTCTTCGTCAAATATCCCCCGCCGGGAGGCTCGCCCATCGGGCGAAATTCACCGCCCGAATGCCGCTTTCATCAGCGCCTGGGTATATTCGTGCGACGGCGCATCGATCACATCCGCCGCGTCGCCGAATTCCATCACCTCGCCACGCCGCATCACCAGGACCCGATGGCTGACCGCGCGCACGACCTTCAGATCGTGGCTGATGAAGATATAGGCCAGCCCGTATTTCTGCTGCAGACCACGCAGCAGATCGATGATCTGGGTCTGTACCGTCATGTCGAGCGCTGAGGTCGGCTCATCCAGAACCACCAGTTTCGGCTTCAGGATCATCGCGCGGGCAACCGCGATCCGCTGGCGCTGACCACCGGAGAACTCATGCGGATATCGGTCCATCGCATCCAGCGGCATGCCAACCTCGCCCAGAACCTCCGCCACGCGTTCGCGCGGCGTCTGATCGCCGGTCAGTTTGTGAACGCCCAGCCCCTCTGCGATGATCTCGAAGCAGGACATGCGCGGCGAGAGCGATCCGTAGGGGTCCTGAAAGACGATCTGCATCTCGCGGCGCAGCGGGCGCAATTCGCGCCGCTTCAACCCGTGTATATCGCGCCCCATGAAGGCGATCCGTCCCTCGCTGTCGATCAGCCGCATGAGGGCGAGCGCGATCGTGGTCTTGCCGGACCCGCTCTCGCCGACAATGCCCAGTGTCTCGCCGGCGCGGACCGAGATATCGGCCCCGTTCACGGCTTTCACATGTCCGACCGTGCGGCGCAGCAGCCCGCGCCTGACCGGAAACCAGACCTTCAGGTTCTCGGCCATCGAAACGGTGGCAGCACCCTTTTCCACCGGATCGGGCGTACCCGTCGGCTCCGATGCGAGCAGTTTCTGGGTATAGGCATGCTGGGGGTTGTCGAACACCTCTGCCGTCGGCCCTGTCTCGACGATGACGCCGCCCTGCATCACGCAGACGCGATCGGCGATGCGGCGCACGATGTTCAGATCATGGGTGATGAACAGCATCGACAGCCCTTCATCGCGCTGTAGCTCTTTCAGCAGATCGAGGATTTGCGCCTGAATGGTCACGTCGAGCGCCGTCGTCGGCTCATCCGCGATCAGGAGGTCCGGCTTGTTCGCCAGCGCCATGGCGATCATCACGCGCTGGCGCTGGCCGCCCGACAATTCATGGGGGTATGATCCCAGCCGCTCTTCGGGGTCATTGATGCCGACCTTGGTCAGCAATTCGAGGATGCGCCCGCGCGCCTCCGCCCCGGTCACGCCCTGATGCAGCGCGAGGCTTTCGCCGATCTGCTTGTCGATCGTGTGAAGCGGGTTGAGCGATGTCATCGGCTCCTGAAAGATGAAGCTGACATCGTTGCCGCGCACCGCTCGCAGGCGCGTGTCCGTCGCGCCGGTCATCTCCTCCCCGTCATAGGTGACGGAGCCCGCGATGACGGCGGAGGAGGGGAGGAGCGATACGGTCGACAGCGCGGTGACCGACTTGCCGGAGCCACTCTCCCCCACCAGCGCCACCGTCTCGCCGCGTTGGATGTCAAAAGAGACGCCCCTCACAGCCTCGGCAATGCGCCCCTCGGTCCGAAACCCGACCGTCAGGTCCTTGATCGACAATACGCTCACTGAAAGGTCTTCCTCGGATCGAACGCATCGCGCACCGCCTCGAAGATGAAAACGAGGAGCGAGAGCATGATCGCGAATGTCAGGAACGCCGTGATGCCGAGCCACGGTGCCTGCAGGTTGTTCTTCCCCTGCAAAGCCAGATCGCCAAGCGAGGGATAGGACGCCGGCAGGCCGAGGCCCAGAAAATCAAGCGAGGCGAGGATCGACACGGACCCTGCCAGCAGAAACGGCATGATCGTGAGGGTCGCGACCATCGCGTTTGGTAAAAGATGCCGGAACATGATCGGCCAGTCGCTGACGCCGAGCGCCCGCGCTGCGCGGACATATTCAAAATTTCGCGCCCGCAGAAATTCTGCCCGCACCACGCCCACAAGCGCCGTCCAACTGAAAAGCGTGAGCAGGAACATCAGGATCCAGAAATTCGGGGTGATGATGGCCGAGACGATGATAAGGACATAAAGCGTCGGGATGTTCCCCCAGATCTCAACAATCCTCTGGAAAGTCAGATCCACCCAGCCGCCGAAGAACCCCTGCGTCGCGCCCGCAAGGATGCCGATCAGCGAGGCCATGATGGTCACGGAAAACCCGAACAGGACCGATATGCGAAATCCGTAGATGACCCGCGCCAGCACATCGCGTGTCTGGTCATCCGTGCCAAGCCAGTTCTGGGCCGAAGGGGCCCCGGGCGCCGTCTGCACATCGTAGTTCGGGGTGTCGTAGGAAAACGGGATCAGGGGCCAGATCATCCAGCCTGCCTCCTCTCCCTCGCTGATCTCCATGTCGCCATTGCCGCGAATGAGGTCCTGCACGAACGGGTCGGTATAGTCCGGCTCCGTCGCGAAATCGCCGCCGAAATATGTCTCCGGATAGAAGGTGATCAGCGGCGAATGCAGCTCCCCCTTGAAGGACAGGAGGAGCGGTTTGTCATTGGCGACCAGTTCGGCGAAAAGCGAGATCAGAAACAGCGCGAGAAAGATCCAGAGCGACCAGTACCCGCGCCGGTTAGCCTTGAAATTCCGCCAGCGCCGCTGACCGATCGGGGACAGCTTCATCATCGACCCTCGAAATCGATTCGGGGATCGATCTGCACATAGACGAGATCAGTGATCAGGTGCATCACGAGGCCGATCAGACCAAAGAGATAGAGGGTGCCGAACACCACGGGATAATCGCGGTTGATGATGCTCTCATAGCCAAGCAGCCCGAGCCCATCGAGCGAGAAGATCGTCTCGATTAGAAGGCTGCCGGTGAAGAAGATCGAAACGAACGCGGCGGGGAAGCCCGCCACCACGATTAGCATCGCATTGCGGAACACATGGCCGTAAAGAACGGTGCTTTCCTTCAGGCCCTTGGCCTTGGCGGTCACGACATATTGCTTGCCGATCTCGTCGAGGAAGGAGTTTTTCGTCAGCAGTGTCAACGTCGCGAAGCCTGAGATTGCCATCGCCAGAACCGGCAGCGCGATATGGTGGAAATAGTCGATTAGCCATTCTAACGTGGACATGTTCTCCGCCCCGGATGAGCCGAGCCCGCGCAAGGGGAACCATTGGAAATAGCTGCCGCCCGCAAAGAAGATCAGCAGCATGATCGCGAACAGAAAACCCGGGATCGCGTAGCCGATAATGATCACACCGGATGTCCATGTATCGAAGCGCGAGCCATCGCGCACAGCCTTGCGGATGCCGAGCGGGATAGAGATCAGATAGCTCAGCAATGTCGTCCAGATGCCAAGCGAGATGGAGACCGGCATTTTTTCGAGGATCAGGTCGATGACCGAAACCGACCGAAAATAACTTTCGCCGAAATCGAACTGGATATAGTTCCAGACCATGTTCGCGAACCGCTCCAATGGCGGCTTGTCGAAACCGAACTGTCGTTCAAGTTCGGCAATGAATTCCGGGTCGAGGCCCTGCGCGCCCTTGTATTGCCCTTCGCCCGACTGTGCGATGCCATCGCCGCCGCCGCCCGCGAACCGTTCTGTCGCTCCGCCTGAGGCATTGGTCAGTTCGGCAATCACCTGCTCAACCGGGCCGCCGGGGGCAAATTGGATGATCGCGAAATTGATCGCCATGATCCCCAGAAGCGTGGGGATGATCAGGATCAGACGTCTGAGGATATAGGAAGCCATTGGCGACAGATTTGCGGCTCGCGTCGCCGGGGGTCAAGGGGGATGGCGCTATTCTTCCTCAGGTAACGTAATCTTGGGACCAAGCGAGGCAATCACCTCGCGTGCATCATAGCTGTCATCGCCGACCGGGCGGGGCCCCTGGAAGGTTCTGATCTCGGCGAAGGCCTCATAGCGGCGCACGGGCACTGCGTCATATGTTCCAAAGGTCGGAAACAGACCGGCATGGAAGCGCGCACCATGGCGGCGCGGGAAGAGCCGTGGATGATGCCCGAAACCGGTGCCGACATAGGTGGTGTGCACTTCCGTATCGCGGTCGACAATCACGAAGCCCTCCGCGCCGCTGTCGAGGGTGACTTCCGCCGCGCGGTAGAGGACATAAAGTTCCACTGTCTCGCGGGTGGTGCGCGAATTCCCCTTGAAGGACACGCGGTGGCGATCTGCGGCAATGGTGGCATCGGCAAATCCCCGGCCAGCCTCGCCTGCCGGTTGGTAAGGCGTTGGCGTGGTGCAGGCGACCAGCAGCGCTGCCAGCGGCATAAACAGCAGTCGTTTCAGCGTCAGCATGTCTTCGCCTCTCCATCCCTTCCCGACAGATATGGGGTGGGTTCCGCCCCGGTGAAAGGCGGCTCATCATTCCTGTCAGGAACTGTCAGCAAGGGGTGCTATGCCAAGGTCGAATTCAGGAAAGCAGGTGGATATCATGGCACGAGGGACCAGACTGAACGGCAGTTTTCGCCGGTTTATCGAAGCGCAGCGCATGTTTTTCGTCGCGACGGCCGCGCCGGATGGGCGGGTGAACGTCTCGCCCAAGGGCATGGATAGTCTGCGTATTCTGGGCGACAGCACAGTTCGCTGGCTCAACCTGTCGGGCAGCGGCAACGAGACTGCGGCGCATCTGCGCGAGGATGCGCGCATGACATTGATGTTCTGCGCCTTTGAAGGCGATGCGCTGATCCTGCGCCTTTACGGCTCGGCCCGCGTCATCCATCCGCGCGACGCCGAATGGGACGATGCGATCGCCGACTTTCCCCAGATGGCGGGCACGCGGCAGGTGTTCGATCTGACCATCGATCTGGTCCAGACCTCCTGCGGCATGGGCGTCCCGCTGATGGACTACCGCGCGGATCGGGGGGCGGCGGAGCTGCTGCCCTATTTCGACGACCTTGGGCCGGATGGCGTTACGGCGTTCTGGCGACGCAAGAACGTGGTCAGCTTAGATGGCAAACCGACCGGCGTGATAGCCGATTGATCACATGCTGCTGATCATTGCCGGGCCGCCGTCAATTCTGCCTCTTTGTCCGGATCAATCCACCAGGTATCGACGATGGAACGGGCAAAGGGCGGCTTGAACTCGGGCCTGCCGAATTTGTCCCAATAGGCTATCGTATGGGTCCCCTTGGACCATTGCGGCACCCAGACATGGAGGCTGCGCAACGCCCGGTCCAGCGCGGAAATGGCGGTCGCATGGTCCTCTGCCGATTTCGCACCGATCACGGCCTCGACCAAGGCATCGATGGCCGGGTTACTGATCCCGGCAAGGTTAAGGGTATTGGGCGCTTCGGCGGCAGCGCTGGTGAAGAGGTTCTTCAATGCCACCCCGGGGGTCGGAGCCATGGGCATGCGCGCGATTGTGATGTCGAAATCGTAATTCTTCACACGCTCCTGCAACTGCGCGGCATCAATGGTGCGCATCTCGGCGTCGATACCAAGCTGGCGCAGATTGCGAATGTAAGGTCCGGTGATCCGCTCGAAAGCCGGGCTGTCATCAAGGAACTCAACCGACAGCGTCTCGCCCGTCGCATTGCGCCGCAATCGGCCCTCGCCGATTTTCCACCCGGCCTCATCCAATAGCGCACCGGCAGCGAGTAATTCGCGCCGGAGACGGCCAGAGCCATCGGTTTTCGTGGGCACGAATGCCTCCCCAAACGCGGCCTCCGGTAGGTGCTCGCGCAGCGGGTCGAGCAAGAGAAGCTCCGCCTCGGTCGGCACGCCACTGGCGGCGAGGGGAGAGCCCTGAAAGAAGCTCGTCGTGCGCGAATAGAGGTCGTAAAACAGCGTCCGGTTAGACCATTCGAAATCGAACACCATGCCGATAGCCCGGCGCACCTTCGGGTCCTGCAGAATCGGGCGGCGCATGTTCAGCCAGTAGCCTTGCGTGCCCGACGGGCGCCCATCGGGCAGGACATCGCGTATGACCCAGCCCCGGTCAACGGCGGGGAAATCATAGCCGGTCGCCCAGAGCTTCGAGAAAAACTCCTCATGCATCTCGTATTCGCCCGACTTGAACGCCTCGAAGGCGGCAGTCGAATCCTTGAAATATTCGTAGCGCAGCGTGCCAAAATTCCAGCGCCCGACATTCACTGGCAGATCGCGACCCCAGTAATCCTCACGCAATTCATAGGTGATGTAGGTGCCCGGACGCACATCGCCGATCCGGTAGGGGCCCGAGCCCATCAGGGGTTCCAGCGTGCTCTCGCCGAACGCCTTGCCGTTCCACCAGGCCTCTGGAAGAATCGGAATGGAGCCGGCGAGCATTGGAAGATCGCGGGTCGATGCGCCATCCTTGAAATCGAAACGCACCCGGTCCGGCGCAAGGGCGGTGGCGCTTTCAATCGCGTCGTACTGGATCTTGTAGCTCGGCGCGCCCTCGTCGCGCAGGATGTTCAGTGAAAAGACGACGTCACTGGCCGTGACCTTCGTGCCATCGGCAAAGCGCGCCTCATCGCGGATGGTGAATTCCGCCCAGGATCGGTCTTCGGGATAGGTGATGCTTTCAGCCAGAAGGCCATAGACCGCGTCCAGTTCATCTGCTGCCGAGACCATCAGCGTCTCGAAAACGAAAAGCTGCACCTCCAGCGCTGCCTCGCCCTTGAAGATGAAGGGATTGAGGCTGTCATAGGTCTTGGCGGCGAAGGTCGAACGGGTCTTCAGAAGGCCGCCTTTTGGGGCTTCCGGGTTCACATAGTCGAAATGCGAGAAATCCGCCGGGTACTTCAGCTCCCCAAAGGCGGAGACGCCGTGGGAGGTGATCGTCTCCGCGCGGGCGGGCAGTGCGGCGAGGAGAAGCGCAGCCGCGCCAATCAGAGCCCCCCTCACAGCGCCGCCTCGACCTTGGCAGCCTTTTCCTCGTCCCACCACCAGACGGTCGGGAAGGCCGGACCGCGCGGGGGCAACGGATCGGGATGGCCGAACCTGTCCCACCAGGCGATCCGCTCGAATGGTGTGTAAAGCTGCGGGATCATGTAATAATTCCACATCAACACCCGGTCGAGCGCCCGCGATGCAGCCTCCAGCTCAGCCCGGTCCTTCGCAAAGATGATCTTCTCGATCAGCGCATCCACCGCCGGATCGGCAACACCGCCCACATTGCGCGCGCCGACCTTGTTTGCCGTCTCTGAGCCCCAGAATTCCCGCTGCTCGTTTCCGGGGCTTTCGGAATTGCGCACGCCCCAGATGATCATGTCCCAGTTGAAACTGTCATCCTGCTGAACCCGCCGGATATATTGCGGCCCGTCGACAATCCGAAAACTGGCATCAATGCCCAGTTGTTCGAGGTTCTTGATGAAAGGATTGATGACCCTGGACTGGGTGTCCTGCGCGGACAGAAATTCAAGCGTGAAAGGCTGTCCATCCGGCCCTTTCAGCGCGCCGCCCTCAGTGACATAGCCCGCCGCCGACAAAAGGTCTGCCGCTTTATTCAACTCGCGCCGGATGCGGCCCGACCCGTCGGTTTTCGGAGGCTCATATGCTTGGCCGAAAACCTCTTCTGGGACCTGACCGCGCAAAGCCTCCAGCATGGCAAGCTCAGCGCCTTCGGGTGCGCCGGCCGGCATCAGGCTTTCGGTGCCCTGGAAATAGCTGCGCGGACGCGCGTATTGGCTGAAATAGATGGCCTTGTTGGTCCGCTCAAAGTCGAAGGCGAGCGATATCGCCTCCCGCACGCGCCGATCCTGGAATTTCGGGCGGCGCAGGTTGAAGGCAAAGGTCTGGGTCTGTTTTGGTCCCTCGGTTTCAATCTCCTCGCGTTGCACCAGTCCTCTGCCAACGGCGGGAAAATCGTATTTCTCCGCCCATGTCGAAGCGGAGTTCTCGGCCCGAAAATCGAACTCACCTGATTTGAAAGCCTCGAAGGTGGCCGTCCCGTCGAGGAACACCTCGTAGCGGATCGCGTCCATATTGTTCAGGCCGCGATTGACTGGCAGATCGACGCCCCAGTAATCGGCAACCCGATCGTACTGGATAAATCTTCCCGGCTCGAACGCACCGATTCTATAGGGGCCTGAGCCGAGGGGTACCTCAAGCGAGCTCTCATCGAAGGCTCGCCCCTCCCACCAGTGTTTGGGCAGGATCGTCAGCTGGCCCATGATATGGGGTAACTCGCGATTGTTCTTCACGTCGAAATCGAACCGCACAACACGCTCGCCAAGGTCCCGTGCGCCCGTCACATTCGCATAGTAGAAGCGGAACTGCGGATGCCCCTTTTCGATCAGGATATTGAACGAGAAGATGACATCATCGACCGTGACCGGTGTCCCGTCATGCCATCGCGCGCCATCACGCAACTTGAAGGACGCCCATGAATAATCGTCCGGGTATTCGAACCATTCGGCCAGCAGCCCATACTGCGTCGAACCCTGATCCAGCGACGGGGTCATCAGACTGTCGTAAATGAGGCTGATGCCCGCCGGGCTGTCGCCTTTCACGATGAACTGGTTGAAACTGTCGAAGCTGTTCGCGGTGGCCAGCCTCGCGATCCCACCCTTCGGCGCGTCCGGGTTCACGTAGTCGAAATGCGTAAAATCCGGGCCGTATTTCAGATCACCGATCAGGCTTTCGCCATGGCTGCGTTTGACGTTTTGGGCGCGGGCGACGGTGGGCAGGGCAGCTGCCACGCCGGCAGCGGCGGTCAGGGCGGCGAAGTCGCGGCGGGTGATGCGCATGGGGCAGGCTCCGTCTTCTGGTGATGTGCAAAGCTAGGGTCGGCGCAGGGTGCTGACAAGGCGGCAATCGCGCTGATGACATGGCTGTCATCCGAAAGCCCGCAGTGCGAACCGGTGGCCAGGGCAGAAATCCGACATGGGCCGTCGCGTCCGGCTGCGCGGTGGGCTTGCAAATGGTGCCAGTTCCGAACCGGGATGAGAGGGAGCCACCGCATGAAAGCCGCCGTAAACCGTGCCTTCAAGACGCCGCTGACCATTGAGGACGTGACCCTCGCCCCTCCGGGACCGGGGGAGGTTGAGATCCGCACTCGCGCCTGTGCCATCTGCCACAGCGACATCATGTTCATCGATGGCGGTTGGGGCGGCGATCTGCCCGCCATTTGGGGGCATGAGGCAGCGGGCGAGGTCACGGCGGTGGGTGAGGGTGTCACGGATGTCGCGCCGGGCGACCGGGTGATCGCGACCTTGATCCGCTCCTGTGGGACATGCTCGTGCTGCATGGCGGGCCAGCGGACCTATTGCACCGCCGATTATGCGCTGAACGAGAAAAGCCCGCTGAGCGACACCTCCGGCGCGATGGTCAAGCATGGATTAAAGACAGCGGCCTTTGCCGAACGGATGGTGGTCGAGCGCAGCCAGGTCGCGAAGCTGAGCGGCGATATCGGCTGGGCGGAGGCAGCCCTTCTCGCCTGCGGGGTGATCACGGGCTACGGCGCGGTCACCAACACGGCGAAGATGCCCGCCGGGGCCAAGGCGGTGGTCATCGGTGCGGGCGGCGTCGGGCTGAACGCGGCACAGGGCGCGGCGCTGAGCGGCGCATCGCAGGTCATCGTCATCGACATCGCACCGGCGAAGCTGGACATCGCGCCCGGTTTCGGTGCTACCCATACCATCAACGGTGCCTCCGCCAACGCGGTGGAGGAGGTGCGCCGCATCACCAATGGCGGGGCCGATTTCGTCTTTGTTACCGTCGGCGCGGTGCAGGCCATGGCCCAGGCCTATGAGATGCTGGGCATCGGCGGTGCGGCGGTTCTGGTCGGCATGCCTGCGGTCGGCCAAATGTCGACCTATGATCCCCTGACGCTCGCCGATGCAGGGCAGCGTATCATCGGATCGAAGATGGGTCAGACCGATCTGGCGCGCGATATCCCGCAGCTTCTCGCTTCTTACTATAACGGCCGGCTGAAACTGGACGAACTGGTTACCGGGCGCTTTGCCCTGGCCGAGATCAACGAGGCGCTGGATACCACGCGGCGCGGGATCGGCGTGCGCAATGTCATCCTCTTTGACTGACGCGTCTGCTCCGACATAGGCTCCGCCCAATTCAGAGGAGCCTGCCCCATGTCCGTGACCATCCGCGATATCATCGCCGCCGAGGCGCTGATCCGCCGCCATATCCGCCTCACCCCGGTGATGGAGGTTGATCCGGCGGATTTCGGCATCGACTGGAAGGGCCGCCTGACGCTGAAACTGGAAGGCTTTCAGCATTCCGGCAGCTTCAAGGTGCGTGGGGCATTCACGTCGCTCCTCACCCCGCCCCGCGATGACCGCGAGATCGTCGCCTTTTCGGGTGGCAATCACGGCGCTGCGGTCGGGTTTGCGGCGCGGGCGCTGGGCCAGAAGGCGGTGGTGTTCGTCCCCGAATACGCGCCGAAAACCAAGCTCGACAAGATCCGCGCCTGCGGGGCGGATGCGCGCGTCATCGGCGCGACGGTGCAGGAGACGATCGCCGCTTATGAGGCCTATCTGGCGCAAAGCGGCGGGCGCGATGTGCACCCCTATGCCGCGCCGCTGACCATCGCGGGGCAGGGGACTTTGGGCCTCGAATGGGCGTCGCAATGCCCTGATCTTGACGCGGTTCTGGTAGCCATCGGCGGCGGAGGCCTGATCTCCGGCGTTGCAGCCGCGATGCAGGCCGGACCATCAGTGATCGGGATCGAACCCACCGGTGCCCGCTGCGCCTTTGAGGCGCGCAAGGCCGGCGCGCCGGTGGATTTTCCACCCAGATCCGTCGCTGCCGACAGCCTCGGCGCACCGTCCATTGCTGCGTTGAACTACGAGCTGATCGATGAATATGTCGACCACCTCGCGCTGGTTGAGGATGACGCGATCACTGCCGCGCAAAAGGCCCTATGGTCGATCTGTGGCGTGGTATCCGAACCGGGCGGCGCCGCCACACTCGCCGCGCTGATGTCAGGAGCGATCACGCCAGAGCCCGGTGCGCATGTCGGCGTGCTGGTCTGCGGCTCCAATGTCGATCCGGGTTCCGTGCTGTGAAACAGCCGCGTTTCGAGCACACGGCGGCGGGCACGCGCCGCATTGCCAACCGCCAGACAGAACTCCCCGGCTGTACCTCTTGCTTCTCTCAGGTATTGGTTTTCTGATCGCCGGGCTGAGGCATTTCTGGCAACTCTGGGAAGCGGGTTCTTCTGCCTAGCCTGTATCGTGTTCTTGGTGCCGGTTTTTCGGGAGGGATGACGGAAGACTAGTTTTTCGGAATGCCCGCTTCTGTCGGATTGGCGGTGGTGAGCCTCGCTTCGAGACGAGCATCTCATTGCGCAGCAGACATTTTTGGCGTCATCCACAACCCTCGTCCGGTGAGGACGATCCCGTTCAGATTGGTGTTGGGTTTTTTGATCATGCCATGCCCTCTGCCTTTGCTGAACGGAACTCGGAGCCATCGGCCTTAATGTGGTGAAGCAGGACGGCCAATTTGCGAGCAACAGCCACAACAGCGCGGCGACGCCCCTTGGTGCGCATCAAGCGCATATAGACCTCATCCTGCCTGGCCGCGCGTCTGACCCTCCGATCCAGTTCCAGGACGTGCTGATACAGAACCAGCCGGGCATCGAGCAGTGGCAATATGGCTTGGGCCAGAACCTCGCCCATCTCGGTCCTCGGCCTGAAGACGCCGTCACAACTGCTGTGCTTTATCGTCTTCGGCAGGCGGATGCCGAAGACCTTCGATAACCTGTGCATTTTTCTGGCCAGATCGATTGTCTTGCTCAGCAAGGTCTTCGCGTTGCTTCGAAGAGCCCGAACACCATGTGCCTCCCGGCTTTTCATATGAATCGGACTGAACCAACCCGTCTGCAAGATCCAGGCAATGGCGCAAGCATTGTTTCGATCTGTCTTCCAGCGCATTGCTGATAGCGCGGCACTCACCTGACGCGGCTCTATGCAGACGGCGTCAAACCCTTCCGCGGTCAAACCTTAGAATAAGTGCTGGCTTAACGTGCCGGATCCAAAGCCGATGCGCGTGATCGGAATCGAAGTGCGGTCAGATAACCCGAGATCTCCTCAATTTCGCGGGGCAGTTCCTGCTCAAACAAAGCCGCGCTTTTGCCGTCGATCACGCAAACTGCGCAGGGCCGCGGCGATACATCCAAGCCGCAAAATACGCCATTCGACATCTCCCATGGTCACAGATATCCCGTGATCCTATCGGGAGCTCGACCTCTGTTCGGGCTCAGCCCAATTACGAATTGCTGTGGGCACGTAGTGCCGGATGCCGCTCAAGACCTGAACGTCTGCTTGACCAGTTCAAAATGCGCGCAAGGCACTCTGATCGCCGCTTGATAAAGCGCGCAGCTTCAATGACGTCATCCACTAGCCATGATATCCCATGTGGCCTCAGAACTCAGGCGTCTAACCAAAGACGTCTCTGCTTGCTCTATCGATCCACTCAACTAGTAGCTTGATACGTTCTGTTCTTCGAAGGTCCGGATGGGTGACAAGCCAGAGGTCCGTCGTCATGTCAGGGAGATCTCCACCGCATTTGACGAGTTCATCACATGAGGTCGCCAAGTAATTGGGCAATATCGATATTCCCAGCCCGTGCTTTGTTGCGACAAACATATCGAGGACAGAGTTGCTGCGGTACTGGCAGCGGGCAAAGCAATCGTTTTCCTTCATCCAGTTTTGTAGGGCGGGATAGTGAATGCTGTCGTCAGGTCCAATCCACGGGTGCATTGATAGCGCCTCGCGAGCCGGCCTGTGAGAGAGCAGCTTTCGAGATATGTAGATGCCCTGCTCAATCGCCCCGATCTTCTTAATCGACATGGCGTTCGGAGGTGAAATAGATGGCCGAACGGCGATGTCAGCTTCCCTCCTGGACAGGTTCAAGAAGTCATTTGAAACAACGACAGCCAGCCTGATCTCGGGATATTCCAGCCTGAAGCCTGCAAGGGCGGAACTCAGCCAGCCGAACAAAAGCGAGTCTGTGGTTGTCACCCGAACGACGCCGGAGGGTCGAAGGTCCTGACCTGTGATGCGTCGCTCGGCGACGTCGACCGCGTCATGCAGTCTTTCATAAAGTGAACATATTTCTTCTGCCGCTCGGGTCTGAGCATACCCGGTCCGGGATCGTTGAAAGAACCGCACTCCCAGCTTTTCTTCAATGGCGTTTAGTCTTCTAAAAACAGTCGGATGCGTAACCCGGAGTGCGCGCGCCGCGCCACTCAGCGTGCCGCTCGAACTGATCTCATGGATCAGGCGAATATCGTCCCATGTCAGCTTATTGTACATTTTTGCAAGTTATTTTGTCTCAACCTTTGATGTATTTGCACGCTAGTACAGCTTACCGATGTCCGAAAGCACATTCAAACCGGAACTAAGCGATGAAAGCACTGATCGTTTTCAGCCATCCCGAGCGCAATTCCTTCAACGGTGCGTTGGTCAGGCTGGCGACGTCAACGCTCGAAGATCAGGGCTATGACGTGACGACGACTGACTTGTATGCTGAGGGCTTTGACCCGGTTGAGGCGGCAGAACACTATCCGCTTCGTGCGAGAACTGACGAATTCTCCGTTCTAAGGGAACAACGATATTCCTATGAGAACGATCTCCTCCCACCAGACATAAAGCGCCAGATTGCATTGCTGGAAGAGGCGGATTTCGTTTTCTTTCAATTCCCGATCTGGTGGCACGGTATCCCGGCAATGATGAAGGGATGGATAGACCGCGTATTCGTGAGTGGCGGTTTGTACACCAGCGAGAAACGGTATGATCAGGGCCACTTCAAGGGCAAGATCGCTGTTTGTTCTGCCACAATCGGTGCGCCTGCTGAGGCGATGCAAGTTGGCGGTCGAGGAGGTGCTGTCGAGCAAATCTTTTGGCCGATACAGTACTCGCTCCACTATATGGGCTTTTCGGTTCTTCCGCCGTTCCTCGCCAACAGTATTCAGGGGCACGGGTATTCAACAGATGATGACGCAACCAATCAGCGTCGGCTTGAGGGGCACAAGCAGGTTCTGATTCAGCGTTTGCGCCAAATCAACGAAACCAAGCCAATCTGTTACCCGACCTGGAAAGACTGGGATGAGCGCGGGGCCGCCATTTTGCCTTAGCTGCCCGGAAGCGGATCAAGTGGTTGCAGGAACCTTGGCGACCCTGAACAATGTCTTGCGATGAAATGTCTGTGACATCGGAAAAGCAGTCATTAGAGTAAGAGGTGCCAACGATGGCTTTGCCCCGCAGAGCGACCGATATCCACTTCGAGCCCGAACCTGCTGGTACTGCAGTATCAATGGATGACCGGTCTAGGCAGCGCTCCATCGCAGACATGCATGCCTAATCGCCTCCACCATTGCCGTCATGACGTCTTTTGGTCCATTAGCTGCCACGGCAATGGATCGGTAAGACATTGGCAGATCGGGGAACCCGTCCTTTGCCGTGAGTATCTTAAGACCTTCGCCAACGGAGGATTTCGGCAGTAGCCCGACAGCGATGCCTGAGCGCAGCGCCGCTTGCAGGCTTGTGAAGCTACTACTTTGGAACGCGACCCGGTAATGCCTGCCGTCCGCATCCAGGGCCTTCATGGGCAGATCCCGCCAATAGCATGGGCGATCAAGTACGGCGATTGGTAGGGCTTCTGATTTGTCCCAAACGTTCCCCCTCCGCCCCGCCCACACAATTTCTTGGGTGTTCAGAAGGCTTTCGCCGGGATCATCGACGCCTGAACACACAGCGACCTCTAATTCGCCGGAACGGATCGCATCATTATAGCCGGACGTACAGCCAGAGCGTGCGAGAACCTGAACACCCGGATGCGTTTGTGAAAACAGCGCAAGAATGCGTTCCAGCACAGCCGTATCGAAATCATCCGGAAAACCCACACGGATCGAACCTGTAAGCGGTTCCTGGAAAAGCTGTGCCGCCTCTCGCATCTCATGAAGTATGACCCGTGCCCGTGAGAGAAGCGTTTCGCCTTCGGGTGTCAGGACCATGCCTTTGGCCCTGCGCGTAAAAAGCTTTACGCCCAAGCCATCTTCGAGTTTTCGGAGTTGAACGCTGATCGCTGATTGCGTCCGCCCCAATGTCCCGGCGGCTACGGTCAGGTTGCCACACTCTGCGATCCGTACAAAGGTGAGCAGTAGCTCGCTATCCAATGTTATGCGTTCGAATTTATTCATGCCTGCGATCGTATTTATTCGTTTTTTCTGATGCAATGCCCTCCTTACGTTATCGCCAGCATCTTGAGGAACGATCATGGACGCGACGCTGGCGTTGGTTCTAGTAGGCATCGGATTTTTCGGCGGCGTGTGGAACGCCATCGCCGGTGGTGCAACATTGTTCACATTTCCAGCGCTCATGGCCACGGGGCTACCGCCTGTTGTGGCAAATGCAACAAACTATCTGGCGCTTCTACCGTCCAATGCCGCAGCTCTGCCCGCTTACCGAGAAGAGCTGCGTGGGCTTGGGAAGACCCTCCTCCCGTTGCTCATCGTTTCAGGTGTCGGGGCAGTCATCGGATCGATACTGCTTTTGGTATCCGATCCAGATTTCTTTGTTGTCATTCTTCCGTTTCTCATCTTAGTCGCGACTGGCCTGTTTGCGTTTGGTGATGCACTCAGGACGTGGTTGCTTAATAAAATGGGCGAAAGTCGCGGGAATAAAGCCGTCTATGCTGGTCTCTTCCTGTCCTCAATCTATGGCGGATACTTCGGGGCGGGCCTTGGGTTTATCTTGCTGGCGATTGCGCAGCTTATGGGGTTTTCCAACTTCCACATCGCCAACAGCATCAAGAACCTGTTGGCCACGAGCTTCACAATCCTGAGCATACTCGTTTTCGGGATCGGCGGCTTGATCGCGTGGCCACAGGCGATTGCCATGATGGTGGGCAGCACGGTCGGGGGCTACGCAGGCGGACGTTTGGCGAAGCGCGTTAACACACGCTATCTGCGGGGTGCTGTAATCCTGTTTGGTGTGGTTCTGTCCATTGCCTACTTCATTCGCACATTCGGTTAGAGAGCATGTATTTCGGA
The DNA here is from genome assembly GCA_039030855.1 of Pseudomonadota bacterium. Taxonomy (GTDB): domain Bacteria; phylum Pseudomonadota; class Alphaproteobacteria; order Rhodobacterales; family Rhodobacteraceae; genus Pikeienuella. Next base: position 83,039 of record JBCCDJ010000018.1, read on the forward strand.
ACCAATGCAGCTATTGGCGCGAATGCAGCGAAAGCTCGCTCCGTTCCCGTCGCGGACATTTCACAACATATCTGTCTCGCCGCTGCTTCGCGCGTCCTACCGCACCATGACCACCGGCACTCGGCACGAACGCACCATTGCTGTGGTCGTGGAGCCGATTATCAGGCTGCGAATGCGGCTGTGGCCGTAGGCACCCATGACCAGCATGTTGAATCCCTCGGCCTCTACCATCTGGCCGAGGGCGGCGTCGGGTTGGCCGGCCGTGATCCTTGTCCGGGCATCGATCCCGGCGGCTTTCAGCATGGCGGTGGCGTCTTCGAGGGCTTTTGTCGTGGCGGGTGTCTCTGCCCCGACCGTGACTAGCGTCATCTCCAGGCCCGAATAAAGCGGGTTGCGGGCGATGTGGTCGACGGCGCGCACGGCGGAGGGGCTGGCGTCATAGGCGATCAGCATCCGCTCGATGGGCTTGAACGCGCGGGAGGCGACCATGACCGGCTTGTGGCTGGCCCGTACGATCCGCTCGACATTTGAGCCAAGATGCAGCTTGGCGAAATCCGCCGCCTCGCCGCGCTTGCCGACAAGGATCATGGAGGCTTCGGCCTCCTGCTCGGCCACGGTGTCGATCAGGTCGCCATGGCGCAGGCGGGTTGTGATCTCGTCAACGCCGTCCTTGACCAGCACTTCACGCGCATCATCGAGAATGGCGCGGCCACGATGGGCGACCAGCTTGGCGCGCTGTTCATCCAGCGCGGCCAGTTCCTCCAGCAATGCCGTGCGCGCACCAAGGCGGATGGAGCCGGAGAGGTCCGCCTTCTCCACCGCCTCGCGCCGCCCGAGCACGTGCAGGAGCTCAACCGGCGCGCCCGTGCGCCCCGATACCCATGCCGCATGGTCGCAGACGCTCTGCGAATAGGTCGAACCGTCAACCAGTGCGATGATCTTGTTTGTCATGTTTCCGCCCCCCTCAATGCGCGGCCAGCTTGTCGACCGCGCCCGGCTTGTCGTGAACTGCCAGCTTGTCGACGATGGTCTCGGACGCCTCGTTCATGCCAATGATCTCCACCTCTGCGCCGTCGCGGCGAAATTTCATCACCGCCATGTCGAGGGCAGCGACTGAGGAGATATCCCAGATATGGGCGGCGGAGACATCAATGGTCACTTTTTCGAGCGCTTCCCTGAAGTCGAACGCCTTCATGAAATCCTCGACGGAGGCATAGAACAGCTGTCCCTCGATCCGGTAGATGCGAGTGCGCCCGTCGGCGGAGAGGTCGGAGCGAACGCGAAAGAGCTGCGCGATCTTGCCGGCAAAGAAGATGCCCGACAGCAGGACGCCAACCAGCACCCCAATGGCGAGGTTATGGGTCCAGACAACGAATACGACTGTCGCGACCATGACGATGGAGGACGATGTTGGATGGGTGCGCAGCGCCAGCAATGACGACCAGCTGAACGTACCGATGGAGACCATGATCATCACCGCAACCAGCGCCGCCATCGGGATCTGCCCCACGATGTCGCCGAGGGCAACGCACAGAAACAGGAGGATGACTCCGGCGGCAAAGGTCGACAGCCGCCCGCGCCCGCCGGACTTTACATTGATGATCGACTGCCCGATCATCGCGCAGCCCGCCATCCCGCCGATGAAGCCGGTCGTTGTGTTAGCGATGCCCTGGCCGACGCATTCCTGATTGCGGTCTGAATCCGTGTCCGTCAGATCATCGACGATGGTCTGCGTCATCAGGCTTTCCAACAGGCCGACGACCGCCACCGCGATGGAATAGGGCAGGATGATCTGCAACGTCTCAAGTGTCAGCGGGATATCGGGGAGGAGGAAGACAGGCAATGTGTCCGGCAGTGCCCCCATGTCCGACACCGTCCGCACATCCCAGCCGAAAGCCACGGTCAGCAGCGTCAGTACGATGATCGTCACCAGGGGTGAGGGGATCGCAGTGGTCAGCAGCGGGAAGAGATAAATGATTGCCAGTCCTCCGGCTACCAGCACATAGGTCAGCCAGGTAACGGATCGCGGATCCAGTTCCGGCAATTGCGCCATGAAGATCAGGATCGCGAGCGCGTTGACGAACCCCGTGATGACGGAGCGGGAGACAAAGCGCATCAGATTGCCGAGGCGCAGAAACCCGGCGGCGATCTGCAGCAACCCCGCCAGCACTGTCGCCGCCAGCAGGTATTGCAGTCCGTGCTCCTTCACCAGCGTCACCATCAGCACCGCCGTTGCTGCCGTCGCGGCGGAGATCATGCCCGCACGCCCGCCGGTGATCGCGACGATGACAGCGATAGAGAATGAGGCATAGAGACCGACCTTCGGGTCGACCCCCGCGATGATGGAAAAGGCAATCGCCTCGGGGATCAGCGCCAGCGCCACAACGAGGCCCGACAAAAGGTCCCCGCGAATATTGCTGGTCCACTGGTTGCGATAGGCGTTCAGTGAAATCATGCCACTGCCAATCCTGTTTGATAGGTGGGGGACGCAAATATCTGCATATCAGGAATTCCCTGGTCCCCGCGGGCGCGACATCGCCGATCCGGGGGCTGTTACATGTTCCGGCCCCGATACAGCGAAGCGTCGGCCATGCCAACCGGGGCGGATCGACACGGCGCAAATGCGATATGATTCGCGGCTGATTCGAGCTGTGATTCGTCTCCTGATTCGCGAAAACAGCCGCAAAGCGCTAATTTTGCAGTCTTTGAGTGAAAAGCCGCTTTCATTTCGCCCATTCGAGGATATTTGCCTGACCCCATTTAATTCTTTGAGGAATATGAACTTTCTGAGACGATGCGATTACGGAAGGGTGAAAGCCCGGTAGCGGGCGCATCCTTCCCATGCCCCGGTTGAGGTCCCTTTGCAGGGTGAAAGACGGCCTCACCAGAATGGAAAAGAGGGAAATATGTCTGCAAAACTCGTTGTTGGATTGGATGGGAGCGGCAGTGGCCAACGCGCCGTCGCCCATGCCAAACGACTGGCCAATTTGATCGGAGACTGTGAGCTGGTTCTGCTCTACGTCATCGAATGGTCACCGTTCACGTTCCAGACCGCAGAAGAAAACGAACAGCGCCACAAGCGGAGAGAGGAAGAAATTACCGCCGCCACAACGCGCGTGGTTGAACCAGCCGTCACGGAGGTAAAGGCAGGAGGCTTCAAGGTCCGCGGCCTCGTCCGCCATGGTGATGTCGCCGATCTGCTGAACAGGACGGCAACAGAAGAAGGTGCCGAACAGATCATTGTTGCGCGCACATCCGAGACCGGGATCGCATCACGGATTTTCGGCAGCTCCACCGCCAATCTCGTGATGTCGGCAACCGTGCCCGTCACCGTTGTCAGCTGAGGGTTCCAGACATGAACAAAATTCTACCGACCGCCGCCGCCGCAATTGCACTGGGGGCGCTGCCCGCCCTCGCGCAGGAGGAACGGGGCATCGACCAGGTGGTGAACGAGGCCTTCGCCTCCGCCACCGGTCCTTTCGTCAGCCTGATCTTTGCCCCGATCCCCGGCACAAGCTTCCCGTGGATCGTGATGTGGCTGGTGATCGCGGCTTCGCTGTTCACCGTCTATTTCGGATTTATCCAGTTTCGTGCCTTCAAACACTCGATCGAGATCGTCAAGGGTGACTATTCCGATCCCAATGATGCGGGGGAGGTCAGCCACTTTCAGGCGCTGACCACCGCTCTGTCGGGAACGGTTGGCCTTGGTAACATCGCCGGCGTGGCGGTGGCCGTCGGCATCGGCGGGCCCGGCGCGACATTCTGGATGATCCTCGCCGGTCTTCTGGGGATGGCGTCGAAATTCACCGAATGTACGCTTGGCGTGAAATACCGGAACGAATATCCCGACGGTACCGTCTCTGGCGGCCCGATGTATTACATCTCCAAGGGGTTCAAGGAACGCGGCGTGCCGGGGGGTGGCTTTCTGGCCATACTGTTCTCGGTCTTCTGTATCCTCGGCGCGCTTGGCGGCGGCAATATGTTCCAGGCTAACCAGGCCCATGCCCAGATTGCCGGAATCACCGGTGATTATCCGGGCTGGATCACCGGCATCATCTTCGCGGCGGTTGTGTTCGCGGTGATCGTCGGCGGGATCAAATCCATCGCCAGCGTGACGGAGAAGGTCGTGCCGTTCATGGGTGTCACCTATGTGATCGCGGCGCTTGTCATCATTTTGATGAACCTCGATCAGGTCGGCGCGGCCTTCGGCCAGATCTTCGAAGGTGCTTTCACCGGGCTCGGCGTTGCCGGCGGCATGGTCGGGGCGCTGATCCAGGGCTTCAAACGGGCGGCGTTCTCGAACGAGGCGGGCGTTGGCTCGGCTGCCATCGCCCACTCCGCCGTGAAGACGAAGGAGCCGATCACCGAGGGCTTCGTCTCGCTCCTGGAGCCGTTCATCGACACCGTCGTGATCTGCACCATGACCGCGCTCGTCATCACGATCTCGGGCCAGTTGATCACTGATCCGGAAACCGGTCTCTTCGTCCTGAACGAAGCAGGTTCCATCAGCACCGTGGGCGACACATCGGGCGTTTCGCTGACATCCGCGGCCTTTGCCACGGCGTTCAGTTGGTTCCCCTATGTGCTGGCTATCGCGGTGATCCTCTTCGCGTTCTCGACGATGATCTCCTGGTCCTATTACGGGCTTAAGGCGTGGACCTATCTTTTCGGCGAAGGCAAAACGGCGGAACTGGTGTTCAAGGTGATCTTCTGCATCTTCATCGTCATTGGTGCGGCAGCCAGCCTCGGCCCGGTCATCGACTTTTCGGACGCGGCGATCTTTGCCATGGCGGTCGTGAACATCACCGGCCTCTATTGCCTGATGCCCGTCGTGAAGCGGGAGCTGAAATCCTACATGGACCGCAAGGAATCGGGTGAAATCAGGCGTTTCAAGCACTGATCCCCTGACATGAAAACGCCGCCCCGGACCCAAGGGTTCGGGGCGGCATTTTTGTGCGCTGCGGCGCGTCAGTCGAAGCGGTAGAACGCTTCGTAAATCGGGCCGAGGACTTTTTCGTCAAAAAGCGATGAGACTGAGTTGCCGGCGGCCACGTTCAGCATCGCCTGCGCAAAGAGCGGCGCGACAGAGACAGTGCGGATATTCTCGGCTGATTTTGCTTCCTCGCTCAACTGGATCGAATCCGTAACGACCAGTGTTTTCATCACCGATTTCGATACGCGATCCACCGCCGGGCCGGACAGGACACCATGTGTGATATAGGCGTGGACTTCGGTTGCGCCCTCTTCCACCAGCAATTCCGCTGCCTTGCAAAGTGTACCTGCTGTGTCGACCAGATCGTCGACCACGATGCACTTCTTTCCCTTCACATCGCCGATGACCGTCATCGATTCGATTTCGCCGGGGCGACCGCGCCGTTTGTCGACAATCGCGAGGCCGACGCCGATGCGTTTGGCCAGCTCGCGCGCGCGCGCCACGCCGCCCACATCGGGCGAGACGACGATCACGTCTTCGAGGTCCTTGAACTGATGCTTTACATCCAGCGCAAAGACCGGTGCGGCATACAGATTGTCCACCGGAATGTCGAAAAAGCCCTGAATCTGCCCAGCATGAAGGTCCATCGTCAGCACCCGGTCAATCCCCGCTTCAACCATCAGGTTGGCGGTCAGCTTGGCCGAAATGGGCGTGCGGGCAGATGTCTTTCTGTCCTGCCGCGCATAGCCGAAATAGGGCATCACGGCGGTGATCCGCTTGGCTGACGCGCGGCGCAGCGCGTCGGTCATGATCAGAAGTTCCATCAGGTTGTCATTTGCCGGGCGCGACGTTGACTGGATGATGAACACTTCTTCGTTGCGGACATTGTCGAATATCTCGACGAAAATCTCGCCGTCATTGAACCGCTCGACCCGCGCATCGGCAAGCCGGACCTGTTCGCCCTTGTAGACGCTGATCCGCCTGGCCATCGCCTCGGCAAAGGGCTGGTTCGAATTGCCGGAGATCATGCGGATCGACGTGTCGGGCTTCATTGGCGCTTTCCCCTCGCTGCTCGTCGCTCCTATAGCCGTCGTGGGCGGGCTTGCAAAGTCTGCCTGCCGCGTCATCTTGCGTCTGGCATCATAAGGAGCGCTGAAATGGCCCAGATCGACTACTACTTCACCCCCTTGTCGCCTTTCACCTACCTCGCCGGTCTTCAGTTGGAGGAGATCGCAGCGCGCCATGGCGCAACTATCGCTTACAAGCCGATCAATTTCATGCGCGCCATGGACGAGATGGGTGGCCTGCCAGTGCCCAAACGCCATCCCTCCCGTCAGGCGTACCGGTTGCAGGAGCTGCCCCGCATTGCCAAGCGCAACAATCTGCCCCTTACCCTCAACCCCGCCCATTGGCCGACCAACCCGGTGCCTGCGATGTCAGCGATTCTTGCTGCCGTCGCCAAGGGCAGCGATGTTGTCGGCCCGTTCGCGCATCGCCTCGCCGCCGCCTGCTGGGCGGAGGAACGCGATATCGCCGACCCCGCGGTCGTTGCCGAGATCGCCCATGACAACGGCCTGGCTTTTACCGGGTTGGAACTGGCCGCAGCTGAAGCACGGATTGAGCCGCTGACCGATGAAGCCATTGCGCGCGGTGTGTTCGGTGCGCCCTGGTACGCGGTGGGCGATCAGGATTTCTGGGGGCAGGACCGGCTCGCCTATCTCGACGATCATCTGGCTGGCAAGATCTGATGCCGGATATCGATGTGGCCGGCCACAGGGTCAGCTATCAGGAGGCAGGCACAGGCCCGACCGTGATCCTCGCCCATTGCTCGCTGGCATATGGGGGCCTCTGGAAAGGTGTGATGGCGGCGCTGGCGGATCGCTGGCACTGCGTCGCGCTGGACCTGCCGGGGCACGGTCAGACCGACCGGGGGGATGAGGCACTGTCGCTTCAGCATCAGGCGGTGGCTTATGTGGAGGCGCTGACGACTGCCATGGGCGCACCGGCGCATATGGTCGGGCTGTCGCTTGGTGGTGCCGTGATGGGACGGGTGGCGTCCCGCTCGCCCGCCCTGACCCGGTCGCTCACGCTGATCGAACCGGTCTATTTCCATCTCATCGCTGATCAGCCTGCGCATATGGCCGCGAATGCCAGTGCCATGGGACCGGTCCATCAGGCCTGCAACGAGGGGCGCTATCATGACGGTGCGCGCGCCTTCATGGATGCCTGGGGACAGCCCGGACAGTTTGACCGGATGCCAAAACCCGCCCAGGACAGCATTGCCCGCTCATTGGGGTTTCTCAGTGCGGATTTCGACATGGTCAGCGAATGGCCCGAAGGCCAGATCACACGCGAGGACATCACAGCGATCCCCGCACGCACGCTGCTGATGCAGGGCGAACGCACGCCCGGCTCGGCCAAGGCCATTCTGGATGCAGTCGAGATGTTGAAACCCGATGCGGAACGGTTCGAAGTGCCCGGTGCCGGCCATCTGTCGCCCGTCGATGATCCGGAGGCTGTGGCCGCGCGGTTGCGCCAGTTCTTCGTCTCCTAAGAAGCGGCCTGACAGTCAGAAAAGGACGCGCAGGTTCACCGCGCCAAACTGGTGGGTGCCGTCCTGATTTCGAAATGTCTCCGACCTGATCACGTGAGCATATGTCAGCTCAAACTGGTCATAACTGAGGGTGCCGCCGAAGGAAAAATCGCCGACGACGCGATTTGGCCTGACATCGCCTCCGCCGTTGAACAGCGCTCCTTGAATGGCGCCCGCGCGTCCGATCAGGCGCCCGTCGACACCAGCGAAGAGGCTCCACCCGAAACCGCTCTGCGGGATGAAAACGCCGGAGCCGATGGCACCGGGGCGGATATGGGCCGCGCCGAAATCATTGGCAAATCCGTCGCCGATCCTCAGGCCGATGCCGATCCCCGCATAGGTGTCGAACGTGCCGAGCGAAGCCGTCGCACGTGGCAGAACCTCCAACCGCACCATGCCATACTCGCCAAGGTCAAAATCCTGTCCGCGGCGCTCCACAAATTCATAGGTCAGCCCGATGGTTGGGGCGGTGGGCAGTTGTGATCCCCATCCTTCGGGCCGGTCGGCACCGACAATGGAATGCACGGTTTTCTGGGTCTCTTCGGCAAGCGAGGGTTCTCCTGTTACCCCAACCTCCAGCCGCAAGGTGTTGAGCTGCGTCGTGGTGACAGAGGAGAGGGAGAACGCCAGATAGGCATGGCCCGCGTAGGGATGGTCGGTGGGATCTGGCGTTGCGGTCGTGATGTCGGTCGGAGTGAAGATGCGTTGGCCGATCCCGTAGGTCGCGTACCAGTCGCGCCCCGGGCGCCTGAGGCCAAGACCATCGATGCCGCTGTCTATGAAGCCAGGCAGAATGTTTGCCGGTGCCGTGTAAGACGCCTTCACCCCGTTCGAATAGTTCCGGTCGGTGACGGCAAAGAGGTCATTCTCGAATGTCAGCGTCAACGCGCCACCATCCCAGAAAGACTGTTCAGCAAGGCCCGGAAGCGGTGAGAAAGCGCAAAGGGCAAGGGCCGCAAGGGTGCCGCGAAGTCTGTATCTGATCATTGTCCTTGTCCGTCAGCCGATGCATCGCCCTCCGTGGTAAGGGCCATATCGGGCGGGATTATGATCATTCAACCTTCATGACATTGGCCATGACGTCAGGAAAGCTCACTCATCAGGGCTGATCCGGTAGACCTTTCCATCCCGTGTCCCGACGATGAAGGCACCTGCATCAAACAGGATCGCCTTTTCGACACGCGATGGCAAAGCGACTTCTGCAAGTATCTCGACCCCTTCTGCGAAGGTGACGATCTTCAGGTGTCGCCGATCCGCCGATGGCAGCGCCATATCAGCATATCCGTCGCCTGAAAGGTCAGCGGTGGCGGAGAGGCGCATCTCGGGCGAGCCAATGGCGTGGTTAGAATAGCCGTATTCCTCGTCAATCAGGCGCAGCTTGTCCGCCCGCCATCCGAAGAGACGCAAGGTACCGCCGATATGCGGGGTCCTGACGAAGGCGACCTCCAGCCCCGGTGCCGGATGAAAATCGGCGATCCCGGCGATGTTCAGCCATCGGTTCGACTGGCCGATTGTGGGCACATGCGACGCTTCGACCAGCTTGCCCTCCACCACGTGATAGACTGCCACGCCGCCACCGCCACCGCCGGTGCGGGAGGCACGGATCGTGATCACCTCGTCGCGGCCGTCCTGATCGAGATCGGCAAGCCGGGGGTAGCGATCTTCGAACACCTCCTCGTTTGGCAAATCGACAGAAAGCTGCGTGCCGTCAGTCAGCCGGACGGTCAGCGATCCTGCCTCCACCGCGTCGCCGAGAATGGCATGGGCATAGCGCGTGGTCGGCTCCTCGTACCAAGCGGCGGCGATGTCGCGACTGCCGGTCGCAATCAGGCCATCTGGCAGGCCGGCATCGGTGATGGTGGCGGCTGGCTGCTGCTGCTCGGCGAAGGCTGCGGCAGGATAAGTCTCATGCGTCACCTCCTTCGCGCGCCATTCTGCCAGCGCGGGCGTCGCGGTCAGCAGCACAACAGAGATGATACGTAAAAGCATGAACCCGGCACTCCGTTTTTTGGCAGCCGGGTCTTATCAGATGCTGTGCACCGCAGGTGCCAAACACTTTGTGATGACTTACGGTCCGGCCCAGTCGATGGCGCAGATCTCAGCCGATTTGCCGTCAAAATTCCACACCCGCCCGAAATCGCGGACCTTGGACTTCAGGCCAACAGCCGTCGTGACCACCGGGCCCATCCAATAGGGTGTGTTGTTGATGGTCACGCCCTTGGTCGGATCGACGCCCTTCAGCGGTTGGATCGATCCCATGATCGCGCGACCTGCAGTCACTGTACGCACACCGTCGTCGGCAATGGTAAAAGTCACAGGTTCCGGCCGTGCGCCGAGATAGTTGCCGACCAGCATCTTGAAGAGCCCTGTCGTGCCGCCCGCCGATCCGGTCAGGATTGCTTCGATCCCCTTGAACTGTTTTTTGTCGGCAAGCTCATCGATATAGAGCGCTACCGTCCAGTTACCTTCGCCCATCCGCCCCGGAATATCGACGAGCAGGGCGACATTGAGGCCAGTCAGGTCGGCATCACCGTAAAACCCCTTGTCGATCTTCACCCCGAACCAGGTCTGGCAATAACCCTGCGTAGGGCGCGCATTGCCGAGCGAGACGACGCAGGGGCAAAAGACGTCGCAATTACAGTTCATTGCCAGCTCACCTGTGAGCTTCCACTCAACGCCATCTTTCTTCGGCATGGGTTCTCTCCCTTATATGTTGAGACCGATCATCGCGGCACCGCCCGCAACCAGCAAGCCCCCCGTGATCTTGCCCCAGATTTCCGCACCTGGCAGGATTTTCTCCGCCAGAAAGTAAACCGCGATGGCGGCCATTGCCCAGACATTCATCGCGCCAAAGACGAACATCAGTCCCATGAAGGCGATGCAGCAACCGAAGCAATAAAGCCCGTGGCGAAAACCGACGGGGAATGCACCGCCCAGCCCGCCTTTCCAGTGGCTTAGCAAGTATTGCAGCGGATGGCGGCAATGGCGCAGGCATACATCCTTCAATGCCGTGAATTGGTAACCGCCGGCGACGATCATCAGCACGCCCGCCAGCAGCGGTACCGCCAGCGTGCCGCTCATGGTGAACCAGGCACTGTCTCGCAGGGCCAGTTGCGCCAGCGCAGCGGCCAGTGAGAACACGGCCCAGAGCGTAAAGTAACTGAGCGTGAACAAGGTGATGCGGAGCGCAAGTCGCATGCCGCGATCCTCTTTGGCCGAGACACTTGCATATACAGACATCACCGGTGCCATGGCTGGCAGCATCATCGCCGCCATCATCAGGACCCACATCGACATGGTCGCCATGATGGTGGAGGCACGCCAGTCGCCGGACGTCATCATGCCCATGCCGTCCATCTGCCCCATGCCCTCCATCTGCATTGGCGTGGCCATCGCCTCGCCCGACATGCCATCCATGGGTGCGGTCATTTTATCGCCAGACATGCCATCCATGGGTGCGGCCATGCTGCCTTTATCAGCCATGGACCCGGCCATCGGCGCATCGCCGGACATGTCGCTGCCCATCTGCATCCCGCCCATATCCATTTCGCCCATGTCCATCATGGCCATGCCGCTCATGCTCTGCCATGTCGCGATCCAGAGAATGCCAGAGATCAGCGCGGCGATGATAATGGTCAGGACCTTGGGGTCCTCGATCCGGGAAAAGGCACTCATTTCATCTCTCGTTTGGTAAGCAAGCCGGCCATCAGGCCGGAGACATAAGCTGCCAGCCGGTCCAGCGATGCGGCGGCGGCTGCAGTGTCGCGGGCCTCCACCGCATTGGCGATCTCTTCATGGCCCGCCGCGATCATCTCGCGATCGCGGGCAGGATAGGTAATCATGTTCAGAAGGGGTTGCATGCCCTCCACCACCCCGGCCATCTGGAATGAATGCACCGGATTGCCGGTAGCATCGGCCAGTGCGCGGTGAAACCGCACGTCGGAGGCGCAGAACTCCTCATCTGTTGTGGCGGTTGCGCGCTGCACCTCGACCTCGCTGCGCATGATCGAAATGTGTTCTGGCCCCCGCCGCCGCGTCGCCGCAGGCAGGCAAGATTTGAGGAGAGCGAGGCGCGCTTCGATCACCTCGGCCGGGTCCGCGCCCTGCATGCCGACGACCAGCATCGAAAGGGTTGCATGGCTCTCATGGGCCTGATCCCAGCTCATCCGGTTGATGAAGGTACCGCCCGATGGGCCGCGGCGCGACCGGATCAGGTTCTGGGCGGCAAGCCTTTTCAGGGCCTCCCGCACGGTCGGGCGCGAGACGCCGAACCGCTCCGCCAGCTCCTGCTCACCCGGCAGTCTTTCATCCGATACCAGCGCACCTTCGACGATCGCGTCGCGCAACTCAGCGGCAATCCGGGCGGCCACGCCTTCGTCGTTCAGGGTCTCTTTTGCCTCCGTCATGAAGCAGCCGTAGCTGAGCACGATTTGTTTGACAAATAGATTCCCCCATTTGTTTGACAAATACGATGCCGGGGCCGTACCACCTTCGCCATCGGATCACCAAGCCCCCGGAGGACCCCATGAGTTTTAACGCCCTTGTCGTCGAGAAGGCCGAAGATGGTACCATCAGCCAAAGCATCAAGAGCGTCGGCATCGACGATCTGCCCGCAGGTGAAGTCGTCGTGGCGGTGGAATACTCCACGCTGAACTACAAGGATGGGCTGTGCCTGACTGGCAATGGGGGCCTCGTGCGCAACTATCCGCATGTGCCTGGCATCGATTATGCCGGGACCGTCGAAAGCTCCACCGATGATCGCTACAAGCCGGGCGACAAGGTCGTGCTGACGGGCTGGCGTGTCGGAGAGGTGATGTGGGGCGGTTACGCGCAGAAGGCGCGCGTGCCTGCCGACTATCTGGTGCCGCTGCCCGAAGGGCTGTCGACCAAGCAGGCGATGGCGATCGGCACAGCCGGTTTCACCTCAATGATTTCGGTCATGGCGCTGGAGGCGCAGGGCCTGAAGACCGGCGATGGCCCGGTGCTGGTCACCGGTGCTGCGGGCGGCGTCGGCTCTGTCGCGGTCGCGATCCTTGCCAATCTTGGTTACGAGGTTGCGGCCGTCACCGGGCGGCCCGAGCAGGCGGACTATCTTAAATCGCTCGGCGCGTCGCAGATCGTGCCGCGCGAAGAGCTGGCGGAGCCATCGGGCAAGCCATTGGAGCGTGAGACATGGGCGGGGTGTGTCGATGCGGTCGGCGGGCCGATGCTGGCCAAGGTGTTGACCCAGATGAAATATGGATCATCCGTTGCTGCGGTCGGCCTGGCGGGCGGCGCGAAACTGACCACGACGGTGGTTCCTTTCCTTCTGCGCAGCGTCAACCTTCTTGGCATCGACAGCGTGATGATGCCCCATGAAAAGCGTCTCATGGCCTGGAAGCGGCTCAGCTCCGACCTCTCGATGTCGAAGCTGGAGGAAATGGTCAAGCCGGTCACGCTGGCCGACCTGCCGCAGCTTGGGGCCGATATCCTGAAAGGTGGGGTCAAGGGGCGCGTCGTGGTCGATGTGAACGCCTGAGCGGACGGCACGCGGTGCCGGGAGGCGACTGCCTGCCTTGTGATGGGCGGTGGCGGCTCGTGGCGCTGCGCGCCCGCCTCGCCGGGGGCATCGCTGAACGGTTCTGAAATGGGATAGCAGCCATGCGCATCATCGGCGGCAAATACCGGGGCAAACCGCTCGCAGCGCCGGGATTGGCGGGGGGTGGTGCGGCGCATCTGCGCCCGACATCGGACCGGGTGCGCGAAAGTCTGTTCAACCTCCTCGCCCATGGCGATTATGGTGGCGCACCGGGCGGTTGCCGCGTTCTCGATCTCTTTGCCGGGGTTGGTGCGCTCGGCCTTGAAGCCATGAGCCGGGGGGCGACCCGCGCGGTATTTGTCGATGATCACGGACCTTCGCGCGCACTGATCCGTGAGAATGTGGAAAAGCTCGGCCTGACGGGATCGACCAAGATCTGGCGGCGCGATGCTTCCCGGCTCGGCCCCTGCCGGGGCGACCCCTACGATCTGATTTTCCTCGATCCGCCCTACGGCATGGGGCTGACTGAGCGCGCTCTCGCCTCGGCACGCGCCGGGGGATGGATTGCTAAAGGCGCGCTGCTCGTCATCGAACAGGCGCTGAACGACCCCGCGCCCGAAACCGTTCGCATCGTCGATGACCGAACTTACGGGGACACCCGTCTCTTCGTCGCACAGGCCTGACGGCCTTTCTCTTCTCCAAATATCCAAATCCGCCAGCGCCACAGGCGGGGCAGGTGACATTGCGTGCGGTCCCTCTATATTCCCGGCTAAGACAAACAAGCTGCCGAGGAGCGCACCCCATGACCATCGCCGTTGGAGACAAACTACCCGACGCCACATTTGTAGAGCTGGGGGCTGAGGGACCAGCACCGGTCTCGGTTGCGGACCTGACCAAAGGCAAGAAGATCGCGCTCTTCGCTGTGCCGGGTGCCTACACGCCGACCTGCCATGCCAAACATGTGCCCAGCTTCGTTGGCGCTGCCGAGGACCTTGCGGGCAAGGGCGTCGATCAGATCGTCTGTGTCTCCGTCAATGATCCTTTCGTGATGCAGGCCTGGGGCGAAGCCACCGGCGCATCGGCCGCCGGCATTCGCATGCTGTCCGATGCAGGGTCTGAGTTTACCACCGCGATTGGGCTCGACTTCTCTGCCCCGCCGGTCGGATTGCTTAGCCGCTCTCAGCGCTATTCGATGTTCATCGATGATGGTGTTGTCAAAGTTTTGAATGTTGAAGGATCGCCGGGCGAGGCAACCTGTTCGCTCGGTGAGGCGCTGGTGGACCAGATCTGATTGCAGCCAACGGATGAGACTGGCGAACGGCCCGCACGTGATCTTGCGGGCCGTTCTCTATTGTGCAGATCATCATGCCGCCCGTTTGGACGGGTTGCGCCTCGTGGCGTTTTCTTGCCATCTGTCGGGCAAAGAACCGATGTCCGGTGGGGCTGGCAAAGCGGGGAGGGAGCAGATGACCACTGTTGCGATTATCGGACTTGGTGCCATGGGTGGCGGCATGGCGCGGTCGTGCCTCCGGGCCGGGCTGATCGTGCACGGGCTGGACCTGGACGAGGCACGCATGACCGCATTCCAGAACGAAGGCGGCGCGCCGGGGTCTGCTGACCGGATCATCGGCGATGTCGATATTGTCGTTACGGTTGTGGTCAACGGCGCGCAGACGGAGGCTGTGCTGTTCGGTCCCAACGCGATTGCGCCCCGAATGAAGCCGGGCGCGGTGATCGTGTCCTGCGCTACCCTCGCACCTGATCTTGCCAAAGCACTGGCGGCGAAAGCTGCTGAGCTGGGCGTCATGTATCTTGACGCGCCGGTATCGGGCGGGACGCTGCGTGCCGCCTCCGGCGATCTGTCCTTCCTCGCCTCCGGCCCCGCTGACGCCTTCGCGAAGGCCCGCCCGGCGCTGGATGCGATGGCGGCAACGGTGTTTGAGCTTGGTGAGGAGATCGGCGCGGGCAGCGCAATGAAGGCGATCAATCAGATGCTGGTCGGCGTGCAGATCGCCGCTGCGGCGGAGGCGATGACCTTCGGTATGACGCAAGGCGTTGATCCGTCCAAGACGCTGGAGATCATTTCCAAGTGCGCTGGAACCAGCTGGGCATTTGAGAATCGTGGCCCCCATATCGTGGATGGCGACTACACGCCTCTGTCGGCGGTCGATATCTGGCTAAAAGACCTTGGCATCGTGCTCGATATCGCGGGCAAGTCGAAGTTTTCCGCCCCCCTGACAGCGGCGGCATTGCAGCAATTCGTGGCTGCTTCCGGCTCCGGCCTCGGGCGCGAAGACGATGCGGCAGTCGCCAAGGTCTATGCTCGCAATGCCGGCCTCACCCTGCCCGGAGAGGCCTGATGCTGCTCGGTTGTATCGGCGATGATTTTACGGGCTCATCCGACCTTGCGAACACACTGGCCAAGGGAGGGATGCGGGTCACACAGTATTCAGGCATCCCTTTGGGCGACGCGGCACCGGGGGTGGAGGCGGGCGTCGTCTCTCTCAAATCACGCACCATCGCGGCCGATGACGCGGTTCGCCAGTCGCTGGAGGCGATGGAATGGCTCGCCCAGCAGGGCTGTCGGCAGTTCTTCTTCAAGTATTGCTCGACATTTGATTCGACGCCCAAGGGCAATATCGGCCCGGTGGCCGAAGCGATGGCCAAGGCGCTGGGCGCGGACCGGGTGATCGTTTGCCCGGCCTTTCCCGCGACGGGGCGGTCGGTTTATCAGGGCCATCTTTTCGTCGGTGATCGTCTGTTGAACGAAAGCGGGATGGAGAACCACCCGCTGACCCCGATGACTGACAGTGATCTGCGTCGCTGGCTAGCGCCCCAGACGTCACTCGGCATCGGGCATGTGAATGCCGGGACCGTGGGGCAGGGTGCGGAAGCGATCCGTGCGGCATTGCAAGCGGAACAGAATGCCGACCAGCCCCTCATCATCGTGGATGCTATTCATGATGCGGACCTGATGGAAATCGGTGCGGCAGTGGCCGACCTGCCGCTGATCACGGGCGGCTCAGGCGTGGCACTGGGCCTGCCGGAGAATTTCCGTCGCAGCGGTCTTCTGGCAGGCGGCGCATCGGATTGGCGAGGTTCGGATGGCCGCGCCGCGATCCTGTCTGGGTCCTGCTCCAACGCCACGCGCGGGCAGGTGATCAATCATGACGGCCCGATGATCGAGATCAGGGCCAGCGATGTGATCACGGGCGAGATGACCGGCGACAAGCTTGCGGAATGGATGCTGGCGCAGGATGGCGTGCCGCTTGGCTATTCCTCCGCCGATCCATTGGCCGTGAAGGAGGCGCAGGAGGCATTCGGCAAGGACCTGATCGCCGGAGCCATCGAGGGTGTCTTCGCCGAGGCTGCGCGCGCGCTGGTCGCGGGCGGAGTTACAAGGCTGATCAGCGCGGGTGGAGAAACATCGGGTGCGGTGGTCGAGGCACTGTCGGTCGAGGCGCTGGAAATCGGGCCGGAGATCGACCCCGGCGTGCCGGCGCTGCGCGTGGAGGGGCGCGACCTGACGCTGGCGCTGAAATCGGGGAATTTCGGTGCGCCAGATTTCTTCCCCAAGGCGGTTAAGGCGCTGGGTTCATGAGCGAGGCAAAGCTGCGCGAGGATATCTGCCGGTTCGCGAAGTCGATCTTTGATCGCGGGCTCACGGGTGGTTCTTCCGGCAACATCTCGGCCCGCACGGATGATGGCGGACTTCTCGTATCGCCGACGGGTACCAGCTTTGGCGCGCTGGACCCGGCGCGGCTGTCGCGCCTTGATGCGAAGGGTCGACTGATCGAAGGCGATGAGCCGACGAAAGAGATGCCGCTGCACGCTGCGTTTTACGAGACACGGTCAACCGCGGGTGCTGTCGTACATCTGCATTCTACCCATTCCGTCGCCTTGTCGATGCTGCCCGATACCGACCCTGACAATGTGCTGCCGCCGCTGACGGCCTATTCCATCATGCGCCTTGGGAAGGTCAAACTCCTACCCTATTTTCGCCCCGGCGATCCGGCTATGGGGGATGCTGTGAGGGGTCTGGCGGGCAAACGCAGCGCCGTTCTCCTGGCCAATCATGGCCCCGTCGTCGCAGCGAAGGATCTGGAAGCCGCTGTCTACGCGATGGAAGAACTGGAGGAGACGGCGAAGCTCGCTCTCCTCACACGCGGATTGGGGCCGATCGGGCTCAGCGAAGTGCAGATCAGGAATGTTGTCGATCATTTTGACGTCGATTGGGACGTCTAGGAGTTTTTTGATGCCACGATTTTCAGCCAATCTCGGCTTTTTGTGGACCGAGTTGTCGCTGCCGGACGCCATTCATCGCGCCAAGGCGGCCGGGTTCGAGGCGGTGGAGATGCACTGGCCCTACGATACCGATCCAGATGAGATCGTCGCTACGCTGACGGAAACCGGCCTGCCGCTTCTCGGCCTCAACACCGTGCGCGGTAATGCGAAGGCAGGTGAAAACGGCCTTTCCGCGCTGGTTGGACGTGAGGAAGAGGCGCGCGCCGCTATCACACAGGCCATCGACTATGCCCACGCGACCGAGTGCGGCGCGGTGCATGTCATGGCGGGCAAGAACGGCGACGAGGAAACCTTCATCGCCAATCTGCGCTTCGCCGCCGAAGAAGCGCGCGACCTTGGCAAGATCGTTCTGATTGAGCCGTTGAACCTGCGTGATGTGCCGGGCTATTTCCTGCATGGTATCGAGCAGGCCGCCGAGATCATCGATTTTGTCGGCTGTCCGAATGTGAAGATCATGTTCGACGCTTATCATGTCCAGATCATGCAAGGCGACCTGACCAGGAGGCTGGAAGCGCATCTGCCCCTGATCGGGCACATCCAGATCGCCGCCTGTCCCTCGCGCGCCGAACCGGACGAGGGAGAGGTAAGTTTCGAGCGGTTCCTCGCGGCGGTGGACGAAATGGGCTGGGACGGGTTCGTTGGCGCGGAGTACAAGCCACGCACAACGACCGATGCTGGCCTCGGCTGGATGAAGGCGTATCGCTGAGCCGGGCTTTCGCATTGACCTGCTTGAGCCTATCATGCGCGTTCGACCACTGGAGGCGACCATGCTGGACGATACGATCAAGACCCGCTTCGAGGCGGAGGGGTTTCTCGTCCTCGAAAATGTATTCCCCGCCGCGATCATCGAGGCGGTGAAGGCGGAATACGCTGTCTTGCTCGCCGATCTCGTCAAAGGCTGGATTGATGCGGGCAGGTTGCCGCCTCAGATTGCCGGTATGGATTTCGACGGGCAGTTGCGCGCCTCTTACGAGGCAAAGCTGGACTGGTTCCAGCCGATGGACATCTCGCTGCCGGGTGGGGTGATCGGTGCCGACACGCCGATGCACTTCGGACCGGCGGTTCTGGCTATGATGACCGATCCCGCGATCCTCGACCTCGTGGAGGCACTGATCGGTCCGGAGATTACCTCAAACCCCATTCAGCATGTCCGTATAAAACCGCCTGCCGCGGCGCTTCATGCCGACGAGACGCGCCCGCATCTGACGATCACCGACTGGCATCAGGATCAGGGCGTCACCCATGAGGAGGCGGATGAGACGGACATGATCACCGTCTGGATCGCCATCTCTGACGCGACGCCCGAAAACGGTTGTTTGCAGGTCGTACCGGGGACCCACCGCGAAGCACTGAAAACCCACTGCCCCGCGGGCATCCAGCTTTCGATCCCGGATGAGGTGCTGGACAAGGCGCGTGCGGTGCCGCTGCCCGTGCGGTCAGGCGGTGTCGTGATCTTTCACCCCAAGACGGCCCATTCATCGCTGGTTAACCAGACTGACGGGTTCCGCTGGTCGTTTGACATCCGCTACAACCGGACCGGCCAACCGACCGGGCGATCGCATTTTCCGTCCTTCATCGCGCGCAGCAGCGCAGCGCCGGACACGGAATTGCGCGATGCCGATGAATGGCGACGCATGTGGGAGGAGGCGCGGGCGAAATTGGCGCAGCAACAGCATATTCCCATCCATCGATGGGACCCGGACGCGGCAGCCTGCGCCTGACCACGCGTCAGCGACCTCACTTATGGGTTGATTAGGGTCTGGACTCAATTCAGCCAGCAGCTGATTGCGAAGATGTGGAGCATGGACAGGAAGTTTCGCTTCAGCTTTTCGTAGCGTGTGGTCAGCCTGCGCATGTCCTTCATCCGACAGAAGAACCGCTCGACCAGATTGCG